>JAFBIR010000045.1 GCA_021531385.1 Parabacteroides distasonis | reverse complement strand
ATCTCCAGTTGCAACGTGTTGCATCGGATGTTCGTTCCTGTGAAACGCTTCCTTTTATGGAGCATCTTTGCCCCATTTCCCACAGGGAATCGGCTCGGAAAGCTGTTTTTTGCGCTACTTTTGCTCAATAGATAAATCCGCAATAGAAATATAATCAATGATTTAAGTCTATTAACCTCCATTTCCTCGCAATTTTTCCTGTTGTTCTCCCACCGAAGGGCAAAAATCGCAAACAAGAGTGCATAAATATGCAGTATCAGTTTTTTCGTTTCGCCAATGTACCGCTTTTCTCAGTAGTTCCTGCAGTCGTGATGACCATTTCAACTGAGAAAAATGAGAAGGGCGAGAAAAATGGGAAAATTGAGAAAACTGAGAATTTTAACTCCCCTGTTATAAACAACCTTGTTTAAAAGGGAGGAAAGCCCTACTTTTGCACTCGCTAACGAACAAATGGAATGGTTATGTCACAGCGATTAGAGGCTCCCTTTGTGTTTGGTGTGCTTGGCCTTGTGGCTCATGCGAAGGGTCTTTAAAACACGATGCATGCGATGAAAGAAAAGCAAGCGCAGGCGGTCAGCCTGTTTCAGCGGCCACTTTGGGTGGCCATTTTCGCCCTCACTGCGGCGGTGGTCTGGGGCTGGGCCTATCCGTTGATCAAGTTGGGATTCAAGGAATTTGCGATCACGCCGGAAATGACGGGCAGCAAATTCGTTTACCGTGAATAATATGATGACAATAATCCCATTGGTCAGGACGGATCTCAGGTCTATCTCTCAAAGAGCCTT
>JAFBIR010000044.1 GCA_021531385.1 Parabacteroides distasonis | reverse complement strand
ATGGTTGCCGAAGCGTAGTGGTATCCTGAGTAGCGCGGGGCACGAGAAATCCTGCGTGAATCTGCGGGGCCCATCCCGTAAGGCTAAATACTCCCGGGAGACCGATAGCGAACCAGTACCGTGAGGGAAAGGTGAAAAGCACCTCGAGCAGAGGAGTGAAATAGACCCTGAACCCGTCTGCCTACAAGCGGTCGGAGCATCGTTGAGATGTGACGGCGTGCCTTTTGCATAATGAACCTACGAGTTGCCCTCCCTGGCGAGGTTAAGCTGAGTTATCAGCGGAGCCGAAGCGAAGGCGAGTCCGAACAGGGCGTTTAGTCATGGGGGGCAGACGCGAAACCGGGTGATCTACCCTTGGCCAGGATGAAGGTTGGGTAACACCAACTGGAGGTCCGAATGGGTATACGTTGAAAAGTGTTCCAATGAGCTGAGGGTAGGGGTGAAAGGCCAATCAAACCCGGAGATAGCTCGTACTCCCCGAAATGCATTTAGGTGCAGCCTGTCGAGAGTATATCGTGAGGTAGAGCGACTGATTGGATGCGAGGGCTTCACCGCCTATCAAGTCCAGATAAACTCCGAATGCGCGATATATAGTTCGATGGAGTGAGGGCGCGGGTGCTAAGGTCCGCGTCCGAGAGGAGAAGAATCCAGACCACCGGCCAAGGCCCCGAAATCGGGGTTGAGTTGAGCTAACGAGGTCGGGTCGCAGTGACAGCTAGGATGTTGGCTTGGAAGCAGCCATTCATTTAAAGAGTGCGTAACAGCTCACTAGTCGAGCGATCCGGCGTGGATAATAATCGGGCATAAATCCCGTGCCGAAGCCGTGGATCC
>JAFBIR010000043.1 GCA_021531385.1 Parabacteroides distasonis | reverse complement strand
AGCCATGGCGCGGTGAATACGTTCCCGGGCCTTGTACACACCGCCCGTCAAGCCATGGGAGCCGGGGGTACCTGAAGTCCGTAACCGTAAGGATCGGCCTAGGGTAAAACTGGTGACTGGGGCTAAGTCGTAACAAGGTAGCCGTACCGGAAGGTGCGGCTGGAACACCTCCTTTCTGGAGCGTGGGTTCCGTTGTTGTGGTTCAGGTCGAGACGGTACAGTCTTGTACGCTTGGTGTATTATGTTCCCGGGGGATTAGCTCAGCTGGCTAGAGCATCTGCTTTGCAAGCAGAGGGTCAACGGTTCGAATCCGTTATTCTCCACGACAGTGGTGATTGGAAGGATGGACGTAGTGAGCGTTGCGAACGAAGTCAATCACTTTAAATTCTCCACATAAAAGGGATCTTTGACATGTTGGACATCAAGAGTAGATAAACGAGAAGAAAACGAGCAGAGCGAGCTTGAGATATATCAACCCGCACTTAATTGTGCGGCGAGCAGAAAGTAAGCAAGGGCAGACGGTGGATGCCTTGGCTCTCGGAGGCGAGGAAGGACGCGATAAGCTGCGAAAAGCCACGGGGAGGAGCAAATATCCCTTGATCCGTGGATGTCCGAATGGGGCAACCCGGCGGGCTGGAGGCCCGTCACCGGCATAGCCGGGGCGAACGTGGGGAACTGAAACATCTAAGTACCCATAGGAGGAGAAAATAAGAATGATTCCGCGAGTAGTGGCGAGCGAAAGCGGAGTAGCCCAAACCGTGGCGGTCGAGGCCGTCACGGGGTTGTAGGACCACGACATCGCAAGACAGCAACCAAGTGGAACGTCCCTGGAAAGGGCGGCCGTAGCGGGTGAGAGCCCCTTACACGAATGGTTGCCGAAGCGTAGTGGTATCCTGAGTAGCGCGGGGCACGAGAAATCCTGCGTGAATCTGCGGGGCCCATCCCGTAAGGCTAA
>JAFBIR010000042.1 GCA_021531385.1 Parabacteroides distasonis | reverse complement strand
CCATGCGGATGGTTTCTATCGGGATACTTTCAAGCTGTTCAAGGGCATGTTCGAGCGCATTTTCTTGACAGGCGTAAGCCCTGTGACACTCGATGACTTGACGAGCGGTTTTAACATCGGTTGGCATCTTTCCACCAATCCCCGATTCGATAAGATGTTGGGATTCAGCACAGAGGATGTGCGCACGATGTTCACCTACTACAAGGAAGTGGGTCGCTTGCCTCAGGATTGCGACGTGGAGGCAATGATCGATGAGATGAAGCCTTGGTATGACAACTATTGCTTCGCAGAGGAATGCTTGAAGAGCGATGTCAGAGTATTTAACTGCGACATGGTGTTGTATTATTTGAGCCACTATGCGGATAGAGGTTGTCCACCCAAGCAGATGCTCGATCCGAACACGAAAACCGATTACAACAAGTTGAAACGACTGCTGCAATTTGACAAGCTGGATGGCGACCGCAAGGGCGTATTGATGAAGATCGCCGAGGAGGGAAAGATCGTAACGGAGCTTTTCACCTCCTTCCCCGCAAGGGAGCTAACCAATCCGGAAATCTTCCCCAGCCTCTTGTTCTATTATGGTATGCTGACGATGGTCGGGACCTATGGTGATATGTTGATACTTGGTGTCCCTAATAATAACGTCCGAAAGCAGTACTACGAATACCTGTTAGAAAATTATCAGCCAATGAGTGAAGTGAGCATGAACAAGTTGAAAATGATGTTCACACAAATGGCCTTTGACGGTCGATGGCAGGAGATTCTGCAATACATGGCAACTTGCTATCAAAACATGTCATCCGTGCGCGATAGTATCGAGGGGGAGCGGAATATCCAAGGCTTCTTCCTGGCTTACCTTAGCTTGAACAGCTACTACCTGACGGCTCCAGAGGTGGAGTTGAACCATGGCTTCTGCGACTTCTTCCTGCTGCCCGACTTGACGCATTACCAAGCGGAGCACAGCTACATCTTAGAGTTGAAATATCTTTC
>JAFBIR010000041.1 GCA_021531385.1 Parabacteroides distasonis | reverse complement strand
CGTAATCTGTACCTTGACCGGTTATACCTTTAAGATCTACCGGGTCTGACCATTCAATATTAGATCCACCTTCAGGTATAGATCCAATGCTTAGTTTTGTTCCATCCCATTTATACGCCAATCCTTTACCGGTTAATCCTATGTCGCCTTGAGGGCCTCTTAGGTTGGGTGTCGTGAACTTTTCCCAAGGAGTTGTGAACTCAATGCGGTACTCCTCTGCGGTATCGGTTACTACCTTAGCATCGCAGTTAGTCAAGATGTAAGGCAGGTCGGCAAACTTATGCACGCCGTCGCTCATGCGCATCTTGAATGTTCCATCCTCCAATATCTCAAACAATAGTGAGTATGCGGGGTAGATGCTCTCGTCGGCCATGAACTCAGCCGTTGTTTGGGCATTGACCAAATAAATATATGACCCTTTCTTGCTCATTGTATATATCCGTCTTTTATAGTTATTACCGAATCGTTGTAGTAGTTGGCTGACTGTAGGTAGATGTTACCCTTCAATGCCGTTCCTCCTCCAGCCTCGTCCCATGATGCCACGCCGGCCACAAGGTCGTAGAGCTTGTAGAATGTGTATTCACCATTCTCCAGCACACGGCATTCGTCGCCGATATAGAACTGTATTGTGTCGCCCTTGCTGTTGACGTAGCTGACAGTCTCTTCCGTTGGAGCGGACTCCAGCGTAGGCACCTCCTTTCGTGTGATATTCTCTGCGGCTGTGTTAGCGGCTATGGCCGCATTATTCGCCTTTGCTGCCGCCTCGTTAGCCGATGTGGTTGCTGCCTCTGCGTTGCCGATGGCAGTAGCCGTGTCGCTCTGCCGTTGCAGCTCGTTGGTCTGTCTCTCAGTCTCGCTGGCCTCCCGGTTGGACTCATTGACGATGCGTGCAGCCTCCGCTTGGTCTGCGGCCTCCTTGGATTGGTTGGCCGCTTCGGCTGCTTGATTGGCTACATCAGCTGCCTCCGTGGCGGGCTGCTGGAGATAGGCTATGTAATCCGCATAGCTCTTGCCTTCGTTTCCATGTCCAAGCCATACCTCATAGGCA
>JAFBIR010000040.1 GCA_021531385.1 Parabacteroides distasonis | reverse complement strand
CAGGTTCCTCCTCGGGGATCGTCTCCATCGGGTCGGTACTGAACGAGATGCGCGTCAGTCGATTCTTCAGGTCGATGGAGGGGAGGTAGTGAATCTTCCGGCGGTAGATCTGATCCACGGACACCATCGAGGCCTCGTCCACCATCTTGGCGTTCACGCCCACCCGGAAGATACCCACGCCGGGCAGCTCCACGCTGTGGCCGTTCAACAAGAAGTTGATAAACGATTGACGGATGGCATACATGGCTGCCGACAGCTGCCCCGGGTTGATACCGGAGTTCTGCGCCGCATACTCCAACACATCCTCGCCGTCGATCTTTGAGTAGGTGACCGCCCGGCTGACATACCCTTCCTTCTTCAGGATAGCGACCCGCTGAAAGGCCGCGTTCACTTTCATTTTGCTCATAGATTTACAATCATTAAACGTTAAACAATAAACCTTGTAACTCTCTCATTGTTACACTACAAATATACAAATAATCTCCTGAATACCAAAATGTTTAGGCGTTTATTTTGAGGGAGATAAATTGTTTTATACGGAAATTGATAAAACAGAATATCTATCATAGAATCATACGTACCTATCAAATGTAGAGACGTAGCGTGCTACGTCTCCATGATTCAGGATGGCATTTTGAAGACACTATAATCATGGGATTTCGCATGTATGAGACGTTTTTCACATGTCTGAGACGTTGCACGCAACGTCTCTACGTAAGTGATATATGCGGATTGATTTTTGACAATAGGGTTATCGAATTGTATGTATAATTCAATCGTTAATGCTTTGTTTGGTTTCTTGAAAATGTCTCATTTTGGTGTCGGATGTGCGCATTATTTATACGGATTATTCTCGATGTATGTTGCAATGGCATTCAATTCGTTTTGATTACGGATGATACGATCATAAAACCGGGTTTGCCAAGCGAATGCAATACCTCGTTCACGGGCATATTTTGTGATGGCGGATTTGAATCCACGGATAACAGTTGACAAAGATCCTTTCTGTGGAGAAATTTTCATGTGTATTTGACATCCATTGCCCGTAGAGACGTTGC
>JAFBIR010000003.1 GCA_021531385.1 Parabacteroides distasonis | reverse complement strand
CCTCTTCCCATTCCGAACAGAGAAGTTAAGCCTCGTCACGCCGATGGTACTGCGTAACAGTGGGAGAGTAGGTAGCCGCCGTTTTTAAGTCAAGAAGCCCCGAGGTAGAAATACCTTAGGGCTTTTTTGTTGTCTATATGATAGGATACAACGGTTAAATCCCTATTTTTGCGGTGTTAATGGATACAAATTGATATTATTAGGGTTATGGATACAATTATTCCTTTTGCATTGTTGTGCTTCACATCATTCTTTACATTGACAAATCCGTTAGGTACTATGCCTGTGTTTCTCACCATGACCAATGGTTTGGAAGAGCGAGAGCGTCGTCACATTGTTAAGCGAGCGACTGTCATTTCGTTTGTTATTCTGATGGCTTTTACGTTTTGTGGTCAATTCTTGTTTAAATTCTTTGGTATTTCCACCAATGGATTTCGTATCGCAGCTGGTATCATTATCTTAAAGATTGGCTATGATATGTTACAAGCGCGATATACGAATACCAAGTTGAAAGATGAGGAGATCAAGACTTATGCGGATGATATTTCTATTACTCCGCTCTCTATCCCGATGTTGTGTGGACCGGGAGCTATCGCAAATGGTATTATTTTGATGGATGACGCTCACACTTGGTCCTTGAAAGTGACATTAGTCGTGGTGATTGCATGTGTCTATCTGCTGACCTATATTATTTTGCGGCTATCAACACGCTTGGTGAAAGTGATAGGAGAGACTGGAAATAATGTGATGATGCGTCTGATGGGCTTGATCTTGATGGTGATAGCGGTTGAATGCTTTGTTGGCGGTGTGAAGCCCATTTTGATCGAGATCTTGAATCATTGACGATTCACTGTGTGCTGGTTACAAAGAAAGTCCGTATGTCCTTCCCCATGGAAGAAAGCGCATACGGACTTTTTTCAGTTTATTGATAACGTACAGCTGTTCCTGCTGCCGTTACCATCAGCATACTACCATTGGCTCCGACCGTCTCAAAATCGAGATCAATACCAATGACCGCATTCGCACCCATACGTGCGGCTTGGTCGCTCATCTCTTGCAGCGCGCTCTCTTTCGCTTCACGGAGTACACTTTCGTAAGAGCTGGCACGACCGCCTACAATGTCGCGGATGCCTGCGAAAAAATCCTTGAATAGGTTAGCTCCGATGATGGTCTCTCCAGAGACGATGCCAAAGTACTGCGTGATTTCTCTACCTTGGATATTCGGTGTTGTTGTCAGTAACATATTCCTGTTTATTTATTATTGATGTGTATCATTCATTGTGAACTCTAATTGACCACCTTGGATCAGCTCCTCATGTGTGATAAAAGGCTTGTCGAGGGTTTTCCCGTTCCATTTCACCTCTTTCACATATTTGTTAGCTGCAGTATTGTTATGCACCAGAATCTCCAAGGTGCCCTTTTGCATAGGAAGCGTGGCCTTATTCACTATCGGACGTCCCAATGCGTAAACCGGAATACCTGGGCAGACCTGATAGAGGCCGATCGCACTCAGTACATACCAAGCAGACATCTGTCCACAATCCTCGTTGCCAATGATACCGTCCGGCAAATTGGTGTAGAAATTGCGCATGATGAAATCCAAGTACTCCTGTCCCTTCCAGGGGGAGTCAGTCCAGTTGTAGAGGTAAGCCATGTGATGACTGGGCTCGTTGCCATGCGCATACTGGCCGATCAAGCCGGTAATATCACCAGAAGCCTCTGCTCCGTCAATTTGAGAGGAGGTGGTGAACAGGGTGTCCAATCGCGTCTCTAACTCCTGTTTGCCCCCGATCGCGGCGATAAAGTTATCCATGTCGTGCGGGACAAAGAAACTCCATTGGAAGGCATTCCCCTCGGTATAGTCACTCTTCATGTGGGCTGAATAGCGGGGATTGAACGGGGTACGGAATGAGCCATCTGCCATGATGGGGCGCATCATTTTCGTCTCGGGATCCAAGTAACGTTTGTAGTACTCGCCCTTCTTTTGATAGATCTCTGCCAACTCCTGATTGCCAGCCTTACGGGCAATCTCTGAGATACACCAATCGTAATAGGCCATCTCTACGCCCCAAGAGACAGATTCCGGGACTGAATCCGCAGGTACATATCCCAATGTCTCTTTATAATAAGGATGACGAGTGATCAAATCCAGCTCACGGGTACCTTTGAATTTCGCCGCTAAATCGTCTCGATAGACAGAAGATCGAGCACCCGCCTCTGCCCAGACATTCAGGTCGTCAGTGACCAGATTCTTTGCGACCAGATCTGCCATGACGGAAACCGCGGGATAGCCCACCATGCAACCGGTGTAGCTGGAAGCCAACGGCCATTTGGGAAGAATACCTCCCTCCCGATAACCTTGCACCAAAACCTCGCCCCAATCGGCGGCCAACTCCGGTTGGATCAACGTCATCAACGGATGCAAAGCCCGGAAAGTGTCCCACAAGGAGAAGACGGAATAGTTGACATAACCAGCCGGAGCCGTGTGCACTTTCTTGTCCATACCCAGGTAACGTCCATCTACATCTTGATAGACAAAGGGGGCAATATGGGCATGGTAGAGTGCTGTGTAGTAATTCTTCATTACTTCTGGCTCTGCTTCGATCTGGATGCGGTTCAAAGCTTTATTCCAGACCTCTTTAGAGGCCTCACAAGTAGCCTCGAAGTCCCATCCGGGAAGCTCTGCCGCTAAATTCTTCTCTGCGCCATCCGTATCCACCACAGAGAGTGCCACTTTGGCATACAGCGGTTGGGTGCTTTCCGCAAACTTGTAGTGGAATTTCAGGTCTTCCGCTGTGTTAAGTCGGAGGAAGAGTGAATCACTGCGTAATTTCCCTCCGATATACTGATAAACGGTTTCGATCGGCTCTGAGAAGGCGATGCGGTAGGAAACAGTGTGGAAATGAGCCCATCCCTGCGTTTGGATAGTTCCCTCCACGATCGAGTCGTTCACGAAGAGATACTCGTTATTGACTAAGCGGTGTCCCCAGTTAGGTTGCAGGATATGGCCTAAGTCGAGCATGACCCGTCGTTCTTTCGGATTGTCATAGCTGTATTTGTGGAAACCTACCCGATCGGTAGAGGTCAGCTCGACATTGATACCGAAATTGTCTAAGCGCACGGCGTAATAACCGGGTGTGGCCTTTTCGGTCTCCTTCTTGAACGTGGCGATTGGCTTGATCGAATCCTCTCCGGAGTAGGGCAGGAGAGCCACGTCTCCTAAGTCTCCAATGCCTGTACCAGACAGGTGCGTATGGCTAAACCCATAAATCTGGTTGTCGTCGTAGTGATAGCCACTGCTGGCATCCCATCCCATGATGTGTGTGTCCGGGCTGAGCTGCACCATGGCGTGTGGCCGTGTGGCACCCGGGAAGGTATGCCCATGAAAACCTGTCCCAATAAAGGGATCAACATGTTGAGCCTCATCCAACAAAACGGGAGAGGTCGAGGGCTGCTGGCATCCTGTCCAAAGGGCTAAGCAGGCCGCTGGCAAAAGAAAAAACGTTTTTTTCACTGTTCTGGATGATATTAGTTTATGATAGACTTATTTGTCATGCTCTGTCAAGCATTTGTCGCAAAGTTAGCATGATTGCCTAAATTAGCCCTATCTTTGCGGCTAAATTTAGAAATATATGTTCACAGTTATTGGAATCATGTTCGCTGGCATCGCTGTCGGCTATCTGCTGCGGAGGGTGACGTTGTTGCAACAGATCGGTCGCCCTATTTCTTACACCATTCTCTTGTTGCTTTTCCTGTTGGGCACGGTGGTTGGCGCCAACCGGGAGATCGTGGATAACCTGACCTCGTTAGGAGGACAGGCCCTGTTGATCGCTGTGGCTGGCACGTTGGGCAGCCTTGTGGCGGCGTGGGTGGTATATCGTTGTTTTTTTCAAGAGCGTAGTGGCAATGAAAGGTAGTCTGTTGGTCGTAGCCTGTTTTGCGTTGGGATGCTTGTTAGGTTGGGCTGGATGGCTGCCCACTTTCTTGCGAGAGCATGATCTCTCTGTGTATGTGCTTTACCTGTTGATGTTTCAAGTGGGGCTGGGCATCGGTAGCGATAGCAAGTTGAAGCAGATTCTGAAAAGTCTGCGTCCGAAGTTGCTTTTGGTTCCGTTGGCTACGATTGTGGGCACATTGACGTTTACGGCGATGGTCAGCTTCTTGCTCAGCCGTTGGGGGTTGTTCGATTGCTTGGCGGTAGGCAGTGGTTTTGCCTATTACTCACTCTCTTCGATCCTGATCACCCAGCTGAAAGAGCCTTTGATCGGTGCGCAGTTGGCGGCTGAATTGGGAACGATTGCTTTGATGGCGAATATTTTGCGAGAGCTGTTCGCCCTGTTGGGCGCTCCACTTTTTGTGCGCTATTTCGGTCGGTTAGCCCCTATCTGTGCCGGAGGAGCTACCACGATGGATACGACCTTGCCCATCATCACCCGCTGTTGCGGCAATGAACAGGTGTTCGTATCCATCTTCCACGGGATCTTGGTGGATTTCTCCGTCCCGTTCTTGGTCTCCTTCTTTTGCTCGTTGAGTTAATCCGCCACGCGACCGACAGATTTGATGTTGGGTATCTTCGACAAGGAGACACACATCTTTTGGATGTCCTCCACGTCGTGTACCTTCATCTTGATCTTACCTTCGAAGAAGCCATCTTTCGCTTCGATAAGTAGGCGGATGATATTGACGTTGAATACCTCAGAGATGGTCTTGGTGATGGCATTGAGCATACCCAATGAGTCGATGCCCTTCACCTCCAACGTCGCCTCGAAAGAGGAGGTGCTATGTCCGCTCCAGACCGTGTTCAAAATACGTTCGCCAAAACTACTCTTCAGACGCATGGCGATGGGGCAGGAGCGTTTATGCACCACGACATTGCCATCATCGTTGATAAAGCCCAAGGTCTCGTCGCCCGGGATCGGTTTGCAGCAATCGGCGATCACGTAGTTGCGCTCGAAAGCCTCTTCTTTCAACAGATAGGGCTTTTTCTTGTCATATTTCGGTTTCCCGGCTGCTGTTTCCTGCTCCTCTTCTGGCTGCGCCTTATCCTTTTTGGGACCTACACCAAGCGCCTGCTTTACATATTTAAAAAAGACATTGTCGGTCTTCTCGCGCAGCAACTTCTTGATGTTGTCAGGCAAGACCGCGTCACCTTTCTCAACGGAGCAATAGAAATCCTCTCGTTTGGAGAAGCCGAAATAGTTGGTCAGTTTATCGAGGTTGGAGGTCGAAGGCTCGCAAGCGGAGGCACGGAAAGCCTCCATCACCTTCATTTCACCTAACTTGGCCTGCTCCTTGCGACTCCGTTTCAAGGCACTGTCGATCTTCGCTCGGGCACGAGCGGTGGTCACGAAGTTCAGCCATTCGGCCTGTGGCTCTTGCGAGCGGGAGGTCAAGACCTCCACCTGATCTCCGCTGGAGAGCGAGTGGCTCAACGGGACAAGGCGGTGATTGACCTTGGCTCCGATACATTTATTACCGATATCCGAGTGCAGCGCATAAGCGAAGTCCAAAGCCGTCGCTCCTTGGGGCAGGGTCTTGATGTCACCTTTCGGGGTGAAAACGAATATCTCCGAGGAGAACAGGTTTAATTTGATGGTGTCGAGGAAGTCGAGCGCATTGGGATTCGGGCTCTCCAGAATCTCGGTGATGGTTTGCAGCCATTTGTCTAACTCCGTGTCCTCTTCCACGTTTGATTCCTTGTATTTCCAATGGGCGGCGAACCCCTTCTCAGCGATGTCATCCATGCGACGGCTACGGATCTGGATCTCCACCCATTGCCCGTCAGGTCCCATCACCGTCAGGTGCAGTGCTTGATACCCGTTCGCTTTCGGACGGCTCACCCAGTCACGGATCCGATCTGGACGAATGCGGTAGATATCGGTAATCACCGAGTAGATGTCCCAGCATTGGTTCTTCTCATCCACACCCGGTAGCGGATCGAAGATGATGCGCACGGCGTAAATATCATAGACATCCTCAAAGGCGATACCCTTGGTCTCCATCTTGTTCCAGATAGAATAGACGGATTTCACACGGGCACGCATCTCATAGTGTAGCCCCATCGCTTTCAGCTTCTCGTGAACGGGAGCCGCGAAATGCTCGAAAAGTTGGTTACGCAATTCCTCCGTGGCTTGCAACTTGGAGCTGATAGCCTCGTATTCTTGAGGGTGCTCATATTTAAAACTCAGATCCTCCAACTCGGTCTTGATCGTGAAGAGTCCGAGACGGTGGGCAAGGGGAGCATATAGGTAAAGCGTTTCGCCCGCTATCTTGAATTGCTTGGCGGGAAGCATGGAGCCAAGGGTGCGCATATTGTGCAGCCGGTCGGCGATCTTGATGAGGATCACGCGGATGTCATCGCTCATCGTGAGCAGTAACTTGCGGAAATTCTCTGCTTGAGCGGAGGCCTTCTCGCCGAATACCCCACCGGAAATCTTGGTCAGTCCATCCACGATCTGTGCGATCTTGTCGCCAAACATGTTCCGCATGTCCTCTACCGTATATTCCGTGTCTTCCACCACATCGTGGAGCAGTGCGGAACAGATGGAGGTAGAGCCTAACCCCATTTCCCGGCAGACAATGCGTGCCACAGCGATAGGGTGCATGATATAAGGCTCACCCGAACGCCGCTTGACGCCTGCGTGTGCCTGTTTCGCAAACTCAAAAGCCTTGGTGATGCGATCCACCTTACGTCGGTGGTTAGACTTCATGTAGTCCTCTAATAAAGCGTTGAACGCATCTTGAACCATCTGGTCATCCGCAGAAAGAGCCGGTGCCTGGCTGGGTTGCTGAGCCGGAGCTTCATTTGTGTGCTGTTGCCTATCTATTGTGTCCTTCGTATCGCTCATGGTACAACATGTTTAAAAATTCATTGTTGAAATGGCACAAATTTATGGAATTATTCGGATTGGTGGCCGATAAAAGGGGAAAAAATGTAGAGTGACGGTAGCATAGCCTCTGCGGAGCCATCCTTCGTCAGGCCTATCGGGAACGTCCTAAGTCGTCCGCTTAGCGAAGGTGATATCGGAGGTCGGAGGGCATGCATTAAAAAAGCCTCCTCCCGCATTGGAAGAAGGCTTCTTTTATAGACTCGTTTTGGAGATTACAACTCACGGATCCAGATGTTACGGAAGCTGATCGGCTCGCTGGGATCACCGTGGCTCTGCAGGATGATCGGGCCGGCACCGTGCTGCTTCACCTGCGGGAAACCGATCCACTCGGTTGTTCCCAGAATAGTAGTGTGGTTCTGCAGGATCACACCATTCTGGATAACAGTTACCGTCGGGTTGGTGCGGTAAGAACCGTCAGCCTTGAATGTCGGTGCAGTGTAGATGATGTCATAGACATTCCACTCACCCGGTTTACGCATAGCGTTTGCCAAGGGGCGAGATTGCTTATACACAGAACCTGTCTGTCCGTTCGTATAGGTCGGGTTGTTGTAGCAATCCAATACTTGTATCTCATACATGCCCTGCAAGTAAACGCCTGAGTTACCTCTTGATTGGCTCTCACCGGTGATATTAGCCGGGATTTGCCACTCGATGTGTAACTGGAAGTCGTTGAATTTTTGCTTGGTCTGGATGTCACCCTTCTTCTTGTTCACGGTGAAAACACCATCGTGTACGTCCCACTCTGCGGGACCACCCTTCGGGCTCTCCCAAGCGGAAAGATCCTTACCGTCAAAAAGGATGATAGCATCAGAGGGAGCGGTGAAGCCACCGTCTGACAATACAGTACCCGGAGTTACTACAGGGGGAACCGGCTCATAAAACTCAGACATCTCGTGCGTGATACCAGCATACCCTGTCGGCATCTTCCACTCTTGTTTCTTCTGCTCTTGTGCGAAGACAATGGCACATCCGGCCAATGCCATAACGGCTACTGAAATTAATTTTCTTTTCATGGTCTATTCATCTTTACTTTGTTGTTTATAACTGAATTGAATTAAAACGCCGCAAATATACGACTTTAATTTTGAGTACAAAGTTTAGAGTTTTGAATTTTTCGAGCGTTGGGTTAAGCATTGTGACTGAACAGCCGTTTCTCCGCCAATTGCTCATATTTCGTGCCTGGACGACCATAATTGCAATAGGGGTAGATGCTTATTCCTCCACGAGGCGTGAAGATACCTGTTACCTCAATGTATTTGGGATCCATCAGTTTGATCAGGTCTTTCATGATGATGTTTACACAATCCTCATGGAAGGCTCCGTGGCTGCGGAAGCTGAACAGGTAGAGCTTCAAACTCTTGCTCTCCACCATCTTGACATCGGGAATATAGTCGATGTAGATGGTGGCAAAGTCTGGTTGCCCCGTGATGGGGCAGAGGCTGGTGAACTCTGGGCAATTAAAGCGTACCCAATAGTCATTGCCCGGATGCTTGTTGGTGAATGCCTCCAACACCTCCGGTGCATAGTCTTGCTTGTACTCAGTGTGGCCGCCCAACAGGTGCAGCTCACCCTCTTTTTTACGATCGTCCATTGTCTTTTTCCTTTAAATACTCTTCTAATCCTCGTTTACGCAAAAGGCAAGCGGGGCAATGCCCACAGCCGTCGGCTACTATGCCATTGTAACAGGTGAGCGTGCGAGTACGCACCAGGTCGAATACGCCTAACTCGTCCGATAATGCCCAGACCTCACACTTGTTGCGGTTCATCAGAGGGGTATGGATCACGAACTGCTCGTCCATCGCCAAATTGAGCGTGACGTTGAGGGAGCGGATAAAGGTGTCTCGGCAATCGGGATAACCACTAAAATCAGCCTCAGATACACCCGTCACCAAATGGAAAATCCCTTTCGAGCGAGCGAGGATCGCGGCAAAGGTCAAGAAGACCATATTGCGACCTGGCACAAAGGTGTTCGGATAACTGTCGGCCGGTTTCTCTTGATCCATCTCGATAGCGTTGTTAGTCAACGAGCAATGGGTATCAAGCTGACTCAGCAGGGAGACATCGAGCAATTGGAAAGGAACGTTCGCCTCCTCGGCGATCTGCCGGGCGATCTCTGTCTCTAACGCATGTTTCTGACCATAGGTGAAGCATACCGCTTCCACCCGTTTAAAGTGCTTCTTGGCCCAGAATAGGCAGGTAGTGGAATCTTGTCCACCAGAGAAGCATACCAATGCGGCATCTTGTTGTTTCATACTTTTCTTGTTTTTAATACGTGGTTAAGCAAGCACACGGAAAAGAAACCTCTTTTCAAGGCGCGAAGATAATCTTTTTTCAGGAATTTAATCGTTCGACTGCTTTTACCCCACTAACTCCCCTGATTTTCTTGGTCAGGACGTTTAGAGCAGTGGTGTCGCGGATCATGACGGTGAAATCTCCTTGGAAAATACCATCTACGGAATTGATGTTCAATGAGCGCAGGTTGACATTCTGCTCCTTGCTGATCACGGAGGTGATGTTGGTGACGATGGCGATGTCATCTCGCCCGGTCACGCGCAGGGTGACGGCATAGCCGCTGTTGCCCTTGCCACTCCACTTCGCCCGGATGATGCGGTAGCCGAATCGGCTGAACATCTCCTGGGCGTTGGGGCAATCCATGCGGTGGATCTTGATACCTTGCGTGGAGACAAAACCGAATACATCGTCGCCGTAGATGGGGTTACAACATTTCGCCAATTTGTATTCGATGCCGGTCAAGTTCTTGTCGATCACTAAGACATCCTTGTTGGTAGAGATCTCCTCTGCTGGGTTGTTGGCCACATATTCCTCAGCGCTACGCACCTCCTGGCGCTCATTGCCCTCAGTTTCCTTGCGTACGAACTCCACATATTCGTCGATCACTTGGTTGGGATCCAAACGTTCCTCGGCGATCTCAATGTAGAAATCGGTCACGGTCTTGAAGCCCTTCTTCTTGATGTAGCGCATCAGGTTAGGTTCGTCGAAGTCGATCTTGCGGTTCTTGAGGCGACGGGCTAGCATCTCCTTGGCGAACTCCACCGCCTTGACGGTCTCCTCCTTCAGTGCCTGCTTGATCTTGACCCGGGCCTTGGAGGTGACTACGAAGTTGAGCCAGTCTCTTTTGGGGCTTTGCGTAGGCGAGGTGATGACCGAGACGGTATCACCATTGTTCAGTACATATTTAATAGGTACATTCTTCTCGTTCACCTTGGCAGAAACGCATTTGCAGCCCAGTTTTGTGTGGATGGCGAAGGCAAAGTCGAGCACTGTAGCTCCCTTGGCCAGCTTAATCAGCTCACCAGTTGGCGTGAAGACATAGATCTCATCTTTGTACAGATCCATCTTAAAGTCTTGCATTAGGTCGATCGGATTGTGCTCCTTGGCCTCCAAGGCGGCACGAACCGTGTTGAGGAACTCATCCAAGCCGCTCTCTGCCTTGACCCCTTTGTATTTCCAGTGGGCGGCCAATCCTCGTTCGGCGATTTCGTCCATACGCTTTGTGCGGATCTGCACCTCCACCCATTTGTTTTGAGGTCCCATCACGGTGATGTGCAAGCTCTCGTAGCCGTTACTCTTCGGGATCGAGATCCAGTCTTTCATGCGCTTAGGGTTGGGTTGGTACATATCGGTGATGATGGAATAGACCTGCCAGCATTCCGAACGCTCCTTCTCGGGTGGGGTGTCCAAGACCACCCGGATGGCAAATAGGTCGTAGATCCCTTCAAACTCCACCTGCTGTTTCTTCAGCTTATTATTGATGGAGTGGATGGACTTGGTACGTCCCTTGATGTCGAACTTAAAGCCCTCCTCGGTCAACTTTTGCTTGATTGGGGCGATGAACTCAGCGATATAGGCATCGCGGGAGCGTTTGGTCTCGTTCAGCTTCTGCTTGATGAAATCAAACTGTTTCCGGTCCGTATATTTCAGGGTGAGATCCTCCAGCTCGCTTTTGATCTTGTAAAGTCCCAGTCGATGGGCCAATGGCGCATACAGATAGGCAGCCTCTGTCGCTAAGCGAATGCGATCGTCTTCCGACATCTGCTTGCCCAAGCGCATCAGGCAGAGGCGGTCGGCAATCATCAGCAGGATGACCCGCACATCCTCGGCGAAGGAGAAGAGCAGATGGTGGAAGTTCTCAGAATTGACCGCCGTGTTGCGGGCGTAGAGGTCGGAGGTCTTCAGCAGCCGTTGAATAATCAAGGTCACGTCGCTCCCGAATTTCTGCTCAACCTCTGCTAAGGTGATCACCTTTTTCATGACAGGCCGATAGAGGAGCAGGGCGATGACCGACGTACGTTTCAATCCGATCTCCGTCGTGGCGATCAAGGCGGTGTCGATGTTGCGTAACAAACCGTTGATACCATTCTTGTCTCTGCCGTAGCAATCAAGGGCAACGACCCGTTTCATCAACTCCTTCATCTTGGGGACATCCTCCCGTTCTAAAAAGGAATGGAGATGCTTCAGTAACTGTTTGTACTTCGAGGCGAAAAGCTTCTTTTCTTCCGGTGTGAAAAAATCCATCGTTTCCATGTTCATAAATAATTTGTAGCCCAATGTTGCCCAAATGCGGACAAGCCTTAAAAATATGCGGTAAAAATAGTTTTTTCTGCGTAAATCGGAGAGGAAACTTCATTTTATTTTATACTTTTGTCCGTGTATCGTTGGATTACCTCCGATATGTTATAAATAGATTACTCATAATAAAAACGTAATACTATGCTAAACGCAAACGATTTAGAGCAGCTGAAAGCGAAAGGCATCAGCGAAAAACAGATTGAAGAGCAATTGGCTTGCTTCGTGAAAGGTTTCCCCTATCTTGAGATTGCGGCTTCCGCTTCCGTAAATAAGGGTATCATGGTTATTGACAAAGAGGCACAGGCTTCGTATATGGAGGCATGGGATGCTTATTTGGCAAAGAACAAGAAGATCGTGAAGTTCGTGCCTGCTTCTGGAGCCGCGAGTCGTATGTTCAAGAATCTGTATGAGTTCCTCTCTGCGGATTATCAGGTGCCCACCACCGCTTTCGAGCAGAAATTTTTCAATGAGATAGAGAAGTTTGCCTTCTACAAGGCTTTGGATGAGAAGTGCGTGCAGAATGCGGGTAAAGACATCCCGGCATTGAAAGCGGCAGGCGAGTATAAAGAGATCGTAGCGAATCTGTTGGAAGCTAAGGGTTTGAATTATGGTCAGTTGCCTAAGGGCTTGCTGCTGTTCCATACCTATCCCGAAAGCGTACGCACGGCGATGGAGGAGCATTTGGCTGAGGGTGCGATGTATGCGAAGAACAATGCGGGTGAGGTGAATATCCACTTCACGGTTTCTCCTGAGCATCAAGCGCTGTTTGAGCAATTGGTCGCTGAGAAGGCTGGTGCCTATGAGGATCAGTTCTCTGTGAAGTATGATGTCTCATTCAGCATCCAGAAACCGAGTACCGATACGGTAGCGGCTGCGATGGATAACACCCCGTTCCGTGACAAGAATGGCAAGCTGTTGTTCCGTCCGGGTGGTCATGGTGCCTTGATCGAGAACCTGAACGATGTGGATGCTGATGTGGTATTCATCAAGAATATTGATAATGTCGTGCCGGATAGCTTCAAGTGCGCTACGGTAATCTACAAGAAGGTGATCGCCGGTGTATTGGTCTCTTTGCAGCAGCGGATTTTCCACTATTTGGAGCTGATCGAGAGTGGTAAATATACGCATGAGCAGGTGGAGGAGATGATTCACTTCTTGCAGGATGACCTCTGCGTGAAGAACCCCGACACGAAGCTGCTGGAGGATGCGGAGTTGATTCTCTACATCAAGAGCAAGCTGGAGCGTCCGTTGCGTGTCTGCGGTATGGTGAAGAATGTAGGTGAGCCGGGTGGTGGCCCGTTCTTGGCGGTTAATCCTGATGGTACGATCTCTTTGCAGGTATTGGAGAGCTCACAGATTGATATGAAGGATCCGGCGAAGAAAGCGATGTTCGAGCAGGGCACACACTTCAACCCGGTAGATTTGGTTTGTGCGGTAAAGAACCACAAGGGTGAGAAATATAATTTGCCGGAATATGTGGATAAGAACACCGGCTTTATCTCCTTCAAGAGCAAGGATGGCCGTGAGCTGAAGGCCTTGGAGTTGCCTGGTTTGTGGAATGGTGCGATGAGCAACTGGAATACGGTATTCGTAGAGGTGCCTATCGAAACCTTCAATCCGGTGAAGACCGTCAACGACCTGCTTCGTCCAGAGCATCAATAATCCTAAATATAGCAGTAAGAAGAGGAGCGAGAGTCATCTTGCTCCTCTTTTTTTGGCAAGCCACACATCTCCTCAAAAGAGACAGGGCAATGCGAGCAGTTGATAGTAGAGGGTGCGGGCGATGCGCTCGTGACCTTGGGTGTTGGGATGCAAGCGATCGTAGCTGGGATCACGGAATAGCGGGAGTTGCTCATTAACCATCGGGTTCAAACCGCTCAGGGCGTTCAGGTCGATGACGGGAACGCTCCACACGTTGGCCGCCTCCTTCACCGCCTGCACGTAATCGTCGATGTAGGCTCCGCATTTGTTTTGATAGCGCTCATCAGGCTGCACGTTGTTATCACTGAAGTTGGCGTAGGCCCGATGGATCGGTGTCAGCAGCACAATCTGCTTCTCCGGGAAATGGCTCTTCAAGTAATTCAACCCGATGTTGATACGTCCTCTGAAGGTGCTATCGCTCATTACAGGAGTCCGTTTGGTACGTAGGTAAAGCTGCTGGGACTCACCTGTCGCCGCCATCACCTCCTCCTTTGTTTCTGTAAACCATTCGCCCAAAGGTACACCGGCATTGAAATCGTTAGTGCCCAAGAAAACCAAGATGGCATCCACCTCTCCTGGATGAGCCTTCAAGAGTTGTTCCCCTTGATGAGGCACATCGTTCCATTCTCGTCCGCTCACGGCTGCCACAAAGGGAGTAATCTGAAGCCAATCGGCCAAGAATTCCCAATAAAGCTTCACGCCCGGAATACAGTTTGGATCGGTGATTGAATCACCGATATAGCCCACCTTCCTCCCTTGCCAAGCATGTGTAGGAAGAGGTTGTGCCTCCGCCTGCTCACTGAGGCAAAGTGCTAATACGACGAATAAACGCAATAGATGTTTCATAGCTTCAATAATCCTATTTAGTTATTCATACGAGGAGATGTTCAGCAGTTGTTTCATGTGGATCTGCTCAGCCTTCCGGGTGAAGAGATGCCTCAGCTCCTTTAGGGTCAATTTCGATGTGGGTGCGAACGAGGAAGAGGCGGCATAATCCAGCAGGCTCTTATAGAACTGGCGAGCCTCCGGCTTATCTTGCACCGCCGCTATGTTGGCCATGCAGACCAACAGGCTTCCCTCATCAACCTGGCACTCGAAGAGCAATCCCAACTTATGGTTGCGCTCTATGTTGTCGATCACCTGCACGATGGGTTGGAAATGGTTAGGTGTACCATCCAAGATCAAGGGATAGCTCTGCTTTACGATCGGGAACCACTGCCAGTTGGTGTGAAACTCCGTGGGGAAGTCCGCCAAGGCCGGATGCTTCTCGTCGATCAGCAGTCCCATTGTACCAGGAGATACAGGACGCCCTAATCCCTCGCAGATACTCTTGAACATGCGATAATTCCAATAGTCCGTCTGAAACAAGGCACCAACAGTCTGCTCCTTCAGTTGTGTCTGGTCAGGGAACCAAATCACCTTATCTCCTTTCGATAAAGCCGCTTGACAGCTTGCCCAATCGGTCGCTACCGTGACTCCCTCTGCAGGGGGCGTTGTCACCTTTGCTGGATAGACCCACAGCGGATAGTCGTTGCGATAGTCCGTCCCCGGTATGCGCAGGGAGAGATTCACCTTCTCTGCCTGTTGCACGGCGTGTAGGGGTACTTCTATGTGTCCCACCGGACTCAATGCGCCGGCTTTCGCTTCCAGCGACCATTCGCCCTCAGCCAAGGTCTCTCCCTTGCTGTTCATCAGCATCCAGTTCATCGCTTTGCCGCTCAACGCCTGCTCGGTATAGTTGGCCAATTCCACTGTGCCCGTCAAGGTCTCGTCGTTGGTCCAGCAGAAGCGGTCGGTGCGGAACAGCGGCACCACTTCCGAGCAGAACTGTCGCCACTCCTCTGGTGAGATCAGTCCCTTGCTATCCATGAAGGCATCCAGCATACCCACGTAAGCAGAGCCCTGTCCTGGATAGTCTTGCAGGTCGAGCAGTTGGAAACCACCCCAGTCGGGTGTGCGCAGGTTCATCTCGATGTCCGCCCGGTAGAGCAGGGCCGACCATTTGCCGGAGGCTTGGAAGAACGCTTCGGCCTGCTCGCCCAGCCCGGCCTCTTCCAACCGTCGCTTGAACACCTCCATATTATAAGGTTTCAATACACCCCGGTATTTCTCCATCTCCTTATAGTTGGGATAGACCTGGAACTGCCCCGTCTCATGGCTGATGATGGGTGCGTCGCAGAGAGCGTTCGCTCCTGAAAAATCCATCGTGGAGTTGGGATAGGTATGGTTCAGGTAGCCCCCATCGTAGGCATCTGCAAAGGAGAAGGAGGCACGGGTATGGGTTTTGAACTGTTGCGGCTCCTCTCGTCCTACACGGCAGGTCGTGAAGTAGTCATCATCTGGATGCTTCCCACCAAAGCCTAACTCGTTGTTCGAGCCGGTGGCGTAAAGATGGCGGTCATCCTCTCGCCGGAAAGTGCGCACAAGCTCTCCCAATGCCTCCCGCCCCCACATCTCGTTGCCCAATGCGAACATCACGAACGAGGCATGGTTGCCGTAGGCCCGGTGCAGGTTGCGCCCCTCTTTCAGCAGATAATCGATCAGTTCAGTCTCCTCCGGCTGGACGCTTCCCCAGATGGGCAGCTCTGGTTGCAGGTAGATACCCTCCAGATCAGCTGCCTCGAAGCAGGCCTCCGGTGGGCACCAGGAGTGAAAGCGATAGTGATTGATGCCATATTGCTTCGCCACTCGGAAGTAATGCCGCCAGCTTTCCACGTCCATGGCTGTGTGGCCGGTCAGCGGGAAGACGCAAGCGTCATGCTTTCCTCGGAGAAAGGTGATGTTTCCGTTGATGGTGAAGTGCTTGCCTGCTGCTCGGAAATCCCGCAAACCGAAGTCTGCCTGCTGCACGTCCTTTCCCTGCTCCGTCTCTAAGGTGAGGGTCAGGCGGTAGAGTGCTGGGTGAAACTCGCTCCAGAGCTGTGCCTTATCACCTAAAGGTAGCTCGAACTCCTGTTCCTCCTTTTCCCAATCGACGGGGATGGAGGCCACTTGGGTTTTCTGTTTCTGATCGCTGTTCCAAACCTCTGCGAAGAATGAGAGTGTGCCCTTGCCGGGCTGTCCGTCCCCCTTCCTCAAGATCGCCTTTCCACGCACCAACTTTCTCTCTGCGTCCGGATAGAGTAGGATGGAGGCAATATGCGTGAGGGGTGCCGCCTCCAGATAAAAATCGCCGATGATGCCATTCCAATTGGTCTGAGTGGAGGGCGAGTAGGCGTGAGAGGAGGTATAGACCTTCTCAGGGACAGCCGTGGGACTATTATCTACGCAGATACTCAGCGTATGCTCACCAGGACTCAGCCATTGGGTCAATTCATAGCGTTGCGCTGTCGTTATATCGTCTGAGCTACCCACTCGCTGCCCATCGACCCATAGCGTGGTCGGTTTCGTTCGCTCCATGACCAAGTGTATTGAGCGCCCGCTCCAGTCGGCAGGAATCGTCACCCGTTTGCTGTATAGCGCCCGTCCTTCGAAGGTATAGGTACGGGAAAGATAGGTCGTTTCCGTGCGGTTGTTGTTGAGGAATCCCTTCCGCCCCTCGTCTGTCGTGCCAGGCAGGAGGAGTGAGTCCGTGCAAATGGCAGATAATTGTGCCGCTGAGATCTCCATCTGAGTGGTGTCTAATTGCAATCCCCAGTTCCCCGCCAAGGAGAGCAGCTCCCGGGTGCGCTCCACACCCGGTTCGCTGCAGGCCATACAAAGTGCCAACCACCCCGTTATGCTTAGTGCCAACGTCTTTTTCATCGATGGTAATCATTTTTACAGAACCAACATACGGAGGAAGAAGCCACCGACCACGGAGCGTGCTTGGAATCCCCGCTGCTTGCCGCTCGTTGTGAAATACCAATCGCTGAGCGGTACGCGGCTCGAAGTCTCGTTGGCGAAATCCCAAACCGGTAACATCAACGCCTCGAAGTCGGCTTGATCGCCCGTCAGGCAGGCCGACCAGAGGATCCAGTCATTCTTCGTGTAGTCCTCCCGGTTGTCGAGCGGCAAGCCATAGCGACGCTGGATGGTCTTGTAGTAGGCCATCTCCGTAGCAGCTACCTCGGCGGAGAAGATGTTCAGGTCAAGCAAACGATCCCATACAAGATTGTACTTTTGACTCCAAGTGCCCGGCTTGTCGAAGGTAAGGCGGTAATGGTCGCCATCGGCAGCCATCTTCACCCATTTCTCAGCCATCGCGCGAGCCGCCTCTGTGTACTGCTTAGCGATCTCCTCCTTGCCCAACATCTGCGCCAAACGACCATAGCCAGCAATACCCATGATCGCTTTGATGGAGAGGTTGGTGTTGTGGGCGAAATGGCCGGCGAAGTCATCGGTGCAGAGCTGGTTGGCTGGGTCGAGACCCTCCTTCAGCAGGTAATCCGCCCAGGTGGTCAGCACTTCCCAATGCTTGGCCGCATAGTCGGCGTTGCCCTCCACCACGGCAATCGCCGTAGTCAGCACCAGCATGTTGCCACTCTCCTCCACCGGCATATCACCATTGTAGGTCTGGCCGTTCGCGATCGGATAGGTGCCCATGTCATGTGCTGGGAAGGGCTTCTTCCACAAACCGCTCTCCGAGAAGCGGAAGATTGGGTTCATCATGCCCTTCAACAGCTCCGGGTTGTAGCGCAAGAAAAGCGGGGCTGAGGGATAGGTCACATCCACCGTACCGATCGAGCCGTTGCTGTAGCACTCCTTCGAGAGGAAGAGCAGGTTGCCCTCCGAATCGGTCACCAACTTATGTGCGGCGATCGCCTGTCGATAGGCCAAGGCACACAGCTCGGCATACTTCTGTCCACCGGCTGCCACCGCCTCCGCCATCATTGTCGAGTCGAATGCCCCGCAGCGGCGCATCGTCTCCGCATAGGTCGCATCGCCCTGCTCGAAAGCCTGCTGGATGGAGATCTGACCCTCATGTGTCCAGTAAGCCGGGCGGTTCTCATGGAAATACTGGATAGATTGGATGTCATCATAGCCGATCAAGGCATGACCCGCCACCGGCTCTGCGCCCACCTTGCCAATCGGATCTACGTAGGCCAACACGGCGTTCTCTGCACGCAGGTCGGAAGAGACCGCAGCGGGCTTCTCCGGTAATTTACCCTCCTTCAAGAAGGCCTCACGGGCCTCCTCCGCCGGAGCGATCACCCCTTGCAAGCCGGCCTTCTTCGGCATGGCCAAATAGAAATAGCCCCAGTCAATCCGCACGCCGTCTCCCTTGCGTTGCAGGATGGCCTGCTCCTCTGTGCCGGTCACGAGATACTCCAACCGCTCACCTGTTTCCTGCCGAGAGGCAACCTGCTGATCGGCGGTGTTGACCGCTAACTGTGGCGTGGCACTCAGGAAGAGCTGCACGTCGTGACGCTTGCCGTCCGTGGCTTGCAGCTGGTAGGTCATATAATTATAAGGAGAGCTCATCGCATCCAGGTCGTCGAGCAACATGGGGGCGGTGAAGATTACATCCAATTGCACACCCCCACAATCGAAGGTGTAGAAGGTCTGTGTCGGCATCACCGTCACCTTCCGCTGTACGGCCTTCTCTCCAAACGGAGCGGCCTGCGCCACGCTGTCATGCGAGAAATAAAAATCATTGCCACCCATGAAGCGATAGGTCTGCCCATCCACACGCAGACCGCCCACCAAGGGATGCGCGTGCCCCGTCCAGTGGCGCACCACATCGTCGTTCAACTGATCCGCAAATGACCACGCGCTCATGAAGGGGTCAATCGTGATCAAAGGCACTGCCGGTGCCCGTAACGCATTCTCTGCGGCCGGCTGATAAACCTCCACCGGCTTCTGCGGCTGGCAGCTCATCATCGCCACCGCCGCACAAACTGCTAATCCAATCAATCGTTTCATAATCAATTATTAAGTTTATATGATTCGTTATAGTCAATCCACACCTGCATCCGACCCGCTTCACGGTTATCCCAGGCATAATAAGGAATCAAACGGATTGTCTGGCCATCTGTCGTGGCATCGATGGTCTCTACCCCGTCCAACAAGTTCGCATCGAAAGCCGTCTTAAAAGTAGTGTTGGCCGCCAATTTTGCGCTGTCATATTGCGCCTTGGGATTATCTACCTCTTCCATGCAGTAAACCAACGGTCCACGCTGGATGGCACGCTTACCCTCATCCGCTTTCACACGGGGATCAGCGGCAACCACCTCAACCGGCATCTCCATAGCCAGATTGATCACATCGCCATCTTTCCATGTGCGGTTGAGCACGGCATAGCCCTTTTCGATCGGAGCTTGTGCCTGCTCACCATTCACGGTCAAGGCATATTGCTTACACCACCCCGGAATGCGCAGACGAATCTCCTTCTTCAAGGGTTTTGATGTGTTAACTGTCAGTTTCACATCGCCCTCCCATGGGTAGTTTGTCTCCTGTCTCAGTGTTACGTCTGCCTGATCCAACTTCACTTGGGTTGTACTTCCGATATACAGGTTCACCCATACGGCCTGTTTGGAGGTCCCATAGAGATAATTGCCTAAAGAGGGCAGGAAACGAGAGATCTGGCTCGGACAGCAGGCACAGCCATACCAGGCTTGACGATGATGATCACCCTTAGACTCCAACGGGTTCACATAGAAGAAGCGGTCACCCGCCAACGAGATGCCGGCCAACGCACCGTTATACATCGAACGTTCCAAGACATCCATATATTTGGAATCCCCCGTGAACTGATTCATTCGTTGATTCCAGAATACCATGCCGACCGAGGCACAGGTCTCGCAATAAGCCTCCAGGTTGGGCAGGTCATAATCTTCCGTGAAACCCTCGTTGTGTTTGGACGATCCGATTCCACCCGTGATATACATATTCCGCAACGCCACGTCATCCCACAAACGATTCATGGCGGCCATGTAACCGCTATCCTGCTTCAAGGCCGCTACATCGGCCATGCCACAATAGAGATACATGCAACGCACGGCATGTCCGGCGATGCTGCTCATCTCTCTTACCGGCATCTCATCTTGATAATACATCGGATTCCAAGTGCCCTCATCGCCCATCGATCCATAGCCATGGCCACGCTCCTCCAACAGCCAATTAGCAAAGTCCAAATATTTCGTCTCACCGGTTACCTGATAGAGTTTGACCAAGGCCAACTCGATCTCTTCATGACCCGGCACCCAATGCCGTTTGCCCGGACCGAACACGCTCATCATGTGATCCGCCATACGAATGGCCACATCCAGCAGTTTCCGTTTGCCCGTAGCCTGATAGTAAGCCACCGCCGCTTCCGTCATGTGCCCCGCGCAATACATCTCGTGCTTGTCCATGTTCGTCCACCGCTTGTCCAAACCGGTCAGCGTGTAGAAGGTGTTGATATAGCCATCCGGCTGCTGGGCTGCCGCAAACTTATCGATCCATTCGTCTGCCTTTCTCTCCAATTCGGGATCCGGATGGTTGATCAAGGTATAAGCCATGCCTTCCAAGGCCTTATACACATCGGAGTCATCGAAAAAGATACCTGAATGTTCCCCTTCTCCCTTTGCGGCATTCTCGAAGTTTCGGATACGACCTGTCTGATTCTCGATCTGATCGATGCAGACAGGCAGTGTCGTGGTGATATGTTTTTCCAAGCGAGGTGACCAAAAGGCATCCTCTATTTTTACATGAGAGAAATCGACCGCATCGATCATTTTCAAAGGAACCGTCTCTTCCCCCTTTTCAGTCGCACAACCGCCTAATAGGCAGCCAATCGCAGCGAGTAATAAGTATTGTTTCATGATATTGTTTTTTATGTGTTGCAAAGATGCGCAAAATAAGCCATAATCCCCCTGATCCCCCGTTGTAAAAATGACCGAAAACATTGCTTTTTTGATTATTGCCCCAGCTTCCGTTTGGCAAAGTGGCGGAAATTTCGTTCTTTTGCCACCGTAACAAACAAAACTCATTAACTATGGCAAATTACATCAATCCTTTTACGGACATTGGCTTCAAACGTATTTTTGGGCAGGAACTTTCCAAGCCGCTTTTGATCGACTTCTTGAACAACCTGTTGATCGGCGAGAAGCGGATCGTCAACCTCAAGTTCCTCGACAAGGAACTGCCTCCCGTATTCGTGGATGACCGATCGCTGATCTACGACATCTATTGCGAACTGGATGACAACGAGAAGATCATCGTGGAAATGCAAAACTGCGAGCAGTCTTTTTTCAAGCGGAGGAGCATCTACTACGTCTCGGAAGCCATCGCCCGGCAAGGGGAGAAAGGGCCGAAATGGCAGTATGACATCAAGGGTGTCTATCTGATCGCCTTCCTGAATTTCCGAAGGCCGGACATCGGCGAGGAGTTCCGGACGGACGTGATGCTGATGAACAGGAAGAGCAAGGAGATTTTCTCCGATAAGCTCCGACTGGTGTATTTACAGCTGCCTCTTTTCGAGAAAGGGGTGGATGAATGTGAGAATGATTTTGATCGTTGGATTTATGTATTGAAGAATATGGAAACGATAAAGCGATTGCCGTGGGCGGCACAGAACTCAGTATTTCAGAAGCTGGCAGAGATAGCGGATGTCAGCTCGCTGACCAAGGAGGAGCGTCTACACTACGACGAAGCCCTCCGCAAGTATCGTGACACCCTCTGCGTCTTGGAAAGCGCTGAGCAACGAGGGCTAAAAAGAGGGCGTGAGGAAGGATTGGCGAAAGGATTAGCTAAAGGACGTGCCGAAGGGCGAATAGAGACAGCTCGCAACATGAAAGCGAAAGGACTTCCGGTTGATCTGATCGCTGAATGTAGTGGACTTTCTCCAGAAGAGATCGCCAAACTATAAGTTCAGTTGAACATATCTAAAGTATAAGCCCCCGAAGAGGACATGATCCAATCTTCGGGGGCTTTTCTGTTATACAAAACCGGTCATTCCGGCTCGATGCTTCATGCCCCATCAAACCACATCCGGATTCTCAGGCTCTGGTTCGGGTTCTGGTTCCGGCTCCGGCTCAACGGGCGTGGTGGGATCCGTAGGAGGAACCTCCGGTTTCGCACCCGCGCCGCGGCGGTTCAACGTCTCGATCAAGCGGAGGATCTCCGCGTTCATCTTATCAATGATCGCCTCCACTTTCGCTGCTTTCGCCGCGTCTTTATCCACATAGGTTGCCACCAGGTAGATCGCCGTCAGCAAATCAGCCACATCCGAGAATGCCGCCTCCACCACGGGACGGATCTCCAACATATTCGCCGCGCTGATGCGAGCCAAACGCTCGTTCGCCTTTGCCGAGAGCGCGGCGTCAAACAGGATAGCCGACTGGCGAAGATCTTCCAGATCAGCCGTCAAACCCAAGGTCGCGATGTCAGCCGCATACTTATCCGACTGCAACTTCTCCGTCATGTCCAGCACCATCGCGATATTCTCGGCATGTGCCTTCCGGGCCGCGCCCTTGTAAGGCTCCATCGCCGTAGCTATCCGGTCGGCTGCGGCGGCCACCTCTGCCACGTAGCTCTTTGCCTTCGCTTTCACGTTCATACTGAATGCGCTGAAGCGTTGGTCGCACGCCTTGTTCGCCTCCGTGAGCGGCACCGTGTTCTCATACTTCTGGCTGTTGAGGTAGGCCTCGTTCTCCTTTTCGAGCGTGTCGGAGAATACCGACCAAACCGCCAAGATTTTCAACTCCTCTGCCGTCGCGCGTGTCACGCATTGCAACAACGACAAAAACAGGTGGTAATGCTCGCCATTACGAGCCAACCCCAAATACTTTCTCTCAAGTACTTTCTTCATACGGATTACTGTTTTTAAATTAAACATTAAGTGATGCTAAACCAGGTCAAATGACTTGGATGCACGAAGATACGCATTTTAATCCAAAATCATTAAACATCCGCACATATTGCAAAATGCTTTCAAAATCGGTTGAAACCTTCACGCGCTCCGCAAAATGCCTTCAAAATCGGTTGAAACCTTCACGCGCTCCGCGAAATGCCTTCAAAGGCGGTTGAAACCTTCACGCGCTCCGCGAAATGCTTTCAAAGGCGGTTGAAATCTCCACGCGCTCCGCAAAATACTTTCAAAATCGGTTGAAACCTTCATGCGCTCCGCGCAATGCCTTCAAAGGCGGTTGAAACCTTCACGCGCTCCGCGAAATGCTTTCAAAGGCGCTTGAAACCTCCACGCGCTCCGCGAAATGCCTTCAAAGGCGTTTGAAACCTTTGCGCGCTTCGCAAAATGCCTTCCGAGCCCTCGGAAACCTTTACACTTAGAAAAACAAAGGGGAACCCTTACTCGTTAAACCATCCAAACCTTTGCGAAGGGCTCCCCACTTGTTGATCTAAACTAACTTTAAAAACCTATTATGTAAAATGATGAAAATGTTCTTTCTATCCTGATCCATCACCGGAAAACTATTGTATGAGATCGAAATCTTCCATCAATCCGTAATCCAGCATCTGGTAATCAGCAGCCGGAATGCGTGATTGGATATTCTTCCAATGCCCAGGAGAGGCCAATCCCTTTTCTTCACGATAATGCGGGCCTAACAGGTTCTTGTGGCTGCCAATCACGCGCACCTCCACCTTGTTCGTGCCCTTCTTCAGGGCGGAAGTGATGTCCAACTGATACGGATCCCAACCGATCACACCGGCTTTTTGATCATTCACATAAACCTCGGCCACCGTGCCGTTCCACTCATTCAGTCGAACAGCTACGGGTCGGGAAAGATCCTCAATCACGTAGTTCTTCGTATAGGCTACACCCCATGGATAGAAGGGTTGGTGCTGCTCTTTCCAGCTGCCCAACGTCAGGGATGGCACAGGGGCGGAGATGCTCCAACCTAACTTCTCAGGCATCACCGCAAAGTCACCGATCACATAAACTGGTTCGATTTCCGCAAAAATGCTCATGGGAGAGACGGAAAGCTCCACCTCATTCATGCCATTCCGCACCCACTGGGCGATGTCATAGACACCAAAGCTACGATCTAACCACCACTCACCCGGGATCGGTTTCACCTCCGTGCCGTTAATCTTGACTTTGAACAATTGCGGACGCTCCGCCACCAAGCGCATGGAACCATAGTCGAACGCCTCGTTCACCTTGAATCGGTAAGTCGCTTTAAAGCCACCGCTTTGGAACGTATCACGATTCAGAATGTTCCGCTTATACTGGACAGACGAGTTCCAAGGATTGCCATTAGCGAAGCCAAATGCCTTAAAGGCTTGATCGGCCGCCTGCACGAAATGCAAATCACGGGTGGTAACCCCATCAATCTCTAAGTCGCAGAAGTCAATATTCAAGGCGTTCTCACGCAAGCGGGTGACTTGCACGGCTGATTGAGCGGCCAGCTTGTTCTGGCAAGCAGCAGGGGCAGGAGCCGGATACGTGTCCAACGCTTTCTCCGACACAAACAGCAATAAACTGCCCGCGGGTTCCAAATCAAAGGAGAGATTAATCCCCTCTTTCGCTTCGAACGGATAGCTATAGATCTGTCCGTCTATGGCATCCAATTGTACGACACTCTTACCGGCAAGCGATACCGTGCCTTCCACTGATTCATCCATGGAGGAGTTGACCAAGAAAAGCAATTGCCCATCCTTGAACTGCCGGCGTTGGTGATAGAGGTCACCGCCACTAAACTCGAACCGAGGCTGTCCCTCACGCAGATATTGATCCATGACCTGTGCGGTCAACTCCTTCACCTTGACCACCGAGGCTGCCTGGCTGATTTCCGCTACTAATGCATCCGGTTGGCCATCGATCAGCGAGAACTGAGAAAAATCGATCACCTTTCCCCCTTCCGCTACAAATTGTTTCAACAATTCAGCTGTTGGACGGTTGAGCACCTCCAAAAGGGGAGGCAACACGACGGTTTTGTATGAAGATTGCCCCACGATAAATTGCCCATTGGCTACCCGACCATGATCTTTGATGATATTCTCCGATCCCAGGTCATACTCTACCTGCGCCTGCTCCAACTGGGTCACGAAGGTTTGAAAACTTTGGCCGATCTTGGAGAGCTGCTCCGCGCTCTGATCGTGGGAGTAATAGCACCACAAGGTAGAAGTCGGCTCCAACACCAAGATGTCATTCTGCTGTTCACCCTTGCTAAGTGCGAAAGAGAGACGGCCATAATAGTCGTTCAACAGCTTATAGTCTTGCCACCACGGTGAATGATAGGTAAAGACTGGCGGGTAATCATATTTGCGCGCCCCTGTCAGCGTCTGGAGAGCCAAGTGTTGGTTCATGTAGTTTACGCCCAGCACATACTCCCAGTCGCCTAAGCGTTTGAAATCCTTGAAGGTATCTTCCCATCCGCCACCGCCATAGGTCTCGCTGAGCGTGCGGGTGCGTCCCATTTGATTGGCCACGCTGCGCAACTCTTTCACGGCGCGCACGTTGCCAAATTGAGCGATTGGGCTCTCCTCGTTGAACTGGTTGAACAGCATGTCGATAGCCGGCAGTTGATGCCATGCGTACATCGCCATGTTGTCCGGGCCATCATTCAAATAGGGCCAGCCATGCTCCCAGTAATGCCCGGTCCATTGCAAGTTATTCGCTTCGCAATAATCATGAAAAGGTTTTGACCAACGATCAATGAACAACTGCAATAAAGTCTCGAAGTAGTTATGTCTGACATGTTTCCAATCTCCGATCTCCTCTTGCAGCAGGGGTAGCTTCTCCTTCAAATCATACCCCCATTTTTGCTGGAACACGTCGAACAGATCGGGCGTCCAACGTAAGCCACCCGATGTCTGGATATTGGGCTCATCGGAGAAGATGCCTTTGATCTGTTTGCCAAATTCCGCTTTAAATCGCTTCTCATAGCCCTCCATGGTCACCTCGATGAACTTCTCAGTCACACCCGGATATAAAAGATCCACGTAGGAAAAGCCACCATACCAATCCGATTTACCATAATAGGTCTTTTTATAGAGATAGTAGCTGCCCGCTTTCCCTTTGTAATCGGCTGCGTTCGGTGTAATGTCAACAAACTGATCTCCTTGCTGCTGCAGGATCAGGTAATAATCCGTTACATCCGCAGGTAGCTGCTCGCATTTCTCCAGCTTCAACCCCTGTCCTTGGTTGTATGACTCGGGCATCTGGGCGTTCACATGACCCCCCGCGAACCCACTTGGATAAGAGTTCTCATCATAGATCCAAATATCCAGATCGTTTTGTCTGCCCCAATCCAAGGCTGTTTGGAAGCCAGCGAACCATTCCTCTCCCAAATATTCCGTGATTAAGCCCGGACGGGGATGGATGAAGGCGCCCCCGCTTCCTGCCTCCTTTAATTCCGTCAATGTCCGTTCTACCTCCTCAGGAGTCACCTCGCCGTTCCATACGTTAAAAGGAGCCGTGCGATAGGTGGATGCCGGATCGGCAAAACCATCAGCCAACGTGGCAAAGCTATCTGCCGGGCGCTTGTCCGCGCAGGCCACGGATAACCATCCAATGAGGGCTAAACCGGACAGATTTCGTATTATCTTGTGTACTCGCATCGTTCTTATTGTTTTATGATTATTTGAATAGGCTCTACGTATTTACGCTCAAAGATAAAAAAAGAACCAAGCGGAACGTACTCAGGCAAAGAAACCTCCGCTTGGTTCTTTCGAACTCACTTTTTATCTACCCGTACCGTAGCCGGGATTCTGCTCTAACAGATAGTTGATCTGCATCTCGCGCATCGGGAACGCATACACCAATCTGTTCTCATTCACATTGAAAGCACTCGGGAGGATCCAAGCGTATTTCGCCTTCATCGTCTCGCCGAAAGCATTCATGGTCTCGATAGCCTTGCCCGTGCGAATCAGGTCTGTCCAGCGGTGGTTCTCGAAAGCCAACTCATGGCGCATCTCGTCAGCCACGGCCTTCTCGTTCACGCTCGTGAGGGCAGGCAGACCCGCACGTTGACGCACCTGGTTCACGTAAGGAAGAGCCTCTGAAGCCCGATTCTGTGCCACCAAATTCTCCGCGAGCAGCAACAAAGCTCCTGCATACCGATAGACCGGGAAATTGTCGCCAGCGCGCAAGCTAAATTGATAGGGCGGATGATAATACTTCCGCACGAAGAAATGAGCGGCCTCACCATCGACAGGCTGGTAGTCGGTTACGGTCTTTACCTCAGAACAGGTGAAGTTCTGACTGGCATCCTCCGTGCCCACGGCGACCGCTACGGAGGCATCCAAACGCTTGTCTCCCGGCTCATAGGAAGCGATCATCTCTTCCGTGGGTACACACCATCCACCACTGGTTCCGGCATAGTTGGACCCGGCAATGCCCATCAAGAAATCATTGTTGCTGCACTTCGGGATCATACGCCAAGGAATGGTGTTGTACTGATCAGTGCTTCCATCCTCCATAAACTGAACCTCAAAGATGGACTCTTGCGAGTTCTTGTTGGCTGGATCAAACACGTCCGCATAATCATCTAAGAGCTTATAGCCCATTTTCGTGATGTCTAACAGATCTTGCTCCGCGGCCTTATAGTCTTTATTCGGCTGTGACATGTAAGCGTATGCACGCAACATCTTTGCGGCACCCATCGTCGCTCTACCGCTCTGCGGGAACTTGGTAGCCATCGGCAACCCTAAATTGATCGCCTCCGATACATCCGCGATGATCTGGGCATAGACCTCCTCCTTGCTCGACTTGGCGGCAAACGCATCTGTCTCATTCTTCACTTCATGCAACATGAGGGGTACACCACCCCAATGCTGCGCTAAGTCAAAGTAATAGTAAGCTCTAAGGAAAAGTGCCTCTGCCTTGTAAGCCGTTTTTTCCGCCTCGTTCATCTCCGATGCGTCTATACGGTCAAGAATGGTATTGACACGTGAGATACCGACATACACATGGTTATACCGATCAAACAGAATGCCCCAGCTCACCTGTTAGTTATCCAAGAAAAGCGCGATTACTTCCGTAGTCAGATAGGGTCCTCTATCACCTGCATACATGGTATAGAAGGTATTGTCAGAACGCATCTCATCCATAAACATTCCGCTCGATGCGATGGTGCGTGTCGGTACGTAAGCTGCGGTAATCGCCTGCTCAAAATGAGTAGCGGTTTTATAGAACGTTTCTGCGGTAATGGCCGTATCCGGTGTCAATTCCAAGAACGAATCTCCGCAAGAAACCAAAGGTAACATCGCTGCGCTTGCGATGACTATATTGAATAACTTTTTCATGTTTCTTTACGATTTAAAAATTAACATTCAAACCAACTGTATAAATACGAGATACAGGATAGCTTGTGATATCTACACCTTGGAACAAACCACTGGTGCTGTTATTCACCTCCGGATTCATACCCGGATAGGAACCCACGGTGAAGAGATTCTGACCACTGGCGTAGATACGCAAACCTTTCACATATTTATTAGAGGGAACAGGAACCGTATAACCGATGGTTAAATTCTTCAAGGTCATGTAATTGTTCTTGAAGACCCAACGCGTGTTATTGAAACGGAACAACTCCGTCGTACCCGCCAGGGTTCTCGGTATCTCGCCATTACCTGGATTCTCCTCCGAACGCCAACGATCCGCCACGCACTTGCGCACGTTGAACACACCGTCGATGTTCTCTGTCCACTCGTAAGTACCATCGATGATATCACCACCGAGCGAACCCGTTAATACGACACTGGCATCAAAATTCTTCCAAGAGAAGGTGTTTGTAATACCATAGATGCATTTCGGGTTGGGATTACCGATATAGGTACGGTCGCTGAAATCAATAATACCATCCCCATTCAGATCCTTCATACGTACAGTTCCTACCGCAGAGGAGGCGTGCTTCGGGCCTGCTTCATATTCTGCCTGCGTCATGAAGACACCGTCATAGACATAGCCATAGAACATACCCAAAGGCATACCGACCGCTGTACGGTTATAATCCATTTGGTTTTCGTTTCCACCAATATGCGTATTGTTTGTTCCCAATTTGATCGCCTTATTCTTGTTGAAAGAGAGGTTTACGCTGGTATTCCACTTGAACGCACCGACCATGTTCTTGGTCTCGATATTCAACTCATGACCCCAGAAACGGAATTCGCCAATGTTGGATTGGATGTTGCCGAAACCGGAAGAGTAGGGGATTTCAATCTGATACAGCAATCCATCGGTTGTCTTACGGTAGTAATCATAGACAATGAACAAACGATCATTGAACAATCCCAAATCAATTCCACCATCGTAGGACTCAGTCGTTTCCCAGGTCAGATTGGAGTTGCCGATACGTTGCTGTGCACGTCCAGGAGCGATACTTCCATTGAATACATAATTAGACGTACCGATGGTAGATAGATGGTTGTAGTTACCAATGTTGTAGTTACCTACTTTACCCCAGCTGGCTCTCACCTTTAAATAGCTCAACCAATCGTACTTTTTCAGGAAAGCCTCGTCGGAAGCGATCCATCCGGCGGATACAGAGGGGAAATTGGCGAATTTCGCTTCTGAACCAAAACGAGAGCAACCATCCCGACGGAAAGAGAGAGACAAGAGGTATCTTTCTTTGAAGTCATAGTTCAAACGCCCCAAATAGGAGATCATCGCCCACTGTCCTCTGTCGCCTTCGCCGACCCTTGTCGTTGCCGCATTGAACCAATAGACCTCATCATCGGGATAATCACTGGCATTGATGCGGCTCCATTCCGTGGTGGATTTCTGGGTGGTATAACCTAACAGCACATCCACGTTATGGTCATTGGCAATGGTCTTGTTCCATGTCAAGATGTTCTCGATCAACCAGTTCGTGGTGTTGCTGTTGTAGTAGTTGCCCCATGCGGGATTAGGTGGCGCACTAAACATACCACCATTTGCCTCTGAAGGAACCCAGGTGTCATTCTTGTCGCTTGAAAGATCGGCGTTCAAGCTGATCTTATACTTCAAGTTGTCGATGATTCCTATCTCACTGAAGGCATTGACAATACCACGCATGTTGCTGGTGTTATCATTGCGGTCACGAAGTACCAAATAGTAATTGGCATTCGCGAACATACCCGGTTGAGAGAAAGAAACGGGATAAGTGCCATCATCGTTTTGATATTTCAGCTGTGGATCCATCAAGAAAGAGGAACCGATGATGTTTCGGCCACCACCTAAACCTCCGGTCACACGGCCTTTCGTGTAAGAACCAGAAAGATTCAAACCAAATTTCACACGTTCGGATGCCTGGAAGGTATTGTTGGCACGCACAGCATACCGTTGAGAATAGGTATTGATAATAGTACCCTCTTGGTTGTTATAGTTTAAATTGACGGCACTTTGAATCTTGTCGGTTCCACCTGTCAAACTTAAATTATAGTTCTGTGTCAACGCGGTTTGTAGCAAGACATCATACCAATCCGTTCCATCCTGCACAGCGGAAGGATTCTGGTAACACTCCGGTACACCACCGGTGTAGCCCTCATATTTGGCAGCGTCCTCATAATACTCCTTCTTGAACTGGGCGAACTCTTGTGCGTTCATGACATCTGGACGGCCACGCTTGGAAACCTGAGCCGCACCCAGATAGGCACTGAAATCGACGCTGGTTTTCCCGGTTTTTCCTGTTTTGGTGGTCACCAAGATAACGCCATTCGCGGCTCTTGATCCATACAAAGCCGCTGATGCCGCATCTTTCAAGATGGTGATATTCTCAATCTCCTCCGGACTGATCTGCTCCAAGCCCGTACCATTGTTTGTCGTGATAGGGAAACCATCGACCACGATAAGCGGGGCATTACCGCCATTGATAGAAGCTGCACCACGGATACGAATGGCCATACCCGCATTCGGCTCTCCATTCGCCTGTGTGATGGAGACTCCGGCAAATTTACCCTGCATCTTATTGGCGATATTGGGCACTGGGATATCGGCCATCTCCTTGGCATCCAACTTACCCATTGCACCCGTTACCGAACGCACCTTTTGCGTACCGTAGGCAACCACTAAGACCTCATCCAAGGCTTGGGAATCCTCACCCAACGTGATGGATAATTGACTGCGGTTGTTGATGGCGACCTCTTGTGCCTCGTAACCAATGAAGGAGATGGAGAGTTGTGCGTTGCCTGGTGCCTCTAACGAGAAGTTACCATCAATGTCCGTGATGGTTCCGTTGGTGGTTCCCTTGACTACGACGTTGGCACCGATGATGGGCTCGCCGTTCTTATCGACTACGATACCCTTTACTCGCTTGCTTTGCTGTGTGGCCTGCGCTTTGGATAAGATGATTTGGTTGTTGACAATCTTGTAGCTGACGTTTGTGCCAGCGAAAAGTTGTTTCAGAGTCTCTTCTATACTCAAGGATTGGACATTGAGTGATACCTTGCGGTTGAGATCGACGGCACGATCGGAGGCTACAAAGGTGTAGTCCGTCTCTTCCTCGATCTGATCCAACACTTGCTCCACGGTTGCGTTGCGCATGGAGAGCGTTACGGTTACGTTTTGAGCGTATAGGCTGCTCAATTGCGGTTGAATGGCCGTCAGCATGAAGGCGCAAAGGCCTGTTCGCATCATTCTCGGCCAAAGGGATGAATTTATTGCTGCATTCATCCCTCGTAAATGTTTTTCTTGCATAACTTTGCAATGATTTTGAAATTAGATACTAATTGTTTGGTTTTCTCCCAGACAAATGTTGTCTGATTTGGTGAGGCAGGTGTAAGGGGGGCTTACGCTTGCCTCGTTTTTTTCATGGATACGATCTTAGCTTTTCTGTTGCATAGGCTGTGTTCTCCTTTCTTCGATTTAGGTGAAACATATTGTGTGAATTTTAGGTATTCTCTTGTTATTTGACCCAAACGTCGTAATGCTGACGGCTGAAAGTGTTATCGGTTTGCTGTTTGACCGTTGTAGCTGACCAACGGATGGGGGCACTCATCCGCAGGTAATCCAAGATCTGCGGGAGGCTCTCGTTGGTGAAGGTGGCTCGGAAGCGTTGCGGTGTCTGGCTCTCGTCATGCAGGTTGATATCGACATTGTAGCGACGGGCGAGTTGTTTCGTGATCTCCTTCATCGTAGCATTGCGGAAGATCAGCTTACCCTCTCGCCAAGCCGTCTCGACATCCACTTGTGCCTGTTGGATCTCCATGCTTAAGGCCTCTTTATTGAAGATGGCTTGTTCTCCGGGGGATAAGGTCTCACGCCGATGACCGATCAGGATGTCCACGGCTCCCTGCTCCAAGGTGGCCTCGATGAACTCGTCGTCGGCATACGCATTGACATTGAATTTCGTGCCGTGTGCCATCACGCGCAGTCCATCGGTGGTGGCGACATAGAAAGGGTGCTGTCGGTCGGATTGTACCTCAAAATAACCTTCGCCTTGGAGGGTGACGTTGCGCTCCATGCCTACGAAACGGGAGGGATAGCGCAAACGGCTTCCGCTGTTGAGCCAAACCTTCGAGCTGTCGGGCAGGGTGATCTGTGTGACGATGCCGGGAGCGGAGGTGGCCTCTAAGTAGGCGATGGCTTGCGGCTGCCGATTGTCGTTTATATATAGATAGGCAAACGTGATCGTGGAAATCAGCAGGGGAAGGATCAGGATGGCAGCGATGCGCAGGAGGTAGAAGGTGAATCCTCTCCGCTGGCTGCGTTGGCAACATTGCCAGGTTTGTTGCCAAGCCCGCTCGGTGTCGATCGAGCGGTACTCTTGGATGGCCTCATCGAGTGCCTTGGCTCGGTTCCACAGTTTCTTTATGTCGTCTGTTTCCGTTGTCATGTGATGTCCGTTTGGTTTATAGACACACAAAGAAACAAAACACGACAACTATTTCATACTTTTTTCGTAGGGAAAACGATTTTTCTGAAAATATTGGATTTTTAAGGGATAATTTGTTCCTTTGCGAGGGTGAATGGTCATCCAAACACATAAAACGACTAATGCAAGATGAGGAACACGGAATCTGAACAGATTGATTTTATGCTGCGGAGTATTACGCTGCATGACGATAAGGTGGCTTTTCGTTACCTCTTCGAGCATTACTATCCGTCCCTGTGCCTCTTCGCTAAACGTTTCATTGATGACCGGGAGACTCGGGAAGACATCGTGCAGGAGGTGTTCTTCCGTTTGTGGGATAAACGCAAACAGATTACCGTGACGAGCTCTGCCCAAAATTACCTGCTGACCAGCGTGCGCAATCTTTGCCTCAATTACTTGCGTCGGCAGGAGACACAGCAGCCTTTTGAGGAATCACTGTTCGATCAGCCGGATGATGAGGAGGGTGACCGACTGATTCAGCTTCGGGAATTGGAAGAGCAGTTGGCGCAGGCACTTGCCCTGCTGCCACCTGAGTATCGGTTGGCCTTCGAACTGAACCGCATGGAGGGGAAGAGCTTAGAGGAGGTGGCCCAACAGATGGGTGTTTCTACACGTACGGTGGAACGTTACCGGGATAAGGCGATCGCTTTGTTGCAGACCGAACTAAAGGAATACCTGCCTCTCTTTCTCCTTCTCTTTGCAATGAAATAGATAATAGCTACTTTTGCAGGGTCGGTGGTGAAAGGAAACCGATGAAAACGTTTCAAGGGGTAGAATAGCATGAAAGGTAGTAGTATCAAATTTTGGAAACAGTGGTTGCTGGGATGTATGCTTCTCTGTGTGGCTGGAGCAGCTTCTGGTGTAGAAAAAGAGGATCTGAAAGTAGAGATCGCTTCACGTATTCAACAGTTTGCAAAGCCTTATGCGCAGATACGATCCATACGGGTGGTTTCGCTGACGGAGGCGAAGCGTACGGTGCGCATCGAGGTGAATGAGGCATTGGAAGACATCCCGTTTCGCCCACAAATGGTGGAAGCCTTGTATGACACGTTACGGCCCCTGTTCCCTGATGCCCGTCGCCTTACCTTAGTGACCCGTGGAACCCCCGTCGAGGAGTTGATCCCTGCGTATGCCAAGCAGAAGAATGTGGATAAAAAACGCCGTTTTGCGCAGAAGGTGGTGCGTCCCGGTTTGATCACGCCACTTTCTCGCCCTTATACCATAGAAAAGGGTTTGCAGGATCGTTACATTACGGTTTGGTCGAGCCATGGTTTGTATTATACCCAAAAGGGACAGCGTTGGGAATGGCAGCGCGCACGTATGTTTGGCACGGTGGAGGATCTTTATACCCATAGTTATGTGGTTCCCTTTTTGATGCCGATGTTGGAGAATGCCGGTGCGCAGGTGTTCTTGCCCCGTGAGCGAGACACGCAAACGGAGGAGGTGATCGTCGATCGAGAGGGTGCCTCGGGTGAGGGACGCTATGAGGAGCAGCAGGGAGAGAAGCCTTGGCGAGATGGCGGCAGTGCCGGTTATGCGCTTCCGCAGCAGGCGTTGAGAGACGGGGAGAATCCCTTCACGCAGGGCGGTTTCCGACAAACCGTGACCATTAAGGGGGAGCAGGAGAGTGTGGCTCGTTGGATGCCTCAGATCAAGCAACCGGGCCGTTATGCCGTTTATGTGGCTTATCGTTCTTTGCCCAACAGTACGGAGCAGGCGCACTATACCATTTATCATGCCGGAGAAACCACCTCGATAGCGGTCAACCAGACGATGGGAGGGGGCACCTGGATCTATTTAGGTCATTATTATTTTCGAGGCGATGCGGAGGAGGGCGTATGCCTGACCAACCGCTCGGAGAAGGCGGGTAAGCTGATCACGGCGGATGCCGTTCGCTTTGGGGGCGGCTATGGATCGATCGCACGGGCACCGTTGGAGGGCTCGACCGTGGAGGCGGAAGCCAGTGGATTCCCCCGCTTCACGGAGGCGGCTCGTTATTGGCTGCAATGGGCGGGAATGCCGGATTCGGTGTATTCTTCCACTGCCTTTACCGATGACTATCGAGATGACATTTTCGCACGTCCTCGCTGGGTGAACTGGTTGCGAGAGGCGGCACATATCCCGGTTGATTTAAGTTTCGCTTTCCATACCGATGCGGGCATCACACCGGATGATTCTATTGTGGGCACGTTAGGCATTTATTATACGCAAGCGAATGGGGCTCGTTACGCCAATGGACAGAGCCGTTGGGTGGCACGAGATTTGACCGATCGCATCCAATCCCAGATCGTGTCGGATATTCAGGCGACATTTAATCCGGCATGGAGTCGCCGAGGCATGTGGAATCAATCCTATATCGAGGCGAGAGTGGCTGAGGTTCCCACGATGCTGTTGGAATTGCTCTCTCACCAGAATTTTGCGGATATGTGTTACGGATTGGATCCGAAGTTCCGCTTTGTGGTGAGCCGTGCTATATATAAAGGTATGTTGCGCCATGTCGCCGCACAAAACCGGCAGGAGGCGGTGGTGCAACCGTTGCCTCCACAGGCCTTTTCCGTGACCTTCGAGGGAGAGAACCAGGTACGTTTGGCTTGGCAGCCAACACCTGATCCGTTAGAGCCAACCGCTAAGCCGAAGGCCTATGTGCTCTATACGGCGAAAGGAACTGGCGATTTCGATAACGGTCGCCTTGTGCAGGGAGAGCAAGTGACTTTGCCCATCGAGCGTGGGGTGATCTATCGGTATAAGGTGGCCGCATGGAATGAGGGTGGCATTAGTTTCCCTTCGGAGGTGTTGAGTGCCTATCGTGCGGAGCGGGAGCGATCCAAGCAACCTATACTGATCGTGAACGCTTTCGATCGGGTGGATGGCCCGATGGTGATGACGCAAGCCTCAGATAGTTTGGCGGGCTTCCTCTATACCCAGGATGGCGGTGTGCCTTACCTGAATGATTTTGCCTTTATCGGGGCACAAAATGAGTTTCGACGTTCGGCGGAATGGATCTCCAATGATCGCAATGGACATGGCGATTCATTCAACGACTATGCGGGGAAAGTGATTGCCGGAAATCGGTTCGATTATCCCTATGTGCATGGACAAGCATTGGCACAAGCCGGTTATTCTTATGCCTCTTGTGGAGCGCAAGCCTTATTGAACGGTCGTGTCCAGACGGAGGATTATGCGATGATGGATCTGCTTTTCGGGAAGCAGCGGTTGGCGGATGCCGATACGACACTATGGAAGGCGGTGGCCTCCTTCGCACAGGGGGAGAAGGCCTTGTTGGTTTCCGGATCCCGTTGGCTTTCGGATGTTGAGCGTTCGGAGTCGCTGCGTTCCCTCGTTCGGAAGCTATTGCCGGTGAAGTTGGCCACTGCGCAAGCCGCCCGTACGGGACGTGTCAGTGCCTATCCTTTGCGAGGGCAGGCATCGTTAGGGGAATTGAACTTCCGGATGCAACCCAATGCCGATTGCTATGCGGTGGAGGCGGTGGATGGGTTAGCGCCTTCACGAGACGAGGCGGTTCCCTTCTTGCGCTATACGGAGAATCGGATCGTGGCCGGTGCGCGGTCGGCGCATACCTGTGCGTTAGGCTTTCCGTTGGAGACGTTGCAGACGGAAGAGGAGCGTTCCCGGCTGATGCAAGCCATCCTACAGGCGATCCTTCCCTAAACATGAATCATAATTATTGACGATAAATGAAAAGAATTACTTGTTTTATTCCCTATGGAACGGCGGATGCGGTTCGCCAAACCATTCAGCAGCTTTCCGCTTCTCCACTTGTGGGAGCGATTTATGTGATTACCCGTGATCCGGAGGTGGAGGAGTTGCCTGGGGCGGAGATTATTTGGGCGGACCGTATGAATTGCACCTCCGCGATGAAAGCGATTGCCCAAAGAGCGGAGAGCGACTATACCTTATTATATACGAAGACGGATGCGTTAGCGTTGGGCTTGTTCGCTTTGGAACGTTTCATCATGTTGGCCGACGATACGCAGTCGGGTATGTTGTATGCCGACTACTACGCCCTCAAAGCGGGAGAGCGCACCCCTCATCCGGTCATTGACTACCAAAAGGGTAGCTTGCGGGATGATTTCGATTTCGGCTCGTTGCTGTTGTATCGTTCGGATCTGCTGCGCCAGGCGGTGGAGGAGATGACGGAGGAGTATCGCTTTGCGGCACTTTACGATCTGCGACTGCGTGTCTCTTGTTTAGGTGCGTTGACGCATGTGAGCGAGTTCCTTTATACGGAGGTAGAGCATGACCTGCGCAAATCGGGCGAGAAACAGTTTGACTATGTGGATCCCCGCAATCGTGCGGTACAGGTGGAGATGGAGGCGGCTTGCACCGCTCATTTGAAGCGTATCGGTGCCTATTTGGCACCTGTTTTTGAGCCGATCGCCTTCTCGGAGGAGGCTTTCGAGGTAGAGGCCAGTGTGATTATCCCGGTGCGTAATCGGGTGCGAACCATTGAGGATGCCATTCGCTCTGTGTTGAAGCAGCAGTGCGCCTTCCCCTTCAACATCATTGTGATCGACAACCATTCTACCGATGGCACGACGGAGCGGGTCGCAGCGTTGGCGCAGGAGGATAAACGGATCATTCATTTGATTCCTGAGCGGGATGATTTAGGTATCGGTGGCTGTTGGAACTTGGGTGTGCATCATCCGGCTTGTGGCCGTTTTGTGGTGCAGTTGGATAGCGACGATGTGTATAGCGATGCCGATACGTTGCGTAAGGTGGTGGAGGCCTTCTATGAGCAACAATGCGCAATGGTGGTGGGCACTTACATGATGACCAATTTCCAGATGGAGATGATTCAGCCGGGTATCATCGATCATAAGGAATGGACACCCGAGAATGGCCGGAATAATGCCCTTCGCATCAATGGCTTGGGCGCTCCCAGAGCCTTCTATACACCGTTGTTGCGACAAGTGAACCTGCCGAACACCAGCTATGGGGAGGATTATGCCTTGGGATTGCGCATGAGCCGTCACTACCAGATTGGGCGTATCTATGATGTGCTTTATCTCTGTCGTCGTTGGGAGGATAATTCGGATGCCTCCTTAGATGTCGTCAAGATGAATCAGCACAATCTGTATAAAGACAAGATCCGTACGTGGGAATTGGAAGCCCGCATTAACATGAATAAGCAGCATGGAGGAGAAGCATAAAGTCACTTCTGCGGAGGCGAGTGCGTTGTTGCGTCAGCAGTTAGGTGTTTGGCCTTTGGTGGCGCAAAATTTCAAGGCATTGGAAGCGGTGCATTTGAAGCAGTTCGAGTGGAACGGGTTGAAAGTGAAGGTACAGTTCAATCCCGCTCGCATTGTCTCATCAGGTGCGAAGGTAGATGAGAAGTCGATCAAGGCACGCAAATGCTTCCTTTGTCCGAACCACCTGCCGGAGGAACAGTTGCGTCTGCCTTTCGGGGAGCGTTATCAAGTGCTCTGCAATCCCTTCCCGATTTTCCCGGAGCATTTCACGATTCCCTCGTTAGCGCATACCCCTCAGTTGATCGTGCCTCAGTTGGATGATTTCTTGGAGGTGGTGCGTAGCTTGGATCGGTTTACGTTGTTCTATAATGGGCCTCGCTGTGGGGCTTCCGCACCGGATCATACCCATTTCCAGGCGGTCACTTTGGGTCTGATGCCGTTGGATAAGGAGGTGATGGCCAAGGAGCAGGAGCTGTCTGCCCCTCGCTACGTTTCTGCGGAGGGCACAGTGATCTTGTTGCATCATTATCTGCGCAATGGCTTTATCTTGAAAGCGAAAACCAAGGAGGAGATGAAGGCGCTTTTCCTACGTGTGTATGATCTGCTACCCGTGCCGGAGGGGGAGGCAGAACCGATGATGAACCTGTTCGGTTGGTATCGTGAGGAGGAGTGGATCTTGGCGTTGATCCCTCGCAAGCGCCATCGGCCTTGGCAGTATGAGGCGGAGGGAGCCGATCATTTGCTTTCCAGCCCTGGTGCGGCAGATATTGGTGGCCTTTTCATTACTCCTTTAGCGGAGGATTTTGAGAAGATCAATCCGGCACTCCTGCAAGATGTGTATGAACAAGTGTGTTGGAGTGATCAGGAGGTGATGGAAATATTTCTACATTTGTCGAATCAATAAAAACAGTATCCAATGAAGCAGTTTTTTAAAATGCTATTTGCCTCTGTATTGGGGGTGATCGTAGGCGTGACCCTATTGGTGGTAGTGGGTGTGATTGTGGGAGCAGGTATGTTAGCCATGATGACTACATCTTCCTCTTCTTATGTGCCACAAAAACAGACTATTCTAAATCTGTCGTTGAGCGGGGCGTTGAAAGACCATGCGACGGAGAGTCCTTGGGCTTCTATTATGGGCGATGACCTCAAAGTCTTTTCGCTTTCAGAGGTGTTGACTGCTATTCAGGTGGCTAAGGAGAATCCCAATGTGGCCGGAATCTATCTGAAGGCAGGATATCTTTCAGCGGGAGGTGCCAGCCTTTTGGAAATACGTAAGGCGTTGATTGACTTCAAACAAAGTGGTAAGTTTATCGTGGCTTATGCGGATAATTATACGCAAGGCACCTATTTCGTCTGTGCGACAGCCGATAAGGTATTTTTAAACCCGCAAGGTGCGTTAGGCATACAGGGGTTGGCGTTAGAGACCACTTTCTATAAAGGCATTCTGAAGAAGGCTGGCGTGGAGATGCAGATCTTTAAGGTGGGAACCTATAAAGGGGCAGTTGAACCTTATATGCTGGATCATTTGAGCGAGGCTAACCGAGAGCAAATGACCGCTTATCTCTCCTCGAATTGGAATGTGCTGCGTGCGGGTATGGCGGAATCTCGCAACCTGCAACCAGCTGTGATCGATCGCTTCGCCAACGAGGGATTGAGTTTTGCGGATCCTGAAGAAGCCGTTAAGCTGGGGCTCGTGGATGAGTTGCGTTATGCTTCTGAGGTGGAGACTTATTTGAAGGAAAAGGTAGGTGCGCCTGACGAGAAACTTCATTTTGCGAATTGCCAGCAGATTGCCTCTTTGAAACCGGCTCAAAACAGCTCCAAGCAGCGCATTACGGTGATGTATGCGGAGGGAGAGATCGTGCCGGAGGCAGCGGATCAGACCTACAGCATGACCTCGTTCATTACGGAGAAAATGGCCAAAGAGTTGATCAAACTGAAGGAAGATGAGGAGGTGAAGGCCGTCGTGATCCGTGTCAACTCGCCGGGTGGTAGTGCCTATGTGTCTGATCAAATCTGGAAACAGGTGAAGGCGTTGAAGGCTGAGAAACCGGTGGTGGTTTCTATGGGTAACGTGGCAGCTTCGGGTGGTTATTATATCTCATGTGCAGCCAACCAGATCGTGGCCGAACCGAATACCTTGACCGGCTCGATCGGTGTCTTTGGTATGTTCCCAAACATGACCGGATTATTCGAGAAGTTGGATATAACCTCAGATGTAGTGAAGACCCATACGTTTTCCGATATGGGGAATACAGCTCGTCCGATGACTGAAGCGGAGAAGGCGTTGGTGCAGGGGGCTGTTGAGCGGAATTACCGTACCTTCTTGTCTCGTTGTGCGGATGGACGCAACATGAGTGTGGAGGCCATTGATGCGATCGGACAGGGACGTGTTTGGACGGGTGAACAGGCGTTGGCGAATGGTTTGGTCGATCGTTTGGGAGATTTGGATACGGCCATTCAGGTGGCGGCAGACTTGGCGGATCTTTCCGAGTACAGTGTTCAAACCGTTTCTTCCTCAAAAAATTGGTGGGATAAACTTTTGGATGATCAATTAGGTGGTATGCGGATCTCATTGATGCAATGGCTGTTGGGCGATGACTACGCACAAATCGAGCTCTTGCGTCAAGTGCGTGGTGCGCAAGGTATTTGGGCACGCTTACCCTTTGATTGGAACGTACAATAATGAGGTATGTCGATCATAGCTGACTTTCCGTTGTGTCGAGTGTTGACTCCCTTGGCGGGGATCTATGGTGGGGTGATCGCTTTACGCAATCGCCTTTTCGATTGGGGCATCTTGCCGTCTGAGCATTTCCCGTTGCCGGTGATTTGCATCGGGAACCTGGCGGTGGGGGGCACTGGCAAAACACCGCATGTGGAATACCTGGTTCGTTTGTTGAGTGGACGGTATCGTGTGGCGGTGTTGAGTCGAGGCTACAAGCGACGAACAAAGGGATTTCGGTTGGCGGATCGAACGGATAGCAGTGAGACCATAGGCGATGAACCCTTTCAACTAAAAACAAAGTTCCCACAGCTAATGGTGGCAGTGGCGGAGGATCGGAGAGCCGGCATACGAAGGTTATGGGAATTGCCGGAGGAGCAGCGACCGCAGCTCCTGCTGTTGGATGATGCGTTTCAACATCGGTATGTAAAACCTTCGTTCACCATTTTGCTGACGGATTGCCATCGCATTTATACACGAGATGCGCTTTTGCCGGTAGGTCGTTTGCGGGAGTCTTCTCAAGGAGCGAACCGTGCGGATGTAGTAGTGGTCACTAAATGTGAACCTTTGCCTACGGAGAGGGATCGAGCGGTGATAAGGGAAGAGTTGGCGCTTTGGGAGGGGCAAACGCTCTGTTTTTCGGAGATACGCTATGGCGATTTGTCCCCTCTGTTCCCGGAAGAGGCTCAGCCACGTACACTGGCTTCATTGGCAGCAGAGGAGATCTTGTTATGTACAGGTATTGCGCATCCGGAGCCTTTGGAGCGGTGGTTGCGGCAACATACGAAGCGGCTTACCTCCATAGCCTTTCCTGATCATCATGCTTTTACGGAGGCAGATATGCGTCGGATAGATGCCGTTTACCAGCAAATGTCCTCTTCGAAGCTGATAGTGGTCACCGAGAAAGATGCGGCTCGTCTGCGCACTTGCTCGCTTTTACCCTCTATTTGGAGGGCTTCCCTCTATTATTTGCCGATCACAGTTGGTTTCTCAGCTGCGGATGAGCAGCTGTTCAACCAATTGATAGAAAATCATATTGAATCATTTAGTAACGAACGTAAAGCAGAATAAGAAGATGAGTAACAGAACAGAAATAGCGACGTTAGGTGAGTTTGGTTTGATCAAGCATTTGACGGAGCAGATAGAACTGAAAAACCCCAGCACGTTAAAGGGGGTGGGGGATGATGCGGCCGTGATGGCTTATGGCGACAAACTGACGTTGGTCACGACCGACCTGCTATTGGAGGGAATTCATTTTGATTTGATGTATGTTCCCTTGAAACATTTGGGGTATAAATCGGCGGTTGTCAATTTTTCCGATATCTATGCGATGAATGGCCAACCGAAACAGATCACCCTCTCCTTGGGTATCTCTCAACGCTTCTGCATCGAGGATTTAGAGGAGTTTTATGCCGGTGTCCGCTTAGCTTGCGACATTTATGGGGTTGATTTGGTAGGCGGTGATACCTCCGCTTCCCGTACAGGTTTAACCATCAGCATCACCTGCATCGGTGAGGGAGAGCCGGGTAAGGTGGTTTATCGCTCGGGGGCGAAAGAGACCGACTTGATCTGTGTCTCTGGTGATTTGGGTGCCGCTTACATGGGTTTGCAGCTGTTGGAGCGTGAGAAGAGTGTGTTCAAAGGCGAAAAAGATTTCGCACCTGATTTCTCGGGTAAGGAGTATCTCTTGGAGCGTCAGCTAAAGCCGGAGGCGCGTAAAGACATCATCCGTCTGTTGGCGGAGGCGAATGTGTTGCCAACCTCCATGATGGATGTGTCGGATGGTCTCTCTTCGGAGCTGTTGCATATCGCACAGGAGAGCCATGTGGGATGCCGGGTGTATGAAGATCGTATTCCAATTGATTATCAGACAGCGGCGATGGCTGAGCAATTCAATATGAACTTGGTGACAGCTGCGCTCAATGGAGGTGAGGATTACGAGTTGCTTTTCACGGTTCCACTGACCGATCATGAGAAGGTGGAGGCGATGGAGGGAGTGCATGTCATCGGACATATCACGAAACCGGAGTTAGGTTGCTATCTGCAGGGGCGTGATGGCGGTGAGGTTGAGCTCCGTGCGCAGGGTTGGAACTCTTTATCGTGAAAAAAGTTGATAAAAGTGTTGCAGGTTTAAAATAAATGCCTACCTTTGCAGCCGTAATCAAAAAACGATTGCGCACTGCTGGTGCCATAGCTCAGTTGGTAGAGCAAAGGACTGAAAATCCTTGTGTCCCCGGTTCGATTCCTGGTGGCACCACTTAAAAGAAAAGTAAAAGATAGTGAAATCCTGATTTCCAAGCGAAATCGGGATTTTTTGTTTTCCGGAGGATGCTTGATCTGGCAAACGTTCTTGAGCCCCTTATTCACGGTCTTGATGAGCGATCGTTTCCTGAGCATCAGCTTGTCATGCATGCTCATCAGCAAGTTCTTCATGTGCCTCTTGAGCCTGATGGCCAGATGCGGCTTGAAGCCGTTGAATCTACCCATCGTGTACTTGCTCAGGGCGCATGTTTTTTAGAAGGGCTTATTCTAACTCACGTGCCTACAGTGTCCGCCTCTCACGTAGTCGTTGGGCTAAACGAGCTTGGTGGCAGCTATCCAGTTCAGCTAAGACAGCGGCTTTGATCTGCATGAAGCTATCACGCAAAGCGGGCTGCACCGGCTCTGATGGGGGAGCTTCTAACTTCAAGGGATCGATAGGCTCTCCATTCTTATAGACACGGAAATCCAGATGAGGTCCGGTGGAGAGACCGGTGGAGCCGACATAGGCGATCTCCTCGCCCTGTTGCACATGGCTCCCTACTTGGATGCCTTTGGCGAAACGGCTCAGGTGCATATAGGTAGTGGTATAAACGGAATTGTGACGAATCTTCAAGAAATTGCCTCCGCCACCCTCGTAGCCTTTTGCGATGACCGTACCAGCACCGATGCTACGTACCGGGGTACCTGTGGGGGCGGCATAATCGACTCCATGATGGGCCCGATACCGTTTCAAGATGGGATGGAAACGGGCGTTGGTGAAACGGGAGGTGATACGGAAGAAATCTAAGGGTGCTTTCAAGAAGGCCCGACGCAGGCTACCGCCCTCCTCATCGAAATATTCGAAGATACTGTCTTGCGTGAAGGGAATGGCCACATACGCTTTGCCTTGATGGGTGAAGATGGCTCCCTCGATAGAGGCGATGCTGAGCGAGGTGGTGTCGTCGATAAAGGCCTCGTGATAGAGCACCTGATAGGCATCTCCCTCCTTGATGTCGAAGAAGTCAATCTGCCAGGCATAGACATCCGACAGCTTGATAGCCAAGAAAGGATCGTCGCCATTCGCCTTGATGGCATTCCAAAGGGAGCTATTCAAGACACCCTCGGCATATTTCCGTTTCAACGTGATCGGTTTGCTGAAGGCATGGGCACTGACGCTATCTCCGTAGAGGTCGATGATCGCATAATCGGTCAGCGTCTTGGCGAAAGCGATGTGGCGGATCGTCTCGGTGCTATCCACGGAGGTAAAGGTATAGTAGGGCATACCGGCCCGTAGCTTCGTAGGGTCGAGCACCACGGCAGAGGCCCGTGTGATGCTGTCAGCCAGGGTGCCGGAGAAGCCCAAACGGGCAAAGATAGCAGCCGGATTATCCCCGCTACGCATCCAATGCTCCTGTACGTCGAGCGAGTCGATACAAATACCAAACTGATAAATATGTTGTGAGCTGTCCACCCATTGGGTGTCCATGTCGCTATCCTCCGGCTGTTGTTGCGGTCGTTGGCAAGCAAGCGCAAGACCGATCCAAAGTGCGATCAGACTTCCGATTCCGATAATTCGTTTCATACGTTGTTTCTTTTCAGCCGACAAACTTACGGAAAAAAGTGGAAACTTGCCCTGTTTAGGCGGTTGGCACCCTCCGTTTAGCGATAAATCTTCGCTAACGGTTTGCCTTTCGCCAGTTCATCGACCAGCTTGTCTAAATAGCGGATCTCCTGCATGAGTGGTTCGGCAATCGTCTCTACCTTAATGCCACAAATGCTCCCTTTGATCAGTTTTCGTTGGGGATTGAGGGTCGGAGCCAGCCTGAAGAAATCGCCATAGGCAATGCCTTCACGCTCCATTTTGCGTAAATCAGCCGTCTCATAGCCGGTCAACCAGTGGATGACCGCATCCAGCTCCTCTTGGGTTCTCCCTTTGCGCTCCACCTTCTGTCTGAGTAGTGGATAGATCTTTGCGAAAGACATCGCATATACTTTCTCGTTGTCCATAGCTGTTCTTGTTTGAGGATTGATTCTTTTTCAGCCGACAAACTTATGGAAAATACATGGAATAGCCGTAGGATTTCAGCAGATTAATACAATGTGATCTGTGAATTAAGTAGTTAGTAGAGAATCACAGAAGTAGGGAAAAGAGTTGAAAACCGTTTCTAAGCGGATTGAAGCAGCCCGCTTTGTTCGGGCTGCCGTTAATCAACAATACCTTCATGCGTTCAGAATTTATGCGCCAGTTCCGCTGCTTGCCTGCAACCGTCTGTCTTGCCAATGTCGCCCGTTTCCAACACGCCTGGGACAAGCACTTCTCCTACGATGTCCCATTTCAGCAGGGCTGCCGATCGTTCGACAGGGATGCGTACTCCGTCCATAACGGTGGGGTCTTGTTCTTCACAACAGGTTATCAGGCCACATCTCTTGCCGGATATGTCTTTGCCGGCCACACAGAATGAATAAATGCGGTCTATCACTCCTTTTATCTGTGCCGGAATGGAATACCAGTAAACAGGCATCGCAAACACCACGGCATCAGCTTCAAGAATTACGGGTGCAATCAGGTTGAAGTCATCGTCAAAAGAACATGCTTTACCGCTCTTGAAGCAAGTCTGACAAGCATGGCAACCGCCTATCTTCATGAATGCGGCATCAAACCGTTTGACCGTATGCCCACACCGTTCGGCTTCCCGGATAAACACATCCGTCATGGCAAAACTGTTGCCATGCTTGCGCGGGCTTCCGGTAACAACCACTATTTTCATTTTCTTTCCTCCTTATTTTTGTATCGTGTCCGAGTTCTGGTTATAGGCTTTTGCCACGCATTTCCATTCGCCGTTCATCTTCATCAGCAGGAGGTAATCGGTAAAATCAATGCGGCCACCCCATTTCTCTTCCAGCACACGGACTACGGCAAGAGTTTCCTCCACATCCACCACGTCTATCCGTGCCTTGAAGTCATTGCCCGCACCTACCGTATCCACATTTCTGTAAAACTGCTCGATGCTGCCATGTTCCAGTTGGCCGTCCAGGTAGCCGAACAGCACAGCCTCGTCAATGAACAGTTCCTTTGCATACTGGCTGTTACCTTCCGCTACGCTTTTCACAAACTTCATGGCAGCTTCTTCCACTGCCTTGTATTCTTCAATGCTTGCTCTCATAATAATCTGTTATTTAATGTGTTATTAATCGATGCAAAGTTACTGGATAGTTACCATACGCACAAGTACCGAAAAATTATTCATATACTGAAAAATTATTCGGTATATCCCGGTTTAGAGCAATTATCCCTATCTTTGTGCCAGTAAGAATCTGACAACGAAAAGTCTATGTACGAAAGAAAGATACCCGTCGATTTAGATTGCCCCTTGCGGCTTACCATGAGTCTGATGGGCTCGAAATGGAAGTCTTGTATCTTGGATGAGTTACGCCACAAGCCGTTACGTCCGAGCGAACTCCACAAGATATTTCCCGAAGCCACACCTCGTGTACTTGACCTCCAACTGAAAGAACTGGTGGAAGACGGGTTGGTGTCCAAGACCATCTATCCCGAACTGCCCCCACGTTCGGAATATGCCATCACGCCGCTGGGCATGACGCTGATACCCATCATTGATGCCATGATAGGCTGGGGAGAGCGGAATACTGAATTGTTTGAAAAGAAATATGGGAAACGAAAATAAGATCCAGCTACTTTTTATACTTTTGCATTGTTAAGAGTTACCCAAACAAGCAAAGCGATGCAGACCACGGCAATTGGGATGGTTACCAACTCATTACCCGGAAACGGGGTAATTCTTCTAACTATCTTAATTTCAAAGAGGAGTATTCCTTATACAGATTTACGGGAAATTGGAGACAGACTTCCGTTTTTACTTGCATTTGCCCCCGACATGGCTTATCTTTGTATCGCGTTCAAGGTAAAATTCCTTGGACAAAGGAATAGTTTAACGGCCGTTGAAAATATCTTCACCGATTGATGAAAATATCTTCACCGGCCGTTGAAGTTTTCTTCACCGACCGTTGGAAGGTGGCTACATCCGGATTCAAGGGGTAAGCACCAAGGAATAAATGCATTAAACCGTACGTTTTGGAGGAGAAAACCGTATTAGGGATAGGAGAAAGTTTAAGGGATTTATTACCTTTGCGCCTACAATAAGAATGCATACAAAAATGATGTTTACCATGAAAAGAATCAAACAGACTTGGGCGGTCTCTTTATTGGCCCTCTTATTGCTCTTTGCTTCTCAACCGTTGCTGGCCGAGCAACCAGTGAATAAACCCCGTGTAATTGTTACGTGTGATCCGGAATTGGATGATCTCAACTCCTTGATCCGTCTGCTATTGTTTAGTACGGACTTCCGGATTGAGGGCTTGATTTATACCAGTAGCCAGTTCCACTGGAAAGGGGATGGCAAAGGTACCTTGTGGTATGTGCCAGGTAGGGAGTATAGCCGGAATGGATTAGACTTAGGCCCAATGACCAGCTGGCGCTGGGCGGAAGGAGAACGGTTCATTGACGAGGCGGTGGATACCTATGAACAGGTCTATCCCAACCTGAAAGCGCATCGGTCGGATTATCCTACCCCTCAATACCTCCGTTCGAAGATCCGCTTTGGAAACATCGAGTTCGATGGCGAGATGAGCAAAGACACACCAGGCTCAGAATTGATTAAGCAGGTGTTGATGGAGGAATCGACTGAGCCGGTCTTTGTCATGGCTTGGGGCGGTTGTAGCACCATTGCCCGCGCCTTGAAGTCGATCGAGACCATCTATCAATCCTCCGCGGATTGGCCTCAGTTGAAAGAACGCATCTCGAAGAAGACGATTCTTTGCCTTTCGGGTGACCAAGATGATACCTATGCCCGTTATATCTATCCCTTCTGGCCGGGTATCGAGCCGATGCAGATTGGTAACGGCTTGGTGAATCTGGCTTATAGCGCACAACATTTCACCGCTGAAGCCAACAAGGTCTATTTCTCACCCGAATGGATGCGCGAGCACATTTCCGCCAAAGGCCCGTTTGGCGCCATGTATCGGGTGTGGGGCGACGGCAAGCAGATGGTGAAGGACGACCGTTTCGACTTCTTTGGATTCGATGGTTTGACAGCCGATCAGTTGCGTGCGATAGGCTATGTGGTTTGGACAAACCCCATGCCGAAAGGCTCTTTCTTGGCTGAGGGTGATACCTTTACCTACCTGAACCTCTTGGATAATGGCTTGCGTGCGCATGAGGATCCCACCTATGGCGGTTGGAGTGGTCGAGCTGTTGAGCTGCCTGATTCTTTAAAGGGAAAGAGTATGCGGGAGACCTTGGCCTATCAACAACAATGGGTAGGAATCCCGGATGGAACGGCTGCGGTCATGAATGGCTTGTCGGCCCGTCTGGATTGGTCGATGACGGCGGATTATGCCCAAGCGAATCATGAGCCTCAGATTGAGGGGCCGCTGGCGATGACCGTGAAAGCGGGTGAGACGGTCTCCTTGAAATACAAGGTGAGCGATCCGGACAAGGATGCGGTCGTATGCCGTTGGTTGACCTTGCCTGCCGGAACCTACAGGGGAGCGGTGCGTGTGGCGGATCCCCAGAAAGCCCTGACGCAGGTCTCCATTCCGCAAGCGATGAAAGCGGGAGAGACGATTCATCTCTTGTTGGAGGTGGTGGATAAGGGTAGCCCGGCATTGACTCGTTACCACCGGGTGATCTTGACCGCACGCTGATGGCGGTCATTGCTTGATTTAGCTCAACTCTCTTATTGGCCTCGCGGTAAATGTTTTCCCAATCCTCAAAAGGTTTGTACCTTCGCGGCGCAAAAAGAAAAGTGAGGTTACAAATCTATGAGGAGCATGGTAAATTTCTTTCGTCGTCCCCAAGGATTGCGAGGCAAGCTGTTTAAGCTGACTGGCCCGATCTTCTTGGAGACGTTGTTGATGCTGACGCTGGGCGTGGTGGACACGTTGATGCTGAGTCATCATTCCGACAATGCTGTGGCAGCAGTCGGTGTAGTCAATCAGTTGCTGAACATGGTCTTTCTGTTGTTCAACATTACGACCGTAGGCACAGCGGTGATGTGCTCGCTCTATTTTGGGGCAAAGGATGAGAAGAGTTTTATCCAAGTGATAGGTACCTCCCTGCTATTTAATGCGGCAGTAGGCTGTCTGATCAGCTTATGCCTCTTCTTGTTTGGTGAGCGGATGCTCCTCTTGATGGATATACGCCCTGATCTGATGCCCGATGCCCGCACCTATATGCATATTGTGGGTGGTTTCGGCTTCTTTCAGGCCATCAGTTTCACCATTTCTGCCGTGTTACGAGCGGCCAACAAGCCGAACTATGCGATGGAGGTAACCCTCTTGATCAATATCTTGAATATCTTCGGTAACTACTCGTTGATCTTTGGCCATTTTGGATTCCCGGCTTTAGGTGTCCAGGGAGCGGCTATCTCTACCTCTCTTTGCCGAGGCGTGGCGATGACCTTGCTCTTCTTGATGCTCTTCAAGCGGTTGATACGTCATTTCCCGCTGGCCTATTTCCGTCCCTTCCCTTTCGAGAAGTTGAAGAGTGTGCTGCGGATCGGCCTGCCTTCTGCGGCTGAGCAGATCTCTTACGATGCCTCGCAGGTGGTGATTGTCTATTTTATTAATATGTTAGGCAATGAGGTGCTGGCTGCCCGGGTCTATGTGATGAACCTCGTGATCATTGGCTATATCTTCTCCCTCTCTTTGGCTCAGGCCGACTCTATCTGTACGGGCAACTTGGTAGGAGCGGGGAAGAAGCAGGCGGCTTACCTGCTGAGCTGGTACGCTTGGAGGCGTTCGCTGTTGATCACCTTGATCGCCAGTGTCAGTGTCTATCTGTTTGCTCGGCCGCTGTTAGGCTGTTTCACGGAGAATGAAACGATCGTAGGTGTTGCTGTCAGTGCGCTTTTAGTGGATATACTCTTGGAACAGGGGCGGGCCACCGTGTTACTCTATCTGTTTAACCTCCGTTCGGTAGGCGATGTGGTCGTCCCGGTCTTGATCGAGATGGTCTGCATGTGGTTTTTTGCGGTCTTCTGCGGCTATCTGGCTGGCATTGTCTTTGGTTTAGGCTTGGCAGGTATGTGGGTCGCCTTCGCCATGGATGAGGGATCGAGAGGCATCGTGCTCTGCTTGCGTTGGCGTACGCAGAAATGGAAAAAGCGGGCGTTGATTGAACGACCCGCTTTCCAAAAATAATTGGGAGTAATATAATCCACTCTTCACAAGTGGTCATGAAAAAGAAAAATTATTGATTCTTTTGATGATTGCGAGGCAACAGCCCGTAACCGTTAGTCATGTGCGCCCGACGATAGCGAATCTCCTCTAAGGTGCGGTTATTGCCGATAGAGGGCAATGCGTTCTGTCGTGCGTTCTCCAAGGCATTCCAAGCGAACTCGGAAGCGATGGCTGAGTCGCGGAACTTGGGCAGCCGTCCGCTCCGTCGGCCGCTGTTGATGGAGTCGGCCATCACGTCGATCAGCTTGTCGATATTCTTTCCGCCATAAGGCCGTTCAACGATCTCAGTCGTGTTTACACCGCGTAATTCCACACGAGCCATCTTGAAGTCGTGCGTCATGCGTGCGATACCTTTGGTGCCGATGATGTCGATATAGGAATTGTGAGTCTGATCCTTGGAGAGTTGACCATACACGAAACCTTGGGTGATGTCATAGACAATACCATTCTCGAAGGTGCCGTGGCATTGCAACCACCAGGGATCTTTCCAATCCCACATACGGATGCCTTGCGCATGGCAGGTAGCGTATTCACTCTTTGCGTACCAACGAGCGATATCGACATAGTGCATACCGCAATCATGGAAAACAGGGCCCTCTGCCTCGTGACCCTCTCCCGGAGCCAAACCGGGTGTCATGTGGCAAACACGAATGATGGCTAACTCACCAATCTCGCCACTCTTGATGAAGTCTTTGATGTACCTATGATACCATGAATTACGCAGATAAAGATTGACTGTGGCAAATTGCGAGTAGCTCTCCTCGGCTTTGACCATGCTCCACTCGTTCTCAATAGTATCAGCAATCGGTTTCTCTGAGATGATGTGCTTACCATACTTCACAGCGGTCTCGATTTGCTCCTTGCGAGAGTCAGCTAAGGCGCAGAGCGCTACGACCTCCACGGTGGGATCCTCGAAAATCGGCATATAGTCCTCCACGATTGTCGCTCCCGGAGCCTCTTGGGCTGCCAGCATCCGACATTCCTCGCTTACATCACTGATGTAGGCCACTTCGTATTTGCTGTTTCGCTTAAATTCATCAAGATAGAAACGACCCATGCGTCCGAATCCTATCAGTCCTACTTTAATTGACATTGATCTTTATATTCTTTTATATGTGCCTGCGGTTTCCCACATTTCACGGATGGTTTAACAATAAATCTACTTAAAAACAACACTTCGCAAATGTACGAATGTCTCGTTGTCTATCCGCTTCTTGAGGGTTAATATTGTATAATCCTCGAAAGGTTTGTACTTTTGCGGCCTCTTAAGCGATAGCTTGAGGCAAACTAAATGAGCATGATGTAACATAAAAAGGGTTTGAATAAGATGAGAAAATGTATGCGTTACGCACTGTTGATGCCCGCGATGATCGGGCTGTGTGTCTCTTGTGCAGAGGAAAAAACAGACGTGAAGGTACTGGAGGGGAAATGGAACATTGTGGAGGTAGCTGGTGAGGCCATTGGTGAGGCCGCACATCCCTTCGTGGAGTTTAACTTAGAGGAGAAAAAGGTACATGGGAATGCCAGCTGCAACCTGTTTAATGCGTCCTTGGAATTGAGCGAGAGCGATTGCTCAGCGATCCGTCTCGGTAATGCGATTACCACCATGATGGCTTGTCCGAACATGGACATGGAGACCAAGGTGTTGCAGGCGATGGATCAGGTGCGTTCCGTAGAGCAAGGAACGACAGAAGCGGAGATGTGCCTGCTCAACGAGGAGGGAGCTACAGTTGTGCGTTTGAACCGCCCTTGATTTTGTATAAAAAATCATCTCGGTTGCATATATATTCCGAATAAGTCTGTATATTTGCAGCCGCTTTGTATAAATATACAGTAATGAGTACGAGGAAAGAACGATTGGATGCCATTTGCCGCATCATTCAAGCGAAAGCAATCAGCAATCAGGAAGAACTACTGAAAGAATTGATGACCAGTGGTTTTACCTTGACGCAAGCAACGCTTTCACGCGACATCAAGCAGTTGAAGATCGCCAAAGTACACAATGGAGAGGGCGATTATGTCTATCGCTTACCGCAAGACGAAGTGACGAAAGCGTTCGGCCAGTCGGATCGTCAGTTGCCGTATATCGAGTTCTCAGGCAATTTGGCCGTGATCCGTACGCGACCGGGCTATGCGATGGGAATCGCCTCAGACATCGACAACCATTCGCGGAAAGAGATACTGGCCACTATTGCGGGCGACGATACGATTTTGGTTATCCCGCGAGACGGCATGAGCCGTGAGGAGGTGACAGAGGCTCTTTCGCATTTTATTTGATGAAACAAAAAACTAAGAACAGACTTTAGAAGAAGAAATGGAACGAGAGAAGGAAATTGACGTGATGATCGCTGAAGCGTGCCATGAGGAGTACGTGGATACGATCCTGCAGACGATCGAGGAGGCGGCTAAAGTGCGTGGCACTGGTATCGCCAAGCGTACGCATGAGTATGTGGCGCAAAAGATGAAGGAGGGCAAGGCCGTGATAGCCTTGTCGGGCACGACGTTTGCGGGATTCAGCTATATCGAGTCGTGGGGGAACAAACAATATGTCACGACCTCCGGACTGATCGTCCACCCGGATTTCCGCGGATTGGGTGTAGCGAAGCGCATCAAAGACATGACCTTTCAATTGGCCCGCATGCGCTGGCCGAAGGCGAAAATATTCAGCTTGACTTCTGGCGCGGCTGTGATGAAGATGAATACGGAGTTGGGTTATGCGCCTGTCACCTTCGCCGACTTGACGGATGACGAGGCCTTCTGGCGCGGCTGCAACGGCTGTATCAATCACGACATCCTGGAGCGAACAGGGCGTAAGTATTGCATCTGCACAGCGATGCTTTACGATCCGGAGGATCCGCATCGGGCACAGCGTGAGGCAGCGGCTAAACGATGAGTGAATAGGAATAACGAAAAAGAATAACATATATATAATAGGTATAATGAAGAAGAAAGTAGTAGTAGCATTCAGTGGAGGTTTGGACACCTCGTTCACCGTCATGTATCTGGCGAAGGAAAAGGGATATGAGGTGTATGCCGCTTGTGCGAACACCGGTGGTTTCAGCGACGAGCAGTTGAAGAAGAACGAGGAGAACGCTTACAAGCTGGGTGCGACGAAATATGTGACCCTCGACGTCACCAAGGAGTATTATGAGAAGAGCTTGAAGTATATGGTCTTCGGTAACGTGCTGCGTAACGGTACCTACCCCATCTCCGTAAGCTCGGAGCGTATTTTCCAGGCGTTGGCGATCGCACGTTATGCGAATGAGATTGGTGCGGATGCGATCGCGCATGGCTCAACCGGAGCCGGCAACGACCAGATCCGTTTCGATATGACCTTCTTGGTGTTGGCTCCGGGTGTGGAGATCATCACCTTGACACGTGATATGGCGTTAAGCCGTCAGGAGGAGATCGACTATTTGAAAGAGCATGGCTTTGAGGCCGATTTCACGAAGATGAAGTATTCATACAACGTCGGGTTGTGGGGTACCTCTATCTGTGGTGGTGAGATCTTGGATTCTAAGCAGGGATTGCCAGAGAGCGCCTACCTGAAACAGGTGACGAAGACCGGTAGCGAGCAGCTCAGCATCGAGTTTAAGCAGGGAGAGGTCTATGCCGTTAATGGCGAGGTGTTCGAGGATAAGATTGCGGCGATCCAGAAGATCGAGGAGATTGGTGCGGCATACGGTATCGGTCGTGACATGCACGTAGGCGATACGATCATCGGCATCAAGGGACGTGTAGGCTTCGAGGCGGCCGCTCCGATGTTGATCATCGCAGCACACCGCTTCTTGGAGAAATATACCTTGAGCAAATGGCAGCAGTATTGGAAGGATCAGGTGGCCAACTGGTATGGCATGTTCCTCCACGAGAGCCAGTACCTGGAGCCGGTGATGCGCGACATCGAGGCGATGTTGCAAGAGTCGCAGCGTAATGTGAACGGTACCGCTATCTTGGAGCTGCGTCCGTTGTCATTCTCCACGGTAGGTGTGGATTCAAAGGATGACTTGGTAAAGACGAAGTTCGGTGAGTATGGTGAGATGCAGAAGGGCTGGACAGCCGAGGATGCCAAGGGCTTCATCAAGGTGCTCTCTACGCCGTTGCGTGTTTATTATACCAACCATAAAGAGGAAGAGATATGATCAAGTGCGGAATCATAGGCGGTGCGGGCTATACGGCAGGTGAGTTGATTCGCCTCTTGCTGAATCATCCCGATGTGGAGTTGGTCTTCGTGAATAGTACCAGCAACGCCGGCAATAAGCTGACGGATGTACACAGCGGCCTGTTTGGTGAGACGGATATGGTCTTCACGAATGAGCTTCCTTTCGACCAGATTGATGTGTTGTTTTTCTGTACGGCCCATGGCGACACCAAGAAATTCATGGAGAGCCATGTCGTGCCTGCGGATCTCAAGATCATCGACCTGAGCATGGACTATCGCTTGGCCAGCCCGGAACATGATTTCGTGTATGGCTTGCCGGAGTTGAACCGTCGCAAGATCTGTCAGTCAAAGCATGTGGCTAACCCTGGCTGTTTCGCTACTTGCATCCAGTTAGGATTGCTCCCGTTAGCTAAGCATTTGATGCTTAACTCGGATGTGCAGGTCAATGCGATCACAGGCTCAACCGGAGCGGGTGTGAAGCCGTCGGCTACCTCTCACTTCAGCTGGCGTAATGATAACATCTCGATCTATAAGCCGTTCAAGCATCAACACCTGGCGGAGATCAACCAGAGCTTATGCCAGTTGCAGAACAGCTTCCAGAGCCGGGTGAATTTCATCCCGGTGCGAGGCAACTTCTCTCGGGGTATCTTTGCCACGATGTACTTGGATTGCAAGATCGACTTGAGCGAGATCACCCGTATCTATGAGGAGTATTATGATGATCATCACTTTACCTTCATCACCGATAAGAACCCGGACTTGAAGCAAGTGGTGAATACCAATAAATGCTTGATCCACTTGGAGCGTATCGACGATAAGCTGTTGATCATCTCTATGATCGACAACCTGTTGAAAGGCGCAAGCGGACAGGCCGTACATAATATGAACCTGCTGTTTGGCTTGGAAGAGACCGTCGGTCTGCACCTGAAGCCGTCAGCGTTTTAATCGTTGCTTATGAAATTATTCGATGTATATCCTCTATTTAATATAGAGATTGTCAAGGGAAAAGGTTGTCACGTTTGGGACAAGGAGGGCAATGAGTACCTCGACCTTTATGGCGGTCATGCCGTGATCTCCGTAGGGCATAGCCATCCCACCTACGTGAAAGCGATTTCTGAGCAGGTGAGCAACCTCGGTTTCTATTCCAACTCCGTGGTCAACAGCTTGCAACAAAAGTTGGCCGATAAGCTGGGTAAAGCCTGCGGCTATGATGACTATGCGCTTTTCTTGATCAACTCCGGTGCGGAGGCGAACGAGAATGCCTTGAAATTGGCCTCTTTCCATAATGGGAAGAAGCGGGTGGTCGCCTTCAAGCACGCTTTCCATGGTCGCACCTCAGCCGCTGTGCGTGTGACGGATAACCCGCGGATCATCGCCCCTGTCAATGAGGACATGCAGGTGACCTATCTGCCGCTGAATGATGCGGAGGCTGTAGAGAAGGAGCTGAAAAAAGGCGATGTCTCTTCCGTCATCATCGAGGGTATCCAAGGCGTAGGAGGCATTCAGTTGCCGACCGATGACTTCATGCGTCAGCTGCGTGATTTATGTACCAAGTATGAGGCCTGCCTCATTCTGGATGAGATCCAATCTGGCTATGGCCGTAGCGGTAAGTTCTTTGCGCATCAATACAGTGGTATCCGTCCGGATTTGATCACCGTAGCCAAGGGCATCGCCAACGGCTTCCCGATGGGCGGTCTGTTGATCAGCCCGATGTTCAAGCCGGCGTATGGCATGCTGGGCACTACCTTTGGAGGTAACCACTTGGCTTGTGCGGCCGCTATCGCCGTCTTGGAGATCATGGAGCAAGAGCAGCTGATTGAGAATGCCGCCAAGGTAGGTAGCTACCTCTTGGAGGAGCTGCATAAGCTGCCTGGCATCAAGGAGATCCGTGGCCGAGGCCTGATGATCGGAATAGAGTTTGAGCAATCCATTAAGGAGTTGCGCTCCAAGCTTCTCTTCGAGGAGAATGTCTTTACAGGTGTGGCCGGTACGAACACCATTCGTCTCTTGCCGCCACTCTGCCTCAGCATGGACGAGGCGAAAGACTTTATGGCCCGTTTTGCCAAGCTCGTATAAGCTTAATTGTTCTGTGCGATTATATATTTCGTTATTTGAGAGCTCTGTAGGTCGTGATGGTTTACAGAGCTCCTTGTTTTTTCGGGCTTGATGCTTGGATATTCAAAATAAAATACTACTTTTGCAACGCAATTACGGAAGTAGCTCAGTCGGTAGAGCACTGGTCTCCAAAACCAGGTGTCGGGAGTTCGAGCCTCTCCTTCCGTGCTAAAAAGGAGGTCGCATAGGGTAAGCGGCCTCTTTTTTTGTGGGTGACGAGCAGAGATGTGATGTCGCAAGGTGATCACCTAAGATTTTCTCTGACGTGGGGCATTGGTTTTCGTGCCGTAGCGCCTCATTAATTCTGTTGGTGTACATCCAAAGTTGGTCTTGCAAAAGCGATTGAAGTTCGGAGCCGCATAGAATCCATGTCGAGACATAACCTCCTTGATGGTGATATTGGGAATGGTCATATCCGCTAAAATACGGTCGCATTTTCTGCGCATTTCCCAACGGAAGTAGGTCTCATTAAATTCTTCTTTGAACTTTCGGAGAAAGGCAATCTGACTCATGTTTAAATCCGCTGCCAATTGCGTAAGCGAATGCTCCTGATTCTGCCATTTAGCGATTTGCTCTCTAAAACTCAAAGGTTTTCCGATGAGTGGATAGAACAGAGTAGCAATTTCCTCTTTCTTATAGAAACCTCTTAATGAGAAGAATAGCTCAGCATGTTTCATTTCGTGAAGGTGTCCGCAGTTCATGCCACTCCGCAAATAAACTATCATTAAGTCGATAAACTTGGTGAGCGGTTCCCGGATGTCTAATGGTTGGAAATCGTAATCGATCATGCTGCAATAGGATTGATATCCTTCTAACACCAAACGGTCACAACCACTATGTGGTAAAGAGAAGGTCATCTGAAGCCATTTAGCAGATTGGGTCACTCTTCCACTGAAAGTTGCTGCCCGAGGGATCAAAATCATCTCTCCTCCTTTTATTTTTCTGTCTCGAAAGCCATTGCAATTGAACGTGCACTCCCCTTCTACGAGAAAAAACAGGTGGTTGTATTTCTCTGAAAATTTATAGCTTAATACACTGCCTGTCCTTTCCTCATGATAAGTGAATCCTGTCTCTACGGAATGCAGGAAATTATTGCAATTTATATGTTCATCTAAATATAGTAATGCACTTTCTACGTTAGCTTCCATAATACTGCATTAAATTGTTATTAGATTGCTTACAAGTGCAAAGGTAACGATATGTTTTGGGATATATTTAAGATTTTCCTTGTTATTTCGGTAATTAATGAATAAAACTGGGGGGTGCTGCTCTTTGGGGTGCATCCCACCTTTCGAGTGATAGTTGTTTACAGAAGAAAACCGCTTCAGTGTGCGGTTATGTGATGGGGAGAGGAGAAAAAGAGGGGATAGGATGGCGAAGCCATCACTACCCCCTCACTCATTAGGGTTTATGTTTGGATCCCTTATTTCCAAGGATCGGGCTGAACCAAGTAGGGCTGACCGTTCTCGTCGTTACCCATGGTCTGGATCTGTGTCTCCGGGATCGGATACATGGTCTTCGCTGCAGGAGGCGCAGATACACCGTTATACTTGTTCAAGAAGTTACGCTCGTAAGCCAAGAAGGCGTTCAACTCACTGTTCATGTAGTCGCCACCCCAACGAGCCAAGTCGAAGAAGCGCTGACCCTCCATCGCCAACTCCAACTTACGCTCCATGCGAACCGCCTTGATACAGGTCTCTTTGTCGCTGAACGCAGCGTGAGAAGCAGGATACTCTGAAACTTTGTAGTTAGCGGCAGGCGTCCCATCCTCTAATTTGATGATGTTTACGTCGAGACCCGCACGGCGACGAATGTCGTTCACCTGTGCCATAGCAGCTGCCAACTCACCGTCGTTAGCCAAGCACTCTGCATAGAGCAGCTTGCAGTCACGCAAGGAGAGGTATTGCAAGTTCATCGCTGAACCGGGAGCCCAACCATCGGTATAGGAACTACCTGCCAAGCCATTATCCTGCATTTCCTTCGTATAGACATGTTTCTTTGGCATATAAATACCACCGTTATTCACGTCACGCACCCAGTCTTTGCGAGGCAGACCCCAATCTTTGTAGGGGATGCCGAAACGACCCATCGTGAAGTCCAAACGGGGATCAACTGCGATACTGTTGTCCAGTACAGACAAAGCATCATCCGTATCCTGACGGATGGATACCGGTTTCTCCGGATGTTGGCGATACTCGAAGTTCAAGTAAGGCAGACCGTTGGCATCCACCTGGAAGGAGTTAGCCAACTCGTTGGATGGCTGATCGAAACCGCAGCATCCACCAGGACCGGAGTTGTGCGGATAGTTCAAGCACATACCAGCATTACCGTTGTTGTTGGCACCGACGGAGAACTGTACTTCGAAGATACTTTCTTTACCATTTTCGGTCAAGGCATTGAAGTTGTTATTTAGATCGTCTTGCAAGGCCAAACGCTCACCCTTCGGACTAAGACCGTTCTCAATGATATCCTTCAAGATCGGCTTCGCGGCAGCCAAGTCACCTTGCTGCATGAGCATCTTTGCCTTTAACGCCTTAGCAGCGGTCTTGTTGGCACGGCCTACTTCCGGCTGTGTCTCCGGTAATGCGTTGATAGCGTCATCAATATCAGCCAACAGCTGCGGGTAGATATCGACACCGTTGTGTACCTTCGGGTCATTCTCCTCAGCGGCCATCACCTCGTCGATGTAGGGCACACCCTTGGAGGAGAACATCTTTACGCCCTCGAAGTAATGCAACGTACGGAGGAATTTCATCTCACCGATACGGATGGCTCTCGTTGTGGCATCCACATCTTCAGCTTCGTTGAGAACGGTGATTGCCAGATTGCAACGTTTTACACCACGATAGGTTTCACGCCATTTTACCAGTAGGTAGTCGTTAGAGGGAGAGATGGAGTAGGTCTCCACAGAGTTCAACACAGACTGGTCGTTGACATCGGAACCCTTGTTGCAATCGCCACCATAGAGACCACCGAATACCCAGTTGAACATGTTCTCATATCCCTCGTAGGCTGTCAAATATGCGTAGGCATTGATTACCAGCAGTTCCGTACCCTGTTCGTTGGTCAAGGCTGCTTGGTCGATACTGCCTTGAGGAGCCTTGTAGAGGAAGTCCTCGCCGCAAGAAGCTAAGGTCAGCAAACCCGCTGCACCTAATGCTATTAAAATATGTCGTTTCATAATGAAATTGCTTTAATTGTGTGATACATGATAATTAGAATACGAAGTTGACGCCAAAGAGCATACGCATCGTGGTCGGCCATCCACCCATATCGACACCCTTCTGGAGGTCAACACGTGTGCTGGTATCAGACTGACGCAGATAAGCGTTGGTGAACTCAGGATCCAGACCTGTATAGCCTGTGATCGTCACGATGTTCTCAGCCTGCAAGTAAACGCGGATGTTCTGGATGCCCACCTTCTTCAGCGGAGCCTTCGGGATCGTGTAACCCAATACCAAGTTCTTCAAGCGCAAGAACGAAGCGTTCTCCACATAGTAAGAGCTGGAGTAGGTTCCGGAGTAGCTATCAGCGGAGTTCAGGATCGGGAGGATTGCGTTGCTGTTGTCAGCACCCAAAGCCCAAGACTGGTCACGCAGACGCTCTGACTTGTTACCCTTGAATGTCCAGAAGTCGGTGAAGTACTTCGTGTTGTTATACAAATCGTTGCCGATAGAGAAGTTCCAGAACATCGTGAAGTCCCAGTTCTTCCATTTCAACGTAGCGTTCAAACCACCGGTCAAATCGGGGTGCGGAGAACCGATGAAGGTACGGTCGTTGTCATCCAACTTGCCATCGCCGTTCAGATCTTTGAACTTGAAGCGGCCCACCCAAGTCTGAGCGTCCTCTAAGGACATCTCGCTCTTACCAACCGGCAAGGTGTTGACTACGTCTTGTGCGCTCTCGTAGAAGCCATCCTGCACGAAGCCCCAGAACTCAGAAACAGCATGACCTTTTGTCGTACGGGTTACATAACCCTCAATACGTGTACCGCTTGCCCACAAAGAGTAGTCGTCAGCTGCTGCCAGCTTCTCAACGGTATTCTTATAGTGAGAGAGGTTCAAGTCGATGTCCCAAGCCCAATCGCCTTTGCCATCGCGATAGTTGAAGGTGAAATCCCAACCGGTATTTTTGATGTTACCGAAGTTGATGTAGGGAGAGCCGGCCTCACCCGAGAGGTTAGAATAAGCAGCCTGGATCAACATGTCAGATGTCTTCTTGTTATACCACTCGAACGTACCACCAAACTTACCACCCGCGAAGGTTGCGTCGATACCAACGTTGACCATCTTATTCTTCTCCCACTTCGTGTCGCTATTGCCGTAAGTTGCCAAGCGATAACCGGTCTGCTCACTGGTGTTCGAGGCGGTAATATCATAGTTGGTAGAAGTAGTGCTGGTCGAGAAGATATTGGCGAAGTTGGTTGCCACGGGGATCTCAGAGTTACCCGTGATACCGTAACCGACACGCAGTTTCAAGTCATCCAACCAGTCGCGAGTCTTCTCCATGAAGCCCTCTTCAGAGAGACGCCATCCTAAAGAGAAAGAGGGGAATACACCGTAACGGTTGCTCTCAGAGAAACGAGAGACACCATCTCGACGAACGATACCGGTGAAGAGGTATTTGTTGTCGTAAGCGTAATCCGCACGAGCGAACATACCGAACAAAGCGAACTCACCGTTGTAGCTGGAAGTCACGTTGCGTTGTGCGTTGTTCTCACCCATCGTCAAGGTGTAGGTATTGGGGTTGTCCTCAAAGAGATAGTTCGTACGATAGCCGTAGAGTGTACGACCCAGACCATCGCGGATAGCCTCTGTACCTAACAAGACCGTAACGGCATGTTTCTCGTTGAAGGTACGGTTGAAGTTCAACGTGTTGGTCCATACCCAGCGATAGTTGAAGTAGTTGTTCTCAGAGAAGCTGTTTTGGCCCGTTGTCTCAGAGAATTCCGGGTTCTTCTTACTGATCGCATAGTAATAGTCGTTGCGGTAGTCGAGACCAAAGTTGGTCTTGAAGGTCAAGCCCTTCATGAAATCGACCTCAGCATAGATATTACCAAATACACGCTGTGTGGTATAGTAGTTATCCTGGTTACGCTCAAGGATAGCCACCGGGTTCTGCCAGTTACCTGTACCGGCGATCTTTGAACCGGCATAATTGCCCTCAGAGTCATAGACCGGCACATACGGGCAGGCACGATAGGTCCAAGAGTAGATGTTAGACTCCGTACCCGAATGCGACAAGTTGTTGTTCTTACTGAAGCTATAGGTCAAGTTCTCGCCGACGCGCAGCCAATCACGCAGATTGAACACGGTGTTGGCACGAATCTGATAACGTTTGTAGTAAGACTCAATCACGGTACCCTTCTGATCGAAGTAGTTAGCACTCATGATATACTGGCCCTTCTCCGTACCGCCAGAGAGTGTAGCCTGGTGATTTTGGATGACACCGATCTGGCTAATCTCATCCCACCAATCGGTGTTGGAAACTGGCGCATAAACATTGGAGCCGATCTCATAGTTGGTCGGTTGGATATCCGTGCGACCACCTGCACCCGTCACAGTCATGTAGTTCGGTTTATGGTTCAACCAAGAGTCAGCGCTGGAACCAAACTGCAAATGGCTCGGTAGATCGGTATCCCCCGCCAAATCCAAACTATTCTTCGTAGCTTGCCACTCAGCTTGAATCAAGTCGTCACCGCTCAACAAGCTATATCTGTGCCCCGTCTTGGTCATACCCACATAGCCATCATAGGTCAACTTCGGCTGACCGCTACGCGTACCCTTCTTTGTGGTGATCAAGATGACACCGTTGGCAGCCTGCGCACCATAGATAGCCGCAGAAGAGGCATCCTTCAACACCTGCATACTCTCAATGTCGTTCGGGTTCAAGGAACTCAAATCCTGGTCACGAGTGGAGACTCCATCGATGACATACAACGGACCGTTATCATTGATAGAGTTGATACCACGGATACGTACCATTGTTGCAGAACCCGGCGCACCGTTCGTACCGATCTGCACACCCGCTGCTTTACCTTGCAACTGTTGCGTTGCGGAAGAACCGGAAGAGGCGAGCAACTGCTCCGTATCAACGACAGCGACAGATCCAGTAATATCCTTCTTCTGCTGCGTACCGTAACCTACGACTACAACCTCATCCAAATTCTGCGTGTCCTCTTTCAAGGCAATCTTCATGGATGTGCCCGTTACAGGAGTCTGCTGAGTTACATAACCAATGTAGGAAATTACGAGGATAGCATTCGGCTCTACCTCCAAAGAGAACTTACCATCGAGATCGGTAATCGTACCGTTAGTGGTACCTTTCACGATGACATTTACACCCAATAAGGGTTCACCCTTGGTGTCTGTAACGACACCCGTCACTGTTCGTTGCTGTTGTGAGACTGAAACTTCTGCTCTCAGCATTGAACTCTGCGGAAGCACTGCGCCTCCGGCTAACAAGCAGCATAAAGCTAAGCCTAATCTGCTCTTTGAAATCGCATTCTGTGAGTTCATGATACAAATGGGTTAAAAACGTTGTGTTAATCCGATGCGAATTTGAATAAATTTAAGGCACCCAACAATTGTTTTCAGCAGACAGGCAAAATGTATCAATGAACAGATTAATTCGCTCAACTGCTCATTTTTGTTGAGGAAATTTGGAGGTTGGCAGAGAAAGGAGGGGTTACGTTTCCCAATTCATTTGGCATAATGGTATCGCATGGAAAGAATATGTACCTCAATGATGTTTTCCATGGTTTCTATGAATTAAAACCATGTCGCAATCGTCACCGTGAAATTGGCAGTTCTCATACTTGCTATACCTATGTATATCCAAGAAAATGTAAAAAAGAAAAGGGTGGCTTCCTAATAAAAAAGCCTTAAGGCTTTCATCAACCTTAAGGCTTTCATGGAGGTGAGCGGCAAACGGGGCTCGAACCCGCGACCCTCAGCTTGGGAAGCTGATGCTCTACCAACTGAGCTACTGCCGCATTAGCGAGTGCAAATGTAGGCAATTATTTCATTTATTCTTACTTTTGCGGCAAAAAAATAAAAGAGATAGCGTATGGAGAAGTTAATAGTCGTCAAAGTAGGCGGAAAGATTGTGGAGGAAGAGGAGACGCTTCGTCAATTGTTACAGGATTTTGCCAAGATCGAGGGACATAAGGTTTTGGTACATGGCGGTGGACGATCAGCCACAAAATTAGCTGCCCAATTGGGTATTGAAAGCAAGATGGTGGATGGCCGACGCATCACCGACGAGGCCATGTTGCGTGTCGTGACGATGGTATATGGCGGATTGGTGAATAAACAGATTGTGGCCGGCTTGCAAGCTTTAGACGTGAATGCCTTGGGATTGACCGGAGCGGACATGAACTTGATGCGTTCAGACAAAAGGCCCGTCAAGGAGATGGATTATGGTTTTGTGGGCGATGTGAAGGAGGTGAATGCGGATCTGTTGGCGACGCTGATTCATCAAGGGATTGTTCCTGTATTGGCTCCGTTGACCCATGACAAGCAGGGACATCTGCTCAACACCAATGCTGACACAATCGCCGGTGAGGCGGCCAAGGCCTTAGCGAAGCATTTTGAGGTGACCTTGATGTATTGCTTCGAGAAAAAGGGTGTCTTGCGGGATGCGGAAGATGACGAGAGTGTCATTCCGGAGATTGACCGAGAGGCATTCCACCGTTATGTGAAGGAGGGAGTTATCCAAGGCGGTATGATCCCAAAGTTAGAGAACGCTTACCAAGCTATTGATGCGGGTGTACGACAAGTGGTCATCACGCAAGCCTCCGACATTCATCGGGGAACGGGAACCCGGGTGTTTTAAGAAAAAGACCCGGGTTATTTGGAAATAAGATATAGGGTATTTTGTGATAGACCATATACTATATAATAATAGGTATAAGAGAAAATGGAGATAGCAAAGAATTACGTGGCGGAGATTGTGAATGCCGTACCTCGCCTGCCGGAACTGGCCTTTACCGAGCCGGTGAATTGGACCATCCAAGCCGGTGAGCAATGGGCTGTGATTGGACCGAATGGAGCGGGAAAAAGCCTGCTCATCGATCTGTTGCAACGGAAGTTTGCCTTGAAGGCCGGAGAGGTGAGCTTCGCTGCTAACGGACGGGTAAGCGATTTCGTGCGGTGTATTACTTTCAAGGATATTTATTCGTTGGCGGATTGTCAGAACACCTACTACCAACAGCGCTGGCATGCCACAGAGAACGATGAGGTACCCCAGGCTGCCGAGCTGTTAGGAATTGAGGATTTAGGAATGAGGAATGAGGAGTTGATAGACCTTTTCGGTGTACGTGAGTTGCTGCCCAAGAAGGTGATCTACCTCTCCAGCGGAGAGCTGCGCAAGTTCTTGATCGTACGTACATTGCTCAAACATCCTCGCTTGTTGATTCTCGATAATCCCTTTATCGGGTTAGATGCTCCTTCTCGTGAGCTATTGGTGGAGATGCTGCAGCGGATGACGCAGCTGCATGGTGTGCAGGTGATCCTGTTGCTTTCTAACCCGCAAGACATTCCTACGATGGTGAACCGAGTGTTGCCCGTGGTGGATCGCACGCTGCTCCCTTCGATGGACCGAGCGGACTTCTTGGCAGACAAAGCCTTGATCCATCGACTCTTTCCTACGGAAGGACTTATCGACGAACAACCTGTGGAAATCCCCGCTCTACCTGTCGATCCAGAGAAGCAACCAGCTACCCATACGGTCACCCTGCGCATGGAAAAGGTGAAGGTGCATTATGGCAGTCGCACCATCTTGAAAGACATTGACTGGGAGATCAAGAATGGCGAGAAATGGGCGCTCTTCGGACCCAACGGCTCCGGCAAATCCACCCTGCTGAGTTTGGTATATGCCGACAATCCACAGTCGTATGCCAACACGCTCTATCTCTTTGATAAGAAACGGGGTACGGGAGAAAGCATTTGGGACATTAAGAAGCGTATCGGTTATGTCTCTCCGGAGATGCACCTCTATTACCGACAGAATGTGTCGGCATTGCAGATTGTAGGTTCCGGCTTCTTTGACTCTATCGGTTTATATCGTACTTGCTCTGCGGAGCAGGAGGAGTTGGCATTGGCTTGGATGCGGCTTTTGGGTATTGATCACCTGCGAGATCGGATGTTCCAGACCCTATCCAGTGGTGAGCAACGTTTAGTGCTTTTGGCCCGTGCTTTCGTGAAAGATCCCGACTTGATCATTCTCGACGAGCCGTTGCACGGTTTGGATGTGAGCCATAAGAAACAGGCCGCTGCTATCATCGAGCAGTTCTGCGAGCGTCCGGGTAAGACCTTGATCTATGTCACCCACTATCCGCATGAGCTTCCCGCCTGCGTGGATCACCATTTCGAGTTGGTGAAGCACTAAGAAATAAGGACATTCCTTGGACATTCACAAGGAATGTCTTATTTTTGCGAGACCATAAAAATATAACCGCTGTTATAATCACGGCGGTTATTTTTTTGCCATCCTTTCGGCTATTGCCAATGGAGATGATACCATTCCTCGCCTCACCCAAGCGATGGGGGAAAGTGGTGTGGCTGGCCACTAACCACCATTCGCCAGAAGCTGTTATCAGACTTTGAGATCGAAGCGAAAGTGCTGACGATGGAGGATATGTAGCTATAAGCCCCCTCTCATTTCGCATCACAGCGGTTCTTGCGCTCAAAATAGAAACTTACGCCTGTTCTTTGTCTATCAATCGTTAAACCGATATGTTAAAGTAAAGAAAAGATTCTAAACCCCTATCTGACAAAATGTTCACAATATAATGCTTTTTGTTTATATTCATCAAGCATAAAGCCTGCATAAATGCATAAATATACAAGATTGGTGTCATTATGTCAGCAACGAATACCCAAGAAACACCCTAAAAAACGAGCAGGGACTAAAAATTTATTGCTTATGTCACTTATTCTTAATAGTTTTGCAACCGTTTTTGATTTTCTATAGACAGATTAAGGTATTAGTGTGTGTAGAAAGCGTGCGATTCTCCGGTTTGAGGGAGGAACGCATGACGAGAATAAGTGAAAACAATTTTATTATTAGTTATATTTATAGAGTGTGTTTATGAAGAAAAAGTTAACTTCAGGACTTCTGTTGCTCGCGATGAGCGCAGGAGTAGCTTCAGCGCAGACTTCAAAGGTTACTGGTAAGGTAATCGCGGAAGATGGTGAGCCGGTCATCGGTGCAGCCATTGTCGTCAAAGGCACCACTGTAGGTACAGTGACGGACTATGACGGTAATTTCACATTGGATGTGCCTGCGAATGGCAAGCAGTTGGTGATCTCCTTCGTGGGTATGAAGAGCCAGGAGGTGATGGTTTCACCACGAGTAAACGTAACGTTGGCAGCTGATACGCAAGACCTCGACGAGGTGGTCGTAACAGCGATGGGTATCAAGCGCGACCGTAAGGCTTTGGGTTACGCGGCCCAGGATTTGAAATCAGACGAGTTGAACAAGGCCGGTACGACCTCCTTGGCAAACGCCATCCAGGGTAAGTTGACCGGTGTCGATATTCGTCAGTCTTCCGGTGCACCGGGTGCTTCCGCACAGATCACGATCCGTGGTGCACGTTCTTTCGATGGTAACAACCAGCCGTTGTATGTGATCGATGGTATGCCGATCAATACACAGGCTGACTTCTCTACCGGTGCTTCCGTACAGGGTGCGAACTATGCCGATCGTTCAATTGATATTAACCCCGAGGACATCGAGACGATCAACGTCTTGAAAGGTCAGGCCGCTTCCGCCCTCTACGGTATCCGTGCCTCTAACGGTGTGATCGTCATCACCACGAAGCGTGGTAACCAGCAGGCAATGGGTCGTCCCAAAGTGACTGTTTCTACCAACTTGAGTGCGCAGGTGGTTTCTCGCAAGTTCGAGCATCAGACCGAGTATGCGCAAGGTAACGGTGTAAACGCTTACAGCCCGACATCTTCCATGAGCTGGGGTCCGAAGATCAGCGAGTTGCCGAACGATCCCACATACGGTGGTAACACCAACAACCAATATACCCAATCAGGTGGTTTGCGTCAGGGCATGTACTACAATCCAAAGCGTGCGCAGGCTGGTTTGGATGGCTGGACCACTCCGGAGATCTACGACAACGTAGGTGACTTCTTGGGTACAGGCTTCACGGAGAACACCAACTTCAACATCTCTCAGGCGTTGAACGGTGTGAACTACTCTGTAGGTATCAGCAACTCTCACCAAGAGGGTATCATCCCTTCAACGGGTATGGATCGTTGGGGTGCTCGTGGTTTGGTGGATTGGAAGATCAACAGCGAGTGGAAGTCCGGTTTCTCTGTCAACTATTCAGGCAACAAGATCACCTCAGCGCCGGGTGCGAACTCCGGTATCATGAACGTGGTTTATTCCGCTCCGGCTGAGTACAACTTGAAGGGTATTCCTTACAACGTGCCGGGTGATCCGACTACACAGGTCTTGTTCCGTTCTACGTCATTCAACAACCCCTACTGGTGGGCAGAGAACGACGAGTATCGTCAGCACACCAACCGTGCCTTCGGTAACGCTTACGTAGAATATGAGCCGAACTGGAATGTGGGCGAGAACAACTCCTTGCGCTTCCGTGAGCAGGCTGGTTTGGATATCTGGACTTCTGACTATCGCGACATCGCCGAGATCGGTTCTGCCGCAAATAAGAAGGGTGAGATTAGCAACTACGGTTCACAAAACAACGTCTTCAACAACTTGTTCACCGTAAACTTCGATGCGAAGTTTGGCGACGAGCAGGAGTGGGGCTTGAATGTGGTTGTTGGTAACGAGGTGAACCACGAGAATATGCGTTCTTGGAGCTACACCGGTACCAACTTCAACTTCTATGGCCTGCCCACGATCTCTAACGCAACCAGCTATTCCGCTAGCGAGTATAATCGTCAAGAGCGTACCGTTGGTTTCTTCGGTAGTGTTTCAGCGGATTGGAAGAGCCAGTTGTTCTTGACCGTGACTGGCCGTAACGACTATGTTTCTACCATGCCGCGTGGTAGCCGTAGCTTCTTCTATCCCTCAGTCTCTTTGGGTTGGGAGTTCACGAAGCTGCCTTGGTTGGAGGAGCACAACAATGTATTAAACTACGGTAAGTTGCGTGCCTCTTTCGCACAGGTAGGTCAAGCAGGTACCTATTATAACACCTACTATTCAAAGCCGAACTACGGTGGTGGCTTCTATTCTTATACGCCGGTTTCTTATCCGTTGCCCAGCGGTGTTTCCTCATATGCCCCATATTATCGTTTCTACGATCCAAACTTGAAGCCGCAGAACACGACCAACTGGGAGATTGGTACCGACTTACAGTTCTTCGGTGGTCGCATCAAGGCGGAATATACCTACAGTTTGCAGAATGTAACGGATCAGATCTTTGGTGTGCCTATTGATGCGACAACGGGTTATCAAGAGATGATTACCAATGCCGGTAAGATGGAGACGAAGTCTCACGAGTTGTCGCTGAACTTCGCGATCCTGCAGGCAAAGGATTATGATTTGAACTTAGGCATCAACTTCACTCGTGTGAACAACAAGGTCATCGAGTTGGCTCCGGGTGTAGAGTCTATCATGTTGGGTGGTTTCGTAGAGCCGCAGGTGCGTGCGCAGGCTGGTTGTAACTATCCGAACATCTACGGTACAGCTTTCAAGCGTGACGACGCAGGTAACCTCTTGCTGTTGAACGGTCTGCCCCAGGGTACAGGTGAGAGCGTAGATTTGGGTAACTGTGCGCCTGACTTTACGACCGGTATCAACTTCGGCGGTCGCTACAAGCGTGTTTCTTTGTCAACGACTTGGAGCTGGCAGCAGGGTGGTTTGATGTACCACGGTACCAATATGGTGATGAACTACTTCGGTGCGACCAAGGAGTCTTTGCCCTACCACGAGGGTACGATGGTGGTTGACGGTATCGACGAGGCAACCGGCCAGAAGAATACCATCGAGGTTAGCAAGCAGGACTACTGGATGACTTACTATGACGTAACTGAAGCGGGTATTTACAGCACCTCATTCGTGAAGTTGCGCGACTTGACCTTGACCTATCAGGTTCCCCGCTTCTGCGGTATCGACCTGTCAGTCTATGGCTTCGCTCGTAACCTCTTGATTTGGGCGGATATGCCTAACTTCGATCCGGAGGCCTCTCAGGGTAACAACAACATGGGTGGTTACTTCGAGCGTTTCTCTGTGCCCAACACGGCCAGCTTCGGTGGTGGTTTAACGGTAACATTCTAATCATTAACAATCTAAATTCTGAAATATAAGTTATGAAGAAAAGTATATTAGTAGCCTTGTCGGTAGCCTTCTTAGGCTTCACCGCGTGCTCCGAGGATACGATGGATGACATCAACAAGGATGAGTACCATCCCGCCCCTGAGCTGGTGCCGGCCTATTTGCAGTTGAGTCAGGCGATCATGAATACCGGTTTCAGCACGGTTTCCGGTGATTTGGCCTTCTACCTTTCCTCTTGGACAGAGCAGGAGTTCGGTATGGGTAACAACCAGCTGATGAAGGCAGAGTTGCGTAACTCTATCGAGTGGACCGCCTCTTCTACCTTTAATAATGTATGGTCAGGCACTTATAGCAACCTGTTGAACATCCAACAGATGATTGACAAGGTAGAGAACAACGTGAGTGGCAATGAGGGTCAGTTAGACGTTTTAGGTATCGCGCAGGTATTGAAGGTGATGGAGTATGGCGTGTTGACTGACATGTTCGGTGACATTCCTTACAGCGAGGCTTTGAAGGGCGCAGAGAACCTGCAACCGGGCTTGGATTCACAGAAGGCTATCTATGCCGATTTGATTGCTACGTTGGATAAGGCCATCGGTAACTTGCAGCAGGCAGTGGATGGAAAGATGAACAACGTGGCCAACCAAGACTTGGTATTCGGTGGCGATATGAGCCAGTGGTTAGCTGCTGCTTACGGCTTGAAGGCACGTTATTTGATTCACCAGTCCGCTGTGGATAACAGTGTCTATGCATCGGCTGAGGCTGCTGCCCAAAAGGCGATTGAGTTAGGCTTTGCAGGTATGACCATTACGGAGTTCAACGGTGTCACTTGCGATAACCCTTGGAGTGCTTTTGTATGGAGCCGTGGTTATACGGGAAGCTCTACGACGGTTACAAACATGATGGAGAAGTATAACGATCCGCGTATCGATCTCTATTTGGCCGGTGGTGAGGCCTTCAATCCGGGTGATGCTGAGGGCTCAAAGATCTCTTGGGCTCCATCTTATCCGTATTGGTTTGATCTCGGTTCACAGCCGATTCACCTGTTGAGCCAGGCAGAGGTTTACTTCATCTTGGCTGAGACACAGTTGCGTCAGGGCAAGGATGCGACAGAGGCTTTCCAAGCTGCCGTTGCCTCTTCTGTGGCTGACATTATGACGATCTGTGGTGAAGATGCCAGCGTAGCTGCTGACTATGCCGCTTCCTTGGGTACACCGACGCTGAAGACGCTCTTCGAGCAAAAGTATTTGGCACAGATCGTGGACGAGCAGGTAGAGACCTTCAACGATATCCGTCGTTGCGAGGCGATGGGTGAGAGCTGGATCCAATTGACCAACCCGATGAACACGCAGAGCGGTCTGAACCGTCTGCCGAAGCGTTTGCCGTATGGTAGCGATAGCGTATTGAACAACCCGAAAATCGCCGAGGCTTACGGAGATGGTTTCTACATCTACGATCAGCCGGTATGGTGGGCTGGTGGTTCACGCTAATCCCCTCCTGCTTCAGGATAATATGGAAAAAGGATGCTCCTTCGGGGCATCCTTTTTTTTGTGGACTTCCTTTGCTAAAGCACTGGAATCAGACTACATCCGGATTCTCCGGTTCGGGTTCAGGCTCCGGCTCAGGCTCTGTGGGTGTCTCGGAAGCCGGAGGTGTGGTAGGCTTCGACTCCTCGCCGGGATTGGGCTTCGTGCCGGCCTTCACACGGGAGAGTGTCAGCTGCAACTGATAGAGAATCGCGTTCATCTCGTCGATAATCGCCCCCAACTGCCGCTCCTTTTCCGCCGATTTCTCCGTCAGCTCATTCGCCTGATAGAGTGCGTTGATCGCACCTGCCAACTCCTTGAACGCCTTATCCACCAAGGGACGAACCGTTTTCATCGAACGTGAAGTGGCTCTCCCCAAGAATTGGGCTGACCGTGTGTTATAGACGGTTATGAAAGCGTTGTTGAGGCGCTCCAGCTCATCTATAGCTGCTGTCAGCTTCAACGTCTCGATATGCGGGGCGCAATCGGCTTCCCGCATCCGTTCAATAAAATCCCGCAACGTACCGGATACGGCCGCAAGGCGCATTCGCTTCACCGGGCGATAGTGCTTAATGGGGAAAAGCAGCGCTTGCGCCGCCTGTCCCTTAGCCTCCTCGCCCGTATATAGCCCACTGTCGATACATTTCAGGACGTAACTAAACTGTTGTAGGCGAAGTTTGTGTGTCTCTTGAATCTTCTCGGTCCATTCATTGGCCCGGCTTAAATAGAAACAACTGTTCTCCTCGTCATACAACGACACATACCGATCTCTCAGATCGGACAGATCCAGACTTGACGCAAGTTCCTCGGAAATAGCGTTCAATAAATCACCATGCACCTGATAATGCTCTGCATTAAGGGCGCCTCTGAAATTAAAGTTTTTGAAAACCTCTTTCATAGAATAATAATTATTTTAATTAAACCTAAACTTACATAAGCTATCCGTCAGATTTGTAGATAGATCTTATGCTTCACCTCCCCATAAACTTATGGGGTCAATTTAAACTTCCCTCTTTTCAAACAGGAAGCATGCCCCTTTTTTGGCGGCTAACAATTTTTGAAACGTGGTCACTCTCTAAAGTGTCCTCCTTTCGTCGATTTTCGGAAGTGTTGCCTCGGCGCTTTGTTGCTTCTCCTGTCGGAAGCGCTATGCCTTCTACTGCTTCGCATTGCAAATGTAGAATAAATTTCCCAAACTCCTATGAATTTCACGCACTTTTTAAAAAAAGGAACAGATGGTCACTTTACGACCACGCAATCACACCGTGTAGTCCTCCTTTTGCGAGGCGCGACGACTCAACTACACCGTGTAGAAATCTTCTCGCGGGGCGCGACGGCTCAGCTACACCATGTAGAAAGCTTCTCGCGGGGCGCGACGGCTCAGCTACACCGTGTAGAAATCTTCTCGCGGGGCGCGACGACTCGGCTACACCATGTAGAAATCTTCTCGCGGGGCGCGACGACTCGGCTACACCGTGTAGAAATCTTCTCGCGGGGCGCGACGGCTCTGCTACACCGTGTAGAAAGCCTTTCGTGGTGTGTAGGAAAATGACAGTAACTATTGCTCCTGCCAACTTTATAGGAAAATTGTTGTACATTCGCGAGCATGAGAAAATATAGATAGCCATGAACAACTTTCTGTCTCGACTGCAGCGAAACCGCTCATTGGGGATTCCCTCGCCACAAAAAGGAGCCGACACCTTCTTCTTCCGCATCGCTACGGATAAGGCAGGTTGCTATGTGGAAACGGTGGATTGGCAGCAGTCGCCTGTTCTTCCGGATTACCGCAATTACACGGGGGAGGTAGCCCAGACCTTGCGCCTGTTTGAGCGCTTGCGGGATGCTTGCCTGTTGCAGGTGAGCTGGGAGCGAGAATCGACCGGCGAGAAGGTCTATTTGGCGGATAGCCCCTATTTGATGTGGCAACTGGCTCGTTGCCCCAACCTCGTGAATGAGAAGATGCAGCCCGTTCGGTTGATGGAGCAGACGGCATCGCTCTGCTTGGAATTGCGCAAGGAGCGAGGCATGATCGTGCCTCGGTTGCGTATCAAGAGAGAGGAAAAGGGGGCGGATGCGCCCGTGTTGCTATTGACTGATAGTTTCGCTTTGCGGGAGGATCAGCTTTTCCGGGTACTTCCTCTCGGGGATCATTACTTGCAGCTGGATGCCTTTTTGGCTCCTTTTGAGGAGGCGTTGGTGGAGGCCTATCTCTCGGTCTTTTATTCTTATATGCACCATGTCGAGGTGGAGTATGCCGACTATTCGGTGGGCTTCTCTGACGAGACGATCGAGATGGTGCCTACCTTGGTCTTTGAGAAGGTGGATCGGGATGGCGCGCTTCATCTACGGTTGGCCTGTTCGGTCCCCGGCTATGACGTGGATTTCCTGACTGATTTTGACGTACATTGGATCGCTTTCCAGCAGCCGGACCGGCAGATCGTGCTCAAGCATGTGGCTCAAGCCTCCGTGGATGAACTGGCTCAAACGATGTGGTCTCATCTGATGAAGTACGCCCCCGACCGATTGGCACAGAAGGAGCTTTATCGGGATGGTGACTTCTTTATTGTACCGGAAGAGACTGCGGCACCTTTCTTGCAGCAGGAGCTGCCCTCGTTGCTGCTTAGCTATCGCTTCATCGGGGTGGAGCGGCTTCGCAACTATCGGGTGAAACCGGTGGAGCCGAAATTGTATCTCTCGTTGCGCTCGGACATTCATTTCTTGGAGGGAGAGTTGACGTTGGATTTGGATGGTGAACAGTTTACGTTAGGTGACCTGCTCAAGCAGTATCGCAAGCATCGTTACATTACGCTTTCGGATGGGAACCGTGCCGTCTTGGGCGAGGGCTACGTGGAGCGGTTGGGACGGGTCTTTCAGCAGCAAGAGGGAGGACAGGTGCGTGTCTCCTTCTTTGATCTCCCGGAGATGGCCGCCTTGCGTCCACAGGAGGTGGACTGCGTGATGTATGAACGGATGCTCCAAGTGTTTGAGGGTTTCAATCGTTTGAAAGATGCACCCTTGGGGGAGACGAGGGTGAATGCCGTGCTTCGTCCATACCAGGCGGAGGGGGTGAAATGGCTGCGTTACCTGTATGCGCATAACTTGGGAGGATGCTTGGCCGATGAAATGGGTTTAGGCAAGACGCTTCAAACCATTACGCTCTTGGCCTCGATCTATCCGGACGTTACGGAACCCTCGCTTTTAGTGATGCCCTACAGCTTGCTGTATAACTGGCGTAAGGAGCTGGCCCGCTTCGCTCCCCATCTGACCGTGTATTGCTATCATGGGGGGGCACGCAATTTGGAGGAGGCTTGGAAGCATCAGCTTATCTTGACTACCTACGCCATGGTGCGCAATGACATAGAGATGCTCCAGCAGCAGCATTTTCACTATGTGATCTTGGACGAGAGCCAGCACATCAAAGGTACACGTACCCAGGTGACTCAGGCGATTTTCCAATTGAATGCGACACATCGGTTGGCGTTGAGCGGCACCCCTTTCGAGAACAACCTGACGGAGCTTTATTCGCTGTTTCATTTCCTCAATCCAGGGATGCTTGGCACCTTGGATGAGTTTAATATGCGCTACACCTATCCGATTCATCGGCTCAACAACAAGGAGGCGATGGAGAGCCTGCGGCGCAAGATTTATCCCTTCCTGTTTCGCCGCCTGAAAAAAGATGTGTTGCAAGAGTTGCCCGACGTCATGGATAACCAGCTGTATGTGGAGATGAACGAAGAGCAGGCTCGCTTCTATGAGCAGCGAAGGGCCTATTTCTATCAACAGATCAAGCGGAAGATGGATGCCGATGGCATAGAGAGCTCAGGTGCCGTCATGCTTCAGGCCTTGAATGAGTTGCGTCGGATAGCCTCCATCCCGGAGAGCCTGAGCGGTGGACAGATCACCTCTCCCAAACTGGAGGTGGTGATTGATCTGGTGGCAGAGGCGGTTGCCAACGGGCATAAAGTGGTGATCTTCTTCAATTTCCTGATGGGGGTTGAGTTGGTCAGTGAGCAGTTGGATAAGTTGGGTATTGATTTCGCAATGATGACCGGCTCTACGCGCGACCGGAAAAGTGTGGTGGAGCGGTTTCAAAATGACCCGCAATGCCGTGTGCTGTTGATGACCTTGAAGACTGGTGGCGTGGGGTTGAACCTGACTGCTGCTGACACGGTGCTTATTTTCGAGCCTTGGTGGAACAAGGCGGCCGAAGATCAGGCGGTGAGCCGTCTGCACCGCATGGGTCAGCTCTCGAAGGTGCTCTGCTACTCCATCTTGGTGCAAGGCACTATCGAGGAGAAGATCAGCTGGCTGCAGCAGCAGAAAAAGGAGCTGTTCGCCGGGTTGATCAGTAGCGATAGCCATTCGTTGAAGTATTTAAATAAGGAGGATATTAATTACATACTTAGTTAATGATGGAAGAGAATACCCGCATGTCTCAAGCTCCGCGGCGAATTCAGGTGCCTGCCCCGGAATCCTTGAAGGATTGTGCCGCTTTCTTGGATACCTATCGGTTGGAGGCCTTGCGACCTATGTTCTCGCAGGTGAGGGCCGCTCTGCCTTATTGCCAATGGACAGACAGCGCGCCTCAAGCGGAAGAGCAGCGTTTGCGGCAGATCCTGATGAGCAGGGAGGGAATTGGTAAGGAGGATCAGGTTTTCGCGATCGCCTATTTCTTGAGTGAGCGGGCGAATTTTGCCCTTCTTTTTTCCTCCTTCTCGAAGCCGTTGCGGCAGGTGTGGCGGTTGGTGGTCGAGCATTATATGGTAGGGCATGATTTGCTGTTGAAAGAGACCGGTGAGGGTTGGATTGAAGAGCGAGGTTATTTCTCCACGGAGATGGACTTGCCGGATTCGCTGGGTTTCTTTCGGCTGCAACGCGACATGAATGGAACGCAATATCTCTATCTGCCTGCGCAATTGCGCCTCTACGTGGTTCCCTTTTTTATCCCAGAGCAGGGGCGGCGACCGCATCCCAGCGTGTTGCCGGCCGATGGCCCGTTGCACCTTTTTAACGGGGAGTTGGAGATGCCTCGGCTGCTCAAAGCCTTGGAGGTCTATTTTATGCAGGGGCAGCTGACCGAGGATATGTTTGAGAAGATGAAGTGGACGGCTGTTCGGCGACTGGGTAAGAAGCTGAAGGCAAAGGAATTCTTCCCGGATGAGAAGGAAAAGAACGTGAAGGATTTCCGGACGTTCCTGTTGATCGAATCGTTTGCCTATTGCCGCTGGATGGCTGACAGTGAATGCTCGTTTGAGGAGATGGTCAAGTTGCCTATGAAGGTATTTCTCTCCTCTCCGGCACATTTAGGCTATACCCTGTTGCCCCATGTGTCGGGCATCCGGCAGAGTTTGCTCTATTCCACCTGTTTGGATAAGCAGGCGCAAAATATCTGGTTGGCCATCGGGCAGGTCTGTACGGGTGGCGACTGGGTGCAAGTGGAAACGTTGCTTGACCGGCTGCATTTGAATGAATCGGGAGAGGCCTATACGATGCTTTTCGATGATTATGCGATGAATGCGATCTCTTTGCCCTCCGCGAAGTTGCCCACGCAACCCATTACCCCTGTCAACTATTATACGCAGCTGGCTGTCCCCTATGTGAAGGGGTTCCTCTTCTTGCTGGCAGCTTGGGGGATGGCGGAGATTGCGTATGAATCTTTTGATCCCGATTCCCCCTCTTATTACGATGCGCTTCGCTATTTCCGCCTTACTTCATTGGGGCGTTATGTGCAGGGGATGACAGCTACCTATGAGATGCCCGATACCCCTATCACGGAATTTGAGGTGGCCACGAATCGTTTGTTGATTCGTTTCCTGGAGCCGCAGAATGCGTATGAGCTGGTGTTGGATGATTTTGCGGATCCTATCGGCGGGCATCGCTATCGGGTGACGGCGGCCAGCTTCTTGCGATCTTGCCAGAAGCCGGAAGATGTGAAGGAGCGGGTGGATTTCTTCCACCGCTATGTGTGTCGGAATCCTTCGCCCGTATGGGAGGAGTTTTTCAATCGTTTGCTGTCGCAATCATGTGCGTGGGAGCCGGTCACGGCCCGTGAATACAAGATTTTCCGTCTTCCCTCTACAGATCAAGCGTTATTGCGGTTGTTTGCCACTGATCCCCTGCTGCGAAAATATGTGCTGAAGGCGGAGGGATACATCGTGCTGGTGTCTGCGGCTCATTTGGAGGATGTGCAGCAACGTTTGAGAGAGTTTGGTTATTTGGTATAAAAAAAGAGGATATGCCTTTGTGACATATCCTCTGAACTTTTCGAGCCTCTTGTCGGATTCGAACCAACGACCCCGAGATTACAAATCACGTGCTCTGGCCAACTGAGCTAAAGAGGCAGACGGGTAAGCGATCTACATCGCGCCGCTACAACCAAGTACCCTTGCTGCGGTCAAGCCCTGGGGGATTCCGAGGGAGCATGCCGTGTAGGACTTACCCGGGTGCAAAGGTAGCTATTTTTTCTTAGGCTCCAAATATTTTGATGATCGTATTCCCGATCTTGCGGATAAGCATTTGTTATTCATTGAATTTTGTGTGTGTTAAAGAATGTTCTTTCTTCGTGTGGGCTTTGTGAGGGGAGGCGAAATGCCGGTTTTTTGGAATCTTGATGGTCAAAACGTATGATTTCTCCTATTTTTTCTTTTTCTTTGCGCGGAATTTCGTTCAAGCGATATAAACGTGAATCTGATCATTGAACAAGGGAATACGCTGACTAAGATCGCCCTCTTTGAGGAGGGCCAGCTGGCGCATACCTATGCGTATAAGAATGCGGTGTGTCAGCCGTCGTTGGTGGAGGCGTTGCTCAGGCAGCATCCTTGCACAAACGGTATCCTATCGACGGTCATCGAGCGGGACGAGGCGTTGTTGGCACTGCTGAAGGCGGAGTTATCTACCTTTTTCGTGTTGGATGAACGGATGGCCTTGCCGATACGGATTGGGTATGAAACGCCGCATACCTTGGGCCGGGATCGGATCGCGGCAGTGGTAGGCGCACAATCTTTGCGACCGGGAAGTAATGTCTTGGTGATTGATGCGGGCACTGCCATTACCTATGAGCTGTTGGAGGCTTCGGGACTTTATGTCGGAGGCAACATCTCGCCGGGCATGACGACCCGCTTTCGTGCGTTGCATCATTTCACGCAGAAATTGCCGTTGGTGAGTGAGCCGGAGGAGGTACCTTTGGTGGGAGTGAGCACAGAAAGCGCCATACAAGCGGGTGTCGTGAATGGAATCGTGCTGGAGATGGATGGGTATATCGACCTGTTGCGTCTGAAATATCCCGGTCTTTTGGTTTTTTTAACGGGCGGTCATTCGTTTTATTTTGAAAGACGGCTAAAAAACCGCATCTTTGCAGACATTAATTTAGTGTTGATAGGATTAAATAGAATCTTAGAGTATAATGTTGAGAATAAGTAAGGTAGTAATTATAAGTGTACTTATCTTTACGCAATTGGCCGTGTGGGCCCAGAATAATACGAACTCTCCTTATACCCGCTTCGGCTATGGTGAGTTGGCGGATCGTTCGTTTGGGGCCGGTCGAGCGATGGGTGGCGTGGGGATAGGCTTACGCTCCTCTAAGCAGATAAACCCCTTGAATCCTGCTTCTTATAGCTGTATGGATTCGTTGACGTTCTTGTTTGATTTTGGTGTGTCGGGGCAGGTCTCTTGGTTTGACGATGGCAATACGAAACAACATCAGATGAATGGAAATGTGGAGTATATAGCCATGCAGTTCCCGATCACAAGACGTTTAGCGGTCAGTATAGGCTTGTTGCCTTTTTCGCATGTAGGCTATGAGTTTGGAGGTACGAAATCAGAAGCAGGATTGACTTGGGCGGAGACCTTTACCGGAAGTGGTAGCTTGTCGGAGATGTATGGGGGTCTCTCTTTCGATATTTGGAAGAAGCGATTGGCCATGGGTGCTAACTTCGGCTTTTTATTTGGTAATTTCTCGCATGAGCGAAACTTGATCTTTGCCTCGGCAAATGCGGACGATGTGCAAAAATATCGTCGTTATGACGTGCGTGACTTTTTGATGGATTTCGGTGTGCAATACACCCATCCCCTGAGTAAGGAGGAGCGGGTGACGGTTGGCGTGACCTACTCACCCGGGCAGAAGTTGAACACGACGTTGTATGACATTCAGCTGGTAGGTAGCGGAACCTCCTCCAGCTATACGGTGAACGACACCATCAAGAATTATCGGTATGACTTGCCTAATTCCTTTGGCTTTGGCCTTTCCTATGTGAAAGACAACAAGTTGACGGTTGCGGCAGACCTCAAGTATGAGAATTGGGAGGATTGCTACTTCGATAACGAGAAGGGGCTATTCAAGAATCGGATGCGTGTTGCGTTAGGTGGTGAGTATATCCCGGCTTATCGTAACCGTAACTATTTCGGTCGCATCAATTATCGGGCTGGTTTTCATTATAGCAGTTCCTATCTGCGTGTGGGTCGTTCGGAGGAGAACGGCTATAAGGGGCATGGATATAATGAGTATGGAGCGAGTGTCGGTTTTGGCTTGCCGTTGATCGATAATCGCTCCTATGTGAATCTTTCCTTCGAGTATGTGAAGATTCATCCGGAGATTCAGACAATGATCGACGAGCAATATTTTCGATTCACCGTGAACTATTCTTTTAACGAATTATGGTTCTTTAAGCGTAAGGTGAATTAAACGAGTGAGGTTAGTCGATGTCTAAACACCAAAGAGTAGAATTATAGCTAACTTTAATAAAAAGAGATATGAAGATCAAGGTATTATTATTGGCACTGGGTTGTACGATGGGTACATTCGGCGCTTATGCACAGAAAGGAGTAGATAATGGTACAAAGTTCGGGTCTGGCGAAGACAGCGTACGTTGCATTACCAATATCAGCTTGTTCGTTCCTTATGCGAAGGCAGGAAACTTTAAGGATGCTTATGACTTTTGGAAAATTGTCTATGACGAGTGTCCGGCCTCTACGAAGGATGTCTATCAGTATGGTGTGAAAATCATGGGCTGGAAGATCGCTCAGGAGAAGGACGCCGCTAAGAAGAAAGCGTTGATAGACGATTTGATGGCTGTCTATGACAAGCGTGTGAAGTATTTCGGCAATGACAGACGCTACGGCAAGGATTGGATCGTGGCTCGTAAGGTGCAAGATTATTTCGCGCAGACAGGTGAGAACGCCGACTACAACTTAGCATACGGCTGGTTGAAGGAGATCGTGGATGAGAAGGGTGAGAATTGTGAGGCGTTAGGTCTCTCCTTGTTCGCTTTCTCTTCTATGAAGAAGATGGTTGCTGATCCGAACTTCAAGGAGCAATATATCCAGGACTATTTGGTGGCTTCCAATGGTTTGGATACACAGATCAAGGCTGCTCAGGCCGCTAACAACAAGAAAGAGGAGGACAACGTAACCGCTTATAAGGCGGGTGTTGATGGCCAGTTCGCTAATAGTGGTGCCGCTGATTGTGAGACTTTGCAGAACCTCTACGCATCTAAGATCGAGGAGAACAAAGACAATTTGGAGTATCTGAAGGAGACGGTTTCCTTGCTGAGAAGAATGCGTTGCCAGGAGATCGACGCTTACTTCGCTGCTTCCAGCTATGCGTATAAGTTGGAGCCGAGTGCAGAGGCTGCTGTTGGTATGGCAAAGCAGGCTGTCAAGCAGAAGGATTTTGACACTGCGTTGAAGTATTTCGAGGAGGCTGCTAATTTGGAGACAGATCCGGCTACGAAGGCTGACGACTTCTATTCCATGGCATTGCTCTCTTTCGAGCAGAATGGATACTCAAAGGCAAGACAGTATTGCCAGAAGGCGATTGAGATCAACCCGAACTATGGAGCTGCTTATTTGTTGATCGGTAAGATGTATGCTTCTACGGCTAAGTCGGTTTATCCGGGCGACGGCGTGTTGGCAAGAGCGGTCTATTATGCAGCGCTTGACAAGTTTGAGAAGGGTAAGCAGGTAGATCCGAGCGTGGCAGAGGAGGCCAACTCTTTGATCTCTTCTTATCGTGCGCACCTTCCCTCAACGGAGGAGATCTTCATGCACCCGGATTTGGAGAAGGGTAAGCCTTTCACCGTGGGTGGTTGGATCGGCGAGCGTACAACGGTTCGTTAATCATGATGATACATTCATCGAAAGATGGGGTAATACATTCAAGCATAACAGCTACTCTATGGGTAGCTGTTATGCTTCTTTTGTTAACGCTGGCCTGTAGTGGAGAGCATAAGGAGGTGGTGGAGGTGACGTTTGATCCAGAGACCACTTATACAATGAAAACAACAGGGGTTATCTCTCTGATTTCAGACTCGGGCGTGACACGCTATCGAGCTAACGCTAAGGAGTGGTTGGTCTATGGTAAGGCCAAGGAACCCTATTGGTATTTCCCAGAGGGAATCTATGTGGAAAAATTTGACTCGCTGTTCCATACGGAGGCGAGTATCGTGGCCGATACGGCCTACTATTATGACAAGCAGGGGCTATTTCGATTCGTAGGTCAAGTGGAGGTGAAGAGCTTGCAAGGGGAGCACTTCGAGACCGAGGAATTGTTTTGGAACCAGAAAGAAGATAAGGTCTATTCGGATCGTTTCATCCGGATAGAGCAGGAGGATAAGATCATCACGGGAGTTGGGTTTGAGTCTAATCAGAACATGACTCGTTACACCATCCGGGAGTCGCGAGGAGTGTTCCCGGTAGATACCTCTTCTCCCGCTGATACGACAAAACAAGAATAACGTGGGCGCATTCATTTATATATTGATCTCGTTGGCATTTTCAGCCTTCTTCTCCGGCATGGAAATCGCATTCATCTCTTCCAACAAGTTGCTTTTTGAGATGGATCGAGATGAGCGGAGTTTGTCAAGCAAAGTATTGGGCATGTTCTATCGCAATCCCAATCTCTTTATCTCGACGATGCTGGTTGGTAACAACATTGCCTTGGTCGTTTATGGTTTACAGATGGCCATCGTGTTAGAGCCGTTCATTGCGCAAGTGGTGACGAATGAGGCGTTGATCGTCTTGATTCAATCTATTCTCTCAACGCTTCTGATCCTGTTTGCGGGAGAGTTCATTCCTAAAACTATTTTCAAGATCAATCCGAACTTTTCTCTGCGGCTGTTTGCGTTGCCGCTATTCCTTATATATATAGTCTTATTCCCTATCTCTAAATTATCATCTCTGCTTTCGTTTTTGGTCTTGAAGTTGGGGGGGGTAAAAGATTTGAGTCAGTCACCTCAAGCCTTGGGAAAAGTGGATTTGGATTATTTCATTCAGCAGCGCATTGAGGATGCGCCCAAGCATTCGGAACTGGATACGGAGGTGAAGATCTTCCAGAATGCCTTGGATTTCTCTAATGTACGTCTGCGTGATTGCATCGTTCCGCGTACGGAGATCGTAGCGTGTGATATGGCTACCGCTATTGAGGATTTGCGTGCCCGGTTTGTGGAGACAGGTCTATCGAAAATCTTAGTGTATAGGGAGAATATTGATGATATTATTGGTTTCATTCACTCTTCGGAACTTTTTAAGAACCCAGCCGATTGGACGAAACAGATCCGAAAGGTGCCAATCGTGCCGGAGACAATGGCAGCTAATAAACTGATGAAGCTTTTGATGCAGGAGAAAAAGAGCTTGGCTGTGGTTGTGGATGAGTTTGGAGGTACGTCAGGTATCGTTACTTTGGAGGATTTGGTAGAAGAGATTTTTGGTGAGATTGAAGATGAGCATGACGTGAAGTCTCACGTGGCTAAACGGGTAGGAGACCATGAGTATCTGCTATCCGGTCGTATGGAGATTGATACGCTGAATGAGATGTTTGGTCTGGAGCTTCCAGAGTCGGATGACTACGTGACGATCGCTGGTTTTATCTTGCATTTCTATCAGAAATTCCCGAAGGTGAATGAAACGATTCAAATCGAGAATTATACATTCAAGATTGTCAAAGTAACCGCTACGAAGATAGAATTGGTTCGTATGATGGTGGATAAATGATAAAAATAAAGGGTAAATGATGTGGACAATCCTTTTTTTCCTATCTTTGTGCCCTTAAAATGAGCAACAATAAATTTAAATAACGATAAAGATAAATGGCTACGCTGGAAAAAATCAGAAGCAAAGCGGGACTGCTGGTACTCGTAGTGGGTCTGGCCTTGTTCGCTTTTATCATCGGAGACTTTTTGAACTCCGGATCTACTTATTTTAGACAATCACAAGAACGCATCGCCGAGATTGATGGCGAGGTAATCAAAATCCAAGACTATCAGGCTCGTGTGGACGAGATGGCTGAGATTTACAAAATGCAGTCTGGTTCGGCCAGCCTGCCGGAAGAGTACATGACGCAGATTCGTCAGTCCGTATTCGATGGTATGGTTCAGGAGATCGTATTGGATGAGGCGACAGAGAAGATTGGTATGGTAGTCGGCCCAGAGGAGTTGTTCGACATGGTACAGGGCGAGAACATCTCTCCGCTGATTCAACAGATGCAGATGTTCGTGAATCCGCAGACGGGTGCTTTCGATAAGAGTGCGTTGTTGAACTTCTTAAAGCAGATTGACGCAGATAACATTGCGGCTTACCCAGCAGAGCAGCAGGCTCAGCTGTTGCAGGCTCAGAATTTCTGGTTGTTCTGGGAGAAGAATATCAAACGTCAACGTTTGGAGTCTAAATACACGACATTGTTAAGTAAGGCAATCTCTGCGAATGCATTGGATGCTAAAGCTGCTTACGACGAGGCTGCGGAGAATTCCGACATCGTTTATGCGATGCAGTCTTATTCAACAATTCCCGATTCAACGATCGCTGTTAGCAATAGTGAGATCAAACAGCTCTATGAGCAGCGTAAGGAGTCATACAAGCAGAAGGCTTCGAAGGTGATTGATTATATCGCTGTGGATATTCGTCCGAGTAAAGAGGATTACGATAAGGTGCAGGCTGATATCGAGAGTATCAAGAGTGAGTTGGAGACAACGGATCGTGTAGCTGATTTGGTGAATGAGAACTCTGAGGTTCCCTACGTGGATGCCTTCTTTACCGAGAACTCTTTTGATGCGGAGTTGAAGCAGTTTGCTACAACGGCAGAGGTGGGTGCAATTTATGGCCCGGTATTCGAGAATGACAAGTATCGCCTCTTTAAGTTAGTGGACAAGACCAATGCTCCTGATTCTGTGAAAGTGAGCCATATTATGTTGGCTGGTAAGAGTGAGGCTGAAACTAAGGCTTTGGCTGATAGCTTAATGGTTGCATTGAAAGGTGGCGCTTCTTTCGAGGAGTTAGCTAAGCAACATTCTGCTGATCAAGCTGCAGAGAATGGTGGAGAGTTAGGATGGTTCACTGAGGCAACCGCTGTGCGTGGTGTAAATGCTGAGTTTAAGGATGCCATATTCTCTACTCCCGTTAACCAAGTCGCTATTGTGAAGTCTATGTATGGTACACATTTGGTGAAGGTTACAGAGAAGACTGCTAACGTTGCGAAATACAAGGTTGCAGATATTGACATGACCGTTTCTCCGAGTTCCAAGACGTATAGCAATATCTACAACGAGTTGAACCAGTTTATCTCTAACAACCACTCTGTAGAAAAGATGGATGCCAATGCGAAAGAGGCGGGTTACAATTTGATCAGCGATGCGACGGTTACGAAGGATGATCAATTGTTAGGTTCTGTGCAGAACTCTCGTCAGGTGATCCGTTGGGCTTTCCAGAACGATAAGGGTGCGATCTCTGAGATCTTTGAGTGTAACGATAAATTCGTGGTAGCTGCTATGAAGGGCTCTATTGATGAGGGCTATCGTCCGTTGGATATGGTTGCCGCACCGTTGAAGGCCGAGTTGATCGCTCAGAAGAAGGGTGAGCAGATTGCTGCTTCTTTGGCTGCTAAGAACTTGACCTCTGTTGAGGCCTACGCTGAGGCAATGGGCGCAAAGATGGACAGTGTGAAGTTCGTGAATTTCGCTACTCGTCGTATCTCCGGTATCGGTATCGAGCCGAACTTGAACGCAGCTGTTGCGATGGCTCAAGTGGATCAAGTTAGTGCTCCGGTGAAGGGTAATAACGGCGTTTACGTGTTTAAGGTATATGCACGTAATAGCGATTCAAAGCCTTATAATGAAGCAGATCAGGTCCGTACGCTGGATGCCAGCATGGCTTATCGTGTAGGTTTCCAGGCTATCCAGTCTTTGGTTAACAAGGCAGAGGTAGAGGACAATCGTATCCGCTTCTATTAATTATTGACTGCACACGTTTCGTGCGATTCATATAAGTTCCCCTGCAGGATCCTCCATACAATTGATCCTGTGGGGGAACTTTCTTATTATCGAATATTTCTTGTATTTTTGTCGGGTTACACATAAAGGATAGACAATGGCAGAGAAAAAGAAACTGATGGGAATGACCTTGACCGAGCTGCAACAGGTGGCCGCAGAGGTAGGGCTTCCTGGCTATACGGCCAAGCAGATGGCAGATTGGTTATACAAGAAACACATAACAGATGTTTCAGCAATGACAAATGTGGCCTTGGCGAAACGGACGGCTTTGGCAGCGCATTATGAGGTGGGAGCCTATCCACCGGCCATGGCGCAACGTTCGGTCGATGGGACAATTAAGTATCTCTATGCGGCAGGTGAGGGACATTACGTGGAATCTGTTTATATCCCTACTGAAGATAGAGCGACGCTTTGTGTTTCCTCGCAGGTGGGTTGCAAAATGAATTGCCTTTTCTGTATGACTGGTAAGCAGGGCTTTTCTGCCAACTTAACTTCCAACCAGATCTTGAATCAGATTCAGTCGTTGCCGGAGAATGACTCACTCACCAATCTTGTCTTTATGGGCATGGGTGAGCCGTTGGACAATGTAAATGAACTTTTCAAGGTGTTGGAGATACTGACGGCTCCTTGGGGATATGGTTGGAGCCCAAAGCGCATCACGGTCTCTACGGTCGGGGCGATGAAGGGGCTGCGTCGCTTCTTGGAGGAGAGCGAATGCCATTTGGCTTATAGCTTGCATTCCCCCTACCCGGAGGAGCGTCTCTCTTTGATGCCGGTCGAGAAGGCTTTTCCGGCTCAGGAGGTGATTGAGCTGATTCGTCAATATGACTTCTCGCATCAGCGCCGGGTCTCTTTTGAATATATTGTCTTCCAAGGGCTCAACGACGATCTGAAACATGCGGATGCGTTGGCTCGCTTGTTGAGACAGATACCTTGCCGGGTAAATTTGATTCGCTTTCATGCGATACCTCATGTACCGTTGCAAACTTCAGACATGGCACGTATGGAGGCTTTTCGGGATCGCTTGAATGCGAAGGGCGTGGTTTGCACGATCAGAGCCTCTCGCGGAGAGGATATTTTTGCCGCTTGCGGTATGTTGTCAACCGCTAAAAGTCGTACATTTGTGGATCATAACTAATAAGGAGAGATATGAAAATGCGTTTCTTATGTTTAAGTATGCTGATCTGCTTGATCACCTTAGGTGCTTGCAGCTCAGGTGCGGTGATGACCCAGGCCACTGGTTTTGCTTATGAAGTGGTGGTCGTGATGGATCAAGAGCCATGGAAAGGGGAGGCTGGTGAGGCTATAAAGGGAGATTTGACCGCTTCGATTGCTGGTTTGCCTCAGGCAGAACCTTCGTTGAAGGTGACTTATGTGCAGCCGAAGGATTTTAATGGTCTGTTGAGATATGTGCGCAATATTTTGATTGTGACGATAGATCCGAACGTATATACAAAGACCTCTTTGGCCTATGAGGCCGATCGTTGGGCACAGAATCAGGTGGTGGTGACGCTTCGTACACCGGATGAGGCTTCACTTTTAGCCTATATGCAGGAGGGACACACTTTATCTGATTTCTTTGTGAAAGTGGAGATGCGCCGTGCAATCAGCCAATTAAAGGATAGTTATAGCACGTTGGTGATGGATAAACTCAAGGAGCAGTTTGATGTGATGCTTAATGCGCCTTCAAACTTCACCTACTATAAAGACACGACTGATTTCTTCTGGAGCTCTAATAATGCCAATACTGGGCGTATGGATTTGGTGGTCTATTCCTTCCCCTATACCGATCCGAATACGTTTACGGCCGATTATTTGGTGGCGAAACGAGATTCGGTCATGAAGGCAAATTTGCCCGGTTCGTTCCCCGGCTCTTATGTGCAGACCGAAAAACGTGCAGGTGTCGATTACCAGGCAATTACATTGCAAGGTAAGTATTGTGGCGTGATGCGTGGTCTTTGGCGTGTGCAGGGTGATATGATGGGTGGGCCATTTGTCAGCCATACCCGTTTGGATGAGCAGAACAATCGTGTGATTGTAGTGGAGGGCTTCGTGTATGCGCCCGAGACGGAGAAACGCAATTTTATCCGTCGTATCGAGGCGGCACTTTATACATTGCGTTTGCCAGGTGAGTTTGAGAAACCAGTCGATGAAGTATTGAGTTTAGGTCAATAAAAATAAGCAATCAAGATATATGGAAGAACAATTGATCAAGGTGGGGGTGACTCATGGCGATATCAATGGTATCGGTTATGAGGTAATTTTGAAGACCTTTGAAGATTCGAGAATTACCGAGCTGTGCACGCCGATTATCTACGGATCCTCAAAGGTGGCGGCCTATCACCGTAAGGCTATGGAATTGCCTCCTGTGAATTTTAGTATCATTGCCTCTGCCGATGAGGCTGGTGCCAGCCGTGTGAATATTATTAATTGTATAGAGGATAATACGAAGGTTGAACTGCGTAAATCTACACCGGAAGCCGGAAGGGCTGCTTTTCAGTCTTTGGAGGCGGCGGTGGCTGATTTGCGTCGAGGTGCGATTGATGTATTGCTGACCGCTCCCATTAACAAGCATAATATTCAGAATGAAGCTTTTCATTTTCCAGGACATACCGAATACTTGGAGGAGTGCTTTGCTGAGTCGCGGAGTAAAGCGTTAATGATTCTATTGACGGATTCATTGCGTGTAGCTTTGGTAACCGGGCATGTTCCTGTCTCTCGGATTGCTGAGTGCATAACGGTGCCGAATATTGTCAGTAAGTTGACCCTATTCAACCACTCCTTGAAGCAGGATTTCGGAATTGTAAAGCCTCGTATCGCTGTGTTGGCACTCAATCCTCATGCGGGTGATGCAGGATTGATCGGGAAAGAGGAGGAGGAGATTATAAAGCCAGCCATGGAAGAGGCGGAGCGTAAAGGCGTTCTTTCTTTTGGCCCTTATCCTGCTGATGGCTTCTTCGGTTCCCGCATGTATGAAAAGTTTGATGGTGTCTTGGCGATGTATCATGACCAGGGATTGGCACCTTTTAAGGCGTTAGCCATGGATCAAGGAGTGAATTTTACGGCAGGTTTACCCATTGTACGTACCTCCCCCGATCATGGTACAGCCTATGATATTGCAGGGCAGAATAAGGCTTCAGAAGTCTCTTTCCGCCAGGCGCTTTATACTGCGATCGACATTTATCGAAATCGAAAGCGCTTCCAGGAAGCGACAGCTCACCCCTTGCGTAAGCAATATTATGAGAAGGGAAGTGAGGAGAAACTGGATTTGACCAAAGAGGAATGAGCATACCATTTAGCTGCGGAGCCTTTTCGCTCCGCGGCTAAAACTCACTAATAACACTCCTGAGAATACGGTCATTGCTGCGAGCACCTTTTGCCAAGTCAGCGTGTCCATGCCGATAGCGATGCTGATGACGATAGCAATAATAGGTTGTACATAAGAATACATACTAACCAAAGTAGGCCGAATTAGTTTTTGACTGATCGGTATCAAGAAGTAGGTGATAAAGGTGGCACAGAAAATTAAGAAACCTACCTCTGCCAGGAACTTGCTGGAAAGGGCAGTGTAATCGATATGTAGCATCTCCGAAGCGGCGAAGGGCAAAGACATCAGAGTGGCGAATAGAAAAATCCATTTCATAAAAGTCACAGCTGAATATTTGCTGATTAATGGTTTAAAGATCCCTAAATAGAGTGAGAAGCAGAGGCTGTTCATAAAGATCAGGAAAACCCCAATGGGCTTTGTTTGTGTAGCGCCTCCCGTGGCACTTACGCTGGTTGTGATCAGATAGATAATACCACAAAGACTGACCAAGACACCGCCCGCCTTTTTTAGCGTAATAGGCTCTTTCAAGACAAGTGCTGCGATACACATGGTATAAATAGGCGAAAGTGCGCTAATGATGGAACAATCCATGGGCGTGATATCTGCTATCGCCATAAGGAATGTGATTTGAGTAAGAAAAAAACCTAATATAGATGCGGCTAAAATTTTAGGAAGATCCCGTTTTTCGACCTTTTCTTTTGGCATGAAAAAAGATAGTATCCAGAAAAGAGTTCCTGCTCCGATGGAGCGGAAACAGAAGAGTGCAAGAGGTGAAAGCAGATTACTTCGTGTGATGTCCTTACATATCACGATGTTGAGTCCAAAGATGGCATAGGCGATAAAACTGGCACCATGACCAACGAGACTGCCCATTTTTATCATAAACTGAATCTTTTTGATTTTAAATGAGGCCAAAATTACTATTACTACATTTTTTTGCCAACAAATCCACAAGCTTTAACACAACGAATGTTGTGTAATCGGTTTTGATGTGATTTATTTGAAGTAATAAAAATCTAGTGCTATGATTTACGGTTACATACGCGTTAGTTGCGACAAACAGACGGTCGAAAATCAACGATACGAGATCAACAAATTCTGTGCATCTCTCGATATAAGCATCGATGGGTGGATAGAAGAAACGATTAGTGGCACCAAGGCTTATAACAGACGTGCATTAGGTAAACTATTGGAGCGGGTAGTGAAGGATGATCTTATTATTTGTGCGGAGTTGTCACGGTTGGGTAGGAATCTATTCATGATCATGGAAATTCTAAATATTTGTATGACAAAAGAATGTCGTGTTTGGACAATCAAGGATAATTATCGTTTGGGCGATAACTTGCAAAGTAAAGTATTGGCTTTTGCTTTTGGCCTTTCTGCGGAAATAGAGAGAGACTTGATTAGTCAACGAACGAAAGAGGCGTTAGCCAGGCGCCGAAGTAATGGCGTTATCTTGGGAAGGCCTAAAGGACGACTTTCTTCACGAGAAAAGTATAAGTTGAGTGGTAAAGAGACCTTGATTACGGAATTGCTTTCGTCTGGAGTGGCCAAACTTCGGATCGCTCGTATTTGTGGGGTAACTCGTAATACCTTAAATCGTTATTTGCGCACGTTCATGAGCAAGTTGGATGAGAAAAAGGTCAGCGATGAGTAGTAGCTTGCGTGAGGAACTGAAAGATCGCCTCTTCCTCATCTGGATGAAACCAATGAATTTCAGGGTCGTGTTTAAACCAGGTCATCTGTTTTCGGGCATAGACTCGACTGTTGCGTTTGATTTTCTCAATGGCTAAATCAAGCGTCCATTCGCCACTAAAATAGTTAAATAGTTCCTTATAACCCACGGTGTTAAGTGCATTTAGCGCACGATAGGGATAAACGCCGCGTGCCTCTTCGAGCAGTCCTTCCTCCATCATTACATCCACTCGTCGGTTAATTCGGTCGTATAGCTCTTCTCGATCACGGGTCAAGCCAACCTTAATGATTTGAAAGGGACGAGATTTTCGGGTGTTTGTGCGAAAGGAGGAATAGGGTTTCCCTGTCATTCGACAGATCTCGACGGCATGAATGACTCGTTTGTAATTCTGTCGATCCACCTCCTCATAGTGCTTGGGATCGGCTACTTTCAGCTCTTCCAAGATTGGGGTAAGGCCTTCTTGGGCGAATTGTTGGTAAATCGCTTCACGTATTTCTGGAGTGACGGTGGGAATGTCATCGATTCCCTTGCAGACAGCGTCGATATACATCATGGAACCACCGGTCATGACAACATGGGGAATCGTGGCATGAAGTTGCTCTAAGAGCGCTAACACGTCTGTCTCGAATTGGCTGGCACTGTAATAATCCGTTAGGTTTAACGTGCCTACGAAATAATGTTTTACTCGCGCCTGTTGTTCAGGTGTGGGAGCAGCTGTGCCAATGGGTAAATCACGATAGAGCTGACGGGAGTCGGAGGAAATGATGGGCGAATTGAATCGTTCGGCCACCTTTAAACTTAATTCCGTTTTTCCGACTCCAGTTGGTCCTAATAAAGTGATCAGGCTGTTCATCAATAACGATCGTCATCGTAGGGATTATCAAACGGACTCTCGCTCAAGCCTTCAAATCCGTCTCTATCCAATTCGTCCGGATCATATTCTGAGTCGCCATAGAAATCCTCTCCAATCTCTGTGTTAGCCGTCTTGGCTTCAAACTCATCGAAGGAGATTGTCTGTGCAGGAGGTAACCCTTTTGATTTGCTGCAGATGGGGTGATCCAGATCTTCACCGGGAATGATCTCACGCAACTCCATAAAGAAAGCCCGATCGGTCATGTAGTCAAATACGAAGAGCATTTTTTGGTGTTCATCTTCAAGTAACTCATCCAGATGGGTATCTTCCATCACATAGTTATCCTCCTCGGAGGTAGTATCCATCTCAACACGTGTGATCTCCGTGCGTTTGCTCCAATCCTCATCGCAGATGAAGAAGGAGGTCATTTGATCTTTGGTATAGTTGACCGAGTCGAGAATTGCATCATGCAACTCCAAGAAAGTAGCCTCAGAGTCAATCTTGATCTCACGCTTGAAGTCATCGACTTCATCAGATAGGATTAAAAATCTAAATAACATAAATATCAGTATCTAATTTTTTGGTGCCCAAATGTAGTAAGAATATTCTTAAAACATTGCCCATCGTTTTGAAAAACGATGGGCAACACTTAAAAAAATCATCGGGAATGTTTTCTAAAACGATGGGCAACATTTTTTCAAATCACGAGCCATGTTTTTCAAAACGATGGGCAACGTTTTTTCCTGCAGTGGTCACTCATCGATTGACCCTCTCACAATGCCTCGTTTTGAGGCCTTTATGAAGTTCAGAATCAAATCACGCTCCTCGCTGGGTTCATACTCTGTCTCAATGGCCTTGAGGGCATCTGAGTTATTCAATCCGCGGGTGTAGAGCGTGCGGTAGATATCCTGTATCAAATAGACCTGTTGGTTGGTGAATCCCCGTCGGCGAAGGCCAACGATGTTGATGCCACAATAGACAATCGGGTCACGACCAATCAGGGTATAGGGCGGAATATCTTTGCCGATACGTGAGCCTCCTTGGATCATCACATGCTTGGAGATCCGGCTGAATTGGTGTACCAATGATCCACCACTGACGATGGCGAAGTCATCGATTTCCACCTCTCCGGCGATTTGCGAAGCGTTACCGATGATGATATTGTCATGCAACACACAATCATGTGCTACATGCGAGTAGGCCATGATCAAACAATTGTTACCGACGACGGTCTTGCCTTTAGAGGCTGTACCGCGGTTGATGGTTACGCACTCACGCAGTGTGGTGTTGTCACCAATCTCTGCGGTGGTAATCTCGCCTTTGAATTTCAAATCCTGCGGGATGCCGGCCACGACCGCTCCCGGAAAGATCTGACAGTTTTTCCCAATACGTGCGCCATTCAATACGACGGCATGTGGATACAGGTGACAATGATCGCCAATGACCACATCTTTCTCCACAATAGCAAACGGCTCGATAACGACACCTTCGCCGATTTGTGCATCAGGATGTACGACTGCAAGGGGTGAAATGTTCATCTCTTAATGTTACGTTCTTAGTTTTATTTGTTCTTTACAATCTGTGCCATAAACTCCGCCTCGCTGACCAATGTGTCACCTACGAAGACGTAGCCCTTCATGGTAGAGATGCCTCGGCGGATGGGGGCTAACAACTCCAAACGGAAGATAAGCGTATCGCCCGGCACTACCTTGTGACGGAATTTCACACCGTCTATCTTCATGAAATAGGTAGAGTAACGCTCCGGCTCATCCACGGAGTTCAGCACCAGCAGACCTCCAGTTTGTGCCATCGCCTCCACTTGCAATACGCCGGGCATAACCGGCTCTTGCGGGAAGTGCCCCTGGAAGAAGGGTTCGTTGGCGGTGATGTTCTTCACGCCGACGATGTAGTTGCCACCGATCTCGATGATCTTATCAACCAAGAGGAATGGATAACGGTGTGGCAGCAGCTCACGGATACGGTTGATGTCCATTACCGGCTCACGGTTAGGATCGTAAACGGGCGCTTGCACCTCGTTTTGTTTGATGTCTTTACGGATCATGCGTGCAAACTGGTTGTTGATCTTATGTCCTGGACGGGTAGCGATGATACGGCCGCGGATGGGCTTTCCGATCAAAGCGACATCACCGATGACATCCAACAGTTTGTGTCGTGCCGGCTCATTGTCGAAGACCAACGGTTCATGGTTGATATAGCCTAACTCCTTCAAGCTCAAGTGAGGCACATTCATCATGTCCGCTAATTTATCCAGAGACTCTTGCGGTAACTTCTGGTCGTAAATCACGATCGCATTGTCGAGATCGCCACCCTTGATCAAGTTGTTGTTGAGCAGCATTTCAATCTCACGCACAAAGACGAAGGTACGAGAAGCGGCTAATTCAGAAGGAAACTCGCTCAAGTCGTTCATGGAGGCGAACTGGTTGTTGAGCACAGGAGAATCAAAGGAAATCAATACGTTCACGGTGAACTTCTCATCCGGCAAGATGATCAATGAGGCTCCGCTTTCTTCGTCTTTGACCTCGATTTTATGCTTGACGATGTAGTAATCTCTCGGTGCGTTTTGCTCCACACTACCTACTTTCTGGATGGCCTCTGCGAAATAGCGTGCGCTTCCATCCAAGATGGGGAACTCCGGAGCGTTCACCTCGATTAAGCAGTTGTCAATCTCAAATGCATAGAGCGCAGCCATGGCATGCTCAATGGTGCTCACTTGCACATTGTTCTTCTTCAATACTGTTCCTCGTTGTGTGGCTACCACATTCTCTGCCAAGGCATCAATCACGGGTTGTCCTTCCAAGTCGGTACGTTTGATCTTATAACCGTGGTTTTCTGGTGCCGGATTGAAGGTGATCTCTATATCTAACCCTGTATGCAGGCCTTTCCCCTTCAATGAAAAGCTTGCGGCAAGTGTCTTCTGTTTCTGCATAGGTCTATTATTTTGTTTGTTCTTTTTTCAGTTGTTCAATCTCTCGTTGCAATTGTCCAATCAGGCGATACATCTCCGGCAGTCGGTTGAAGACTGCGCTGGAGCGCATGAAGCCTTTAGCGTTGAAGGCCGGTGCTCCTAAGAGCGTGCTTCCCTCTTTCACGTCACTAATCACGCCCGCTTGCGCACCCAGGGTGACGTTGTCGCCGATGTGAATATGGCCGGCCAATCCCACCTGGCCACCGAACATGCAATGGCGTCCCACCTTGGAGGAGCCTGCGATGCCCACCTGAGCGGCCATGACGGTATGCTCACCCACCTCCACGTTGTGAGCGATCTGGATCAAGTTGTCTAATTTCACTCCTTTGCGGATAATGGTTGAGTCCATCACCGCTCGGTCAATGGTCGTGTTGGCGCCGATTTCCACATCATCTTCAATGACCACATTGCCTAACTGCGGGATCTTCTTGTAGCTTTCTCCCTCCGGTGCGAAACCGAAACCATCCGCTCCAATCACGCAACCCGCATGGAGAATACAGTTATTCCCGATGATGCATTGCTCATAGATTGTCGTGTGCGGATAGAGAATGCAATTGTCACCGATAGTGACATGGTCACCGATATATACATTGGGATAGATGCGACATCCCTTGCCTATTTTTGTCCCCTCTCCGATGTAGGCGAAATGGCCGATATAAGCCTGCTCGCCGATGGTCGCTGTGGGGGCGATGAAGGCGGTGGAATCTACACCTGACTTTTTCGCTTTCGTTTGTTCCACCATATTCAGCAACAAAGCCAATGCTGCGTATGCGTTCTCGACACGTATCAAGGTGGTGCTGACCGGTTGCTCGAGCACAAAATCGTTGTTGATTAAGACGATGCTCGCCTTTGTGTCGTAGAGATAATGTGCATATTTCAGATTGGCCAGGAATGTGAGGGTTCCTGGCTTCCCCTCCTCGATCTTGGAGAAGTTGCTGACCTTCACATCCGGGTTGCCTTCGATCTTTCCGTTCAGGAAAGCGGCGATTTGTTGGGCAGAAAATTCCATTCGTTCCTTTCTTGCGTCAAATTCTTAAATGATACCTTTCTCGTGGAGGTAAATGGCCATCTCTTGCTGTACGGCCTTGGCTGCCTCACCTGCTTTCTCTGCGAACGCTTCGCTCTTATCTGCATAGATAATCGCACGTGAAGAGTTGACGATCAAACCGCATTGGTCGTTCATGCCATATTTAGCTACCTCAGCTAAGCTACCGCCTTGCGCACCTACGCCCGGTACTAACAGGAAGTGGTTGGGCACATGCTTACGGATGTCAAGGAACATTTTGCCTTGTGTCGCACCGACCACATACATCATCTGTTCGTCGGTTGCCCATTCGCTGGATTTGCGCAGCACCTTCTCAAACAGCCGTTCACCCTCGGCGTCGGTCGTCAGCTGGAAGTCGTGCGATCCCTTGTTGGAGGTCAAGGCCAACAAGATCACCCAAGCCCCGGGATAGATCAAGAAGGGTTTCACGCTGTCCTCGCCCATGTAAGGAGCCACAGTCACGGCATCCACCTTGGTGTGCTCGAAGAAGGAGCGGGCGTAAAGCTCTGATGTGTTACCGATGTCGCCTCGCTTGGCATCAGCGATGATAAACTGGTCGGGATATTGCGCTCTGAGGTAAGCTACTGTCTTCTCGAAAGCGGCCAATCCCTCCACGCCCAAGCTCTCATAGAAGGCCAAATTGGGCTTATAAGCCACGCAATAGGCTGCTGTCGCATCAATGATCGCTTTGTTGAACGCAAAAATCGGATCGTCCTCGTTCAGCAAATGCTGAGGGATCTTCTTTATATCGGTATCCAATCCTACGCAAAGGAAGGACTGTTTCTGCTGGATATGTTCGAATAACTGTTGTTTGTTCATCTTGCTTTGAATGATTAGATAGTTTGTGTTATAATTCAGATGCTTTTAATCGCTCAGCATTCTCTGCTACGATGAGGTGATCCAAGCAATCCTGAATCTCTCCATCCATGAAGGCTGAGAGGTTATATATTGTATAGTTGATGCGATGATCGGTGATACGTCCCTGCGGATAATTGTAGGTACGGATCTTCGCCGAACGGTCTCCCGTCGATACCATCGTCTTTCGCTTGCTGGCGATGTCGTCAAGGTATTTCTGATGTTCCTTATCATAAATGAAAGAACGCAGACGAGTCAATGCTCGCTCCTTGTTCTTTGGCTGGTCTCGGGTCTCCGTACACTCGATCAAGATCTCCTCGCTGACACCGGTGATCGGGTTCTTCCAGACGTAACGCAAGCGTACGCCGGATTCCACCTTGTTGACATTCTGTCCACCCGCACCTCCCGAACGGAAGGTATCCCATTTGATCTCGCCCTCGTTGATCTCTACATCAAACTCATCCGCTTCAGGCAATACGGCCACGGTAGCGGCAGAGGTGTGTACACGTCCCTGTGTCTCCGTGGCTGGGACACGTTGCACGCGGTGTACACCTGACTCGTATTTCAATGTGCCGTAAACCTTTTCGCCAGACACAGTGAAGATAATCTCCTTGAATCCGCCTGATGAGCCTTCGCTAAAGCTGGAAACGCTGACTTTCCAGCCCTTTGCTTCGCAGTATTTCACGTACATCCGATAGAGGTCACCTGCGAAGAGCGCTGCCTCGTCACCACCCGTACCTCCCCGGATCTCGACGATCGCATTTTTGTCGTCTTGTGGATCGGCAGGAACCAGCAATAGCTTGATTTCCTCCTCCAAGGCAGGAATCTTCTCGCTGTTCGCTTCCAACTCCTCTCGAGCCATCTCACGCATCTCTGGATCCTGCTCGGTGTCTAACAGCATACGTGCCTCCTCAACGCCGTTAAGCGCTTGGACATAGGCAGCTCGTGCGGCTACGATCTTTTCCAGGTCGCGGTATTCCTTGTTCAACTTCACGAAGCGCTTCATGTCGGCAATCACTGCCGGGTCGGTAATCAGTGTACCCACCTCCTCGAAGCGACTTACCAATCCGTCTAACTTGCTCAGTAAATGATTCTCGGCCATTGATCGAAATTAATAGGTGAAACGCCCCTTCTCGCTCTCGATGATCAACTCGTTTTTCTCTGCTTCCTCAACGAAGCCTACCACTTGGGCATCAATGCCGAAGCTCTTGGAAATCGCGATCACCTCCTCTGCGTGCTCAGGAGCGATATAAATCTCCATGCGGTGCCCCATGTTGAACACCTTGTACATCTCACTCCAATCCGTGCCGCTTTGCTCTTGGATGATGCGGAACAGGGGAGGGATGGGGAAGAGGTTGTTCTTGGTCACTCGCTTATTCTCCACAAAGTGCATTACCTTTGTCTGCGCGCCTCCTGAGCAGTGTACCATACCATGAATCTCCGGGCGGAGCTTGTCTAACAACACCTTGATGACCGGTGCGTAGGTACGTGTCGGCGACAGAACCAACTTGCCGGCATCAATACCTAACTCTGTGATTTGATCCGTCAGTTTCAAGCCACCGGAATAAACCAATTCATCGGGCACTGCCGCATCGTAGCTCTCCGGGTATTTTGCGGCCAAATATTTGGAGAAGACATCGTGACGGGCGGAGGTCAAACCGTTGCTGCCCATACCGCCGTTGTAGCTCTTCTCGTAAGTGGCCTGTCCATAAGAGGCCAAGCCTACAATGACATCTCCACCCTGAATATGTTTGTTGTCGATCACGTCCGCACGCTTCATGCGACAGGTCACGGTACTATCCACGATGATCGTGCGAACCAAATCGCCTACGTCGGCTGTCTCTCCACCCGTGGCGTAGCAACCTACACCCATCTCACGCAACTCAGCAAGCAACTCGTCTGTTCCGTTGATGATTGCGGAAATCACCTCGCCTGGTACCAACAGCTTGTTACGTCCGATTGTGGAGGAAACCAATATGTTATCGACCGCACCTACACAGAGCAGGTCATCTATGTTCATGATCAAGGCATCTTGAGCAATACCTTTCCATACCGAGAGGTCGCCGGTCTCTTTCCAATACATGTAGGCTAATGACGACTTTGTGCCGGCGCCATCGGCGTGCATGATATTACAGAAATCAGGATCACCTCCTAAAATATCGGGGATAATCTTGCAAAAAGCTTTTGGGAAGATTCCCTTGTCGATGTTCTTGATTGCGTTGTGAACATCCTCTTTGGAAGCGGAAACGCCTCTCAGGTTATAACGTTGATCACTCATTGTACTATAGTTTGAACCGCAAAGGTAATATATTTTTTGAGTTACTTATCTAAGTTTGAGCACATCTCCTTCCATCGGGATATAATCTGCGCTCTTTTTGTTCATTTTGTACAGACTTTTAATCTGAATGCCATATTTCTGGGCGATGTCGTGCATTGACTCGCCTACCTGCACCACATGTTGAGAATAGGGCTTGTCAGCCTTTTTCTTTTTCTTCTCCAAATAGATGATGTCGCCCTTCTCCAAGGGGAAATCCTCCGGCACCTCGTTGTACTTTCTCAGTTTGCGAGGGCTGAAACCTAAGTTGGCCGCAATGTGGTCGAAGTCGTCATTCTCTTGCGCATAGACATAAATCAGGCCATGCGTGCGATAGACTTGATAGGCGGATTGCGTAGGCTGTTGGTTGGAGGTTGTTGTGCGTTTAGTCGTCTTCTTGACCACCTTCATCCGGTCATAGCGATACAGTTCGTAATCCTCGATCACCTTGATCAACTTGTTGGCATAAGCTCGATCCGTGGCATAACCACATTTCTGCAACCCTTTGGCCCATCCTTTGTAGTCGGTCACGCGCAGCTTGAACAGGCTGGCATAGCGGGGCCTTTCGGCCAAAAACTTGGAGTGGTCGATGTACGATTGTTCCACCGTGTTGTACTTGCGAAAACATTCCCCTCGCAGGTCGTCGTCGTGATAGACCCGTGCTCCTTTCCATTCGTGGCACTTAATGCCGAAATGGTTGTTCGATCGGCGTGCCAGGTCGCTTTGCCCGGCACCAGACTCCAATAAGCCTTGCGCCAATGTGATACTGGCCGGAATCTTGTATTGAGTCTGTTGCTTGATGGCCAATGTGCCGTACGTTTTGATGTACTTTTGGTAGGAGGCCAGTTTATGTTGTCCATGTGTCTTCATCGGAAGACACATGAAGCAGGCTGTCAAAAGACTTAGTATGAAAAACCGTATGCGCATTGCCCTCTTCTTTTATTTTTGCCAGATCTCCCAAGCGGCAAAAGCCTGCAAGAGCAACATTTCCAATCCATTCTTTACCACGGCCCCTTTCTCTTTGCCTTTCCGCATAAACAGTGTCTCATCCGGGTTGTACAGTAGGTCGTAGAGCAGGTGATCGCTTGTCAACAGGTCGTAGGGGATGTTCGGACAGGCGTTTACATTGGGGTACATACCTAACGGGGTGGTGTTGACAATGACGGTATATTGCTCCATAGTTTTCGGGGTAATCTCCTCGTAGGTGATGCAGAACTCTTTCGCTTTGCGAGAGACGAACGTGGCAGCGACACCCAATTGCTTTAAGCCCTGGAACACCGCTTTGGAAGCGCCCCCGGTACCCAGAATCAAGGCTTTGCGATGATGCTCCTTCAACAGTGGCTCGATGGATTGCTTGAAGCCAATGATGTCGGAGTTGTAGCCTTTTAGTTTCACTTTGCCAAATAATCCTTTCGAGAACTTGATCACGTTGACGGCGCCGATCAGGCGTGCATCCTCATCCAAATCGTCGAGGTAGGGGATCACTTGCTCTTTATAAGGGATGGTGACATTCAATCCGTTCAACTCGGGATTCTCCTTGATTACATTTTTGATTTCCTTGATTTCTGGAATCTCGAAATTGAGGTATTCGGCATCGATTTTCTCCGCTTCAAACTTCTGGTTGAAATAGTTCCTGGAGAAAGAATGGCCGAGGGGGTATCCTAATAATCCGTACTTTTTCATGATTTATGCGCTGATTTATTTGGTTCCTGTGTACATCGAACAGATCCCGAAGGCAAGGGTATGCGCTTGTGGCTCCTTGAAACCGATGCGTAGGAGCATATCCGTCATCACTTTTCCTTGGGGAACTACTTTGATAGAAGCCGGCAGATAGCGATAAGCGGCCTTGTCTTTGGCGAGTAAACGCCCGATAGATGGAATAAAAACGCTGGAGTAGCAGCGATAGAGTTGCGTCATGGGGAAACGTTGTGGCTGGGACAGTTCCAAAATCATAAGGTGCCCTCCTGGTTTCATCACACGATACATCTCAGCAATGCCTTGCTCGATGCGTTCAAAATTGCGGACACCGAACGCGGCTGTGACGGCGTCAAAACAATTGTCCTCGTAGGTTAGGGCGGTGCAGTCTTGCCGCTCGAAGGTGATGTAGTCAGACAAGCCTGCCTTCTCCACCTTTTGCCGTCCCTCCTCCATCATACCCTCCGAGAGGTCCGCCCCGATAATGTGGTCGGGATGGAGCTGACGTTGCAGTTGGATGGCCAGATCGCCAGTGCCTGTGGCGATGTCGAGGATTTGCTTTGGAGCGAAGGGGCGCAAGTAAGCGATGCCCCTCCTACGCCAAAGCTTATCAATTCCGAACGACAGTGTATGGTTGAGCAGATCATACTTCCCGGCGATCGTATCAAACATACGTTCTACCTGTAATCCTTTTTGCTCTTCCTCATTATAAGGCAGGATGGACTCTGCGCCATAGTGTGTCATACGGTGATTGCTCAATTTATTTGTTCGTTAAATAGGCCGTTACGTTCTTCTCGATGCGATTCAGCAGGTCATCGGTCTCCTCCTTGACGAAGGTCTCGCCGGTGATGTGCTCATACAGCTCGATGTAGCGGTTGCTGATCCCCTCTACGATGGCCGGTGTCATCTCCGGAACGACCTGTCCGGGCTTTCCTTGGAAGTTGTTCTCCATCAACCACTCGCGTACGAATTCTTTAGAGAGCTGCTTCTGAGGCTCCCCCTTAGTGAAACGCTCCTCATACCCCTCTGAATAGAAGTAACGAGAAGAGTCGGGGGTATGGATCTCATCCATCAGGTAGATCTTGCCGTCATGTTTGCCGAACTCATATTTCGTATCGACCAAGATCAAACCACGTGCGGCCGCGATCTCTGTGCCACGCTTGAACAGGGCCAAGGTGTATTGCTCTAACAAAGCGTATTCCTCGGGAGTCGCTAACCCTTTCGCCAGGATCTCCTCTTTGGAGATGTCTTGGTCGTGCTCGCCGATCTCCGCCTTTGTAGTCGGGGTAATGATAGGCTCCGGGAACTTCTCGTTCTCCTTCATGCCCTCTGGCAGTTTCACGCCACAGATCTCACGTACACCGCTCTTGTAAGCGCGCCATGCGCTACCACAGAGGTAACCACGTACGATCATCTCCACCGAGAAACCTTGGCACTGTACACCTACGGTCACCATCGGATCGGGAGTCGCCAATTTCCAGTTGGGGCAAATATCGGTTGTAGCGTCGAGGAACTTCGCTGCGATCTGGCTCAGCATCTGGCCTTTGTAGGGGATACCCTCCGGCAAGATCACGTCAAACGCAGAGATGCGGTCGGTAGCTACCATGACCAATACTTCGTCGTTGATGTTATAGACATCGCGTACTTTCCCGTGATACACACTTTTCTGTCCGGGAAAATGGAAGTCAGTTTTAACTAATGCCTTCTTCATGACTTTTTCTTTTTAGGAATTCTATATCAGTTTTTTGATTCTTCTTTTTCTCATCAAACTTATCGTAGGCCTCCACGATGCGCTGCACCAATTTATGCCTAACGATGTCCTTCTTGGTGAACTCCACACGGCCAATGCCTTTCACTCCTTTCAGAATTTGCATGGCTTGAATCAGGCCCGAGGTGGTGGAGGGTGGCAGGTCAATCTGGGTCATGTCGCCCGTGACGATCATCTTTGCGTTCATACCCAAACGGGTCAAGAACATCTTGATTTGGTGGGTCGTCGTGTTTTGTGCCTCATCGAGGATGATCACTGCGTCGTTCAACGTGCGACCACGCATGAACGCCAACGGTGCGATCTGGATCACATTGTTCTCCATATACTCCTTGAGTTTCACAGCGGGGATCATGTCTTGCAGGGCATCATACAGCGGTTGCAGATAGGGATCGAGCTTGTCTTTCATCTCGCCAGGTAAGAAGCCCAACTTCTCGCCCGCCTCCACGGCGGGGCGGCTCAAGATGATCTTGCGAGCCTCTTTGTTTTTCAACGCTCTGACCGCTAAGGCAATGGCTACGAAAGTCTTGCCGGAGCCCGCCGGACCAGTAGCGAAGACTAAGTCGTTCTCCTCAAAGGCTTTCACCAAGCGTTGTTGATTCTCTGAGCGGGCGGTGATGGGTTTGCCGTTCATCCCATGGATAATCAGGTTCTCTTGCTTCACCACAGTAGGTGCTTTCCCCTTGATAATATCGACGATTACCTCTTCGGAGAGGGTGTTGTACTCTTCGCAATATTTCTCCACCTCTCGAATCTTCTTGAGGAACAGTTCTGACTCCTCTTCCTCACCGATCACTTTCATTACGTTCCCTCTTGCTACGATCCGTAGTTTTGGGAATAAGGTCTTGATTAATTGCATGTTTGAGTTATTGACCCCGTAAAAAACTACGGGGTCAACGCTCTCCAAGATATAAATTCGTTCGATCATTCGCCTATCTTTTTCTTCATTGTTCCGTACGTGACGGACGCTCACTTTTTGCTTTTAAAGAAGGCAAAATTACGAAATCTTTTGCTCAGTGCATAGGCTTCGCTATTTTTTTCCAATCTTCTTACCCCAACGGATGAGGCAACGGATCGCTAAGTAAATACCGCTGAGTGAAACAAAGGTGCCACCTAACATCAGGATCCACATCACGGTGTGCCATAGCCAAGGCCGCTCGGTCAATACCCGGAAGTTGAGGCTATGCAGGGCCGGATAGACCCAGTGCTGCCAGCGAGCGGGAATATTCAGGTAACGGCTGGTGCCCCGTTGGGGATGGATGTAGTAGCGGCTCTGCTCTTCGTCGTCGATGGTCACTTTCCAGACGGGTAGTGAGGCTCTGTACTTTTTAGGTAGGTAATAGGTGTCATAATGGTCGAGCCACTCCACGTGAATTTCATGCTCTGTGCCATGCACCTCCTCGATCACCCCCCGTACCTGCTCCTCGGTGAGCGCCAACGGGCGTACCTCATCCGCGGAGGCATCCACCCAATGTCCTTTACCCATGCGTTCGGATGCGAGGGCATAGATCGGGTAGGGGCCAAAGGCCTCCCAGGTGAGTTGACGGGTCTCTCCCGGATAGGCAGCGATTGCCTCTCGGTAGTCCACTCGATAAGCGGAGATTGGGGGAGCCATTTTACGCATCCGCTCTTGGGGCTTGAAAGAGAGTTTGGAGGTAATGCCAAAATCTTGTACGTTAGCGAGCGACATCATGCCACTAAAAGCGAAGGTCAGTACGAAAAACCCAAAGAAGGTACCGGCCAAATGGTGCCACTTATACCAAAATTTCTTGTAGGGAGTGAGTCCTTTACCTCTCTGGCGCGCCAAGCGTAGGTCTCGGATGGCTAAGTAGCCTCCTGCCAGACACATGAGACAGCCGATGCCAGAAAGCCAGATAACCACTTGGCTCCACAATTTCACGTCTTGACGCAGCGAAGTGAAGTAGATCCAGTGTGGAATAGCACCTATCCAAGCCCAAAAACGGCTCTTTTGGTCTGTGCGTTGCAACACTTTCCCACTTTTCGACGAGAGGTAGAGCTGGTGTTGCTCCTCGTCGTCGAAATAGTATTTATAGATCGGAAACTCCTGTTTCAAGCGACCGAAGGGAATCCATTGCTCCAGTTGATAGAGCGTGTCTATGCGGGCAATGGGCGCTTTCACCCAATGGGTGGCAATGCGGTTGAAATCAGGTGTGACAGGCCATGTCTGGCTACTGTCGGCAGGCAGGTCATAACTGCCCTGTTTTCCTTGTATGTGGAAACAGGGCACCCCCATGTCGCTGTCTAAGGTAAGACTGCGAATGGTCTCCCCCTCGGGCAGCCGAGCGATGATTTGTTCGATAGAGGGCAATTCCTCCGGACGTAATGGATCCATCTTTTTTAAACGGTCGTATTGGTTCACCTGCGGGAAGGAGTGATAGATCATCACCAACCCGGAGAGGAACCAAACGAGAAACAAGATGCTGAGCAGTGTGCCCAGCACCTTGTGGATCCATAGCATGAGCTTGGTAAATGCAACCATAATAAGATCAGTTATAGAGTAACTTGCAAAATAGAATATTAAAGTTTATACGAAATGGCTACTTGGAAGTTGCGTGGCATACTGGGCACTAACTGCTGTCCCAACGCCTGATTGTAGTAATGATTATCTAACAGGTTGTTGAGGTTGAAGGTCAGGTGCACGTTGTTGCGCAAGAGGTATGACAGGCCGAAATCGGTAATCCAGTAGGCATCAAACCAGGTGCTGTTGGTTGTGTTTCGATAGACCTTGCCCGTGTAGCTGCTGCTCAAGTGGAACTCTAAATCTTTCAAGATACCGCGAGGAATGGTGTAGCTACCATAGGCATAGAAATTCTGATTCGGGATGTTGGCCTGCCAGTTGCCTTTGGTGCTGTTGAGGCTCTCCTTGGTGGCTGTGGGATCGGTGCCATAGACCGCCTCGGCCAAGGCCTTGTCTTTCACCTCCGCCATCTCACGGATCTTGGAGTCGTTGAAGCCGTAGCCCAACGTGAGGGCCAAGGTGCTGGTGGGCGAGACGGTGATATCAAAGTCGAATCCTTTGGAGTCTTGCGCGCCGACTTGTCCTATCACACTCTTGGTGGTCATCTCGCCGTTTACCTCCTCTTGGTACTTGCTGGTCAGCGTTGCCGTACTGTTCATCTTGCGGATGTAGAACAGGCTGGCATTAGCCGTCAACCACTGGTTGAGCTGATACTTCACGCCGACCTCCGCTTGATAGCCCTTCTCCGGTTTGAATACCTCCTCGTTTTTAGTAGGATTGAAACGTTCACCGTTGGCATCTACATAGACGACATTGTCTTGGTAGAAGGTACGAATGGGTTTGAAGAAGGAGGCGAAAGAGGCATAGAGCGACGTGTTGGGATGAGGCAGATAGACCGCACCGAAACGATAGGTCAATGCCCGGTTCTTAATCCGATTAAAGGTACCATGCTCCTCGTACTCGCGTTTGCCGGATGGCGTAGTAGCAGAGGTGGACATGTAACGGAAGAAGTCGTAACGCAAGGCGGCGAGTACCTTCCAATGCTCTCCCAGCTCCAAGAGGTCTTGGGCGTAGAGGCTGTTGGCGTAGTGATGTGTCACGGTCGCCTTCGAGAACTGGCTGGTCATGTAGCCCATGCTGTGCGGGTCATACACGGAAACATGCGAGTAGAGACCCGGTCCCTGCACATCCACGCCCAGGTTGTAGCCACTGTAACTGGTGCGGTTGAGTGCCACTAACGACCATCCACCCATGTAGTTGTGACGAATCTCGCCGGTCGTGGCCTTGCCGCTCAGCTCCAGGGCGTTGCTGATGGTCTTGGCGATGTGCGAGAAGCGTAGCGGGAAGGAGAGGTAAACCGTATCGAGACAGATGTAGCGCTTCTTGCCGCTCTTCATATAATAATGGTCATAGATGGGATCGTCGCTCTCCAAATAATCCAGTGATTCCGTGCCGAAATAGTTGATGTCGTCATTCGTGAACGAGAGGCGATCCATCAGTTTCATGCCGTTGTCGAAGGTGTGGGTATATTGCCCGCTGACGTTCCAGCTATGGTTCTTCATGAAGTCGGACTCGTTGTTGTAGCGTGCCTCCCGATCCAGGCCGGGCAGCATGTCATTCTTCTGCAGGTAGAGCTGGTCGTTGGAGGCGTTATACACATCATTGGCCATCAAGTCGGGCAGACCAATCTCCGTGCCGTAGAAATCACGGCTGAATCCGCCCCGGACGCTTAGCACATCGTGGCTACCTAAGTTTGCTTCTAACGCCAAGTAGCCGGAGAAGCGACTGTTGCCATTGTTTCGCCATCCTTTTTGGTCGGAGTAGTTCACGTTGGCATAATAGTTCACGGGGCCGGCCAGTTTGCCTCCCATGCCGAGTGTCGCCTCCTTGTTCTCGTAGCTGCCATAGGCTAAGCGGGCATTGACCGTAGGCTTTGCACTGGGTGATTTACGCACGATGTTAAGGATTCCACCCACGGCGGAGTGACCATAGAGCACGGAGGCTGGGCCTTTCAGCAATTCGATAGACTCTACGCTCGACAGGTCGCCGATGGGATAGGAGTTGTTGATAGCCGAACGCTCGTCACGCACGCCATCTACCATCATCACCGCATGGTCGAAGCCACGCACGGATATCTGCTGGAAGGCTCCGTAGCTGGTTTGGATGCGGATGCCTGGCATGAAGCGGACGGCATCTTGCATGTTGCGAATGCCACGCAGTTCCAAACTGCTGGCGTTGAGGCTGCTCACCGAGATGGGCAGGTAGGTCATGGGCACGTCTAACTTCGTGATTTGCGGGCGTGCTTTGTAGTGTGCGGTGGCTACTACCTCCTGTATGTTGAAGGTGGTATCTGCGAAATTGGTATATGCTTTTTTCTCTTGGGCTTGTGCGAAGAAAATCGACAGGCAAGCCAACGGAATCAGTTTCGTGATGGTTTTCATAGATATGTATAGTTTAAAGATCGATTATTTTAGGGATTATTTTGGATAAAAGCTTTCTTCTCCTCCGCTGCACTGCGCCAAGGAGTGGTTGCGGCTGCTTGAGCGTGCTCGATAAACAGTTTCCGGATCGCTTCATTCTCGCCTAAGCCCTCCATCAGAGGCTCTACCTCATAGCCTTTGGCTGTCAAAGCTTCCTTCCACTCTACCGCAATGTCGTTGTTCGCATGATCACCTGCGACGAAGAGGAAAGGAATCAAACGGATTTTTTTACGTCCGGAAGCTTTGATCAAGGCCTCTGCCGTCTCCATTGTAGGGTAGCCCTCGATCGTCGCCACATGCATATCCGCATGGCCGGTGGCCTTCAACATGTAATCCAACATGGCATATTGGGCGGTGTTGGGGGAGGAGGTGCCGTGTCCCACGAAGATTGTTGCGCCTCCCTCCAATGCTTTGGGAGCCAGAGCCTCTACGACACGCTCATAATCCGCTGGGCTGTACAGCAACGGTTTGCCGATCCGGATCTGCTTGAAATGGGCACTCATCTGTTCCACCTCCTGACGCAGGACGGTGATCTCCGTGCCGTCGATGATGTTTGACGATTGCACCAATACATGCGTGAAACCCTCCTGCTGGAGCGCCTGCAAAGCCTCTACCGGGTTCTGCTTCTCAATACCTCTTGCTTTCAACCGTTTGATCACGATGCGCGAGGTGTAGGCCTCCCGTTGCTCAATACCGGGAAAAGCCGCTCGCATCGCCTCGTTGAGTGCGTCATACGTTTTCACCCTCGTCTCGTCATACGTCGAGCCGAAATGTACCATTAACACAGCGCCCTTCTCTCCTGGACGCAAATGGCCGAACAGCGCATCCTCCGCTTCCGGCACGGCTTGAGCACCTATGCAAAAGCATAAGGCAAGCCACATGAAAAAATACTTCTTCATTGTATATATATGCTGTTTTGTAAAAATAGTCCTGACCCCGGGATTATCGTTTTACTTTACAGCTTAGGCAGGTTTCCTGACTTTCCCTTGGAGAGTTCGCCTTCCCGTCTGCCGTTGGGCAGACAGTGGCAAAAGAGTGGATAACTCTCCACCTCATTTAGGGATTTACAGTAGCGGGCACTGTCCCGGATTCTCACCGGATTCCCTCTTCATACGCTTCTTGTCTGACCTAAAAAGCGCATCACCTAAGCGGTGGCAAAGGTAGAAAAAGTTTGACAACTCCCCCAGTTAGACAAAGATTTTTTCTCTGTTAAGGAAAAATAGTTGCGCAATGGGTGAAATGGGATGGCACGTCATCCCGACACGCAAGGCCGTGAAAAGGCGGAATCAGAACGTCTGCTCGTCGATGACCTCGCCATCCTTATCCACTGCCCGCCAATGCACGATGTTTCGAGCCTCTGAGGATATAGTCACACCGCATTTGGTCACGGTGCGACCGTCGGCTTCGTAGGGGATGGCATAGCCCTTGGAGTCTATCTGAGCCAAGGCATGATCCACCGTGTCGTCCACCTTCAGTTCGAGCACATAGATGTCGTTCCGGGTCTTGATCACCACGTCGGCCCACCCCAGCACGCTCTTCACCTCCGTATCCACCTTGCTGTTGAGCAGGGAGAACACCACATACATCAGCAGTTTGTAGAACGCCTCCTTTTTCTTCTTCGCCATCCACTCCTTGCGGGTGATGATGTCGTAGGGCAAGGAGGCGATGTAGGAGCGAAGTTCGGTCAGTGCCGAAGGCAGGTCGCCCCGTTTCAGGGCACGGGCCATTTCCAGTATGGTGGCATTTCTGTCCCAATCGGATATATCCATCAAATAGTTTGTCAAGCTATACACCATGCCCTGGCGCACCTCGTAGTTGGGGAAGTGAAGTACATAGACATCATCCTCCTTATTATAATAATCAATGGTCAAGTAGCCTCTCTGATAAAGCATCGGGACAGGTGTCGAGGCGTTTTCGCAGGGCACATTGAACTCCTCCAACGACAACTCTACACCATCAAAGTCGAGGGGGTTGAAACCGGGGAAATGTTTGAGATGCTCGATGAGCGATGCCGATGTGCCTGACTCAAACCAGTAGTGACTGGTTGCCTTGTCGTTGAGTGCATTCAAAAGGCTATATGGAGCATAGACATCCTGACTGTTCTCGGAGAAATGATAGCCGTCATAGTTCTTCTTGAGCACGGCGTATGCCTCATCTATGCTGATGCCAAGACCTTCGGCATAATCCTCCACACAAGGACGCAAGACGGTGTTGAGCTCTTCTTGGGTAATGCCACACAGACCTGAATAGTCGTCAAACATGGATATTTGTTTCAGGTTGTTCAGCTCCGAGAAGATGCTCATCTGGGAAAACTTCGTCACTCCAGTGATAAATACAAACTTCAGATAGGCACCCTCGTCCTTCAGCACCTGATAGAACTCGCGGAGCATCATGCGCATGGCTTCCAACTGCTCTGTGTCGTAGAGCAATCGCATCGCAGGCGAATCGTATTCGTCGAGGATAACGACCACACGCTCGCCCGTTTGCTTGTTTGCATTGTGGATAAGGTCACGAAAACGGTCACCTGGAGTTATAGACAGCGGGTCGCATCCATAAATGCGCTCGTAACCACGAATCATCGTCTCTAACTTTGACTTCGCCTCGCTCACCTTAAGGTTCTTCAGCCCACTCATGGTGAAATGCAGCACAGGGTAGGTCTTCCATTCCTGCTCCAAGTCCATGATTTTCAATCCCTCAAACAGCTCTTTCTGGCCTTGGAAATAAGCCTTGAAAGTATTGCATAGCAACGACTTGCCGAAACGACGGGGACGGGCGAGGAAGACATATTTATATTTATCGACAAGGTCAAACATGAAGTCGGTCTTGTCAACATACACTTTGCCATCCTCACGAATTTGCTGAAACTGGTCAGTATCTACGGGGTACTTGAATCGGCTCATATCGTCAGTATTTGATCAAAAATACACTTGTCACGCTTCAAAAGTACGAAAATCAAACGATACTTCCAAGAAATAGAGCAGAAAAGGTGCAGCCGATATTTCAAGCGGATAACTATTTTTTTGAAAAATAGGAGACCAATATCGTTTGGCAAGGGGTATATATATAATTTCAAGCAGGTAACAGGTAACAAGGTAACATTTTATGTGCTGTAAGCGTGAAGTATAAGAGTTTCGGATTTAGGTTTTATGCAGTCTGAGCGATCAGTTGCATGGCCTTGAGTCTGCGGTTATCCCGTATAATTTGCTCCATCAATTCGTTCTCGTCAATGGTAAAAATCTCAGCCACGATTGCTATAACATCAATAATGATTGACCAGATCTTTTCCACTACGGTGAGCTCGTGTACGCCTTCATATATATCGGCGAACAATCCTCCAATGGTCTCTTCACCATGCTCTTCAGGCGCTCAAGCTTGGATACGAAATACTCTTCCTTGCGTTTTTCGGTCTGGCAGTCGCTGTCACACTTGCGGTTGTAGCGCCTCTCGCGCTGCCGGGCCGTAAGACCTTGTTCCTTGCCATCGACCTTCCCTCTCTCGCCGTGAATCGAGAAGTCCACGACAAATTGCGAGCGGCCGTCGCTCCAGCACAGGGCCAGCAGCTTGTAGCCGAGAATGCACCGCTGAAACACGTGCGAGAATATCTTGCCAATACACTCCATCCGCAATCCGGTCTTCGGCAGGTCGGAATCATCCACAATAAGCACTGCCGGAAGATGGCTCTTTTGATAGTCTTTCCTTATGGTCACGGCCTTGATGAGATGACAGGCGATGTGCCAGATGATGTTGCGCCAGTCTATATTGTCCTTGGCCATAAACGAATAGAGGATGTCCTTCTTACCCCCGAACAGTTTCGAGATTGACGATCCGGCATAATGAGAAAACCCCGGGACGGCCATAAACGGCAGAATCAATATGATCTGGAAAAGTTGAAGGTTGGTAAGCTGACAGTTCTCACGTTTTTTCCCTCCGAGATCCTTGTCTGAAATCCTCATCCCCTCAAGGAGGGTCATAAACTTGGAAAATGCGGGATTGATTCGTTTTCCCGTGAAAAAGTTGCGGATCTCCGATGGAATTTTTGTAATTTTGCTCATGGCTTTGAGTGATTGTAATTAGTTGTTTGGTCTCCTCTAAATTACTAAATTTCCGTGACATACGGAAATCCTCAAAGCCTTTTTTATGCCCAAATCTATCCTCTCAACCTAAATCCGAAACTCTTGTTGATTAACCTTTTCATAGATAGAGCTATCATAATTCATACCTTCCTGAAGCATTTCAAGCATACGGCATAAGCCAACGGGCGAGAAGACGATGTTACCTTCCGTCTTTGCCAATAGTTTTCTTGCAATGATTGCTGCAAAATCTGAGTTTGACGGAGCTGCAATGTCACCCATCAGCCCCATAGGTTCACTGGGAGGTACAGGCATACCCTGTAAGACAAATTCTTCTGGTTCTTGGGGACTTTCCGGACAAATAGGTTTGATGTCAAAAGCTTGATGCAATGCCACTTCACTCATCAAACCATCTACAACAACAGGTTTTCCTTCCTGTTCCCGTTGGTTAATGGATTCCATCAGGTAACGCAGATCAGACTCGCATTTGGGACAAGTACCGGGGCAATCGCCTTTGTGGGTACACTCTTCTATTTCAAAAGGAATCTCGTTTGCATCTGCTATGCGTTTGCGAATATTCTTCAGTGCTTGACAAATTCTTTTTCCTGTTTCCATGTCTAATGATTTCTTATTATGTAGGTAAATCTATCAATGTCTCGAACTCCCATCTTTTGAAGGATGGCAATGCTATGCTCTACATCAGCCTCGGTATTGAACGATGGTATCAACGGTACTCTGACTGTTATCTTCGCCTTGCTACCAAGAAGGTGACGGAGATTGATGATGACCTGTGCGTTATCCTTCCCAGTATATGCCCTATAGATTTCGGGATTCATGTCTTTGATGTCCACTATCCATTGGTCAACAATTCCTTCTAATACTTCCACAAATACTTTTGGAACGTTAAGCGAGGTTTCGATGGTAATTTTCCAATCATGCCCTTTATCCCTGCATATCTTTTGAAAGTGCAGTATCTCTTTGCATGAAATCAATGGTTCACCACCACCGAATGTCACTCCGCCTCCAGTTGCACGGAAATAGAGATCATCCTGCTTCACATGATTGTACAGTTCTTCGGGAGTATATCTCTTCCATACCCCATTTGGAGATAGAGCTTTAGGATTCAGGCAATACTGACATCGTAAAGGGCATCCGTGGAATGCCACAAGTGTTGTCGCACCTTCGCCATCCACGCCGATTCGATGCCTGCTAAGTCCTATGAGAACAGATGATTTCACTTGCTTACTTTCTTTCCTTTTACTGTGAAACGCCAAAGTTTTTTGTGAGAGTCATCTTTACCAACAGCTATGCGAAGTGTAGGTTCGTCAAGTTCTATTATTCGTTTCTCTGGAATAACTACAGGGTTTGGGGCAGTTTCCTTAAATGCGCAAACTGCTTCTTCCTACATTTCATTGACGCATTTCACTGGACCGTTAAAGACATTGCCATAATTGTCTTCAACTGTTCTTATGAGGATGCCACCACCAAATTTCTGTTTCTCATTACTTTCAAAAGTCAAGTCAACGCCATAATCATGTATGTACCAACAACCAGCATTAGCATTTCTTGGGTAGGTAACGCTATTATAATATGTCTGCCCAGGATCCTGAACCCTTATTACCTTAAAATGATTTCATGTGAATGAAAAGCTTATGGCAACTATATCAATAACTTGGATTCTGTTTTAATTTCTTGTTTAAATCCAGACATCTTTGTGGTATTGGGAAAACCGTTGTAAACCCGGTAGACTCCTTTTCTAATGGAGTTCTTTGATCATATGCCTTGGTATATTTGCCAAAACGGATGAGATCTTGACGTCTCCAACCTTCCCAAACCAATTCCAGCAGACGCTCCTTTAGAATGTTGTCCAAATTGGCTTCCACATGAGGCATTCCTACTCGGTCTCTTATAGCGTTCAGCTCTATTGAACCATCTTCGCCATTGCGAACTTTCGCCTCGGCTTCCATCAACAGCGCGTCACCATATCTAAAAAGGACGATATCGTTGTCAACCTGCCGTCCGTCCGAATAGGCGGTTCGATCAACCTCGTATTTGCCTACACGAGCGCCTGCCGTCTGTTTATATGGGCTGTCGCTGAGGTTCAGTTTCAGTTCAAGCGGCATGTACACCAACGTCTTCCCGTTGTCCAAATATATCTTTTTTCCGTCAACAAGCACGGTATCAGCATAGAAGTTTATCTTGAATCTATTGTCAACATTGTCCGTTCCGTAACCGAAAGCCTTGACGGTTGAAACAGTTGCACATGTGCCGTTTTCGGAAGAACCGCCATAAGCTCCGCCATGTTTGTAGTGGCGTGAGCGGTAAAGATAGTGGTATTCGTTCAAATATAAGTTCTTGTCCAAAGGGATTGTGAAGATGTTCTCCTTGGAACTTTCATTATGAACCGCAAAGTTCGATGCGTAGTCGTTCTCCAACTCATAGCCTTCTTGTCGCAGTTGCTCGCAATACCAGATGCAGGTTTCCCAAGTGTTCTTTTTCTCACCATTCACATTGAAGTAAATGCTTTTCCCGTCCTGACGCTTGCCGTCGGTCCAGTTATCATCCGTATATATTTCCGCATTCAAGGCAAGCTTTGCAAGCAAGAAGTTTGCGACAGGGCGTGTCACACGTCCGTAATAGTTCCCCTCCTTGTTGGAATGCTCATCGGCGAGCTGTGGGGCAACATCCTGCAACTCGTCAACAATAAACTTGAACACCTCACTTCTTTCGCTTTGCGTTACCTGCTCCAATTTCACGTCGTATGATGTCACGATAGGAACACGCCCGAACATATCCATCGCATAATAGTAGAACAAGGCTCGTACAGCTCTTACCTCTGCCGTGAAATCTCTTGTCTGTTCTGCTGAAAGCAGAGTCTGATGGCTATCAATGATAGAAAGCGACTGGTTAGATATAACAATTACCTTGAAGAGGTATTTCCATACATTATATAAATTAATATCATTGGCATTCCATTTGTGCTGATACATGTTCTCCCACAAACCGCCATCATACCAGTCTCCACCACGGATTGGATTCATTGCCTCGTCAGTGGTCAAGGTATTGTAGTCGTAAATACCCCGGCAAGTTCCTTGAAGCCCTTCCGACTCCTGATTGCTCCCTATGTAGTTGTACAGGGAAGCTACTGCGTTTTTGTATATATTATCAGCATTGTTGTAGATTGCCTCCTGGTCCAGCTGGTCTTTGGGATGCTCATCCAGACAGCTGCTGAAACAAAGCATTAACGGTGCTGCTAATATGTATTTAATAATAGTCTTCATACTCTTTTCGTTTTAAAATTGTACACTCAGTCCCAATGAGTAAGTACGGTATAATGGATAGTTGCGCTTGTCGTCAATACCCATCGTACTGTTGACAACATAGCTATTTATCATTGGTGTCAAACCTTTATATCCGGTGATTGTTCCAATGTTGCTAATGTTGCATGATACACGCAAGGAACGAATAAGCTTGCTCCTCAAAGGCACATTGTAGCCTATTGTCAGATGCTCGAAGTTCAGGTAGTCACCTTTTTCAAGCCAGTAGTCAGAGACTCTCTGGTCTATGATGTTCTTCTTTGGAGCATCCTTAAAGACATTGTAGTCTGGGAAGCAAGCCATGCTTGTGTAAGCCAGTCCTGTTCCATTGAAAATCTTGTGCCCGAATGCTCCATTCATCTGTATGGAGATATAGTAATTCTTGTATCTGAAACTGATGTTTGAGCCAAGGATCACCTTTGGTGTGGCTTGGCCTGCAATGTATCGGTCGCCTCCATCGCTTAAGTCCACATTGCCATTATGGTCAAGATCCTCTATGTCGTAAAAATAGCTGCCGTTCTTGTTCTTGACAAGTCCCTTGCAATGGGGTAGGTAGAAAACGCCAAGCGGCTGTCCAACTATCTGATAGACCACGTTGTTGTCGCCGCCGTTTTGACCAGCACCATCCAATGATCCAATAGCGGTGATGTTTGCTGCCGACATGCTCATTCCCTTGTAATCTCCACTTAGCGAGATGAGTTTGTTGCTTTGAAACGACAGATTCATATTGATGTTAAGATCCAGGTCCTTCTTGCTTATTGGCTGCACGGACAACCCCAGTTCAAATCCGCGGTTTGACATAGAGCCAATGTTTGCCAGCAATGTATTGTATGCGAATGGTGGAACCGGAACCTCATAGGCGTAGAGCATGTCGGTGGTCTTTGAATAGTAATACTCCGCTGTAAGCATAAGCCTGTTGGCAAAGAGACCAAAGTCCGCACCGAGGTTAAACGTTGTCTTCGTTTCCCACTTCAAATCAGGATTGTTGTTTCTTACCATACCAAGGGTTACTGTTGGAGAACTCTTTACCGGAACAATGCCAGTCTGCCTTACGGTGTTCATGGTTGTGTAGGCGGAGATACCGCCAAGATTGCCCGCCTGTCCCAAACCAGTGCGGAGTTTAAGCATTGACAGCGGTTTTATGTTGGCAAGGAAGCTTTCCTTCTTCATGTCCCAAGTGAATGATACAGATGGGAAGAAGCCCCATGTATTGTTGTCACCTACCATTGACGATCCGTCACCGCGAGCATTTACCGCTAATGTATATCTATCAAGCAAATTATAAGTAATGCTTCCCATTACAGAAGCCAGAGATTGGTCTTCGTATGTACTTTCTGTTCCACCGTATGGACGGGCTGCTGTAGCACCCAGATTGTCGTAATGAAAATCGTTTGTAGGTATTCCCTTGGCATACACCCAGAAAGCAGTTTTTCTCAATTTTCTGTATTCACTGCTTACTCCAGCAGAGACCTTATGTATGCCGAACTCCTTGTTGAAATCAAGAGATACATTGCCAAGCCATTCCTCTTTCTTGAACTCTCCACGGTACACGTTGCCTTGTGCCCATACCCATGTCGGACAGAATTGTCCGTTCTCGGTAGAGCCATACAGGTAAGAGCCGAAGGTGGATACATGCCAGTTCTTATTGAAATCGTAGCTCAGCTTTATGTGCGCGTCAAAGTTCAAATCCTTGGAGTCGTTTTTCTCTTCAAGCAATATCCCGGGTGGGTTGATAAACATTGCAGATTCGTTTTTCAGCCAGTTTCCATGCTCGTCAGTACCAGCAGGGAAAGTTGGGTTCTGGCATGCTGCAGAATAAAACAGCATCTGCGTATCAAAGATGTCATGGTTTTTAAATGACGAGCCGAAAACTCCGAATTCTCCGGTTAGTCTGTCATTGAAGGCTTTCTGGGTCACATCAACTTTGGCAACAAAAACGTTATAGTCCATCTTCTTGATGATGGTGTTGTGGTCCATTACTCCGAAAGATGCACGATAGTTTGACTGTGGCGTACCTCCGCTGAATGCAAGGTAATGATTGTTCACCATACCCGTGCGTGTTATCACCTTGTAGTTATCGGTATTGAAACCTCCGTTGTTGCAATAGATACCCAATGCCTTTGCCGTTGCAACATATTCAGCAGCATTGAGCATCTCCAGGTGTTTGTACATCTGCTTGAATCCCACATTACCCTCATACGAGATTTGGAATCCTCGTCCTGAGCCTTTTTTGGTTTTCACCTCTATAACACCAGACGCTCCACGTGAACCATACATGGCGGTCTCCGCAGCATTCTTTAATATACGAAAACTCTCGATGTCTGCAGGATAGATGGTTGATAGGGTAAGTACGTCAGAAGTGACACCATCAATCAGCACTAAAGGGTCATTGCCTCCGATGATGGAGGTTGTACCACGTACTCGCACACTATTGAGCATAGCCATACGATCCAGACCGTTGGATGTCACATTGACACCAGCAGCCTGACCACTCAACACGTCGAGAGCGTTGTTGGCAGCACCCTTGTTGGAATGATTTCCAACTATCTTTATTATATTACTTCCATTGTCAATGGAATCTTTCCGTTCTACAGGAACTTGCTTTTGTGCATGAGCCAAAGAACTGCAAAAGAGCGCAATGAGAAGTAATGTAAAGTCTTTTTTGCTCTTTGCCATTTTCTATTTCTATTACTTTGGTTATGGATGATTTCCGATAAGCAAAGATAAGGTGCAATACATTAAAAAACGTATACAACCCAATATTTATGCATTATTAACGATGAAGAAGTAAGTGCGTAGAGTATTACTCCATAACAGTTGCACCTGCCAATGATCTATGTCTTCCAAAAAATCAGACAATAGATTTGCTCCACGCTTTAGTCGATAAGCTAATTGCGCAATTTTTGTCCAAGGATCAGTCTCGGAGTATTCATGCGCACAGCCGTCTATGTATGAGCGTACCGAATGAGGTAAACTCAAATCTGAAGTTCGGATAACTGTAATTGATTTCATAACCAGATATTATTAAAAGTCAAAAGGATATTTTCTCCCTCAAATCCGCAACTTCGTTTGTTGCGGCTTAATGGGTTGGGATTTGATCAGATTAGTTATGCCGATGGCGGGAATTGAGCTTCAAATCGCCGCAGATGTGCACAGTTGCCCCTTACCCCACGATGCGGCTTGAGGCAATACGCTGTTGATGAAAATCTGTAGCATCAGCCATAGGCTTCCGGGAATAGTCCGGCGTAGGCACGATTGTCGGTATAGACATTGAGCACGTGTTGCCTTGCGGTCTTGACCCACTTGGCCGGCACCGATATGAACTTGAACACAAAAGCCTTAATGCGGCTCGTAGCCTTGAGCCCGAAATCTTTGACATCAATTTTTGCCATTATGCCTTTGTAGAAATTGCGTATCAATGCAGTCAGCAGAAGGAATGCGGTGTTTTCGGCCATGAAAGATTTTGGCAGCCTGTTCCACCCAAACCCGTTTTGATCGGCATGCACATATTGATAACCGACAATCCCGACGGACCCACCAGATGCCCTACAATGGCAGCATCAATCACGCCATTGATCGCCGACGACATAAATGATATCAACGTAGGAAAGATATAGCGCCAAAACGTGGCACGCATAAGGGAGCTATCTGTAGTTATAGAACAAAATCTCATCATTACTTATCAATTTTCGGTGAAATATTCTTTAAGCCCCATGGTGTGAGCGCATAATATCTTCTCCACAGATGCCGCAACGGGTGAGTGCAGCTTTCATTCCACGGTCGGTTTTCCTCATACCCTAAAAAATGGACGATCAACGGATCCAATGCCGCTTGGCGTAGCTGTCGGCACACCGTTGCCGGAACATCGGGCATATCTCCGAAAAAGCCCTCTTGCGCATTGCACCTCAGCGGCAACTCATATTTTTCGTGTTCGAGCACGATATTGAGCAGGTCCTGATCGGCAAAAAATATCTTGCACGGTGGGGCTACCGCAAATCGCATCAACCGCTCTGTGACATGGGTAGCCCGCCACCGCTCCAAGTCGAAGAGTATCACTCCTCCATTGAAATAGACATCACTCACATCTATGTCGGTGTATTGATGCAGTAAGGGGCGGTTCCAATGCAGCATGTCGGGCACCACGCCTATCGTCTTGCCTTGCAAGTCGGTTTCCCATAGTTCTGAAATATCACCGGCAACGATGGTGTCAGCATCGAGATAAAGTACACGCTTTATCTCGGTATCCAGCATCTGAGGCATCAGCAACCGTCCATACAAAACTCGGGCAAAATTCAGGTAATGGCATTCCGGGAATTGCCCAAGCAGGTCATCCCCTATCGGGTGGACGATCACTTGGCCGCGCCGGTCTTGCACCGTCTGCTGCAACAGACCTACGTTTGTATCGGAGAGTGCATCGGTGAATACGTGCACATAGATGTCCCTGTCGGGATTGGTTGCCAGTGCAGACAGTATCATTGTGGCACCCTGCTTCACATAAAGGTCATTGAAATTAGTGGCTATGTCAATTCTCCTGTGTTCCATAATTCTCAGTTGTTTTTAAATGTTTATTGATGATTTCACACACGACAGATTGCCACTTATCTGCCAGAAGCTGCGCTCCGCTACGGCTATATGATGTTCCATTATATTCAATGCATACCTTTGTGCCCGTGGCATAAGGGAACACCTGCACGCAACATATTCGCGTTTCATCGTGTGGCACTGCCACACTCACCTCGTGCCAGTCTTCCGGATAGTGCAATCGCGCCAGGCCTTCTTGATAGATGTACAAGAAACTGAAGGGCAGGTTCAGCGTGTACTGTATCTTGCAAAATGGGTATTGTTCGTGTTGCAGGGTGGCAGTCAGTTGGTCCTGGAGCTCGCGCATGGCTGCGTCCGGTTCTTGGTCCCGGCTGTGGCTCACGATCGGCAGTAACCTCAGCAGCATACCGCTGGTACGCCTCCATTCCGCCGCAGACCGCCGACTTGAGAATGTGCACACCGCCAAATCGCCAATCCCCGTCACCCGGTGTAATGCCCGCAGCATAGTGGTCGTCCAGAAGCTGCTTGCGGTGACTGCCTTGCTTCGGCAATAGGCATCTACCAGCCCGGTGTCGTAGCTAAAACCGACTGAGCCTGATAGGTCTTTGCCTGGCTGCAACTCGGTGATGGCAGTGCACCCGCTACACAATTGCCGGTAGTATTCCTGATCCCTCACTCCTTGGGCAGTGCCGGCATACGCTGCCTCTTGAAGTGACACATCAAAAAGGGTGACAGGCTCCGGTTGCAGGGCTTTACCCTGAAGGGCGGCAATCAAATCATCGAGAAATAGTTGTAGAGATGCTCCATCGTAGATGATATGGGCGCAGTGTATCAGCAAATAGGCTCCCGACGGCTTGCCAATCACGACAATGCGCACAAGTGGATTACTTTCTTCTGAAATAAAGAATGGCTTCAAATGCCTTGCACATTCATGGCTGTCCCAGTCTTCCGCCACCTCATAGACTTCCACATCAGGCTTGGCAGAGTCGCTTCGTTCCATCATGGGAACACCCTTGTGCAGTACGATCCTCACTCCCAACGACTGATGAGCTTCGATCACACGTTCCACAGCCGCGGCCAGTCGGGAAACGGTCATTGCCGGCATGAATATCAGGCGAAAAGTGCCATTCTTGGCATTATAGGGGTCATCAAGCATTTCATGATAGATACGCCACTGTCCTGCAAGCAGCGGATAAAAGCGTCGGGCAGGATAGGTGTGCACAACATGCCCAGTGTGACGGGCTTCAGCAAGCCACTGGCGTATCGACCTCTTCCCCAACATCTGCCATGTGTGCAGCGTCAGTTGCAGCTCTTCCTCCATACAAGTGGCTATATACATTGCCTGAAGTGACGTCAGCCCCACTGTTACCAAGTCGGTGGTGACACCGATCTGATCACACCCCAGCACACGCTTCACCATAGCCAGTACCTTTTCTTCTGCCATATCACGCGGCGGCACGATCTCATCACTGGCAATTTCGGGAAGCGGGAGCGACGCTATGTCAATCTTGTCACCATTGCCTGTCAGCAGACTCGGTGTATGGACATAATACTTCGGAACCATATAAGCAGGCAACAGCCGACTTACATGATCTTTTATACTGGAGGCTGCAATCGGCCGCTCCGAAGCATACCATGCGCATAACTGCCTGGTATTACAGATATTTACAGCCGCCACTATGGTGCCGACAATACCTCCCCCAAAGCCAAGAATCGCAGCCTCTACCTCTGCCGGCTCGATGCGATAACCACTCACTTTGATTTGCCGGTCGGCACGCCCACAGTATTCGAGCATTCCACGGTCGTTGATTCGTCCCAAATCTCCAGTACGATACAGGGTACGTCCGGCTATCAGCGGACTCGAGCCAAACTTCGCGCCTGTCGCCTGCCTATCATCCACATAGCCGTCGGCAACCACATCTCCCGTAATCGCTATCTCCCCTATCTCACCCTGCTTCACCGGATTGCCGGCCGCATCGACAAGTAAGGTCACATTGCACGCAGCCGGCGTTGTCAAGGCCATAACGCCCTTGTGCTCCCCAGCTCCAATTTGGCTATGGGCAATGAACAGCCCCTCGGTACACCCCAGACAGATATAAACCGACATCCCTGCTGGTATGCTTGGCGACACCAATGGTTCGCCACCCATCATCATCCACCGCATACTGGTCAATCTACTATCGAGCAGTTGCGATCCTATGGCCGTGTAGAGCACTCCGCCACTGATGCCGGCATGGACGATGTATCTCCGTAATGCCATGATATCGTGGCGCAGGTCATCGCTGATGATATGCACGCTACTGCCAGATATCAGTGCAGGATAGATATTGCCAAATGATGCGATTACCCCAAAACTCGGATGTAGCATCACGCGGTCACGCTCGGTCAGCTGGAACAGCCTTGAGCCGTACAAGGCAAGCGACTTGATATATCTGTGGCTGATGATAACGCCTTTGGGCTCTCCTGTAGTACCCGATGTGAACATCAGGCACGCTGCTCCGACCTCCTCACTGTAGTCGGGCGCACACGCACACCCCGGGCTTGCATAGGACATATCTTCCATATCTATAACCGACTGAACCGGTTGCGCATCCCACGTGGGTATTTTTCCACCACGTATGATCAGGCAACTCATGGACGACTGCGTCACAATCGTATTGAGGCGGATTCTTGGGCAGGCTGCGTCGAGTGGAACATAAGTGCCACCGGCCTTGAGAGTTGCCATTATGGCCACGATATATTCCTTGGTGCGTGGGAGCATAATGCCCACATATTTACCGGCACCTACTCCATTCTGGCGCAGGCGTATGGCCAATGCGTCTGATTGGCGGTCAAGCTCTTCATAACTCAACGCCGATGTTTTATCTACCACGGCAACAGCGGCAGGACTCAAGGCAGCTCGACGGCGTATGAGCGCAACAACCGTGCGGCAACCGGATGCATACGACTCAACATACCTCCGAAAGGTCCTATAGGAGTTAAGCTGATTCTCCAAAATGTATTCCATACAGTTGACGATTAGGGTATCCATCTTCTTGCGATGGATACAATCTGGCCGTTCTGGATCTCTACCAAGGTATTCAGCGGTGAAAACTGCTCATTGTAGTCGGGCAGGGCATCCAAATAGGTTTGGTGATCCGCTGTTACCTCGATGGACGGATCAGTGGGGTTTTCGCCGCAATCGGTGAGCGTCCAAGTGTCGGATAGCGGAAGCGTGACAGCGTCCAAGGGAGTGAAGGTAGCGTAGTCATCCCAGATTACACCACGGTAGCAACCGTTCTCCTCCTGACGGAGGTCGGCTCCACCCTCCTCGATTCCTTTATTGACGAGCACATAGTCGCCATCAAATTCAACGGTCTCGACGGTCAACGTGTCGCTATCGAACAGAAACCGGTCACCCGGCTTCATACGACGGATGGCTTCTGAGGAATACAAATCCATGCTGAAGGGTTGCAGGGTCAGGGTCTGCCTCTCCCAATCAAAGTCGCTCCGGGTGAAATGGGCAGGGATAGTGACGTTACGTAGCTCGATGACGGAGCTTTGAGGTTGTAAGGGTTCGACCAGGGTAGTTGCCTCCTTGGATGCGCATGCGGTAAGTAGCGCTGCTAATAGTATAAAGTTTGTTTTGCTCATAATACGCAGGGTTTAGAAATTTAGCAGCAAAGGTAAAGAATTTTTTCGGGATCTGGTCCGGATCGTTGTGTTAGGGAAACAGCATCAAGTGCCCTACATCTCATTGTCCTGGGCGAAACCGTGGATAATCTCCAAATCAGACCTATCCAACAAATCGGGATAGTGCCTATCACAATTTCGATCTCTCCCCCATCTATGAAGCCTACGACGAGGTGATTGCCCCCTTGATTGATGCCTGCAAGCAAAAAGGATTCAGTAACGGTAAATGAAACCATATTTGGGTCACCCGCAAACATACATTTTCCCGGACGAATAATCAAGCCATCTCTACACTTTTTCGGTCGAAACATGACAATTAGTTTGACTTTATTTGTTCAAAAATCAATTTTTTGTACTTTTGCAACGGACTTCTTAATCAATAGTGCTTGATATTCAGTGCTCATTTTTATATTCCCTAATGAGGCTGTTTGTAGAGCATTGTGGCAGATACAATACTGTCCGAACTGCTCAGGTTCATTATTAGTATTTCCGAGGGAATGAACGAAGGTGAAAGAAAAATAATGAACAACCAGATATCTATTTATATCCTTAATTCCGCAACACTATTACAAATATAACTTTTTAAGTAACTGAGCAACAAAAAGTTGCTCAGGATTTTGCCATGTCAGATTTTTCACCTATCTTAGTGTTGCAAATCAAAATATGTGTCTTTCCCTGAAAAACGTTGAATGGATTCCTACTATAAACCAGAGGATAGTTGAATGAAATTCTCTTATCCCTGGTCTTGATTGAATAAAGTCATATAAACCCTGATATAGGTAGAACATCGGTTTTTAAGGCCTGCATTCAATTGAATCACGGGTTTGCTGGGCTGTCTTTCCCTGAAGGCGGTTGATCGGAAATGTTACCTTGTTACCTGTTACCGGCTTGAATTTTGCATTCACTCAACTTTTTTCAGGGAAAGGCACTGATCGGGACGGAGCGGAAATGTTACCTTGTTACCTGTTACCCGCATTAATTTTGCATATCCCTGAAAGCGGTTGAGTGGAAATGTTGCCTTGTTACCCGTTACCTTACTTTCAGTATATCGCGCGATATATATATAAGTATATATCCTTCCTAAAAAACTAATAAGTATAGAAAGAGTGGCTCATTCTTATCTGCTCTTCCTGTAAAGGCCTTTAGGGGGAAAGTAGATCGGGGAAGGTCGGCGCAGGGTGAAGAATCCGGGTATATACAAAATTTAGGTAGGCAACAGGCAACAAAGCAACATTTTTATTTTTTCCCTCGTGAGGTAAAAAATTTTTTCTCCTCGTGGTAGGCGATAGGGAGGCTTTGGCGACTTCGCTGACTGATTGCCCTAAAGGCCTTCTGCAGATAGGAATCGAACCACAAGATACGGGACAAGTGTTGGTGGGGTGAAAAGGATGCGCTATCTTTGCATACAAAAAGAGGAGACAGGAACATGAAAAGAATTTACGGTAGAAAGATATGGGGTATCATAGGTTTGTGTGGCTTGCTGGCCTGCATGTTAATCTGCCCGGCTTGTAAGGAGAAGCGGGGTGAGTTGAAGAAGATTTGGTATAACGGCAGTTATAATCGTGACTTCAACGACTTGAATCCGGTGCACTTGGCCGAGGCGCAGAAGATCGGTATCGAGCCGGTGCCCTCAAGAGAGGCGGCTGAACATGCTTCTCGCCAGATGGAGGAGATTGAGACGAACAAATACTACGAGGTGGAGGAGCTGACCCATTCCATTCCCTATCTTGTGCCCGAGGCGGCTAAGCTGTTGGAGGACATTGGCCGGAACTTCCAAGATTCTTTGCGTAACCTGAATGCCTCAATCTATAAAGTGAAGGTGACCAGCGTGACTCGCACGGTGGATGACGTGAAGAACCTCAAGAAGCGTAACACTAACTCCTCGGAAAACTCCGCTCATCAGTATGGTACCACTTTCGATGTCTCGTGGGCACGCTTCACGAAGGTGGATGAGGAAGATACACTCAACATTGATAGGGATCGTCTCAAGATGGTGCTTGCCATGGTGCTCCGTGACTTGAAGAAGGCGGATCGTTGCTACGTGAAGCATGAGCGCAAGCAGGGTTGTTTCCATATCACGGCAAGAGAAACAAAATAAAGCGAGATAGTTGGAGGTATGAAGTTTTTATTGTATCATTGTGCGATGAATCATAAAAGGGTATGACAATGACAACATTAACATTACAAGTTTCTAATCCGTGTGTTTTGGATGAACTAAAACAGATGCTTTCTCGGATAGCTGGGGTGAAGATCGTGGACAGCGTTGATGCGGAAGATGAAACAGCTTATATCTCTTCTTCATCGGCTATGCTTGATCTCTTGCGCAAGGGAGATCAAGAGATCGAGGAGGGCAAGGGTACACCTATGAAAGTTGAGGACTTATGGAATTAATCCTTTTGGAATCAGCAATAGCAGATCGTGACTATTGGAAGAAAACCCATAACACGGCGATCATGAAGCGTATCTCTTTATTGTTGGAGGATATTCTGCTGCATCCATTTACAGGTATAGGTAAACCAGAACCATTGAAGGGGGATTTGAGAGGCAAATGGTCTCGCCGTATTAATGATGAACATCGCATTATTTATAAAGTGAGTGATAATAAGGTCTATGTTTACGTTTTCTCGATGCGTTTTCATTATGCAAAGTGATTTCTTGAAAAATCTTCGTCTAATCCTTGGTTTATAAAATAAACTGCTCTATATTCGCGGTATGCAAAGGAGATATGCGCAGCTCCTTTGCTTTTTTAATCAGTTTATAGTTTATAAAATAAACCATTTTCTGATTTAGTATAAACAGTCAAACAGGAGATTAAAGATGAAGCGGTTGGTTTTAGTGGTGTGTTTGTTAGTGGGTGTCCTGCTGCCGGGCATGGCTAATGAGGAGATCGGGAAAAGGCTGCAAGGCCGTGTGAGAGATGCGCAAGGCGAGCCGGTGGAGTTTGCGACAGCGATCTTGTTGCAGGCGGGTCAGCAGGTGAGTGGTGCGGTGACGGACAGCTTGGGCTGTTTCACCTTGGAGGCTGCTCCGGGGCAGTATGAGCTGCATGTGCAATATGTGGGTTATGAGCCTATTCAGCAGGTGGTGGAGATGCCGCAAGAGGGGGTCTTGGAGCTGCGTTTTGCGACGAGCCAGGTGGCTTTAGGTGAGGTAGTCGTGCGAGCGACGCAGATCGAGCGCAAGGGAGATCGCTTTGTGCTCTCTGTGCTGCCGCAGACCGGCAAGGATGGCTCGGAGCTGCTGCGAGAGGCTCCGGGGGTATGGCTCTCCAGCAATGGCCTCTCGATCAATGGCGCTTCGGGCACGAAGGTGTTTGTGGATGAACGAGAGGTGCGTTTGGAGGGAGAGGCGTTAGTGCGCTACCTCAACTCGCTGCGTGCCGATGATATTCGCAGCATAGAAGTAATTCCTATTGCAGGGGCGGAATACGAGGCCTCCACCCGGGGTGGTGTGATCCGTATCTCGCTGCGCCGTAGACAACAAAACGGTGTGCAGGGCTATGTAGCGATGGGCACCTCCTTCTCTCCTGACGTGAATGCCTATACCCCTTCGGCTGCTGTGCAGGCACGGGTTGGCCGCTGGAATCTGGAGGCTTCGGGCAGTGGCGATTTTATCCCCAAAGACAAAGGTGTGTCTGACGAGTTGCGCCTTTACCAGCAGGCTGATCGGCAATTTAAAGCCCATCAGACGGGTGAGGAGCAACGTCGGGGTGGCACGGGGCGTTTGGCCGCTATGCTGGAGATTGACTCCATGAACACGGTCGGTGCGGAACTGGAGTATGTACGTCAGCACAGTGAGCAGGATTCGGAAAACGATTCTTGGTTGGAAAAGGGCACGGAGGGAATCCGTAGTTTGGGGCAATACGCACAAGGGCAGGATTATCACACACTCTCAGCCACTGCCAATTATGTGCATAAACTGGATCAGCAGGGATCGGTGGTGAAGGTGATTGGTAACTACCTGCGTAAATCCTCCTCGGGGGATAATCTGCAGCGGGTGCGTTACGAGCAGGCCACCGCTACCCAAGATACGGCCTATCGCAGCCGGGTGGATGCGGATTATGATTTGGCTACGGCCGATTTCTCTTTTCGCAAGCAGCTTTCTCGCCAGTTGGGCTACCAGTTGGGTGCGAAATATACCTATACCTTGATGGACGACCGATCGGTCTATGAGGGTTTGAATGCGCAGCAGCTATGGGAGACGATCGCTCGCTATGGGGCAGCGTTGCGTTACCATGAGCATATCGCAGGAGCTTATGGTAGCTTCTCGGGTGATTGGGGAGCTTGGGCTTTGCAAGCGGGCCTTCGGTTGGAGTATGCCAACACGGCCGACCAAGCGGGTGAGCTGCAACGAGATTACTTCGATCTCTTCCCGAATGTGAGCGTGACACGGGCTTTCGATCCCTATAAGCGGTATATGTTGATCGGCCAGTATGCCCGCAACATCGAGCGACCGGCCTTCTCGGCCTTGAACCCCAATCGCATCCAGCGCAATGAGTATAGCTACGTGGTAGGCAATCCGCTGTTGGATCCGACCTATATCAATCGCTTTAGCCTCACGTTTGTCTATGCCTATCGCTACACCTTGTCTGTAGGTGGTACGCTGCATCACAACCTGGTGCGAGAGAATGCCTTGGTGGATAGCGAGAATCCCGATGCCTCCTACATTACCTATTTGAACCAAGACCGGGAGAACCATTGGTTCGTGGCGTTGAGCCTGCCGTTCGAACCATTCTCGTGGCTGAAGCTGAACGCCAACTTGACGGGTGTGAAGCAGGACATCCGGGCAAAAGCGGGAGATCCGTTCGTGGCGCACTATTTGGGATTCGCCAACGTGACGGCCACGGCCACTTTGCCACAAGGCTTTAGCTTCGAGGCTCGCTACTCCGGGCAGAGCCGCTTGCATTCGGGCACGGCTGAGATCGATCCTTTCCATACGTTGGGATTGGTTGTTCGTAAGAAGTTGGCGAAAGATCGCCTGTTGGTGACCGCTCAGGTGGATAACCTTTTCGATCAGCAATATAGCTACGTGAGCCATTTGCCCGGCTATGATATCCTTACCGATACCCGTCTGGGGTCGGTGGGCCGACAGTTCAAGTTCTCGCTTACTTGGAACTTCCAGAGTGGCAAGCGAGTGGATAAGCGGAAACTGGACAGTGCGAACGAGGCTGAGCGCAATCGCTTAAAATAAGTGAAGGATATACGAAAACGAATCATTAGCACGTTACAATCAAATATGGAAAAGAATAAGCTATCGGAGAAGGAAAGTTTGGAGCTCATCACGCAGATGATCCAGGAATCTCGTGAGCGCATCGCTCGTCATGCCGCTTATCCCCTGTTGATTTGGGGCTATATGACGTTGCTGCTCTCGTTGGTGATGTGGTATGTGATTGAACGCTATGCATATTGGACTATCCAGTTTATATGGTTCTTGTTGCCGCTGATATGCTATCCACCCACGCTCTATTTCTCTCGGAAAGATCGTTCCGAGGGTGGAGCACGCAATTACATGGAGCGCATCACCGGGCAGATATGGACCGTGTTCGGCGTGGTGGCTCTGTTGCTTTCCCTCTTCTCCTACTATCCGGCACTTCAAGGAAAGATCAACATCTATTTCTATATCCCCCTCTTAATGGGCATGGGGTGTACCTTGACGGGGTTAGTCAATAAGCACAAGGCGAGTGCGTGGTGTGGGGCGATTGGCACATTGCTCTCCTTCGGTATCCTGCTGATCGGCTCTCATCATGGCCTGTTGCTCTTCGGGGCGATCTTCGCGGAGATGATGATTATTCCCGGCCATTTGTTGAATCGTGAATTGAAGGCGAAATGTTCAAAGAGTTAGATCCCTTGTTGCACTCCCAGCTGCGTCTGGCCGTGATGTCGCTTCTATTGGGCACGGAAGAGGCCGATTTTGTCTATATCCGGGAGAAGACTGGCGCCACGGCGGGCAACCTCAGCGTGCAGCTTGACAAACTGAGCGAGGCTGGCTACATTGCGGTGGAGAAGAACTTTGTGGGTAAGAAGCCCCGCACCACCTGCCGAATCACGGAGACAGGACGGGAGGCGATGGCCACCTACGTGGAAGCTTTGAAGGACTATCTCAATCTGTAAGCGTAAAACGGATCAGCCGTGATCTTTTTGTAAAAATATAGGGAAAGATTTGGGAAGTGATTGATTTTTTGTATCTTTGCAGTCGATAAGCAATCTTGCGGAGGGGGCGGTGAGTCCCCTCCGCTTGTTCTAAATAGATGGTAATATGATAGAAAAGGCGGTAGTGACCCAATTAGTGGAAGAACATTTGCAGGCTTCCAATTCTTATTTGGTAGATGTAGCGATCAAGCCGGGCAACTATATTGTCGTGGAGATAGACAGTGACGATAGCGTGTCGATTGATGACTGTGTGGCTCTGAGTCAATACATTGAGGCTCATTTAGATCGTGATGTTGAAGACTATGAGTTGGAGGTGGGTTCGGCTGGTATCACTTCCCCTTTCAAGGTGTTGCGCCAGTACCAGAAGAACATCGGTAATGAGGTGGAGATGCTACTGAAAAGCGGGACGAAAAAGGTCGGTGTGCTGATAGCAGTGGACATCTCAGGGGCAACCATCAGCGTGGAGAAAAAGGTCAAGCCGGAGGGTGCGAAACGCCCTGTGATGGTGACCGAGGAGGAAAAATATCCTTTCGAAGAAATAAAATATACAAAATACTTAATAAGATTCAAGTAAGATTATGGCCAAGAAAGCGGAAACAATCAGCATGATCGATACGCTTGCTGAATTCAAGGAATTGAAGAATATCGACAAAGAGACGATGATCAACGTTTTGGAAGACTCTTTCCGTAACGTGATCGCCAAGATGTTTGGTACAGATGAGAATTACGATGTGATCATCAATCCAGAGAAGGGTGATTTCGAGATTTGGAGAAACCGTAAGGTCGTAGCTGATGATGAATTAGAGGATAAGAACTTGCAGCTGACCTTGACGGAGGCTCGCACGATTGATGCGGACTGTGAGGTAGGCGAAGAGGTGACCGATGAGGTGCATTTTGCGGATTTTGGTCGACGTGCTATTCTGAACCTGCGTCAGACCTTGGCCTCAAAGATACTTGAATTGCAGAAAGACAGTCTTTATGCTAAGTATAAGGACAAAATTAACCATATCGTCGCAGCTGAGGTGTACCAGGTATGGAAGAAGGAGGTGCTTTTGCTGGATGATGAGGGTAATGAACTGTTGTTGCCGAAGTCTGAGCAGATTCCCTCTGATTTCTATCGTAAGGGAGACACTGTGCGTGCGATCGTCTTGCGCGTAGATAACCTGAACAACAACCCGAAAATCATCCTCTCTCGTACGGACAAGATGTTCTTACAGCGTCTCTTCGAGCTGGAGGTGCCGGAGATTAACGATGGCTTGATCACGATTAAGGGTATCGCACGCATCCCGGGTGAGCGGGCGAAGGTGTCAGTGGAGTCTTATGATGACCGAATTGATCCGGTTGGTGCTTGTGTAGGTATGAAGGGTTCGCGTATTCACGGTATCGTGCGTGAGTTGCGCAACGAGAACATTGACGTAATTAACTATACGTCGAATACCTCCCTGTATATCCAGCGTGCGTTGAGTCCTGCGAAAATCTCCTCGATCCATATCAATGAGGAGGAGCGTAAGGCGGAGGTCTATTTGCGCCCGGAGGAGGTCTCTTTGGCGATTGGTAAGGGAGGTTTGAACATCAAGTTGGCTTGTATGTTGACAGAATACACGATTGACGTATTCCGTGATATTGATGGAGCTGACGAGGAGGATATTTACCTGGATGAGTTCTCTGACGAGATCGACGGCTGGGTAATTGATGCCCTGAAGGATATAGGTTGTTACACGGCGAAGAGCGTTTTGGCCATGGATCGCAATGCGTTAGTCGAACGTGCCGATCTGGAGGAGCAAACGGTGGACGATGTGCTGCGCATTCTCTCTGCGGAGTTTGAGGATGAGGAGCCAACACCGGAAGCTGCCACGGAGGAGGATGCTGAGGGCGTAGCGGATGAGCAGGAGGCTGATCCGGAAGCTGCGGATGACGAGAAGATGAATGACTAAGTGTGTTACGACAAAGTTTGATATGCCTATAAAATTAATACAAGTACAACGAAAATTGAATGTAGGAATCAATACAGTGGTTGACTTCCTGCACAAGAAAGGATTTGCGGTTGAGGATAACCCCAATACGCGAATCAGTGATGAACAGTATGCTTTGCTCGTAAAAGAGTTTGGAAAAGATTTGCCGGAGAAGGATCGTATGATCTCGGTAAGTCACCCCAAAAAAGAGACTCCTTCTGTGAAAGAAGAGAAGGCCATGGAGATTAAAACCGAAGTACCCGATGAGTTTAAGCCCAAGATTGTCATGAAGGGACATATTGACTTGGAGGGTAATCGAAATAAGCGTCAGCAGGAAGAGCCCAAAGTGGAGCCGGCTAAACCGGTGAAAGCAGAGCAACCGAAAGAGGAGCCTGTACAGCCGAAGAAAGAGGTGATCGTGGAACATCCCGTTGAAGTTAAGCCCGAACCTGCTCAAGCCAAGGTGGAGGTCCCGCAGACACAGGAGAAGACAGCGCCTTCTCCTGCCGGAAGAAATGATGAAAATAGCATAAAAGTGGAAGAAGGAAAAGAGAGAACCGTAGAGCAGCAGCCCATAGCTTCGGCTACTCCTGCGGAAAACACCAAAACGGAAGAGGAGACACTATTCCGCCTCAATACAACAAGGTTGGAATCAAAAATCAAGGTCACGGGCAAAATCGACCTGGACGCATTGAACCAGTCCACTCGTCCCAAAAAGAAGACCAAGGAGGAAAAGCGCAAAGAGCGTGATGAGAAGCAGCGGTTTGGCGGTAACAAGGCGAATGCCCAGGCGAAGGGAGGCAATGCCCAGACTGCGGGTAAGCCAGCACAGAACGTGGCTGTCAAAGCTACGGAAGAGGGTGGTGATGCCAAGAAAAAGCGGAAACGCATCAAAAAGGATCGGGTGGACATCAACAATACACCCGGTACAAACTATCCCCGCAATCCCAGAGAGGATCGTCAGGGGCGCGACGAGCGTAACAACCGTGATGAGCGTCGCTCTCGCCTGAAGAAACCGGTAAAGACAGAGGTGAGCGAGGAGGATGTACAGAAGCAGATTAAGGAGACACTGGCTCGTTTGACCAGCAAGAGCAATAAGAATAACAAGGGCGCGAAGTATCGTCGTGACAAACGTGAGGCTGCAGCAAAGCGTGAGAACGAGCTGTTGGAGCAGGAGGAACAGGAAAGCAAGGTATTGAAGCTGACCGAGTTCGTGACTGCGAATGACTTGGCGAACATGATGGATGTGCCTGTGACAGAGGTCATCGGTACCTGCATGAGCATTGGTATCATGGTTTCTATCAATCAGCGTTTGGATGCGGAAACGATCAATATTGTGGCTGATGAGTTTGGTTTCCAGACCGAATATGTCAGTGCAGACGTGGTTGAGGCTATTAAGGCTGATGAGGAGGAGAATGACAATGAAGAGGATTGGGTATCCCGTCCACCGATTGTCACTGTGATGGGTCACGTCGATCACGGTAAGACCTCGTTGCTGGACAACATCCGTAATGCGAATGTGATTGCGGGTGAGGCCGGCGGTATCACGCAGCACATCGGTGCTTACAACGTGAAGTTGCCTAATGGCCGCCGTATTACCTTCTTGGATACACCAGGTCATGAGGCCTTTACGGCGATGCGTGCCCGTGGTGCGAAGGTGACGGATATTGCGATCATCATTGTGGCGGCTGATGATAGCGTCATGCCACAGACAATCGAGGCAATCAACCATGCTTCGGCAGCGGGTGTGCCCATCGTGTTTGCGATCAATAAGATAGATAAACCTCATGCCAATCCGGATAAGATCAAGGAGGAGCTGGCTAACATGAACTACCTCGTGGAGGATTGGGGTGGCAAATACCAGAGCCAAGAGATCTCCGCGAAGAAGGGTATTGGCGTGGAGGAATTATTGGAGAAGGTCTTGTTGGAGGCTGACCTGCTCGACCTGAAAGCCAATCCGAAGAAGCGTGCGGTAGGTACGATCATCGAGTCCTCTTTGGATAAGGGTCGTGGTTATGTATCTACGGTCTTGGTGGAGAACGGAACCTTGAAGACGGGTGATATCGTCTTGGCAGGTACGCATCACGGACGTGTGAAGGCGATGTTCAACGAGCGTAACCAGCGTGTGGAGAAGGCGGGTCCTTCTGAGCCAGTATTGATCTTGGGATTGAATGGTGCTCCGCAGGCGGGTGATACCTTCAATGTCTTGGAGACAGAGCAGGAGGCGCGTGAGATTGCCAACCGTCGTGAGCAGCTGCAGCGTGAGTTAGGCTTGCGTACGCAGAAGATGCTGACCTTGGATGATATTGGTCGCCGTATTGCGGTGGGTAACTTCCAGGAGTTGAATGTCATCGTGAAGGGTGACGTGGATGGATCCGTGGAGGCTTTGTCAGACTCTTTGATCCGTTTGTCAACGGAGGAGATTCAGGTGAACGTGATCCACAAGGCCGTGGGTCAGATCTCGGAGTCGGATGTGGTCTTGGCGGCTGCATCGAATGCGATCATCGTCGGCTTCCAGGTGCGTCCCTCTTTGGCTGCCCGTAAGAACGCGGAGAAGGAGGGTGTGGAGATTCGTCTCTACTCCATCATCTACGATGCGATTGAGGAGGTCAAGAGTGCGATGGAGGGTATGCTTTCTCCGGAGATCAAGGAGGAGATCACCGCTTATGTGGAGGTGTTGCAGACCTTCAAGATCTCGAAAGTCGGTACGGTCGCTGGCTGTATGGTGAAGGAGGGTAAGATCAAGCGTACGAACAAGATTCGCTTGATTCGTGATGGTATCGTGATCTATTCAGGGGAGTTAGGCTCTTTGAAACGCTTCAAGGATGATGCGAAAGAGGTGGTTGCCGGTCAGGATTGCGGTTTGAACATCACCAACTTCAACGACATCCAGGTAGGCGATATGATTGAGGCTTACGAGGAAACTGAAATCAAGAAGACATTGTAAAGGGACATGAACTGGTTAGACATCACGTTGCTGTGTCTGGCAGGGATAGGATTTGGAAAGGGCCTGTTTGATGGATGCATCAAACAGGTTGTTTCGCTTATAGCCCTTGTTGCTGCCATTTTTCTGTGTGGCGAGGCCGCTGGTTGGTTGCGAGGATATATCGTTGCCTTAGGTTGGTTTCCCGAGCAGGGTGTTTCGGTACTGAGTTATGTAGCGGGTTTTATCCTGATTATGGGGGTATTGGTGTTAGCGGGCGAGATCATGACGAAAGTAATTGATGCGACACCGCTCAGCATCCTCAACCACTTGGCGGGAGGCCTGTTGGGCTTGTTGTTATCCCTGTTATTCACCAGTTTAGTCTTGAATCTCTTGGATTTTGTAGATAAGAGCTCACTGTTTATCTCTCAGGAAACGAAGGTGGAGTCACGGTTCTATGAGCCGGTTCGACGGATTGTCCCAACAATTTATCCGCATAATCTGTTTTCTTTGGGAGAGTAAAAGCAAAGGATTATTAGCAAGACATATATTATGCAAGATTCGAATCAGATATTGAATGAGGTAACCAAAGAGGATTATAAATATGGCTTTGTTACGCATATCGATACGGATGTGATTCATCGAGGATTGGACGAGGAGACCATTCGCATCATCTCTGCCAAGAAGCAGGAGCCACAGTGGTTGTTGGATTTCCGTTTGCGAGCTTTTCGCTATTGGCAAACCTTAGAGATGCCACAGTGGGCACACTTGCAGATTCCTCCCATCGACTATCAAGACATCATCTATTATGCCGCTCCGAAACGGAAGGAGGGACCGAAGAGCCTCGACGAGGTGGATCCAGAGCTGTTGAAGACCTTCGATAAGCTCGGCATTCCGCTGGAGGAGCAGAAGCACCTGAGCGGAATGGCGGTGGATGCGGTCATGGATAGTGTCTCGGTAAAGACCACGTTCAAGGAGAACTTGGCGGAGAAGGGCATCATCTTCTGTTCGTTCAGCGAGGCGGTGCAGCACCATCCGGATTTGGTACAGAAATATTTGGGTAGCGTGGTGAGCTATCGGGATAATTTCTTTGCGGCGTTGAACTCGGCGGTCTTCTCGGATGGCTCGTTCATCTATATCCCCAAAGGGGTGCGTTGCCCGATGGAGTTGAGCACCTATTTCCGTATCAACGCTGCGAATACCGGACAGTTTGAGCGAACGTTGATCGTGGCTGACGATGAGTCTTACGTCAGCTATTTAGAGGGATGTACAGCTCCGATGCGTGACGAGAACCAGCTCCATGCGGCCATTGTGGAGATCATCGCCCATGAACATGCGGAGGTGAAATATTCGACCGTGCAGAACTGGTATCCAGGCGACAAGGAGGGCAAAGGTGGTATCTATAATTTTGTGACGAAACGAGGCCTCTGCAAAGGCGAGGGCAGTAAGATCTCCTGGACGCAGGTGGAGACTGGTTCGGCGATTACTTGGAAATACCCCAGCTGCATCTTGGCGGGTGATAATTCCGTTGGAGAGTTTTATTCGGTGGCGGTGACCAACAACTACCAGCAGGCTGATACCGGAACGAAGATGATCCATTTGGGCAAGAACACCCGAAGCACGATCGTCTCAAAGGGTATCTCTGCGGGACACAGCCAGAATAGTTACCGGGGTTTGGTAAAGGTCTCTCCCAAGGCGGAGGGCGCACGTAACCATAGCCAGTGCGACAGCTTGTTGCTGAGCGCAACCTGTGGAGCGCATACCTTCCCCTATACCGATATTCAGAATGAGACGGCGGTAGTGGAGCACGAGGCAACCACCAGCAAGATCAGTGAGGAGCAACTCTTCTACTGCCAGCAAAGAGGTATCTCCGTGGAGGAGGCGGTTGGCTTGATCGTGAATGGCTACGCCCGTGAGGTGATGAACAAGCTCCCGATGGAGTTCGCTGTGGAGGCACAGAAGTTGCTGTCCATCTCGTTGGAGGGAAGTGTGGGATAATAATAATGTAGAATGTTATGTTAGAGGTCAAAAATTTACATGCCAGTATCAATGGCAAAGAGATATTGAAAGGCATTAACCTGACCGTGAAACCCGGTGAGGTGCATGCGATCATGGGACCGAATGGTTCCGGCAAGAGTACGTTGAGTAGCGTATTGGTCGGCAATCCGGCTTTCGAGGTGACGGAGGGAGAGGTGACGTTCAATGGCAAGAATCTACTGGAATTATCCGCGGAGGATCGCAGCCGTGAGGGACTGTTCCTCAGCTTCCAATATCCGGTGGAGATCCCCGGTGTCAGCATGGTCAACTTCATGCGTGCGGCTGTGAATGCTCATCGGAAATATAAGGGCTTAGAGCCGGTCTCAGCCACTGATTTCTTGAAAATGATGCGTGAGAAGCGGGCGATTGTCGAGTTAGACAATAAGTTGGCGAGCCGTAGTGTGAACGAAGGTTTCTCAGGTGGTGAGAAGAAGCGCAACGAGATTTTCCAGATGGCGATGTTAGAGCCGAAGTTGGCGATCTTGGACGAGACCGATAGCGGTTTGGACATCGACGCATTGCGTGTCGTGGCTCAGGGCGTGAACCGCTTGAAGACACCGGAGAACGCAGCGATCGTGATCACGCACTATCAGCGGTTGCTCGATTACATCAAGCCCGACATTGTCCATGTATTGTATAAAGGTAAGATCGTGAAGACGGCTGGCCCGGAGTTGGCCTTGGAGTTGGAGGAGAAAGGCTACGACTGGATCAAGAAAGAGATGGGAGATGCCTGATATGAATGCCGAGAAACAATATATAGATCTGTTCGCGCAATGCGAGGATCTGGTGTGCCGCAACAGTGCCCCGGCGTTGAATGCGTTGCGAGCGGCGGCATTGGAAAGTTTTGAGCGGTTGGGATTCCCCTCCACGAAAAGCGAGGACTACAAATATACCGATGTGTCACAGGTGTTCGCTCCAGATTATGGATTGAACTTGAAGCGAGTGGCTATTCCGGTCAATCCGTATGATGTGTTTCGTTGCGACGTGCCAAACTTGAGCACTTCGCTTTACTTCGTGGTGAACGACACCTTCTACGACAAGGCATTGCCCAAAGCCCATCTGCCGGAAGGCGTTTATGCGGGTGGTTTGCGAGCCTTTGCGGAGCAGCATCCGGAGATCGTCTCTCGCTATTATGGCAAAGCCGCCTCTGTGGAGCGGGATGGTATCATTGCGCTGAATACCATGTTAGCGCAGGATGGTTTTGTGATTTATGTCCCGAAAGGGGTGACTGTGGAGCGACCGATTCAGTTGGTGAATATCTTCCGTAGCGATGTAGATACGATGGCCAATCGGCGTGTCTTGGTCATTGCCGAACCCCATACAGAGGTGAAGCTGTTGGTGTGCGACCACAGCATCGACGATGTGAAGTTCTTGGCTACGCAGGTGATCGAGATCTTCGCGGAGGAGGGAGCCATGGTGGATTATTACGACCTGGAGGAGAGCAGCGAATCAACCACCCGTTTCTCTTCGTTGCATGTGAAGCAAGCGGCCAACTCCAATGTGCTGGTCAATGGCATCACCTTGATGAATGGTTTGACACGCAACAACTACTACATCGAGCTGAATGGCGAGGGGGCGGAGACAGCGCTTTGTGGTATGTCTGTGCTCGACAAGGAGCAGCATTTGGATACCTATACCCATATCACCCATGCCGTTCCGCATGGTACCAGCAACGAGCTGTTCAAGAATGTCTTGAACGATCGGGCATTGGGCGCTTTCAGTGGACGTATCTTGGTAAAGGAGGGTGCGGACAAGACGGCTGCCTTCCAAACCAATCGTAACCTCTGCGCTACCCGTGAGGCGCGCATGTATAGCAAGCCCCAGTTGGAGATCTATGCGGACGACGTGAAATGTTCGCATGGCATGACCACCGGTCAGTTGGATGAGAATGCCCTCTTCTATATGCAAAGCCGTGGTATTCCTTTAGAGGAGGCACGCATGCTGTTGAGTGTAGCCTTCACGGCCGATGTCATCGACTCGATCCGTGTGGAGGCTTTGAAAGACCGTCTGCATAAGCTGGTCGAGAAGCGCTTCCGTGGCGAGTTGGCCAAATGTGCCGGCTGCCATATTTGTAAGTAAGTCAACCTAAAAAACATACCACGGTGTACTTGCGCGACTACACCGTGGTGTATTTTTATTTACTGCTGATAAATAAAAACGCATGATTTTATTTACTGTCAATAAATAAAGTGAGTAATTTGCCCGTTGCGTTTTCTCTTATGGGTGGTTTTAGTACCTTCGCAACAAATATAACCTTAAATAAGCATATCACGATGGCAGCACTCACGCATATCGCCCTATGGACAACGCAATTGGAAACGTTGCGGGATTTTTATGTACGTTATTTTAACGGGATGAGTAATGAGAAATATGTGAACCCGAAGAAGGGCTTCGCTTCCTATTTTATCTATTTTGAGAGTGGGCCAGCGCTGGAGATCATGCAGCGAACGGACGTGACGGAGCAGCGGACGAAGGAGTATATCGGCTTGGCGCATTTGGCTTTCCATGTGCGTTCGAAAGCGGAGGTGGATCGGCAGGTTGAGCAATTCCGGCAAGCTGGTTATCTCATTGCCGGTGAACCTCGCACCTCGGGCGATGGCTATTATGAAGGGGTGATTCTTGACCCGGATGGCAACCGGGTGGAGTTGGTGGCTTTTGGGGAACCAGAGATCGTTCCGGCTACCTATCCTCCCTATACGTTGCTTTTAGATGCGGATCCCGATCAAGCGAAGGTGGATGCCTACTGGAAGGTATCGGATGCGTTTGTGGCCCTGTGGCGAGGAGCTTGTGTAGGAGTCATAGTCGTGAAGCCTATGGCAAGCGGGGAAGCCGAGATCATGAACTTGGCAGTAGCACCGCTCTTTCGGGGGAGAGGCATCGCTCGCCGATTGCTACGCTTTGTCTCCACGCAGTGGGCAACGGCAAAGGGGACTCATCGGTTGATCATCCGTACGGGAAGCAGTGCGGTTCCTCCACTCCTGCTCTATCAGCAGGAGGGCTTTGACCTGATCTCCTTGGAGCGTGACTATTTCACCCGTCACTATGCGGAACCTATTTGGGAAAATGGGGTGCAGTGTCGCCATCAATTGGTGTTGGAGAAAAGGCTTTAGTGAACGTCAGGATAGGAAAGCCGTCAATACAGCTATCACATATTTTCCATGGAAAGCCCGATCAACTCCACGCTATATCCCTGGAAATGGCGCTTAATGTGCTGGTATTTTTCCGCCAATACGGCAGGGTTATACTTTCGGATGTTTCGTTTTACCTCTGCGACAGTGGCTCGTTTATCCAGCTTCTCGATAGCGATTAAGTCGATCTCGTTTTCGCCGTGGCTATCCCACCAGTGAGATACCTCCGTCACACGTTCTTTCTCGCCATAAAGTTGCCGGAAATATTTCTCTAAGATCATCCCGCTATATTGTGGATAATCCTGGCGAATCAATTCCTCCAACAGGTCAAACTTTCCTAATTCCACGATAGAACGGTTGCTTTCGATGAATCTGAACCAAAACATCAAGAAACAATCATTGATGTAATATTTTACGCCTTGGCTATTGGGCTTTGACCATATTGGCCTACGTTTCTGGATGAGCGAATACTCCTGTTCAAGGGTATCTAAGTAGCGGCCTGTATTCTTCTGAATGATGCTGTTTATTTCAGAGGGGCTGGTTAGGCCCGAAGCAATCAGTTGGAGGATACTGTAATAGATTTGGAATCTACGGCCAAACTCGCCGACCAATAACTCTGTGCCCTCCTCAATGAAGATGCTGGATGAGCGACAGACATTGCGCAACATATCCTCCCATGTCTTGCACCCATCGTCCATCAATTGAGCAACATACTTGGCCACTCCGCCGGTGATCGCATAGAGCATGAGCAGATCCTCCGGTGTATAGTCAGGATGGTAATCACCTAAGATTTCTTTCAGCACCTTGATAGAGAATGGCTTCAAGTCGATACGTGCGGTCTTTCGCCCAAAGAGCGGCTCTTTCCGATCCTCAAAGATTTTGCGCATCATACTGTAAATACTGCCACAAGCAATCAGATGCACACGAGCATTAGCTTGGTGAGCGTCCCAAACCCGTTGGATGTCACTGATAATCCCATCTCCGATTTCCGCTAAACGCTGAAACTCATCAATGATGAGGGTTACCTGCTGGGATTCACTATAGCGTAGAATCTCCGCAAGTAGAATGGCGAAACGAGTGATTTGTCCATGTATGCGCAATCCTAATACTTCCTCGGTTTGTTTCTGGAATTCCATGCACTGTATGGATTCCGCCTTTTTCCCTATAAAGAAATAGAGATACTTTTTGTCGGTGAAAGCCTGTGTCATCAAGGTTGTCTTACCTGTGCGACGACGCCCTATGAGCACCGTGAATTGGGCTGATTGTTCGGACTGTTGATCCAGCCTCAACAAGGTTGCTATTTCATTCTCTCGATCATAGAATCTCATACTTTACAGATTTGTAAATTACAGCAAGTTTATTTCTGCAAAGGAACAGAGATTTCTTGGCTTATGCAAGGAGGGAACCATAAAAAAGGTGTATCACTGTGACGATGATACACCCTTCGCTTAATATTCCACTATGTTTTTGTCTGCTAAGATACTGCGAAATAAATGTTTCTTCTCTGTGCTACAAATATTGGGCAGTGTTTTTGAGAAAAAGCACTCGTTGCTTCGTACTCTTTTCGGGGATGTTATTCCTACGTGATTGGTCGTCAAAGCGACCAGCCATCGCCTTGTCATAGTAAGCCCGCATCATGCTGATGAACAAGCTCTTTCCGAAACGACGTGGACGGATAAAAAACAGGTATGGAGGTTGCTCCTCTAAAAGAGGCAAATACATGCTTTTATCGACATAGTACAAGTGATTCTCTTGTACCGACAAAAAGTCACTCACGCCATACGGCACCCGTTTGATCGCTTCTCTTTCCATTTACTTCCCGATGTATTGAAGATTTAGTGCAAAGATAGTGCAAACCGAATGCAAAATTAGCAAGTAGGCTTGCCTAATTTGCTGAGGTGCCGCCTATCTTCGCTCTTTAGAGGCAAAAAAACGAATAATTCGGAACGTGTAGCCGAGACTCCCCTACCAAGTTCACACCAAAGTTTAGTGCTGGTAATGGAATAGCAAAGTGATGCTCTCGAAACTGTTTACCTAATATTTCTTGATCTCTTTCACTGTGCCACTTGAGCTGAGGCGCACCTTGAATGCCTCATGGCAGTCGTGGCAACAATACTGATGCCATGTACGCCCAATGGCAAAGCTCGTTCCCAAAATACCCGGAACACCGGTAGCCATCTGAAGCAGTGTACCTCCAACAACACTGGCTGCAGTTGCGAGTCCGCTTGAAATTTTACCGTTAGTTGTCTTTGCAGTATGATAGCCACCACAATAGGGGCATTGAATAAGTGTTGACATAGTTTTTAATTTTAAAAGTTTATCTATATATACCGAAATCGCAAGGATTGTAAATGGGAACTACAATGTTTTTTCTATCTCCTCTTTTAGCTTGAGTAAAGCAGCATAATTATGTTTGTTACAAGTGAGACGAGCAGTAATCTCCTCTGCTATACTTTGCTTTTGAGGATTCCTGTCAGGATGAGCCTTAATAGCCAGTTCCTTATACAACTGTCTCGCTTTTGCCATGCCAGCTACGACGTTCTGGCTTTCATCAGTTTTTATACTTTTTTGAAACCGAATACGGTTTATCCATCGAATCAAGACATTCATTGCAGAAAATAGTGATTAAGATTAGCAAAACGTTTCAATGCATAAAACTGAGTCCTATCGGTCGTTTTCCCTTTAATGACAAGTGTGTCAAATCCTAAAGCCATCAGTTGCCGAACAAATGTAACATTATCCGTAATATATTTGGATAGTTCGTGTATTTCAGATTCTTGAAGAGACATATCATTCTCTATAGTGATCTTAAAACCACTTCGTAACCACAGTGCACTCATTTCATGAGCATATTCACTTTTTCCTTGCGAGATCGAGACCTTACAAAGTCGAGCGAATTCCCCACTTGTAAAGTATTCTTTGAAGGCCGTATTCATTTGGCCAATGATTCTCATGCGCTCAAATGAGCCATCCAGCAGAGAATTAATAAGATTGGTAATAAGATCTTTAATATTCATGATTGTTTTTATTTATAATTCTACATCTATAGATACCAGTTATCCAAGAAAGGTAAATCCATTTTGCTTATATTCTATGGTAATACTTGTCAACTTTTCTCCGTGTCTCAAACGGTTGCTTCATGAGTGTTTGAACACAGTCAATAGCATTCCACCTTTCCTTCTCACTCAACTTGATAGGAGAAAGTTCTTGTAGTGCTATATACACCTCGTTTGTAATATGCTCAATCCAATCTGGTGTCAGCAAACCATCAGATTGCGTTTGGAATTCTAAACACATATCACAGGAATACATCACGCATTCTTCCATGATCGTTACTAAAGTTAATTGCTCTGACAAGCCATTTGAATATGATCGCAAGTTGTTCATAAGATCTGTCTTAAAAAACTGACGAAATTGGGGTTTAGGAAATGGGTACATAATGATAATTGTGTTATTTGTGAATACTCTTTTGTAATTATTCTGAAACTAAATCAGTTAGGATCTGATAAAATATAGTATTATGCAATGGTGCCAAATTGGCCGAATTTTTCACATATTGTGGATAGGCATCCACGATCGCTTTTGTCATGCGAGGGTACATACGTCTAATAACCTGTTCAGAGAAACCATCTGCTTCCAAAAGATAACTGAAGCAATCCACATAAATCAATAAATCTCCAAATATCAATCTTCGACAGCGCAGGACGTGAAGCATTACCGCATCTGCCAAAGCCGCCATGTGTACTTCTAACCTTGAATCTTCTTCATCTGCAACTTCCATTGATGAAATCTGCGCTTTACAATCTTGAATGAATTCTTTTTCTTCCTCTCCATTAATGCTGGTGATTAAGCCTTGGAATATGGATGGGGAATCTCCAGAAAGTAAGGCTTCAGGGCAGTACTTATTTGTTATTACATGCCCATTTTTGATTGGCGCAGAGAAGGAGAGTTGCTTCTGTTCTCCGCAAATATAGGCTGAGAATGTGAATGTTTTCTGTTCCATATAATTATTTATTTGCGATCTGTGAGGCGATTTCATATACTCCTTCCGAGGCTGCCCAACGGGTTCCCCATTCATATTCCTTGATAATCGTTCCTACAGCCATAGCTGCACAGAACAACGATTTGTTATCTCCTTTTTTATCGATCCACATGTTTCTTGCCAAACTAATCAGTTTATCAACCAATGATTGCGTATAAATACAGTCTCTTACGTTAAAGAGTTCCTGCTCTGTTGCTATATCCAGCACGGACACTTGAATAGATTTTTTATAAGAAATCATTTCCGGCAAATAAGCCAGCATATTCTTTGTTACCTCTGCGGTCACTTCTTGAAACTGTTGTCTTGTAAATTCTTCTTTTTGCATTGTCGTATAATTTATTGGTTACATATAGAAATACCAGACCTCCTAAAAAAGTAAATGCAGGAATAAGAAAAAAACTTATCCCTGCATTTACTTTTGCGCTCTTCTTATGATTCCTATCTAAGGATATTCTTGAATAGAAGGATGTTGTGAAACTTGGAATATCCGATACCTTCTATAATCCTGTTCATGGAAACATTGTGCCCAACGTTCAAAATTGCTATCAGTTTTTAGAAGCGTATAAATATAGTAACTCAATGAGCCATACATTTTGCCACTTGGCGTTTTATGTTCAAAGTTCCGCTCGGTTTCAAGACAAGCAGAAACGACATACAATCTTCCTCCGGTCTCGAAGTTTTGCGGTTGGGGCACATTATGTAGGTATGTGGATGATTCTTCATTCAGTGTAAAAGGATCATCTGTTCCTCGGGCAGAAAGGAGAATATCTTGATCTTCTATCTCTGTTTCTTCTCCTCGCTCCATACCTCTGCTGTAACAAGCATCGATAGCAACAAACAACTGCCCAGTTGAGCCTATCTTTTGTTTTATCCTATGTAAGAGATGATTATATTCATCATCAATCAAATGGTTCTGCCCCATATAATTGTTCTGCGGATATTTACAGGCATCATATGGGATCATTGATTCATCGAAATCAGCTTGTTCGTCATTGTTGGCATCCTCAATTGGTTGTCCATGTCCAGAAAAATGGAAATAGACTCGATCACCTGCTCGGCAACGCTCTGCTAAAGAGGCCAATTCTTGTACGATCGACTTTTTAGTAGCTTCCTCATTGACCAAGCATGTGACATCTGAGAAGCCTTGAAGGATGAGCATTGGTGACAGCAAACGGACATCCGCATCACCATGTATGGGTTTCCATCCGGTTCTTTCTATAGCATAGGAACCTATTCCAACCAACAAGGCTCGCCGTTCCGCATTGGCTTGATAGATTGCTAATAGCAACAGAATAAGCAGAGAAAACGTCCTTATTTGATTTGTTTTAGGATCTTGTTGCATTGTGCTATGAACTCTTGGTCATCCGGGAATAAAGCAATGAGTGATTCTATCAAAGTAGATGCTTGCTTTCGATCATGTATTTTCAGATAGGCCATAGCGAGATTAATACCTAAGATTTGTTTTTCTTGTGCATCCTCCAGCGTGGTTTGCTCATATTGATTGCTGAGAGTGGGTAAAGAAATTTGGATTTCCTTTTCATCCATGGCAGAAATGTCAATCATACTACCATCCCCTCTATTCGCTGTGGGAATCACATTATACGCAACAATCAGATTATCCACTGCATTTTTTGCGTTTTCTGAGTTGATGTGATTCGTAATCGAAAAACAGATAAGTAGCATAGCCGCTGTCGAGGCTACCCACAATCCGATGTTTCGTATAGGCACCATAAAGATTTGCTTCTTATCTTTTTTGCCTATGACAGTTTTCAATTCTTCCGCATTCAAGGCTTTCATGGCTGCGGCAAAATCCATGTTGTCCTGTTCCTCTTCCTTGCAGATACCCACCACAATAGACAAGTATATTCTGAACTCTCTTGCTAAAGTCTTATCCTTTCTCAGTAACTCCTTGAAATGATCACATTCAGTTGGAGCCATCTCTTGATGGAGGTATCGATCAAACAATTCTATGTTACTCATGACTTGTACCTTTAAATTAAAAACCAGCTCTTTGAAATGCAGCCTTCACTCGTTCTATCAGTCTCTTCATGCACTGATTCTTTTTTGCTTTAGCTGTATCTGCATTCTTATATCCAATCGCATCCGCTATCTCTTCCATCTTTCTTTGTTCATAATAGAAAAGCCGTACGATTGTGCTGCATGGCTCGGGCATTTGTGCAAGTTCTTGACCCAATAAGGCATCTGCTTCAGGATTATCATATAAGGAATGCTCTTCTGTTGGCATAGATTTGAGAATATCTTCTGCTCGTTTAGCTGTTTTGTTTGCACCCACATCCTCCTCTGCGCTATCAATAGAATCAGTTATTCCTATGTGACGCATCTGCTTACTGGCCATATTCATTCCTATCTGGATGATATAACTGCTCCACGAGGTATTTTCTTTTACTCGCCCCTCCATCAGATTCTTTTGTATAGCAATAAATGTGTCTTGATACAAATCATCCGCATCGGCTAATGTCAATGCCGAATAGCGTTGTATCAAACAATGCATAAAGGCGGGACGTAACCTTATATACCATTTACGCACAATATCTTCGTATGTCTCTTGCATTACTTTGTCGACTAAAAAGTAGGATACTTAAATGATGTTTTAGAACTACTTGATGCTAATAGCAGATTTATTAATTGAAAAAAGAGAGACATCGATATTCTTCCTTTCAAAGTAATCTTATTGTTTTTATTATAATCATGTAATTCAAATTGTTTTCCTTTGCTAACAATGTTACCATGTGCCATTGAGTTCCTTATATGACGTAATAGATTATGAACTGAATCTTTTTTCATAGAACTGTATTTGGATGGAGTTCTATCATCCCATAATATATGATATTTCATTTTAAATGCCATATCTTGATTTGTCTTTGTCAAAGATCCTATAAGAATTTTCTCAGTTGCTAAAAAACTCTGCAGTTCTTTGTCATTATAATTAAATGAACCAAATATATTTGATATTTCTTTTTCGTATAGACAAATGAAATCATAGAACTTAATTTTGTTATTCTGTGATAGCTTATCCATAAAATATGCAATGTATAAATGATCGAATAGAATATTATCGTAACTTACTCAAATGAATCCAATAGAACAAAGGCAGCCCAATAACGAGGATTTGAAAAATTTCTTTTCACGCCATTAATGCTGCCAACAAAATTTCTGACTTCTCTCTTTGCTTCCTCTAATGAACTATGTATAGACATACCAGAGGCATAATTCCGATAAAATAATGACATTAACATTTGTGTAGCATCATCATCGACTTTCCATAAGCTCATCATTATACTATTAACTCCAGCCATTTTGAAACCTCGCTGTAATCCAAAAACACCATCTCCTTTTATTTCTCCTAATCCTGTTTGACACGCCGATAGAACGACTAGATTCAAATTCTGTAAATCCATTTTAGATATTTCGTATGCGGTCATAACTCCACTATTAGGAGATAATAAAGGCTCGTTTTTTCGTATTGCCCTATTTGCCCCTGAAAAGAGCAGCCCAGACTGCAGTAAGATTAACTCATCTTCCGATAGATTCTGAGCTTCTCCTGTTCGGAATAAATGTTTATCCTTATTAGAATAGAAGAATCCATGTGTGGCAATGTGAAGAATAGAAGGAATATTATTAGGCAAAAATAAAAAAGCTTGTTTAGATGCTGCAATCCCTTTATAATCCACTACATTAATATCAATATTCTGCAACTCTTTTTTTACATTATTGATTTCTAATAATGTGCCTGGCAAATTCTCATATCCATCTCTTAATTGATTCTTTGTCAACTGAGAATAATGTTCTATATAATGAGTGTCTGTCATATTAATAACACTAATTGTATCATAATTCATGCCTCCAAATAAAGTGGCAGATACTATAAAATTCGCATCAGAGCGTTTTGTTAAATAACGCGTAGAGGTCAATCTGAAAAGATTGTAATCATCAGACAAGTATCCAGCGCCATCTGGATTTGGTAAATTCTCTATTGATATATTATACAAATCTCCTATAGGGGAAAAGTATATTGTCTTTGTATCGATAGGAAGTTTGGAGATAATAGGTTCCCATAACATCTTCGACAAAATAGTGGAAGTATAATAACGATGTGGTAATAACTTATTTAATTCCTTTGAATTGAATAATTCTACCAGTATCGGACTATCTACATGCTTATGCAGAATCAAGGCATAATACTGGACACTCTCATCTTCTTTTGGTGCACACATAAATTCAATGGCTACAGAATTGTCATTCAAACTTGAACGTACATCTTTCCACGTGGTTTTAAATATATCCATGTAATCCGTTTTAGAGAGTATCTCTGTACGAAATGCTCTTTCCTCTCTTTGAAGGCTATCTAATTTTGAACCGGATGCATTGGATATCTGTTGCTTTATCTGAATGTAATGTTGGTAATATGAAAGATTAATATTCGATTTAAGAAATTGGTTGAATTGAACTTCAGAATCTAAGATAATACTTTTGGATAATAATAATCCATCATATACTAGTCCATTGATTTCTGCTTGATTATATATAGCACTATAAGCAGGCAGTATTGTTAGGAACCAATCAGATTCATATTGATACCAATATTGTTTTTGAGATTCCGAATCAAGTTTTGCAAACGTATCTATTATGCTGTGTCCTTTACGCTCGGCTATCGATTTTAAACTTGAGATTACTTTTTCTGTATTTCCGTTTTTGTGATATAGGTATAGTAATTTGCTTAATGTCCCAATTGTATAAGGATGACTGTATCCATATGAAGATTCTCGTAAAGATAATGAACTTAAATAGTATTCCTCGGCTTTTTTATTATTCTTTAATCCTTCATATCCCATTCCAATGTACATTTTGATAGTACCAAGATTTGTGCCTGAATTTTTATTAAGAGTAGAAAAGATTGAATCTGCAAGCATTCCATATTTAATACAGGATTCAAAATCGTTTATTTCTTGATAGGATAAAGATAAACCCATTAAAGCATAAGCTTTCAAACTTGGATTGCAGAGACATGAGTCCAATTTAGCTACTATAAGATGATCAATATTAATTGATTCATTGATTTTCCCTATTTCAAATAGTAAACTAGAGTATGCTTTTTCTATAGATATTACTCTCCAATCAGAATCAGTTAATTTATGATTAGATGTAATGATATCATGAGCCGTTTTTGTATATTCTAGAGCTTTCTCGAAGTTCCCTAAATCATACAATGCAATTGAACAATCTTTTAGAGTTCTTGCATACTCAATAGAATTTGGAGCAGTATTTTGCAGGATATCTAATGCAACATCAAAAAGAACTAAAGCATCTGTGGATTTTCCTTTTCCCGCCAAGAATAAAGCCTTTAAGGATAATGCATTCGCATATTCCTTCGTTTTGTCACCACTTTTAAGAAATAATAATTGTAATCTCTCTTCAATTATCTGAATGGCATGGTCTAATTCTCCATTTTCATAATATATTTGAGATACTTTTTCTAATAGTGCACCATATTCATCTGATAATTTTCCTTGTCTTTTTACGACTAATGGCATAAGTCGATTGATCTCTTTAATTGCTTCATAATTTGAATCATTAGACCATAAACTGTCAATCTTTTCAAGATATTTGACAATCTTAATGGAGTCATTTTGTTGTGCAGGTAGCACCTTACAACACAATAAAACAACAAATAAAATTATCAACTTTTTCATGTCAATCCAACATTACAAATCCGGCCCAATAATAGGGTTCGTGATATATTTCTTTGATTAATCGTTGCGCTTGAGAGAAAGCTTGGTGTTTGTCCATACCACTCAACCAATTGTCATAGAATACTTGCATGAGTTTGGATGTAGCTTCATCGGGTACTTTCCATAGGCTCATGATCAACGTCTGAACTCCTGCGAGTTTAAAGGCTCGTTGCAAGCCGAAAACACCTTCACTTGACATATCTGAACCTAATCCCGTTTCACAAGCTGATAATACCGCGATGTCGGTATTACTTAGATTCATGTTTGAGATCTCATTGGCTGTGAGAATACCATCTTCTATACCATCTATTACGTCAACGCCAGTCCATGCCCGATTTCCCCCAGCGAAGAGCAATCCTGAATAGTTCATCGAAGATTGATAATCTGAAACACGCAAATTGGCTGTTTGGATGAAATCTTTGGTTTCTCGGTCTTTTTCTTCAGACAAGAAGAAACCATGAGTAGCAATATGAATTAAACTGGGAGAGTTACCATCCATAGATTTGAAAGATTCTTCATTGGCAGAAACATCTGTCAGCAACAAGGAACGGATACCTGTGCTGTCCAATTTCTGTGATACCATTTCAGACTCTTCCAACGTACCTTGAAGGAAGCCCCAACCAGCTCTATTAGCCTTAGATAAATCAATACCACGGCTGGCAGTAAGTTCATTTCTTGCATAACTACGAGATTCAGCCACTAACTGATCCTCTTCTGCATCGTATTTAATTCCTCCATATATCCATCCATCTTTTAACTTTTCTCTTTTTTTATCAAGCACTAATGTAGCAGTAGATGAAACAAGACGTAAATCGTATCTTTCGGATATAGCAACCGAATCTTTAGACAGAGCGTTAAAGGAAATATTATTGAGTGTTCCGATAGGAGAATAGTAAATCCTGGATATACCAGCTAACTTCGGTTCAATTTTTGCCCATAGCAAATCATATAATGCCTCTCCTTTGGTTTCGAGCTTTACACGACGGGTACCCATACTATACCGATATTGACCGTTCCCATAAAGATAGGAACGATAATGCTCATTGCGGACCGTCTCATCGTTGATACGAGCCAACTGTTGAGGCAGCTGTAATATAGTATGAAGAGAGTCCTCATGACAAATCCGAATGAGTTCCGGACTTTTTGAAGATTTCCGAATGAGCAGTGCTATGTATTCTTTCTTAGCAGAAAACTCCATTTCCTTCAAAATTGGAACCTGTGCAAATTCTATAGCAACCTCATCCTTTCTCAGCTTTTGTTGAATCATTTTCCAATCTATCAAGAAACTCTTTTGTAAATTGGAGAAGGAGATATTATCACGCAGCAGCTTTTTCTCTAAATTCATGATCAGATCTTGATAATGGGAAACGCTGTCCGTGGGGACAGCACCAGAAGATATATCCTGTTTATATTGACCAATCAAGGACAATCTCTCCTCGTCGGAAGTTGTCCCAGATTTTTGAATTTGATTCGACATCCAATTGGATGCACGCAACAACAATCCTTTTGAAAACAGGGTGTTATTGTAAAGGGTTTTGGTGTCAGTCTCTTTAGTACTATTCAATAAAAGCCGATCATATCCCACTAAGATACTGCCTGTATAATCCCAATAGGAGAATCGTTGATCATCAGACAGAAATAAGAAATTGGATAATACTTCACGCTTGAGAAGATCAGAAAAGGCAGCTATATTGTGCATATAGGAACTATCCTGCTTCATATATTGAGTTACCACAAGATTAAAATGGTATACTGGGCTTAAGGGCGAGTTGCCACCCATCAGTACCGCTTTAGCGAATGCCTCATACGCTTGATCCCATCGCTTTTGGTTTAAATATACTGTGCCCACATTGTTATATACTTGGGCAAAGATTGGTGATACACCCTCTTTGGGTAATGCCTCCATGGCGCGATTGGCTGCATCTTCTGCTTCCTCATAATTGCACAATTCCATATAACAGGTAATAAGTGAAGCAAACATTGATGCAATTTCTAATTTATTTACCTCCTCTGTTTTGGAGTATATATCCAATGCTGTTTCATAATAAATACTTGCTTTTAGCGCATCTCCCCGTCCTGCAAAAATAACTGCCAAGTTCGCTATACATCGGGCATATTCCTGTCCCAAATCTCCTTTCTCTTCATAAGCTAATTTAACTTGTTGTAATACGGTATGAGCACGTTCGTAATCATTTACGGCTCCATAAACTCCTCCAAGATCCGTATAAATCTTTAATTCAATTTCTTTACTCTTTGGATTGCTATCAATATATTGCAATGCGGTCAAATAGGCTTTTTCAGCCTCATTCAAGTTTCCTAATGCCCAATAAACTCTTCCTTTCACATGATATACTGACGCATACAGAGCCTTTATCTGGGTTGGCATTTTATTTGTAAGAGCCAATGCCTCATTGATTTTAACCAAAGCCGCTTGATAGTTTTGCTTTACGGCATCCTGCTTTATGGTTTGTAAGATGTTGTTTATACGGGTTAACTCTTTAGCAGAATCCAAGTCCGCCAACTCTTCAACTAACCTGTAATAAGTTGCTTCTTCCTGCAGTCCTGCATCTTCGTATGCTTGTTTCGCTTTGCGATACAGTGTGATGGCATTCGATTTATTCCCTCGGGATGCAAGAAGTGCATGGAAATAGTAAGGAATTATATAATCTACGTTCTTTAGATCAACGACCTCTGCGTAATTATTATCAAGAATCTTTGTGGACTTTGCAATAGCGGATAATGCTCCTTCCACATCCCTATCTGCTAACAAAACTACAGAAAACAGATAAGAAGAGAATATTCCTAAATCCCCATTGTCATCCAATATTGTCTTTTTACTCAAATAGAGCTCTTTTGCTTCACTGAATTTTTCAGTTTCTACAAGATCCTTCAATTGAAGGAATACTCTTTCTCCTTCACTTTCTTGCCCATACAATGCAATGTGGCAGAACAAATATGCGCTTATAATAAAGAGTATTCTTTTCATTCTCCCATCCGATTGATTGTGTCAATTGATTCTTGTGTCTTTTCCAAAACTTTACCCGTAAGTTGTATTTGCATAGTTTTGGATTTTTCAAGATAAAGCAGTGCTTCTGCATTGTTTTGCAACAACATATAAGCCCGTCCGATGTTATGCAATACTGTCGCATAATCCATGGTTTGCTGATATTGCAACGCATCATAAATATCCTTGGTTCGCATCAATATTGGTAAAGCTTGAGATGCCTCATCTAACTTTAAATACCCTAAACCTCTCATATTCATTAACAAAGCATAGGTTGAGTGAATCTCTCCATATTTATCAGCGAATCGTTGTAGAATATCCTCTATAAAAGCTATCCCCTTTTTAAAACTATCAGAGCTATAATAAATATCAATAGGCTTAAGGGCAGAAGTATAAAGGGGAATTGTATCGTAATTGAGAGTTTCCATTTCTCTCAAAATATGACTATACTCTTCAATGCTTTTCACTGGATCTTTCAAGGAAGTCAAGTAGGCACGATCTATTTGGTTATTAATCCGCCTTATGTCTGTGGATGAACAGTTTATAGCAAGTGCTTTATATTTCAAAGCGCTTTCCACATCATCTACTCGAAATCGGAGTAAGCTTTTTCGTGAATAAATAAGTTCTTTCGTACTGGGCTCTATACGGTCTATCAGAGGAAAGCACTTATCAATATAAGCCTCCGATTTTTCTAAAATTCTTTTTTCTAACAATATATATGAAGCTGCATAGTATTGCGCTACGATTTTTTCTAAATCATCCCTTTCCTGCAAAAAGGATATATACTCATTCTCAATCGAATCTGCTCTTTCAAATCGTTCTTCTTTCAATAAAAGGAGATGTAAATTAGCATAAGCCGATTCAAACTCCTCAAATTGCTGCAATCTGGTACAGATCGCAATGGATTGTTCATAACAGTCAATCGCTTCATTGACCCTATTCATATTATCTAATGCGGTGGCTTTAAAATAGAGTATTTGAGCAAAGTGTATTGTATTATGTGCATTTCGTTGAATAAAAAAATTCAATAGCTCATCACAAACAGAAATGGATTTATCATATTCCTTTCTTTGATAATAGAATTGCTCCAGGTCGAAAAGGGGTTTATATGAAAGTACATTGTCTGCTTCATAACAAGCAGAAGTAAAGTTAAAAGCATCCCTATATAATGCTATCACTTGCTGGACATAATTACGTTGAATATATAAATTCCCCAAGTTGGAAAGGCACTGCCCAAACCAGAATTTGATCGCTTCATCTTTCGTTGGTAAAAGACTTTGCCCCACGACATATGCTTTTTGATAAATACTCATGGCTTTAGTAGGCTCCAATTCTTCCAAGATATCTGCTTTTGTGCACAAAAGTTCTAAATATTCTGCGTCTTTGATACCCACACTTTTTTCTCGGAGTTGCAAGGCCATGTCAATATGGTCTAATGATGCAACTACATTATCTTCCAGATTGTTTAATGTGGCTAAACAATAGTGGTACAAATATTGAATAGAATCACTTTGGCTATTAACAAGATCTCCTGAAAGTAGCTTTAGCGGTTTTATCTTTTCGACAATTTCAGCTTCTTCTGATAATGAAATTGAAGAATGATAGGTGTCCCAAATAAGTTCACGTATATTTGTCTGACTGGATGCTATTGCACAATTCAACCAACAAATCAATAGTAGGACTCCCTGTTGTAACGCTTTTCTCATAGCTTGTATGGAGATTTAGGCATTTAGGAGTTCCGCAACAGCAGTCCTCCTAAATGCTTGAGATTATTAATTCGTTAAAAGCACATATCTGTTGGAAATCGGACCACGGTTCACAATTCTAACCTTAAAACGACCTGTCCAAGCAGGAATCCAACTGACGTAACAGTCATCCATATAGTCATCATCTTTTGCGATGAGATTACCATTACTATCATACACATAGAGATCAAGATCCGTATCACCATCTCCTGATACAAGGATTTCTGCCAAGTAGTTCGCAACAAAACTGATTTGATAGTTATCTGCCGTATCTCCGTTAACCACATCTACATGCTTTGTAGGGCCATTTACAGCTCCACGGCTACTCCCTGCTTTCTCTTCCTCTATACTGGAAATCAGTGCCAATAAATGTTCATTCCCATCTGCGAACTCTTTGGCATCTGCGACAATTTTATTGTAATCATAAGAAAGAGTACCATCTTTAGATGCCTCTTGCGTATTCTCTTTTTCACCGCGCAGAGTTTGAGTGGGTGTCTCTGCCATAATCTCAAGTGCCTGGATGAGTGGTAAAGCACTTTGTTGCGCATAGCCATAACGGATTAAATCATTTGCTAATCTCATCGAAGAGAGGGGAACAGAGACTTCACCTTTCAAATCTTCTTTGGTCTCTGTGGTTTGAGCCACTGCCGTTGCTCCCATGAGGAGAACGGCAAACACTAAAAATACTCGTTTCATTTTTCTTTTTTTTATATTAAACATGAGATTGTATTATATCTATATACCTTATCTAACTTGAAGGTAAACGACAAATGGTTGAATCTTTTTTATTTTTTCTGTTAATGGTAAATCTGCAATACCGATTCCCTTTAGGAGAGCTAAAGGAGTTGGCATCGCATCAATTAATGCTTTTAAATAGGAAGACTTAATTGCATAATTCACGTTCTCTGCTTTGAAATAATCACGATTGAGACCAGAGGAGGTAATACCTACCACATCACCTTTAGCATCAAAAAGGGGGCCTCCACTATTACCAGGTTGTATAGGAACAGATATCTGATAAACAGTCACATCCCCTTGGATACCTGTTTTAGAACTAATTTTCCCATCTGTAAATTTTACCTCTTCCCCCATTATATCTGCCATAGGATATCCCAGCGTAAACACTTCAGAACCTGTATCCTTCACCGATGTAGTCAGTGCATAGGGAATGTCAGGCATGGGAGGAAATTGGGGTGAATCAATCTCTAAAATAGCTAAATCATTTTGTTTATCAGAGAGGATTACTTTTACAGGCCAATGCTCTACTTTTCCATCCCTGATAAAAGTAGCTTGAATTGTTTTCCCATCCTCAATGACGTGATAGTTCGTGGCAATATAACCTCGCTTGTCAATGAAAAAGCCCGATCCGCTGCTGATCCATTCATCTACAGAGGGATTGATAGCAGGCAAATATTCTTTGATTTGATTCTCATCTGTAACCAACTCGCACAAAGAGAGCGCTCCAGCTTGAACCTTTGCCATGACGGGGGATGAGTTCACCACGGTCAGACAAAGAAAATGGCCACTATAATTTGGACGGGCAATAGACTCGATTATCTCGTCATTAATCACTAATGTCAATTGGCTGCCCATATGCACAATGCGAAGGCTGTTCTGTTCTGGCTCAATAGCGCTGAAATATTTCCAATCGGAGTTAGTGATCATTTTGCCATTTCGTAGTTGAAAAAAAGTGTATGCTTTACCCCGAATCAAAAAACCACAGTAGTTATCCCAGTCTTTAAACCCGATTAGTGCACCCATAGCAATATTCTCGGAAGAAATGTCTCGTTTGAAAGTAACATCAATCAGCCCATTATAATCCGGAGAAAAATTGGCAAATATACCTCCTGAAACGGTTCGATCAGGTGTGACAGAAAATGCGACGTTATATTTTGTCTCAACGCTTAATTCGCCATTGGCCCCATGATATTGCCAATGCTTCTCATTCTTTTTGAAATCTTCATCATAGATGAGGAAACAGTCTTCGTTATCTTCTGAGAATTGTAGATATTTATTATTCCTGAGTTCTCCTTTCTCAAATCTCCTGATAGTCGCAACATTTCCGTTCTCATAATAGTCAGATGATGTTCCTTCCAGAATGCCATACCTAAAGAATGACTCAGTCTTCTTATGCCCATTCTCATAATACGCCATATAAGGGCCATTGGGTTTATTGTTGAGATAAATCATGTGAGATTTCAATTGTCCACTTTTGTAATATGTTTTGATTTCTCCCTCTGTGAAATTCTTCCCATCATCTTCATAGTCCACGTAGATAAAAGAGCCCTCACCTTGGAGTTCCCCACTCATATAATAATCTTTGACAACACCTTTAGGGATATGTGGTGCGACATATGTGATGATTCGATAATAGGAAGCCTCTTTTGGGGAACAATGCTGCCAATTCTCATCCATATACTCGGTCAGTCGCTGACCAATTTTCGGTGTATAGTTGTTTTTGGTCGGAGAGATTCGATCAACTATCTCTCCTTTTTGAATATAGGTAATGGAGCCATCATAGTGCGTATACTTTCCGGTATATGGCCGATCTGAGACCATAAAACCTTCAAAGGTAGATCCATTTCCCCATCTGACTTTACCATTTCCATGACAACGGTAATTGATAAAATTACCTTCGTATGAATCTCCGTTGTCTGATTCCATGGTACCATAACCCATCAATTGCCCATCAACGAATGTTCCATATCTGGTTGTACCATCTTTATGGATAAACCTCCCTTTACCTGCACGAATACCATTTTTGTATTCTCCCTCGTAGGTGGACTCATAGATGCCATTGACATATTTTTTAGCGATGCCATAGCCATTTGCTTTTTGGTCTTTAGATGCACCAGTCCACTCAAATGTCACACCCTCTGAATAATAAGGATCCAACAATTTACATCCATTGCCACAATCGACCCATTTCTCACAAAGTGTATAGGTCTGTGAACTTGCTGTAAGGAAAGTCACGAATAAGGTAAGCAGCAGTAAGATTCGTTTCATATTGATTATCATTTAGTTGTTATCGTATAATCCAAGTGTAATTTCCCTTCTCAACTCGTAAGCTTACGGCTGTTGAAGCCGCAAGCTTGTCACTATAGGTAGCCGTAAGCTTGTGGTTTACTAACTCGCAAGCTTGCGAGTTGGAAAGGGCTTTTCTAAAGAATGGATTAACCCTTTTCACACACCAAAAGGTTATCTTTTCCTGCGCCCTAACAGCCTGAGCAGCTCTGGAATAGCTTCCCATGGGCAAGTGACTAAATAGGCATGAGACCTCCAGGGTAGGTAACAGCTTCTGTGACATATCTGATGGGCAAAATCTCCTATGCTCGGTTGCGCCTCGGCTTGCACGACTGTGCCTCCATGTGCCAGCAGAAAGTCAAGTAGGGCAGCGACACTCGCTGCATCTCTCACGACGATCTGCAGTTGTACCACCAATTGATCAGGATAGCTACCCTGGGATAGCCAACGCCTCATTTTGCAATGCTCCTCGAACTGTTGTCGCTCTTTCTTGATCTTTGGATCGTCGAGCATCTGTTTCACATGATGCACGGCGGCATGGCCGTTGCCCGGTTTCTCCAAACAGGCCAAGGTGACCAAGGAGTCGAGAAAAGATTCTTTTTTGGCTTTTAACGCATTCACCTCTCCGCAGACATACATGGGATGCAACACCCGCTCAACGATCTCGGAATAGCTGGTGCAGGTGTTGAGTATCGCACCATACTGTTGCGCTTTTTCTACGTCTTGAAGGTGCCATGCCAATTCTAATAGCTCTTCCGATAACTCCGGATGCAGGCTGCGTTGTTTATCAAGATACTCTACTTTACCGGCCATAATCTATACCTTATTATATATATTACTCAAATGGATAGGCTTGCCTTTGCAATCTTTGCTTTGTTTTGTGATTTTTTGCGGATATTCGGCTTGCGGGCATGGGGGATTGTAGCTTTGCAGTGTCATCCGGAAGACAAACAAACAGTATTAACAATTAAAACAGTAATTTTTATGGCACAACCATTTTATGCACGCAAAACGTTGTTGAAGATTGGTCCACGTATGGGCGAAACCGTCTATTCGGCGCAAGCCTACTACTACGGGACACTCTCGACCAAGCAGGTGGCCCAGCAGATCGCACAAGAGTCTGCCTTGACACAAGCGGATGTGATCGGAGTGATCGAGCGGCTGGCCTACTACTGCCAAACGCACATGAACTTGGGCTACAAGGTGCGGTTGGACGGTATGGGAGTCTTCTTCAATGAGTTCATTACCACCAAGACGGTCAATAGCCCGGAGGAGGTAACGACCAAGTTGATCAAGTGCGTACGCCCGGCGTTCAGCCCGGAGTACACGATCCTCAACGGCACCTTCCGCTACGCGTTGTTGCCGGAACGGGTGGAGCTGACAAAGGTGGATTTCAACAGCTCGGCAACTACCAACTCGGAACCGACGACAGAGCCCACCGAGCCGGAACCGACAGAACCGGAGAACCCTGATGTAGTTTAATCGTATGCAATTTATCGTATTCATTTATCTAAAAACGACACGTATGAACAAGAACTGGAAGAGCATTGTGCTCTACATTATTCGAGTAATTGAGTTGGTACTGACCGGTGCAGCCGGAGGTGCAGTTTCTAATCTGTTGTGATCATGCGGACAATAACGTTGATCATTGTGCATTGCTCGGCCAATCGGTCGGGCAGTGCCCTCCGGATGGTGGACCTTGATCGTTATCACCGTTCGTTGGGTTGGATAGGCTGTGGCTATCACTATGTGATCCCGACCGATGGCACGATTGAGCCGGGTCGGCCGGAGGAGATAGTAGGAGCGCACTGCCGAGGACACAATGCGCACTCTATTGGGGTCTGTTACATCGGTGGTTTGACTGCAGACGGGAAGAGACCGCAAGATACACGCACGGAGGCGCAAAAAATGGCTTTGAGGCGACTGTTGACAGATCTGCACATTCGCTACCCGACTGCGTTGATTGTAGGACATTCGGACCTGGATCCGCAGAAGCCCCATTGCCCTGGATTTAATGTCATCAAGACGTATCATTTTGATTGATCAGGTTTAGGATCGATCTCCTCTAAGTGTGCGGCATCAATCTCTATAGTCGCATAACCGAGGAGGTCGATTCGCATACAGAATCGGAGACTTTTCCCCGGTTCGCGAATCAGGCAACCCTCCAGTCCTTTCAGGCTTCCGCTCTTAATGCGTACCCTGCTACCTACATGCAGTTGAAAGGTATCCATCGTAATCGGGGTTTCCGCATCGCCTACCATCCGACGGAATGCCTCCATCTGATCTTCCGGGACGACTGCAAACGGAGCGACAGTCTGCTCCTTGCCCTTCCTCGCCCGATCTTTCAGGAAATGGAGGATATAGGGGCATTCCGCTTTAATGGCATAGCGTGCCTTTTCCGTAGAACGAACAAACAAGAAGCCGGGGCATACTACCCGATCGATCCATTTGCGTTTGCCGGTACTTGGCCATTCGTGCAGTTCACGCTGTGAAGGAACATAGGTTTCAACCATACTTGATTTGCGCTTCGCCCAATCTGCTAACTTCTGTTCATGCGCCTTTTCGGTGTTGGGAGTTACTATGGCTATATACCAATTAAGCGAATTATTTTCCATGGAGTCAGCGATTCTTTTCAATTAAACAAATGCCTACGGCATCGGCAAGTTTTAGCAACCTGTCGCTGTATTAAGGTCATGGAGGATGTGCCTCCCATACCCCTTTCGGGAAGACAATGTGTCCAATTCATGTTGATGTAAATGCCTCACTCTTAGTAAGAGTGCATCATTCACTGCAAATGTATAAACTTCTTTTCAAATATTAGAGATTATTCTTCCAGGGAGCACTCTTGAAAATTAATTTTAATATTATTTAATCCCATAAAGAGAATATCTCCAGAATCTATACGATCTATCAGGATGGAGTTGAGGTAGATCTTTGTGGTTTGCTCAGAATCATGTCCCATGGCCTCGCTAATTACGGCAATCGGGATGTCTTGCGATCGGGCAATGCAGGCCCACGATGGCCTAAGGAAAAAGTTGAGTACGTTTCCACGAGTTGTGTCCATTTGAAATGAAATTTGTGACTGTTTGGGCTGCGAAACTGTTAAAAACATGTTGCTTAACATAGAGCGATATGTTTCTTAACATACGATTTTGGGATTCGCCCGTATGAACGTTCTCTGTAATTTTGTGCGTTCCGTAGGAGTAACGAACCACGGATCGTAACGAACAAAATATATAATCGCAATGAGAACAAAAGAGTACATCGAGCGCGAAGAGAAGTTCGGCGCTCACAATTATCATCCCCTGCCTGTCGTGTTGAATCGAGGCGAAGGTGTATTTGTATGGGATGTAGAAGACAAACGTTATTTTGATTTCTTGTCGGGCTATTCTGCCTTGAATCAGGGGCATCGCCATCCCAAGATCATTGAGGCTTTGAAGCAGCAGGCTGATTGTTTGACCCTGACCTCACGGGCTTTCCATTCGGATCTGTTGGGTGAGTATATGGAATACACCTGCCGTTATTTTGGTTATGACAAGCTGCTGCCGATGAACACCGGTGCGGAGGGTGTGGAGACCGCTCTCAAACTGTGTCGGCGTTGGGGCTATGTGCGCAAGGGTGTAGCGCCTGAACAGGCTAAGATCGTGGTGTGCGCGGATAACTTCCATGGGCGTACCATCACGGTGATCTCGATGAGCACCGATCCCAGCTCTTACGGCAACTTCGGGCCGTTTACGCCTGGCTTCGTGAAGATCCCTTACAACCAAGCGGATGCGCTGCGGGAGGCTTTGGCTGATCCGACGGTGGTCGGCTTCCTGCTGGAGCCGATCCAAGGTGAGGCGGGTGTCGTCGTGCCGGATGAGGGCTACCTGCGGGAGTGCTATGCGCTTTGCAAGCAACACAATGTCCTGTTTATCGCGGATGAGATCCAGACGGGTATCGCACGCACCGGCCGGATGCTGGCGTGTGACTATGAGGAGGTGCGCCCGGACATCCTGATCTTGGGAAAGGCGATCTCAGGAGGTGTCTTGCCTGTCTCAGCGGTGTTGGCAGACGATGAGATCATGCTGACGATCCTGCCGGGCGAGCATGGCTCTACATACGGTGGTAATCCGTTGGCCGCAAAGGTGTCAATCGCCGCCTTAGAGGTGGTTAAAGAGGAGCGATTGTGGGAGAATGCCTACCGGATGGGGCAACTCTTCCGGGAGGAGATCGCACGGATCGACAACCCGATGATCAAGTTAGTGCATGGCAAAGGTCTGCTGAACGCAGTGGTGACAGAGCCGACGAACGGCAAGAATGCTTGGGATATTTGCTTGGCCTTGATGCGCAATGGCCTGTTGGCAAAACCTACGCATGATCACATCATTCGTTTCACGCCACCGTTGGTGATCACGGAGGAGCAGATGCGTGAGGCGATTGTCCTTATCCGTCAAACATTGGAGGAGGTATGAAAGTCAATGTCATTGGCGTTCCTCTCAACTTAGGTTGCGACCGGTTGGGCGTGGAGCGTGCTCCGAACCACTTGCGGGAACGGGGGTTGATGCAGCTGATTCGTAAGAATGGCCATCGGGCATTTGACCTGGGCAATCTCTATGTCCCTCCCGTCTCGGAGGCGGATAAGTTCGCCCGGGGAAAGAGTATGAAATATTTGGATGCCATCGTGGAGGTAAACAATAACTTGGCGGAGTTGGTGTATGACACCTTGCGTGGGGGAGCCTTCCCGTTAGTCATAGGTGGCGACCATTCGTTGGGATTAGGCAGTGCCTCCGGTGTGGGCAAATGCTTCGACGATTTTGGCATTATCTGGTTGGATGCGCATGGCGACATCAATACCGATGCGACCTCGCCCAGCGGTAATGTGCATGGTATGCCGCTCAGCGCGCTCATGGGCATGGGCAGCGAGGAGCTGGTCAATGTCTATGCGCCCGGCAACAAGGTGAATCCCCAGAATGTCTTCTTGGTGGGTACACGGAGTCTGGACGAGGGCGAGAAGGCGTTGATCGAACGGGAGCACTTGAGTGTCTATACGATGGAGCTGATTCATCTGAAAGGAATTGGGTTTGTGGCGGAAGACATCAAGCGGAAGTTGCGTGAACGAAAGATTCGCAATGTGCATTTCAGCATTGACGTGGATAGTATTGATCCCCGCTTTGCGCCAGGTACCGGTACACGGGTCGCTGAGGGGTTGATGCCGGATGAGTTCAATGATTTCGTGGATCATATCCTCTCTACGAACCTGGTCAAGTCTTTGGATTTGGTGGAGTTGAACCCGGAGTTGGATACGGGCGAGCAGACCACGAGGCTCTGCTTGGAGATCATTGACCGCATCACGGCAAGGATCTAAGCGATCAAACGAAAGAAAAGAGACAAAGGCTCTGAGCAATTCAGGGCCTTTGTTGTCAACTATTATAGGTGCTCATTTGTTGAAAAAGCGTACATTTGTTGCGTCAATCCATCAGGTGAAGACAGATTTATGACCTAAAAACAACTGAACTTATGAGACTGTTTGTATTTTTGATGATTTTCTTGGGATGCGGCGAATGGCTGTCTGCCCAGAGTGACACACTGGTTGGTGTATTGAAAGATGTGAGCCAGAAAGCGATCAAACGCTATCCGGTGACTTTGGGCCGTGTGAATCCCGTGACGGTGAAGACGAACGGGAAAGGCATGTTTATGTTCCCCGGAGCGAACTTGCAGGATACGCTGTTTGTGAAGATTAAGAAGACAAAGAACCAATTGGAGGTGCCACTCAATGGCTATAACTACATCACGATCACCTTGGAGAATAGTACCTTCAATGCCGATCGCAGTAAGGATCCGAGTGAGGAGCTGCAACGCTTGATCATGGCGGAGCGTAACCGACTGATCAGCTCATCGGTGATGACCCGTGAGGACATCCGTCGATTGGGGTGCCGGGACATGGATTCCGTGCTGAAACGCATGAGTGGCGTGACCTACATGGATGGCAAGATCCGCATCCGTGCCAGTGCGTCGTTGACCAGTCCGACCGATCCATTGGTGGTAGTGGATGGCATACCGATGGATTTGTCGATCTTAAATACGATAGCCATCGAGGATGTGCAAGAGGTGAGTGTCTTGAAAGACGCGGGTCAGTATGGGGCACGGGGTGCTAACGGGGCCATCGTTATCAAGACGAAGTAACTTATACATATATATTTATATTAGCTGATACATGAGACGAAAGGGGATAAAATGGATGGTGGGATTAGGGCTGTTGCCGATCGCAGCGGTAATGCTGTTGTCTATACTCCTATATATCCCTTTCGTACAAGATTTCGCTGTGCGGCAGGCGACCGCCTATGTGAGCGAGGCGACGGGTATGCGTATCTCCATCGGGCAGATCCGTCTCTCGTTCCCGCTCGACTTGAAGATCCGGGATGTACAGGCGATCCATCAAACGGACACGCTGTTGCGCTTGGAGCGACTCGCTTTGCGCATCCAGGCAAGGCCACTCTTCCATAAACAGGTATTGATTGAGGCGATTGACCTGCGCAATGCCCAGTTAGATACGAAAGATTTCTTGGAGGGTATGGCCATCAAGGGGGCGATAGGGCAGTTCTATCTGAAGGCCGACCGGGTGGACTTGGCGAAAGAGCGAGCCACCTTCAATACCATCAACCTATCGGATGCGGCGATCACCCTGCTGTTGAATGACTCGACGGAGGAGGCCGATACAACCGCTACCGAACTCCCTTGGCGAATCGATTTACAACGTATTCAGTTAGATCGGGTGTCATTGGCTTTGCAGTTGGCTCCTGATTCACTTCGGTTGGCTACCTTCTTGAAGCAGGCCTCCCTGCAGGATGGTGTGGTCGATTTAGGGCAGGAGCGTTATGCGGTTGGCCAGGTGCAGATTACGGAATCGATACTGCATTACGATGATGATCTTGCTGAGCCTACGGATGGCCTGGATTTGAGCCATCTGCTGTTAGGAGATGTGCGGATTCAGTGCGCTGATTTGCTGTATCAGGGGCGGTGGATGAAGGCGCATTTAGCGGAGTGCTCCTTCAAGGAGAAGTCTGGCTTGATGGTCAATACGTTGACGGGCGACTTGGAAAGTGATTCCACCGTGATTCGTTTGCCTCAACTCTTGTTGCAGACACCTCACTCTGAGGCCAAGTTGACGGCCTTGATTCCTTGGAATAGTTTGGAGGAGAGGCCGAGGGAGGAGATGCGTGTCACTTGGGAGAGTCGGTTAGGCAAGGCCGACCTGCTGTTTGCCATGGGTGAACTACCCGATGACTTTGTGCGTGCCTATCCGAGCCAGCCTTTGACACTCAGTGTGGAGGCGGAGGGTAATCTGGCAGCCATGCGGCTCACGAAGGGAGAGATGCGACTGCCGGGAGCCTTCCAGATGGCGCTCTCCGGACAAATGGAGGCGGTGACGGATAGCGTGAAGCGTACAGGCGAGCTACGGATGGAGGCGGAGACCGACTCATTGAACTTCCTGCTGACGATGTTGCCGGTGGAGGAGCGTCTGTTCTACAACCTGCCGAAGGGAATGCGTCTGCAAGGCGAGGCCTTCGTGGCGAACCAAGCCTATCAAGCGGATTTGCACTTCCGGGAGGATAAGGGGAAGATCGACTTAACGGCCCATTATGATCCTACGCAAGAGGCCTACCAAGTCGCCTTGCAGGTGGATAGTTTGGAGCCGGTCCACTTTATGCCGTTGGATTCCCTCTATAGTTTGACTGCCTCCGTGAAGATGGAGGGGAAGGGCACTGATCCCTTTGCGCAGCACACAAGGGCAAAGATCGAGGGAGCGGTGAATGACATTCGCTATGGCTTGACCTCTGTCTCGGATGTCCGTTTGACTGGAGCTTTGGAGAATCATGCCCTGCAGATGGAGCTGGTCAGTGGTTACCCGTTGGCCCAGTTTGAGCTCTCGTTGAATGGGGAGTTGAGACCGAAGGATGTGAAAGCCATGCTGATCGCCGACGTGGCGAACCTCGACCTGTATGAGATGCACCTCTTGAGCAATCCCTTGGCGACCTCCTTCCAGCTGTTCGCGGAGGCGGAGAGCGATCTTGACGACCGCAACCTGTTGGATGTGACGTTAGGCAACTGGGAGGTGGTGACACCTCGTAAGACGTTTCATCCCAAGACCTTGACGTTGCACACACGGACGGATAGCGACACCACACGCGTCTCTTTCCATGCGGGCGATTTAGGCATCGTGCTGACCGGCAATGCGTGTGTGCATGAGATGACGGATAAACTGCAACGGGTGTCTGACGAGTTGACCCGGCAGGTACTGCGTGATTCAACGGTGAACCTGCAGCAGCTGCGTCCCCTATTGCCGAAGATGCTGTTGGAGGTTAATGCCGGCCAAGACAACCCGATCAACAACTATCTGCTCAATTATTACATGGATTTCAAAGGGCTCTCGCTGACCGCCTCTACTTCGCCAGAGAGTGGTATCCAGCTTTCGGCGGAGCTCCTGGAGCTTGTTCAAGATACCTTGATGCTCGATACGATTCGGGCGGGTATCCGGCAAGATACGCTTGGCTTGCTGTATCAAGCGGAGGTGATCAAAAAGAAATATCGGCAACAGGCCCCATTCAGCGCAGGCATAGACGGCCGGTTGCGTCATGGCTATGCGGATGCCAACTTGCTCTATAAGAATGGAGCAGGGGAGGTGGGCGTGAATCTGGGAGTACGAGCCGAGAAGCAGGAGGAGGGCGGTATGCGCTTTAGCCTCTATCCGGATCAGCCGGTCATCGCTTTCACGACTTTCCAGTTGGATCCGGACAACCATATCACGGTGCGCAGCCTGAAAGACATTGAGGCTAACCTGCGGCTGAGAGGAGCGAACAATGCGGCGCTGTGGATTCATTCGCAGCCTGCCGAGGAGGAGGGGACAGAAGCGGTGCACGTTGAGCTGAACCAGATCAATCTGCAGGTGATTACCGAGGCATTCACCTACCTGCCTTCGCTGCAAGGAATGTTGAATGCGGACTTCCAATATGCCCCGACCGATTCTACCTTCTTGGTGGTGGCCGATGTGAATATAGACAGCCTCCGCTATGAGCAAAGACCGGTGGGCGATCTGCTCTTCAATGGCGTCTATCTGCCTTTGGAGGCGGGCAATCACCAAGTGGATATGCACCTCTTCCGCAATCAAGAGGAGATCTCGACGATGACGGCTTTCTATCAGGCGGAAACCGACCAATTCCAAGGAAACATCGACTTCCTCCATTTCCCGCTCAATATGGCCGATGCCTTTATCCCCGATGACATGGCACGCATGAGCGGCGACGTGGACGGCACCTTGGCCATTACGGGGACCAGCGAGCAGCCATGGGTAGATGGTACCTTGCTGCTCGATAGTGCCTCGGTCTATATCGGTGCGGCGGGCTCTTCGTTCCGCTTCGATGATCGGCAGATACAGATCCAACGCAACCGCCTGTTGTTAGATAAGTTTGCGATTTATGCCTATAACCAGAATCCCTTCCTGATCAATGGCTATGTCGATTTCAATGACCCGGCGCAGATGATGGCCGACCTGAAATTGACAGCGAATAACCTGCAGCTCTTCAACAGCAAGAAGAGCGAGGAGAGCTTGGTCTATGGCAAGCTGTTTGCCAACCTCAACGCTTCGGCGAAGGGACCGGTAGATGCTTTGGTGATGCGGGGCGATCTGCAACTTTTAGGAGGAACGAATATGACCTACGTCTGGAAGGATTCTCCTTTGGAGGCCCAAGACCGTATGGCTGATTTGGTCACCTTCATCTCCTTTGCTGACACGTTGCGCCGACGCATGCCTCGTAAGCCTCCCTTGCCGATGGGTGGTATGGACATGTTGATGACCATCCGGATTGATCCGGCGGTGCAGGCGAACGTGGATCTATATGGCGACGAGAGCAGCCATATCCGCTTGGAAGGGGGAGGCGATCTCTCCTTCCAATACACGCCACAGGGCGATATGCGCTTGAACGGCCGCTACACCTTAAGCGGTGGAACCTTGAAATATGCCATCCCTGTGATTCCCTTGAAGGAGTTTACCATCAAGGAGGGTAGCTATGTGCAATGGATAGGCGACCCGATGAATCCCCGTCTGAGCTTGGCGGCTACGGAGCAGCTACGTGCCTCGGTGACACCTACGGGGCAATCCTCCCCTCGGCAGGTGAAGTTTGATGTGGGGTTGGCGCTCTCGCAGACCTTGGAAAACTTGGGCTTGGAGTTTACCTTGGAAGCGCCGGAGGATATGGCGATGCAGGAGGAATTGACCGCCAAAGGACCGGAGGAGCGGGCTAAGTTGGCGGTGAGTATGTTGGTGACCGGCCTCTATTTAGGCGGCACGACTGGCACAGGCAAGGTGAATGTCAATATGGGCGATGCCTTGAGCAGCTTCTTGCAGAGTGAGATCAACAACATTGCGGGGAGTGCCTTGAAGACGGTGGACATTAGTTTCGGCATGGACTCGTATGAGGATGGAACAGAGGGAGGTGGATCTCGTACGGACTACTCATTCCGCTTCGCCAAGCGATTCTACAACGACCGCATTCGGGTGGTGCTGGGTGGACGTATCTCTACGGGGGAGAATATCAACAATGGGCAGGCACAGCCCTTTATCGACAATGTGTCGGTAGAGTATCGATTGGATAGCAGTGGCTCGCGCTATGTCAAGCTGTTCCATGATAAGAACTACGAGAGCCTGTTAGAGGGAGAGATCATCGAGACGGGTGGCGGTATCGTGCTGCGTAAGAAGATGATGAAGCTGCGTGAGCTGTTCAATTTCAAGAAACAGAGACAGACGCCTGTGGAGGAAGAGCAGGAGGCCCAGCCCGCTGCGGAAAAACGAATAGAAGAATAAAGCGTTATGAATCATAAGACGAACTATATTAGCTACCTGTTGCTCTGTCTGCTCTGCTGGAGCTGCTCGACGACGAAGAATCTGCCGGAGGGAGCGGTGCTTTACACCGGTATCTCGAAGATAGAGATTCAGAACGAGGATGTGAGCGAGGCGGGACGATCGACCGTGGAGGAGCTGGAGGCGGCCTTGGATTATCCGCCTAATAATGCCCTTTTGGGGAGTTCCTCTGTGAGAGTACCCTTCCCTTTTGGCCTCTGGGTCTATAATGCTTTCGTGAACAAGGAGGGCAAACTGAGCCGATGGATCTTCAATAAGTTGGCGGCGAAGCCGGTGTTGATCAGCACGGTGAATCCCGACGTGCGCATCAAGGTGGTGCGTAATTTGCTGAACGAGTATGGTTATTTCAATGGGGCTACCGCTTATGAGTTGGTACCCGACAAGAAAGATCCTCGCAAGGCCAAGATTGCCTATCAGATCACAATGAATCCCCCCTATACGATTGATAGCATCTATTATGTGCCGATGCGCAACCGGGTAGATTCACTCTTGCCTCGTGTCTCTGGCGAGCGGTTGATCCGCAAGGGCGACAACTTCAACGTGGTGCGGTTGCAGGAGGAGCGGGAGCGCATTGCTGATAGGTTGCGAGATAACGGCTATTATTATTTCCGTCCGGAGTATATGCTCTATCAAGCCGATACGACCATCACGCCCGGTAAGGTCTCCCTGCGTGTCGTGCGGAAGGAGGGCATGTCTCGCAATGCGTTTATCCCTTGGAAATTGGGTAAGATTGATTTTTACCTGCATGGGTATCGCAACGAGTCGCCGACAGACTCTATCCGTTACAAGGATTTGACCATCCACTACGAAGGGAAACTGCGTGTGCGTCCCTCGGCGCTCTATAATCGGCTCTATTTCCGCCCAGGCGACCGATATAGCCAGACCCAGCAGGAGCGTTCGCAGACAGCTCTCGCCCGCTTAGGCGTCTTCCGCTACTCGGAGTTCCAATACGCGCCCCGTGATACGATGCGGCGGCAAGACACCCTCGACCTCCGGATCCATACGGTCTATGACCTGCCTTTGGATGGTGAGTTGGAGTTGAATGTGACTGCCAAGAGCAACGACCAAGTAGGCCCTGGAGCGGTGTTCAGCGTGACCAAGCGCAACATGTTTGGTGGTGGTGAGACCTTCGGCGTGAAACTGCGTGGCTCCTACGAGTGGCAGACCGGCAACAAGCTGGATGCGGGTGGCTCCAAGATCAACAGTTATGAGTTGGGACTGAGCACGACGCTCACCTTCCCCCGGTTGCTCTTCCCGACCTTGGGCAAGCGGGATCTGAATTTTCCCGCTACGACCACCTTTCGGATCTATGCGGATCAGATGAATCGGGCCCGTTTCTTCAAGATGCTCTCTTTTGGAGGAGATGCCTCTTATGAGTTTCAGCCCTCCGCCACCAGCCATCACAGCGTGACTCCGTTTAAGTTGGCGTATAACCTGCTTCAACACACCACCGCTGAGTTTGACAGCATCGCCGACAACAATAAGGCCCTCATGAAGAGCTTGCAGGATCAGTTTGTCCCCTCGATGAGCTATACCTATACTTATGATGATTCGCCCATCACGACGAAGCGGCATCACGTCTGGTTGCAAGGCTCTATCACGCAGGCAGGCTTACTGATGGATGCGGCCTATGCCATTGCTGGAAAGGCCTTTGATAAGGAGGGGAAAAAACTCTTTGGTAACCCCTTCGCTCAGTTTATCAAGGGAACAGTGGAGGCTCGCTACAACTACCAGTTAGGAGAGAAACAGCGGTTGGTCGGACGTATCATGGCGGGTGCGATTTACAGTTATGGCAATGCTCGCACAGCGCCTTACAACGAGCAGTTCTATGTGGGAGGTGCCAATAGCGTACGTGCCTTTACGATTCGAAGCATCGGTCCGGGGCGTTATTTCCAGAGCAGCGAGGAGAACAAATATGCCTATATCGACCGTACGGGTGACCTCAAGTTCGAGGCCAACCTGGAGTATCGTTTCCCGATCATGGGCGACCTGCATGGCGCTACCTTCTTGGATTGTGGCAATATCTGGCTGCTGAGGGAAGATCCGGATCGACCGGGTGGCCGTCTGAAAGCGGGACATTTCTTTAAGGATTTGGCGTTAGGCACCGGCTTTGGGTTTCGTTATGACATGGATTTTCTCGTGATCCGTTTCGATGTGGGTATCGGTCTGCATCTGCCCTACGAGACAGGTAAGAGCGGCTATTACAACCTGCCCCGTTTCAAGGATGGCATGGGCTATCATTTCGCCATAGGCTACCCCTTCTGATGTTGGAAAACTTCAAAATCGCAACTTCCTGTTTGTACGTAAGGCGGAATGAGGAAGGAATGCTTATCTTTGCCCCAAACGATGAAGACAGGCAGGTTTAGCTTCATAGAGCTGGGCAGGTACTATCTGTGGCGACAAAAAGGATAAAATATGGCAGAAGAACAGCAAATGGTGCTCCGGACGGAGGATTTGGTAAAGAAATACAAGACCCGCACGGTGGTGAATCATGTTTCGATCAATGTCAAGCAGGGAGAGATTGTGGGCTTGCTTGGACCGAACGGAGCGGGTAAGACCACTACTTTTTATATGACTGTGGGATTGGTGACTCCTAACGAGGGCAAGATTTTCTTGAATGAGATGGAGATCACGAAATATCCGGTTTATATGCGGGCCCGTAATGGCATTGGTTATTTGGCACAGGAGGCTTCCATCTTCCGGAAAATGACGGTGGAGGATAACCTGCGGGCGGTGTTAGAGATGACAGAGCATACACCGGAGGAGCAGAAGGAGCGTTTGGAGAGTCTATTGGCGGAGTTCGGATTGAACAAAGTGCGCAAGAACCTGGGCGATCAACTCTCAGGTGGTGAGCGACGCCGGGCGGAGATTGCCCGTTGCTTGGCGATTGACCCGAAATTCATCATGTTGGATGAGCCTTTTGCCGGTGTCGATCCGATTGCTGTACAGGATATTCAGACCATCGTGGCTCGCTTGAAACATAAGCATATCGGTATCTTGATTACCGACCATAATGTGTATGAGACACTGAGCATTTGCGACCGTGCCTATTTGTTGTTTGAGGGCAAGGTGCTGTTTCAAGGTACGGCCGAGGAACTGGCGGCTAATGAGATCGTGCGTGAGAAGTACCTGGGTAAAGACTTCGTGTTGCGTAAGAAATCATTGTGACAGTTGACGACGTAAGAGATGATTTATCCCGATAAAGAGCCCGGTTGAGAGCAGCGCAAAGAGGCTGTAGGGCAGGAGCTCGTTGGCGGGAATCTCACCCGTGAGGTAGTAGTTCTCCTGCAGAGCGTCGTTAGAAAGGGTGATGACTGCTATGGCATTGTTGATGAAGTGGGCGAAGATCGGTAGCCAGATGCTTTGGCTCCAGAGCAGTAAATAGCCAAAATAGGCACCTAAGAGCATTCGTGGAAAGAACCCGTAGAATTGCAGGTGGAAAGCGCTAAAGAGGATGGCGGCGGTCCAGATCACGACATGTGGCTTGGCATGGAAGCGAGATAGGATGCGTTGCAGCGTGCCTCGAAAAAAGCACTCTTCCGTGAGGGCGGCAAGGATGGCTACGACAAACAGGTTGGCCAGCAGGATGTCAATCCGATCACTGGAAAGCAGTGTCTGTGTCAGCTGTTCGGCTAACTCTTCCCATTGACGCATCGTTTGCTCCACGGGGGCTAATGCCGCTGGCAGGTGCAGGGATTGATTCCAGAGGCTGAGCAGGTTGATGAGTGGGGCAAGTAAGACCATTCCGGCTGCGGTGAGGGGCCAAGCGAGGGGATTGTTGACTCGTCGTAACGAGAGATAATCGGTCAGGTTAGGACTGCAACAGTAGCCCATGGCGATGGCTGGAAGCAGGAAGGTGCAGAGGGCTGATAGGCCTTGGATCGTGCGCAGATATCCTGTTCCTGTTGTCCATTCGTTAGAGATGCAACCTCCTATCCAATGGATTCCCGTTGTGCAAAACTCAGCGAGCAAGGTGCCTCCTAACAAGAAGCACAGTAATAGCCAAAGCTGTTTACCACCCGAATAGGTTTCGAAAATCCCTTTTATACGCATATACAATCTGTTTTTGTATGGTCTGTTTTATGGCAGCCAAAGATACATAGAACTTTCCTTTTGTTAGCCACCGGGAATAAAATCGAAGTAAAATTTGTTGGATTAAAAGATTAACTCTATTTTTGCACCCTAAAAATTGAAGCGACTATTAATTAAATAAATCATTCATAATGAACGTTTCTTTTAATAAGAACAATGATGCCGTTAGCGGTATCCTGAAATTGGAAATAGTGAAGGCGGACTATGCGGATCAGTTGGATAAGGATTTGCGTAGCATTCGTCAGAAAGCAAATGTGCCGGGTTTCCGTAAAGGTATGGTGCCCCTGGGCCTGATCAAGAAGATGTATGGTAAGCAGGCTTTGGTAGAGGTCGTGAACAAGCTGATCTCTGAGAACTTGTTCAAGTATATTCGTGAGAATGACCTCCACGTATTGGGCGAGCCGATGCCGAACGAGACTGAGCAGAAACCGTTGGATTTCGACCATAGCGAGGATTTCGAGTTCTGTTTCGACTTGGCTCTGGCTCCGGAGATCCACATCGAGTTGAGCAAGAACGACCAGCTTCCGTTCTACAAAGTGAAGGTAGATGACGAGATGATCAATACGCAGGTAGATTCTTACCGTGCGAACTTTGGCTCTTATGTCGATGGTGAGGCCGTTGAGGAGAAAGATATGGTGAAGGGTACCGTCGCTGAGTTGGAGAATGGTACTCCGAAAGAGGGCGGTGTCGTTGTAGAGAACGCTGTCTTGATGCCGATGTATATCAAGAACGAGGAGGAGAAGGCGAAGTTTATCGGTGCTAACGTCAATAGCGTGGTTGTATTCAACCCGAACAAGGCGTATGAGGGTGCCGAGGCAGAGATCGCCTCTTTCTTGCACGTGGAGAAGGAGAAGGTCGCTGAGTTGACTGGCGATTTCAGCTTCGAGGTGAAGACGATCTCTCGTCATCAGCCTGCTGAGATGAATCAGGAGTTGTTCGACAAGGTATTCGGCGAGAACGTGGTTACCTCAGAGGAGGAGTTCAAGCAGAAGATCGAGGATGCTTTGTTGGAGCAGTTCATGCCGCAGAGCGACTTTAAGTTCTTGATGGATATTCGTGACCTGTTGGTTGAGCGTGCTGGTGAGTTGAAGTTTGACGATGCGCTGTTGAAGCGTTGGTTGCTGGCTTCTAATTCAAAGAACACGCCGGATCAGTTAGAGAAGGACTATCCGCAGGTAGTGAAAGATTTGACATATCAGTTGATCAAGGATGCTTTGGTTCGTCAGAACGAATTGAAGGTGACTCCGGCTGATGTGGATAGCTTTGCTAAGCGTGTGGCTAAGGCTCAGTTCGCACAGTACGGCATGTTGTCTATCCCTGAGGATGTGCTCAACAACTATGCGAAGGAGATGTTGAAGAATGCGCAGACTGCTGAGAATATCGCTAACCGTGCGGTTGAGGAGCAGTTGGCTGCTTGGCTGAAAGAGCAGGTTACGCTCGATGAGAAAGAGGTCAGCGCAGACGAGTTCGCAAAGCTTTTTGAATAAAATAGCCGTTTGACAGCCCCTCACACTGGGCTGTCATCCCTGGAAAAAGGGATTTCTCTCGAAAAAACCTTAGCGGAGGGCAAAATAAATTGTTTCGTTCAGAAATTTATTTATAACTTTGTTTATCCGTTGAGGAAAGAGGAGAGAAATCCCTTTTTCCGTTTCTTCGCCTGCTTGGATAGGCGCAATGGATCAATAAAAACCTATTGGATATTTTATATGGAAGATTTTAGAAAGTATGCGACAAAGCATTTGGGCATGAGTGGTATGGCTCTTGATAGCTATATGAACATCACCAGTAGTTACATCTCCCCGACAATTATTGAGGAGCGACAATTGAATGTGGCTCAGATGGATGTGTTCTCTCGTTTGATGATGGATCGTATCATCTTTTTGGGGACACAGATCGATGACTACACGGCGAATGTGATTCAGGCGCAATTGCTCTATTTGGATTCCAGTGATCCAGGCAAAGACATCTCTATTTATATTAATTCGCCGGGTGGCAGTGTATATGCAGGTTACGGGATTTATGACACGATGCAATTTATTTCCAGCAATGTCTCTACCATCTGTACGGGTATGGCCGCTTCCATGGCTTCCGTGTTGTTAGTGGCGGGTACGAAGGGGAAACGTTTCGCTTTGCAGCACTCCCGGGTGATGATTCACCAGCCGTTGGGTGGAGCGCAAGGTCAAGCATCGGATATCGAGATCACGGCCCGTGAGATTTTGAAGGTGAAGAAAGAGCTTTATACCATCTTGTCTGACCACTCTGGCCAGCCCTATGAGAAGATTGCGCAGGATAGTGACCGCGATTATTGGATGACGGCGGAAGAGGCGAAAGCCTATGGCATGATTGATGATGTGTTAAGAAGAAAATAATCCGTATTTATACATATATAATATATAAGGAAGGAAAGTATGGCCAAAAGTACGGGTGGTTATTGTAGCTTTTGTGGGAGATCAGGTCGCGATGTCAGGTTGTTGATCAATGGAATCAATGGCTCTATCTGCGATGAGTGTGCCCAGCAGGCCTATGAGATGGTGAAGGAGAAATTTGCGGAGTCTTCTTCTTTTACGATGAGCATGTCGGAGTTGCCAACACCGGAGGATATTAAACTTTTCTTAGACCAATATGTAATTGGACAGGATGCTGCGAAGCAGTATCTGGCTGTAGCAGTTTACAACCATTACAAACGGTTGATGCAGAAAGTGACGGCGGATGACGTGGAGATCGAGAAGTCCAACATCATCCTGGTGGGCACAACGGGAACAGGAAAGACCCTCTTGGCCCGCACGATCGCCAAGCTGTTGCATGTGCCGTTTGCCATTGTGGATGCGACAGTATTGACGCAAGCCGGTTATGTAGGAGAGGATATCGAAAGTATTTTGACTCGATTGCTGCAGGCGGCCGATTATGATGTGGAGGCTGCGCAACGGGGTATTGTCTTTATCGATGAGATTGATAAGATCGCACGAAAGGGCGATAATCCTTCCATCACGCGTGATGTCAGTGGCGAGGGCGTGCAACAGGGCCTGTTAAAGTTGTTGGAGGGCTCAGTGGTGAACGTGCCGCCTCAGGGTGGACGTAAGCATCCGGAGCAGAAGATGATTCCCGTGGATACCAAAAACATCCTTTTCATCTGTGGTGGTGCGTTTGACGGTATCGAGAAGAAGATCGCGCAGCGGTTGAATACCCGTGTGGTAGGTTACTCAGCCAGCTTGGCGACCTCTACGGTGGATCGGGATAATTTCTTGAAATACATCACGCCGGCTGACTTGAAAGCTTTTGGATTGATTCCGGAGATTATCGGTCGTTTACCAATTCTGACTTACTTGAACCCGCTGGATCGAACAGCGTTGCGCAACATCCTGACGGAACCGAAGAACTCGATCATCAAGCAATATGTGAAACTGTTTGAGATGGACGGTGTACAGTTGCTGTTCGATGAGGAGGTCTATGAGTTTATTGTCGATAAGGCGTTAGAGTTTAAGTTGGGTGCCAGAGGTTTGCGCTCGATCGTGGAAGCGATCATGATGGATGCGATGTATACGATTCCCTCACAAAAGGACGTCAAGGAGTTACATGTAACATTGGATTATGCAAAAGAGAAATTTGAAAAGTCGGATGTGAATCGCTTGCAGTTTGAGAATGCGTAGGCGGTTCGGTTAATACGAATACGAAGTATGGCAAAGAAGGATCATTTAACGGAAGAGCTGAAACGGCACTTTGGTTTTGGCGCATTTAAAGGAGAGCAAAAAGCCATTATCGAAAGTGTATTGGCTGGTAAGGATACGTTTGTATTGATGCCTACCGGTGGTGGTAAGTCGCTCTGTTATCAGTTGCCCTCTCTCTTGATGGAGGGAACGGCTATCGTTATTTCTCCGCTGATCGCCTTGATGAAGAACCAGGTGGATGCGATGCGTAACTTTAGCGAGGAGGACGGGGTGGCCCATTTCATCAACTCCTCGTTGAATAAGTCTGCTATCGAGCAGGTGAAGCAAGACATTCTGTCTGGACGGACTAAGCTGCTGTATGTGGCGCCTGAGTCCCTGACCAAGGAGGAGAATGTGGAGTTCCTACGGCAAGTGAAGATCTCTTTCTATGCGGTCGATGAGGCACACTGTATCTCTGAGTGGGGCCATGATTTCCGCCCGGAATATCGCCGTATCCGACCGATTATTAATGAGATAGGTAAGCGTCCGTTGATTGCCCTGACTGCTACGGCCACTCCCAAGGTGCAGCATGATATTCAGAAGAACCTGGGAATGATCGATGCGGAGGTGTTTAAGTCATCCTTCAACCGTGCGAATTTGTATTACGAGGTGCGTCCGAAAGATGCGAATATAGACCGTGAGATTATAAAGTTTATAAAAGCCAATGAAGGCAAATCGGGTATTGTATATTGCTTGAGCCGCAAGAAAGTGGAGGAGTTTGCCGACATCTTGAAGGCGAATGGAATCAAGGCGTTGCCTTATCATGCGGGGATGGAGTCGCAAGTGCGTTCGGCGAATCAGGATGCGTTCTTGATGGAGAAGGCCGATGTGATTGTCGCGACCATAGCGTTTGGTATGGGCATTGATAAACCGGACGTGCGGTATGTGATCCATTACGATATTCCGAAGAGCCTCGAAGGTTATTACCAGGAGACAGGCCGTGCGGGTCGAGATGGGGGAGAGGGACAATGTTTGGCCTTCTATGCCTATAAAGATTTGCAGAAACTGGAGAAGTTCATGCAAGGAAAGCCCGTCGCTGAGCAGGAGATCGGGAAGCAGTTGCTGTTAGAAACGGCTGCTTATGCCGAGACTTCCGTTTGCCGTCGTAAAGTGCTGTTGCACTACTTTGGAGAGGAGTACCTGGAGGATAACTGTGGCAATTGTGATAATTGTAAGAATCCCAAGAAACAGGTGGAGGCTAAAGAATTATTGAGTGCCGTACTGGAGGCTGTCAGTACGTTGAAAGAGAAATTTAAGGCGGATTATATTGTCAATATCTTGATAGGTAAAGAGACTTCCGAGATAGAGAGTTTCAAACATAATGAATTAGAAATCTTTGGCTCTGGTCAGGATGAGGATGAAAAGACATGGAACGCGGTGATCCGTCAAGCGCTGATTGCGGGTTATCTATTGAAAGATATTGAGAATTATGGCTTGTTGAAAGTCACGGAGAAGGGCAAGGAGTTTATGGAGAAGCCTGTCTCCTTCAAGATTACCAAAGACAACGAGTTTGAGGAGGAGGTGGAGGAGACACCGGTCAGAGGAGGTGCCTCTTGCGCGGTGGATCCTGCGCTCTACTCGATGATGAAAGACTTGCGTAAGAAGCTGTCTAAGAGTCTGCAGGTTCCTCCTTTCGTGATTTTCCAAGATCCCTCACTCGAGGCAATGGCTACGACCTATCCGATTACGTTGGAGGAGTTGCAAAATATCCCTGGCGTAGGTGCAGGCAAAGCGAAACGGTATGGGAAAGAGTTCATTGAGTTGATCAAACGTCATGTAGAAGAGAACGAGATCGAGCGTCCGGAAGACCTGCGTGTGCGTACCGTGGCAAACAAATCGAAGTTGAAAGTGTCAATCATTCAGCGGATTGATCGTAAGGTGGCATTGGATGAGATCGCTTCATCGAATGGACTGGAGTTCTCGGAATTGCTGGATGAGATCGAGGCGATTGTTTATTCCGGTACACGTATCAATATCGACTACTTCGTGAATGATGTCATGGATGAGGACCATGTAGAGGATATCTATGAGTACTTCAAGGATTCTGAGACAGATGACTTGGAGGATGCGATCGAGGAGTTGGGTGGCGACTATACGGAAGACGAGATTCGCTTGGTGCGCATCAAGTTCCTCTCGGAGATGGCGAACTAAGGCATATAAAAAACACTAATTTAAGGGATCCATATACTTTTCTGCATAGGTCTCCGTTAAGTTAGTGTTATTTTATAGGATTTTCTTAGGGATAGAAAAAGGATATTAGATGAAAAACTTACTTCTCTCATTGGGTGCGTGCGTCGGCTTGACAGCCTATGCGCAGGCCTTGCCTGATTCTGTTGCGATGGTTGTGGCAGGAAAGCAAGTGCCATTGGCTGAGTTTGTGTATATCGCTCAAAAGAACGCGGAGGTCAATCTTTCTGATAAGCAATCGGTTGAACAGTATGTGGAGTTGTTTAAGAACTTCAAGCTGAAAGTGGCTGATGCGGAGGCTCAGGGATTGGACCAGACGGAGGCCTTTAAAAAGGAGTTGGAGGGGTATCGCCATCAGTTGGTGGATAGCTATCTCTCTGACAAGGAGGCTGAGCGTCAAGCCGCGAAAGCGGTTTACGACCGAGGGGCGCATACCGTGGAGTTTTCACATATCTTGTTTCGTTTACCGGAGCAGACGGTCTCTAAGGATACGTTGCCTGTCTATGAGGAGGCCATGCAGGCTTACGCCCGTTTGAAAAAGGGCGAGACGATAGAGGCGGTCGGTAAGGAACTGTCTGAGAAGGATAAAGAGCATGTCGCCTACGAATATGTGCGTTGCTTGCGTCCGATGCAGACACTCAAGGCTTTTGAGGAGGCAGCTTATTCCCTGCCTATCGGCGAGATTTCCATGCCTGTTCGCACCAAGTTAGGTTTTCACTTGATACAGGTGCATAGCCGTAAGCCTAATCCTGGACGTGTACATGTCGCTCATATTTTGTTGGCTTATCCCAAGGAGGGAACGGCACAAGATTCAGCGGCGGTGAAAAAAGAGGCGGAAGCCATCTATCAGCAGCTGAAAGAGGGAGCGGACTTTGGAGAGTTAGCCACTCGTTATTCCGCGGATCCTGCTTCTGCTAAGAAACAGGGTGAATTGCCTTGGTTTGGAGTCGGTGAGATGGTGGAGCCTTTTGAGGTGGCTGCTTTTCAACTGACCACACCAGGCGAGCTCTCAGGCCTCGTTGAGACCCGTTTTGGCTATCATATTATCAAGCTTTTGGAGCGGAAAGGACGCGTCCCCTTTGAGCAAGAGGAGAAATCCCTGCGACGGCAGATGGGGCAGGGCGAGCATAACTTTGAGCTTTATCAGGCGTTTGACGAGCGCATGAAGCGAGAGTATGGCTATCGTTTCTATCCGGAAGCTTATGCGGAGCTGCAGGCCTTATGTAATGATTATTTCCCGACGGATAAGGCTTTTTATGAGAAGGCCAAGGAGATGAACAAGACTTTGATCCATCTGGATGGACAGGATTTCCCGCAGTCGGAGTTCGCCTATTACATCCAGCGGGCTCCCTTCTCGACGAAGACCTATGCGGGAGACTTCATGCAAGAGGTGTTTGACCTGTTTGTACGAGACATCGTGACCACCGCTGAGCGGAAGAATTTAGAGCAGAAACATCCTGAGGTCCCGCATTTGATGCAAGAGTATCGAGATGGCATCTTGCTGTTTGAGATCAGCAACCGGAAGGTCTGGAGTAAACCTGCTGCGGAGCAGAAGGCGTTAGAGGAGGCTTGGATCGAGGAGCTGAATCGGAAATACCCGGTGGAAGTAAACTGGAAAGCATTGAAGCAACTGAAATAAATGGAGTGAGTAGCCTATGTGGAGATTCCTTTATCTGGGATGTGTGTTGGGTTGTTTCCTCTTAGCGGGATGTGCGCATGACACGACGACTGGTCAAACGGATGTGTTGGCCAGCATGGAGGGGCACCAATTGCATCGGGCGGAAGTGGAATCGCTTATTCCTCGTACTGCCTCCGCTGCGGATAGCTTGCTTATAGCGGAGAACTACGTGAAAAAATGGGTGAAAGAACAATTGGTCTATGAGGTTGCTGAGCGTAACCTCAGCGATGAGAAAACGGAGATTGATCAATTGGTGGAGGATTATCGACGTTCGTTAATCCGTTATCGTTATCAAGAACGATTGGTCAACGAACGATTGAAAACCGATATATCCGAGCAGGATAAGCAGCAATTTTATGAGGAGAACCCGAAGCTGTTTACCTTAGAGCAGGGATTGATTAAAGGACTTTTCCTGAAGATCCCGGTGGATGCGCCAGGCTTGGTAGATGTGAAGAAATGGTATAAATCATCCGATGAGGCTGCTTTAGAGAAGATCGAGAAATATAGCGTGCAGAATGCGACCATCTACGAGTATTTCTATGATAAGTGGGTGGATTTTGATGAGGTGATGGATAACATCCCCATTTATGTGAGCGATCCAGCCACCTTCTTGAAAGGCCATAAGCAGGTGGAGGTTGCCGACAGCAGCTATTGCTACCTGTTGAACATCGCCGAATATCTGGTACCGGGACAGACTGAACCCTATGAGTCAGCCAGCCCGCGTATCGTGGAGATGTTGGTCAACCAGCGCAAGGTGGATTTTTTGAGGAATTTTGAAGATGAATTATATAACGAGGCGGTTCAGAAAGGAAAGGTGATCTTCCCCGTTGAACCGTGAGCGATGAAAAGAGGATAGAAACATGAAAAAGATTTTGAGTGTATTATGGCTGGCCTGTTGCGCTTGCCTTTCCGCGGTGGCACAAGATAACGTGATCGACGAGATTGTGTGGGTGGTAGGTGATGATGCGATCTTGCGCTCGGATATTGAGACACAGCGTTTGTATATGCTGAATGAGGGTCAGCGTTTCGATGGGGATCCCTATTGTGTGATTCCGGAGCAACTGGCGATCCAGAAGCTATATCTGAATCAGGCGAAGATCGATAGTATCACGGCTAACGAGAATCAGGTGATTCAGAGTGTGGATCAATGGATGAACATGGCGGTCAACCAGATGGGCTCTCGTGAGAAGTTGGAGGAGTACATGGGCAAGAAATTCTCACAGATCAAGGAGGAACGAAAGGAGACTGTGCGTGAGCAGCAGATCGTGCAGCAGATGCAGCAGAAACTGATTGGTGAGATCAAGCTGACTCCTTCGGAGATCCGTAAGTATTTCAACCAATTGCCGCAAGACAGCTTGCCTACGATCCCGACCACGGTGGAGGTGCAGATCGTGACGATGGAGCCAAAGATCCCGTTTGAGGAGACCGATGCGATCAAGGCTCGTCTGCGTGATTTCACGGAGCAGGTGAATACGGGCAAGATGGAGTTCTCTACGTTGGCCCGTCTTTATTCGGAGGATCCGGGCTCTTCCGTACGGGGTGGTGAGTTAGGCTTCATGAGCAAGACGCAGCTGCTGCCGGAGTTTGCCAATGTGGCCTTCAATTTGAAAGACTCGAAGCGGGTGTCACAGATCGTGCAGACGGAGTATGGCTATCACATCATCCAGTTGATTGAGAAACGAGGAGATCGTATCAACTGTCGGCACATCTTGTTGAAGCCGAAGGTATCAGATAAGGAGTTGACCGAGGCGACCACCCGCATGGATTCACTTTACAACGACCTGAAAGCGGAGAAGTTCTCGTTTGACGAGGCGGCTACCTTCGTCTCTGCTGACAAGGACACGCGTAACAACAAGGGTTTGATGGTCAATCAAAACTATGAGAGCAGCAACTATGGCACCCCTAAGTTCGAGATGCAGGAGCTTCCCCAAGAGATTGGTAAGGTGGTTTATCAGATGGAGGTGGGTGATATCTCCAAGCCTTTCACGATGTTGACGGACAAGCAGAAAGAGGTGGTGGCGATCGTCAAGCTGAAAGCCCGTGTGAATGGACACAAGGCGAACTTGGCGGATGACTTCCAGGCGATGAAGCAGCTCGTGGAGTCGAGAAAGCGTGAGGAGCTGTTGAATGATTGGATCCGTAAGAAGCAGAAGACCACCTATGTCCGTATCAGCGAGGGGTGGAAGAATTGCGATTTTAAATACCCCGGTTGGGTGAAAGAATGAGGCTTGTCGTTCGGTGGTTAATAGGAATGATCGGCTGTCTGTTGCCGTTCGTGCTGGGCGCACAGGAGGCAGACACGACCGTTGTAGTGCCTACTGATACCCTGCAGCCGACGAAAACAAAGGTCTTTCTGGAACATGCCAACACGCTCTCTTTCGATAAGGAGGTGAATGCGGAGGCGCAAGTGCTCGTGGGGGAGGTGATCTTCCGTCACGACAGTTCCTACATGTATTGCGATAGTGCCTATTTCTTCGAGGCGACCAACTCCTTGGAGGCCTTTAGCCATGTACGCATGGAGCAGGGCGATACGCTCTTCGTCTATGGCGACTATCTTTTCTACAACGGAGATACCCAGATCGCTTACCTGCGTGAGAACGTGCGGATGGAGAATGGGCAGGTGACGCTCTTCACGGATAGCCTCAACTATGAGCGGCTCGCCAATATCGGCTACTATTTCGAGGGGGGGCTGTTGGTGGATTCCCTCAATCAACTCTCCTCTTTCTATGGACAATATTCGCCGGCGACCAAACTGGCGGTTTTCAACGATTCGGTGCGTTTGGAGAATGAGAACTTCACGCTCTATTCGGATACATTGGATTACAATACCGATTCGAAGGTAGCGACGATTCTGGGGCCTTCGGTGATTGTCTCGGATAGTGGTACGGTCTATACTTCGAAAGGGTGGTATGATACGGTCAGCGATCGGGCCTCGCTGCTGGAGCGTTCGCAGGTGGTTTCCGGCGATCGCATCCTGACGGGTGATTCCATCGCTTACGATCGAGCTTCCGGCTTTGGCGAGGCATTTGGCAACATGAGTGTGCAAGACACGGCGCAGCATGTGACCTTGGAGGGGCAATATGGCTTTTATAACGAGCGGACGGAGTATGCCTTTGCGACGGATAGCGCTCGCTTCCTGGAGTATAGCCAAGGCGATACGCTGTTCCTTCATGCGGATACGATGTTGATGGTGACGATAGACTCCACCTATCGGGAGGTGAAAGCCTACTATGGCGTACGCTTCTATCGGACGGATCTGCAGGGCGTATGCGACTCGATGCAATTCAACACGAAAGACTCGGTGCTCTATCTTTATACGGATCCGATTATCTGGAATGAGCAATATCAGTTGTATGGGGATACCATCTTGATCTATTTGAACGATTCGACCATCGACTATGCGCACGTACAACAGTTCGCTTTCGCTATCCAACAGATAGATACGACAGCTTATAACCAGTTGAAAGGAAAAGACCTGAAGGCCTATTTCAATGGGCAAGCTGTGGAGCGGATTGATGTGGCTGGCAATGCGGAGTCGATCTTTTTCCCGTTAGAGAAAGATGGCTCGATGGTGGGGATGAATCAGACGCAAAGTGGTTTCTTGACCATTTGGCTGAAAGATAATAAGCTGGATAAGCTAAAGATCTGGCCGACGCCTACGGGGACTATGACGCCGTTGCCCGATCTTTCTCCCTCGGATAAATATCTGAAAGATTTCTTCTGGTTTGATTATATCCGTCCCAAGAGCAGGGAGGATATTTATCAAGTGGTGCGGCGCAAGACGCAAGACAACGTACCGAAGAAAAGCAATAAATTTGTACACTAAACAGGTTATAAGAAAGGATAGATAATATGGCACTTTTCTCTTTTTATCACATGCGTAAGCCGCGGCAGTTTGAGCATAAACCGATCTATTGGGATCCGCATAAGGAGGCCCTGGAGGAACGCGTGAGCAAGATCAAGCGTGAAATGGGTATAGAGGAGTCGATCGAGGAGTATAAGCCTCATATCAAAGGCACCTTTATCGAGGGGACCTCGCATTTGCGCAAGAGTGTGGATCGGGGAGAGAGCGCACGCGATCGGAAGTATAAGAATGTGAAACTGCTGGTGGCCTTGGCTGTCTTGGCTGCCCTCTTTTGGTATCTTTTCTGGCGATGAGCGACATTATTCATCTGCTGCCGGATCATATCGCCAACCAGATTGCGGCTGGCGAGGTGATACAGCGTCCCTCCTCCGTGGTGAAGGAGTTGGTGGAGAATGCGATTGACGCGGGAGCCTCGATGATCCGGGTGAATATCGTGGATGCGGGGCGAACGCTGATCCAGGTGATTGACGATGGCAAAGGCATGTCAGAAACCGATGCCCGAATGGCTTTCGAGCGGCATGCGACCTCCAAGATCAGCACGGCGGATGACCTATTTGCCCTCCATACGATGGGCTTCCGAGGAGAGGCATTAGCCTCTATCGCGGCGGTGGCCCATATTGACTTGCGCACCAAGCAGAAGGGGGCGGAGTTAGGTACTCACTTGGTGATCGTTGGCTCTACGGTGGAGACGATCGAGGAGGATGCCTGTAATGAGGGCAGTGTCTTCTCCGTGAAGAACCTCTTCTTCAATGTGCCGGCTCGCCGCAAGTTCCTGCGGGGGAATGAGACGGAGTTTCGCAATATCGTGACGGAGTTTGAGCGTATCGCCCTGGTCAACGCGCAGGTAGGTATGTCGCTTTATCACAATGAGGCGGAGATTTTTAACCTGCCTATTTCCGGGCTTCGTCAACGCATCCTCAATGTGTATGGCAAGAACCTGAACCAGAAAATACTCTCCTTGGATGCGCAAAGCTCGTTGGTGACCATCAATGGATTCGTGGGCCGACCGGAGGCGGCGAAGAAACGAGGCGCGTTGCAATATTTCTTTGTCAACGGCCGTTTCATGAAGCATCCCTATTTCCACAAGGCCCTCATGCAAGCCTATGAGCAACTGATCCCGGCGGGAGAGCAACCCTGCTATTTTGTCTATTTCACCTTAGACCCGGCTACGATTGATGTGAATATCCACCCGACGAAGACGGAGATTAAGTTTGAGAACGAACAGCCTATCTGGCAGATCCTGATGGCGGCTACCCGTGAGTCGTTGGCCAAGTCGAGCGCGATACCGACCATTGATTTCGACGCGGAGGGAGCGATCAGCATCCCGGTTTATAATCCAACAAAAACGAGGGATGGAGAAGGCATGAAGGCACCTAAAGTGCAGGTGGATAGTGCGTATAATCCCTTCGATCAAGAACCGGCCTATCAACGGCAGGCATTTGATTGGACAAAGCTGTACGAAGGATTTGAACGGGATCGGGAAGCAGTGGGTGAGGCTTCTCGCCAACGAACGGAGGAGGAGCAGCCAGTGGATCCTGCCGCTTTGGATGTGCCGGTAGCGGAGAATCTATTTGCGGAGACGACCAATCCCTGTTTCCAGTATAAGGGGCGCTATATCTTGACAGCGATGAAGTCCGGCTTGGTGATGATTGACCAACATCGGGCACACCTGCGTATCTTGTTCGAGCAATACAGCCGGGCGATCCGTCAGAAGCAGGGCGCATCTCAACAGGTGCTCTTTCCAGAGGTGGTGACATTCACCCCGGCGGAGGTGGCCATCTTGCCTGCGCTGTGGGATGATCTTCGTTTCGCGGGCTTCGATCTGAGTGATTTAGGAGGGGGCTCTTATGCGATCAACGGCTTGCCAGCAGGCATTGAAGGCATGGACATGGTGCAGCTATTGAAAGAGATCGTGGCGCGTTGTGTGGACTTGGGGACCGATGCGCAGGCCTTGATGGGAGATACCATCGCGCAAGCATTGGCAAAAGCGGCGGCGATTCCCGCAGGGAAGGAGTTGACTCCTGAGGAGATGGATCATCTGATCGCCTCGCTTTTCTCTTGCCAAGATTCTAACTTGACACCTGACGGCAAGACAATCCTTTCCATGCTGACGGATGAGGAGTTGGAACGTCGGTTCAGATGAAGCCGATGCCAATCGCTTGAGAAGTCATTCTTTGAATGAAAATGAAAATGTTGTATCGTTTAGGTTGTTATCTTTGCCTATTATGGGTAAGCATGGGCTGTGCGTTTCATTCCTATCAACCGGTTTTGACAAAGATTGAAGTCCCGGCCTATCGTCAGCCGGATAGTCTTTCCATGGTCAAGGAGGGCTTTACGGTAGCCGGTATCGTATGGCATGATTATTATACGGATCCTCAATTGGCTCCGCTGATTGATTCGGCACTGGTGCGGAATCATACCCTGCAATCCTCGTTGCTGCAGATTCAAAAGGCGGTAAGCTATTATGATAAATCGCTGATGGCTTTTTTCCCGTCTGTCACGCTTTCTCTTTATCAAAATCAAAAGAAAGAGCATGCGCCCGGCGTTCATTATAATGAACATGGAGTGGGGATTGCCTTAACCAATTGGGAGGTGAACCTCTGGGGTAAATTGTCGAGTAGGCGAAAGGCGGCTTTTGAGATGTTGTTGCAAGACCAAGCTGCTATGCAGGGGGTACGTGTGAAGCTGATAGCCGATGTGGCTACGTTGTATTATCGTCTGGTTGGACTGGATGAGAAGTTGGAGGCTGTCCAAGAGATCATTGTTTCCAATCAGGCCTATCTGGAGGAACAAGAGGCGTTATTACGGAAAGGGACACGCAAAGACACCACTCAGCTGGTCATAGCGTCAGCGGGAGAGGGCTCTTCCTCTGCGCTTTCCAGAACCCACGTGGCCGTGGAACAGGCGAAGGCTGAGTTATATCGGGCGAAAGCTATCCTTCCGGATATTCAAAGTGAGTTGTTCATTACGGAGAACACGTTGAATCTGCTGTTGAGTCGAACTGAGGGCGAGATTCGACGAGCCGATTTAGAGACGGTCATCCATTCTCGTGCGTTGAATGACTCCATCGCCATAGGTATCCCTGCGGATCTGATCCAGTATCGACCGGATGTGATGTTGGCTGAGGCCGAGGTGCGTGAGGCGTTCCATTTGCAAGATGTAGCTCGCTCAGCGCTCTATCCCTCCTTGCGCTTGGACGTGAGTTTGTTCTCTTCCGAGAATCATGTTGGATCGTGGAGTGATTTCCCTACCTCTATCGTGTATGACCTCTTCGCTGGTCTGATACAACCTATTTTCAGTCAAGGGGAGCTGCGGCATACAAAACGGGTGAAGGAGATTGAAAGCCAACAGCGACTGGTAGAGTTTAAGCAAACAGTGCTCTCTGCTTGCACGGAGGTTTCAAATACTTTGATGTATTATAAGATGAACTATACCCGCTTTGTGAACTTGGCGCAACGCTATGCGGCATTGAAGAACGCATGGTCATATAGCCAACAACTCTATCGAGAACGGCGGGCTTCCTACTTGGATGTCTTGGCGGCTCAAAGTCAGCTGTTACAGATTCGATTGGATCTGGCGGATGCGTTTATCGGCTATTGCACCCAGCGCATTATGCTCTATAAGGCGTTGGGAGGGGGAGTGATGATGTGAGAATCAACATTACGGTTTAGACATTCTTATTCGGGTAGGAAATAAAAAAGAGGCCAAGTGCATAGCCTTGACCTCCTTCTGCTTGATGATCCACCGGGGGCATCAAGGGGAGGGAATCAGACGATGTCCGGATTCGAAATCTCCTCGAAGATAGCGGTGAGGGTCATATCCGTGAGGACAGTCACGGTGCGACTCTCGGAGCTGTTGCCATCACTCCAGCGGGAGAAGGTGTAACTACCCTTGGGCGATGCGCTGATCGAAACAGTCTCCCCCTCGTTATACAGACCTGCTCCACTCACTGTACCACCCTCAGCGGGATCGGCTATGAGTGTCAAACGCTTTTGGGAGGTGGCCTCCGGCGTCAGGAAGTTGCTGTTCTCACCGCCATAGGTAGCCACCGCACGCTGATAGGCAGCCTCTGAACTATACTCGGCATAGAGGTCGTTCTTGACGGTCAACACCTGCGTAGAGACCAACGTCTTTCCACTCTCCTTGCGGGAGTGAACCCATGCGTAAGCCCCTTGGAAATCCTCGGATAACTGGCAAGCCAACTTACCCTCCTTCACCGAGAAACCAGCCGTAGAGACCAGATTGAGCAACTTCGTTTCCGAAACCTTATCCAACACGACACTCTCACCCGAGAAGCGACACTGCGGATAGCCCGTGATCGGATGGATCACTTGATCTACCTGGATGAAGGCGATCTGATCCCCATAATTGAAACCGAGATTGTTCATCACGATCGCGTTGCTAAACTCCTTCACGGTCGTCTCTGCCGTGATCTCCAATGCACCGAGGTCGATGTCCGTCACGGAACTACCTGCCTCACCCGTCACCGAGATGCTCTCGAGCGATCCCATCGTGATCTGATAGGGAGCGGCTATACAAGTGTTTGCCCCTACCTCGCTCTTGGTCAGATAGACCTTCGTGCCCGGGAAGTTCACCTTGACGAATAGGTTGTAGTCACTCAATCCCTGCGGCTTGTTCTCGAACGCACAGTTCAAGAGCGGAGCCACACCTGCGTACATCTTGATGAGGTTAGGCCACTTCATCCGATGCTTCTGCTGCGCCGTGGTGCGTGTGTTGGTAGTCGTAGTGACCTTCTCGCTCACGATAGTCTTGCCACTGATGCGCTTGAATGTGAATTGACCAGCAGATCCGGTCATCTTCGATAAAATACCTGCAACTTGTGCCATTACTAATTGTGCCTCCCCTGAACCCTTTCGGGCGACCCACGGAGGCGTCGGGTCTGGTTCAACAAATCATTTCGTTTCCAGTGGTAGGTTGGCCGCTTGACTAAGGCTTCGCTACGGTAGCTCTAATCATCCTCTAATCGTTGTCTAATCAACCTCTAATCATTCTCTAATTCCGGATTAGAGCCAGATTAGACTTACCTTAGCGTTACTTTAGCGTCACTTTAGCGTTACCTTAGTCTTGCGCCTTTCCTGCCCTTTCGTTTCATACCTCAAAGATACGACCTCGAAATCAGCCACTTATACGTTGCTATACGTTGCCGTGCGATGCGAGGACATTTTGTTGAGCAAAATGTATCTCAAGGCTCTCCGAGATGTTCTATGATCAGTCTCACCTCTTTAGGCTTGAACCACTTGGCACTTTTCTGATAGCCCTGCTCATGCAGCTTGTCGCAGAGCGGCTCGCAGCGATTGATCCAGCTCATCAGGTGATTCACTGCCGTATGCGGATTCTTCGCCTGCGGGAAGTAACACAATGCCAACTCCTTCTTGGTATAGGAGCGGATGGGGAAAGATTGCATCTGCGGGGTGTTCATGCCTGTACCTCCTTTCCACTCTTCTGATAGACACCTTGACGAGGCTGATCCAACACCTTATAGTCTTTCACCAATTGCTTCAGATAGCGTTTGGCCGTACGTTCGGGGATTTGCAACCGCTGGGCAATCTCCACAGCCTCTGCTGTCTTGAACACCTGCTCGTTAGGCAAAGCCATATATAGGTTTTTAATCTGCTCCGCGTTTTTCTTATCCGATTTTTGGAAGGGATTCTCTTGCTTTTGGCTAAACACTTCGTAGATGCGTACGGTATGCTTCACGAGACACTCGATGATTGCCAAGGCAATGTGGAAATCCCGATCATCGCAGCAAAGGGCTTGCTCGTTTTCGTCGAAGAGGCATTCGCCCGTCTCCAATCGTTCGGAGAGCCTACGGAGTGCGGTCAACACCATCGTGATGCGGTAGCACTCCAAGGCGAGACGGAAGATAAAACCCTGTATGCCATCTCCGAAGAGTTCATAATGCTCCTTCAACATCTTTTTGAATGCCTTCATAAACTCCGCCTGCTGCGCTTTGGAGAGAACAAATTGAATGGGATGTGCAACCCGCTCCTGCAAGGCTTGGTAGAGCACGAAGAGCTGTTCGCCAAGCTCCTTGTAGATATCCTCAATCGGTCTGTCGCTGCCCTCAAAGACATTGCGAAACTCCACGATGCCATTCAGCAGGGCATAGAACAGGAAGCGAGAGGCCAAACCGTTCACGAAGTTATCAAAAGCCAGGAGCGGAGGAAGCTGCGACTCGGTGCAGGTCAATAATACGGAGAGGCGAGGCTCCGTGATCTCGATGAAAAGCTGCTCGCCTACACGGGCCATGGAGCATTCCTCATGATGATGTGCCTTGCGCAGCAGGTCGCTGAAGTCGCCATATTCCTTCTTCGAGAGCATGTTGGTCAGCGTGTCTGCCTCCGTGTCGAAGATCTCACCCCAACCTCCGTTGGCAGCCAAGGCACGATAGACGGCAGAGGCAGAGCTATTGGCCGGGATGAAGGGGGAGCGCGGCGTGGGCTTCTCCGGCATCTTGCCTCGTGAAGCCTTCGGTGCGTTCTCCCAATTCGCCAAAGCTAACTCATAGTCGGCTACCTCCTTCTCGTATTGCTGGCGCATCTGCTGCTTCACCGGTTCGATCAGCTTGCGGCAAGCCTCTAAGTCGCCCTTCTTCGAGGCAAAGCCTCCATAGACGATGGTGTAGAGCGACGGATAGATTCGACGGCGATCGTAGATGCTATAGAGCGATTTCGGCAGTACACCCGAGATGATATTGAGCGATCCGAGGATCATCTTGTCTCGCCCGACCGGGTCGTCTTGGCTGTCCAGAATCTGTTGGCAGAAGGCTGGCCAATCCTCTCGGTTGATCTTCTCCGTGAAGGTCATGCCAGGAAGTTGTGCCAGTTGTGCCAGTATGTCACTTGGCACATCCTTATCCAAATCCTTAGAATTCTCTATTTTCCCTACTTTTTCCGATAATGTGCCAGTTGGCACAGTGGCATTGTTGGCACAAGTATCTACTACCTTCGCAACACAGTTGTTGAATGAGCGATGCTCCTTGGCTATTTGGCCAATGTCTATTCCTGCCTCTTTGGCCATATAGAAAAAGCTTTTAATCGTGGTGCCGGATTTTTTGCCCCGAAGGCAGGCGGTATATTGCTTGTCACACTCCGCATTATCGTATTCCGCATTCATCCGGCTTAGGTCATGGTAGAAGCTTCTGCCACTCTCTCCTAATCCGTCTGCGAGAGCGAAACCTAACGTGAGCCAGTTTTTGTAACCAATCGTGATGTCGATATTCCGTTCGACGAGAACCTTTACGGTTTCTGCGATCTCGGAAAACGCTTGATCCACTTGGATAAGGCGCTCCGATTGGGTGTTTCCCACGCTCGTTTGAGACGTTTGCGTCTCGCTGTTTTTTGTATCGAGGTTGGCCCATGCTTTCGGGTCAAAATCCTCTTTTACGTTATAATCCTCCATAATCAATTTTAAAAAGGACATACGTCCGGTTTGTTACTAATCTCAGGATGCACATAGCAGTTGGCATCGTAGGGCAGGAAGCAGGCTCTTGAAACGTTGATACATTTCGCATCCGTTTCCAGCCCGTAGGTGATTCGCACGTAGTTGCGTACTGCCTGAAACCAAGTCCTATGGTCGCACTTGGCGAGGTCTATCCCAACAACCCACTTAAACCCGTCACCACTGGGTGAGGTAAACATCATCCATGTAGTGAAGTAGCGGTCAGACACAAGTTTTTCACGCAACGACCGTGTCTGCAGGTAAGTGCCTACATGATCGAAGTCGAGGCAGATCAACCCACTGTGTTGGATCAGTCCTTCATCATCACGAGTCCGAAAGGTACCTGAGAAGCAGGCATAGTCGAAATGCGCTGCTTTATAATCTCGTACCTCTTTCAGGGCTCGCTTGCCAGCGTGTGCCTCCCTCCATAACTCTCTCAACCGATGCGTATGCGTCAATGCACCCGCATCCAGCGTAATGTACTGATACACCTCCTTGAGGCTTATCACCTTCCCCTCCGTCAGTTTGGTGACGGGAGCGGAGTAAAATGTTATTTTTTTCATAATCAAACGCCGACTGGAGTGATTGGCCAGCTCAGCGTTGATCTGCTATATAAATGGGTATAGATTTACGACGGGGGGATAAACAAGGGCGTAGTAAATTGTGCAAGCAGAAAGAAAAATCCCCTATCAAGCTTGTTATTAGCAAGATAGGGGATCTATTCGGGCGTGATGAAAAATGACCAAGAAAATCTACTACGTAGTAGATTATGTAGTAGGTTTACCAGTTTGTTTTAGGCAAATAAGCGGTGAACGCACTCACAAGCTCATCATAAAGCGGTTCGTCTTTCTTCCTCACACTTTCATTGTGAATGTCAGGCAGAGGAGTCTTATACTGGTTCACAAATCGTTGCGAAATGACTTTCCATTTCGAGGTGCCTTCCGGCCAAGGCGTAATCACGTTCCTTTCTCCCTTTTTGTCCGGACACACTCGTTTGATAAAATGAGTCAAAATGTGATTATCACCTAACCAAGTGAAGGTTTTGAGACACGGACGTCCGCCAAACAGAGCCCTGAAGTCTTTGAAATCATCCTTCTCCGGGACTAATCCATGCTGATGCAACTTATCCGTGAAATCCATGATCGCCTCATTGAAATACTCCTCGTTGTCATAGAGGAAGCAGCATTTGGTGTTGGAGGTGCCTTTTTTCGCATACTCTTTGGCCAGCTCGGTTTGACTCACTTCAAAGACGCTGTCCGGCATCCGGCAGGCGAAGGTGGTGTAGCAGAGTGGCACATCATAGCGGCTGGCGGCACCGATCCAGTCGGCATAGTTGTCTTGCAGTTCCATCCAGCAGCGCACCAATTCAGCGATAACGAGATGGAGAAAAACGATGTGCTCATTGCGTGCGATTGCTGTGTGCTGCAAATCGGGGCAGTCAGAGGATAGGTTGTGCCAGATCGCTCCGTCTGCATCCAGCCACAAAAGCTCTTCGTTGGCCTCATGGATCAAGGTCTCAACCGCTTCACGTGTCAATTTGAGCATGTAGCTGATCAGACATTCGTTCACCTCGTCCCTCAACAGATCTTCCACTTGATTGATGTGGCGATTGATCTCACACGCTACCTTCAAACGGTAGTAGCGCAATTTGGGACTGAATAGCACTCGCTGCTCTACCATCAGTTTGTACAGGGGTGTTGAGGCTAATTCTCTATGAGGTAGAAAGGATGCCTCTCGCAAATAGTCATTGCTTGTCGGAAAGAGCTCTTTGAAAGGTAGCAGTTCACGTACGGCTCGAAGATTCAATTCATTCATGGGCAATGGGTATTAAAGAAACCATAGACAGTTATTCTCTGTATAGACGGTCTTGTCGGTGAAATGCGGCATAATCTCAGCGATCATCTCGGGGTATTTGATGGTAACAGGCAATCCTTGCTGCTTGACCGATTTCCAATAGATGCGGCTGAATTGATAGACTTGGTCGATCAGTTGCTGGATGACAGGGGTCTCTATCTCGTCGTGGCGATTCGGGCAGGCAATGGTCAGTTTGACCGGGAAGGGGAAACCATCCATGGCGTTGAACCTTGCGTTCTCGTACCGAGTGTTGTTGCAGAGCAGATAGCGGTGTCCCTCCTTAGAGGGGCCTAAGTTCACCCAAGTCCCGCTGTAAGGCATCAAGCCGTTGAATGACGGGGCAAATACGACAACATCCTCTGACTCGGTCTTGTTGATGGTGACGACATAGACAGGTACATCGAGTTTCAACTGATGAAGCATATCCTCGATCGGACGGAACTCCCATTTTCGGCTAAGCTTCTTGTAGTAGTGGATGATGATTCGCTCCGGCCGGCTATTGACTGCGGCATAGCGTAGGATGGCCATTTGGATGGCACCAACCAGCTCATTCAACTCTGACTTCTGGAAGTAGCAATAGCTGTTGAACACGCCTGTGTTGTCGAACGAGAAGGCGGCTCCGATGTATTGCTCCTTGTCACTCCGAAAAGCCCCTATGCCGATGATCAGTTCTTTCTTGGCGGTCTCGTCAAGCAGCCAAGGGGAGCCACCGAGCTTTGCACAAATGGCTACACTCATGTTTTGCAATGTATAGATGAAGTTCGCCCTTCCTGAGCTCTTGTCTTTGGCTTGGACAGCATTCATCTTATCCCGGTCGATGCACTGGGTGGCGATGTCGAGCTTCAAGAAGAGTTCCTTGATTTTGTAGTAGCACTCCTTCGCTTCTTGTTCAGAGGCATATTTATGGATGGGTGAGAGATAGATACCGACATACTTGCTCCGATTGTCTCGATTTCGGTAGCAATCCCTCCGAAGTGCCTCCTTGATCTCAGGGACAGGATTGGCCTCGTTGGAGAACGAGATGTGAAAAGATTTGTCCGCAAAACTGACTTGGCTGCCGATGTAGTGGGTGAGTGACTTGCTTTGGTTTTTATAGCCTCCATCACGCATCATCTTGATCAACTGTAGGGCTTCTTCTCTACTGCTCTCTGGGAAGATGAAAATGAGTCGTACATCGGTGTGTGGGCATTTGATGTGCGGCCCTTGGTTGATGCCTATTTGTGGACGAACATTCTTATGTATATAACCGCTTGCGTCTCTACCAAAGACGAGCATACGCTTGGCACTGTCGGTCTGCCCTACTTGCATCGAGTTGACGGAGGTGAAATGATTAGCCAGCTCGGGAAAGATCTTCTCAATATCTTCAGTGTTGAGAAATCGCTTTCGGAATTCCTCAATCTTTGCTCGATACTTGACATATTTACTTTCTGCCGAACGAGGCTCCTCCCGTCGATCCAATCCGAAAAAGCGTTTTAATGCAGCTCCCAGGATGGGGCGTGTGGTATTTAATGGACAGAATCGATTCTGAGCCTGTAGATAGGCGTAGCGTTCTATTTTCCTGACAACATACTTTCCCCCTTGTTCGTTGGTTCTTTCCTCACGAGTCATCACCTTATTGATGAGGTCGGGTGTGATACCTATTTGGCCACTGAAAGGATTGTCAGGTGCATAAGCGAAGAGCCTTTCCAAGGAGGCTCCCAGCAAGAAGGCTGGCCGGTCATTGGCCACCAAAAGATAGGGCGTCCGGTTGAAACGGTCGTATTTGACCCGCAAGGTGAATCGATCCATCTTCTTCACCGAAAATGTCGTTTGCTGGTAACGGATAGGTTCTTGTCTCTCTTGGCTTTTCACCCACACTTGGAGGTCGTTGGTGATGCCCGAACGGGTGATTACCACCTCGTCGTAGTAGAAGAAATACTTCTCCAAGCGACGGTTGTAGTAGCGTTTTACCAAATATTCATTCTCCGGGTCGTTGAAGTCGATGGAAATCGGCTCGAAACCTTCGGTTGGTAGGTCGAATGAGGTGTAGAGAGACAGCCCTTTTTTGTTCGTGAAGCACTTCCCATATAAGGTGGATTGCTTCACCTCTTTCGGAATTAACACACTGGACTTCAGTCGGGTGCTTTTGCGCTCGGCATCGTCATTCACTGAGAAATAGAACACCACAGGCTCCTTGGGATAGGAGAAGGTCAGGGTGTTTAGGAATAAACTCTCTTTCATGATTTAATAATTATATTACTTTCCGTTATTTGTTCTCCTCCCTCTTCCAGTCAGGTGGAACAAAGGGAGGAGAGGTTCGCCTACAAATGTAGATAAAATTGTTGATTTGCTCTTATGTCACATGGAAGAATGTGCCTTCCAATGTGTTTTAGTGCTGGAAATATAGCAACTTCCTTGATCGTATGAGATCTTGTATGTAGATGCTAATCGAAATTTGAACAGAATGCTCACGGAAAACTGAACAGTTTCCACCACCGCAAATATAGAGAAAAATCAACGTTTGAGGCTGAAAAATCGCTGCAGTTTGGAAGCTCCTTGTTACTCAGTAACTATTACGGTGGATTCGTCCATCTCCACATACACATCACGATCGAGCTTGACGGTGCCGATTCCTGTATGTAGTTTTCCGAAGTCGCTGAACCACGACTGATATTCGTACTTTTCTCCATCGTAGAGAATTTCATTCAAGCTTATATGTGGCTTTTCATCCTTGCCCAAGCCATCAGAGTAGTACTTGAACTGCAGTTTGTTAATGTCGAACTCTCCTTCAATTTCAAACTCAAAGGTGAATCCACCATACCGTTCTCCTCTTTGAATGAGATATTCTTCACATGCGATGTCGCCAAGGTCATCCTTGCATAGCCCATCTGCTGAGAAACCTAAACTGGCTGGGTGAGCTTGACAAGAAGCAGGACTGGTCATCACGGCTTCGGGAGCTACTGAGAAAAGCGGTACATTGGCGGAATGAAAACCCCGAGACGGTGGCCGACATCTCTACCTGGATGGAGAGCCTCGACAAACTCCTCAATGAGAATCTCGACAAGTTTAAGAAGCCATTCCGCCAAATCCGAAACAGCCTCCGCGAATTGAGAGAACATGTGTTCCACTTCCTGAAAGACCCACGGGTGCCATCTCACAACAATGCATCGGAAGGCGGGATAAGAATCCTGAAAGTGAAACAGAAGCGAAGCGGAGGCTTCCGTAGCCAAACAGGAGCAGAAGACTTCATGGCAATCCATTCGGTCTCCGACACAGCCAAGAAAAACAATTTTTCCCGATGGGAGGCTGTTTTGGCGTTGGTCTGACAGACCGATTGCCTAATCATGTCCATGCCATAGGTGAGTAGTTACCTCATAGTATTCTATATGTTAATGAAAGGATTTATTTCAGCTACTCGTTTGTATTATCTTTAAATCTTCTTCAGTTTTGCCAACCTTATTGACAGGGTCTTCTGCCCTTCGGAATCGAAGTTGACGACAATGTGTCCAAGTTCTGTGATAATCTCCATTACAATCCCTTCTCCGAAACGAGGGCTGCGTACCCTCTGCCCAGGATTGAAATCCGTGAGACCAGATTCAGGGTCTGATGTCACAGTGATTGTCGCTTCCCCACCTACTGGGTAGCATCCTTCAATATATGACTTTATAAGGTATGCATGGGCATTGGAGAATTGCCATCCTCAATGTCGCAGTTGGTGTTGTAGTCCAGAAGTACAACGGTCCTTGATTCAGCCTCGGTGCGAAGCTTCTCCACCAGATGCGGAATCTTGTTCTCAAGGACCCACCTGTAGGAAGGTGCGTAGATAGCCTTCCTTGCCTCGATGTATCCAAGATGCTCAGTTCCGTTAACGCCTTTCCTATGCCCTTTGACGTGGCCATATTTCCTTGTCGTGCGTTTCAGGTCCGACATGGTGTCATTTTGGAATGCCTTCGTATCAATACCGACTGAATCATAGTCCTTCAGTCCCTGCCATATGGATTCGACTGAATATGCAGTGAATCCAGGCGAGAACGGAACAGGAATGCCACCATGTGGATAGAACGGGCTGAACTTCACGAACTCGTCCGTCGCCTTGCTGGTGACGTTATGTATTATGGCATCCGGGAACTCCTTCAGGATGTTCTCCGGCTTGCAGCTTTTATGCTTTACTACTATCATTGATTCTTAAAATGGAAGATCATCCAATGGATCAATCTGGCTATCTCCCGTATAAGGTTCCTTCGCCCTGATGAAACGCATGATATACTCAGACGGGCTAATATCGGCTGTGAGATCATCGAGTTTCATTAATTTATCCCAACCTTCACCGGTGATATAATCAATTTCTTCTTCAGTGTACCCGACATCCAACAGTGCTTGTATCACTTGTTCTACAGAATCAAAATGTGCCATGGGGCTGTAATTGTGATATTTGTTCCCCGTTATTCTAGAAGCTGTCGAGTTCTGTCAGATCTTCTCCATCTGCTGTGAAGGTTGACAGATAGATGTCCACATGGTCTTGACAATGGTCGCCCGTATCTTCTCCTTTTATAGGTTTTCCATCATAGAGAGCCTCTTCATAGAGCAATTCTTCATCTCCTTCTTCATCGATCACCTTGATGAACTGGAATTTATTGAAATCAAATTCGTCCTCTATTTCAAACTCATATTCAAGGTAGATATCTATGTGATCGCCCTCCATTTTCCTGATTGCAACTATCTCTTCATGTTTGCCTTCAGAGATCAGGTCAAAGACAGGCTGGCGGAAGTCTTCCTCCCGGGTCATAGCACTGGCTATCTTCTCTTCGACTATATTCTCAAGCCATTCTCCGTCATCAGACCAGTTTTTAGAGAATACGGTCTCGCCGTCTACAACCGCAGTCACCTCGTTCAATGTCAGGTCATTGATTATATTAAGTGACAATCCCGCTCCAGCCAGCCCATCTGGGTTACATACAGGCAGATCGATGATATATGAGTCAAGACCGCCACAATCGTCTATCTCATCCATAGCCTCCTCATCTTCGTCCACATATGCGCGGATCACAGTATCGAGACCATCTCCCTCATGGAAGGTGTACTGTGTGTCATATACTCCTGCAAAACCACTGAGGGTCAATTTTACTTTCTTTGCCATTAAAAATTTATGTTTAACGATAATAGAATTCATTTGTTATTACTTCTGCTGCAAACGCAGAATCTCGGCTTTTACCTGCTCAAACAACTTACGAGCATCTTCTATATTTTTGCAACGTTTATAATCGTATGTCTTTTTATTCTTTTGCGCTTCATTGAGAATCGAGAGAACAGAGGAACCGCAAAAGACTTCATGTTTATCGACATTATTCTCCATGAACTTGTATTTGCACAGGTAACCTTTCTTATCTTGCCCGACGTACAATTTCAACTCATATGAATTGATAGACATGACCTCGCCAGGACCTAAAATGGTGATGTCACCATCTTTTTTATGCTTCAACGCACACGATTGTCTTATGCTTTTCGCCTGTGAACTTTCAACTTTTGACTCAACTGTCTTAAATGAAGGGCAACCGTCCTTGGCATCACCCACATAATTTGGATGTTCCTTAAAGTAATCAAACAATTGACGCTCCAGGCTGAATGGCGAGACATTCTCAGAAGATGATTTATTGTCCATTGCAGCCCAGTAGCACATTATACGGGACAATGACGCGCCATATCTTTCCCCAACGACACCTTTTGCCATAATACTGTCATAAATAGGTAAAGCATAGTCTCTTCCCATGGATTTTGACAGCCAAAACCTTGTGTGTTTTGATGCATATGCAACTCCCATCCCATCAAGTTTGCAGAAGGATTCAAGCGCGCCATACACGGTCTTATATATTTCTTGGCGGGGTTTCTCACTATCAATTGTCAAACAGGTACGAACCAGCTTTCTATATGCGTCGATAATGGCACCTTCTTTTCCAATATAGTTTTTGGCATTGTATATCTTTCCCATGCGTCCACCCCATATCTGAATCAGATGAAAGATTTGCCAGAGCTCTCCATCTGTCAGGTCATTATAGGAAACGGTATTAATACGATTGTATATATATTGTTCAAGTCTATCTATGCCCGTTTCTTTCTGCTTGACGATATCGTCATATTCAACTCCGAGATGATCCAGTCGCGTCATGACTGCACGGCAGCTCTCTGGCAGCCCTTGTATTTCATTTGCTGAGTGTCTCTGATAATTACCTGAATAGTGTAGATTTGGGGAAATAGCCATAATATCTAGTTGTCTTAAGTTATCGAAATTCTCTAAGTACTCATCAAATCCCCTGACCCTGTCATCGCCGAACATGATGTATTCAGGCTGTGACTCACCCTGACGTATCAGCTTTATAAGCGCGGAGTCTGGGTCATAGAAGTCGGTGTAGTTGCCACCGAATCCTGTCCCCGGGGCGATGATGGCTATGGCCCTCGGAGCAATGCCTCGGGTACTGTACAAGGCAGCGTATGCAGCTACTCCTTCGGCTCCGATGTAAAGCATGGTGAACCGTTCAGGACCACGGACTTTGTCTGCATCATCGTTTCGTTCATATTCGATATGCCTCGCGAAAGGTCTTATCAAGCCCCGGTACATGCCATACACGACTTCCTTCTGCCTGACTATCTCTTCATCTGTCAGGACAGACGCGTACTTCCTGTAGTCCGTTCCAGGGGCGACAAGATCACCCTCGGCCAGATCTATCTGCTCCACTACGTGATAGTAGCGGAAGCCATTCTGGATGTCCTTGAGACGATCTGCATTCATTGCATAGTCAACATAGACATAACTATCTATGCCGTACTCCGCGAAATGCTCGTTGAAGTACTTCACGGGAAGACCGTCCTCTCCGCATGCGGGGTAGAACATTGAATTTCCAAGAATTTCCTCGATTGAATCCATCATAAACCTCTGACTGCACGCAAAGTTATAATATTTTGGGGGCACTTGCAAACTTCCGTGGCATAATGTGACATAAACATCACGGCGTTTTCATTTAAAAGCAACAAGACTTAACGTCCAAAGACTTTCGAAAAATGCGCATTAACGTTTGATTAGTCAAACAATTTGAAAGATCACCGTCAAGTCTTTACTTTTGCACTCCCTTAAAACTGCATTTAGTCATGCACTTAGTCTCAATGCTATTTATATGAACCAAACGTAACTATGAAAAGTTTAGAAAATCTATCGGAAGAAATGAACGGTACCATTCTGGAGGCGGTAGCGCATTTCGCAATGTCGGTCGAGGATTACCGACGTACTAAAAAAGGTAACTTCAAGCATCCCCTGTCAGACCTGATTTTATTAGTTGTTCTCTGCTATCTGGACGGCCAGATCTATTATAAGGATTGCATTGCCTTCGCTGAACGTAATCTCGGCAGGCTACAGAGCACCTACGGTATATTGAAGAACGGAGTTCCTTCAGTATCAACATTATGCCGTATGTTCCAGTGCGTTGAGCATGAGATGATGTCTGATATGCTACAGGGATTTGCCAATCGGTTCGCCGATCAGCTCAACGATCAAGAGATCAGGGTCATAAGCGTTGATGGGAAAGCGCCCAGAGGGACGATCAACGAGAACGGGCGTAACCCTGATATTATCTCCATATATGACGTGGGGCCGGAATAACGTTGGCAATGGAGTTGTGCGAGAAGAAGAGCAATGAGTTAAAGTCCGCTCCGAAGCTGCTCAAAAAATTCCTTTAGAGGGCAGTGTGCTCACGATGGGTGCCATGTTCTGTCATCGCGAGATAACTGACCCGAACGTATCCGCTGGAGGGTATTTTGTTATCGAGCTAAAGGCGAACCGGAAGGACTTATTCTATAACTCCGCGGACAGGCTAAAGATAGCCAAGAGCTATTCTGTAACAGTCGAGGACTTTCAGCTCGATCACGGTCGGATCGACCGGCGCACATGCCGGGTTTACCACCCCGAGGATCTTGATGTCGATCCTGAGAAGTGGAGCTGCGTGTTGAGAATCATTGAGGTCAATGTCATGTCAACGGACCAGAAAAATCGTAAGGAAACATCTGATCGAAGACTATATATCAGCAACTTGGATACTGACGCTGCAACTTTTGGCAATATAATCAGGCAGCATTGGAGCATAGAGAGCATGCACTGGCAGCTGGATCGTAACTTCAAACAAGACCAGATTAAACGCAAGAGGGCAGCAGGGGCAAGAAACCTTGATACGTTGCAACGTATCGCTCTGTCCATTATCCATATATGGAAGAAGCTTAGACGCAAGAAGAGTGACAAGGCCGAGGGTGTCACCGAGATACTCAGAATGCTGCGTGGCAACTTAACCGCTATCTTTAGATTCTTGATGCAGAAATAAGAAAAAACGCTTTTCAATTCTGACTTAATGTGTTGACAATCATCGTAACTCAACTTGACCTATCCCGGCCTGGTATGGGTAGGGGAATGCTGTCCTTTAACGAAAAGTTAAATGAAATCGCTGTGTGCAAAAAACATACTTCAACCTTAGGCACGTCAAGCCGCCATATTTATGGCTTGATTATATACATAACGGGAAAACATACCTAAAAATCGTAAAATAGATTGTATTCCTTAGCGAGCGGATAATCCCTACTCGTAAATCTGGTTGGCTGCACCACCGTAAATTCCATTAGGGGATAAAATGGTTCAATATTCTTTGTACCTCTGTTTATCTTATAGGAGGCCATATCCAGGTAATACTGGAGATAATCCTTCATGATCCCATGATGCACGGCATCCAGCATACGCTTCGTGTTTGATATGGCCGTATGTACCCAAGGCATGAAGAAATCCATCTCCTCTGGCTTGATCACCTTGCTCACGACTTCCTTGCAGAACTTACGGAAATCATCGTGAGAGGACGATGCGTCCGATATGATCACGCTATCCTTCTTCAAATTACGTACGATGACCCGGTTAAGAGAGTCTTTCTTCAGGTCATCCACCCCTTACCATACGCACATGGTGCAACGCCTTGATTTTCCCTCCTTTCTTGGGCTTATCCGGGAACTCCGATTCAGCCATAACAACCACTTTCTCTTTTCTCTCGGATCCTGATCCACGAGTCAAAATCTTGTTTTTCAGCTCCGCTGGCGTATAACAGGTAAAGAAAGCCTCGTCCACCTCGACATTGCCCCTCAATTTGTGTCGATTGTCGTACCTACCCATGACATCCTTGATCTTGTGACAAAGCTCCCAGATCAGTTGGTAGAACTTGTGGCCCAACTGACGTTGAACCTCCTTTGCGGATACGCTAAGCTTCATGGTCGTCATGAGGTGTACGGCCGCATACCAGTAGTTATATGGCAGCTTGCTACGCTCAAGCATTGTATTCTTGCGCAGCGGTATGCGCTTACCGCATTGACAGCATTGATGGGCCTTCCGGTACGGAATCCATTTAAACTCTTGATGGCCACATTCCGGACCAACCATATGCTTTTCCTTAAGCGCCTTAAAATGGTTCATGCAAGCATCCTCGTCAATAAACAGCTTATAAAACTTTGAATTTATCATAACCAACAACCTTTATCTCCTTTCCGATATAAAGGTAGTTAATCGAAATGTAACCAACACTAAACCTAACGCCTGAACCTCAGGTTCTAAACATATTTTAGGTACCTTATCCCGTTATGCATACTTGATTAAGCCCGCAAGCGGATTTGTGGTCAACATAAAGGTGTATATTATTTCCTGCTTATTTTCAACCAATGATTGATTGCGACGTTGATTGTTGCGCTCATGGAATCAACCTCAAATTGCGAAATGAGGAATACCTTGTAAATGTCAATACCTTTCTGCTGAGCCGCTCGGCGGAATTTGCGAAACCCCTCTGGAGTACAGATCAACTTCTTCGGCTGTCGATTGGAAATCAAGTAGTTCTCCACTTGCTTGACGGTGTATTTCTCCCAGACGGCCAACCACTCTGGATGCTCATCGGTCTTGCCGAGTATGACCGGCACGTTAGGCTCGATTATGATCGAGTGGCGATTGGCGTTAGCTCGGCATGTGTGGCGCCTAAGCCTGTTAAAGTCTTGTCTAAGATGGTGTTAGTTGGAATGTTCTCATAGCCAGCTCTGCTCAGTGCGTCGAGCAGCCATTCCCCCTGGTTAATGATCAACTGTTCAACATTCATACTTTTTTTTAAATGAGAAATAGGCGGTGTGCACTTCGACACACCGCCGTGGCTTGTTCTCTCAGGCCTCAACATGCGCTTGCTTGTTTAACGCAGTTTGCACCTCTAACCAGAAGTACCCTTTCAAGTAGGGCGAGAAGCAGATCTCTCCATGTGGAAAGCCGACAACCATGTAGAGCTTCCGGCCGTTGCCATCATAATGGGTCACCTTGCCGCCTCTGTTTAAGCTTTCCAACAGCATGTTTCGCTCAAAATCCAGTCCCTCCTTCTCGGGCAGCCTGTCCCATTCCTTCGGATGCGTAGCGCTGTCGTCGATCTCGCCTGTCAGCAAGTAGTTGAACAGCCAGTCGATCACTTGGCGGTTTAAGTAAAGCTTGGGACGAATGAACACTTCCGGCGCGCAGACAGTCACGCATGGGATCCGTTTTGGATGTTTGTCGGTCCTGTTCTCTTTCACCACTTTAAAACCTAACAGGAGTTTCTTCCCCTCTCGCATACACAGCCGGATGGTACTGCGCCTGAATCGTTGTAGGGCCTGCGGAAAGTTATTTTCCAACTCTTCACTGAACTCTTCCTCTTCACTGAGATCTTCGCAGAGCTTCTTTCCATCGGCCTCTTCGGCCTTCAGAATTTTGTCTTCCATGTTCGATTTACCCTTTTGATTCTTATCCTCAGCAACTTACCTCGGATCTCCAAAAGGGGCGGCAAAAATAGATAAAAGCACCGATCCACACAACATATAAACAGTATTTCTTTGTTAATTGATCACAACCGATAGAAACGCTTGCGTAAAGAGGGCGCTCCATCGCTCTTTTCTGGATCGGCGGGATGCGCCGGCGGGAGCTTTCGAGGGCTGGGTAATCAAGAGGCCGAATCCCCCGAAAACTCCCCATTCATTTGATTGTCAGATTTTTTCTCTCTACCTTTACCTACTTTTTAAAGCATCTCAAGATGCGGTGTCTAACCTTTAAAACTTTTACTATATGGCCGTACATTACCACTTAGTCCTTCGTAAGGACATGACCAAGGGAGCCGCCGAAGACTCCAAGCTCTATTATGCCCAGACCAGTGCGTCGGGCATGAACGATTTGAAACAGATGTGTGAGAATATCGCCGCACGCACGACTGCCTCCGAGGGCGACGTGAAGCTCGTGCTCGACGGGTTCATCTATGAGTTGAAAAGATCATTGCAAAAAGGTGAGGTCTGCAGGTTGGATGGGCTTGGCTCTTTCCAGACCATCTCTTCCAGCTCGGGCGTCAAAGATCCTAATACCTTTACTAACACGTGAGTTCGATATAAGCACAAGCTTGTTAAACATGGCAATGAGTCAACCCGAACATGTTTTACAACATATAAAGGCGGGAAATGTAGGTGAAGATTTATGATTTAAGGAAATAAGACATTCCTTTGCGGTCGAAACCTTGACTATGTTATAGAAAGATATACATTACCACAGTCTTGACTATGAGATGTATGATCTTTGAGGGGGATTCCTGCACGGGATCCCCTTTTTTATGGCCGCTGAGTCAAGGAAGATGGATAGGTATCCAGATTGGGGAATACATCAAATTTGAACCTACAGGTATAAAAGTGAAGGTGGCATCAGATGATTCTGTTGAATATGATAATCGCATATATAAATTATCTCCTTTTGTCGGGACATTTCTTCCTGATGAGAAAAGGACTCCTTCCAATGCTTACCAAGGAGCCAAGTTCTTCTCCTATAATGGAAAGATCCTGGCTGATTTGCGAAAGGAAATGGAAAATGTTGAAGATGAGGAAAGTGCTTGTGACAAACAATCATGATTGTTATCGGCAAGAATTATTATCTATGACGAATCAAATGAATGATATCCAGGTGGTTGTGTGAATTGCCACAATCTCTCGGTCAAGCTCGATAGGGCTATAAAGCGAAAATTTGATTCGGAATAAATAGGCCTTCTCCTTGTTGTTTGTCATTTTATCTGTACTTTTTTACTCCTTTCAATAGGAATTATGCATGAAAAACATTATGTTTGTGGTGCATAATTATGGGGCATGGATTTCGTAGATAGAATAGATGAGATGGCACGTCTGAAAGAGGCGCTCGCAAGGGAGAAAGCAGCGTTGGTCGTCGTGTATGGCCGCAGGCGTTTGGGCAAGTCAACGCTTATTAAAAAAGTGTTGGTGGACAAGGATGTGTATTTCCTTGCCGATCGCTCGGAGGGACAACACCAAAGGGCATTGCTTGCCAAGGTGATTGCACAGAAATTCCCTGATTTCGATAGATTGACCTATCCGGATTGGGAATCCTTGCTTCGTGCGGTCAATTATCGGACTGATCAGCGTTTCACGTTGTGTATAGATGAGTTTCCGTATATCGTAGAACAATCGCCTGAGCTGCCTTCCGTTTTGCAGAAGCTGGTTGATGAGCGGTCGTTGAGGTTTCATCTTGCGCTTTGTGGCTCATCGCAACAGATGATGTACGGCTTGTTCTTGGATGCTACCGCACCGCTTTATGGTCGTGCTGACGAGATCATGCGGCTCATGCCGATCCGTTTGCCCTATCTGCAAGAGGCTTTGCGTCTTCCGGTGGTCGATGCGATTGAGAACTATGCCGTGTGGGGTGGTGTGCCTCGTTATTGGGAGCTGAGAGAGCAAAGGGCTTCCCTTAACGATGCCTTGTGGCATACGGCTCTTTCTGCCCATGGGATGCTCTATGAGGAACCGGTCAAGCTCTTTCAGGATGATGTAAAGGATATTGGCAAGACATCGACAATTATGTCTTACATTGGTTCTGGGGCGAATCGGTTGACCGAGATCGCTGCCCGATGTAATGAACCGGCTACGAATCTTTCGCGTCCCTTGAAAAAGCTGATTGATCTGGGCTTCTTGGAGAAAGAGGTTCCGTTTGGCATGGATGAAAAGAACAGCAAAAAGAGTCTTTACAAGATTGCCGATCCGTTCATGGCTTTTTACTATCAATTCGTGGTGCCAAATCGCTCCTTCATTGAGCTGGGTCGTCGCTTGCCTATAGAGCAGGCATTGAATGCCCATTTCTCCGAGTTTGTGAGTGTGCAATGGGAAAAGCTTTGCCGGGATGCCGTGACTGGAAATCTGGTGGGTGGCATCGTCTATGGTCAGGCAAAACGTTGGTGGGGATCGGTGCTCAATGAGGATAAGAAGCCCGAACAGTTGGAGTTTGATGTGATTGCGGAGTCTCTCGATAAAAAGCTGCTGTTGGTTGGCGAATGTAAATGGACAACACAAGAGGATGGGGGAAGGCTGGAGGCCGAACTGCTTCGCAAAGCGCATCTGTTGCCGTTTGCGAAACAACACACGATTGTCCCGATGCTCTTTCTGAAAAACAGGCCCAAAGGGGAAGTGTCGAACGTGCTTTTGCCTGCCGACATCCTTGCACTGATGAGGTAGGAGGATTTTAGGAAATTGTGTGGGAATGATTGTTATGGGCAAGAATCAATGTATATGACGAATCAAATGAATGGGATTAAGATCGTGGTGGGTGATATTACCCGCTTGAAGGTGGATGCTATCGTGAATGCGGCCAATCGGTCGCTGCTGGGTGGTGGTGTGGATGGTGCGATCTTCGATGAAATAGTATTTAGTTTCCTTCATTTCAGGAAAGAAATCCAAGATTGTTTCCTTGATTTAGGGAAACACCTACGAAGGTAAATTTTTTCGTGAAACGTATGCAAGGTAAATCACATGGTTCATTGTATTTTTGCGGAAAATTTCGTTTAGGTATTTATGAATAAGAGATAGAATGAAGACAATGAAGAAAGCACTTTATGCGGTGTGTCTTGCCGCTGCTATTTTACTCTCATTAGGGGCATGCGGCAGTAATGAGAATCAGTACGTTGACAATTTCAGTCAGGCACTCGCCGCACTCGACTGGGGTGAGGGAACCACGACTTACGTCATCGGACATAAGAGTCCTGACACGGATGCGGTGTGTTCGGCGATTACGTATGCTTATTTGATGAATGTCTTGGGCTATCCTTGTGAGCCTCGTGTGGCGGGAAAGTTGAACAACGAGACCAAGATGGTGCTGAAACGATTTGGTGTGGCTGAGCCTATGCTGTTGGAGAGCGCCGAAGGTGAACGCATCATACTGACTGACCACAGCGAACTGCAACAAGCGGTAGCGGGTGTGGATAAGGCAAAGATCCTGCAAATCATTGATCACCATGCCTTGGGCAGTGTCTCCACCTCCTCACCGCTGTATTGCCGCATCCTGCCTGTAGGATCCAGCAACACGGTGGTCTATACCTGTTTCAAGGCGTATGGTGTGACCATCAGCAAGGAGATGGCCGGACTGATGCTGTCGGCACTGCTCAGCGACACGAACAACATGACCTCTACGACGGTGACTGCTGTCGATAGCCTGATGTATGCCGAGTTGGTGCCGCTTGTGGGCATGACCGATGTCGATAGCTATTACCAAGAGATGACCGATTCGTTGGCTTCCTATACGGGCATGACCGACGAGGAGATCTTTTTCTCCGACTATAAGGATTACGCATCGGCATCCGTAGGCAAAGACATCGGCGTTGCTGTTGTCAACTCACTCGATGAGGCTGCGCAGGTCAGCTTGCGTGATCGCATGACTTCCTTCATGCCGACGGCTTTGGCGTCCAGACAGCGTGAGATGGTATTCACGATGGTGCTGAACAAGACCGCTAATTATACCGATATCATTTACTGTGGTGAGGGGGCTAAGGAGGCGGCAGAGGCGGCGTTTGGCCCATCTGACAGCGACTATATCCGGTGCGAAGGGCAGCTGTCTCGCAAGAACGACTTCATCCCGGCCCTAAGCAAGGTCTTGCAGCCCTGATGGTCATCCACCCCCTCTGTCAAATAAAGTAGGGCCCGCCTTTCGCAAGACGAGCCCCGGAGGTTGACCAAATAGTTTGTTAGCGATCTACAGCTTGGGCCTTATGGCGATACCGAATGTCAGGTACATATGCTGCTCCTTGGGGTTAGCGGTAAGCGCAACATATATGGGAAGATCTACCTTGTCCTGTATATTGAACTCCTTGGTAGCCTTCAACGTGACATTGGTGACAGCGAATCCGTTGGCATTGCCATAGATACCGCTGCAGGCGTATGGCACAGCACCCACAGTAGCCGTCCAGTCGCATTTTGCGAGTTTGAACGGTGCGGAGAGCTCCACGTAGGAGGAGTAGGCACGCTCACCGTTGGTCTTATAGTCGTTTCCTGCGAACAGGGTGTACCACTGCATTGACAAGGGACCGAAGTCGTAGCCGACATTGCCCTCGAACAGGTGGTTGGTCTTACTGTTCTTATACAGGAAATAACGTCCTGCCGCTGCCTCATTGCCTGAGCTGAACCAATAATCGGTTACTCCCACGTTGAAGCCTCCTGTGCTGTAGCCTACCGTAAGGTCGAGCTCCCTTGTGTCATCGGCCGAGGTGATGCCTACGCTTCCCCAAGCCGTCAGAGAGAGTCCCTTCCAGGCTATGCCCAGCGTGGGTTGGATGGCGGCACTTCCACAGTCAGTACCGCGCCAGATGTACTGGCTCACGAGGTCGGCTCCCAAAGTGCCTTCTACTCCATTCTCTGCCTTGGCGGTAGTCGCCATAAAAATAAATAGGGTTAGTGATGCGATCAAATACTTTGTCGTTTTCATATTTTAAGAGTTTGTTATTTGTTTGGTTAATACTTGGTTAATGCTTTTCCGATCTTCGATCGATCAGGGTTAGTTGTAGCAAGCTTCTCCGTGCTCGTAGATATCGAGACCTTCCTCTTCGATACGTTTGTCACAGCGCAATCCGTGCGTATGCTTGATGACACTGAACAAGATCAGTCCTGTGACGAAGGCGAAGATAGCCACTGAGAAGGCTCCGAGTGCCTGTACACCTACACTGCTCTCCACGCCGTATGCCTCCGTGTTGCAGAATACACCGGCCAAGATGGTACCGAGCAGACCGCCCACACCATGTACTGAAACTGCGCCGACCGGGTCGTCCACCTTAAGCGTCTTATCGATGAAGCTGACCGAGAAGCACATGGCCACTGATACGATGATTCCGATGAGGGCTGCTGCCCAGATATCCACACAGTCGCATCCAGCGGTGATGCCCACCAATCCTGCCAAGACACCGTTGCACAACATAGACAAAGAGGGTTTGCCATCTACGATCCAGGTATAAGCCAAGGCTGCAATACCGCCCGTGGCCGCTGCCATGTTGGTAGTGACAAATACGTGTGACATGCTTACGGCATTGGCGTAGCCCGTAGCGGCCACCGTGGAGCAGGGGTTGAATCCGAACCAGCCGAGCCACAAGCAGAATACGCCGAGCGCGCAGAGTGCCAAGTTATGACCGGGGATCGCATGCGACTTACCGTTCTTGTCATACTTGCCGATACGGGGGCCAAGGATGATGGAACCTGCCAAGGCAAGGGCACCACCACAGAGGTGTACCACCGTAGAGCCCGCGAAATCATGGAAGCCAAGTTCTGAGAGCCAGCCACCGCCCCATGACCAGTGTCCCTCAAACGGGTAGATGAAGGCGGAGATCAAGACGGAATAAAGTACATACATAGAGAACTTGGTGCGCTCAGCCATGGCTCCGGAAACGATGGTAGCCGTAGTGGCCGCAAACACCGTCTGGAAGATGAATGAGCACTCGGCGGGGACGTTGCTGTCAGAGCCGATGAAACCGAATCCTTCCCAGCCGAACAGCGCATTACCTGCGCCATACATGATGCTGAATCCCAATATCCAATAGAGCACGCTGCCAAACATGAAATCGACGAAGTTCTTCATCAAGATATTTGCGGTGTTCTTGGATTGAGTAAGGCCCGCCTCAACCAACGCAAAGCCCGGTTGCATCCAGAAAACGAGCATGGCTCCAAGAAGTACCCACAGCGTATCCAGTCCGTTCACATAATCTTTCGACTCCTCAACAACGGGAGCTACAATATCTAAAGTAATCATAATGCGTAGAATCTTGTTTTTTCAATAAATAATCTCTGTTTGCCTCTCTTTGCTTATTTCTTGTCTCTTAAGACGACATCGCCATTCTCTCCCGTGCGAATGGACCATACATCTATCATATCCGATACGAAGATGCGTCCGTCTCCGACCTCTCCCGTGTGTGCCACCTCTAAGATGACCTTCACGGTGGGTTCCACGAGCACATCGCGGCATACGATGGAGATCTTCATTCGCTCTATCACGTCCGTACTGTACTGCACACCACGGTAGATGCGTTCCTGCCTGCTTTGGCCGATGCCGTGAACAGGGTAGTACTCGAACCAATCGATGTTGGAGTTTAGCAAAGCCTCTTTGACCTCCTCAAACTTTGTCTTGCGGATGATTGCTTCAATCTTTTTCATACCTTTTCTACTACTAATAATATTGTTATTTGAATGCCATATATGGGTTTCTTTATATCATTTGTCAATCTTTTTGCCTGATAACGCTGCAAAAGTATATGTAAAATCTGAAATAGCAAACAAAAAGAAAGAAATATTCGGAAAATGATGAACTATTGTTCTCAAAAAGCTGTTTTGCCTGTCATTTGGAGAGCCATAGACCCTCAATGGCGAGATTTTAGGCACTCAAGCAAAACGGGCGAGTAGGAGTGATGATAATGCGCTCGGTTTACATTATCTTTGTACTAAATATTCAACAAACAAAAGGGTGACTCTAAACAGAATGAAGCAAATTATATTGGTATGAATCAGATGAATGGAATTAAGATCGTGGTGGGTGATATTACCTGCTTGAAGGTGTATGCTATCGTGAATGCGGCCAATCTATCGGCGGTTGATGGCTGGTGATAATTGATTCATTGAATAAAAATGGTAGGATAATATGCATCAAAAGAACTGGCGTAGATTTATAGGTTGCTTCTTGTTAGGGTTGATCGGGATGGTGTTGGCAGCACAACCGATATCGGTAGGGCCTTTTAAGGCCGGACATTGCCAAGGAATTGCGGTGGATGAGCAACGTGGGCATATTTATTATTCTTTCACGACGATGTTGGTGAAGACGGACATGCAAGGAAAGGTGTTGGGATCGGTTACGGGGTTGATCGGCCATTTGGGATGCCTGACTTTCAATGAAGCGGATGGACGAGTTTATGGCTCGTTGGAATATAAAATGGATGAGATAGGCCGAGGTATCTTGGAGCGAGAGGGCCTGCGGCGACAGCTCCCTAACGCTTGGTATATCGCTATTTTCGATGGTAGCCGAATTACCCGTGAGGGAATGGATTATACCGAGGAGGGGGTGATGAAGGCGGTCTATTTGCCTACAGTGGTGGCTGATTACGAGGCTAAGGTAGATGGGAGAGCGCAGCGTTACGGATGCAGTGGGATAGATGGTGTCTCGTTCGGTCCCTCCTTCGGTCATGCTGATGGCAGGCGTTACCTCACATGTGCTTATGGTATCCAAGGAGATACGATGCGTACGGACAATGACTATCAAGTGCTGTTGCAGTATGACATCACCGATTGGCGGACACACTATGAACGTCCGTTAGGTCAGGATTCTTTGCATCAATCCGGTCCGGCACAGCCGGAAGGAAAGTACTTTGTCTATACGGGGAATACAAACTGGGGTGTGCAGAACTTGGTCTATGACGTTCGGCATAATTGGTGGATGCTCTTTGTCTATCCGGGCAAGAAGAGTCGCTTCACGAATCATTCGCTCTATGTGGTCGATAGCTCGATTGCTCCCCAAGAGACGGCGTTGAAAGGCATGCCTCCTGGTGAGAAGGGACTGACACTTGCTTTGTTGGCGCAAGGCTTGCACGATGCACGAACCGGCATTTACGGTTGGGAGAGCCCATACGGAGCTTTAGGATCAACCTCATTGAGCGATGGTAGCTTTCTTTTAGTGGAGCCAACGCAATCCCCAGCAGGTGAGGGAGCGATCCTTCATCGCTACCAATGGACTGGGGAGAAACCTGTCCCTTTCAAAGAGAAGTAGTTAGGCGCAATATGCGCCTATTTTGCCTCAAGATATGTATTATTCTCCTTATTGAATGAAGGATGTTACCATTATATACGATAACGTAAAATCAAATATATTATCATGAAACAGTCTTTGTTACTTATGGCAGCTGCCGCGCTAACCACTTCAGCCATGGCAGCGGATTATACCAACATCGTCTTGATCAACTTAGATGATGTGGGGTATGGTGACTTCTCTTTTAATGGTGCATACGGTTACAAGACACCGAATATCGACCACATGGCGGCGGAGGGCATGCGCTTTACTCATTTTCTGGCGGGTCAACCGATCAGTGGCGCTTCACGTGCGGGCTTGTTGACAGGATGCTATCCGAACCGAATCGGTTTCTCCGGCGCACCGGGCCCGAACTCGAATTATGGTATCCATGCAGATGAGATGACGATGGGCGAGCTATTGAAGCAGAAGGGCTATGCGACAGCCATCTTCGGTAAATGGCACTTGGGCGACTCGCATCAGTTCCTGCCTTTGCAGAATGGTTTCGATGAGTATTATGGCCTTCCCTATTCCAATGACATGTGGCCTTTCCATCCGCAGCAGGGTGATTGGTTCAACTTCCCCGATCTACCGACATTTGATGGCAATGAGGTGGTTGGCTACAATACGGATCAGACCCGTTTAACCACGGATTACACCACTCGTTCCGTGAATTTCATCAAGAAACATAAGAATCAACCCTTCTTCCTCTACTTGGCACACAACATGCCTCACGTGCCGTTGGCCGTGTCCGACAAGTTCAAAGGGAAGAGTGAGCAAGGACTGTTTGGCGACGTGATGATGGAGATCGACTGGAGCGTGGGCGAAGTGCTGCGTACGATCCGAGAGTTAGGTTTGGAGGAAAACACCTTGGTGATCCTCACTTCTGATAATGGTCCTTGGACCAACTACGGTAACCATGCGGGATCGGCTGGCGGCTTGCGCGAGGCGAAAGCGACAACCTTCGATGGTGGCAATCGTGTACCCTGCGTAATGTATTGGAAGGGGAGAATCGAACCGGGGACGACCTGCAATAGGTTAGCATCGAACATCGACCTTTTCCCGACGTTCGCAGAGATCTCAGGAGCTCCGCTACCCACACGCAAGATCGATGGCGTCAGCATTCTTTCCCTCATGGAGGGTAAACCGGGTGCCAACCCTCGTGAATCGTTTGTCTATTATTACAATAAAAACGACCTGGAGGCCGTGACTGACGGCATGTTCAAGTTGGTTTTCCCGCATAAGTACACCACCTATGGGGCCTATGAGCCGGGCAACGATGGGCAACCGGGTAAGCTGACCAGTTTAGAGGTGATGAAGCCAGAGCTGTATGACCTTCGTCGCGATCCAGGTGAGCGCTATAATGTCATTAGCCAATATCCAGAAGTGGCTCGCAAGCTCATGACAATCGCCGACCAGAAGCGGGAGGAGTTGGGAGATAACCTGACCCGCAAAAAAGGAAAGGAGCGTCGGGAGCCGGGATGACACAACCGCAAGGGTTTGATTATTATTCGGTTTTCCATGATCAGGGAGAATATGTAGATCCAACAATGATCAACAGCACTGATCCTTGGCCAGGCAACCGAAATTATGGCGAGCGTACCCATGGTTTCTCAACAGACATCGTGACCCGTAGGGCGATTCAATGGATAAAGCAGACGGATAAAGATCGGCCTTTCTTGATGTGTTGTCATTTCAAGGCGACCCACGAACCCTGGGATTTCCCAGAGCGTATGCGCCATTTGTATGATGGAGTGGTTTTCCCTGAACCAGAGAATCTGTATGATTGGGACCCCGAAGAATCAGGCCGTACTTTCAAAGGGCAGCCTTTGGAAGAGTTGGCTCGTCGGTGGGAAGTCGCCTCAAAAGATACAGATACTCCCTTCGTTCCTTGATAGAAGAAGCGAAGGGAGGATGACTTATATATTAGGGCAGTGCTAAGAACTCAGCGGTGAGGTATTTCTGGCCATGAGGGCCGTATGCGCCTAAAGCCTTCCGGGCAATCATCTTGTCAGGATTCTCTTTGGCGGTGTTCACCGGGTCACCGTAAGGAGTGGCTATCATGTTCGATATGGAATATTCCCACGTCTTGTCGGGCAGGATGTTGCGATACATGGTAACGATACAGTCGCCAATCTCGTTGCCCTCCACTGACTTTCGTTCCCTATCCCAGACAATGAGTTGCCAGTGCTTGCCTTGTGCGACCTCCGCTTCCACCTTCTCACGTATGGAAGCTAACTCGGCATTCTGCTTCATGCAGACAACGAATGTGCAGGAATCGCCGTCGGGCACAGCTGCTTGCTCGTCATACACTGAATAATAGGAGTGGGTGTCACGAGCCGAACCGAGGCAGATTGACCAGTAGCGAGCATGAGCTGTCTTGTATTCCTCTACTGTTTTAGGAATAGTGACCGGTATGAAGCTGAACGTGAGCACTTGATCATCCTTCAAGATGGTACGTGCGAATAGATAGTCGGTGGAGTTGTTGGGATAGTAGGCTCCTTTGGTGGCGAGGAAGAAAGGCATCTCATCCAGCTCATCCGACCAGAGATGGCTGTAGGAAGTGCCGAACGAGATGACGTTAGAGTTCATGCGTATGGGGGCAGCTACCTCTTCCATCGTATGGATATTGACCGCTTCGATAGCGGGTAGCTCCACGCCACCATATTCATCTACACCGAGGTACTCCCGGATGATAAGGGTGCCCCGCTTCACTCCCTCTTTTATCTTGCATACGTTAGCCGCACCTAATCGTGCGATCTGGCTCTCATCCGTGGATGAGGGAACGACGTACACCGTGAAGCTGCCTTGGTCAGACGAGGTGACGACAAAGGGGTTGACGCTGCCCGCGTCGGGCACGATCTCATTGTCGGCAAAGCCTCCGATCGCCTCTCCCTTCTCATCGTCGTAGAGGCTAAAGCTGAAAAAGCGTGCTTTCGGGAAGGCTCCGTGGATGCGCAGCGCGATGTCGGGATGCTCATCGATGCTCCAGGTATATTCCCAGTAGTTGACATAGAGGTCTGGATAGGCGAAGATGGTACCGTCGCTACCCACCAATGTCTGTCCCCACTGTTCTTTCGGGGAGGGATTGACAATCGGAGCAATAGGGTCGTTGTCGTCTGAACAACTGACCATGCCTAAAAGCAAGGCGAATATGAAAAGAATCTGTTTCATAGGATCTGTTTTATTTCGTTAATGATACACGATAGGGGCCGCTCACTGAATTGAACAGCAGGTCCCCGTTCTCGAAATACTGGATGATGGCATAGGTGCCGTTGCCTCGACTGGTGTCTCCGAAGATCACCCGGTGGCGTGTGGTCCCCGTATTCCAATCCAGTCCAGTTACTTCCCAGCCATCCGCTTGGCTGTAGCCGTTGACGAAGACCATCTCCGATGCGGTGCTGACCGCCGGAATCATGCTGGGGGAGCTCACGTCTCCTCTCGACCAGACAGACTCCCAGCTATTGGAGGCGGTGTTCCAACGCAGGCGCTCTACGCCCTCTGGAGAATCGATCAGCGGACCGATGGCGAGTACATCTACCACCTTGTCGCCTGTCGTCTTTGTGCTACTGAGGATATTGTTGACTACGAAAGCGCCATAGCCCGCACAAACGACCGATTGCTCCGATTGAATCCATTCCGTCTCTTTCGGCAGACCGCAGCTCACCTCGAAGGCATCGGCGATGCGTGGATTTCCTGCTACCACCTCTTTGGCATCCGCTGGGATCTCGTCACGCCAAAAAGCTATAAGCTTCATGCGTTTTGCACCATCCGTGATGACCACCAATTTATCTTCGTCATCTCCGAATCCCATAAGGGTAGGCGTGGAACCTGTGCCAGTACCCATCTTGATGGATGGCGCATTGGGGCCGCCGTCGTAGTTCGCTTTCCATGCCCCATCTGCCTCATCGGTGCTGAGATGTCCGTTCTTCCATACGATCTTTTGCATCACTCCGCTGCCGTTCTCTTGCTGACTGTTACTGGCTACATAGATACCGTTTTGCTCATCAATGGCAATGGAATTGGTCAAGACCTGTCCTTCCGGCAAGGGGCAGCTATCGACGATTCTCGTCAGTCCTCGATCCACGATCACGAGCCCTTGGTTGTAGCCTACTACCAAATAACCATCGTAGGTCATCACCACGCCGACCAAAGTCCATGCCCCGGCCACCTGATCACGGATGTCGAGTTGTTTATCGAGCATGATGCCCTTCTCCGGTTGGGCAGGATCGACCAGCCGATAACGGGCGATGTTGGTCCCGATGTTGGTGTAGGCATAGTTGTCCTTGTCGCAGAGCACGTAGTTGCCGCTGGCGATGGCATACATCGGGTTCTTTCCCAAGAAAGGAATGATGGCATTGTAGAGATCCTCTGTCGAGTTGTACTTTGCCGAGAGCGTACGCAGCTGTTCTTCGGTCTTCATCGTGCCGGTGGGCAAACCTGCCTCTCCTAATTTCGTGAAGGCACCGTCAGCGATTCGATAGTAGGATACACGGTCGCTACTCATGCCCCACATATAGCCATCCGCTGCGGCCGATAAGGTCATAAGGTTGACTGGGCCGCTCCATCCACCTTCGCACGCATAGGGGTCGGCATAAAAGGTGCCGTCAGCTACTTTATAAGGGAAAGCATCCGTTTGTGCGGAATTGAAATGGGTGATGCTATAATGCTCCTGTGCCAAGTAGGGGTTGCGCTGCGGGACGTTCACTTGGGTGAGCGGCTGCTGCTCATCATTACCGTCAATAATATCTCCTATTTCATCGTCTGAACAGGAAATGAAAGGCACACATAGGCATGCCAAAAGGATTTTGCTGAAAAGTCTCATCTTATTCATGTGTTTGATTAATAGTTTATTGATTGCAAAGGTAGCGTCGAATGGGGAGACCTATGCGACAATCAAACAAGAGTTAGAGACAAAAAGGCAAGAATCGGGGACAATTCGACAAAATCCGGCAGAACGGGCAATTACAGCTTGCCTTCGGCGTACATTTTCTTGACCCGGTTGTAGGTTCTGACCGTTCCGAACCCACTGTTTACGGCCACTTCCAATTGACTGGCCTCCGGATGCGCCTCCCGGTAGCGAATGGCATGTTCGATACGCAGGGTGTTGACAAAATCGTAGAATGAAGAGAGACGCTCACGGAAAACGATGGATAGGTAGGTGCGGTTCGTACCCAACCGACGCACGAGATCTTTCTTATTGAAATTGGGGTCTAAATACAATTTCTCGCCGATAATGGCATGGCGTATCTTCTCTTCCAGGTGCTCCATTAAGGTCTCCGACAGCTCATGGGGGCGGATGATGACCTCGTCGCTATATACCTCCATCACCTCCTTGCCCTCCTCCTGTGATTCGTCCACGGTTTTCTCAATGCTGTGCTCTATCGAGTGACATTCCGCACGGTGTGAGGGCAGGATGAACAACAGCAATCGGATACCGAAGATAGACAGGATCAGGTTAAACAGCGCATTCACTTCGGGATTGTCTGTGAGGAACACGCCCATCGAGAAGAGCCACAAGATAAGCGGTATGAAAACGATGCGCTGGGCAAACCGAACGGGAAAGTTCTCCTCGTTGGAATACTCGCCATGTTGATAGTCGGAGATGCGCTGTGCCAACCACTGCGTGACATACATCAGATGGACCACCACAAAGAGCGAGAAAACAACCATGAGCAAAACCACCCAGTCGTGCCATGGCGTCAGATAGTCTCCACCGATGCAGGCGAAGATAAACAACGTCAGCAACGTCAACCCCGGCAGAAAGTTGACCAGCAGAAGATTCATCCACCAGTACTTCACTTTGCAGGAAAAATAGTTCCGGAGCGAGACTCCCCCGAATGAAGGGATATAGAGGATGAAAAAGCATCGCACAAACAGCCAGGTATCCGGGCTATCCCTATGAAGCAGATAGGGGAACAGGAATAGGGTGGATAGAAAATAAGCCGTTACGCACTTACGTGAAGGATAAAAATAATCCGCTTTCTGGTTGTACGGATGACACATATGGCACCAACGGATCACGCTGCAGATAAGTCCAGTCACAATCAGAATCAGGCAGGCGGAATAACAAAACAAAGAACTTTCCATCTTATGTATCCTAATTTTGGACGTAAAAGTAGTACATTTCTATGAATCGTATTTCCTTTTCGACCCAAATAAATCCTCCCCTCGTTCCAAGGATTATGAAGCGAAGGGAGGATGACTGTTTAACTAAATGGATGAAAATGTGTTGCCAATAAGCTATTCTGCTCCGCCACCCAAAGCTTGGTAGAGCTGGATGAGGCTCTGTATCTCCGTCACCTCATTCGCCACCTGCGTCAGTTGGGCGGAGAGCAGGCCCTGCTGAGCGGTCAAGACCTCCAAATAGGTGGTGGTGCCATGCTCCATCAAGAGGGAGGTGCTGCGGTAGGCGGTCTGCAAGGCATTGACCTGCTCTGCGTACAGCTCCCGTTTCTTTTGGGCGGTTTGGTATTGCACCAATGCCTCGTTGACCTCTGCGCCTGCCTGCAACAAGGTCTGTTGGAACTGAAGGCTTGCCTCCTCCTGCCGAGCCTTGGCGATCTTCAACTGACCCGTCAGTTGCCCTTTGGCAAAGAGCGGCTGCGTCAGGGAGCCGACTGCGGAGGCGACAAACTGAGCCGGATTGCTGATCATGCCGCCAGCGGAGTTGGTCCATCCCGCGCTTCCACTCAGCGTGATGGAGGGATAGAAGGCGGCACGGGCTTGGTTGGTGGCATAGAAAGCCTGCTCTAAGCTGCGCTCCGCCGCGCGCACGTCCGGTCGGTTGGCCAACAGGCTCACCGGAAAGCCTACCGACAACGAAGCGGGCCATGTCTGTTCCGCTAACGTGCCTCGCTGCACCCGGTGAGGCGTTTCCGCCAATAAGAGCGATAGGCTATTCTCTACTTGATTGATCTGATCCTTCAGGTCGAGCACCGAGGCACTGACCTGTGCATAAGCCGCCTCCATCTGCGCGACGGCAGCCTCGTTCGTCATGCCTGCTTGCATCAAGGCATGAGTGGCTCGAGCGCTCTCTCCCCAACTGGTGGCTGTCTGCTCGGCGATGCGGAGTTGCGCGTCGAGCATCAGCAGCGTGTAGTAGCCGTTGGCGATGCCGGCGATCAGCTGTGATCGGACCGCTTGCTGATAATCCTTGCTTTGGGCCAGGAGCGCTTGCGACTGCCGCTTGGCATTGCGCAGCTTGCCGAAGAGGTCGATCTCCCAGCTGGCTGTGGCTGGAAGGCTGTAAGCCTTGGTCATCTTATGCCCTTCGAGGTGGCTCAACGTGCCTTGTGGAGCAAGCGCAAGACTGGGCAGGTAGGCCAACTTTGCGGAGAGCAGGGTTGCTTCCGCCTCCTGCACCCGTAACCCGGCGGCGAGGTAGTCGGTGTTGTTGGCCAACCCCTGCTCGATGAGTGTCACCAAGTAGGGATCGGTGAAGAGCTCCCGCCAGTGGAGGCTCGCTATGGAGGAGCTTTCGCTGAAGACAACCTTCCCCGCCAGCTGCAATACCTGCAATACCTGCAATAGTTGGGCTTATTGTAAGTGGTTGATATATAAAAAGAAAAGACCGATACTTTCGTACCGGTCTATCCAATCGTGTCAGGCTAACAAAGCTTTAGGCAGGTGTCATCTAATAATTAGATGAATATATATTGACACAAAAACAAACAATGGGCTAACCAATCGCAGCCTGGGTCGTGAGCGTCGTGCCGATAGCCGTCAGCACCGTGATGATCACTTGGATGATCTTGCTCCACAGGCTCTTCTTATCTTGATCCATAATCTATTTAATTATAAGTTATTAATTTTGAATCCTATCCCATAGAGGCGTAGCAGTGCCACGCCTCTTAAATCAGACAATGTCCGGGTTCTCCGGCTCCGGTTCCGGCGGGGCAATCTCGCCCGTTGCATGAACCACCTCATCAGCCTTCTGGAACGAGACATTGCGGGTCAACATGGCGTTGCTCCACGTTTTGGTATTGCGAACCAAGAGCACCGCCTTATCGATGGTTTGAGCGGTCACGTCCATCGCCTTGTCCATACCTTTTGAGGTCAGCGAGAGGCGCATCAAGCCCAGATCGCCTAGGCGCACGCCGTTGCCTGCCAACAGAAGCTCCTGAATACAAGCGAGCATATCCTTAAGAACTCCAGCGATTGTGCCCGCTGAATAGGTGCTCTGATGACCAGCCATGTGCTCTACTAACTTGTCAAACTCGACGATTTGACCAGGAAACATTTTGGCATAGAACTTCTCTTTCTGTCCATCTTTGGTTTGGACCTTCTTTTTTACGATAACATACTTTACAGCCATACTTCTTAAAGTTTAAAACGGTTAAATACTAATTAGAAGGTGGGAATCAGGAGTTAGGAGTTAAGGCCTCTTTCCTCAATCCTCATTCCTCATTTATATAGCACAAAGATACCGCCACCTCGCACCTGTCTATCCTACACATATTATCAATGTCATGTAAACAAAAGTTAATCAACTGATTTACAGTGTTGATTTTGATATAAACAGGAAAACGGAAGAAGTATCTACCGATTAGAAGAAGTTTTGAATAATTTTGATGATTCAATTATGTTATATTAAACACAAGACACGATACGATATGACAAAGCTAATATCATGGAATTTGAATGGGATGAGAGCGGCTTGGAATCATGGGTTACGTACTTTTTTAGATACGTGCGGGGCAGATATTTATGCCTTTCAAGAGACAAAGACCTCGGAGCCATTTGCTGCTGTGGAAATTGAAGGCTATCATGCCTTTTGGTCATTTAATAGAGCAAAGAAGGGCTACTCCGGAACATGCTGCCTCTCCCGACGTAAACCTCTTAATGTGTGGTATGATATGGGAGATCCCTCGTTTAATGCAGAGGGGAGAATCATAGTACTGGAATTTGACACTTACTTTGTCGTGAACTGCTATGTGCCCAAAGCGCAAGGCAAAAAAATCAGAAGGGACTATCGGAATCAGTGGGACATGCACTTGTTGCAATATTTAAGCCAATTGCAGGAGCAAAAATCTGTTATCGTCTGTGGTGATTTCAACGTTGCGATTATGCGAACAGATATCTATGAGCAAAGTCCCTATTATTCTTTGGGCGAGGATGGATTTATTTCGACCGAACGTGAGAGTATATTGGGGATCTTGTCTAAAGGGTTCGTTGATAGCTATCGCTATATACATCCTGACGAGCAGCACAAATTTACATGGTGGTCAAATCGCCGTTTCAAACGCAGAGAGAACAAGGGGTGGAGGCTGGATTATTTTTTCGTCAGTAATGAAATCAAAGAGAAAATATGGGAGTCAACAATGTTGACTGACGTGCTTGGTTCAGATCATTGCCCGATCTTGCTTGAAATAGACCTGCCCAATGTCGAACCTATCCAACCCAACATCCTTGAACCAAAAACGGATTATACCTATCAATCTCTCCTAAGGCTGGCTCCAGCGGAAAGGAGAGCTGCCCTCCGGCAATTGCAAAAGGGGGATATGACAAACTTTTGGAACAGCATTGATTGGGAAGAGGCAGAGAAGCACCTTGCCAATATGCAAATGGCTTTGGCCAAGGTAGCTTATACTCGCAATTTAGAACGAATTACGAAATGGCAGAAAGAAATCGTGCTATCGCTTGACGCTAAACTACTGGCGGTTAAGCATACTTGTGAAACGGGAGGTGGCCCCGGATTGGACGGTATTAAATGGACTACACCGCATGAAAAAATGGTTGCCGCCTTTTCATTGTCTGCCAAGTCTTACCATACATTACCGTCAAGGCTATTGGTAGTAGAATCTAAAAAAGGGAAACAGCGGCATATACACATAGAGACTTACTATGACCGGGCGATGCAGTGTCTATTTGCTTATGCGCTCGATCCGATTGCTGAGTCTTGGGCTGATATACATTCGTATGCCTATCGCAAGGGACGATCTACCTATGACCTGAATGAATATATTAAAAATATGCTATCTGATGTGAATGCGCCAGCTTGGCTTTTTATTACAGATGTCAAACAGTGCTATGAGAACATTAGTCATGAGTGGATTAAAGCAAATATCCCGATGAATCATATCGTACTGGGCCGATTTTTGAAGGCTGGATATGTTTTTGGCGGAGAACTATTCCCTACGGACATTGGTGTCGGTATAGGTTGCACCATCTCACCAATCATAGCCAACATGGCACTTGATGGCTTGCACAGCTACGTGAACACTCGTTTGGAGGTGCACGGCAATGAACGGACACTTCTCCATTGCCCCATGGCTCGCTATGCGGATGACATTATATTTATGGCTTGGTCTGAAGATACGGCCTATCGCATCAAACTATATATAGAGGATTTTTTACGAGAGCGGGGGTTGGCGATCTCGCCTGAGAAAAGCAAGGTCGTAAATATATCTGAGGGGTTCTCCCTTATGTCTCGGACTTACTATAAATTGGGGGATCATGTGTACGCAAGGCCCTCAGATGAATCTGTTGAACGTTTCAAAAAGAACATACGGGAAACGATTGAGAACTTTAGTGGGTCGCAAAAGACGCTGATAGAAAAATTAAACCACAAAATAGACGGCTGGGCCACCTATCATAAAGTGGATGAATCAGAAGAGGCCTTTCGGCAAATGGATGTTTATATCTCTTCGCTACTACTTAAACTATGCGAATCAAAGCACCCAAAATGGAGCCGAGAGAAGATTATAGATAAGTATTGGATCAAAGATGCGGAGGGGCGATATTGCTATTCTTTACCCGATAAACGGGAATGCCGGGTGAAGTTCTTGGCTGATACGCTCCTGGTGGATTATATCTCATTAAAACCCAACATGAATCCCTATATCCATTTAGATTATTTCGAGAAGCGCACCAAAGATCGAGAGATCGTGAATGTAACGGGCATCTTTAGGACAATATGGAACCGGCAGGATGGCAAGTGCCATTATTGTGGTCGTGCAATATTGAGAGAAGAGAAAAAGGCATTAGTGGAAGCATACCCTGAGAAGCGGAAGTTTGTGGCTCGCATGGCCTATGTGCATGGCCGTTGTCTCTACACCTCCTTTGATACGGTTAGTGCCCCGTCTTTGCCTGAATCCCAAGATGATGTCAATAAGTTGTTAGAGCAACTTGATACGAAAAGGAAACCGCTTGAACAGCGGTTTGTAGTCCTATCCGACTATTTCCGTCATTGTAAGCAGCGCACGTTTGTGTTGACCTTTAACGAGATGGAGACCATTATGGGTGAACCTTTAGGTGCTACGGCCAACAGAAAAGAATATTGGCAGCGAACCGGGTTTGGCTGTATCAGCCAATGTTGGTTGGAAAATGGATATGAGATCAGGAACATCCATACCCGAAAACGGCAAATCGCTTTTGCCCGGATGGCGAAGCATGAGCAGGAATCTGCGGTCAACATTCCTCAGTCCATCTTGCTCGGCCACATCCCCGACGATGCCAAATATGAGTTGCAGAATTTCATTGATTATCTGGTGAAAAAGTATGGCCTTTGAATGAGAGGCGTGGCAGTGCCACGCCTCGATTATCTATATCCTCGCAATTGCTCCGTGACCCACGGATCGTCTTCGCTGCTGGGCACCTCATCAAGGCGCATCAACAGCTTTTCAGCGATACGCAGCAATGTGCTGCGCTGGGTTGCCAAAAGTAGCTCGTTGGTCATATTACGGAGGCGAATACGCTCATTGTCTGCGGCATTTTGTCGCTGTATCTCCGCATCCGTGCGAGGATCATCAATTTCCACAAGGATATACTTTTCAGTTGGGTAGCCCATGTCGTCGTAGTCGAGACAGCTATTCTCGCTCCCCACTCGCCAGCAATCCTCCTTACCGTTTAGAGCGCACCCGGAGCAATCCCACAAGGAGGGCACCCGCCGATAGCGTTTGCCCCCGATGATTAAATGTTGACTATCCATTGGCGAACTCATTTTTAATTTCCAAATAAATCAGTTGCCTTACGTCCTGTGCTGAGAGCAGGCGTGCCGCCACAAGGTCGGTCATTGCCCCTGATTGTGTGAGGACTTTGCCCCGACGAGTGCCAACGAGGATGCACCCAGCGGTGTCGCCAGGGCCATTGCCCGCATGGATGCGGATGCCACTGAAGCCCTCCACCCGACAGAGCACGGGCAGCCATTTGCCCTTGAACTTGGGCGAGGGGGTGACCCTCACGGCATACCGCCCGGCGGGGATAGCCGTCTTGCCCGGCACCTTGCGAACACCCGGCTGCTCGCCAAAACCTCGATAGGTCGGTTCCAAGGTGTCGCAAATCTTTTCCTTTCCAACATAGAGTTCACCCAATGTCCGGTCTCTCAATGCCTCTCGGCGTATCAATGTCAGTATCATATATGATCCTCCTATCTCTTATAGATTTGATTATACTTCTGCGTCTTGGTATATCGCTCTTTGCTTACCTCGCTGATCAGCTTGCGGCAAATCCACATGTTAATCAGCTGGTTGGGCTTTAGCTTAGTGCGGACTTTATCGCAAAGCTTTGTCAACTCAGCCAGACCAAATGAGTGGGGCAGTTGGGTGAGCACTGGTTTGGTGGCACTGCGATATCGGGTGCTCACTGCCTCCGTCTCTGCTGTCATCTCTTCATGCAATGCCTCTCCAAAGAGGGTCATCTTGCAATGCAGGTCATAGGCAATTGCCCAGCGGACAAAGTCGGCGATCTCTGGCTCCCACTCGCAGCCGTTGGCTACGTAGAGTACATAGCCCTTCAACCAGCCGATCACCAGCGCCCGACGGCTGAGCGAGCGCAGCACCTTGTCTTTTGTTTCGGCGATCCGATCCAGATAAGCATCTTTGATAGCCGCTATCTCCTCCTGCAATTCGGCGCAATGGATCTCACCCTTGGCGGCACGTAGCCGCTCTAAGTAGGGCAGGAGCTGCTTGTCGTAAGCGTCATCATATTCACCGAAGACGGGGATATCCGCCCCATAGCCCGCATCGGGGATGGTCGAGAAGCCGATGCGGCTGATGGGACCATCGTTGATGTAGCCCGAAAAATAGCGTTTAACCCTATTGGGCGTGCCGCTGGCGTTCCAGAGGTATCTGACTGTAACCGTCTCAGAAACAGACTTTTCTCCTACTCGAGTTTGCCCCATTACATTCTCAAAATCAAAATTATTGCAGAATAGCGTCATGATAGCTTGTCGGCCTTGCCCCGCTCCGAAGCGGTCGAACTGATAGATCTCGTTCAGCTTCGAGTAGAGGAAGTGCCCCTCGCTCTCGCTGGTGCGCCTGAAGAAGGCGGGCAGGGTGATGTCGGCGTTCGGGATCTCTTGGATCACCAAATGCTCCGGTCGCTTGGGGCGCTCCTTGTTAGCCCCGAGCCGGGAGGTCTTATCTAAGTACTCCCGTTCACGCAAGAGGTTTTCGGCATCCCGCTGACGGATCAGCTGCAAGTTGCGAGTGATCATCGGGGTGACGCAATCCTTGCCTGAGGCGGAGGGGGCGCAGAGCACATCACAGAGGGTAGCCTCATGTAGGCGGTTGTCGAGATACCTGAAGGTCACCCCGCAGAGGTTGGCGGCCAGAGAAGGAAAGCATCCTGCTGCTACTGCCTCGTGATAAATCCGTGGCTGCTTGCTGACCATGAGTTGAATCAGCTTTGGTAGCCGTTGGGGCAACTGCGGAGGCGCTGAGTCTTGTGCCTCTTCGTCAGTATCCATGGCCCTTACAGAGGGGTCGCTGGCTCGGTTAAAGGCTTGCGTCATCAGCTTGGGCATATAGCCAAACTTAGCGGTGCAAGCAGAGTGCACGAGCGCACGCACCTCCTCCTCCGGCAGGTCATAGCGAGGCAGGATCTTTAGGATCAACGCCTCCCGGTTGTCGCAGATGTAACGCAGATGCGCTGCCAAACGATGTAACTTTTCATTGCGCTCACCCACCTGCGGCTCGCCTCCAGCGAGGGTGAACCATTCCCGGATGATTCGTTCATAGGGGATGCCCTTATAGGCAGTGGGCAATTCAGCCTCGGCGACAGGTTGGCTAACGACATCGGGCGGGCTGATCGTCTCGGCCATGGCGCGCCGCTCAAGCGCCTCCATTGTGGGTGGTACGTAGCCGCTACCCATCGCCTCCGTCCACTCAGCAGCCATTGCTTTATAATAGTCAGCTGTGTTGAACAGGGCGGCATCCAAACGCTGGAGGATGTATTTAGCCGGCACGGAAAAGCTGGCCCGACTCACATCCTTACAGGCCGTGTCGGGCTTGGCGATCTGGCAAAGATCGCTGAACCACAGCTGCGAGTAGGGGATTTCCATCCCCTTGAAGGGAGTGACGAATACCAGCCGCAGCCCCTCGCCGCTTGGCGTGATGTGGGCTAACGCCACAAGTGTTAAAAGTTGTTTCTCTTTCAAAATGCGCTGAATGCGTTCCCATTCGGCGGCTGGGTCGGCGATGTGGTCGATATCGATCATCACAAGGCCGCTCGGCTCGCTACCTGCTGCTGTGCGTCGTCCAAAGCGCCCTTTCATCATGAAACAGAAGCCGGGTAAGCGTCGTTTAGTAGCCGTTTTATGGCTCATAAAACCTACCTCATCGATCAGTCCCTTACGCCACTGCTCGGCAGCGTCGCTGATGCTGTCGATGGCTTTGCTTACTCTCTCGGATTTGATAATCCGGTCAAAATCCTCTTTCCTGCAAGGTTTTATCTCGCCTTGTATTGAATTAAAATAGGCAAACATGATAGTTTAGTTTTAAGTTTAAATATTTGATTCTTACCGCATACAATTATACGTCCGTAGTCTTAGCATCCATGCCCTGCTCGTCCAGGAGTAGCCGCTTAGCCTTCTCGCTAAGTTCTTTAAGCTCGGCCATCAATTCCTCATGCAAAGGGCTGCTTATTCGCTCATCCCGCCGCACATGCACCCGCACCCGCAGTTCCTTCTTGGTCAGCTTAACGCAGCCATGTGTTGATCGGCTATAAGCCATGTTGCGTGAGCGCTTAGTTTTTGCGTACGGGCGTAGATAAGCGGTTTGTTGGCCGGTGTAGTATATGGCTCCTACAATCCGCTCGCCATCTTGGATGCGCTGAGCGGTCTGCTCATCAACCAATAGTGTTAGATACATCGTTTACCTCCTTTCTTAACCTAACGAGTTAATTACCATTTCCGTCACGTAGCGTACACGCTGCTCCCGATCTGTCCAGCTCTTCAGTCTGAGCGTGGCTTTAAGCTTTAGCCATACATTGGGAGCGGGGGCTGTCCATTCCTCGGCATACCTTCCAAACATCTCGCCGTAAAATTGGTCACATCCGTCGCAGAGCACTAAGCCCCGCTTCGTGGTTTCCATCGGTCTGCCATCCGGGGCAGTCCATTTTACAATCTCCAGTTCATTGATTGATACAATACTAACTAAGGTTTCCATAACATTATGTTTTTTGGTTTGACATGACAAAGCTAAGTTAAAAGATACTTCTATGATATAAAAATAAGCTAATCATTGTAAAACCTAATTAACATATTGATTTAATCAGCGTTTAAAATAAGCTTAAAACGCAGATAATAAGATATATAGAAAGGCGGATGCCCTATTTCAGGTATTGCAGGTATTGCAGCAAAATTAGATCATTATATTAAAATAGCCTCCATAAAAAAGGCGTATCAATAATAATTCTATCTTAGAAACCCAATAATAAACTAATAAATTTAGATAGCTATCTTTATATACTAAATTCAATTATAATATTATATATTATAATTATTATATATATATAATATATATATAATATTAACTTTTGTAGAAGCGTTTGTCTGGCGCCCTATGTCACAAAGTAGCTGCAATACCTGCAATACCTGCAATAATTTTTTTATCTTTGTACAGTCAGATTGTGACGGTGTATAGTTGGAATTTGACGGTCATGGTGACCGTAATATCATAGTTAAGGTTTTTTATAGTAAGTAAGCCGCTGCCTGTGACGGGTGGCGGCTATTTTTTTGGGATCATGAGGCGGTGCTAACCGATGTGCGCTATCAGCTGAAATACTCGCAGAAGAGCATCAAGGAGATCGCTGACTACCTCGATTTCCCCAATATCTCCTTTTTCGGTAAGTTCGTGCGCCGTCACGTCGGTTGCTCCCCCAAGGAATACCGCCGTCTTTTGCAAGCGGAGCAATAAAAGAAATAGGCTATAGTTATCCTTACACCCTGCTCTCCTACCATCGCTCCTCGTCCGTCACCTCCCTGCGGTAGTCATCGCAATCTGAGTAACTATCGTAGGTGTCTTCTGGATAGGAGGGCTCCGGATCGTCGGCGTAAAGCTCTTGGTAGCCGTAGGGGTGCTCTTCGATGTATTCCTCCTCGTAGGGTTCATCGTATTCTTCTTGGTATTCATCGGGCTCCTCCTCGGCTTCCCAGCACTCCTCCTCGGTGACGCACTCTTCGTGCTCCGCCAATAGGTCGCTGTAGCCGGGTTGCGACCAACGGTTGGCGGCCTCATGTTTGGCAACCGCATTTTTAGCCACAATTGTCAAAAGTAAACCGCTAAAAAGAACCCATCCCAATAGTAGCATAGTCTATTTGTTTAATTATCTGATATTCTGACCTTTTATACATGTTCTTACATTTTACGCAGTGCAATGCGTATTTTTACGCATTGCAAAGATAATGAAAGAATGATACGCTTTATAGGTGTCTTTTACAAAATGTTCCGCTATCGCAGCCATCGTATGGAATCCTCAACGGCTCTCGTAAAAAAAGCCTGCCGCGTTATCCAACGAGACAGGCTCAATTCATTACATGGCGTATCACTAATCAAGTACTTCTATCGCCAGTTCACTCATTTTCATGGAGAAAATCTATACTTAATCTTAAAAACAAAATCTATTAGAAGGCCGGATAACCGGGGTTCTGCGTGTACTTACCCAACGAGAAGTTGTATTGGGCCACGGGGATGGGGAAGTATTCCTCACCGCTGTCGAACTTCGCGTCTTGGTAGTAGATGCGCTGGTCTTTCTCCGCTTGGAAATAGGCGGTCATGACCTCATCGGCGATACCCCAGCGAACGAGGTCGAAGTAGCGCTCTCCCTCCAAGGCCTTCTCCAAGCGCATCTCCGTGCGCAGGGCTTTGCGGGCATAGTCTTGCGTCCAGCCCGTAGCCGGATAGAGACCGATCTTGTAGTTGGCCGCGTCTTTCGTCGGATCGTTGAAGTCCTTTACGTAGGGGCTGTTCTTCGCACGCTCACGCACCTGGTTGATCAGCTGACGGGCCTCCTCTAAGCCGCTTCCGCCCAGCTCGATGAGCGCCTCTGCCTTGTAGAGCAGCAGGTCGGCGTAGCGAATGACGTTCCAGTTCAACTCTGAGGCACCCCAAGGCCATCCTTGGAACATATCCGGCGATTCGGGAGATACCCAGAAACGCTTCGCACAGTTGTGGCCATAGACACCACGGTCACGCACCCATGACTGGCAAGGAGTTGCCTTGTAGGTCTTATAGGTGATGGTAGGACGGCCTACCACGAAATCGAGGCGCGGATCCACGGTCGGCTCCGTGTTGCTCAACGTCTGATGGGCATCGTCGATGAAGGTCACCGTTGCGTAGTCCGGGCGAGACTGATAGTCGAACACCGGCAGACCGTTCTCATCCGTCTGGTAGGCGTTGATCAAGTCTTGCGAGGGGAGGAAGAAGCCATCGCCGTGATAGGGGCTGTTGCCACCCGGCGAGTTGAGCAGGTTGCTCCAGTTGATACGTCCAGCATCGCCAGAGCCGTCGCCCATGGAGTACTGCACGGAGAAGACAGCCTCTGAGCCATTCTCGTAGGCAATCATATCTAACTGCTGGAAATCGGGCAGCAACGCATAGCCCTTCACCTCGTTGATCAGGTTGACCACCTCTTGCAGCCGCTCCTTGTTGATGTTCGTCACCCGGTTGGTGTTGGGATCCTGCTCATAGGCCTGATAGAGCTTCACCTTAGCGGCGTAAGCCAAGGCGATGTTGCGGTTGATGCGACCAACCTCTGCCTGCTTCTCCGGCAGTACCGCTGCGGCATCGAGCAGATCCTGGGCGATGCGAGACAGGTGTTGATCGCGGGTGAACTCATCGTTAGTCACATTGACATATTCTGCCTCAGGCAGGTTCTCGTCCATATAGGGCACTTTGTTGAAGAGGCGAACCAGCTCGAAGTAGTGGTGCGCACGCAGCACCTTCACCTCGGCGATACGCAGGTCACGATCTTTGACCTCGTTGGGATCGGCGGCGTTCAAGACACGCAACGCAGAGTTGCAACGGGAGATGAGGCTGTAGAGGTTGAACCATTTCCCATCGATGTTGCCGTTGTTGGTTTGCAGCTGGAAGGTCTCCATGGCGTGTACATCCCAGACGTCACCTTCTCCACCGCCCCCTTTGTAGGCGTTGTCGGCACGCACCTCGCCGTAGCTCCAGTTCGTCGTGGGGCGCATACAGGGATCGCCCTGCTCGTTGGTCATACCATAGAGGGAGGCGTAGGCCGCGTTGACCAAGAGGTCGATCGACTCGGATGAGTTCATGATACCATCCGAAAGACTGCCCTGCGGCTTATTCTCCAAGAAATCCTCGCCGCAGCTTGCTAACATCGCGGCACATCCTATCGTGAAAAATATATTTTTAGCTTTCATTGTTTGATTGATTTTTTCGGTGAACGATTGTTTACTGCATTAAAAACCGAGCTGGAATCCCATGGTGAACTTACGCGGCAACGCGTAAGGATAGCCTAAGCCCTCCGGATCAGCACCGCTATAGCCCGTGATGGTGAACAGGTTCTGTGCCTGCAAATAGATGCGGGCATTCTGGATCTTAGCCTTCTCTTGCAACGCCTTGGGGATGGTGTAGCCCAACGTGAGGGTCTTCAGACGGAGGAAAGAGCCATTCTCGATGTGGAACTCCGATACCTCATGCTCGTTGTTGGAGTTGTCGGTGGTCGGCGCCGGTGTCTCTGAGTCATACACGCCGGTCTGCAAGAAGCGGTCGTAAGCCTGGGCTGCCTCCAGCAGGCGAGTGCCGTGGTTACCGTTCCAGCACTGGAAGAGGTCGGTGTAGTACTTCGAGTTGTTGAAGGCATCGCGGATGATGGCTGAGAAGAACATGTTCAGGTCGAAGCCTTTCCACTGTGCGCCTACTGTGAAACCGAACTGTGCCTTCGGCAGGTCGCAACCCAACCAAGTACGGTCGTTGTAGTTGATCTTGCCGTCGCCGTCCACATCGACATAGCGGATACGACCTACGGCCGGGCTACCAAACTCTACCTGATACTTCTGGCGATACTCATCTACCTCAGCCTGCGTCTTGAAGACACCATCTGTCTTGAAGCCCATCCAAGAACCTAAGGACTGGCCTACCAATGTATGGCCGGTGTAACCACCGCCGTAGGTGTAGTAGATATCCTCCAACAAGTCAGTTACCTTGTTTTTAGAGTAGGTGAAGTTGAAGCCTAAATCATAGCTGAAATCGCTTGTGATATTCCCACGCCAGTTGATCTGGCCCTCGAAACCTTGGTTGGTCATCTCACCACCATTGTACCAGCAGTAGCCACCCTCACCGATCGTGGCGATATAGGGCTTCTCCACCAACATGTCTTTCGTCTCCTTGTAGAAATAGTCGAGCGAGACAGAGAGGGCATTGTTCAAGAATCCGGCATCTACACCGACGTTCGTCTGGTAGGTCTTCTCCCATTTCAAATCCGGATTGGTGGTACGAATACGGTAAGCACCCGGAGAGAGTGTCGTGCCATCGCCCGACATGTTGTAAGAACCACGGTCGAGGCTCATCAAATATTTTGCGTAGAAGGCCTCGTTGTCGATCAAGTCGTTACCGTTGATACCCCATGAGCCACGGAGCTTCAGGTTGGAGAGCCAGCTTTGTGTCGGCTCCATGAATGACTCTTGAGAGAGACGCCATCCTGCGGATACAGAGGGGAACCAATCGTAGTTGTGATCCTTGGAAAGGCGAGAAGAGGCATCCCGACGGAGCGTGAATGAAACGAGGTATTTGTTGTCATACGTATAGTTCAACTTACCGAATCCAGAGACCATGGAGTAGTTGGAGGCACCTGCGCCTACGTTCTTATTGGCGGTCACGTTGCTTAAGTAGAGGTAGTTGGGATCCTCGATCTGCAGACCTGTACCGTAGCCAAAGAAGTTCTCGTTGTGATACTTCTTGCTCTCGAAACCGGCCAAAGCCATGAAGCTGTGCTTGTCGAGGTCGAAGTTATACTGTGCGGTGTTGGTCCATACCCAATCCTGGTTCTTGGCGGTGGATTGCGTCAGCTTGTTGACCGTATCACGCAGCCAAGCCGGCTCGAAGCTCTTGTGTGTCTCGTTGTAGTAGTTGACACCAAAGTTAGTCTTTACGATCAGGTTCTTGATCGGCTCAACCTGCAGGTAGGCGTTACCGAATACACGCCAATACTCATTCTTGTTGGCCGCCGCGTTCTCGATCAGACGCATAGCGTTCGGGGTATCGCCCAAGATGTCGTAGATCTGATCCACATAGACACCCTCCACGTCATACACGGCCTTGGCGGGATGCTGCTTCACGGCGTTCTCTTCGATGCCACCCGGCATGTCGTGCGAGGTCCACCAGTTCACGGCTACGTTGCCACCCGCCTTCAAGCGGTTGTCGAGGAAGCCATAGTCGGAGCTGAAACGAGAGTTGAGACGTTTGAAGTCGGTGCCCTTCACGATACCATCGTGATCTAACCAGCTCAAGGAGAGAGAAGATGAACCATTCTCCGCACCCTTCTGCAAGCCGATGCTATAGGTCTGCATCAAGGCTGTGCGGTGGATCTGGTCTTCCCAGTCCGTAGTCTGCGGCAGCACATCGGCCCCGTTCAGGTTCTGATAGGTCTGCAACTTTGCGGTGGTACCGTTGCCATAGACAGAGGAGGCGGGAGTCGCCCCGTTATGCGCGTATTTATAAGCGGACCAATAGACATCGCCCCACTGGTTGGCATCCAACAGATCCAAGCCACTGGTGTAGGTCTGCATCGTCAATGAAGCATCGAAGGTGACAGAGGCCTCGCCCTTCTTCTCGCGCTTGGTCGTGATGATGATGACACCATTGGCAGCCTGCGCACCATAGATGGAGGCAGAGGCGGCATCTTTCAACACCTGGATAGACTCTACGTCATTGCTGTTGATAATGGTACCGGGGTTCTCACGGGTCATCACACCGTCGATCACGTAAAGCGGGCCGTTGGCATCGCTACGGAAAGAGGAGGCACCACGGATAGAGGTGGCGGTGCTAAGACCACCCGGCGTACCATCGGTTGTCACGGTCATACCGGCTACACGACCCTGCAGCGACTGCATGACATTACCTGTCGGCATGTCGGCCACATCTTTCATTTTAATGACCGAGACAGAACCGGTCAAATCGGATTTCTTTTCGGTAGAGTAACCTACTACCACCACTTCACTCAAAGTCTCCGCATCCTCCTTCAATTGGATGTTGAGCTGAGGAGCGGCTTTCACGGTTACGGAGACGAATCCTATGTAGGAGATCGTCAAACTTGAACCTTCGGGCACGGAGATCGTGAAATTACCATCGAAGTCGGTAATCGTTCCCAAAGATTCTTGAACACTGGATACGACACTGGCGCCGATAAGCGGCTCCGAGTCGGTGGCCGAGACCACATTACCTTGCACGGTGATGTTTTGTGCGTGCGCTGCTTATGCTACAATCCATAGCATAAGCAAACTGAGAAATTCCTTTTTCATACGACGTTATTAGCTTTAGGATTTTATTTCGCCGCGAAGATAGAACCCTCAAGTAGCGTCTCCGTAGAACGTCTGTTGCTTAGGCTATTAAAAAATGGTCAGTGCACCATTCTTGCTATGTTTTGCACGATTATTCCTATCAACTGCCCGTTTTTTCCCGCAAATCGGTCGGTGTCTCGTTGTAGGCCTCCCGGTAGCAGCGGGTGAAATAGGCCGGTGCGGAGAAGCCCACCTCATAGGCGATCTCGCTCACGCTCTTGTCGGTGGTCAGCAGGAGATCACGAGCCCGCTTCAGGCGCAGGTTGCGCAGCAGCTCCACCGGTGAGCAGTTGGTCAGCGCCTTGATCTTGCGGTAGAACTGGGAGCGTCCCAATCCCATCTGGGCGGCTAACTGATCCACGCTCAGCTCCGCATTGCCCATCTCCGCCTGTACAATCTCTAAGAAGCGGGCATAGAAGGCATTCTCCACATCGCCGGTCGTGGCCGGTTTGGGAGCGGATGTCTCTATCTGGACTACGCTGCTGCCTGTGTGCTGTGTCCAGAGCTGCTTGATGCGCTGCCGATTCTCGATCAGGTTATGGCAACGCGCTTTGAGCACGGCATGGTCGAAGGGCTTGGCTAAGTAGCCGTCGGCACCGCTCTCATAGCCCTGCGCCCGCTGCTCATCTAATGAGCAGGCGGTCAGCATCAGCACGGGGATATGCGAGGTCGATACCTCCTGCTTGATGCGGCGGCAGCATTCCAGTCCATCCATCACCGGCATCATCATGTCGCAGATGATCAGGTCGGGCACATATTTGGCGGCCAAGCGCACACCCTCCTTGCCATCGGCCGCACCGATCACATTGTATTCCTCGCGCATCAACAGCGCCACCAATGCCCGGATATCCTCATTGTCATCAATCACCAAGAGGAGCGGATCGTCGGGGCGTAAGGCGGTGGGTTCCTGCTCAATCTGGCTCAACTCACGCTCCACCTCGGTTGATGTCAACAGCGGCAACTCCCCATTCTGCGTGCCCTTCTCCTGCACATGCCGCACGGGGAGGTTGACGATGAAGCGGGAGTAGGCTCCCTCTTCGCTTTCCGCCCGGATCGTACCGTCGTGCAGCTCCACAAAGGCTTTCACTAAGGAGAGGCCGATGCCGGAGCCTTGCGGATGCACCCGATCGACTTGATAGAAGCGGTCGAAGATATAGTCGAGGTCCGCCTTGGCGATGCCTTGGCCATTGTCCTCCACCGTGAGGGTCAAGGTCTGGTCATCGCCACTGCAACGGAGGAAGATCTTTCCGTTCTGGGGGGTGTATTTGAAGGCGTTAGACAGCAGGTTGAAGAAGATACGCTCGATCTTCTCTGGATCCAAGGCCAGGGTGTAGCTGTCGTCCATCGAAAGCTCAACAGATAGCTTCATGCTGCGTTGGCGGGCGAGGGATTGGAAGGCCTCTGCCCACTCCTTGATCAACGGTGCCAGCGCGATCTCCCGCAGATGCAGATCCAGTTTACCATGCTCATATTTCTGGAAATCCAAGATTTGATTGATCAACCGCTTCAAGATGCGGATGTTCTTCGTGGCGATGCTCAACAGGGTCTGCTGCTTGACCGTGAGGTTGTGCGCCTCAGCCAGCTGCTCCACCGGCTCGGCTATCAGGGTGAGCGGCGTGCGCAGGTCGTGCGAGACGTTGGTGAAGAAGGTCAGCTTCGACTGGGTAGCCTGGTTCAGCTGCTCGTTCAGCGCCTTCTGCTTGTCTCGCTGTTGCTCCAGCAATTCGTTCTGCGTCAGCAGCTCCTTTTGGTATCTTTTACGTTCCCAGTAGGCGTTCAGCAAGAGGAAGAAGACGCCCGACAATAGCAGCAGGATCACCACGACCAAATAAAAAAGGTAGGTCTGCGTCTCGTGTCGGGTCAAGAAGTCATCCACCTGCGATTTCAGCAGCTGCACCTTGCGGGTCTCCTCTTTCAAGAACTCGTTTTGCAGCAGCAGGATGTCTGCGTTGGAGAGGTTCACCACCGAGGTATTGGGCAAGATCACATCTCGCTCATAGGGCTCTTTTTTCAAGATGGCCAATGCCGTGCGAATCAGTCGATAGCCCTCAGTAGGGTAGAGGAAGGTGGCCTCTATCTTCCCCTCCGCCACGGCCTTCAAGCCGATCTCCGGGGCTGCGTCTATGCCGATGACTTGCACCGCTATGCCAAATCGCTTGGCCATATCCGCCGCTGCGATCGCCATGCGGTCGTTGTGGGCATAAATCAAATCCACCTCTTTGTGTACACGGAAGATCGAGTCGCAAATCACAGCCGCTTCCTCGTAGTTCCAATCGCCATACACCGTGGCGATCAGCTTTAACCCGTTGCGAGCGGCTTCTTCCACGAATCCCTCGTGCCTCTCGATGGCTGGCGTAGAACCGGCCAACCCATGAATCTCAATGACTTCTCCCTCCTTGCCAATCAGGTGACGGGCATAGTGGGCGGCGGAGCGGCCAAGCTCGACATTGTCCACACCTTGATAGGCTGTGTAGGTATCTCCGTGGATGTTCCGGTCGAACACGATGACAGGAATCCCCTGTGCGTGGATCTTTTGTATGATGGGGGTGATGGCATCCGCCTCATTGGGGGCCACGATGATCGCGTCGAAATGCTGATCCACAAAATATTGTAGATCGGCGATCTGCTTCTCGCTGCTGTCGTCTGCCGAGCGAATCTCCACGGTGGCATCCCGATGAAGCATGATCTCACGCAGGATCTCGTCGTTGCATTTGTTGCGCCAGTCATCCGAGCTGCACTGCGACACACCGATGCGGTAGGTTTTCGTCTCTTGGCAACTGGCAAGTAGAACACCCAAAAGGGGAATAAGAAGAAGGAGCCATTTTACGGTTCTCATAGCATTCAGATTTACAAACTAAAAAAACGCATTCCAAAGGATGCCGAAATCACTTGTTTCGCAAAAGTAATGTTTTGTGATGAAAAAAGATGTTTTTCGTGTCAAAATTTGACCTTTGCTACATTTTCAATACTCTTTGCAACATTCTTCATAGCCTTTCTAAGGGCGAAGCGTTAGCTTTGTGGCATCAATCAAATCGTAATCAATAAATCATTATGCGCATGAACCGTATCACAAAACAACTGGGCTGGTTGACCGCCTGCCTCTGTTTAGGGACTGCTACCCTAACCGCACAAGAATCCAAAGGAGTAAGCGTGGAGCATCTCGGCACCAATAATACGCTCGTCAGAGTGACGGAGCAGGGCAAGTATCTGCTCTTGCCTGTGCAGGACGCAGGCGAGGAGGCCACCATCCATGTGTTGGCCAATGGCAAGGTGGAGCGCAGCATCGTCGTACGTCTCGCCTCGCAGAAAGTCGATCATTATGTACCCCTCGATCTCACCCCCTATCAAGGCAAGCATGTCGTGTTGAACGTGATCACGCCGCAGGGACGATCCACCGTGCGTGAGGCGAAACAGGATGCCTGCTGGAAACACATCAGCATTAGCAATACATTTAATACAGACAATCGGGAGAAGTATCGCCCCGCCTACCACCACACACCGCTCTATGGCTGGATGAACGACCCCAACGGTATGGTCTATAAAGATGGCGTCTGGCACCTTTGCTACCAGTGGAACCCCTTCGGCTCCAAATGGCAGAACATGACGTGGGGACACTCCTCCAGCCGCGACCTGATCCACTGGGAGCATCACGAGCCGACCCTGTTGCCCGACGGATTGGGCACGATCTTCAGTGGTAGCTCGGCGGTGGATGTGGCCAATAGCGCGGGCTTCGGCAAGGATGCGGTCGTGACACTTTATACCTCCGCGGCGACCAGCCAGATCCAGAGCCTCGCCTACAGCACCGACGGCGGATACAAATTCAGCACGTACGAGGGTAACCCGGTGTTGCCTTTCGAGAGTGAGGCGAGAGACCCGAACATGTGGTGGAACAACGAGACCAAGCAGTGGACCTTGGTGTTGGCCCATGCCTTGGAGCATGAGATGTTGATCTTCACCTCGCCCGATTTGAAGCAGTGGACCCTGCAGAGCGCCTTCGGTAAAGGATTGGGCGCGCAAGATGGCGTCTGGGAGTGCCCGGATCTGTTTGAGCTGCCGGTAGCGAACACGAACGTGAAGAAATGGGTGCTGGTCTGCAACATCAACCCCGGCGGACCGTTTGGCGGTAGCGCTACGCAATATTTCGTAGGCGATTTCGACGGCAAGACCTTCAAGGTGGATGTGGATGCCGAAGGCAACGTACCGACCAAGTGGATGGACTACGGAAAAGATCATTACGCGACCGTGAGCTGGAGTGACGCTCCTGATGGCCGACGCACCGTGATCGGCTGGATGAGCAACTGGCAATACGCACCGGAGGTGCCGACGATGCAATTCCGTAGTGCTAACACGCTGCCCCGCGAGATGGGCTTGTTCGAGGAAAAGGGACAATACTATGTCTCTTCCACTCCCTCACCGGAGCTGACAGCCCTCAGAGGCGAGTTGGCGCATCAAGTGAAACGGGTAGCTGTCGGCGACAAACCGCACAACATCTCCTTGCCCCGTGAGAACGATGGTATCTGCGAGATCTTGATGGAGGTGGACGCACGTGGCGCGGATAGCTTGGTCATGACCCTCTCCAACAAGGCAAAAGAGGAGGTGAAAATGATCTATCGTGTCTATAAATCGGAGCTCTCTTTCGACCGTACGCAAAGTGGTTTGGTCGATTTCAGCCAGGATTTCCCGGCCGTGACGGTGGCTCCTACCTTCTCAGCCAAGGGAAAGGTGAAGCTTCGTTTCTTCATCGACCGCTCCAGCATAGAGCTGTTTGAGCAGGATGGCCGCTTCGCCATGACCAACCTGGTCTTCCCCACGGCTCCCTATACCACACTCTCGCTGGAATCAGCAGGTGGCAAGGCGAAGGTGACCAATTTGCAAGTTTACTCGATTCAACCGACCCAGAAATAAGATAGGAGGAAATGATGAATAACACACAACCATTATCCACCGGGAAGAAGAGCTTCCTGATGATGATCGCGCCGGTCATGCTCTGTTTCTTCGCTATGGGCTTTGTTGATCTGGTCGGTACAGCTTCTAATTATGTGCAAAAGGATTTAGGCCTCACCGATGCGGAGGCCAACCTTTTCCCCTCGTTGGTTTTCTTCTGGTTCTTGATCTTCTCCGTGCCGACCGGCATGTTGATGAACAAGATCGGACGAAAGAATACGGTATTGGTGAGCCTCGTGGTGACCACGATCTCGCTCATACTGCCGCTCTTCGATGACAGCTATGGCATTATGTTGGCCTCTTTCTCCCTCTTGGGTATCGGCAACGCCATCATGCAGACTTCGCTCAATCCGTTGGTGACTAACTTGATCCGTGCGGACAAGCTCGCCTCTACGCTCACCTTCGGTCAGTTCGTGAAGGCAATCGCCTCTTTCCTCGCCCCGATCTTGGCGGCTTGGGGAGCGACGGCGGTATTGCCCACCTTCGGACTCGGTTGGCGCGCCTTCTTGGTGATCTATGCCGTGATCAGCTTCCTCTCTATCTCCATCCTGTCGGCCACGCCGATCCAGGAGGAGCGACCGGACAAGGCATCGGGCATCGTTGAATGCCTCAAGCTGCTGGGCAGCCCCTTCATCCTGCTCTGCTTCCTCGGCATCATGTGCCATGTGGGCATTGACGTGGGAACCAACACGACCGCTCCGAAGATCCTCATGGAGCGACTCTCGTTGCCGCTCGAGGAGGCAGGCTTCGCGACGAGCATCTATTTCATCTTCCGTACGCTGGGCTGCTTCTCTGGCGCGTTCATCCTCAACAAGGTGTCCGCTAAGTCCTTCTTTGGCTTCAGCGTGGCGATGATGCTCCTGGCCATGGGCATGCTCTTCGTCTGTGACACCCTCATACCGATCTATGTCGGTATCGGCTTGATCGGCTTCGGCAACTCCAATGTCTTCTCCATCATCTTCGCGCAGGCGCTGCTCTCTTCGCCGGACGAGAAGAACGAGATCTCCGGCTTGATGATCATGGGCCTCTTTGGCGGTACGGTCTTCCCGTTGGCCATGGGCTTTGCGGCCGATGCGCTCGGACAGGTGGGCGCCATCGCCGTGATGACGATCGGAGTGGTCTATCTGCTCTATTTCACAACGAGAATCAAACAAATTAAATCATAAACAGCAACAATTCCTATTATATCATGAACGAGAAAATAATCGTCGGAATGGGCGAGGCCTTGTGGGACATCCTGCCCGAAGGCAAGAAACTGGGTGGCGCACCCGCCAATTTTGCATACCATGTATCACAGTTTGGCTTGAAGAGCTGCGTGGTCAGCGCCGTGGGCGATGACGCGTTGGGCAATTTGATCATAGAGAATTTCAAGGAGAAGGGTTTGAAGCACATCATCTCCCAAGTGCCTTACCCCACCGGAACGGTCTTGGTGGAGATTGACCAGACAGGCATTCCCCAGTATGAGATCAAGGAGAATGTGGCGTGGGACAATATCCCCTTCACCGATGAGTTAGAGGCATTAGCGAAACAGACCTCAGCCGTTTGCTTCGGCTCCTTGGCGCAGCGCAACGTCGTTTCACGCGAGACGATCAACCGCTTCATCGACGCCATGCCGAAAGCGGAGAACGACCTGATCATCTTCGACGTGAACCTGCGTCAGAGCTTCTACAACAAGGAGATTCTCGATAATTCGATGAAACGTTGCAACGTATTGAAGATAAATGATGAGGAGTTAGTGGTGATCAGTCGGATATTAGGTTATCCCGGCACCGACCTGCAGAGCAAGTGCTGGATCCTGCTGGGCCGCTACAACCTCAAGATGTTGATCCTGACCTGTGGCGTAAATGGCAGCTATGTCTTTACTCCGGGCGGAATGTCTTTCTACGCGACTCCGCAAGTGAAGGTGGCTGATACCGTAGGCGCGGGCGACTCTTTCACGGCGGCGTTCACGGCCTGCATCTTGAAGGGAATGCCCATCGCTGAGGCGCATCGCAAGGCGGTAGATGTCTCTGCCTTTGTCTGTACGCAGAACGGGGCTATGCCTACTTTACCCAATGAGTTGACCGGTGCACTTCCGGAATGATGGTTTTAAAAGGATGGTTTAATGATGGTTTTCAATGAAGTACACATTTTGGCTACACACTTTCTTTAGGCTCTAAGGAGTCTAATGTGGGTACGGAGGTGCTGGTGATCAGTACCTCCGTACATGTTTTTAATCAAACCACATCCGGATTCTCCGGTTCGGGCTCCGGCTCGGGTTCGGGCTCCGTAGGCTCCTCTGGCGTAGGAGTCGTGGAGCTGGTCGCCTTCTGGTTCAACACTTCACGCTTGTAGTGCACGATCTCGGCGTTCAGGTAGTCGATGAAGCCGGCGTAGGCCGCGTCGCCCTCCACCAAGGCGTAAGCGTTGATCATCTTCACCAAGTCGCGATAAGCCTCATCCGTCGCCGTGCGAGCCGTCTTCAGCGCGCCTACCGCTGTCTTCAGGCTCTCATCCATACGTTGTGTCGTCACCTCGATCACCTCATCGTTCGCCTTCTTCAGCTCCTCCACGAGCGGCAGCAGCCCCAAGGTCTCCACCTGCGTCTTGTTTTTGCCCAAAAGGTCGTTCACCAAGTTCATCAGCAGACCGGTCTCTTTGTCCAACTGCCCAGAGGGATTGATGTTGTAATCCTTGAGTAACTGCAACAAGATAACCGCCGCCTCCTGAATGGCTGGCACGGGAATGCCTTCTGAGCCTTTCACCGCCTTCTTGAATGCCCGATAATAGTCGTCGCGCAACTTGTCAGCCTCTTTCAGTTTATCGGAAAGCAGGCTTTTTTGAGAAAGCACCAAGCACTTATCTTCCGTGACAAGCGCAGCCTGAAGCTCGCTCAGACGATCAGGCATTTTCTGCCCGATGATCTCAATCTCACTCGCACGCGTCGAAACGCGGTACATGAACATGTAGTGCGCACCATTGTTAAGGCGCTCTACTGGCATTGCATCAATTTGTTTGCAATCTATCATATCAGTTGTTTTTATGTGAATAATCGATGCTCCAAAAACTCGTCTCTTGGGCTACATCGTTCGCAAAGCTAATGAAAAGAATTTAATTTTCATATAAGGGTGGCCTGTAAACCAGTCTTTGTTCCCTGTTTCCAGCTACGCAACGGTTGTTGTGACGTTAGAAACAGGATTTCCAGGGCCGCAACGGTTGTTGTGACGTTAGAAACAGGATTTCCAGGGCCGCAACGGTTGTTGCGACGTTAGAAACAGGATTTCCAGGGCCGCAACGGTTGTTGCGACGTTAGAAACAGGATTTCCAGCTACGCAACGGTTGTTGCGACGTTAGAAACAGGATTTCCAGGGCCGCAACGGTTGTTGTGACGTTAGAAACAGCGTTTCCAGGGCCGCAACGGTTGTTGTGACGTTAGAAACAGCGTTTCCAGGGTCGCAGCAGTTGTTTGGCCAAAAGATTTTTATCGTATTCTTGCCACCGCTCTGCGGTTCTGTTTGGTGGGGGGCCGTTACCCGGGGGTTTCGCCTATCGGCTCCACCCCCGGCTATGTTCCGGCCACGCCTCCGGCGTTCCATCCAAAAAATTCGGCCTAAGCTGGCGAGCGTTAAGCGAAATGAGGAAGGTGAGCGATCATCTTACCCTCACCGGAACAGCCGGCGCAGCCCCCAGTTTCACCAAATAAAGCCCGGCATTGAGGTTAGCAAGGCGATTCGCTCCCGCTGCCAACCGGGCCACACGGACGGGCACGCCGCCGTAGGTGTAGAGCGTCACGTCGCACGGCTCCGGCACCTCGATGTAGAGCTGGCCCCGCTCGCCACGGAGCACACTGCCTGCCGCGATCGCCTCGATACCCGTCGGGCTGATGCGTTGCCACAGCGCCTTGATCTCCTGGTCGGCACGGAGGGTCAGCGTGCGCTCCTTCTGCTTGCTGCCATCCTCCCATTGCAGGAACTTGCGCCGCTCTGTCTCGATCGGGCGCAGGGAGACGGTCATGCCGAAGGGAGCTTGATAGCTTAGGCTTGCCTCCTCTGCCGCGCGCAGCGGGGAAGCACCTGTCACCTCGATGTAATCGCCACTCCAATACTGATCGTCAGCCTCCGCCACGCTGTCTGTCGGCAGGGTCACTTGGTAATAATCATAGCTGTTGGTCGGCACCTCGCCAATCGTGATCTGCGTGTTGCCCGTCACATAAACACTGTAGTTGCCTTGTCCATCCGGCGTCAAGGTGTCCCACCAATAGCCCTTCGTCACCGTCGGATACTCCCCGTTGCCGTTCGGATCCAGCTCGATGCGGAACGAACAGTAGGTATATTCCTCCACCTCGTGCGTGCCGCCGCCGTGGATGATCGCGCCCGCCACCTCGCTTGGGATCGTCACCGTGTAATAGACAGGATCGGGATCAGGATCGGGTGTAGGCGGGATATAGGGCGGAATATAGGAATTCACCGTCAGCGTATAGGAGGCCGAGCCTGTGTAATTGCCCCCGGCCGTTGCTTTGATCGTAGTGGTTCCTACACCGACCACGGTTACTGCGCCGGTCGCAGCCTCCACCTTAGCCACCGCCTCGTTGCTACTGCTGTAAGTCACTGGGCAAGTATGCGTGTTCGTCAGTTCATTGGCCGGCACGGCATCCCCCAGCGTGATCGTCAATGTCGGTTGAGCAAACGAAAGATTTGCCTCGGCTTGGGTAACTGTGATCGATACCTCCACACTCGCCACTTCATTGTAATTATCTGTATCCTCCGGCGTGTACTGCGCAGGGAAGTTCTTTGTTGCTATGTCATCCCCTACGGATGTAGTCTTATCCATCCATGCCCATCCGTTCGGTAACGTCACATCGGCCAATGTCTGTCCGCAAATAGCGGTGAGACCAGTCGGCACCACATAAAGAGGGGTGGCCTTTTGGATGGTGAAATCGGCAGAATTATTTTCTTTATCAACGGTGTAATTGGTATTGTCAACAGACTTTACAATCACTTTGTAATTACCTGCGTTTTTGGGCAGACCTTCTATGTTAGTAAACTCACCATTCTCCCCTTCCTTTTTTTGATAAGCGAGTGCCGGCGTGACGGTCTCATCTGCAACGAGACCAGTGATAGAAGAAACTGCCGCCCCATGCTCTTGTCCGTCATACGTGAGATTTTCAAGACCACTGAATGTAAATGACAAAGACTTGCGTTGAATCGTGAACTCCTTGGTCACCGCTTCGCCATAGAGCGTTCCGTGATCTTTATCTGTAGGGGTGACTTTAACGGTTGCAGTACCTGCATCCTTGTTATTCTCATATTCCACTGTGTAGTGGGTACCTTTCGTATAGGTGATGTCGGAATAGCTTACGGTTACATTAGGAGTGAGCGTACTGCCATCGTAGGTGGCTGGATCAATAGTAATCATCGATTCGATCAGTTTGGTCTGGTTGATAATTTTGCTATTTTCTGGACTGATTGTCCCATCAATAGTTCCTCGCTTATAAATCGTACCATTATTCGTAATCGTGCCCTTATTCTCCAAGGTCACTTTTTCCTCGATGGTGAGCGAAGCGTCTGTAGGAATGATTAATGTTTGATCTGTACCAATGGTTATATCGGCTAATAACGTAGCCGTTCCTTTCATCGTAACCTCAGTCGCGTTGTTGCTAAGCACAAAACCGTTTGTATAGTCATTATATTCCAGCGTTCCAGTAATGCCTTTTTTCACAGTAGCACCTGGGCCTACGATCACAGTGTATCCTTTGATATCAGGGGTATTAGTGGCAGTCTCAGAACCGTTAGTCGCCGTTACCTCTCCCCCTGTGATGGTGATCGTGCCATCGGTACCGGTATAGTTTTTGCCATAGCCAATGCCGGCAGCGCCGTCATGACCTCCCGTTGCGGTCACCGTTCCCCCTTTGATGGTGATCGTACCACCGGCACCGAGATAGCCACCGCCAATGCCGGCAGCGCCATCTCTGGTAACCCAGTTACCACCCATTGCGGTCACCGTTCCCCCCGAGATGGTGATCTTGCCACCGTCACCCCAGAAACCACCACCAATGCCGGCGCCGCCGTTAACACCCGTTGCGGTCACATTGGTGGTTCCACCCGAGATGGTGATCTTGCCACCGTTACCATAATAGCCACCGCCAATGCCGGCAGCGCCATCACTGGTATTTTCGGTACCACCCTTTGCGGTCACTTTTCCCCCTGAGATGGTGATCGTGCCACCGGCACCTCCATAGCCACCGCCAATGCCGGCACCGCCGTCACTACCCGTTGCTTCCACCGTTCCACCTGTGATCTTAATCGTGCCACCGGCACCTCCATAGCCACCGCCAATGCCGGCAGCCTTGTTACCACCTGTGGCTGTGAGTGATCCTACTTCGCTTCTTGTTCCCGAAGAATTTATGATCAGTTTCCCCTCTGAGGTCTGGGGAGCCCAAAGGGCGGGGCATTGGGCACCGGAGGTTAACGTGTTGCTCCCTTTTAATTGAACAATGACCGTGCCGGTCGCATTGCGGGCAGAAAGCGGGCATTGTTGATTTCCGGTTAGCGTAATCGTTACATTCTCTAAGATGATTGTGACCTCGCCTGCAATTCCTGCTGCTACACTGATTACGGCTTTTCCTTCACTTGATCCTATCTCTGCCGTGGGTGTTCCACTGTAAGTCCCTGTGAAGCGATACGTGCCGGAAGAATTGATGATGCAACTGCCATTGATGTTTTCAGGAGGATCACTGTTCTTTGTAACAGTTAAATCCGTTGTAGTTCCCCCAGTTCCCTGTGCGGATAAGGTGAACGAGAAAAGCGCCATCCATAACAGGATAGCCGTCCATGCTTGCTTTTTCATTGTCATACTAATTCGGTTTTTTATGGTGTTGATTGCCGCAAAAATAGCTGTTTCCTTGTCGTTCGATTCCCCGTGTGGTGAAATTTAACGGTCTTACAACAGAATTTGTGATTCTTGCCTTTCCCGCCTCCCAGCCGTTTGGTGTTCTCAGGGAATTGCAGTACTTTTGCTCGCCAAACAAAAGTAGTTGATCCATGAGAGATTTCATGCGCGTCTTGCGCCGTTTCGTTCCCCCCTATAAGCGGTATTTGGTGTTGAACATTGTTTTCAACGTCCTTTCCGCCATCTTAAATTTGTTCTCCTTTGCCTTGATTATTCCGATCCTGCAGATCCTGTTCAAGATCAATGAGGATCATTACGCGTTTATCCCTTGGCAGTTCGACTGGCTGAGCTGGGAGAGCTGGAAGGCGTTGCCCGACCTCTGCACGAATAATTTCTTTTGGTTCGTCTCGCAGCTGATCGAGGTGCGTGGCGGCTCGTTTGCCCTGATCATGCTGGGCGTTTTCCTGATCGTGGCGACCTTCCTGAAGGTGGCGACCATGTATTTGGCCTTCTATACGATGATCCCGATCCGGACGGGCGTGGTGCGCGACATCCGCAACCAGATCAACCGGAAGATCACGGAGCTGCCCTTGGGCTTCTTCTCGGAGGAGCGGAAGGGGGACATCATTGCCCGGGTCTCTGGCGACGTGAACGAGATCGAGACCTCCATCATGAGCTCGTTGGACATGCTGTTTAAGAACCCGATCTTGATCTTGATCTACCTGACCGGCATGATCGCCATCAGCTGGCAGCTGACGCTGTTCGTCTTGATCCTCTTGCCGGTGGCGGGCTACGTGATGGGGCAGGTGGGCAAGAAGCTGAAGCGGAAATCCTTAGAGGGGCAGCAGCAGTGGGGCTTCCTGATGAGCCAGATCGAGGAGACGCTGAGCGGCCTGCGCATCATCAAGGCGTTTAACGCGGAGCGGAAGATCCAGGAGCGGTTTGAGCGGAGCAACGAGGCGTTTCGCCGGCTGACCAACCGGGTCTATCGCCGTCAGCAATTGGCGCATCCGATGAGTGAGTTTCTGGGGACGGCCACGATCGCGATCGTGTTGTGGTATGGTGGCTCCTTGATCTTGAGCGCCAACAGCCCGATCGACGCGCCTACCTTTATCTATTACTTGGTGATTTTTTATAGCATCATCAATCCCGCCAAGGATCTGAGCAAGTCGGTCTATGCCATCCAGAAGGGCTTAGCCTCGATGGAGCGCGTGGATAAGATCTTGCAGGCGGAGCGTACGATCCTCGATCCGGAGCAGCCGAAGCCGATCGCCCTGCGGGAGGCGATCACCTACCGGGATGTCTGGTTTAAGTATCAGGATCAGTGGGTGCTGAAAAATATCAACCTGACGATTCCGAAGGGCAAGACGGTGGCATTGGTGGGGCAGTCGGGCTCGGGCAAGAGCACGTTGGTCGATCTGTTGCCCCGCTTCTACGACGTGACGCAGGGGCAGATCTTGATCGATGGGGTGGATGTCAGGGAGGCACGCCTCAGTGACTTGCGTGGCTTGATGGGCAACGTCAACCAGGAGGCGATCCTCTTCAATGATACCTTCTATAATAATATCGCGTTCGGCGTGGAGCAGGCTACCCGTGCGCAGGTGGAGGAGGCGGCGCGCATCGCCAACGCCCATGCCTTCATCGAGGCGAGCGAACAGGGCTATGAGACCAACATCGGCGATCGGGGCGGCAAGCTCTCCGGCGGGCAGCGGCAGCGCATCAGCATCGCCCGGGCCATCTTGAAGAACCCGCCGATCCTGATCCTCGACGAGGCGACCTCTGCCTTGGATACGGAGTCGGAGCGGTTAGTGCAGGAGGCGTTGGAGCATCTGATGAAGGGGCGCACGACGATTGTGATCGCCCATCGCTTATCGACCATTCGCCATGCCGACCTGATCTGCGTGTTGCACGAGGGCGAGATCGTGGAGCGCGGCACGCACGAGGAGCTGTTGGCGCTCGACGGCTATTACAAACGGCTGTGCGACATGCAGCGTTTTTAGGAATGAATAAGGAGTAAACTGTAAATATATCAAGATCATGAAACACCTTTTGTATGGATTGTTGGCCTTGCTTCTGTGGGGATGCCAAGCGCCTGATTTGCGATTAGACAATGAGCTGTCTTATTTCTTCGACCGGCCGGCGAAGCTGTGGGAGGAGTGCTTGCCCTTGGGCAACGGACGTATCGGCATGATGCCGGATGGCGGTGTGGAGGCCGAGCGGATCTTGCTGAATGAGATCTCGATGTGGTCGGGCAGCAAGCAGGATGCCACTAATCCGGCGGCTTCCTATGCGTTGCCTACGATCCGCCGCCTGCTCTTCGAGGGGCGCAACGACGAGGCGCAACAGCTGATGTATAATACGTTTGTATGCAAGGGTGCGGGCAGCAACCTGGGCGATGGCGCCAATGCCGCCTACGGGAGCTACCAGCTGTTTGGCTACCTGAATCTGCGTTACCAATATCCCCATGCGGAAGATACCGTCTCCCAGTATCGCCGTACGTTGAGCCTGAGCGATGCGACCACTTCGCTCGCTTTCAAGCGGGGGAATATCACTTATACCCGCGAGCAGTTCACCTCTTTCGCAGGCGATTTAGGGGTGATCCATCTGTTGGCGGATGAGGATAAGGCGTTGCATTTCACCTTGGGATTGAGTCGCCCGGAACATGCGCAGGTCTCCCTGGATGGTCATGACTTGGTGATGAAGGGGCGGTTGCCGGATGGCGTGGATACCGTGGAGATGAAGGGGATGCGCTTCGCGGCGAAGGTGCGTGTGCTCTTGCCGAAGGGGGGAGAGCTGGTGCCCTCAGACACGGCGCTCACGGTGCGGAACGCTTCGGAAGCTGTCCTGTTGGTGAGCTTGGCGACCAATTATTGGGAACCGGATCGGTTTGAGGCTGCGCTCGACCGCCAGCTGGCGGATGCGGAGCGTAAGGATTATGCGACGTTGCGCCGGGAGCATATAGAGGCTTATCAGGCGCTGTTTGATCGGGTCTCCTTGCAGTTAGGGCGGACGGAGCGCGACCATTGGCCGATCGACAAGCGGTTGGCAGCCTTCGCGGCGGATCGTCAGGATCCTTCGTTGGTGGCGCTTTACTTCCAGTTCGGTCGCTATCTGTTGATCTCCTCTACGCGTGTCGGCCTGTTGCCTCCCAACTTGCAGGGGCTCTGGTGCAACACGATCCATACGCCTTGGAATGGCGACTATCACCTGAACATCAATCTGCAAATGAATCATTGGCCGGCGGAGGTGACCAACCTCTCTGAGCTGCATCTACCGTTGGTGGAATGGACGAAACAGCAGGTGGCGAGTGGCGAGCGAACCGCCAAGGCCTTCTATAACGCCCGTGGTTGGGTGACGCATATCTTGGGTAATGTCTGGGAGTTTACGGCACCGGGTGAGCATCCCTCGTGGGGCGCGACCAACACGTCGGCCGCTTGGCTCTGCCAGCATCTCTATACACATTATCTCTATACGTTGGATGAGGCCTATTTGCAGGAGATCTATCCGACGCTGCGCGGTGCGGCGCTCTTCTTCGTGGATATGTTGGTGGTGGATCCCCGCTCGAAATATTTAGTGACCGCGCCGACCACCTCTCCGGAGAATGCCTATGTCATGCCGAATGGGCAGGTGGTGAATATCTGTGCCGGCTCGACCATGGATAATCAAATCGTGCGTGAGCTGTTTAGTAATACGATAGATGCGGCGCATCGGTTAGGTGTGGATAGTGCCTTTGCGGAGGAGTTGGCCGCTAAACGGGCTCGCTTGATGCCTACGACCATCGGAAAAGATGGGCGCATCATGGAGTGGCTGGAGCCTTTCGAGGAGGCGGAGCCGCATCATCGCCATGTGTCGCATCTGTATGGACTCTATCCGGGCGATGAGATCACGGTGGAGCATACGCCGGAGTTGGCGGAGGCCGCACGCAAGACGTTAGAGGCAAGAGGCGATCAGAGCACCGGTTGGTCGATGGCCTGGAAGATCAATTTCTGGGCACGCCTGCACGATGGCGACCACGCCTATAAATTGTTGGGCGACCTGCTGCATCCCTGCATTAACGAAAAGGGAGAGGTGAGAGGTGGTAGCTATCCCAACCTCTTCTGCTCACATCCCCCTTTCCAGATTGATGGGAACTTTGGTGGCACAGCCGGCGTGGCGGAAATGTTGGTGCAGAGTCAAAGTGGTTTGATCGAGTTCTTGCCGGCGCTACCTTCCGCGTGGCCGAATGGTAGCTTCAGAGGGCTACGTGTGCGTCAAGGCGGAGAGGTGTCTGCTCGCTGGGTGGAAGGGAAATTGATCGAGGCCAGCTTAAAGGCGCATCATGAAGGTTCGTTCCGTATCCGTCTGCCGCAATCCTCGGAAAGGTTAAGCATAAAGATCAATCAAAAGGCCGCATCCTTGCCGATTGTGGACGGAATGCTCTCCGTTGACCTGAAAGAGGGGGACGAATTGCTGCTTTTCTTCTAAATCTGGTTGGGAGGCACCCGGAAATAACCTTTCTGTTCGCACGCGAACATTATATATACGTTGGCTGGCAAAGAAAATTTCTTTGAAAAAAGTTGCGAATATGTTTGGTAGATATGTTTTATAACATTACTTTTGCACCCGCAATCGAGAGAACAACGATGGTTGCGAAAGCGATCTTTGAGGATATTTACATAATACGACAAGTAGTACAAGAATCGGAATCGAGTATATCGATAAAGAGTACCGTCAATTTAGATGACCTTGGGCTACGATGAAGAGACGGAATCCGGGCTGAGGATATAAAAGAACAATTTCAACAACGAAGAGTTTGATCCTGGCTCAGGATGAACGCTAGCGACAGGCTTAACACATGCAAGTCGAGGGGCAGCACGGTGTAGCAATACACGGGTGGCGACCGGCGCACGGGTGAGTAACGCGTATGCAACTTGCCTATCAGAGGGGGATAACCCGTCGAAAGACGGACTAATACCGCATGAAACAGGGGCCCCGCATGGGGATATTTGTTAAAGATACATCGCTGATAGATAGGCATGCGTTCCATTAGGTAGTTGGCGGGGCAACGGCCCACCAAGCCGACGATGGATAGGGGTTCTGAGAGGA
>JAFBIR010000039.1 GCA_021531385.1 Parabacteroides distasonis | reverse complement strand
GCAGCAAATTTTTAAATGTATGAGACAGTTCTTCAACGTGACATTCTATGTCAGGACAAACTATCAGAACAAACAAGGGCAATCCTCCATCATGACACGGATTTCGCTGAACGGGAAATACCTGTCAGTAGGCGCGACAGGGGTTAACGTAGAGGTCGGCAAGTGGAATAAGGAGAATGGCCGGGTGAAGGGATATTCCCAGCAGGCCAAGCAGATCAACGCCCGGCTGAACGAGATCTCCACCATCCTATCGAACATCTTCTCCCAACACGAGAAGGATGAGCATCTCAGCTTGGACATGATCAAGAGCATCTATCTGGGAAAATCGAGGGACCTTACCTCCTTCCTCGAGTATTTCGACAAATTCCTCGATGACCTCAAGGTACAGATCGGAAAAGGGAAAACACGAGCTACATACCAGAAATACCTCGTGACCAAAAAACACTTCGCAGACTTCCTCCAAGAATACCGAGGAAGAAAGGACATCGCCCCCGGAGAGCTCGACCAGATGATGATCAATGACTTCGACATCTATCTCCGTACCAAGCTTTCCATGAGGCAGAACTCCGCCAGCAAGACGGTCCGCTTCCTCAAGACGGTGGTCCTGTGGATGATCAGGTGCGGAGCCATTGAACGGGATCCTTTCACTAACTATCGGTTCCAGTGGAAGCAGGCGTCACGAGACTTCCTCTCTGAGGAGGAACTGACAAGCATCATGGAGAAGAAATTGGTGACTCCAAGACTGGAAGCTGTGAGAGATATATTCATCTTCTCCTGCTTCACTGGACTGGCGTACATCGACATCGCCAACTTAAGAGAATCCGATATCGTCACCATGAATGGAGAACGGTGGATCGTCACCTCACGACACAAGACAGGTGTCTCCTGTAATATACCCCTGCTGGAAGTGCCTCAAAAGATTCTCCAGAAATACGAGGGCAAGGACAAGAAGGGTAGATTGCTACCCATCCTCTCCAACCAGAAGATGAACGCCTACCTGAAAGAGATTGCGGATGTGTGCGGCATAGAGAAGAATCTCACATGCCATGTGGCACGCCATAC
>JAFBIR010000038.1 GCA_021531385.1 Parabacteroides distasonis | reverse complement strand
ATCGCTGATAGATAGGCATGCGTTCCATTAGGTAGTTGGCGGGGCAACGGCCCACCAAGCCGACGATGGATAGGGGTTCTGAGAGGAAGGTCCCCCACACTGGTACTGAGACACGGACCAGACTCCTACGGGAGGCAGCAGTGAGGAATATTGGTCAATGGGCGAGAGCCTGAACCAGCCAAGTCGCGTGAGGGATGACGGCCCTACGGGTTGTAAACCTCTTTTATAAGGGAATAAAGGACATCACGTGTGGTGTTTTGCATGTACCTTATGAATAAGCATCGGCTAACTCCGTGCCAGCAGCCGCGGTAATACGGAGGATGCGAGCGTTATCCGGATTCATTGGGTTTAAAGGGTGCGTAGGTTGCCGATTAAGTCAGCGGTGAAAGTCAGTGGCTCAACCATTGAACTGCCGTTGAAACTGGTTGGCTTGAGTACGTACGGGGCAGGCGGAATGCGTGGTGTAGCGGTGAAATGCATAGATATCACGCAGAACCCCGATCGCGAAGGCAGCCTGCCAGGCCGTGACTGACACTGATGCACGAAAGCGTGGGTATCGAACAGGATTAGATACCCTGGTAGTCCACGCAGTAAACGATGATCACTAGCTGTTTGCGATAGAGTGTAAGCGGCACAGCGAAAGCGTTAAGTGATCCACCTGGGGAGTACGCCGGCAACGGTGAAACTCAAAGGAATTGACGGGGGCCCGCACAAGCGGAGGAACATGTGGTTTAATTCGATGATACGCGAGGAACCTTACCCGGGTTTGAACGCAGTCGGACGGGCCTCGAAAGAGGCCTTCTGGCAACAGCCGGCTGCGAGGTGCTGCATGGTTGTCGTCAGCTCGTGCCGTGAGGTGTCGGCTTAAGTGCCATAACGAGCGCAACCCTTGCCGCCAGTTGCTAGCAGGTGAAGCTGAGGACTCTGGCGGGACTGCCAGCGTAAGCTGCGAGGAAGGCGGGGATGACGTCAAATCAGCACGGCCCTTACATCCGGGGCGACACACGTGTTACAATGGCGTGGACAGCGGGAAGCCACCTGGCGACAGGGAGCGGAACCCGAAACCACGTCTCAGTTCGGATCGGAGTCTGCAACCCGACTCCGTGAAGCTGGATTCGCTAGTAATCGCGCATCAGCCATGGCGCGGTGAATACGTTCCCGGGCCTTGTACACACCGCCCGTCAAGCCATGGGAGCCGGGGGTACCTGAAGTCCGTAACCG
>JAFBIR010000037.1 GCA_021531385.1 Parabacteroides distasonis | reverse complement strand
GCTGCCGAGCCATCCCTATCACGTGCGGAGAAACTACCGGTTTTTAATGGTCGTTAATGCGGAACGTCATAAAACAGCATTTTTCAGGCGTAAAACTGCTTCCTCCTCTCCCCTGAAATTCCGAAATAACCATTACCTTTGCTGCAAAGCAGCGAAGATAGGCGGCACCTCGGCAAAACGAACAAGCAAGCTTGATGATTTTGCACTCGGTTTGCACTATCTTTGTGGCATGTAATACTAAAACGATTAACTATGGGTAGATTTATCAATCCGTTTACCGACTGGGGATTCAAGCGAATCTTCGGTCAAGAGATCAATAAGGATCTGTTGATCCAGTTTTTGAACGATTTATTGGTGGGGGAGCGTCATATCACGGACCTGCGCTTCATGGACAAGGAGCAACTTCCGGAGGCGAAAGACCAGCGAGGAGCCGTGTATGACATCTTCTGCGAGACGGACACCAAGGAGCAGATCATCGTGGAGATGCAGCATCGCAGGCAGCCCTTTTTCATGGATCGGTCGATTTTCTACGCCTCACGTGCCATTGTGGGACAAGGGAAGAAGGGCAAGCATTGGAATTATCAGCTGGCGGCGGTTTACACGATCTGTTTCATGAACTTCCAGTCCTCCGATTTGTTATCAAGCAAATTCCGGACGGATGTTGGATTGATGGACATGCAAGCGCTGAAGCCTGTCTCCGACAAGTTTCGGCTGATTTATTTGGCGCTGCCTCTCTTTCCGAGGAAAACGGAGGCGGAATGCGAGAATGATTTTGAACGTTGGATTTATGTATTGAAGAACATGGAGACATTGGAACGAATGCCTTTTCAGGCACAGAACGCACTCTTTGAGAAGTTGGCGTCGATCACGGACGTATCGGCGTTGAGCGAGAAGGACCAGGAGCGGTATGAAGAGAGCCTGAGGATCTATCGAGATAACTATGCCGCCGATGAATATTCATTTAATCGAGGTAAGGCGGAGGGTCTGAAAGAGGGTCAAGCGGCAGAACGAACGATGATCGCAAGGAACCTGAAGGAAAATGGGGTGGATATTCAGGTGATCATCCACTGCACGGGATTGACCAAGGAGCAGATCGATCAGTTATAGGAGGCCTTGTTGAGCCTCTTTGCGCCTCCCCCCTCCCGACAATCCCGACAATTATGACAGTGAAAATACGGAGGGGGATATATATGGCATGGTTTGTATAGATGTATATTGTATATATAGTATATATTGAATATATATATAGTGTATATATTATATATAAATATATTATATAATATAAAATTATTAAATTAAATAAGAACCTCTCTCTGCGGCGATGATGATGGGAGGCGTAAAATAGCTGTC
>JAFBIR010000036.1 GCA_021531385.1 Parabacteroides distasonis | reverse complement strand
CTCATATTGGGCTGGATCCTTCGCCTCCTTGGCGATCAGCTTCTTCACCTCGGATGAGATAGAAGCCAATTCATCGGCGGTGATCGTAGATCCGTTACTCAGTATTATATCTCCGCTCATAAATTCGCTACGATTAATTAGGAATTAGGATTCCTCATTATTTTCTTCCGTCAATCAAGTCAATGACCTGTCCGTAGGCTCCAGGTGCCAGGCAGATAGCCGCTACACGCTTGATGATCACCAACTCCTCCGGTGTGTACTCCGTATCTGCAGTCGCCCCGTCAAGCTTGATGAACAGCTTGTAATAAGCATACTTCGTATCGGCGTGCTTCTTCTCGTCGGTGTTCTGATCGATACCATGACCGACATACACGTATTTCTTCAAGATGGATGCAAGCGATTCATTCATGCCATCCTTGATCCATTGCTCCTCTTTGAGCGTCTTCGTAAAATCAATTTTCATATATCGTATGTTTTTAAAATTCAAATGTCACGCTACCGTTGTTGATCACTTGCGGGTAATATTTCATCCCGCCCTTGTCTCGATTCTGAATAAGTTTGAACTTAATAGCCATAGCTGTTGATAGTTAATACATTAAACATATATGTTATAGAGTCACGTTATGTACCTCTAAGAACATTGCCATTGTCATCGGTAACACCTACGATAATTCCTCCTCTTATTCGGAATCGGATATTATCCAAGTCGTAATCACCCGGATCTACATTAATGCCCGCGTAATACGTATATGATCCGCTTGCGCTTTGATTATACGCATATCTAAAAGCATTTGCGGCCAATGTTCCAGCTTGACATTCGCCTGTAACCTTTACCTTGCCTGAAAAATATCCAGCGAAAGGCCCCGCATTTGGCCAATTTGATCCATATCCGTCAGTTGATCCATAAATGGCTACACTATTGGTGGAAGCTGATAAAATAGCCGCTATCCCCGCATGGGATCCACCTGATGAACTATACGTATGTATAATCGTCGGGAATCCGGTGCTCGTTGGAGTCTTACTTGATCCAAGCTTCATCTGAAATTCATTCTTGCCAAAATAGTCTAATCCTACCCATGATAATTGACCACCGGATTGAATACTAAATTGACCCACCTTTACAAGATTGGCAAATAATACGTCTGTATTAATCAGCCCTGTGTCTATTTTAGCCCCCTGAATACTCGTTGTGCCAAATAGATACTTTCTCAAACTGTCAGCATTCAAAGTTGTCTCATACTCGCTCAAATCCGGCTGCGCAGTCGTTTTCGCTTGAGCATCTGAATCGAGCATTGAGAAAGTCACCTTGCCAATCAGATCAACCTTTTCCGCTTTGATCTTTACCGTATTTGCGTCTTGATTGATATAAGAGGCAATAACCTTTCCATTCTCCAGA
>JAFBIR010000034.1 GCA_021531385.1 Parabacteroides distasonis | reverse complement strand
AAAATGGTTTGATTTCGATTTAAGTACCCCACCGATTAGGGCTCAAAAATGGTGTTATCAATTTTGGATGCGTCCTGTGGGCACAAATTACTCAAACAAGTCGTCATAAAGGCTTTTATGAGTAAAAACAGCTCCCTGGGTGCTTACCCGATAGCTTGGATTAGGTTCGGCACTCCGATTATATTGATTATACGCCGTAGATTGTACGATAGGCAGAACAAGCTCATCTCGGCCTCCACCTTGGCGAAGCCTTTCAACAAGAAGTAGTAATGACCTAACGCACGTTTTATGGTTCCAAAGGGATGCTCCGAGAGGCACTTTCGCTGGTTCATCTTGTTCTGGTCCAACCTGAGTACATACTGGATCTTCCTCTTGATGACTGACATCCTCTTGGGTCTCTCCAAGTCAAGTCCCTCGTATAACTGAGTCCTGTTCTTTCTTGTGCCACGGGGTTTCTTGATGATTTGATCCTTGCTGAAGTCCGCCTCTTTAAATTCCGATGCGGTGCATTTGCTTTTGCACTTCTTGCAGGCCAGCTTGTTGCAGTATCTTATGAGACCGTTACGCTTGAGGGACTTCTGCCGTAAGATCTCCCCAGCGGGACAATACACCAGGTTGGCTTCCGCATCCCTGACGAAGTAGCCATCCAAGGCGAGATTTCTCATGGCAGTCGGGGATAGCCCGAGTAGCACGCGATAAGCGGTCTCCGGCTCGGTCTTGCGGTGCTCGATGACACCTCGTTTCTCCAGCACCTCCCTGTAGATGGCCGGCACCACGCCCGCCTCGAGGCATTTGCGTAAATCATCTGGATCCGTGCTGTTTATCATATCATCGGTTATCTCCGTCTCGTTGTAGTCAAACTCGATAGGCTCGGAGCTGCCTCCGTCCCGTTGGATGACATTGGGGATTACGCCTGAAGCGAGGGCATCGGCGTGATCCGAGGGATCCTCGTAGCCCTTGTCGGCGGTGGCCTCTATCACTGCCATATTGAGACTCTCCTTGACCTCCGATGCGATATCTGTCAGCTGGCCGTGGTCGGTCGGGCGATTGGTCACCTTGTAGCCCACGATCATGTGGTTCTCCGAGTCAACCGCCGTCTGCACATTATAGCCCACGCAGAATCCCTCGTTCGCCTTCATGAGGCGGGCATCGCCGTCGGTCAAGGAGATCTGGCGCTCACCTGAGCTCTGCAATTGCTCACGGTAGCCCTCGTAAAGCTCCTTGCGGTTCTGGCAGACCTCAAGCTTACGGCTCAACTCATCCTTGGAAAGCTTGCGGTCATCGGACTCATCGTAAGCGTCAAGCTCCTCCAGGTAAAGCGAGATATGCTCGTTCAATCGCTTGATGCGATCATCCAGCTTGCTGAGCGTAAAGTTGTTGTCTTTGGCGTTGACCGCCTTAAACTTGCTGCCGTCAATCGAGATATACGACTTGGAGAAGAGCTTCAGGTCCATGCAGAACTTGTTGAACTTCTTGAATACCTTGGCGATGGCCTCCTTGTTGTCCTTCCTAAAGTCAGATATGGTGCGGAAGTCGGGTGTCAGCTTGTTGATGAGCCACATCATCTCGACATTGCACCTGCACTCTCTGGCCAGTTTCCTGGATGAACGCACCTGATAGAAGTAACCGTATATGTAAAGCTTCAATAGATCCCGGGGATCGTAGCCCGGCGTGCCCGTCTCCTTGGGGACACTCCGGACGAAACCAAGCTTTTTGACGTCAACCCTGTTATCCACAAACGCATCGAAGAAGCGGACAGGGGCATCTGCCTCCACGTACTCGTCGATACAGTCCGGAAAAAGAACCTTTTGACGTCTATCACTACCTTTCTTGTATGCCATTGCCATCTGTATTATGATACACAAATATACAATAAATATTTGTAATACAGATAATTAAAAGCAATAAAAATAGCGGTTATGCGAGAGAATAACATGAGGTCAAATGTCAGTCAAGACTTAGTGGGTTTTCGGACAGCCTCCCCC
>JAFBIR010000033.1 GCA_021531385.1 Parabacteroides distasonis | reverse complement strand
CTCTGTGGCTAACTCGGTAGCTGCCTCCGTCTCTTCCTTGGCCTTGATGGCGTTCTGAGCCGCTGTGTTAGCGTCGGATGTAGCCTTTTCAGCGTTGGCTATGGCCACATTCGTGTTTGTCTGTCTGTCGGATTCCTGCGACTGTCGTGCTTCCTCATTGGATTTACGCTCTGCCTCTGATACAGATCGTGCTTCCTCTGCCAACTGCCTTGCGCTCTCGTTAGAGTAACGGGTAGTCTCCCGGTTCTGCCGTTCAGTCTCGTTATCCTCACGGGTGGATTCAGCGGTCTCACGGGCGGTCTCAGCTGTTTGCCTCGCCGTCTCAGCTGCCGTGCGTGCCTCCTCATTGGCCTTTCGTTCCAGATCTGCGGCAATCCGTGCGTCCTCGTTGGTCTGCCTCAGATCCTCGGCTTCGCCCCGATCCGACTCCGCTTGATCACGGGCTGTCTCTGCGGATTGACGTGAGGATTCGGCTTGCCCCCTTGCTACTTCGGCTGCCGCTCTCAACGCCTCCGCTTGGTCTGCGGCCTCCTTGGCTTGATTGGCAGACTCGGCTGCTTGGTTGGCTGTCTCCGCTGCCTCCGTGGCCGGACGCTTCAAATCGGCAATCTGCTCATCCGTGAAGTCATCATAGGTGAATGGGTCGCCCTTATCACCCTTGATGTCAGCCAACAGAAGCAGATCCTGCCATTCGCCATCACCAAGTTGCCATTGCAAAGCGGTGTCGGTCTTCCGAAGGGAAACCTCCTTGCCATCCACGCCTTTCAGCAGCTCCACGGCGACGCGCACCAGCTTATAAGCCGACCCGTTCTGCAGGAGGGCAGGCAGCGTGGTCAGGTTAGCCAACGAACCCACCTCCTCATATTGGGCTGGATCCTTCGCCTCCTTGGCGATCAGCTTCTTCACCTCGGATGAGATAGAAGCCAATTCATCGGCGGTGATCGTCGTTCCGTTGCTCAGTATTATATCTCCCATTTCGATTTATTTAATTAGGAGTTAGGATTTATAATTCCTCAATCCTCATTCCTCATTTATTTTCTCCCGTCAATCAAATCAATGACCTGTCCGTAGGCTCCAGGCGCCAAGCAGATAGCCGCTACACGCTTGATGATCACCAACTCCTCCGGTGTGTACTCCGTGTCGGCCGTAGCGTTGTCAAGCTTGATGAACAGCTTGTAGTAAGCATACTTCATATCGGCGTGCTTTTTCTCGTCTGTGTTCTGGTCGATACCATGACCGACATACACGTACTTCTTTAAAATGGATGCCAACGACTCGTTCATGCCATCCTTGATCCATTGCTCCTCTTTGAGCTTTTTTGTAAAATCAATTTTCATATCGTATGTTTTTAAATTCAAATATCACGCTTCTGAATCAACTTAAATTTGATACTCATAGCCGTTAATAATTAGTAGATTAAACATATATGAAATAAACTCTATCATATCAATTCTTGCTTGTTGTATAATTTCTCGTATCTAAAGCCATCTCCCTGTAGTTTTTACAAGCTACAAAGATCCCGTGATCAAACACATACCATGTATTGCTATTATCAACACGGAAAGCCCCTGTAACTCCCTGCCTATAGGTAGATTGATCGGAACTTAAAGCCCAATAGGATCCTTTGATATAGCAATCTATTTCCGCTGAGATACTGCCTGTGCTGGCAAGATTCGTGGTCCCAATATACCCTGTCCTTAAAGACCCTATATAAGCATCATGAGACCCGCCTGTAGCTACCTTGCCTAATATTATATTGGAATCCCCTCCAATTCTTATAGCTGCATCATTCGCCGTATTCGTCAAGTTCTTACCATCAATCTTAAAACCGCCGATAGAAGCAATTTTAGCAATTATCGAGTCCGTATCAATTAGCCCCGTCTTGATCTTATTTCCCTCAATAATCGTAACCGTCTTTACGTACTCGCTAAGATCAGGTTGCGCAGTCGTTTTCGCCTGGGCTTCTGTGTCAAGCATTGAGAAAGTCACCTTACCAATCAGATCAACCTTTTCCGCTTTGATCTTTACCGTATTTGCGTCTTGATTGATATAAGAGGCAATAACCTTTCCATTCTCCAGA
>JAFBIR010000032.1 GCA_021531385.1 Parabacteroides distasonis | reverse complement strand
TGAATCCACGGATAACAGTTGACAAAGATCCTTTCTGTGGAGAAATTTTCATGTGTATTTGACATCCATTGCCCGTAGAGACGTTGCGTGCAACGTCTCGATTAGAGGTATCGTTGGAATGATTGCACGCAACGTCTCGATTGGAGGTATCGTTGGAATGATTGCGTGCAACGTTTCCGTTAAGATTATCGGAGGGTATGTCCGAGACGTTGCACGCAACGTCTCTACATGTGGAATCATCATTGCCGTTTGAATCGTCAGCGGAATCGATGATAATAATGAAATGGAGATGATTGGGCATAATCACGAAAACTGGAATTTCAGCATAAGGATAATGGCTGGTGATTTGCTGTAAATTTTCCTCTACATACCTCCCCACCTCCGTTAATACTAACTGGTTCTCTGCCAATCCAGGGCGGGGGATGATGCGACCAAAATGGGTTTTTTGTTGGTGGGCACAAATCGTGATGAAATACAAGCCTTCACGGTAATTGTGCCATGAAGCCCTCGCTGAGGGGATGCGGAATCTGTTTTGAAAATAGTCTTTCATAGTTTGGTTTTATCTGTTTTCGACAAAGGTACGAATAATACCGGAGGTTCATCTTATTCGTGGTACCCTTTTTATGGTAATGTTGGAACGCAAATTGGGGGATAAAGGATCGTATTTCGTACATGGATGGTCTTTTGTAGAGACGTAGCGTGCTACGTCTCCATGGTTATTGGATGGTATTTCCGAGACGTTGTGCGCAACGTCTCTACGCATATCATCTGAGGTTAGAATTTGGGTCTCATTGACTCAAAAGGACATGAGAAATATTTCGGGGCATACCCGTCAAGACATCGTTAATTATCCGTAAAAAGGAAAATGGATTGCGGTTGACGCTCAGCAAAAGTAACCTTTGCGTAATCTGCTTACGGAACGGTAACCTCTTGCGAACCTCTGCGAAGTGTCGTAATATTGCATCGTCAAAAAATCCATTAAATTACAGAAATATGAACCAGGCAACATTACAACAGTCAGGCAAGGGCTACGACGTAGCCACAGTAGGCAATCTTTCCACTTTCGAGGGCAAGGCATTCTTGAAAGAGGTGGTAGGCACCACCGGCATGGAGGTCTCTTTCGGCTCATTGGCTCCGGGTCAAGCCGTTCCCTTCTTCCACCATCACAAGCTGAACGAGGAGCTTTACATCGTCTTGAGCGGCGAGGGAATCTTCACCTTGGATGGCAACGAGGTTCCCGTGCAATCTGGCAGTGTCGTGCGGATCGCTCCCGCTGTGAGCCGTTGCACGAAGTGTACGAGTGATGCTCCCTTGATCTATCTCTGCATCCAGGCGCAAGAGGGCTCCTTGCAGCAGTACACCATGACCGATGGCGTGATTGAGCAGTAACGCTTGGCGTGATCGTGTGAGCCATTTCCCATGGGCATTGCTGTGGAAAACGATGGTGAGAGTTTGGAGTCAAATTGCTCCATTATTGAAAAAATTCCTCCAAAAGGAGTGAGTTTCTCAGATTTTATTGCTACCTTTGCTATGTCTGTCGGGTTTGATACGTATTTTGATTTGCAACACTAAGATAGGTGAAAAATCTGACATGGCAAAATCCTGAGCAACTTTTTGTTGCTCAGGTGCTTAAAAAGTTTAATTTATAATAGTGTTGCGGAATTAAGGTTAAAAAAATCAACATGAAAAAAACGGTTTTTGCAAGTGCTTTGGGATTGCTCTGTATGGTCGCATCTTGCTCGGATGATGACGACAAAATAGAGGATGTTTATAAACCCTATGATCCAGAACAGGGGTATAACTCGCCTATAGAAACAAAAGCCTCCGAATCATACTCGCTTCTGATAAAGTATGCTGGAAAAACGTATAATGTACCATGCGCATTGGTAAACGACTCTTTGGTGTATTTGGATGAGAATTTCAACACTTTATATAAAAATGAAATCTCTCAAATATCGGAATTAGCCGCATTATCCTATCAAGACGAACAAGGCAACAAGGTGGTGGAATATTATCATTCCGCAACAGAACTGGAAGAAGAATGATAAGACATCCGCAATCCGTGTATTCAACTTTTTGAAACCAGACTCATGGTATAGTCCATCGTACGCATTTCCAGGGAGTGCTGTAAAGGGTAACAATTTACGCACTTGCTTGATTGGGTATGAAGATTCAAACTATGGCGGAAAAACACTTTATTGTGTAGCCCCATATACCGAAGGCCAAAACCTTAACGATCCCTCAACGGCATCTCACCAAGATAACCGATTGAAAGATTTGGGATGGAATGACAAGATTTCATCTATAGTATTTAGGATCATAACAGTAGACAACATCAGCTCTGGCGATATTATTCCTCACGAATAAATAGTTTATATAATATGGAGGGGGGATTTCGCCTTTTTAGATAAGTCTCCCCTCCAACTTAAAAAGACTCCCTTTCCCATACCCAACCTGTACAGCTTGTCGGAGTGAGCCTTGGGCGAGCTCTCTATGTCCCTTATGCTCTCCCTCCCAGTCAGTTGGGACCAGAGCAACACCAGAAAATGGTTCCAGTAGGTGTAATGTTTGACATAGAGGTTCCCCTCGTACTTGCTGACAAGGTACTCGAAATGGTCTCTTGGCAACAGCGAGACCAACCCGAGACGTAGCACGCTACGTCTCTACGAACCCCATACTGTCTTGAACGCATCTCGAAGGTATCTTGAACGTAGAGACGTCACACTGTGGCGTCTTTACCAAACGGCAACGACCAAGCGCAAACCATCGCTCCACCGACTGCACTTACACGTAGCTTGCCCTGCAATCCCATACTATGCTGTGAATCATGACGAACCCCATACTGTCTTGAACGCATCTCGAAGGTGTCTCGAACGTAGAGACGTCACACTGTGGCGTCTCTACCAAACAGCAACGACCAAGCGGAAACCATCGCTCCACCGACTGCACTTACACGTAGCTTGCCCCACAATCCCATACTATGCTATGAATCATGACAGTATGAGGTGCTGGATCGTAGAGACGTTGCGTGCAACGTCTCAAAACTACCATCCAAAAAAATGGGGATGTATCATTTGACACACCCCCATAGTTGTCTCTGCACACCGCTTATAATCCGCAGGCACTGACACCCAATGCCCCCGCTACGGCGGAAGCCACGGCGATGATGATTTTGAGGATAACCTCCCAAGTTGACTTTTTCATGATGCTAATTTTTTACGTGTGAATAATTAAAATGTTGATTCGGTAATCTTCCGTGTCATTGCTGGCTTGACCTGAAAACCCATACTGTATTGATTTCCAGTTAGGCTGAGATGCCGGATCAAGCCCGGCAGGACACAGAGAGGGTACACAAGTGCAATTGGATACACTCACATGCTAAATGATGTCCGGATTCTCCGGCTCCGGTTCTACAGGTTCCTCCTCGGGGATCGTCTCCATCGGGTCGGTACTGAACGAGATGCGCGTCAGTCGATTCTTCAGGTCGATGGAGGGGAGGT
>JAFBIR010000031.1 GCA_021531385.1 Parabacteroides distasonis | reverse complement strand
TCTTCAAAAGATCTCTGCTTAGAGAAAATGAACCGATTTGTGTAGTGATGAACAAAAAAAGAGGTGCATCGTACATTACGACACACCTCCCCTTTGAATTTAATCCATGCGTGTCAATGTGTCATTGCGTAAACGCTTACTTTCAGTGTAGGTGTAACTATTCAGCGAATGGTAGAATGTTAGGAGGCGCATTGATGTTTGTCTTTTGGACACCATATTCCTGTGGTTCTCTTGTTTCGCAAAAATGTTACCTTACAAAGAAGGTTTCGACCAACGAACACAACTGTTTATCAGTTAAATTATCAATACCTACCTTATCAATCAATGCATACTGTTCTTTCTTGTTGTTAATCACGAATTTGCGTCCTTTTCCTTCCACTTCACATAAAAGGTGATAGTTACCTTTGTACGCCTTTTCTACACGCACATTCTCAAAAAAAGTATCACCAATTCTGAACGAAACATTCTTTCTTTGTTCTAACAATCCCCACTCTGCCAGATGATTGTTAAGGGTGGTTTCTACAGCACCTATCCAACGCCGACTAACTTCGCATTCTTCTGCAAAGTGCCTGAATTGGCCAATGGCAGAAGCAACCTCATTTATGATGGTTTCTGCCTTTCTGATACCGTTATCTTTGCCAAGAGCCAAAGCGTCTTCAAGAGTCTGACCTTGAAGTTTACCCTGCATCATCAGACAATGCATCTTCTCGGGAAGGAAACCACCGACATTGAAGATATAAGTCATATCGTATGCAGGAGAAAGTTGCCATTGACCGCTTTCATCCATCAGAAACGAGAAGTTCTTGTTGTGATCATCCGTATTGTTGGCAAGAATATTGAATACCATTCTGCGAAAGACTTCCTCCTGGGTGCTTTCCGGTAAGCGCATCTTGCGACAAACCACCAGCAACTTTTCATAGCTGTCGGCATCAGGATATAGAGCTGCCAATGTCTGCATGTGCAATTTGCGTTCTTCATCACGATCAAAACGATGTGTAATGAAATGCTTCTGACCTTCCACCTCTATAATCTTGCAAGGCATCATTTTTATACCTGCAGCCATGGCCATTTTATAGTAAGCCATTTCCAATTCTGCAGACGAACGTTCTGCATCGCCAAACTTCAGTATGCAATAATCAAAGCCCTTGTGACCGGCAATCTGCCCACTTCTGATTTCTCCCGTTTTCGGATTTATCGCTATGATTGCCTTAGGTTGGCGACCGCCAGCTGATGTTCCGACAGCTATCAACGACTGCATGGTCAGCGATTCGTCTGGCATAAGTCTTACATTCTCACGCTCAACGAATATTCTCTGGGCCAAATCTGTCAATGCTTTCATATTCAGCTTTTCCGACTTTCTGATGCCAGAGGATTCGGGGATAAACTCCAAAGCTCCCATACCTCGCTTACCTATAAACGACAGAATTTCAAGCGGAGTAATTTCCTGATTGCGAATACCATTCTGTATGCGCCAACACTCAAACACCTGGTTACCCCAAGCGTCAGGCAAAGAGTCTGCAAGAAAAGGAGGCAGTTTGCGGTAAAGCTTTGTTTCAGCGTCACCCATGATGGGACGTCGGCTGGCAGGTGACTTGACAGAAGCCACAAGTGGGAACGGATCAAGTCCTCCACCAAGGAAAGCTGGATTATACTCGAAAAACGAAACGCCTTTCCTTGCATCCCAGGACAAGCGACCGATTTCCTTGTCCCAAAGCATTATTTTCAAAGAACTTGCTATCATGACTTCTTATGTCTAATTCGTTGAACTTTCTTTTTTTCCTTCACAAGGTATGCAGATGGCGGTAAATCCGGCATCAGTTCGTCAAGTGCATCTATCTGACCGATTGCCTTCAGCAGCAAAAGTAAGGTGCCGAGCGACACATTGCCCGATGTACCATTCTCAAACTTATGAATGGTAGTGATTGTAATACCCGATTGTTCAGATACCTCTTTCTGCGTCATATTGCTACGCAGACGGTAATCCTTGAATCTTGCACCAAGAAGTTTTACCAATTCTGGTATAGAATACTCGTAATAATCAATCATAATTCATTGTTTTAATTTATACTACAATATAAGTTAGAAGAATAATATGGCTATATATTATATTCCGTTTATATTTATAAATGCAAAAATACTCCTTTCTTTCCAAAATCCATCAATTAGCTTGAAGAAAATCTGATTTTTGCATTCTTTTTAACCTTTTTGCAAGGAAAGAACTCAAAAGTAACCCTATTCCTGTGGTTCTCTTGTTTCGCAAAAATGCTCCAAGATCTCAATTTTTCAAGCGATCAGATACCAGAACATTTGGTCAAAGGAATTATCCAAACTTCGGGATAACGCATCCGAACGAGGAATCCGGAAACTCAAAGTGAAGCAAAAGATATCGGGAACCTTCCGGTCTGAAACCGGAGCAGATGCTTTCCATGCCATTCATTCCATTGCCGATACCGTCTGGAAAAACGGACAATCCCCACTTGAGGCAATTTTAGCCCTTGTCTAAGACGAGAGTCGCCTCAACGCATCTTTGCCATTCGCTGAATAGTTACGTGTAGGTATTTCATGTATAAAACATGCTAAATATTAGTCTTTATATCAACCTGACCCATATAATTACTCCTTAATAAAGAGGTCGGAGATAGGATTGTAAGCATTCGAAGAAATACGCATTGCAGGCCCTGAGGTTTGATTGTGGTTTTGCGCTCGTAATAACAACCAAATCCTAAATGTAATGACATAAACCTGATATAGATAGAACATCGGGGGTAACAAACGAAGATAGATTACAGCCGGATGTCGGGACTATCAATCCCGACATCCGGCTGTAAATCATTCTTTACCTCTTGGCATGAGTCGGTGCTCTAAATCATGGCACTTGTGACAAAGACAAGCCAGATCCTCTGGAAACAGAAACTCAATTCCCAGATGCTCATAAGTCTTGTGATGAATCTCCAGATCCTTGGTAGCATCACAGATGTCACATTTACCTTTTCTGAACTTGACCCGGGAGGACACGATTCTCCAAAGAGGTGTCTTGAGGTAATCCTTGTAGGGCATGAATGAGGCTCTCTCATGCAGGAGCTGTTGATCAATACCTCGAAGCTCGCATAATTCACGGAGGTGCTCCTCATAATGTGGTAGGAATAGCTTTTTGTAGGTACGAGAATCGATCGGCGTATAGTATAGTTGAAAGAAATCAAAGTCTGCCATGGAGTTGCTCGAGTGGGTGTGATCGTACGGCCAATCTTTGGGCTTATGGATAGTCGGTTCAGAAAGCCCCACTTCACAACTGTTGATTCGTGTCTTCCTCCATGTCCAACCGTTTTTGAGAGACACTCCAATCAATTCTGAATTATAGTATTGCAATTGGCAGAAAACCGACCACCAGTGGGGGATCTCCTCGATAGGCGTTTGTTGAAGGAGTTCTATGGTTTTATCCTTCAATGAGTAGAAAGACTGCGCTTGGCTGATGATCTCTTGGATATGCTGGCCGTAGCATTTCTGGCAGCAAATTCGTTTACCGTGAATAATATGATGACAATAATCCCATTGGTCAGGACGGATCTCAGGTCTATCTCTCAAAGAGCCTT
>JAFBIR010000030.1 GCA_021531385.1 Parabacteroides distasonis | reverse complement strand
ATGAATTTGACAAACATTTTTGGCTTTTCGCTGACGGCACGCCATTCGGCATTAAAGTAGAGGAGGAATAATCATGATACCAAAGAAGATATACATAAGGGAACTCGACATTGATATTTTCGATCAAGAGGTCAATCTGACAAGGGCATGGGTGGCGAATAAACCTTGCACTGGGCGCAGGGAATACTCCGACCTGTCGCAAGTTTGGCATAACGCAAGCATAGAACCAGAAAGAGGCGCAATTTTTATTGCCGAAGATAATAAAGGCGGGTTGGATGCCTATTATTGGACACAGAGGGATGATGATTGGATAGAATATGCCTGTTTATTCGGTTTGAGAAGATGGGCATATATGAAAGATTTATTACCGAAAGGAGGCGAGGAATGAGCCTATCACAAGAAACAAAAGATCTGCTGATCAGATTAGCGGATCAATACGAGACGAAGGAGTTTATCAAGGACGATCCTATCCGTTTCCCTCATGAGGTAGCGAATAGAGGTGGCGGAAGGAGGGATATAGAGATCAGTGCGATTCTGTCGTCTTGGTTAGCCTATGGCAACAGAAAGCAATTCTGCAGAGTACTACAAGTGTTGCATGAAATCATGGATTATAAGCCTTGCTATTATCTGTGTAGCCATAGCTGGAGGATATTCGAGGATTGCGATAAAACCATGTATAGATTCTTTATATATCATGACTTCTACGCGCTGATGGATCGGTTAGAGACACTGTACAGCAAGGACGCTTTTAGCTTTACCGACAGGCTATCCAAGCGTCACCCATTGAATTATTTGATTGCTTGTTTCCACGACATCAAAGGCTTTCCAAAGGACGACACATCGGCCTGCAAACGGCTAAATATGCTGCTCCGTTGGATGTCAAGAAAGAACAGCCCGGTAGATCTTGGCTTATGGGATATTGATCCGGCCAAGCTGGTTGTCCCGGTTGATACGCATGTCCATCGTATGGCCTTGCAGCTTGGTCTGACCCAGCGGAAGCAGGCCGACATGAAGACAGCGATAGAGATCACCGACGCTATGAGAGAGATATGGCTGGATGATCCCGCCAAGGGTGACTTCGCTTTGTTTGGATATGGAGTAAATCATAAATAGTTATGGAAAGGAAAGAAGGAGAGATATTTCAATACAAAGGAGTGAAGCTCCTTGTAAGTGCAGATCCATTTGGCGGCTGCACTGGGTGTTATTTCAGGAAAACGTCTTGCAGGAATGTATTGAAAACAAGAGGTGAATGCTCAGATAAAAAGCGAAAAGATAGGTGTTGTGTGACTTTTGAAAAGATAGGATATGTGAACGAAGAAAACAACAAATCCATCCTCTCCGAGGCAGAGGATATAGTCAATGGTAGCCGTCAATCGGATTACGGAGACGCAAGAGAATCCTTTAGCAGGATAGCGACCATCGCAAGCGTGATGGTCGGGAAAGAGCTATCACCGGAGGACTGTTGCGCCGTGATGATGGCCGTCAAGTTGGTCAGGGAGAGTTTCGCACACAAACGGGATAACCTCGTTGATCTGTGCGGTTATGCCGAGTTAATGAACCGATTAAAAGGAGATAAGTAATATGAGAATAAATTTCAAGAAAGTACATCCGAAAGCGGTGTTGCCAAGCAAGGCGCATGAGAGCGATTACGCATTTGACTGTGTGGCTGTATCGGAACAAGAGATAGCTCCCAATGTATGGAAATACGGATTGGGATTCGCCTTGCAAAAAGAAAAGGAATCTATGAGTTTTGAACGCTACAAGATAGCGGTATATCCCCGATCTTCCATCTATAATACAGGAATGGTTCTTTCGAATAGTGTAGGCATCGTTGACGAGGGTTATACAGGTGAGATCTCTGTAGTATTCTACCACGTCATGCCTAATATGCCAAGATACAGAGTTGGCGACCGGGTCTGTCAGATAGCCGTTGAGAGTAGAGAGGCAAGCCAATGCTTCCGAGAGGTTGATGAGTTAAAAGTTATGGATCGAGGGGCAAACGGTTATGGCAGCACAGGAAAATAAGTTCACGGCCTTTGATACGTCGAAGCTATCGCAGGTATTTCCCAATTATCCTACCATGCTGTCCACACGCCCAGCGTCAGTGATAGATAATTGCACGCGGAGATTAAGAGCGAAAGAGGATTCATATACCTGCAATTTAAAGCTATTTGAAAGAAGCAGTGGCATGATAGGCGCGCTATATTGCTTGGATAAGGCGGATGAGCTATACATGGATATTGTAGGGATGCTTAAATCAAATGGGCACTATCGGTTTATAGCTGTCAAGTGGGGGAATTTAGTCAAGAAAGGATTTGACGCTTACCAGCGCAATAGGGATAGGTTTACGAATGTAGATCCTGTGGATTTCGCCGATATAATAGAGATCACCGACAGGATGATGTCCGATAAGGTATCGCGAATGATCGAGGCCGAATCTATACGAATGGCGGATAACGGGCTTACTGGATATTGGAACGATGTCAATTCCCGTTTGATGGTGTTCTTCGAGTTGATCTCCATGGCTAAGACATACCGCGACAAAGATAAGAGAATCATCGAGTCTAATTCTTTCGGTACGTTCAAGCTGTTAGATTTCATGGACTACAATAGGGTTCTAAAAATAACCCAAGAGTTCCTGCTTCATAACGCGAGAACCCTACACTTCTGCGATCCTGATGACTCAACAGAGGATGATATAAAACATGCCAATGATCTGTTTAACGCATTGAAGGATGCCAATAACCGATCAGTGATAACCAATATATTCAGGTCGATTAAAGAAGGGAGGTTTAAGGATGAATGACAAGGAAAGAATCAGGGCGGAAATCCTCTACAAGGAGAGGAAACGAGAGAAAGCTATAAGGGATAAATGCCCCTTCGTGGCCGCAAGGTACGAACGAGAAATCAACGCCCTACTGAAAGAGTTAAAGGATTCATGATCGAATAAATAAAAATATCGCCTTGCCTATCACAGGCCGGGCGATATTCGTTTAACTTTAACCTAATACTATGAAAAACACACAAAAGCAACCTATGCAAATGCAAGTAATTATCTCTTACGTCTCCTGATCATCCATATAACAACGTAGATGATGCCAATGTTCACGATCACTAATAGGATGTCGCCCAAGCGCATCCTTGTAACCTCCAACTTGGTCAGTTCTCGCTCAACGGGGTAAGGCACGCTTACACTATCCCTGCGCTCGACATACAGGGTGTCACGCATGGCGAGGTAACGCACCGTTTCCCGCTCCTTATACTTATACACGGTGTCATGCACATGCCGCTCATAGACGCTGTCACGGATCAGCACCCGGTCGATCATCCGCTGGGTGATGTAGAGGCTATCCCTTATCACCGTATCCCGCTGCGCTACCTTATACGGCTTGCAACCCAATAGGCTCAATCCAGCGAGGATAGCGATAAACAGCCTACTCATCCTCTTCAACGTCTTCAAATCCATAGTATTCATACTCCTTAAGATCCTCGTTCACAGCACGAACAAACATAAAGAGCGAGAACAAGCAAAAGATCACAAAACAGAATAGAATAGCCAATAACCAATCCATTATACGATCCTACTGAGTTACAATAATATCCATCCATCCCTGACCTCGTTCATGTCCGGTTTCCATCCCGTCTTTCCTCCGCACTCCATCTCTGCCATGGCGGCGACGATCCTGCACATGACGGTCATGTTGCTCACATCCACAATGTCCTTGCGGCCGATGCCTGCACGTTTGGCTACGAAGTCGATATAGGCCTCCGTCTTGTTGTTGTCCGTAGGCGGGGCCCAGCGGTAGATCATTTGCTCCAGCGTATTCAACTGGTAACTATTCTTATATCTACGCAACAAGTAGTGCATCGCCCGATAGCCATAAGCCATGTTGACAAACGTGCGGAAGTCCGGGTCACGTGACGGGCGTATCTCGCCTATGAATTTATCCCTATCCTCCAATTCCTTGGGAGGCCTACGGATATTACCCGGATTACAATTACGTACGCCTCTTGGCAGTTTCTTTTCCTCACTCATTTTTATTTCCTCCCTCCTTTTTAAGATATTCCGCAACGGCCTTGGCAATGTCCTCTGGCTTATCCTTATGACCGGCGATATAACCCATCATCTCAAAGACCTGCTGGGATTGATTCTTTACTTTGTCATCCGCTTTTTCATATATTGACTTGACCTCGATAAAACCGATGAAGATAGCCCCGACGAAGGTCAGGAGCGGCAACAACGGAATATGAAACTCGTAATAGCCATCCAAGTACCACACGCCGATCATCTGCATCAAGTCCACTATCGTAATCGCGAACAGGCCGTTGTAGTAGCGGCTCAGCTTATCGATCGTTCGTTTCAACCCGTACGAAGTCCTCGCCTCGCCACGCTGCTTAGCCTTCCTAACCCCGCTCACCAAGTCGCTGATGATCGCCAGCAAGACCAACAAATACAAGCCGAAGATCATGGAGAAGACTATAATCATTTCCTTTGGTATGTTTATCATGACGTTACATATTTAATATGATTAAACTTGCATACACGGTGAACAAACTCGCCATCTCAACCCAAAACATAGGCTTAGAGCGTCTGAAATCATACCACAGGCTCCCGCTTACATTATAGCTCATGTATATCAGGGTATAGATGATCCAAGCCGCCCAAACGATCAACAGCCAAGGCATGTTAGCTAACACCCACAGCTGGGAGCCCGCCACGCAACATACAGCCGATGCCATGTGCACCTTACCCTCCAGCTCCTCCTTGAAGTTCGGGGCGAACGCCACGAATAGCATTCCACCTACCCCGATGAAACCAAGAAACGACCAAGCGGGATCTCCCAACTCCAATACAGGAGGCAGCACCAATACAGCGGATGCCGCTATGCATCCACTGAACCATCCCGGATGCTCCAGCTTGTAATAAGTGGCAGATATAGAGTAAGGCACTCCCTCTCTAAGGATGACAGCGGTCACGTACATAGCCATGACCGCCATAGAAGCCAATACGAACAAAATCATAACTCAGCCAATAACCGTTCATACTCGCTCCAATCCAAGCTGTCTTTCCTCGCCCATCCTTCAGCCAACGTATTGTTGACGTAGGATAAAGCCGACGTATAGAAGTCGCTGATCTCCTCCAGCGTGTTGAACGTGTGATAGACTGGCGAGTTATCCCCGAATTTGAACGTAACAGGCAATGACTCGCCATTGGTCTGCACCGCCAAGTCATAAGCCGCCTTGTAGTTAAATTGGTTCTCGCTTGACAGCCATACTTTCATCCCGTTCCACTCAAAACCCGAAAGGATAACGGAATCTATCTTGTCATTCTCAACGCCTAAGACGAAGTCTTGTACCTCCTCGATCGTCGGCTTATGCGAGAAATCCCTCTCCTCGAAAGAGACAGATTCCTTCTCATTGTCCTCTATGACGTAATCGCAACGGACACGCCACTTGCCTAATCTCTTGTTGATGCACTCCACGACGGGCGTGCTCGATGATCCTTGATGTCTCATATAAATTAACGCATTAAGTGAATGAATACTTCGTTTTACCTTGCCCGAATGAGGTTCGCTTGATCGTGGTCTCGAACGGGAATCCGTCATCAATATCATCAATCTTGGAGAGCATCTGTTTCATTTCCTCATTATTGGTGATAAACTTTCCCTCGCCAAGCTCGTCACTGCGGAACTTGACGATGCAACGATCATCACCCTCACGAGTCCTCACCCCGCTCTCATAGTCCTCGATGACTATACGCCTGTTCTGCAACTCACCAAGCGGATAATACTTGCAATCGAACCTCTTCTTCCCGTCAGACGCTGTGAACGTCAAACCGAAATCAGCGAACTGTCTCATGCTTAGTCCTGTTAGTTTATGGAATAAATTGCCGCAATCGCCGTGCTTGGCTACACCATAGAACGATCCTATCAGCTCAATCCTTCTCCTCTCGCTCCTTATACGGTTCCATTTCCGCGCGAAGCGTTTCTTCGTACCCTTACGCATCCTCACATTTCCTTGTCCATAGGTAACATACCCAAGAAAATCAATCGGTCGTTTCGTGATGTCGAAGAACCGCTCGTTGCTCTTGATCCGAAGCCCTGCCATCTTTACCCGCTCATGCAAGATACGTGATATGATAGTCAGCTTCTCGTAGGATTCAGCGAGCACAAGCATATCATCGCAGTACCTGTAATAATACCTCGCGCCGCACTGATCCTTTAGGTAATGATCCACGTAATAGCTCAGCAACAGGTTGCCCAACGCTTGCGAGTCTCGCTTACCAATGGATATACCTTTAGGGAGGAACCTGACGCTCCGTGATAGGATATTGACCAATCTCTCATCCTTGAAGAAGTGGCGTATGCAATCCACCATGATGTCTTGGTCAACGCTCTCGTAGAACTTAGTTATGTCGATCTGATAGGCGTATCTCGTTCCTTCCGGGTCTCGCCTAATATCATCCATTATGCGCTGGTGAAGGTAGTGCATGCCCCTTCCCTTGATACTCGCGGCGGTCGTGTTGATCCATCTATCCTGTAGATGCCTCTCAACGACACGCATTATAGCGTTAAGGGCTATGCGGTCATACAGCGGAACGCTCTGTATCTTGCGGATCTTACCCCGCTCAGATATGGTGTACTCATGATAACCGCTTACCCTATATTCCCCACTCAATATAGCGTCGATAATAGAGGCTATGACCTCATCCCGATGCGCCATTATGTAGCGTCCACTACGGCTTGTTTTTCGCTTACGGCCACGCATTACGTAGTTAAACGAGGCGTTCATATTCTCCCTCGTCACGATCTCATCAATGATGTAGCCGTCTCTTCTCAATTTATCCCTTAGTTAATACTATTGTTATTATAATCCTTCAAGTTTCGGGCTTGCCTTCTTCGAGATATTCATCCTACCAAACGCGCCGCCCACGCCGTGATTTTCCGCCTCCTCTTGCGAGGTGTGGCGAGGCTCAGCCAGCGATGGACAATGGTTGTCAACACGTGACCTTAATCGTACCCATCATAAATTCCTTGCGTCTTTAACCTGTTTGCGAGCCGAGAACCGTTGTTCGAGTTCGTGTTCGATGCCGTATTGTTCGCATTCGCGTACGCAACACCGCCATTCGTGTTCGAGTTGTTGTTCGACCGCTGGACCACACGGGCCCCTTGCTGACTTCCGCCTGTTTTTATTATGCCAGCCCTCATCGCTTCGGGCTGGAGATTACCATTAGTTCGTCACGCTTAACGCCTTGAACGCGCTTACGTTCTCAGCCTCTACGAGGCTGCCGCGGAAGGCGAGCCGAGAACCGCCGCCCGAGGCCGCGCTCGACGCCGTACCGTTCGCATACGCGCACGCAACACCGCCATTCGTGTACGAGTTGCCGTACGACCGCCGGACCACACGGGGATCTGAACTTGTTGATCCCGGCCACCACTGATAATCGCAATATCCTACCGTGTCAGAACCGTTCTTCGGATCGTCCGTAGTAGCTATCAAGTCAAGATACCTGCCGAACTTCATCTTCTTTGGATAATATCCACCGTAATCGAATATAGGAAGCGATCTCGTTCCCCCGTTCGCGGGATCGTTAACCGTAGCGGATAGGCTGTTAGCCGGATTATCATAATCATGGATCCACTCGTATTTATTTCCCCACCAATTTTCTAATCCCCAAAAGTTGATGGATTGACTATCTCCGTTTCCACCTGCGACAGTGTCAGTCATGCCAAGGCTATCAGTCTGTCCTGTGGTCTTATCTCTTGAATCTGTTCCCTTACCAATGCTACTCTGGCAATCCGTGTTACCGTACATCGCGTAGTATAAGCATCCCATCACGCAGTGCATCTGCCAATCCACAAGTTGGTAGCCTGTGCCTCTCGCGGCCGCGTAGGTCTTCCATGAGGATTGAGACACGCTTCCCGTAGAGGTGACACCGCTACGGCTATACATCTTAGAGCTACCGTTATACGCTTCATACACTCCGATAAGGGTATTCGGATCCCAGCGGATATACTCATCGTCAACCGGCTCCTTAGCGAACATGATATTCACCTGATCGCCTTCAGTTCCCTTATAGTAGAACTCAGGAAGCTTTAAGAACACATCGCCCTGTGTGCCATCAAGCGCGGCGGTTGTACCGTCATAATATTGAGTAGAATTAGCGTCGTTCAACCTACAATAGGTCAGCACTCCGTCCGCTGTCTTCTTCGCCAATACACGGTGCGAGTTATTTCTGATCCACTGAATAATATCGCCGTTCACGTCGCCGCTAACCATCGTAGCCGGATCTGACACCGTCTGATCAATCGTGATCGTGTTCACCTTGATCAGGAGATATTGCATGGAAATCTCGTTCAACTTTTGCGCAGCCGTTGCTGTCACCGTGGTAGGCGTTGTATAACCGGCCTTTGCTGATACGGAAACCGAATACTCCACGTCATGCGGTATCTTAACCTCGATAGTCGTTCCCGCCCATGCATACTGCGTGCCATTGATAGTGACCTGCTGACCGGTAACGTCAGAAGAGTCATCGGATGATACAGTGACCTTCACGACCTCCGTATAATACAATCCCTTAACCTCTCTCGTTTCGCCAGCGAGGGCGATATACTCCTGCTGAGCCGGGCACTTGTAGCGATCGTCCGACGGAAAGACCACTTGATAGGTCATATTCATCGGGACGGTAGTCTTCATTACCTCACCTTGCCATACCAATTCCTTGTCTTGGTCGCCATAAATCACGTGTACCGACTTACCTAACAGGTCAGCGTCAGGTGTAGCCGCCTCGTCTTGGTTGGACACCAATGAGATCATGACCGTCTCGTTGAGAGAGCCCGCTCCGCCACCTCCTTTTCCCCAAATCGC
>JAFBIR010000002.1 GCA_021531385.1 Parabacteroides distasonis | reverse complement strand
CACCTCTTCCCATTCCGAACAGAGAAGTTAAGCCTCGTCACGCCGATGGTACTGCGTAACAGTGGGAGAGTAGGTAGCCGCCGTTTTTAGTAGAGAGGGAGTCAGTCCAAAAGATTGACTCCCTTTTTTTGTGTATAGCCAGGGGTTAACAATAAGAGGCCTCTTCTTTCGTTTATCTAATATTTAGATGATACTTTTCTGATATGAGCAGTATATATGATTCTCGTCAGCGGTGGAAGTTTGGGTTTATTTTTGCCGCTGTATTAATCGCTATTTTTTCCGTGGTGGTCTCTGATTTGTTGATTAAGGATCTGGCCCGTGAGGAGCGCCAGAAAATGGAGGTTTGGAGTGAAGCTACCCGTGTGATGACCAGCGAGAATCCAAGCCTAAACATGCAGCTGATCTTGAAGATTATCCAAGGCAATACCTCTATTCCAGTGATCTTGTGTACGGATCAGGATGAGGTGGTATCCTATAATAATATAGAGATTCCCGAAAAGGATTCAGAACTTTTCCTTCGAAAGAAGGTTAAGGAATTGAAGTCAAAGAATCCTCCCATTGCGATAGACATGGAGGATGGCTCTTTTCAATACTTGTACTATGATGATTCTATTATCTTAAAACGTTTGCTGATTTATCCGTATGCGCAGCTATCCGTCGTGTTTGTGTTTATTTTGCTTGCTTTTTTAGCCTTGGCCAGCACAAAAAGAGCAGAGCAAAACAAGGTGTGGGTTGGCTTATCGAAGGAAACTGCTCACCAGTTGGGAACCCCTATCTCATCGTTGATCGCATGGGTGGAGTATCTGCGCACGAAGGAAATTGACGCTTTCCTCTTGAACGAAATGGATAAGGATGTGAAGCGGCTACAGACCATCGCAGAGCGTTTCTCGAAGATTGGCTCTGATCCCGATCCGGTTCCAACTGACTTGGTAGAGTCTATCCAGACGGCTTTGAGCTATATGTCCACCCGAATCTCCTCCAAGGTGGCGATACATGCAGATCTGCCCTCTCATCCTATTTGGGTGTCCATGAACGATTCGCTCTTCGCTTGGGTGATTGAGAACTTGACGAAGAATGCCGTGGATGCGATGGAAGGACATGGAGATATTTACCTGCGTATTGAAGAGCGAGATACATTCGTACGGATTGATATAAGTGATACGGGTAAGGGGATCCCAAAGTCGAAATTTAAGACCGTTTTCAATCCCGGTTATACGACAAAACGGCGAGGTTGGGGGTTAGGACTCTCTTTGGTGAAGCGAATTATTGAATCTTTGCAAGGAGGTAAGATTTACGTAAAGTCCTCTGAATTAGGCAAGGGAACGACCTTCCGTATAGAGTTGCGCAAATATAAAGGTTAAAAGCTTTTATTAAGCTTAAAATATAACTCTTCAGATAGTGATTGTAAAAAGAAAAATCGTACCTTTGCAAGGTTTTTACATAAAAGGCTTTGGGAAAATTTGAATTATATACGATCGATTTGAAGAATCTCACTCCTGGAACTCATGATTTTGAGTATCTATTGGAGAATAAGTTTTTTGTGGACATCGATGGTAATGAGGTACAAAAAGGACATGTCCATGTCCAATTGACCGTGAAAAAGTCATTGATGGCATTTGAATTGAACTTTCAGATTGCGGGAACGGTTATTATACCGTGTGATCGATGCTTGGATGATATGGAACTTCCTATCGAGACGCAAGACAAGCTGATTGTGAAATTTGGAAAGGAATATGCTGAGGAGAGCGATGAGATTGTGATTGTGCCGGAAGAGGAGGGAACGATCAATGTCGCATGGTTCATATATGAGTTCATAGCTTTGGCGATTCCAATTAAGCATGTTCATGCTGCAGGCAAGTGCAATAAGGCAATGGCGGCTAAATTAAGGCAACATACGGCGATTAGCCGGGATGACTTATCGGAGCCATTGGATGAGGGGTCAGAAGAGGTGTCGGATGAGCAAGACGCTAGTGTTTCGGATCCTCGCTGGGATGCACTGAAGGGATTATTTGAGAATGATAACAATTAAATAAATAAAACAATGGCACATCCTAAAAGAAGACAAGGTAAGACAAGAACAGCCAAGAGAAGAACTCATGACAAGGCTGTAGCTCCGACAATGGCAATTTGCCCGAACTGTGGCGCATGGCACGTTTATCACACCGTATGTGGTGAGTGTGGTTATTACAGAGGTAAATTAGCAATTGAAAAAGTAGCTGCTGTGTAAGGAGTTTATTAGACCTTAGGTTTGATAGACGGAAGAAATAGCCCTAAAATAAACTTTTAGGGCTTTTTTTCTAATTACCGAATAGCTCATCCTTAATTTTTAGAGTATGGATAAGATTAATGCAGTGATCACCGGTATCGGTGGCTATGTCCCTGAGGATATCCTGACCAATGAGGATATCTCTAAGATGGTGGATACGACAGATGAGTGGATCATGACTCGTGTCGGTATCAAAGAGCGTAGAATCTTGCGCGGCGAGGGCAAAGGTATGTCTTTCATGGCAATCAGAGCGGTCAATCAGTTGTTGGAGAAAACAAACACGAATCCGGAGGATGTAGAGGTATTGTTTACAGCTACTACGACACCAGATCATCATTTTCCGACAACCTCTTCGATTATCGCATATCATACAGGTTGTAAAAATGCGATGACCTTTGATATGCAAGGTGCTTGTGCCGGTTTCCTTTATGCTTTGGAGACAGGTGCGAACTACATCCGTTCAGGGCGTTATAAGAAGGTGGTGGTAGTGGCTGGTGACAAGATGACCGCTATCACAGACTACACTGATCGTTCGACCTGTCCGTTGTTTGGTGACGGATGTGGTGCGGTAATGTTAGAGCCCACGACGGAGGAGGTTGGTATCATGGATACGCTGCTTCGCACCGATGGCGTAGGTTATTCGCATTTGATCATGAAGTCGGGTGGATCCGCATATCCTCCCTCGCACGAGACGGTGGATAACCATGAGCATTTCGTGTTCCAGGATGGACGTTATGTGTTTAAGTATGCGGTTTCATATATGGCAGACGCTGCTGCTGAGATTGCGGAGCGCAACCATTTGACGCATGATGACATCGCTTGGATCGTACCGCATCAGGCGAATCTTCGTATCATTGATGCGACAGCGAAACGTTTGGGCGTTTCTGAAGATAAGGTGATGATCAACATCCAGAAGTATGGCAATACGAGTGCGGGTACGATTCCCCTTTGCTTGTGGGAGTGGGAGAATCAGCTCAAGAAGGGGGATAACCTGATCTTGGCTGCTTTTGGTGCTGGTTTTACATGGGGCGCTTTATACCTGAAATGGGGTTATGATGGAAAAAAAGCATAAATCAGGTTTTGTCAATATCGTGGGTAACCCTAACGTGGGCAAATCTACTTTGATGAATAAGTTGGTGGGTGAGCGTATCTCTATTATCACCTCGAAGGCGCAAACCACCCGCCATAGGATCATGGGTATTGTGAATACCGACGATATGCAAATTGTCTATTCAGACACGCCTGGTGTACTGCGGCCCAACTATAAGCTGCAGGAATCTATGCTTAATTTCTCGGAGTCAGCCTTAGGCGATGCGGACGTGCTGTTGTATGTGACCGATGTGGTCGAGACGGTGAATAAAAACAACGATTTCTTGCAGCGGGTGGAGCACATGCAGTGTCCTGTCTTGTTGTTGATCAATAAGATTGACCAAAGCAACCAAGAGGAGTTGGAAGGTTTGGTCGCTCGTTGGAAAGAGCTGATGCCACAGGCAGAGATTATCCCGATCTCGGCGTTGACCAACTTCAATGTGGACTACGTGAAGCGTCGGGTGGAGGAACTGATGCCGGAGTCGCCTCCCTATTTCGAGAAAGATGCTTTGACCGATAAACCGGCTCGGTTCTTCGTGACGGAGATTATTCGCGAGAAAATCTTACTGTATTATCAGAAAGAGATCCCTTATGCGGTAGAGGTGGTTGTCGAGGAGTTCAAGGAAGATGAGACGATGATTCGCATTAAGTCGTTGATCATAGTGGAGCGTGATTCCCAGAAGGGAATCATTATTGGACATAGAGGGCAGGCATTAAAGAAAGTAGGTGCTATGGCCCGTAAGGACATTGAACGGTTTTTCGATAAGAAGGTCTTCCTCGAGATGTTTGTAAAGGTGGAGAAGGACTGGCGCAATCGCGATAGCTTGTTGAAGAGCTTTGGTTATCAATTAGATTAATGGAATAAACCTATGGGAAATATCGTAGCGATAGTGGGTAGGCCCAATGTGGGTAAATCTACTCTTTTCAACCGATTGACGGGTACTCGCCAAGCGATTGTGAATGAGGAGGCGGGAACTACCCGCGATCGTCAATACGGCAAAGTGGAATGGACTGGTAAAGAGTTTTCACTGATTGACACTGGCGGTTGGGTGGTCAACTCGGAAGACATTTTCGAGGAGGAGATAAACAAGCAGGTGAAGATAGCGATCGAGGAGGCGGATGTGATTCTCTTTCTGGTGGATGTGGAGAGTGGAATCAACGATCTGGATATGGAGGTAGCGGACATTCTACGCCGTTGCAAACGTCCGGTGATCGTGGTGGCGAACAAGGCGGATAACTATGCGATGCATGCGGCATCTGCGGAGTTCTACTCCTTTGGATTGGGTGATCCTGTTTGTATCTCGGCGATCAATGGCTCTTACACCGGTGACCTGTTGGATAAGATCATTACGGCCTTGCCGGCGGATAAAGAGGAAGAGCGGGAGGAGGAGTTGCCTCGTATTGCGGTCATTGGCCGTCCCAATGCGGGTAAGTCTTCGTTGATCAATGCCTTTATCGGGGAGGATCGACATATTGTGACGGACATTGCTGGAACGACGCGTGATTCCATCTATACGAAATACAATAAGTTCGGCTTGAACTTCTACTTAGTGGATACGGCTGGTATCCGAAAGAAGGGTAAGGTGAATGAGGATTTGGAGTATTACTCCGTGATTCGTTCTATTCGGGCGATTGAAAACTCGGATGTCTGCGTCTTAATGTTGGATGCAACTCGTGGTATCGAGAGTCAGGATATGAATATCTTCTCCTTGGTGCAGAAGAATAAGAAGGGTTTGGTAGTCTGCGTGAACAAGTGGGATTTGGTGGAGGACAAAAACCAAAAGGTGATCGACACCTATATCGAGGCGATTCGTGCCCGTTTGGCTCCGTTTACCGATTTCCCGATACTGTTTATCTCCGCATTGACTAAACAGCGTATCTTGAAGGTGTTAGAGACGGCGAAGATGGTCTATGAGAATCGCTCTAAGCGTGTCTCTACCGCTAAGCTGAATGAGGTGATGTTGCCGATCATTGAGAATTATCCGCCTCCTGCTTGGAAGGGTAAGTATATCAAGATTAAGTATATCACTCAGCTTCCTGCGGGTAGCGTGCCCTCTTTTGTCTTTTTCTGTAACCTGCCGCAGTGGATCAAAGATCCCTATAAGCGCTTCTTAGAGAATAAGATTCGTGAGAACTGGAGTTTCACTGGTACACCGATCAATATCTTTATTCGTGAGAAATAAAGTGGTATAACATCCATCCATAAGTAAGGCGATTCGCTGATCAACTGATCGATGCGAATCGCCTTATTTGATGGTAGAGATCGATGCGAACGCTATCGCTTCAGCAGACTGATATGTTGTTGTGGTGTCAATACGGCATGTACGTTCTCGATAACCGTGTGATCGGTTCGTTCAAAAGTACCTCTTAAGCGAATATCGGCAGCGGATGAACCTACTTGTACCTCATAGCGTCCGGCCTCAGTCACCCATTGACTACTTTCTTCATCAAAAGAGGCTAAATCTGCATCCGTCAGTGTGAAAACAACCTCCTCGCTTTGGCCTGGTTGCAACAGGGCTGTCTTAGCGAAAGCACGCAACTCCTTCACCGGTTTCTCCATCTGTTCACCGGGAGCGGCCACATACAGTTGAACCACCTCTTTACCCGCTACATCTCCATGGTTGGTGATCACACAACGTATTCGATAGCTATCGCTTTGCGGCTCCACTCTCAGACCGGCATAATTGAAGGTGGTATAAGATTCGCCATAACCGAAAGGATAAGAAACAGGCTGCTTGAAGCTGTCGAAATAACGGTAGCCCACATAAATGCCCTCCTCGTAGTAGGTATAGTCGATGTTGGGGCGATTGGTCGGTTGATCGGTACCACCCATGAAGCTACCCATCATTGCTTTCGGATCAACACTGTCTGCGTCGGGGAAGTTTCGTGCGGAAGCAGCGTCTTCAGCCTTCAACGGGAAGGTCATGGGCAGTTTGCCGGAGGGATTCACCTTACCTTGTAGGATGTCCGCTACCGTGTTACCTCCCTCTTGGCCGGCTTGCCAGGCCAAGAGGATAGCGTCGGGGAGAGATTTCCAGCTGGCGGTCTCAATTACGCCGCCGATGTTGAGGATCACAACAGCCTTCTTGCCCTCTTTGTGGAAGGCCTCAGTGACCGTCTTGATCAGTGCCTGCTCCTGCTCCGTTAAATTAAAATCGCCTGCGATGGCACGATCTTGGAACTCACCAGAGCTACGTCCAATCGTGATGAATGCGATATCTGCCTCTTTGGCCTTGGCCGCTACACCGGCTGCTTCGGGTACGAACTCTGGAATACGGGGTTGGTTGAAGAAGGCCATCATCGGATTGTCACTCTTCGGACGTTTCGCCTCCTCTTCAGATTTGTACTTGGCATACATCTCTTTCACTTCGGTGTCTAATGTGTAGCCGGCCTGCTCTAATCCCTCTACCAAAGAGACGGAATAGGCCTCGTGTACGTCTCCACTACCGGTACCGCCAGATACAAAGTCGTAAGAGGTGGTTCCGTAAGCGGCAATTTTCTTGATAGCCGGAGAAAGCGGCAGCGTCTTACCACTGTTCTTCAATAGGATCATACCTTCTGCGGCAGAGGAGCGTGTTACCTCAGCATGAGCCTTGAGGTCTGGACGATCACTATATTTGTAGTTTAGGAATCGAGGTGACTGTAATACAAGGTTGAGTAGACGGGTTACGTCTGTATCCACATCCTCCATGGAGAGTTTCCCATTCTCTATGGCCTTTAAGATAGCCTGCTCTTGATCAGGACGTCCCGGCATCAGGAGGTCGTTTCCAGCATGGATCTGAGCCGGTGCGTTCTTCCCACCGAACCAATCAGTCATCACCAAACCTTTAAAGCCCCATTCCTCACGTAGGATTGTGGTCAATAGGCTACGACTCTCAGAGGCATATTCGCCATTAATCTTGTTGTAGGAGGACATTACGGTCCAGGGTTGCGCCTCCTTCACTACCATCTCGAATCCTTTCAAATAAATCTCTCTGAGGGCACGTGGGCTCAGACGGGCATCGTTGCCGGTACGGTTGGTCTCTTGGCTGTTTACGGCGAAATGCTTCACGCTGGTACCTACCCCTTGGCTCTGTACCCCTTGCACCATGGCCGAAGCCATCTTACCTGTTAAATAGGGATCCTCGGAATAGTATTCAAAGTTACGACCACAGAGCGGACTGCGGTGGATGTTCAAGGCCGGACCTAACAAGACATCACATCCATATTCTTTCACTTCTTCACCCATCGCTTCGCCAACATTGTACACTAATGCGGTGTTCCAGGTGGAAGCTAACAGGGTGGCAATCGGGAAAGCGGTACAGTAATAGGTGGCATCTGTCCCTTCACGGGTGGGGTTAATGCGCAGGCCGGCAGGGCCATCCGCCACTACAATTGCAGGAATGCCTAATCGGACAACGCCATGTGTGGTACCTGCCGCTCCGGGTACCAAGTCCTGTGTGCTACCCACAACGGCGGATTGGCCGCCTACCCCTGCCATACCAGTACCTACTAATAGGCTCACCTTCTCTTCGGTAGTCATTGCGCTTACCACCTCGTCAATAGGGTTTTTACCGAGTTGAGGCATGTTTTGTGCCACAGTTGCTTGCACGCCTGCGGCGATGCAAACACTCATCATCCACTTGTTCATGCTGTCATGTAATATTTAGGTTATTGATCAACTAATTGAGACGTTGCAAAAATAGCGATTATTTTGTAGCTACACATTGCCGTATCACTGCAAAAATCGTATCTTTGTCGCCGAGCATTGTTCCTCTTTTCAGTTTTTCTTGCGAAGAGGATTAAAAGGGAATCGGGTGAGAATCCCGGACAGTCCCGCTGCTGTGAGCTTTCAAGAAAAGGCTGAGGCATTCTATGGCCACTGTCTTCCAGAGAAGAAGATGGGAAGGCGCCTCCAGTCGGAAGCGAGTCAGAAGACCTGCAATGCTTATGGGGTTTCGACGGTTTCGAGGAAAACCGAAGGGCATGGAGCGAGAATACGCCTTTTTCCGTTGATCCGTCGAATCTTTGCATGTATAATTATTTTGCCATAATAATTAGTAAAAGGAGGCATGGATCGAGCAACGGGATGAGCGCCGGTGTATGGTCATGCCTCTTTTATGTAGAACCGAGTGGTTGCGGTTGAACTATTGATGCCATTAGGTGGTTGTAAAAAAAGAGATGGCCTATATACATCATATAAGTATTAAAGGGAAACAAGATGATAGATAGACGAATGATTGTGGGGCTGGTATTTGCAGCCCTCCTTTTTTTAGGGATAGGACAAGCGAGTGCACAGGTACGCTTGGGTGTGAAGGGCGGATTGAACATCGCTTCCGTTCATTTCAGTACCGATGTATTGCAGTCGGATAATGTGACAGGATTTCAGATCGGTCCTATGATTGAAGGTTCGTTGCCTTTGGTCGGACTTGGGTTTGATGCGGCGATTCTCTACGCACAAAAGGGCTTGGAGACGAAAACTGTTAGTGGTGAAAAGACTTCACTCAAGAATGATTATATTGACGTGCCGGTCAACTTGAAATGGAAGTTGGGATTGCCAATCATGAAGGTCTATCTGGCAGCAGGTCCCTATGTGGGTTTTCGCGTGGGTGGCAATAAGATTTGGGAGCTACCGGGTAGCATGGTGGATCAGGTGAAGACCAAGAGCTTCAGTGCCGGATTGAATTTTGGTGCGGGCGTGGAACTGATCAGCCATTTGCAGGTAGGCCTGAACTATGGTTTGGGCTTGACCAACAATTACAGTATGGAATCCCTCTCTTTGACAAAGAGTGATGGTAAGAATCGGGGTTGGTCGGTTACGGCGGCTATCCTCTTCTAATCCGGGAGTATGAGGTATGCAGAAGTCATACTGCCCCTTCCTTTAGCAAATAGTTATACCTATCGGATACCCGATGATCTGGAGCCTTTGGTGGTTCCTGGTTGTCGGGTTATGGTTTATTTTGGCAAGAGGCGTTGTTACACCGCCTTGGTGTGGGAAGTGCATGATCGGGCACCTCAAGCAGAGCAGACGGTGAAAGAGCTGTATGCCTTGGTCGATGTCTCGCCTGTCGTTCGTCCGCTCCAGTTGCGCTTTTGGCAGTGGATTGCCTCCTATTATATCTGTCGTTTGGGCGATGTCTATAAGGCGGCTATCCCTTCGGCGCAAGCTTTTCAGCCGAAGCGGCAATTATATATTCGTTTGTCGGCTGACTATCGGCAAGAGGAGCGTCTGCTTGCGCTCTTAGACGGTTTGAAGCGGGCGAAAAAACAGGAGCAGTTACTCCTATGTTTCTTGGATTTGACCCAGGCATTGGAGCCGGGATCTGCGGCGGAGATGCCTCGCAAAGCCTTGTTGGAGCAGTGCGATGCTTCGGCGGCTGTGCTGGATGGATTGCTGAAACGAGGTGTGTTAGAAGCCTATGAGAAGGAGGCGGAACGGCCATGTGTGCCTAAACGGTGGCAGGAGATCACCATGAAACCGTTGAGCGAGGCGCAAGCCCGTGCCTTTAAGGAGATTCAAGCCGTTTTTCAGGAGAAGGCAGTCTGTTTATTGCAAGGAGTCACCTCCAGTGGCAAGACGGAGATCTATGCGCATCTTATTGCGGAGGAGTTGCGACAAGGGAGGCAGGTGCTCTACCTGTTACCGGAGATTGCGATCACGACGCAGATCATGGAGCGGTTGGGGAAATACTTTGGGGATCGGCTGTTGGTGTATCATTCCAAATTCTCAGATACGGAGCGGGCGGAGGTCTGGAACCGCCTGTTACAGCAGGAGGTGCCGGTGGTGGTGTTAGGTGTGCGTTCCTCCCTTTTTCTTCCGTTCTCCAAGTTAGGCCTGATTATTGTGGATGAGGAGCATGAGACCAGCTACAAGCAGCAAGACCCTGCGCCACGTTATCATGCCCGTAGTGCGGCGATTGTCTTGGCCAATTTGCATGGCGGAAAGACCTTGTTGGGTTCTGCTACTCCTTCCATTGATTCCTATTACAATGCGACTACGGGAAAATACGGCTTAGTAGAGTTGACCACTCGTTATGGCGATTGCAGGATGCCGGAGATCTTGACGGTGAACACCCGTGAGTTGAAACGGAAGAAGCTGATGAAAGATACGCTCTTCTCGCCCCTGTTGGTGGAGAAGATTCAGGCAGCTTTGATGTGTGGAGAGCAGGTTATTTTGTTTCAGAATCGACGTGGCTTTGCGCCAATGGTGGAGTGTCGGCAATGTGGCTGGGTGCCGCATTGCGTCAACTGCGATGTTAGCCTGACCTATCACAAGGCATATCGTACCTTGACCTGTCATTATTGTGGCTATACTACCGCTTTCCCTACTCGTTGTCCGGATTGCGACAGCGTGGAACTGCGCCTGCAAGGCTTCGGCACGGAGCAGGTGGAGGAGGAGGTCGCTCGGCTTTTCCCAGAGGCCAAGGTGGAACGCTTGGATTTTGACACGGCACGCACCCGCACAGCGTATGAGCGGATCATTGCGGACTTTGAGCGAGGCAAGATTCAGATCTTGATCGGTACACAGATGATCTCCAAGGGATTGGACTTCGGCCGGGTAAGCGTGGTTGGCATTCTCAGTGCCGATAGTTTGATGAACTTCCCCGATTTCCGGGCGCATGAGCGTGCCTTTCAGTTGATGGTGCAGGTGAGTGGTCGTGCTGGCCGGCGGGAGCAACCAGGTGTGGTTGTGCTGCAAACTACACAGCCGGATCATCCCTTGATTTGCATGGTGCAACGCTTTGCCTATAAGGAGATGGTGCGGATGCAGTTGGCAGAGCGCAGCCAGTTCCGTTATCCGCCCTATTATCGCTTAATCGTAGTCGTGTTGCGAGGAAAGCGGGAGCCCTCCTTACAAGAGATGGCTCGTCTTTATGCCGATAAACTCCGCTTCCGGTTGGGCGATCGGGTGTTAGGTCCGGTTACGCCCCCCATCCACCGTATTCAGTCCCTCTACCTGCGGCAGATCGTTATTAAGGTAGAGCTCGCTGCAGGCATAACACCTCTCCGCACCTTCTTGGATGAGGTTCAGCAATCCATGCAAGCTCTACCCGCCTTCCGTTCCCTATTACTTCATTATGATGTGGATCCTTTATAAACTTGTTTACTCCTCCTCAAAATCCTCTTCGTCAAAGTCGAAGTCAAGGGCAGTAGGATCAAAAGAGGGCTCGGTGAATTGCTCCAGTTCTCGCCGATCTTTCTTCGTGGGACGACCTAAACCTTTGGCTCGGTTGACAAAGCCAGAGATACGATTCATCTCTAAGATCTCATATTGATCAGGGGTGGTGACATTCTCCATATACTCGGGCACCAGCTTGGCCCCCATTCGGTTTTGTGCCAAGGCCAATACCTTGAACGAAAAGGTGATGGGCGGTTTTCGTACCTGGATTACCTCACCTACCTTGATCGTACGGGAGGGTTTGACGGTTACACCACCTACCATGACCCGTCCCTTCTTGCAGGCATCTGCCGCAATGGTGCGTGTCTTGAAGATGCGGGTAGCCCACATCCATTTATCTATGCGAACTTCCATACTCCTTAATTATATTGGTTCATCGTGATCTGGATTCCAGCCAGGCAGAAACTCTTAATGATCTCAACGGCTTTATCTAACACTTCCGGCATCTGTTGCAGTTGCTCCGGAGGGAACTTCCCCAAGACATAGTCAATCTGTCCGCCACGGGGAAAATCGTTGCCAATGCCAAAGCGTAGGCGAGCATAGTTCTGTGTGTTCAACAGTTGAGCGATATTCTTCAATCCATTGTGTCCCGCATCGCTCCCCTGTGGCTTTAAGCGCAGGTGACCGAAAGGCAAAGCCAAATCATCGACCACCACTAATAGGTTTTCCACAGGGATGTTCTCTTTCTGTAGCCAATAGCGCACAGCATTACCACTGAGGTTCATGAAGGTGTTGGGCTTCAAGACAGTCAGCTCCGCACTCTTCACCCGAATACGGGCAATCGCTCCATAACGCTCATCTGTAAACTGGCCGTTTACGCTCTCAACTAACTGGTTGACAACCCGAAATCCGATGTTATGGCGTGTGCCTAAATACTCCGCTCCGATGTTGCCCAGTCCGGTAATTAAATATTTCATTTTGTTTGGTTATCTTGGTTATGCAAACGGGGGAGAACATTCCAAGAATATCCTCCCCCGATCTTTGTGTGCTGTTACTTTCTCTCAACGATTAAGCCTTAGCCTGTGCACCACGAGCGGCACGAGTCAACTGAACGGCACAAACGACAGCGTTCTTTGCGTTCATGACCTCAAGGCCCTCAAAGTGCAATGCACCAACCTGCATGGTCTTGCCTAAGCCCAAGTTGTCCACGTTGATCACCAACTTCTCGGGGATCTGATCGTAAATAGCCTTTACTCTCAGCTTTCTCATCTGCAGTGTTAACTTACCACCGGCTTTCACACCTTCTGCGTGACCCTCCAGAGCAACGGGAACCTCCATCTCAACCGGTTTCTCCTTGCTAACTGCCAAGAAATCCATGTGCAGGATCTTGTCGCTTACCGGGTGGAATTGGATCTCCTTCATGATTGCCATTGTTGTCTCGCCGTCGATTGTCAACTCAACTACGAAGATCTCCGGGGTGTAAACCAACTTACGAACGGCATCGTTTGTCACTGCAAAGTGAACCACTTTCTCGCCACCATAAAGCACAGCGGGGATCTCATCGTTCTTACGCATAGCCTTCAAAGCTCTCTTCTGATCAGCAGAGCGTGCGATGATTTCTCTGCTTTTGCCTTCCAATTTGAATGTCTTCATTTTTTACTTGTTTGTGTTACTCAAAATTAGTTTGTTGTTGTGCTCTCTAATTTCCCATCACACGGTACGGGCTAAAAAGCGGGTGCAAAGATAGTTATTATTTAGAAATTAAGCATGAGGAGTGAGGAATTTTTCGTCATTAGTTGGATGATAAGGCAAAATACCTGTATGACGCATGAGGAAGATGACCACGCATTGCGGCAAGGCCATCACGATGGGCGTGAAGATCTTGTTGAGCAAACCAGGCAAGATACTGTAACGCTTCTTGAACATGGCATTGATGGCCTTCTTAGCTAATTGCTCCGGGCGCATCATCACACCTAAGTGAATGGCTAATTCCTTTAAGTTGTCCTTCAAATTATAGAGGTTGGTCGCAACTGCACCGGGACAAACCACGGTGACGTTTACCCCGTATGCCTTCATCTCTGTGCGCAGTCCTTGCGCCATGCTTTTCAGGTAGCGCTTCGTGGAGGCATAGAGCGAGATGCCAGGGAAGGGGAACCAGCAAGAGAGGGAAGACATGATGAGGATATGCCCATGTTCGCGCCGTTTCATCTCTTTGCCGAAATAGTAGCATAATTGGGTGGGAGTCGTCATGTGCAGGTAGAGCATCTTCTCCACCTTGACCTCTTTCTCATCCACAATCTCATTGAGGAAGAACATGCCGGCATTGTTCACCAATATATCCACGATAATCTCTTCTTCTTGGCAGATGTCAAAAAGCGCTTTCGCTGCTCCCGGCACGGCCAAGTCTTGATAAAGGGCAAGGACATCCACCCCATAGGTTTTGCGGATCCATTCTCCTTTCTCTTGGATGGCCTGCTCCTCGTTGCTGACCATCACAACGGGATAGCCCCGACTGGCTAACTCCTTTGCATACGCAAAACCGATGCCAGAGCTGGCACCGGTCACTAACGCCCATTGCTTCTCCATTCTTTCTCCTCCCTTATTTATATTCCAGTCGTTTGATCTCGTTCGCTAAGCAAGCGGGAAGGTCCTCCACGGTCTTGTGACAAACCATATCGCGGGTATAGATACGGGCTACGCAATAGTTGCTATGGCCGCAATCCACCCGGGCATGGGCATCTGTCTTCATCCGATTGACAAAGCCAGGATCATTCACCAAGGCACGCGCCATGGCGACGAACTGGAAGCCATCGTTCAAGACCTCCTCGATTTTATCCCGAGCGATTAAGCCACCTACATAAATCAACGGCATGTGCAACGCTTTCCGGAACTTCAGGGCGTCTTCTAAGAAATAGGCCTCTTTGAAAGGAACGGAAGGAATCATGTATTTCCCCACCATACGTACGCCGATAGGTAGATAACCCCAAGGCATATAATGGGTCAGTGTGCGGATTGGCATGGTACCACGCATCACATACATGGGTGCACGGCTCACGAAACCACCGCTCAACACCAACGCATGTACCCCACATTCATCTTGCAGGGTGCGTGCCACCTCCAAGCTCTCGTCAATCTCCATGCCCCCCTTGAACCCATCACGCATGTTCATTTTGACCGTAACGGCCATATCGCTACCAGCAGCCTTCATCACCTCTGCCATACACATCTTCATGAAACGCATACGGTTGGCGAGGCTACCGCCATACTCGTCTGAGCGATGGTTGGTGTAAGGAGAGAGGAATTGGCTGATCAGATAGCCATGTCCGGCATGAATCTCAACGGCATCCATCCCTGCTTCACGAGCCAAGTTCACGGCCTCCCCATAGGCTCTGGCCATCGCTGGAAGCTCAGAGGGGTTCAACCCACGTACGAGGGTTGGGGAGTAGAGATTGAATCCGCTGGATGCACCAACAGGGGTACACCCACAGATGCGTTTGTGCGACATGTTTCCACAGTGCCCCAATTGGATGGAAGCAGCGGCTCCCTCTTTGTGGATCGCATCGGTCAGCTTACGCAGCCCAGGGATAATCTCCTTGCGCATCCATAATTGGCGTTCAAAAGAGAGCCCGCTTTGCGTAACCGCCGCATACGCGATGTTGGTCATGCCAATACCACCAGCAGCCACCGCTGTATGATAGTTGAACAATTGCTCCGAAGGGGCATTACCTGGGCACATACCTTCGTAGGCCGCAGCCCGGATCGTACGGTTTCGCAGTGTGAGCGGACCGATCTTACCCGGCGTAAACAAAATGGAGTTGTCCATAATTTATTACTCTTTTCTATTCTATATGGTTTGTTCAATGTTCCAGACAAACGCTCGCAGTCCCTGCGCCTCGGTCGCTTTATCCATCTGATGCAGCTGCGAGAGAAAGTGTTCCACCTTCTCGTCGGGCACCATCGTTAGGATGGCAGCGTTCAAGGTCGGCCAAGCATGGTTGCCATAATGTGGTTCTCCCGTGTGACTGCCTCGGCCTTGCACCTCGTTCCAATAGGTGAAGCCTCGCAGGTTGATGCGATCCATCAAATTTACAATCGACTCATAATAAGCCTGATTGAATGATATAAAGATTGCTTTCATCGCTTACTTATTCTTATTCAATTTATGCAATTTACGCCGTTTACGTTTCACGCCATTCGCGGCAAATACAGCATAGACAGTCGGCACGATCACCAAGGTGATCAATGTGGAGACTGCCAAACCCCACGCAACGGTCATACCCATGGACTGCCACATCTCCGATCCCTCGCCTGTGCCAATCGCCATCGGGATCATACCCAAGACGGTGGTCAAGGTGGTCATCAATACGGGGCGCAGGCGGGACTTACCGGCGGTAACTACCGCTGTCAAGATACCCATGCCTCTCTCGCGGCAAAGGATGGTGTAATCGATCAACACGATACCGTTCTTCACTACGATACCCATCAACATGATCAGACCGATCAAAGCCATGACACCCAGCGGTGTGCCTGTCACAGCCAAGCCGATTGCAATACCGGTGAAGGCGAAGGGGATGGAGAACATGATCACAAAGGGATCGACCAATGACTCAAACTGAGCCGCCATCACGATGAACACCAAGATAATGATCAAGACCATCAAAACGCCCAAGTCAAAGAAGGTATCTTGCATGTCCTCAAAGGCTCCGGCCAACTGCCAGCTGACCTCTGAGGGAATCTCCATCTGAGCCAATTCCCTACGGGCACCCTCGACCAAGTCGCTTAAAGCGGCATCTGGTGCGGCGATGGCCGTCACGGTGATGATACGTTCACGGTCTTTACGCTCGATGGTAGGTGGTGTCATTCGCTCCACTACCTTGCCGATGTCACGCAGACGGACACTTTGTCCTTGATTGTTGAAGATCAAAATGTTCTCAATATCATCAATGGTCTGTCTGAACTCGGGTGCGTAACGAACCTTGATGTCATACTCTTCGCCATCTTCACGATATTGTGAAGCGGTTGAACCGTTGATTCGGTTGCGCAAATATAGCGAAACTGTTGTCATGTTCAAACCATGCATCGCTAATTTTTCCCGATCGAAGTCAATCTGATACTCCGGGATGTAGTCGTTTCGGCTGATATTGGCTTGCGAACAACCCTTCACGTTACGCATACGCTGCGCAATCTCGGCAGCCACTTGGTCAGTTTGGGCGAAGTCGAAACCATAAATCTCGATATCCACGGAGGTGTCACCACCCATAGAGCCCTCCTGTCCACCCGCCAATACGGAGAATTTCTTGATCTCGCTGTATTCAGCCAAGTCTTGACGCATCAACTCACAAATCTCCGTCAAACCACGTTCACGATCCCCCACGCTGACCAAGCTGATGTTGAACTCGATGATGTGTGAACCGTTGTCGCTCAACTGGGCGAACGTATTGTCTGTATCAGCCGTTCCCTCGGTGAAGTTGCTGATCTTGATCTCCGGATATTTCTCTCGGAAGTTCTGGTCGATGCGCAAGGCTAACTCACGAGAGATCTCCTGACGAGTACCGATAGGCAACTCGATCGTGATGCCGATGCGGGCATTATCCTGCGTGGGGAAGAACTCTGTCTTGATAATCGGAATCAAGCACATGCTGGCTGCGAACACCATGAAAGCGGAAACGATGACCGTCTTGCGGTGGCGAACTGCCCAATTCAAGAAATGGGCATAGCCATGATCCAACCGATCCAAAGCGTGCTCGATCGGGGTGAAGATCAGCTTATAGAGCTTTCCCTTCTCCGGACGAAGACGAAGCAGTTGCGAGCAGAGCATCGGGGTCAAACTCAACGCACCTACTGTGGAGACAATCATGATGATGCTGACGATCCAACCCAACTGTTTAAACAGGATACCTGCCATACCGCTCACCATCGTCAAAGGCAGGAACACCGCCAACATGGTTAGGGTAGAGGCGACCACGGAAATAGCCACCTCATTGGTCGCATGGACAGCCGCTTGCTTAGGCATACTGCCTCGTTCAATATGGGTCGTGACATTCTCCAACACCACGATCGCATCGTCCACCACCATACCGATGGCAATAGAGAGTGAACTCAGTGAGATGATGTTCAGTGTATTGCCTGACGCCAACAGGTAAGCGAATGAGGCAATCAAGGAGATCGGAATCGTCAAACAGATGATGAAGGTCGCACGCCAACGTCCCAAAAAGACAAACACCACGAGGATAACCACCAAGAAGGTGATCATGATGGTCTCCTTCAGGCTGTCGATGGTGTTGAGGATATTGGTGGAGGTATCCATGATCACGTCTAACTTCACGTCAGAAGGGAGGCTGGCTTGGATGGCAGGTAGTTGCTCATGCACCTTCTTGGCGATGTTGACCGAGTTGGCACCCGATTGTTTCTGAATGACAATCATACCACCCTTCTCACCGTTGTTGTAGGTCTCTTGCGCTCGCTCCTGGACGCTGTCTTCCACCCGGGCAACGTCTCGCAGATAGACGTTTTTCCCATTTTGGCTACCGATCACCAAGTCGAGCATCTGCTTGGCATCCGTGAACTCGCCCTGCACACGCAGCGAATAGGTGTTGGAGCCGAAATCGACGCTACCACCTGGTGTGTTGCGGTTCTCTTGGGCAATCAGGCTGGAGATGCTCTCGATGGTTTGTCCGTAAGCCTCTAATTTATAGGGATTGCAATAGACTTGCAACTCACGGATCGGCGTACCGGAGATAGAGACCGCACCTACGCCACTGATACGTGCCAAAGGATTGGACACCTTATCATCCAAGATTTTATAGAGCGCATTCGTACTCTCGTTGGCTGTCACCGAAAGGATCAAAATAGGAATATCATCCGTGCCGAACTTGAAGATGATCGGGTTCTGCACGTCGTCGGGGAGAGAGGTCTCCACCATATCCAATTTATCGCGCACATCGTTGGTCGCCACGTCGATATCAATGCCATAGTCAAACTCCAAGGTAACAATGGAGATGTTCTCTCGGGATTGCGAAGTGATGTGTTTGAGGTCGCTGACACTGTTCAGCACGTTCTCCAACGGTTTGGAGACGTTCATCTCGATGTCCGCTGCGCTGGCACCCGGATAGGAGGTCATCACCATGATGGTGTTGGTCTCAATCTCCGGAAACAGATCGACGGATAGTTTGCTTAATGAAAAAAGGCCAAAGATCACGATCGCCACAAACACAAGGGCTGTGGTGACCGGCTTACGGACCGCTGTTGCATATAAACTCATAAGCCGTATTATTTATCGATTTCCACTTCCATACCATTATTCAGACGGCTCTGACCGGTGATGACCACCTCGTTGCCATCTGCTACACCGGAAATCACCTCATAGGTATTGCCTATGAGACGTCCTAATTCTACCTTCTGGTAGGAGACTTGGCCGTTTTGATAGACATAGACATAACGGTCGCCTGATCCGGCTTGCTTTACGATAGCCCGATCGGGGATCACTACATGCTGCTTTGTCCCGAAGTTGAGGGTGACACGGGCGAACATACCCGGACGAACTCGCTCGTCGTTGTTGAGGAGGCGTATCTCCACCGGGAAGGTGCGTGTAGTGGCATCAATGGTCGGGTAAACCAAGCTGACCTTTCCCTTGAATACCTCATCGCCATAGACATCCAAACGGACATCCACCTCGTTGCCCTTCTTGACCTGCGTGAAGAAACTTTCCGACACATTGATCAAAAGCTTGACGGGACGGATTTGCTCCACGGTATAGATGGGTGTGCCACCGCTATACATATCGCCACTGTCATAGTTGCGAGCGGTGACGATACCGCTGATCGGGCTGATCAAGCGGGTGTTCTCTACTAAGTTGGCGTAGGACTCACGAGCCACCTCTACGGTGGTCTTTTGCGCATCCCAAGCCGATTTAGAGGCGCCGCCTACCTTATATAATTCGTCGATACGTTTAAATTCCGCCTCTTGGTTGTCGAGCTGGATCTTCGCCTGTTTCAGGTTGCTGGCATCCATCTCGGCCAACGTTTGTCCGGCTTTCACATGATCGCCAATCTCCGCGTAGATCTTACGGATGCGGAAAGGGGTTTGCGGGGCAATGTTGTTTTTGACATTCGCCTCTACGGTGGCGGTGAACTCACTCAGCTGATCGACTGCCTGTGCATGTACGGTCTCTGTCTTCACCTTTACTTTCTCAACTGGGGTAGTGCTCTCTGTCTCACCTCCTGCGCAGGCGCAAAGTCCTATGAGGGAGGCGATCATTGTCATCTTAATGTACTGTAATGTATGCATGATTTGAATGGATTTCTGATTCCTAATTTCTTAATTACTTATTCTTCGTTGCCTAAGGTCTTCTCTAAGTCAGTCTTGGCCACCATGTAGTCATAGATAGCTTGATTGAAATTGAGGCGGGCTTGCGTCAAGGCCAACTCGGCGTCGTTCATCTCCAACCAGGTGCCAGCACCAGTGTCATATCGTTTTTGAGCGATGCGATAGCCTCGTTCCGCTTGGTCAATGCCTTTGCTGGCCGCATCGAAGCGTTTGACGCAAGTGCTCATGTTATCTAACTGCTGCTTCACCGCCAACCGTAGGTTACGCTGGGTGTCATCCCGTTGCCAATCCAATTGCTTCAACGAGATCTCTGTCTGTTTCAGCTTCATATAGCGGCTTCCGCCTGTGAAGATAGGGATGGAAAGCGAGAGCCCGATCATTGAATAGGGATTCCAACGGTAGTTCTTGAACTTGAAGTCATTGTTCATGGCGCTCCACTGATACAGCCCACTCAGCGAAAGGGTGGGCAGGAAGTCTAATTTTTGCATCGTCAGGGTGTGACGCAACTGCTGCTTCTGCAGGTCGAGCTGACGCAGGTCGGTGTTAGCCGCCAAGGTGGTGTCTGTCGCCATATAATCGGCAAACAGCAACTCTCGGTAGTCGCCCAAGGCTCCCTCGCAGTCGATCGGCATCTCCAAATCCATGCCCAGTAGGGCTTTGAGTTGCCACTTCGCCAATACCAATGCGTTCTCTGCTTGCAGCAGGTTGGGTTCCGTGTTCTTGACGGTTACGTCAGCGCGTATCAAATCGTATTCCGCCACGGTGCCCTGCTCATACTTCCGCTTGATGTCGAGGTAATTTTCCATGGCGTTGTCATAGCTCTGCTTGAAAACTACGTAGGAGTCGTGCGCCAACAGCACCGCATAGAAGCCCTTCTTCACCTGATTGATCATGGAGAGTTTGGAAGAACGGGCCTGCTCAACGGCTAATTCTACATCGGTAGCGGAGATACGCAGACTTTTCCATAGGGAGGCGTTGATCAACGGCATAGAGGCATTAATGCCTGTACTCCAGTTATTGCTACGACCTACCTCGAAGCCTTTATCCATGTCGGCTTGGCTGATGCCTTCTGTGGCTTCACCTCCCATGCCACCCATGTCTCCCATATCGAAGTCCATGTACATCACCTGCTTTTTCAGGGTGCGGCTGTAATCTGCGCTGTAATTGATTTGCGGGAAGAGGGAAGCCAATGTCCCTTTATGGGCGTAACGTTTCTTCTCTATCTCTTGATTGGCCACCTTGATGGTCGGGTTCTCACTGAGGGCGATTTCTAAGGCTTGTGCCAAATCAATCCGTAGCGTGTCTTGCGCTTGGATAGACAATGGGATAAAGAAAGATGCGGCGATGAATACCTGCCTCATCTTCTTGATGAAATCCCGCTGCCGTATGCATAGCCGGTTCATAGATTGTGTAACCATTCGTTCGTAGAATTATTAGTGATTTCGCAAAATTAATTATTCTTGCAAAGGTGTTCTCTTTCTTGGAGAAAAAATGTTCCAAATTCACATAAGGTTTGTCTAAATAGGAAAGGATGAGTCCAATCAACCTCAGAAGAAGTTTTCAGAAATCTCCTCCTTTCCATTGGAGACAAAGTGTTTCTTAAGATGGCAGATGCTCAAAGAAGAAGAAATCGGTCCATCCCGTGTTTGTCGCATAGAGGAGCTGCTTGCCCCGATAAACAAAATCCAATCGCTCATAGAGTTTATGGGCGGGAAGGTTGGAGGCAAGGGCATCGAGCCGGATGGCTTTCATCCCGTTGGCTTTAGCCAGGGAGATCGCTTCGCTTACCAGTTGGGCACCGATGCCTCGACCTTGGTAGTCGGGATTGACTGCTAAGATATGAATCACGGTCACCTCATCATCGGGCAGCTCTTGGCTCCAGGCGATAGCATGGTAATCCTCGCCTTGGAACATCGTCACAGCCATAGCTCCTACAATCGTCTTTCCTTCTTTCTTTATAAAGGTACATGCTGTTCCCTTGGATATACGTGTTGAAATCCTCCTCAGTAGGATAGAGCCCCTGTTTCCAGCGTCCGTAGGTCGGCATGTCAGGCGTATGGCTGACGACATGTGCGTAAAACGTTTGGATAGCTGCAAAATCGGCAGATGTAGCTTGAATCAGTTGCATGGCCTCTCGATTAACGGAATCATCACTCCACAGGGGAAGTCAGGAGATTGAATATCTGTCCCGCTATACCACTCCATTGAAGAGGCGTTGCTGGCGATTTTGAACTCCGGGTGCTGCGGCAACCATTCGTGATAAACCTGTTGAAATTGTTGCTGGAAAGCCGCCATGCCTCCCTCGAAATGCACCTTCAACCAAGCGCCATTGTGCAGCGGATAGAGCTGCATACCCTCAGGCACTGCTCCTCCTTGGTAGGTGCCTGCTATCACATAGGTGAAGCACTTTGCGTTGCAAGCTGTGAAGTTCTCTTCGGCACATGTTGAACAGTTGTGATTTGGAATGTTGCAGGTGCAAAGCGCATACTCACCGATATGGTTGTCGATCGCCGCTTGCTGCTGGGCGTTCGGTGCCTTACCCTCCATCATGACAGGCTTGATCAAGGTCTCGAAATATTCGCCCCAGAACTTCGGGCACTCCTCAGCCCCTTGGTTGAATGGAACCTGTTTGGCTATGCCAATGAGCTGCATGTCTTGCAGTGTGATGATCTCGTGTCTCATTTTCGTTGCTTTTTTGTTTCAGGAAGCGAAAGTAGGCAATAAATGGGAAATGTCTTGGTATAAATCGGACATTCACGCTGTGTTTATGTGTTTATATCTTCTTAAAATAGTATGGCTGTCTAATGCTATTCTCCTTCCGGATCGTGATAGGAGCGATAGGCGGAGAGGAGCTCTGGAGCTTGGATCGCTTGCAGGTAGTGTAAGAAGTCGGTGGGAGACATGCCTGAGAATTGCAGGAACTCCCGGTAGAAATGGCTGTGATCCGTGAATCCAAAATGGTCGATCAAGCTGTCGAAAGAGGGGAGCTGGTTGTATGACTTTGGTTGTTATCATGGTGCAAAGATAAGCAACCATGGGGAATATGAATTGGTAGTAAGAAAAAAAGAGCAGATGCCGCTGTGACACCTGCTCTTTGAAACCCAAGGTATGGTTTATGCGATTATCGAATGATACCTAACTTGGAGGCGCTGATGAAAGCGATGAGGTGTTCGATCTCCTCGCTCATGGGCACCTGATCACGCACCATAAGTAATGCATCGGTTAAGCTGCTATTACTCTGGTAGATGATGCGATAGGCATGGCTGAGGTGCTTGATCACCTTCTCGTCGAAGCCCTCGTGTTGCATGATCATGGCGTTGACACCATAATAGGTGATCGGCTCCTTGGCAGCAACGATGTAGGGCGGAATGTCCTTACGGAAACGACAACCTGTTTGCACCATCGACCATGTACCTACACGGCAACCTTGACTCACCAATACATTACCACCAAAGATCACATAATCCTCCATGTGGCAATTGCCGGAGATCTTACAACCGTAACCAAAGACACTGTGATTGCCAATTTGTGTATCGTGAGAGATATGTACCCCCTCGTGGATGAAGTTGCCATTGCCGATGCGAGTCGCCCCCTCAGCGGAGGAGGAGCGGTTGATCACCACGTTTTCGCGGATGACATTGTCATCGCCAAGGATGGCCAACGTGTCTCCCCCTTTATAGGCGAAGTCTTGCGGCTCTGCGGCAATGACCGCACCGTTATACACCTTGTTGCGGCAACCTAAACGGGCACCGCTCATGATGCTGGCATAAGGCATGATCTCGCAATCATCGCCAATCACGACATTCTTATCAATGTAAGCGAAGGGATGGATGGTGACACCCGCACCAATCTTCGCCTCTTTATCTACGTATGCTAAAGGACTAATCATAACTATGCATTTAAGGTTATTATTCTCTTCCTCCACCCAAAGCGCTATACAGGTTGATTACCGCCTGGATACGCTGTACATTATCTGACACTTCGGACAACTGTGCACTCAACAAATTCTGTTGTGCGGTGAGGATCTCCAAATAGGAGGCACCACCACTCTGGAAAAGGTCTTTCGTGTAAGAGACAGCCTTTGTCATCTGATCTACACGACCTTGATCCTCAATCAACTTACGCTCCGTGGCATCGTAGAGATAAAGTGCGTCACTCACCTCTTTACCCGCTTTCAGGATGGTTTGCTGATAGTTCATCTTGGCGATTTGCTCCTCTGCCTTAGTTACCTTCAAGTTGGCGATCAATTTGCCTCGGTTGAAGATGGGTTGAGCCAATTGGCCGATCGCATCCCACATGAATTGTCCGGGATTAGGCAACTTATTGCCCGCTGAACCATTCAACCAACCTGCGTTAGCCGTAATCGTCACACTCGGATAGAAAGCCGCACGAGCTTGGTTGGTTTGATAGTAGGCGCTGGCCAAGTTCATCTCCGCTACCTTCACGTCAGGACGATTCTCCAACAACTGCAAAGGTACACCGGCCAACAAATCTTTCGGCAACTCCTGTTGATCAAGTGTGCCTCGTTTGATTTGCTGGGGCGCTTTTGCCAAAAGGATGGAAAGGGAGTTTTCCACCTCACGCACGGAGCGATTCAACTCAATGTGTGATGCCTCTACCTGATGCAGGGCGGCACGCATCTGTACGACAGCCGCCTCGGTGGTCATGCCTGCCTCTTTCATCGCCTCCATCACACGGACATTCTCCTTATAGATACCTACGGTTTGTGCCGTAATATCTACCTGGCGATCCAACATCAACAGGGAGTAGTAGGTGTTAGCAATGCCACAAATCAGTTGTGAGCGAACCGCTTGACAGCTATATTGGCTCTTCAAGTAAGCCGCACGTTGCCCCCGAGAGGCATTCAGCAACTTACCAAACAGGTCGATTTCCCAGCTGGCCGCACCGGATACCCGATAGGTCTTCGTAGGATCAGCACCATCGTAGCTATACAATTCGCCTTGCCCTGCGATGTTGATAGAGGGCAGGTAAGCCAAACGAGCGGAGGTCAATAATGCCTTTGCCTCCTCCACACGCAAGATAGCGGCTTGCATATCCACGTTGTTAGCCAATCCCTCCTCGATCAATGCCTGTAATTGAGGATCTTGAAACACCTCTTGCCAAGGCAGATTCGCGATGTTAGTCGTGTCTGTCGTAGCCAATGGGGAGGCTTCGGCGATCGGATCCCGATAGATGCCGTTCGTCTCAATAGATTCCGGTCGATCGTAAGCCTTGTAAATATGGCAACCACTTAATAAAGCGGTTGCGCATACCATATATATATAATGTCTCTTCATGCTACTTTTATTCTTTGATTTTAGCGTATTGTTCAATTTCAGAGGTCATATCGCTATTGTCCAAATCCTTCCACTCGATCGGCTTCACCTTCTCTTGCAGATACTGGAAGGCCACGAATAAAGCCGGCACGATGAAGATCTGGCAAATCATACCGATAAACATACCGCCGATCGCCGCTGTACCTAAGGTACGGTTACCATGCGCACCTACACCGAAGGCGAACATCATCGGAAGCAAACCTACGACCATCGCCAAGGAGGTCATCAAGATCGGACGCAAACGAGCGGCCGCTCCTAAGACAGCTGCCCAAGTGATGCTCATGCCCATGCGTCGGCGATCCAAGGCGAACTCTACGATCAAGATGGCGTTCTTCGCCAACAAACCGATCAACATGATCAAGGCGATCTGCATGTAGATGTTGTTTGACATCGTGCCCAAGATCATCTTCAAGGCGGAGATGTTACCGATCGCACCGAAGATGCGGACGAAGATGAAGCTACCCAGCAAACCGAAGGGAACGGATAGCAATACCGCCAACGGCAAGATGTAACTCTCATACTGCGCGCTCAGCAACAGATAGACGAACAGGAAGCAGAGCAAGAAGATCAACGCCGTGGTGCTACCGCTGGTGCTTGCCTCCTCACGTGCCATACCTCCTAACTCATAAGCGAATCCGGCAGGAAGGTTCTCTTTGGCCACCTCGGCGATCGCTTGCAACGCCTGACCACTGGTGTAACCATCCGCTTGCGCCACCATCACCTTCATGGAGGTAAACATGTTGAAGCGGTTGATGATGTCAGGGCCATATACCTTCTTCATGGAGATGAATTGGGAGATAGGTGCCATCTCATTGCCGCTCTTCACCTTGATGTTCTTCAACGACTCCATGTTCGCACGCAAGTCAGGTTCGGCTTGCACCATCACACGATACATCTTACCGAAGCGGTTGAAGTTGGAGGCGTAAAGACCTCCGTAATAACCTTGCAGCGTGGAGAGGATATCGCTGGGGCTAATACCGGCTCGTTTACAAGCGGCTGCGTCGATGTCGATCTCATACTGCGGGAAGTTCGGGTTGAAGGTGGATTGTGCGGATTTGATCTCCGGACGTGCCTGTAAAGCCGCCAGATAGTCGTTAACCACATCGAAGAAGTGATTCAAGTCACCACCCGTCTTATCCTGCATGTTCAACTCAATATCGTTGGAGGTAGAGTAACCGGGGATCATCGGAGGCGTGAAGAAGAGCACCTGACCCTCTTTCACGATTTTCTGCGCACGCATGAACAGCGTACTATACACGATGTCAGAGCTTTGTGTCATGGATCGCTCCTCCCAATTCTTCAACTTGATGATGAATGAACCGTAAGAGGCACCGCGACCACCGATGAAGCTATAACCGACGATGGCTGTACGTGATTGTACCGCAGGATCAGCAGCGATCAAGCTATCCACCTTATTCATCGCCTCGATCGTGCTCTCTTGAGAGGCGCCCGGTGGCATCGTGATCGCACCCATGATCGTACCTGTATCCTCGCTCGGCACCATACCCGTCGGTGTGCTCTGCATCAAGAATACCAACAGCACGATAGAACCGGTGACGATACCGAAGGAGAGCCATTTCTTCTGGATGAAGAACAGCACCTGCTTCTTGTATTTCGCCAGCAACGACTCGTAAGCGGCATTGAAGGAGGTGTGGAAACGGCTGACGAAGGTGCTCTTTTTCTCGCCGTGACCCTCATCGTGCGGCTTCAAGAAGATCGCACACAACGCCGGACTTAATGTCAACGCATTCAAGGCGGAAAGACCGATAGAGATCGCCATTGTCAAACCGAATTGGCGATAGAAGACACCCGCCGTACCACTCATGAATGACACCGGGATAAACACGGACATCATGACCAACGTGATGGAGACGATCGCACCACCTAACTCATTCATGGCGTCGATGGAAGCCAACTTCGCGGATTTATACCCTTGATCCAACTTCGCATGGACACCCTCGACGACGACGATCGCATCATCCACCACAATCGCGATGGCCAACACCAACGCACAGAGGGTCAACAGGTTCAAGCTAAATCCAATCATGGAGAGCAGGAAGAAGGTACCGATCAAGGCAACCGGGATGGCGATAGCCGGGATCAAGGTAGAGCGCATATCCTGCAAGAAGATGTACACCACGATGAACACCAAGATGAAGGCCTCGATCAAGGTCTTGAGCACCTCGTGGATAGAGGCGAACAAGAAGTCGTTGGCGTTCATGGAGACGTTGATTTCCAATCCCGGAGGCAATGTCGCCTTTTGCTCTTTCAACAGGGCCTCGATGTCGCTAATGGTTTGTGTCGCGTTAGATCCTGCCATCTGGAAGACGATACAGGTCACGGCATTATGACCATCCACCTTGTTCAAGTTCGTATAGGCCTGACGACCCAACTCCACATCAGCGATATCCTTTAAGCGCAACACCTGTCCGTCAGGCAAAGCCTTGATGACGATGTTCTCAAACTCTTCCGCCTCTTGCAGACGACCTTTGTATCGGATCGTGTATTGGAAGGTCTGATTGCCTTGCTCACCAAACTGACCGGGAGCCGCCTCGACGTTTTGCTCAGACAAAGCCGCCGTGACGTTGTTCGGCACCAAACCATATTGCGCCATAATGTCCGGTTTCAGCCAGATACGCATGGAGTAGTTTGAACCCATCACCATGGCATCACCCACACCGGATACACGCTGTACCTCCGGAATCAAGTTGATCTTCGCATAGTTCTCGATAAACTCCGTGGTGTAACGATCCTCCACATCCGAGAGGGAGAAGATCAGCAACATGGAGTTCTGACGTTTCTGCGTCGTGACACCGATCTTGGTTACCTCGGCAGGTAGCAAACCTTGCGCCATAGAGACACGGTTCTGCACATTGACCGCCGCCATATCGGGGTCGGTACCCTGCTTGAAGTAAATGGAGATAGTGGCCATACCGTTGTTGGCTGCCTCGGAGCTCATATACATCATGTTCTCCACACCATTGATCTGATCCTCCAACGGGGCAACCACACTATTCAACACCGTCTGTGCGTTCGCACCCGTATAGGTGGCGCTCACCATGACCGTTGGCGGTGCGATGTCCGGATATTGGGTGATTGGCAAGGAAACCAAACCAATGGCACCCAAGATGACGATCAAGATTGAGATCACCGTGGAAAGCACCGGACGGTTAATAAAGGTATCTAATTTCATGTCTTTCTGTTTTAGTCAATACAAATCACTCTAACTGAATTAATTGAAAGCCGTTTGCAAGTTGCCCTCTTTCTGATCTTTCAACGCTTGATCGTATTTCGCTTTCTGTTGCTCCGGTGTGAGGGGGACGATCTCCTGGCCGTCTCTTACCTTCTGCACGCCTTCGATCACGATCTTGTCGCCCGATTTCAAGCCATTGGTGACAATGTAATTCTTGCCGTCGTTCAACGAGGAGATGGTCACCTCCGTGTTCTTCACTTTGTTATCGGCTTGCAACACGAAGACGAACTTCTTGTCTTGGATCTCTACGGTAGCCGATTGCGGGATGATCATGATGTTCTCCATCGTGTAGGGGAACACGACGCTACCCGATCCACCACTACGCAAGACGTTGTCGGTGTTGGGGAAAATCGCGCGCATGCTCACCGAACCGGTCGATTGGTCGATCACGCCGCTCACGGCATCAATCTTTCCTTTGTATTTGTAAAGGCTCTCATCGGCCAAACGTAACTGCACGTCCGGCATCTTCTCTAATTGCTCCTTCAAGGTGCCACCCGCCTTCGTGAGGTTCAGCAGCTCCTTCTCGGTCATGGAGAAATAGACATACATCTCGCCAATCTCAGAGACGGTCGTCATCGGTTGTGCGATGGAGGGGCTCACCAAGCTTCCCACACGATAGGGGAAGGTGCCCACCACGCCATTCGAAGGGCTTGTCACCGTGCAGAAGGAGAGGTTCTGATTGGCGCTCACCAATTGCGCCTCCGCTTGTGCTAAACTTGCTTTGGCGGACATCAACTGGTTGATGGCTGATTGATACTCAAAATCGCTGATGATCTGTTTCTCATGCAGCATCTTCTTGTTTTGCTCGGTCAAAGTCAAGGTGTTCACGTTTGCTTTGGCCATCTCCACAGCCGCCTTCGCTTGACGCACAGCCGCTGCGTATTGGGTCGGATCAATTTGAAACAGCGCTTGTCCTTTCCGTACGGTCGCACCCTCATCCACACACAATTTCACCACGAATCCGGAAACCTGCGGACGCACTTCGATGTCTTGCGTGCCTCGGATCGTAGCGGGATAAGAGGTGGATTGATCACTGGTTGTTGTACTGACGGTCATGACCGTAAACTCATTGTCGCCGATTTTCATGCCTCCCTCGCTGCTTCCGCAAGCGGTTAATAAAGACATACCCATCGCGCATAAGGCGATTTGCCTTAACGGTGTAACTGTTAATCTCAGCATCTGATACATATTATAGTTTAAATTTTGTCGAAATAAAGTACGCTCTTCACAAGCCTTACCACTGTCGTATTCCTAAAAAAAGGTTTTACTCCTTGCTTAAGCCTCACAAAAGTAGGAAAAAGCGGTCTAATATTGACCTAAACAGACGTTTTTTACCACAATTAACAGCTATGAGGCGGCTCTTTGGTTGTTTCCTCTATCTTTTTCGTCTTATTTGAAAATAGAATTGCCGTATTCAAGAAATAGGCTTACATTTGTGACTGTCAAAAAAGCAGTAAGATGAACGATTTATTCAGTGTAAAAGATAGGGTCATCCTTTTGACCGGAGGATACGGCATCTTGGGTGCCTGCATGGCCAAGCATCTGGCGAAAGAGGGGGCAAAGGTGGTGATTTTAGGTCGGAATCCGCACAAGGGAGAGGCCTTGGTGAAGGAGATTCATAACGCTGAGGGAGAGGCGCTTTTCCTGCAATCGGATGTGTTGGATCGGGATTCGTTGATGGCGTGCCGCGAGCAGATCTTGACGCGTTACGGGCAAGTGGACGTGTTGGTGAATCTGGCGGGAGGCAACCAAGCGGGTGCGACTATCCCTCCCGGCAAGACCTTCTTCGATTTGGATGTGTCGGCTTTCCGAGGGGTGGTGGATCTCAACCTGTTTGGCACCGTGATCCCTACGATGGTGTTTGCCGAGGTGATGGTGCGACAGGGCAAAGGCAGCATCATCAACATCTCTTCTGAATCCGCCTTGCGGCCATTGACACGGGTGGTGGGGTATGGCTGCGCGAAAGCGGCCATCAACAACTTCACCCAGTATCTGGCGGGTGAGTTGGCCATCAAGTTTGGCGAGGGCTTACGGGTGAACGCAATGGCGCCCGGCTTCTTCTTGACCGATCAGAATCGGGCGTTGATGAGCAATCCCGATGGCACACCTTCTGACCGTTGCAACACGATCGTGGCGCATACGCCCTTCCGTCGGTTAGGAAAACCTGAGGAGTTGCTGGGCACCTTGCAGTGGTTGGCGAGCGATGCCTCCGCCTTCGTGACCGGTACGGTGATTCCCATTGATGGCGGTTTCGACGCCTTTTCCATTTAAATCCTAATTTATAATTCCTAATTTCTCAATTTATTATGTATCTGTGTGAGCAAACATGGCGTTGGTATGGCCCTAATGACCCCGTCTCGCTGGCAGACATCCGGCAAGCGGGTGCGACAGGCGTCGTCAACGCCTTACACCATATCCCGAATGGGGAGGTATGGAGCGTAGAGGAGATCGAGCGGCGAAAAGCCTTGATCGAGGCGGCAGGATTGCGTTGGAGCGTGGTAGAGAGCGTGCCGGTGCATGAGCATATCAAGACGCAAACAGGCGATTTCCAGCGCTATATCGACAACTATAAGCAAAGCATTCGCAACCTCGGTGCGTGTGGCATACGGGTCGTCACCTATAATTTCATGCCGGTATTGGATTGGACGCGTACGGATTTGGCATATACCCTTCCCGATGGCTCCAAGGCCTTGCGCTTTGAGCGGGTGGCTTTCCTGGCGTTCGACCTCTACATCTTGAAGCGTCCGGCGGCTGAGCAGGAGTATTCAGCGGCGGATAAGGCGAAGGCTTGGAAGCGTTATCAAGCGATGGATGAGGCGGAAAAGCAGCGATTGGTGCGCAACATGATCGCCGGGTTGCCCGGTTCGGAAGAGAGCTTCACGCTCGATCAATTCCGTGAGGCGTTGGATCGGTACAAGGATATCGACGCGGAGCAGTTGCGGTCGAACCTGATCTATTTCTTGCGTGAGATCGCCCCGGTGGCCGATGAGGCAGGTGTACGCTTGGTGATTCACCCGGACGATCCTCCCTATTCCATCTTAGGGTTGCCGCGCATCCTAAGCACGGCGGAAGATTTCCAGCGGTTGATCGAGGCGGTGCCCAACCCCAGCAATGGCCTTTGCCTCTGCACCGGTTCGTTTGGCGTGCGTGCGGATAATGAGTTGGCTGCCATGATGGAACGCTTCGGCGATCGCATTGATTTCGTCCATTTCCGCAGCACCTGTCGGGATGCCGAGGGCAACTTCTACGAAGCCAACCACTTGGAGGGCGACGTGGATATGTATGGCGTGATGAAGGCGCTTTTGGAGTTGCAGCAACGTCGGGGATGCTCCATCGCCATGCGCCCCGATCATGGCCATCAGATGATTGATGATTTGAAGAAGAAAACCAATCCCGGCTATTCCTGCATCGGCCGCTTGCGTGGCTTGGCGGAGTTGAGAGGATTGGAGATGGGCATCGCAAAGAGCCTATTTTAAAATGAGGAATGAGGAATTGAATAAGTTCTCCTTCCAAAATCCTGAATAATAAGCATTATGACCTATAAAGAAACAACGATACCGGGTGTTTGGATCATTGAACCCAAGGTGTTCACCGATCAAAGAGGCTATTTTTTCGAGGCCTTTAAGCAGGAGGAGTTCGACTCGATAGTGGGAGGCGTGCGCTTTGTGCAAGACAACGAATCTCGCTCCACCAAAGGGGTGCTGCGTGGCTTGCATTACCAGTTGGCTCCCTATGCGCAATCGAAATTGGTGCGGGTGATCAAGGGGCGTGTGTTGGATGTGGCGGTGGATATTCGCAGGGAATCACCCACCTACGGCCGCTATGTGGCGGTGGAGCTCTCCGACGAGAATAAACGGCAACTCTTTATCCCGCAGGGATTTGCGCATGGATTCCATGTCTTGAGCGATGAGGCTATCTTCACCTATAAGGTGGATAACCCCTATATGCCCTCCCATGAGCGAGGCATCCGTTATGACGACCCGACGATACAGGTGGAATGGGGCATTACCGATCCCGCCGCTGTCAATCTCTCGGCGAAAGATACACAGGCGCCTACCTTGGCGGAGGCGGAAAACAATTTCAGCTACAAACGTTAAACACAGAGGAATAGGATGAAGACATACTTGGTAACCGGCGCGGCAGGTTTTATTGGCGCCAACTTTATCAAATACATGTTGAAGAAATACGAGGATATTCAGATCGTTGTGTTGGATCTGCTGACCTATGCGGGCAATCTGGGCACCATCGCTGAGGATATAGATGGCCAGCGTTGCTGCTTCGTCAAGGGCGACATTGGCGATCGGGCGTTGGCGGATCAACTCTTCGCGCAATATCACTTCGATTGCGTGGTCAATTTCGCCGCTGAGAGCCATGTCGATCGCAGCATCGAGAACCCGCAGCTCTTCCTGCAAACCAATATCTTGGGTACTCAAAACCTGCTGGATGCCGCGCGCAAGGCGTGGGTGACCGGCAAGGATGAGAAAGGCTATCCCGTTTGGCGGGAGGGCGTTCGCTTCCATCAGGTATCGACCGACGAGGTGTATGGCAGCTTAGGTGCCGAGGGTTATTTCACCGAGGAGACCCCCTTGGATCCCCGAAGCCCTTACAGCGCCTCCAAAACCAGCGCCGACCTCTTCGTGAAGGCCTATCATGAGACCTACAAGATGCCCGTCAGCATCACCCGTTGCTCCAACAATTACGGCCCTTATCACTTCCCGGAGAAGCTGATCCCATTGATTATCAAGAATATCTTGGAAGGGAAGAAGCTGCCCGTGTATGGCGATGGCACCAACGTGCGCGATTGGCTCTACGTGGAGGATCATTGCAAGGCGATCGACGCTGTGATCCACCGGGGGCGTGCTGGCGAGGTGTATAACGTGGGTGGTCATAACGAGAAGCAAAACATCGAGATCGTCCGCTTGACAATCCGCACCATCCGTCAGCTCATGACCGAGCAACCCGCTTACCGCCAAGTGTTGAAGAAGCAGGAGCGCACCGCCGATGGCGAGATCGCCATTGATTGGATCAACGACGACTTGATCACCTTCGTCAAGGATCGCCTCGGGCATGACCAGCGTTATGCAATCGACCCCTCCAAGATCAACCGGGAATTGGGTTGGTTGCCGGAGACCCCCTTCGAGGTGGGCATCGTGAAGACCATCCGCTGGTATCTGGAGCACCAGGCGTGGGTGGAGGAAATCACCGGTGGCGACTACATGCGCTATTACGAGCGGATGTATCAAAACCGCTGAAGCTAATGCAAAAGGGGCGAACCCTCGTCGTGCTCACGATTGGATTCGACCCCTGCGCATCGCGGCTCCTTCCGGCGTCAGACAACGTCCGGGTTCTCAGGTTCCGGTTCCGGCTCCACAGGTTCCGGCTCGATAGGCGTGTTCAGATCCACGCTGTTCTCGCCCGCCTTGATCGCCTTGATCACCTTCGCTTGTGCCGCACGGCTTGCCACAAGGTTGAACTCCGCTTCAGGAAGCAACGTCTTGAACGCGCTACCCGCGTCCCACACCACCTTCACATCCGTGATGTTTTGCGCCGAGAAGCTCTGCGGGTCGCTCGCCCCACGGCTGGAGAGGCTCACCGAGAAATCGCCCAGGTCGCCCAAGCGCATCTTCTTACCGTCCAAGAGCAACTCACGCATGCAATCGACCGCCATATAGAGGATGGCACTGATGTCCGCACGGCTATAGACGCAGCCATGAGTGGCGATGTGCTTCGCGAACTTCTCGATCGGCATCACCTCGGCATATTGCGCCACGGCGAACGCCTTTCGCTCCTCGGTGGCGATCAGGTCAAGATCCGCCTGCTCTGGCGTCTCACCGGCCATTCGAGCCGCCTTCACCCGTGCCTTCGCCTGGTTAATTTCAAGCAGATTGCTGTTGACAGAACGCATCACGATAGAATAGTTAATCATGATAATGAATGATTTGCAAAGTTATCAACAGGTGTTGAAAACTTTCTTTTAATCCCCCTCTTCAGGGCAGATTGCGTAAATGGAAACGTCGATTCGAGGCCTCATTGAGGTCGTTTCGCGCGATAAAATATCTTGGGCAGCAGTGATCTATTATCCTTGCGATCGACCTTCTCGAACACACTGCAAATATACAACATCCCTTCCGAATACGCAACTATTTATTGAAAAAATTATACTATTTACAGAATAATTCCTAACTCCTAATTCCCAACTCCTAATTATTAATTTCAACTCCTAATTCCTCATTCCTAACTCCTAAATGATGAGTGGCGCAACAGCGCAACAGCGTAACAGCTGTTTTCGCCCTATCCCTCACATACACCTAAATTCAACTTTATATTATAATATATATATTATAATATAAAACTATATTTATACCTATTCCTGCGGAGCAGGGTATATGCTGGAAAATCACTGTTGCGCTGTTGCGCTGTTACGCTTTGCCTATGATTTTATGCAATAATGCAGCCGTACTGCACAAAAAAGGCACTATTTTATGCAGTAAGATTGTGTCAATAACGACTCCCGTTTGATGGCTCGTGAGCACCTAATCCCAAAAATCGGTATGAATTTTGGGATCGTAATCCCAAAAAACGGTATGAATTTTGGGATCGAATACTGAATATCAAATAGTTTTATTATCTTTGCGAAGTCAACGAAACAAAAGGGTCAAAAGTATGATAAGGCGGTTGTTGCAAGATAAGATTGAGGAGCGGATGTTCCGAGGGAAAGTGATCATCGTGATCGGAGCGAGACAGGTGGGCAAGAGCACGCTGTTCAACATGGTGCTGGAGGATCGGAAGGAGCCTGTGTTGCGGCTGAATTGCGACGAGCCGGAGGTGAGGGAGATGCTTGCGGGGATGAATAGCCAAGAGCTGAGGCTGCTGATTGCCGGCAATAAGATCGTCATGATCGACGAGGCACAGCGGGTGGATCGCATCGGCATGACCTTGAAGCGCATCACGGAGAACTTCCCAGACGTGCAGCTGTTGGTCACTGGCTCCTCCTCCTTTGAACTTCAAAACCGTTTGGATGAGCCACTTACGGGTCGGAAGTATGAGTATCACCTTTTCCCGCTATCGACGGGCGAGTTGATGCGTGCGTATGGATTGCTGGGCGTGAAACAGACGCTGGAGAATCGCCTCATTTATGGCTCCTATCCCGATATTTTCAACCACAAGGAGGATGCGAAGGAGTTGCTCCATAACCTGTCGGGCAGCTATCTCTACAAAGACATACTCTCCCTGGATAGCGTCCGCCGCCCGACAATGTTAGTGAAGCTGCTGACGGCGCTCGCTTTGCAGGTGGGCAGCGAGGTGTCCTACAACGAGTTGGCGCAAACCGTCGGCACTGACAACAAGACCGTCGAGAAGTATGTGGATCTATTGGAGAAGTGCTTCATCATCTTCAAGCTGAACGGGTTCAGTCGCAACCTGCGCACGGAGCTGAAGCGAGCCAAGAAGTTCTATTTCTATGACAATGGCATCCGCAACGCCATTTTGCAGAATTTCGCGCCGCTTGCCCTCCGGCAGGATGCGGGAGCCTTGTGGGAGAATTTCTTCATCAGCGAGCGCATCAAGGCCAACCAGTATGCGGGGCGTTACGTGAACAGCTATTTTTGGCGCACCAATCAGCAGCAGGAGATCGACTACATCGAGGAGGCCGACGGGCAGTTCTCGCTCTTCGAGATGAAATGGAACCCCAAGAAGGCGAACACGCCATTCCCTGCCTCCTTCCTCTCCACCTACGACGTGCGTGAGAAGGCCATTGTCACCCCCGAGAGCTGGATGGAGTGGGTGATGTAAAATACACCTTTCACACCTCCACGCTGATGACGAGCTTGCCTCCAAGCCCCCGTTCCACCACCTCGAAGAGGGAGCGCAGGGTGATGTTTTCGCCATCCGTCTCGACTTTGGAGATGAAGGTTCTTTTCTTGTTGATGCGTTTGGCAACCTCCGCTTGGGTCAAGCCGTTTTGCTCTCTTGCTGCCTTGATCTTGAATCCAATGCGTAGTGCCTCTAATTCATTCTCCAAGCGTTCACGCTCAGGTGTTCCCACAGGACCGTAATATTTATCTTTAATCTGATCTAACGTCTTTGTATTCATCGTTGCTCTCCTTTCTTCTCTTCGTAATACTCGCTCATTAATTTGATCGCTCGTTCAATCTCACCTTTGGGCGTTTTCTGAGTCTTTTTCTGAAACCCAGATAACAAGATTACAAACTTATTGCCATCGAAGAAGCAAAATATGCGGAAGATGTTTGTCCCCAGCTTGATACGCACCTCGAACAGGCCGTTTGTCCCTTCGATATATTTCAAATAGGTGGAAGGAATACGATCTATTTGTTCAATGATGTCCAATACCTTGATGATTTTGTCTTGCACCTTTCGTTCTTGCTCGGCAAAAAAATCCTCAAAGTAGTTCTTGTATGTGATGACTTCACGAACTTTCATGTCGCGAAGGTAATGAATAAATGACATTTCCGGCATGAAGGGGAGGTATTCTTTTTTCTCGCGAAGCTTAGCGAGGAGCTTTCGGAGGTCTCTTCGGATTACGAGGTGAAAAGCCTATGATTTTATGCAATAATGTAGCCGTACTGCACAAAAAAGGCACTATTTTATGCAGTAGGATTGATTAATTGCAGAAAAGACCCTAATTTTGCATCCAGACTTTCAAGCTATCGCAGATGATGAGATTTATCATACAATCGCAAAGAGAAGAACGAGATAAGCTGCTTGCAAAACCTTATCTGTTGCGTCATGTAGGCAATGACGTAGCTGGGATGCTGGCTATCAAACAGATCAAACTGTTGACGGGTCCCCGTAGAGCGGGCAAGTCAACACAGGCTTTGCTCATGCTTCGAGGAAAGAATTTCGCCTATCTTAACTTCGATGACAATACGCTGCTGAAACAGTGGGATGAGCATTTGGTCATGCATCTACTGGACGAAGTTTACCCAAATTACGAATACCTTCTTCTTGACGAGGTGCAGAATCTGGAAGGGTGGGATCTGTGGGTATCAAAGCTATATCGCAATGGCGTAAATCTTATCATAACAGGTAGTAACGCGAAGATGCTGAGTAGCGAGATGGCTACCGCATTGACCGGCAGATACCTTGAGGTGAAAGTGTTTCCATTCAGCCTTGAAGAATATTTTGAGTGGCATAAGGTTATGCTGACGGATGATTCAGCAGCGGAAACTTCAAAGGGGTCTTTCCTGCTGGATGACTATCTTCGTAGAGGAGGCTATCCCGAGACCATTGAGGCCAGAAGTATCGCAAGCAGTTACCTTTCGACCCTGTTTGACTCGATCGTGTGGAAAGACGTCGTTGAACGGCACAAAGTGAGAAACGTCGCAGATCTCAACAACATGGCCTTGTATCTGCTTAGCAATTTCTGCAACCCGCTGTCCGCAACTGGTTTGGCAGAAGACTTAGGGTTGTCAAGCGTGAATACGGCCAAAAAATTCATGGGTTATTTGGCTGAGCCTTATCTGTTCTTTTATCTGCCTCGTTTCGACAATAAGCTGAAACTGATGAAGAAGGCTCCTCAGAAGGTATATGTCGTCGATAATGGATTTGTGGCCGCTCGCGCATTCAACGTCAGCGACAATCTGGGGCGTTTATTGGAAAACCAGGTATTCGTGGAGTTGCTACGCAGAGGATATACAACTGACAGGACGATATTCTATTATCGCTCTCGCAACGACAAGGAGACCGATTTTGTGCTCAGAGAGGGCACCAAGGTTGCACAGCTGATACAGGTATGCTACGACATGCGTGCCGTCAAAACCCGAAAGCGTGAGTTAGATGCGCTCATTGAGTGTGCCGAGGAGCTGAAATGTGAGGATCTTGTTATCATCACGCAGAACGAGGAAGAAACCATCACCTTGGGTAACCATACCATCCATGTGGTTCCCATCCACAAATTTTGATGTCTCGTGGGCTCCTAAGCCAAAAAAATACGTAACTTCGGAGCGTATTGGAATAACCTATTTAATGTGGATGGATCATGAACGACACAATCAGCTGCGACATTTCGAACTATGTGGTCGAGCCGCTCAACCGGATGCTTGACGGGGAGCTCTCGGACGTCTCCTTGGATTACGAGGTGAGTATAAGCAATGTGGATTGGCTTAGGAAGCACGACAAGTGGCGTGACGTGGAGGAGGCACAGCGAGTGAACCTTTACACGGTGCGAGGCATGGTGGATTATTGCCGGGAGTGTGGCTATACGGAGGAACTGACCATGGCGCTGACACCGCTCTACTTGGAGTTGCTGACCTTCCCAGCCGACCGGATGTGCTTTGATTTTAATCCATGGGATAAGGATGAGCGACGGATCAGAAGGCGGGAGGCATTCCATCATTTGCGACGGATCATGGAGGAAGAGACGCATTTCGAGCTGCTTTTCTCACGTATAGAGCCACTGAAGTTGTTGGAACGCTGCGTGGAGATCGCGGAGAGAGCGGAGGGTGGCAACTCCCATTGGCGCCTCTACCTGCGGGCGTTGGCTTACGCTGCCTACAATGGAGTTTCAATGGATTGGGATGCGATCTATGCGAAGGTGCAGCCGGAGTTAGCCAATCGGCCGGCCAATTGCATCAAGGCGAAGATGGAGTATTGCTGCCTGACGATCGCCGTGGTGATGATCATGCGGGATGAGCGGCTCGACAAGGCTGAGCGGGAGCGGTTGCTGCGGCAGGTGGCCGAAGCGGATGTATGGAATCAGCTCTTCGATTTTTACAGCGTCTTGCTGAACCTTCCCTTGCATACGCATTTTGCGAATGTCATTCAAATCGTGAATCGGTTTGTGGACACTAAGGAAAGAATGCCTTATACGCATCTACTGACGGCTTGCTTGCGTTACAATCCGAAACTGCTGGAGGCGCCAGTGGATGACGCCTCAAAACGAGAGAAGCGCGAGAAGACTAAGAAGCGACTCCAGGAGGCGTTGAAAAGCGATCAATCGGAGGGGTTGGACGACCTGTTCAGAGTGTTGTTTCCCAAGGCGCAAATGGACGCATACAGCCGAGATACGACCCGGCTCACTACGGGCGAGATCCATCACTCCCTGCGGCTGCAAAAGGAGCGTAACGAGGCGTTGGTGAAGCAGATCAACGAGATGCGGATCGAGATCGGTTCGCTCAAGGCTTTCAGAGAGGCGGCTGAGCAGTATGGGGATAGTGTATCTATGGATGACCTCCGGGGTATGCTCAACCGCATCAACGACCCGGAGAAGGCGCAGCTGCTCTTCATGAACCTCGATTTCCACCTGCGGAAGAATCCTGCTTGGAAACGGCACAGCGATGAGTTGGCCGACTTGATCGATGCGAAATTCGAAGCGAAGGAAGCGAAGAGTCAACGCCTGTTGGAGGGGGCCACAAAACCGACCACGACGCACAACCATTTCGAACCGAATAGTTGCCACTTCGAGGCGGGTAGCTCGATGAACGGCGATGTGCACATAGTAGATGAATCTAAGAATCAGAGGAATAAACCGAATAAATCAGATAAATAGTATGGCGAATATCACAAATAATTACGCACCCGGCAGCTGCATCTTCGAGGCGGGCAGCACACAGAATGGCGATGTGTACATCCAAGGCGGCACCTTCTATCAGGGGGTGGCGAAAGCGCAACCGGAGGAGGAGAAGCAACCTTCAGCGGAGGGGGAAGAGGCATCTTATGCCAAGACGAACCATATTTTTAGGGCAAGCCTTTTCAAGACCGAGGAGGCGTATGCCCGTTTACATCAGGCAATTCTCGCATTTGTGAAGCAAGCAGGTGTGGAGTCGGCTGAAGAATATCAAATCTCCCCGGAGTGTCAAGCAGAGTGGTATTATGTGCTGAAGGGGATAGCCGAAGCAGGTGTGGCTGTGCGCGGCGGTTTGAAAGATGTCGATTTCGTTCGTCAAATGCTGGCATGGTATCCGGATCTTTTCATGCGGAAGGAGGGAGAGGTGGAGGAAAAGATGGTGCGCCGTTATGCCCTCTGTATCTCGTCTCAACGGCAACGCTGGGTGGGAAAGGATAAACAGGAGGTGCCTATCAACGACATGTTTGCCCATAGCAACCTCATGCGCTATCACTTGGCTGATACCACCCGCTTTCGTGGGGTGGCTTTGGGAGTCAAGAAACGAATTGAGGCATTGTTGCAGGAGGAGTGATCCTAATCTAAAGTGCTAAAGATTCGCAAGTGAAAATTCACAAGCGTGATTTAAAAGCAATTCTCGGGAAAGGCAAAGACACAAAAATATAGGAGCAATAACTATGACCGGCAAGTTTTTGGCCGGGAAATAGCTTATGAAAGAATGAAACTTAACATCTATCTCCCCCGATTAGACAACCTGTTAGGCGCATTAGACAAAAATCCAGAAAGGGATTAGACGCCTTAGACTCCAATTGATTATCAGTGATATATATTCTTTTTAGGTGCTCATTACACCCTACATTTGCTCTCAGAAAGCTGAAGGCCACAGGGCAGCGTGGCTGAAGGCTTTCTGAAGGGCAGTGTTTTTTTTAGAGATCCCCATGAAAAGGCATGGGTAACGAAGTAGGAGATGGATATATATGTTTCGATTCACATTGGGAAGTTTACCCTCACGCTGAGCATGAGCAGTGGATGGCCCAAGAAACAAGCGTAAAAGGGAGGTGTTATGAGCAAGATGACGACGAATAGGAGGCTGACAAGAGGCCTCCGCAACAACAACCCACTGAACATCCGCCACGGCAAGAGCCAGTGGCTGGGCATGGCGGAGCAACAGACGGACAAGGCGTTCGTGCAATTCAAGGCACGTAAGTATGGCTATCGGGCGGCGTTCAAGCTGCTGCGTACCTACATCGAGAAGCGAGGGGCGAACACGATCGGCAAGATCATCGCTCGATGGGCGCCCTCGGCAGATGGCAACAACACACAGGCGTATATCGACTACGTGAGCCGCACGACGGGCATCCCGGCCGATGAGCCGCTGCGCTTCCAAGATCAGCAAGCGATGGTGGAGGTGGTGCGCTCGATGGCGCAGATGGAGAGTGGCCTTATCGAGCGGGAGGCAGCGCTCAACGAAGCATACCTCTTGGCATTGAGGAATTAGGAATTATAAATCAATTGAAAATATGACAAACAATCAAGTGTTTGTGGATGAGATCCACATGGAGACACAAACCGTGTTTCATAACAATGGAAGTATCAACATTTATCCCTGCGAGTTTGAGTTGGGGCAGCAGATCGTAGCCGGTGGGTTCGTAGCTTCCCAAAAGGGGCGGATGACGACCGAGGCAGATGGCCGCTCACATTTCCGTCCGTATGCGTTCGACAGTGGCCCTCGCTACACGCCGCTCTACGACACGTCGCATGGCGAGGTGAAGGCGACGAAGGAGAAGGTGATTTTCCATCTCTCTTTCCCGAAGCGGATGGATAAGGCGTATTTCTTGGCGGCGCTGAGCGAGGAGATGGATCAGATGAAGGCGTTCGTAAGGACTCGCCAGGCGTTAACCCAATGGTAAGCGATATGTCGTGTTATATGATCTACTATGTGGATGGGGCGAAGCAGATGCGTCCCATCCGCACGGCGGCGGAGTACCGAGATCTCCGCAACAGTGCCCGGCAGCAGGCGTTGGTGGCCATGGTGCGTCAGGGCGAGGTGAAGCAGAAACATCGTCTCTTGCAGATGAATTACAGCTGTTTGCCGGGTGCTGACGGACGGCTGAAGGGGGCGAAGATCGCCTCGATGAGCGTGGGGATGGATGTGGATTTCGACCCTTCGGATCCCGATTATGAGCGGCGGATGGCAGCGGTGCCGCAGTTGGTGTTGGCCAAGCGGGAGGAGTTAGGGTTGCTGATGCTGGAGCGTTCGGCGAGGAAAGGGTATCATGTCGTTTTCCGCCGTCGCTTCACGGAGGGGTTGGCGGAAGGCAAGGTGTTGGAGAACCAGGTGCGCAACCTCCGTTGGGCGAGTGAGCTGCTGGGTGTGCGGTATGACGAGGGGGCGAAAGACATCACCCGGGTGTTTTTTACGACGACCGCCTCCGCCGATGATTTGCTCTTCTTGGATGAGGCCCTGTTTGCCGAGGAGAGCGGGGCATGCCCGGTGGAGAGCGACACCGACGGCCAACCCAATTGTAGAGACGTAGCGCGCTACGTCTCTACCGCAAAGGCGACTGAGAAGGTGCTGACAGTGGCGGTGCCGCAAGTGGCGGAAACGACGGCGAAGGCGGTGGATGAGGCATCTGTGCCTACCTACCAAGGGTGGCCGTTCGAGGCGATTATCGCCAAGTATTTCGACCTGTTCAACGGCGGGAAGCTGCCGATGGAGGGCGATCGCAACGTGAAGACCTTTGAGTTGGCGATGACCTTGCGCCCGATTTGCGACTACGATCAGGGGCGTTTGGAGGCGGTGATCCCTCGCTATGACGGTTTCGAGGAGGAGGAGTGGCGACGCACCATCGAGAGTGCCTTGAAGGAGCCACGCAAGGGGATGCCCTTCCGGCTGCGTCAGGTGTTGAACGCCCTGCGTGAGGACGCGAAGCTGACGGTGACAGGTGGCACACGGGAGTGCCCTCCGCCGATGCCGATGCGGTTGCCTACCTGCTTGGCGTTGCTGACGAGCAAGGTGCCCGACCTCTATAAGCCAGCGGTGTGCGAGGCGGTGTTTCCCGCCCTTGGGGCGCATCTGCATGGGGTGCGGTTCCGCTATTGGGACAATGTGGATCATGAGGCCACCTTCATGCATGTGTTGATCGCCCCGATGAGCGTCGGCAAGGGGTGTGTCAAGAAGCCGATCGACTATATCTTGGCAGACATCAAGGAGGCGGATAAGCCGAACCGGGTGCGTGAGGCGGAGTGGAAGCGCAAGAACCCCTCGGGGAAGACGAAGGCGAAGGATCCTCGCCCGACGGATCTCTGCATCCAGCTGTTGATCGACAACTTGACCGATGCCGTCTTCAACCAGCGTGTGGTGGATGCTGACGCCAATGGGCAGCGCTTCATCTACACCCGGGTGGATGAGGTGGAGCAGCTGAAGAAGGTGACGTCGAGGGGTACGATCGACGAGGTGAGCATCTTGATCCGCAAGGCGTTCGACAACGCCGAGCATGGGCAGGAGCGTGTGGGAGCCGACTCCGTGACCGGTATCGCCCCGCTGCGTTGGAACTTCAACGCCTCGACCACCATCCCCAATGCCCGTCGCTTCTTCGCCCGTGCGGTGAACGACGGTACCCTCTCACGCCTCAATCTCTCCACGATCGTGAAGCCGATGGCTACGGGAGACGCAGGGGATGCCGACGAGGGGTCGTTACCCATCTATGGCCTTTACGATGAGGCGTATGCGGAGGCGGTCCGTCCCTTTATCGACCGTCTCTCGTCGGCGAATGGGCTTATCGAGTGCCCTGAGGCGTTGCGCTTGGCCAAGGAGCTGACCTTGGAGAACGACCGGCGGGCGACCCTCTCGGAGAGCGAGGCTTACCGGGTGCTCTCCTACCGTGCGAACGTGATTGCCTACCTGAAGGCGATGGTGCTCTACGTGGCGGAGGGGTATCAATGGTCGGAGGCGATCGCTGATTACGTGCGATGGAGCGAGCAGATGGATCTGTGGTGCAAGATGCGTTTCTTCGGCTGTCAGTTGGAGGAGGAGTTGCAGGAGGAGGAGCGTCAGGTCAATGCCTCCCCGCAGAATCTGCTCGCACAGTTGCCCGATGCGTTCAGCTACGAGCAGTTCCTTCGGGCGCGTCAGCGGCAAGGTAGGCATGGGGATGGCAAGGGCACCCTCCGTGTCTGGAAAAGCCGTGGCTACATCGCCTATGACGAGGTGAGCGACTTATGGCGGAAGTGCGTAGAGGGCTTAAAGGAGTATTGACATTTGACCGATATTCTCAAATGTTTATTAGCATAAAGTCATGGATCTGCTAAATAAATCAAACTTGTGATAGAAACATGTTATATGCGTATGTTGTATAACACAAAAATACTATTTTTGCATCGTGTTTTTCATGATACTAAGATTTAAGGTTAAACAACTGTTTTGAGATTGGCTGTCCGTGAGGATGGCTTTTTTCATTTTTGGCCATTGGCTGGCAAAGCGCAACAGCGTTACAGCGCAACAGTGAGATTTTGAGAGAGAAGGAGAGGGGCGCACAATGAGAAAGTTTTTACTACCTTTGTCAAGGTAATAAGAAAAGGAGAACGTATCATGAAAAGAAAAGGTTTATGGGTAGGGCTTTGTCTCTTGTGTATGAGCTTTTTGGCGATGGGGCAAAAACGGGCGGATCGTCAGCAATTGACGGATGAGCAATCGTTTTCAATGATTCTGTTGGGAGATCCCCAAGGGTATATCAAGTATGACATCAATCAGCCGCTGTTTGATCTTTGCACGGCTTGGATTGCTGACAACATCGACCAGCTGCATATCAAGGCGGTGCTTTGCACGGGCGACTTGGTGGAGCAAAACGAGAATATCGTTCGTAACCGCAAGATGTTGAACCAAACGAGCCGGGAGATGTGGCAAGCGGTGTCCCGTTCGTTCGAGCGGTTGGATGGAAAAGTGCCCTACATTATTTCGGCCGGTAATCATGAGTATGGCTACCGGGCGGCGGAGAACGGGAAGACCCATTTCCCGGAATATTTCCCCTTTGAGCGCAACCAGGCGTGGTATGATTGCGTGGTGAGTGACTTTCCCAATCGAGAGGGGGTGGCTTCGTTGGAGAATGCCGCTTTTGCCTTTGAGGATCCGCATTGGGGGAAGCTGTTGGTGATCACCTCGGAGTTCGCTCCACGGGATGAGGTGTTGGCATGGGCGAAGGATTTAGCCGCGAAACCGGAATATGCGGAGGCGAAGGTAATCTTCATGACGCACTCTTTCTTGCGTCACCGGACAGCGGAACGGACAGCCAATGAGAAGTATAAGATCGCTCCCGCCAATTATGGCGCTGACATCTGGGAAAAGTTGGTGGAGCCTTCGAAGAATATTCGCATGGTGATATGTGGCCATACGGGTGTGCCGGGCGATTTCGAGGATTCGGTAGCTTTCCGCTCCGATAAGAACAGCGCGGGGAAAACGGTGCATCAGATGATGTTCAACGTGCAGGTGCTCGGTGGTGGCTGGGAAGGCAATGGCGGTGATGGCTGGTTGCGCATCTTGGAGTTTATGCCCGATGGCAAGACACTCAAGGTGAGGACCTACTCTCCGTTGTTTGGCATCTCTTCTGCAACAAAGCATTTGGCGCATCGCACAGGTGCTTGTGATCAGTTTAATATGGTGTTTGAATAAGCTAAAATAGAGCCTTACGGAGCGTTTTAATAGATCCCGTAAGGCTCCTCTCTGTCTAAATCTCTTATCCTTCAAAAAGGTATTATAGCAACGTAAGCGTCACGATGCTGTTCTTGGGGAGGGTCACTTTCATCACGCCTTGCTTGACCTTTACCTCGCCAAACGGTACCTCTTTCACCTTGTCGGGATGCTCGAAGCTGTTGAGATCCTCGATGCGTGGGGCGGTAAGCATCACGCCGGTCGCCTTTGTGGCATTGATTCCCTTCAGGTTGACGGTCACCGTTTGCTCCTTGTCGATGGATACATTGGTCAGCGAGAGATGTATGCGTCCCTGTTGATCTTTGGAGGCAGTGGCACTCAACATCGGTAGCTTTGCCTCGAAATGGCGGTTGGCTCCCTGCATCTCCATCTCCTCGCAATCAATATCCACGGGTAGGTGAGTGGCATCTTGATGGACGGCATATTGCTTGAAGACGTAGTAGGTGGGTGTCAGTACCATCTGTTCCTCCTTTGTCAGGATCATCGACTGCAATACGTTGACGATCTGAGCGATGTTAGCCATCTTTAATCGCTTGGTATATTTATGGAAGATGTCGAACGAGGTGGAGGCGACAATGGCGTCACGCATGGAGTTCTGCTGGAAAAGATGTCCCTTGATGGTGCCCGGCTCCTCATCCCACCAGGTGCCCCATTCATCGAGCAGAAGGGCGACGTTGCCTTTTGGATCTTGCGCATCCATGATTGCGATGTGCTTCTTCAACACATCCTCGATTTCCCGGCATTTGCCGATTGTCCAATAATACTGGTCACGGGTGAATTGGGTGGCTGATCCTTTCGACCCCTCCCAACCAGGCACGGTGTAGTAGTGCAAGGAGAGTCCTGCCATGTTGCCACCACCTCGCTGCATCAGCACCTCCGTCCAGTTGTAGTCATAGTCGCTCGCACCACTGGCGATCTTGAAGAGTTGATGTCCGTCGTAATTACGGCAATAGGTGCTGTATCGACGAAACAGGTCGGCGTAGTACTCCGGTCGCATCGAGCCACCGCATCCCCATGATTCGTTGCCCACCCCCAGGAATTTCAGGTTCCATGAATGTTCCCGTCCATTCTTCCGTCGCAGGTTCGCCATGGGTGAGTCGCTGTCGGAGGTGATGTATTCCACCCATTTGGCCAACTCCTCCACCGTTCCGCTACCAACATTGCCACTCAGGTATGGCTCGCACCCCAGTAGCTCGCATAAGTTGAAGAACTCATGCGTGCCGAACGAGTTATCCTCCACGGTGCCACCCCAGTTGTTGTTCACCATCTTGGGGCGTTGCTCCTTAGGGCCGATGCCATCCATCCAGTGATACTCGTCGGCGAAGCAACCGCCCGGCCAACGAAGCACGGGCACCTTCAAGGCTTTCAAGGCATTGAGCACATCCGTGCGATACCCCTCTTGGTTGGGGATCTTCGACTCTTTTCCCACCCAAAGGCCTCCATAGATGCAGGTGCCGAGATGCTCGGCGAATTGTCCGTAAATCTCCTTTGGAATAACTTCTCCCGGTTGATCGCCATGCAGTGTGACGGTTTGTGCTTGTATCGACAGTGACACTGCTGCGCATAGGGCCACGCCCCAAATTTGCTGAAATCTCATAGCTTTTTCGTATTGTTTGTTCGTTTACAAAAGTAGCGAAAAGGCGTGAGAATATCCGCTTTTTGTCCGCTTAGTGTGCACGAAAACGAACACTGTGTTCGAAAACGAACACTTGTAAAAAGTAATCATATCTGATTATGAGTAAGTTATATTTTTGGCACGAATTTTGTATAGGATTTGGCAGGAAAATAAAAACGAACATAATATGGACAGAGAAATACCGAAGGAGGTACGGCAGCGAGAGCGCCGGAAACAGTGGATGAAGATCGGAACGGGTGTAGTGGCAGCCGTCGTCGTAATGGGGGGTATGGTGCGTTTGATGCAATCGAGTTTGGCGCGGAAAGATTTGTTGTTCTCGACGGTCGATAAGGGGACGATCGAGGTGTCGGTGAGCGCATCGGGTAAAGTGGTACCGGCGTTTGAGGAGATCATCAACTCGCCGATCAACTCCCGCATCGTGGAGGTGTATAAGAAGGGGGGCGACTCGGTGGATGTGGGTACCCCTATCTTGCGACTCGACCTGTTGAGCGCGGAAACCGACTACAAGAAGCAGCTCGACGAGGAGCAGATGAAGCAGTTGCAGTTGGAGCAGTTGGCCATTCAAAACCGCAGCAAGCTCTCGGAGATGGAGATGCAATTGAAGGTCTCTCGCATGGAGTTGAACCGCAAGGAGGTAGAGCTGCGCAACGAGCGTTATCTCGATAGCCTTGGTGCGGGTATGACCGACAAGGTGCGTCAGGTGGAGTTGGATTACAACGTGAGCCTCTTGAAGCTGCAAGAGGATGAGCAGAAATATGTGAATGAGCAGGCGTTGGCGGATGCCGATTATAAGGTGAAGGCGCTTGAGTTGAACATCTTCCGTAAGAGTTTGGCAGAAACCAAACGGATCTTGGAGGATGCGCAGATCCGTTCGCCTCGCAAGGCGATCTTGACCTATGTGAACAATGAGATCGGTGCGCAGGTGACGGAGGGCAACCGGGTGGCGGTCGTCTCCGACCTCTCGCACTTCAAGGTGGAGGGTGAGATCGCCGATACCTATGGCGACCGGGTGGCACCAGGTAGTCATGCGGTGGTGAAGATCGGTAGTGAGAAGATTGACGGTACGGTGAGCGACGTGACTCCCCTCTCAAAGAATGGGGTGATCTCCTTTACGGTGCAGCTGTCGGATGATAACAACAAACGCTTACGCTCCGGATTAAAGACGGATGTCTATGTGATGAATGCCATCAAGGAGGAGGTGTTGCGCATCGCCAATGGCTCCTACTATGTGGGGAAGGGCGAGTATGACCTCTTTGTAGTGAACGATGGCGAGCTGTTGAAACGGAAGGTGCGCTTGGGCGATAGCAACTTCGAGTATGTCGAGGTGGTGAGCGGTTTGCAACCAGGTGATCAGGTGGTGGTTTCGGACATGTCGAACTATAAGGAAAAGAGTAAATTGAAATTGAAAGATTAAGCGAGAAAGGAGGAATAGGTATGTTACTCGAACAATATGTGAAGCAGGCGATGCAGCAATTCCGAGAGAGTCCTTTGGTGACAGGGCTCTCGGTGGCAGGAACAGCTTTGGCGGTGGCGGTGATTTTGGTCATGGTGTTGGTGTTTCAGATCAATTTGGCTGGTTTCGCCCCGGAATCTCACCGTGACCGTTTTCTCTATGTCTTCGGGACGGAGGCCAATAGTCGCTCAGGGGGTGCACGCAATCGAGGTTTGATGTCGGCGGAGGTGTTGAAGGAGTGTTTCTACTCGTTGAAGACACCGGAGGCGGTATGTGGTTATACGGCGGATAACCGTCCGGTTTCCTTGCCGGAGAAGCACCTGATGAGGGAGTATGCCTTCCGTTGGACGGATGCGGGGTATTGGCAGATCTTTGATCATACCTTCGTAGAGGGTGCTCCCTTCACGCAAGCCGATTTTGATGCGGGTATTCGCACGGTGGTGCTCTCTGAGGAGACGGCTCGAAAGCTGTTTGGCAACGAATCGGCGGTTGGCAGAGAGGTAGTGATCGACTTCAAGAGCTACCGGGTGTGTGGTGTCGTGAAGGAGGTGCCGAACCCCTTGATGGTTTCTTACGGGCAGCTCTTTGCCCCCTATACCTGTAATGCCGATCTGATTACGCCCTCCACCTATGGCGAGAATATCCCCGGTGGTTTCTCTGTTTGTATGTTGGCTCGCTCTTCCGCCGATTTCGAGACGATTCGCCAAGAGCTGCAGGGACAGGTGGAGCGTTATAACAAGGGGAAACGAGACACCGATCTCTCTTTCCCGGCAGGTGCGCTCACGCAGTTGGATGCGGCGATGGGCAGTGGAGGCTTTAACAAGGTGGATTGGAAAGGATATTTGGTAGATAAGGGGTTGTTCTTGCTCTTCCTCTTGGTGATTCCCGCTTTGAACCTGATCGGTGTGATCCAATCCTCCCTGCAAAAGCGGATCGAGGAGATCGGTATGCGTCGGGCGTTTGGTGCTACCCGTTGGGACATTATCAGTCAGGTGCTTTCGGAGAACATGGTGATGACCTTGATTGGTGCGGCGATCGGTATCGTGCTCTCGATTGGGATGCTTTTCGTGGCTAGGTCGTTCCTGTTCAATGCGGAGGTGCGGTTGACGGTGCCCATGTTGATCCGTCCAGGGTTGTTCTTGGCGGCGTTTATCTTGGCCTTTTTGCTCAACCTGTTGAGCGCCATGATTCCGGCATGGCACACCATGCGGAAACCGATTGTTGATGCCATTCATGGTTCGGAGAGTGAGAAGAAATAATAACAATCAAAAATCAATCAGAAAGATGTTACTACATATATTTAATATGCTATGGGCGCAGCGCCGTACGAACGGTTGGATTTTCGCGGAAATGGTCATTGCCGTGTGCGCCTTGTGGATTTTGGCGGATCAGATGTGGGTGGATGTGCGTTGCTACCAAGCGCCGATAGGGTATGACATCAGCAACACGTGGCGCTTCAAGTTGAGTGCGCTCCCTGCGGAAACGAGTGGTGAAGCGGAGGGTGATGAGCCGTCTGATCAAGCGACGGAGCTGTTGGCGTTGATGGAGCGTATTCGTCAAGAAGCGGAGGTGGAGGAGGTCGCCATGAGTTATTGGTCGATGCCCTATTCCTACGGTAATGCTTGGCGAGGCTTGTTCCCCCTTGAGGGCGACACGGCGGGTGTCCATGCGGAATCTTTCCATGTCATTCAAGTAAGCCCTGAATACTTCGATCTCTTTCGGATGCGTGATGAGCAGGGACAATCCATCACGAAGCAGGTCAAGGCAGAAGCTACACCGGTAGTGCTTTCAAGTGCGGCGGCTGAACGGTTCTATCCCGATCGCTCCGCTGTGGGGATGAAGGTTTCCTACAATGAGGATGGTAGCGATCCGGGGCGAGTCGTGGCGGTGGTGCCTCATTTCCGCTCCAACGATTTCGATCGAGAGGAGACCTGTTCGTTCGTGATCTTACAGAGAGAGGTGTTTGAGGATTTTGTCAATGGCTTAGGTGCGAGAAATGCGGAGTTGTGCGTGCGCATGAAGCAGGCGATGAGCGAGGAACAGATGTATGACTTCTTGGATAGCGCCTCTGAACGTATGCGATCCGGCGATTTGTATGTCAGTGGCGTGAAGAGTATCGCCAAGCAGCGGGAGGAGCTCTTGAAATCCAAATTCGACAGCAATAAGCAACGTGTGGCGATTGGCAGTTTCCTGTTGCTCAATGTCTTCTTCGGGGTGGCAGGAACCTTCTGGTTGCGCACGCAACGTAGAAGAGGAGAGATCGGTTTGCGCTTGGCAATGGGGTCGAGTCATCGGCAGATCGGTCAGGTGATCTATTCCGAGGGGTTGCTCCTCTTGGCGTTGACCCTTCCCTTTCTGTTGCTCTTCGCCCTCAATTATGGTAAAGCCGATCAGTTGGATACCTATCGGGAGGCCTATTCGTTACAGCGTTTCACCGTTACAGTTGGTTTCGCTTACCTCTCCATGGCGGCGATGATTCTCATCGGTAGCTGGTATCCAGTGCACAAAGCGGAAAGTTTGCCACCTGCGGAGGCGTTGCGGTATGAATAAAAACAACATGGCTCTATCGGCTGTCGAGAGGACAATCCGATAGGGCTTATAGTTGTTCGATTTGCTCGGCGGTTAATCCTGAGACCTGTTCGATAGTTTTTGTATCCATCCCTAATGCTTTCATCTTTTGAGCGATATGGATTTTCTCTTGCTCACGTCCTTCTTCACGCCCTTCTTCACGCCCTTGTGCCAATCCTTGCTCACGTCCTTGTGCCAATCCTTGCGCTATCCCCTGTGCCAATCCTTGTGCTAATCCTTGCTTCATTCCTCTTCGATTGGCGCTATAAAAGAGGGTTTTCTCTACGCTGATGACATCCCAGAACTTATCGTAACCCAACAGTTGCTCATCGGTGTAGGCGGATTCCTCCACGATGGAGAGTGCCTTTCGGATCTGTGGGTCAGCCAACAAATCTTGCGGGGCTTGCCGGGTGTTTGTTTGTATCTCCGTCAGGAAACGGAGCCACAGGGCTTGCATCCGCTTCTCCGTAAAGGTATGAGGTGTGAACTTCGGCAACTCCACGAAGACTAAATGTAAACCGTCGATCACCCGCTCTGTATGGAGCACATGCACCAATTGGTAATAGTGGTAATATTCTTTCAATTCCGGTTCAAACACCTCATTCACCAGGTTCAACGAATAGACAGGTTCCAATAATTCATATTGTTCACCACCTTTCAGCTGCCGCACGTATGCTTTGGCGGAGTTGAACAGCACCCGTTGCATGAACTCAGGCGACCAAATCATTTGCATCTCCACGATATACTGCCGCCCTTGCTGATCTCGGCAACGTACATCTACGATGCTGTTCTTACGTAAAGGATTCTCAGGCACCATCTCCGATGGTAAGTACTCCACGGATAAAATCTCTTCTCCCTCTTTGATAGGCAATAAGGCATTCAGCAAACTGATGACTAAGTCAGGATGCTCGCCAAACACACGCTTAAATGTCAAATCTGCTTTTGGATCCAAATATCTCATAGCTCGTTCCAGTATTATTCAATAAGTTTACCCTGCAAAGAAACGCATTTTTCTTGAGTTCGACTGATTATTTAAAGCGAAAAAGCATCGTGAACTGTTAATTTGCAAGGTTGGAATCCGATTTTGATTGAAAATCGTTAGAAAAGCGAAGATTTTTCTTTTAAATCCTTTGTGGGTTACAATTATTGTTCTACATTTGCAGCGTCAAACAAAAAGAGTATTCAAGAAGTATGATGAACAACGTATTGCATATTGATCTCGTCGTGGTCCTTCTAAGCGTTAGTAGGTGAGGAGAAAGGTATGTTGAACGTTGAGAATTTGAGAAGATATTACTTGGGGCCTTTCTCCTGAACGAGAAGGGCTTTTTTGTTGAATAATAATAAAATAAAAGGAGCCGAAAAGGAGCGACTCCATATAAATAAAGCATATATTCTATGGAAGTGATGAAGAATCCGCTAAGAAGCTCATTTAGCACTGAGGGCCGCCGCATGGCAGGTGCGCGTGCGTTATGGCGTGCCGTAGGCATGAAGGAAGAACAATTCGGTAAACCCATCATTGCCGTCGTGAACTCGTTTACACAGTTTGTGCCGGGTCATGTGCACCTGCATGAGGTGGGTCAGTTGGTGAAGGCAGAGATCGAGAAGTTAGGTTGCTTTGCCGCTGAGTTCAACACGATCGCCATCGACGATGGTATCGCCATGGGGCATGACGGTATGCTCTATTCGCTTCCCTCACGCGACATCATCGCGGATAGCGTAGAATATATGGTGAATGCGCACAAGGCCGATGCGATGGTTTGCATCAGCAACTGCGACAAGATCACTCCGGGTATGTTGATGGCTTCCATGCGTTTGAATATCCCGACGATCTTCGTCTCAGGAGGTCCGATGGAGGCGGGTGAGTTAGATGGCCGCCATTTGGATTTGATTGACGCCATGATCGAATCGGCGGATACCAGTGTGGATGATCAACGTGTGGCTGAGGTGGAGCGTCGTGCTTGCCCCGGTTGCGGCTGTTGCTCCGGTATGTTCACGGCCAACTCCATGAACTGTTTGAATGAGGCGATCGGCTTGGCTTTGCCGGGTAATGGTACGATCGTCGCTACCCATAAGAATCGTACGCAGCTTTTCCGAGATGCCGCTAAGCAGATCGTGGAGAACGCTTACAAATATTATCGCGATGGCGATGAGTCAGTTTTGCCTCGCAACATCGCTACCCGTCAAGCCTTCTTGAACGCTATGTCGTTAGACATTGCAATGGGTGGCTCTACAAACACGGTGCTTCACCTGTTGGCCGTTGCGCAGGAGGCGGGTGCTGACTTCAAGATGGATGATATAGATATGTTGTCTCGCAAGACTCCTTGTCTTTGCAAGGTGGCACCTAATACGCATACCTACCATGTGCAAGATGTGAACCGTGCGGGCGGTATCATGGCGATCATGAACGAGTTAATGCAAGCCGGTTTGGTGGATGGCAGTACGAAGCGTGTGGATGGCTTGACCTTGGCGGAGGCGGTTGATCACTATGCGATTACCTCACCGAACGTGACGGAAAAGGCAATTCAGAAATACAAGAGCGCACCGGCTCATCAATTCAGCACCCAGATGGGTTCGCAAGAGAGCTATTATAAGGAGTTGGATACCGACCGTGCAGCGGGTTGTATCCGTGACGTGGCTCATGCTTACTCGAAAGATGGCGGTTTGGCTGTGTTGAAGGGTAATATCGCCGTGGATGGTTGCGTGGTGAAGACAGCCGGTGTGGATGAGAGCATCTGGAAGTTCGCCGGTCCTGCGAAGGTGTTCGACTCGCAAGATGCCGCTTGCGAGGGTATCTTAGGTGGTAAGGTCGTATCGGGCGATGTGGTGGTGATCACGTATGAAGGACCTAAGGGTGGCCCTGGTATGCAGGAGATGCTTTACCCGACCTCTTACATCAAGAGCCGTCACTTGGGTAAAGAGTGCGCCTTGATCACGGATGGTCGTTTCAGTGGCGGTACGTCCGGTTTGTCGATCGGCCATATCTCGCCGGAGGCGGCATCAGGCGGTGCCATCGGTTTGGTGAAGGATGGCGACATCATCGAGATCAATATTCCGGAGCGCTCCATCAACGTCCGTTTGAGCGACGAGGAGTTGGCCGCACGTCGGGAGGCAGAGGAGGCAAAGGGCAAGAAGGCCTTTACCCCGCCTTATCGTCAACGTGTGGTGTCGAAGGCTTTGCGGGCGTACGGTAAGATGGTTGCATCGGCAGACAAGGGTGGCGTTCGTATAGTAGAAGAATAACCAAAGCTAAAATATAGAATTTCGTTATGGAGAGAATATCCGGTTCTGAGGCATTATTGAGATCGTTGCTTGCAGAGGGCGTAGATACGATCTTTGGCTATCCGGGTGGGGCGGTAATCCCCGTTTACGATAGCTTGTATGACTATAAAGATAAGATCAAGCATGTGCTGGTGCGCCATGAGCAGGGCGCTACCCATGCGGCACAAGGTTATGCACGCGTGTCAGGCAAGGTGGGCGTGACGTTGGTCACTTCCGGCCCTGGTGCGACGAATACCTTGACAGGTATCGCTGACGCCATGATGGATAGCACCCCTTTGGTGGTGATCACTGGTCAGGTGGCCTCACCGTTGTTGGGTACGGATGCTTTTCAAGAGATCGACGTGATCGGTATTACGCAACCAATCACGAAGTGGGCTTATCAGATTCGTCGGGCGGAAGATATTGCATGGGCGGTGTCTCGTGCTTTCTATATTGCTTCTACGGGTCGTCCGGGTCCTGTCGTGCTCGACTTCGCGAAAGACGCGCAAGTGGGCAAGGTGGATTTCGAGTATAAGCCGGTGGATTATATCCGTAGTTATCAACCGGAACCGGAAATCAATCCGGATCGGATCGCGCAAGCGGCCGCTTTGATCAATCAGGCGCAGAAACCCTTCTGCTTGGTGGGTCAAGGTGTGATCTTGGGTCATGCCGAGAAGGAATTACTGGAATTCTTGACAAAGAATGATATTCCTGCTGCGGCTACGACATTAGGCCTTTCAGCCATGCCCTCAAACTTCCCGTTGAATAAGGGTATGTTGGGTATGCACGGCAACGTCGGCCCTAACCGTAAAACCAACGAGTGTGATGTGTTGATCGCTGTTGGTATGCGTTTTGACGATCGAGTAACGGGCGATTTGAAGACCTACGCAAAGCAGGCGAAGGTGATCCACCTTGATATTGATAACTCAGAGATTGGCAAGAATGTGCCGGTTGACGTGAAGGTGCTCGGTAATGCCAAGCATACGTTGCCACAGCTCACGGAGTTGTTGGAGACACGCAAACGTGCGGAATGGAACGCTGAGTTTGAGCCGGATGCGCAAGAGGAGTTTGAGAAGGTGATCAAGCATGAGTTACACCCCGAATCCGGCTACCTGAAGATGGGAGAGGTGATTCGCAAGGTCTCTGAGGCGACCAACAACGATGCGGTGTTGGTAACGGATGTCGGTCAGAATCAGATGATGGGTGTACGTTATTTCCAATATAACCATACCCGCAGTGTGGTTACCTCTGGTGGTTTAGGCACGATGGGATTTGGTCTTCCCGCTGCGATTGGTGCGAAGTTTGGCGCGCCTGAGCGGACGGTATGCTTCTTTACAGGTGACGGTGGCTTGCAAATGACGATTCAGGAGTTGGGCACCATCATGCAGGAGCAGATCGACGTGAAGATCATCCTCTTGAACAACAATTTCCTCGGTATGGTGCGTCAGTGGCAGGAGCTCTTCTTCCATGAGCGATATTCCTTCACGGAGATGGTGAACCCCGATTTCGTGTCGATCGCGAAAGCTTACGGCATCGCGGCACGTGAGGTGCAGAAACGGGAGGAATTGGATGAGGCTATCCAGGAGATGGTGAACCATAAGGGCGCTTATTTGTTAGTAGCCGATGTAGAGCGCTTCGAAATGGTTTATCCGATGGTTCCGGCAGGAGCGACAGTGACGAATATCATCATGGGTGATCAAAAGTAGGAGGAAAGAGGTTATGAGCACGAAGAAATTATATACCGTTATTATCTTTTCGGAGAATACCGTAGGTTTGTTGAATCAGATCACGATTATCTTCACACGCCGGCAGCTGAATATCGAGACACTCTCCGTGTCGCCGTCGGCTATCAAGGGTATCCATAAGTTCACCATCACGACCTACACCGATGAGGAGATGATCGACAAGGTGGTGAAGCAGATCGACAAGCGTGTCGATATCTTGAAGGCCTACTACAACACCGATGAGGAGATGGTTTATCAGGAGATCGCTCTCTATAAGCTCAGTACGGAGCTCTTCATCAAGATGGGTACGGTTGAGGCGTTGATCCGCAAATACAATGCCCGCATCTTGGAGATGAACGAGGATTGTGTGGTGTTGGAGAAGAGTGGCCACTACGACGAGACGCAAGCATTGTTCAACGAGCTGAGCGAGACGATCGGCGTGCTGCAATTCATCCGTTCGGGTCGTGTGGCGATCACGAAGAGCAAAGTGGAGCGATTGAGCGACATGTTGGCTGACATGGAGCGTAAGTTGCAGGAGAAACAACAAATAGAACAATAAAGAAAGAGGATGGAACGAGTTGGATGTTTTCATTTTATGGCGGAGCCCTATCTGATGGACTTCCGAGGCCGAGTAACAATGCCGATGGTGGGCAACTACCTGATGCATGCTGCCTCCAGTCATGCCGGTGCCCGAGGATTCGGGTATAGCGAGATGACGGAGCGGCACACCGCTTGGGTCTTGTCTCGTTTGGCCATTGAGATGAAAGCCTATCCAAAAGCGTACGATCACATCCGATTATATACTTGGATTGATGAGGTGGGACGTCTTTTCACGAGCCGTTGTTTTGAATTGGCGGATGAAGAGGGAAACACCTTTGGCTATGCCCGTTCCATTTGGGCGGCGATCGATATGCAGAGTCGTCGGCCGACCTTGTTGGATATCGAGGCACTAAGCCCATACATTGATCCTCGCCCCTGTCCGATTGAGAAGCCGGGAAAGATTCAACCGGTGGAGACCCAGTCGGAGGGCATTCCCTACACCATTACCTATAGCGATTTGGACATCAACGGCCATTTCAATAGCGTGAAATACATCGAGCATCTGCTCGACCTGTTCGACATCGAGCAGTTCATGACGCAGGAGATCGGCCGGATGGAGATCGCCTATATGGCTGAGGGAAAGCCGGGTATGCCGTTGACATTGCATAAGCAGGAGATCGCTCCCGGTCACTCCGGTTTGGCGATTTGCAGCGAAGGCAAGGCTTTATGCCGAGCGGCAGTCACCTGGCGATGAAAGAATAAGAAGAAGTTTAATCAGTTTTTTTAAAACACTAATTTAGTTACAAAAAAATGGCACAAATGAATTTTGGCGGTGTTATCGAGAATGTGATGACCCGTGAAGAGTTTCCGTTGGAGAAAGCAAGAGAGATTTTGAAAGACGAGACAATCGCTGTGATTGGTTATGGCGTACAAGGTCCGGGTCAGAGCTTGAACCTGCGCGATAATGGTTTCAACGTGATCGTTGGCCAGCGTCAAGGCAAGACTTTCGAGAAGGCGATTGCCGATGGTTGGGTACCGGGCGAGACGCTGTTCAGCATCGAGGAGGCTTGTGAGAAGGGTACAATCATCATGTGCTTGCTCTCTGATGCCGCTGTGATGGCTGTTTGGCCGACTATGAAACCCTACTTGAAACCGGGTAAGGCATTGTATTTCTCTCATGGTTTTGCGATCACTTGGAACGATCGTACGGGTGTAGTTCCTCCCGCTGACATTGATGTGATCATGGTCGCTCCGAAGGGTTCCGGTACGTCATTGCGCTCTATGTTCTTGGAGGGCCGTGGTTTGAACTCTTCTTATGCGGTTTACCAGGATGCTACGGGCAAGGCTTTGGATCGTACGTTGGCACTGGGTATCGGTATTGGTTCAGGTTATCTGTTTGAGACGACTTTCATCCGCGAGGCTACTTCTGACTTGACGGGCGAGCGTGGCTCTTTGATGGGCGCTATCCAGGGCTTGCTGTTGGCTCAGTATGAGGTATTGCGTGAGAATGGTCACACACCTTCTGAGGCATTCAATGAGACTGTTGAGGAGTTGACACAGTCATTGATGCCGTTGTTCGCGAAGAACGGTATGGATTGGATGTACGCAAACTGCTCTACGACGGCTCAGCGTGGTGCGTTGGATTGGATGGGCCCGTTCCACGATGCGATCAAGCCGGTTGTTGAGAAGTTGTATCACAGCGTGAAGACAGGTAACGAGGCACAGATCTCTATCGACTCTAACTCTAAGCCTGATTATCGCGATAAGTTGAACGCAGAGTTGAAGGCATTGCGCGAGAGCGAGATGTGGCAGACAGCGGTAACGGTTCGTAAGCTCCGTCCGGAGAACAACTAATCGTCCCCGCTCGGGAAACAAGCATAGAAATAAGGGTAGCTCAAAAGGCTGCCCTTTTCTTTTGCCGGTCGCTAAGGTCGCTTGAAAGCCTTTTGAATGGCCTCGCGAAATCGCGAGAGGGGCCCGCGAGGAGTGTTCGCGTAGCTGCGAAGCTGTTTGGGAGGATGGTTAGGAGGGGAAAAAGAAACCCTGCGATACGGGGAGAGCGCATCGCAGGGAGAGAGGGGAATCAATCTAAATGGAAGCTATCCGCATCCTTCCAGGCGGGGAATTTCTCACGGAAGGCCTCTAACTCTGATTTCTTGATGACGCAGGTACGGGTGATCTCTTCCCGTTTGCCGGCGGTGGCGATCTTCTTGCCTTTAGGGTCGATCACCATCGAGTCGCCCCGATAGGTCAAGCCCTTGCCATCCACGCCCACGCGGTTCACGCCGCAAACATAAGCCATATTCTCGATGGCACGCGCATGCAGCAAGGTCTTCCAAGCCTTCTTGCGCACCTCCGGCCAGTTGGCCACATAGATGAGCAGGTCATAAGCGTTGTTCACGTTGCGTGTCCAGACAGGGAAGCGAAGGTCGTAACATACTTGCATACAGATCTTCCAACCCTTATACTCCACGATCGTCAGCTTCTCGCCTGGTGTGAACGATTTGTGCTCATCGGCCATGCGGAACAGGTGATGTTTGTCGTAGGTCGTCACTTCGCCTTCGGGTGTGATGAAAAAGGCACGGTTGAAATAGCGATCGTCCTCTTTACAAAGGAAGCTACCCATCACGGCCATGCCATATTTGCTTGCCCACGCTTTGACGGTAGCGATGGTCTTGCCTTCCATCGGATCCGCCAAGCGAGCCACATCCATCGAGAAGCCGGTGGTGAAGGTTTCCGGGAGGATAGCCAAATCGGTTCGTCCACTCACTCGGCGAAGCAATTCGCCGTAGTAGCAAAGGTTCTCTTCTTGATCTTCCCAAATGATATGGGATTGTATCATGCTGATACGTAATTCTTCTGCCATGGTTGTTCTGCGATTATAAGGTGTTATGTTGTTTGTTCTGTCCATACATTCGCCCGCTGGAGATTATCCTTGGGCGAACTGTTCAGGATGGCAGGCGGTCACGCCCTTGTACATGGCTTGGATCGTTGCCAGGTCTTTCTCCAGATCGCCGGTGGGGTGGAAGAGGGCTTTCATGCCCGCCTCCTTCTTCTTATAGTCGATATAAGCCACGAGAATGGGAACCTGGGCTCCCAATGCGATATAGTAGAATCCCTTTTTCCAAACCTCTACACGTTTGCGTGTGCCTTCCGGCGTGATGGCCAATTGCATCCGGCTTTGTGTGTTGAAGCGAGCTACCATCTGGTCGGTGACGGAGGTACGTTGGCTGCGGTCGATCGGAACACCTCCCAAGGCGTTGAACAACAGGTTGAACGGAAAGAAAAACCATTCTTTCTTGATCAAGAAGTTGGCATTGCAGCCAATCGCCGTATAAAACAGCTTCCCGACGACAAAATCCCAGTTGCTGGTATGTGGCGCTACACAAATCACACACTTCGGGGTATCCACCCCCTCGGTCGGACCTAATTTCCACCCCGCCAAGCGGAGCAATGCTTTGCTGATTGCTTTTCTCATCTTCTTCGTAAGGCTTATTTGCTCAATGCGGAAATCGCCTCGCCGATCGCGTTCACCTCCTTTTGTAAATCGGCTTTCAGATCCCGGTAATAGGCCTTTACTAATTGGGAATTGTCTTTCCCGTCGGGGCGTCCGGCTCTTACGATAAACTCATCTTGCATGTCCAAGATCCGTGCCATGAGGCTGTCTGCTTGGGCGGGATCCACTCCCGGGATGTAGAGGCGGCAAACCAGGGCCTCGGTGAACAACTCGCCAGCTATGTGACCGATCTCTTTCTTCAAAATTCTTCTTTTAGCCATAATAATCTCATTTAAATATGCGCAAATGTAGGAATAATGTAATGAAAATAGACAACATGCAATGATAAAAAACAAAAATACACTATCTTTGTGCGCTCAAAAACGTTGATGACAAACAATTCAAATATGAATGACAAGGTAAAGACTCCGGATTATCTGTTTGAGAGTAGCTGGGAGGTTTGTAATAAAGTAGGTGGTATATACACAGTTCTTTCGACGAAAGCGCATACATTGCAGCAATTATTAAATGATAAGGTTATCTTTATCGGCCCGGATGTGTGGGGTGATAAGACGGCTCCCGATTTTGTAGTTGATGATAAGTTATTTGCTGATTGGTGTGTGAACGCCGAGGCGGTTGACCAATTGAAGGTTAAGGTTGGTCGTTGGAATGTGCCGGGTAATCCTCCGGTGATCTTGGTGGATTTTAAGCCTTTCTTTAAGGAGCGCGATGCCTTCTTCTATACGATGTGGGAGCGTTTCCAGGTGGATTCCATTCATGCGTATGGCGATTATGACGAGTCTTGCATCTTTGCTTTGGCCGTAGGTAAGGTGATGGAAAGCTTCTATCATTTCTATCATTTGGAGCAGAAGCAGGTGGTTGGCCTCTTCAATGAGTGGATGTTGGCGATGGGTGCGCTCTATATCCAGCAGCACATCCCTGCGATCGCGACGATCTTCACGACCCATGCGACCTCGATCGGCCGTTCCATCGCGGGCAATAACAAAGCGTTGTATGCCTACATGGATGGCTACAACGGCGATCAGATGGCGCGCGAGCTGAACATGGAGGCGAAGCATTCCGTGGAGAAGCAGGCGGCGCATCATGTGGATTGCTTCACGACGGTGAGCGACATTACGGCGCGTGAGTGCAAGCAATTGCTCGACAAGGAGCCAGACATCGTGACTCCGAATGGCTTCGAGCCGAACTTCGTGCCGGAGATCAAGACCTACAAGCAAAAGCGGGCTGCCGCGCGGGCGGCTTTGATCAAGGTGGCGGAGAAGCTGACCGGTTGCCCGATTGATCCGGATGCCTTGTTGGTATCGACCAGCGGACGCTATGAGTATCGGAATAAGGGTATTGACGTGTTTATCGAGGCGATGAACCGGGTGCGCACCAGTGGCCGTTTGCAACGTGAGTTGGTGGCCTTCATCATGGTGCCGGCATGGACACGTGCGCCGAGAGCCGACCTGAAAGAGGTGCTGGAGCAGGATATCGAGACAAAGGCTCCCCTGCAGCTGCCCTTCATCACCCATTGGCTGAACAACATGCCCGAGGATAGGGTGCTCAACTATATCAATAGCGCCGGCTTTACCAACAGTGCCAGCCAGAAGCTGAAGATTATCTTCGTGCCCTGCTATTTGGATGGCAAGGATGGCATCTTCAACCAGCCCTATTATGACATCTTGATCGGTATGGATGCGACAGCCTATCCCTCCTATTACGAGCCTTGGGGTTATACCCCGTTGGAGAGTGTGGCCTTTGGCATCCCCACGATCACCACTGATTTGGCTGGATTTGGCCTCTGGGCACGCAAATCGCTCTCCGGAAAAGACATTTGCGAGGGCGTGGCCGTCGTCGATCGCGACGATTTCAACTACTTCGAGGTGGCCGATGCGATCAAGGAGTCGATCTTGACACTTACGAAGCTGACAGATAAGGAGATGAAGCGCGTTAAGCAACGTTGCTTTGACTTGGCTACAAAGGCAGAATGGAGCAAGTTTATTCGCTATTATGAACAGGCGTTCGACATTGCACTGCGACATGCTGCGGAAAGAAATAAGTAAATTATGCTCATAGATAGCGAGATAATGCGTATCTTCGCGACCGTTTTTTAGAAAAGAAACAAACACTTTAAATTCACGATAATGAAAATTAAGGCGAACAATGCTAACAGTCCTGTTTGGAAGGACGTGTATTCTCATTCAAAGTTGCCGCAGCAGCTGGAGCCCCTTCAAGAGATCGCTACCAACCTGTGGTGGGTTTGGAATCACGAAGGTGCTAAACTGTTCGGTAAGATCGACCCCGCTTTGTGGCGGTCAACCGAAGGTAACCCTGTGTTATTGTTGCAAAACCTCTCTCACAATCGCATGGAGGAGATCCTCGCGGATAAGGACCTCATGGCTGAGATCAAGAAGGTTTATGCCGATTTCAAGGCTTACGTTGACGTAAAGCCTACGAAGGCTCATCCCTCCGTCGCTTATTTCAGCATGGAGTATGGCTTGACGAATGTATTAAAGATTTACTCTGGTGGCCTTGGTGTCTTGGCCGGTGACTATTTGAAAGAGGCCAGCGATAGCAACATCGACATGTGTGCGGTTGGTTTCTTGTATCGTTATGGTTATTTCACGCAGTCCCTTTCTATGGACGGTCAGCAGATCGCTAACTATGAGCCGCAAAACTTCAACGCTTTGCCCTTGACGCAGGTGATGCAGTCAAACGGCGAGCCGATGGTGTTGGAGGTTCCCTATCCCGGTCGTATCGTTTACGCCAATATCTGGAAGGTTAGCGTAGGCCGTGTACCTTTGTATTTGATGGATACGGATATTCCGCAGAACAGCGAGTGGGATCGCTCCATCACACACCAACTCTATGGTGGCGATTGGGAGAACCGTATGAAGCAAGAGTATCTGTTGGGTATCGGTGGTATCTTGATGTTGAACAAGTTGGGCATCAAGAAGCAGGTTTACCACTGCAACGAGGGCCATGCCGCTTTGATCAACGCGCAGCGTTTGGTGGATTATATCCAGAACGAGGGCCTCTCATTCAACCAGGCGTTGGAGGTGGTTCGTGCGTCAGCGCTTTACACGGTTCACACACCGGTTCCCGCAGGCCACGACTATTTCGACGAGGGTCTCTTCGGCCGTTACATGGGCGAGTTCCCCGGCAAGTTAGGTATCAGCTGGCAGGAGTTCATCGACATGGGTCGTGAGAATCCGGGCTCTAACGATAAGTTCTCCATGAGCGTGTTCGCTTTGAATACTTGCCAAGAGGCAAACGGCGTAAGCTGGTTGCACGGTAAGGTTTCTCAGCGCATGTTCGCTCCGGTATGGAAGGGCTACTTCCCCGATGAGTTGCACGTAGGTTATGTCACCAACGGTGTACACATGCCGACATGGGCTGCTACGGAGATGAAGAAGTTCTACGAGCAGAAGTTAGGCGCGGAGATGTTTGCGGATCAATCGAATCGCAAGCGTTGGGAGGCTATCCAGGATGTACCCGATGAGGAGATCTGGGAGATCCGCAAGACCTTGAAGAAGAAGTTGATCGACTATATCCGTGTACAATATAAGGATAGCTGGTTGAAGAACCAGGGCGATCCCTCAAAGGTAGTCTCTATCTTGGAGAAGATCAACCCGAACGCCCTCTTGATCGGTTTCGGTCGTCGTTTCGCTACTTACAAGCGTGCGCACCTGTTGTTCACTGACTTGGATCGTTTGGCGAAGATCGTCAACAACGAGCAGTTCCCCATCCAGTTCGTATTCACCGGTAAGGCTCACCCCGCCGATGGTGGTGGTCAGGGCTTGATCAAGCATATCGTCGAGATCTCTCGCCGTCCGGAGTTCTTGGGTAAGATCATCTTCTTGGAGAACTACGACATGCGTTTAGCTCGCCGCTTGATCTCGGGTGTAGATGTATGGTTGAACACGCCGACACGTCCGTTGGAGGCTTCTGGTACATCTGGCGAGAAGGCCGAGATGAACGGTGTGCTGAACTTCTCTGTGCTCGACGGTTGGTGGTATGAGGGTTACAAAGAGGGCGCTGGTTGGGCGTTGACCGACAAGCGTACTTACGAGAACCAGCAGTACCAGGATCAGTTGGATGCCGCTACGATCTACCACATGTTGGAGAACGAGATCATCCCGACTTACTACGCGAAGAACAGCAAGGGCTATTCACCTGACTGGATCCAGTATATCAAGAACTCCATCACGAAGATCGCTCCGGATTATACGATGAAGCGTATGTTGGACGACTACGAGGATCGTTTCTATCACAAGTTGGCTACTCGCTCCGCGCACATCACAGCCGATGGCTACAAGGTGGCGAAAGAGGTGGCTGCTTGGAAGGAAGAGGTGGCTCAGCACTGGGATAGCTTCCAGGTAGAGAACTTCTCTTGCGACAAAGACATCAACGCTTCTGGTTTGGTAGTAGGCCAGGACTACAACTTCAACTTGGTGATCGATCGTCACGAGTTGCAAGGTATGTTAGGTGCTGAGATGGTGGTTGTGAAAGAGGATCCGGAGAAGCATGATCTCCGCTTCGTGAAGAGCTATCAGTTTGAGTTGAAGAAGACAGAGGGTAGCAAGCTCTTCTTTGAGTTGAAGCTGACTCCGTCTGAGGCAGGCAACCACAAGGTTAGCTTCCGCGTGTTCCCGCAGCATAAGGAATTGCCTCACCGCATGGACTTCGCGTACGTGCGTTGGATCCAGCTCTAATAGAGACTGTCTTACACAAGGCTATAATAAAGGGTGCTCCGTCAGGGGCATCCTTTTTTTGTTATATACACCCATCATTCGATTTCCCTTTCCCTTTCACGGTCGCATTTCGATACTACGGAGAAAAAATCACGTGCCTACGGAAATTTATTCACGTAGTAACAGAAATTTATTCACGTAGTAACGGAAATTTCTTCACGTAGTAACGCGAGCAACCTTCGCGTGCCTACGAGATTTTTTTTCCGTAGTAATGGTTTTTTGAGACCCCTGTGGTTTAACTAAATTAGTTGACCGCAAATAGTCCTAATCACAAAAGAGGTTGTCTTCTACGATTTTGTGTTCTCCTTGACATTGGATCCGGCATACGACCAATCAAAAGTGGTAGTGAAGACCAGTCTTGGCGAGACCTTGACACCCCGTGCGTCGGATGGAAAGTATGTGGTGCGCAGTGTAAATCAGAATATTAAGGTGACAATCGAAGGCGTCGAGCTGAATCCAACCGAGATTGAGGCCATCTCCGAAGGCTCACAGCTCTACACCGTAAAGGGTGCGATTGTGGTGTCTCCGGCAGAGCCGCTGCAGGTAGCGATCTACTCGGTAACAGGCCAGACGCTCTTCAACGACGAGGTTTCTTATCTCACACAGGTTCCCGCCAAGGCTGGCATCTATGTAGTTGTCATCCAGAAGGGCAAGGAGAGAATTACGGAGAAAGTCTTCGTAAAGTGAGGAATTAGGAGTTAGGAATTCTTTTTAATTAGGAATGAGGAATTAGGAGTTAGGATTTGTAAGTCCTCATTCCTAAATCCTCAATCCTAACTAAAAAAAGGGGGCCGCAAGGCGGTGGCTGAAATACAGTCGCTACCTTGCGGTTCTTTTTTTATGTGCGAATCGAAATTTTGCCTAAATTTGCGCTTTCTAAGATAAGCAGATTCGTAATCAAGAGATTAATACAAACTAATAAGATATGATTCTATTCTTTCAATCTTCAGCGAAGAGCGTGCTGGCAGTAGAGGCGCAGCAGGCATTCTCCCCTGAGGACACACAGAAGTTGGTGTGGCTCTTTAGCGAGGCTACGCCGCTGCCTTCCGAAACGTTGGAAGGCTGGTTCGTGGGACCCCGCCGGGAGATGATCACTCCGTGGAGTACCAACGCCGTGGAAATCACCCAGAACATGGGTCTGACGGGTATCTCCCGCATCGAGGAGTATTTCCCTGTGGCTTCGGGCGAGGCTGAGCATGACCCGATGTTGCAACGTATCTACAACGGGCTGGATCAAGCGATTTTCACCATCAGCAAGCAACCCGATCCCATCGTCTATATCGAGGATTTGGAGGCCTACAACCAGCAAGAGGGCTTGGCATTGAGCCAGGAGGAGATCGCCTACCTGAACGAGGTGAGCCAGAAGTTGGGCCGAAAGCTGACTGATAGCGAGGTGTTTGGCTTCTCACAGGTGAACTCAGAGCACTGCCGCCACAAGATTTTCGGTGGTACCTTCATCATCGATGGCGAGGAGAAGGAGAGCTCACTCTTCGCCCTGATCAAGAAGACCTCGCAAGAGAATCCGAACAAGTTGGTTTCTGCTTACAAAGATAATGTGGCCTTCAATGAGGGGCCGAAGGTGGAGCAGTTCGCTCCCCAATCGGCCGACAAACCGGATTTCTTCGCGGTAAAAGAGATTGACACCGTGATCTCGCTGAAGGCGGAGACACACAACTTCCCGACGACCGTTGAGCCATTCAATGGCGCGGCTACCGGTACGGGTGGTGAGATTCGTGACCGTCTGGGCGGTGGTAAGGCCTCTTTGCCCATCGCAGGAACCGCCGTTTATATGACCGCTTATCCGCGCACAGAGGGCGCCCGGGAATGGGAGAAGATTTTGGATCCTCGCCCCTGGCTCTATCAAACGCCGGAGCAGATCTTGATCAAGGCCTCCAACGGTGCTTCTGATTTCGGCAACAAGTTTGGTCAACCGCTGATCTGTGGCTCGTTGCTGACTTTTGAGCATGCGGAGAATGACAAGAAATATGCCTATGACAAAGTGATTATGTTGGCCGGTGGTGTGGGTTACGCCAACAAACGGGATGCCTTGAAGGGCGATCCGCAGCCGGGCGAGAAGGTGGTTGTGATTGGTGGTGATAACTATCGCATCGGTATGGGCGGTGGTGCTGTCTCTTCTGTGAACACCGGTCAGTACACCAGCGGTATCGAGTTGAACGCCGTGCAGCGTGCCAACCCGGAGATGCAGAAACGTGCGGCCAACGTGATCCGTGCGATTGCGGAGAGCGATGAGAATCCGATTGTTTCTATCCACGATCACGGCGCTGGCGGACACCTCAACTGTCTCTCAGAGTTGGTCGAGGCCACCGGAGGCCATATTGATATGAGCAAATTGCCGATTGGCGACCCGACACTTTCCGCCAAGGAGATTATCGGCAACGAGAGCCAGGAGCGTATGGGCCTCTTGATGAAGGAGGAGGATGTGGCTCGCGTGAAACGCATCGCCGATCGTGAGCGTGCGCCGATGTATGTCGTAGGTGAGACAACCAACGATATGAAGTTTGTCTTCGAGCAGGCCGATGGGGTGAAGCCGATCGACATCAAGCTGGAGTACATGTTTGGTAAGCCGCCTCGTACGATCATGACCGACCACACGGTAGAGACAGCCTATCAACCGGTTGTTTATAAAGAGTCTGAGTTACACCACTATTTGGAGAATGTGCTCCAATTGGAGGCTGTCGCTTGTAAAGATTGGTTGACCAATAAGGTCGATCGCTCTGTGACGGGTAAGATCGCTCGCCAGCAGTGCCAAGGTGAGTTGCAGTTGCCGTTGAGCGACTTGGGTGCTGTGGCCTTGGATTACAGAGGCAAGGCTGGTATCGCCACCTCTATCGGTCACGCTCCGCAGGTAGCGATGGTGGATCCGGCTGCCGGTTCTGTAATGGCTATCGCCGAGGCATTGACCAACATCGTTTTCGCTCCGCTGACCGATCAATTAGCCGGTATCTCATTGAGCGCTAACTGGATGTGGCCTTGCCGCAACGAGGGTGAGGACGCACGTCTCTACACCGCTGTGCAGGCCGCTTCTGACTTCGCTTGCAGCTTAGGCATCAATATCCCGACCGGCAAGGATTCGCTCTCCATGACGCAGAAGTATGGTGAGGATAAGGTCATCGCTCCGGGTACGGTGATTATCTCTGCGGCGGGTGAGGTAAGCGACATCCGCAAGATCGTTTCTCCGGTTTTGGCACACGACAAGAACAGCTACCTATATTATATAGACTTCTCGTTCGACACGTTGAAGTTAGGAGGCTCCGCTTTCGCTCAAGCTTTGAACAAGTTGGGTGATGAGGTTCCGACCGTGAAGGATGCCGAGTATTTCCGAGACGCATTCAATGCCGTTCAGTCCGCTATCGAGCAACGTTTGGTATTGGCTGGTCACGATATTTCTGCCGGTGGTATGATCACAGCCCTGTTGGAGATGTGTTTCGCCAACGTAGAGGGCGGTTTGGAGGTCGATCTCGATGCCATCAACGAGGCAGACATCGTGAAGATTCTCTTCGCCGAGAATCCGGGTATCCTGTTGCAGGTGAAGGAGAAGAAGGCGTTCGAGCACTTGATGCGTGAGGCGGGCGTAGGCTTCGCCCTTATCGCTCGTCCGACCGAGGAGCGCCACATCTTAGTTTCGAAGGAGGGTATTCAGTATCACTTTGGCATCGACTACATGCGTGATGTTTGGTATGAATCCTCTTATAAACTGGATGTGAAGCAGAGCGGTAACGTCTGTGCCGGCAATCGTTTCGAGAACTACAAGATGCAACCGTTGGAGTATAAGTTCCACAAGTCATTCACCGGGAAGTTGGCCGACTACGGTGTCAGCGCTGATCGTCGTACACCGAGTGGCGTGAAGGCGGCTGTGATCCGCGAGAAGGGTACACAGTGTGAGCGTGAGACCGCTTACGCCCTCTATTTGGCCGGCTTTGATGTGAAGGACGTACACATGACCGACTTGGCGAGTGGCCGTGAGACCTTAGAGGATGTCAACATGATCGTTTTCTGTGGTGGTTTCTCCAACTCCGATGTATTAGGCTCTGCCAAAGGTTGGGCGGGTGGCTTCCTTTACAATGAGAAGGCGAAGAAGGCTATCGAGAATTATTACGCTCGTCCTGACACCTTGAGTATGGGTATCTGCAACGGCTGTCAGTTGATGGCAGAGTTGGGCTTGGTTTATCCGGAGCATGCTCAGAAGCACAAGATGGTACACAACGACTCGCACAAGTTCGAGTCTAACTTTGTCACCTTGGAGATTCCGAAAAACCACTCTGTGATGTTCGGTTCGCTGAGCGGCACGAAGTTAGGTGTTTGGGTAGCACACGGCGAAGGTAAGTTCCAGTTCCCCTATGAGGAGTCGGCTTACCACATCGTAGCAAAATATAACTACGAGGGTTATCCCGCCAACCCGAACGGCTCACCTTGGTCAGTAGCAGGCGTTTGCTCACAGGATGGCCGTCATTTGGCGATGATGCCTCACCCCGAGCGTGCGATGTTCCCTTGGCAGTGCGGCTACTATCCCGCTGATCGTCAAGCAGACGAGGTTACGCCATGGATCGAGGGCTTTGTCAATGCACGCAAGTGGATTGAGGAGCACAAACAATAAAAGAATAGCTTTTCAAGCAACAAAAAAGGGCTGTGTCAAAACAGTCCTTTTTTGTGTATATTCATTTCGAGAGGCAGTAAGACACCTCCTTGAATGCGTAGCGACGAATGGTCCCTGCTGTATCTTGCAACAATAAATGCCCTGTCGGTTCAATGCCATAAATCCGTGCCGAGAAAGCACCTTGCGCATCCGTGTAGGGATGATAACCCTCCCTTCGATAAAGCGCTTTCATATAGCGAGCATGAATCAAGGCCTTTTCTCCCGTTGACAGGGCTTGGTTGTAGGCCTCGAAACGGCTCAAGAACTGACGCAGCACCACTTCCCGATCCACCTCTTGCTTGAGAATCTGCCACAACGATACCGGATTAGGCGCATCCCCACGAAACATGGTTTGGTTTACGTTGATACCAATCCCGATGATCGAACGGAGCAAGTTATGCCCCGCTAAGTCATTTTCAATCAACATGCCACAGATTTTCTTGTCTTGCCAATAGATATCGTTAGGCCATTTGATCGAGATGCCCTCCGTATAAGCGTCCAGAGTCTCCTTGACACTGAGCGCCGCGATCTGAGAGATCAAAAATTGTTGTTTGACAGGTAGCGCTTGCGGATAAAGCACCAAGCTAAAGGTCAAATTCTTGCCCTTCTCTGACTCCCATACATTCCCCAACTGTCCGCGACCGGCTGTCTGGAAATCAGCCACAATCGCACTGCAGTTCGGCAAAGACTCTCGCTCCAACCATTCTCGCAACAAGCTATTGGAGGAATGGGTCTCTTCCACACGGATGATCCGTGGTTTTTCCGTTGTTAACTTAGGCATCGACATAAAGCACGCTGATTTTCTTAGGTAACTTGGCGATCACCTCCCGATAAGAGTGATGAATCCAACGCTTGATCTCCTCATCGCTCATGTCTTGATTGAGGTAAATCATGTTCCAATATTTCTTATTAAAATGGTAGGCCGGCTCTACTGCCCGGTAACGATCACGCAGCTCATCGGTATAATCCGTGCTACATTTCACAGCCACGTAAGGTTCCGCCGCATCCAGCGGAAGAAGCAGAAACATTTTATTTTCCACCTTAAACACCAACGACACATCATCGAACGGCAGACACTCCGTCGTGTTGCGCAAGGTCAAGCAGTAGGTTCGTACATCCTCTATATTCATATTGTTCTTTTAGTTAGCGACAAGGAGCCATGAAAGCATCGGCTATATGTTCTACCTCCGAATGCCCCTTTGTCAGCGTTACGAAAACCAGGTCAAAACGGACAGGCAAGTCGCCATCCGTATAGCGCACGTAGGCATCAGCCGCCGCCACGGTCCTCCGGATCTTCCCTTGATCCACAGCCTCCTCCGGATCGACCAAGAAGTCCACGCCACGCGTCTTGACCTCCACAATCACCAGCTCATCGCCTTGGCGTGCCACCAAATCCAACTCATAATGATGCCAATGCCAATTCTGTTCCAAGATCAGATAACCCTTCTGCTCCAGGAATTGGCGAGCCACACGCTCACCCTCACGGCCTATCTCAAATGCGGTTGGCATACTTTCGTCTGTTTACGCCTGATTCTCTATCGTTATTCGCGAAATTAGTGTTATTTTCTTTCATATCTCCATAATCCTACCTACTTTTGTCCACATGAAGTTGGTACGCAAATATTCACCCGCACAACCGAACCATCCCAGGGTTCACAAAGTCACCTTTATGCTGAACGACGAGGAGCATAAGGCGGTGAAGCGCTACTTATCCAAATACAAGATTGTCAATAAATCCCGTTGGTATAGAGAGACCATCCTATCGCACGTCTTAAAAGTGTTGGAGGAGGATTATCCCACCCTATTCAACGAAAACGAGATGCGCCGATGATCCAGCCGTTTGATGACACCTATTTCATGCGACAGGCACTGAGCGAGGCTCGCCTCGCCGCAGAGGAGGGAGAGGTACCCGTAGGAGCGGTTATTGCCTGTCAAGGGAGAATCATTGCCCGTGCGCACAACCAGATGGAACGACTGCACGATGTGACTGCCCATGCCGAGTTATTAGCCATTACGGCTGCCACGAATGCCTTAGGTGCTAAATATCTTACAGACTGCACGCTGTATGTCACAGTTGAACCTTGCGTGATGTGCGCCGGAGCGATCGGATGGGCACAAGTTGGCACAATCGTATATGGCGCGGCCGACGAGAAAAGAGGTTATTCCCGCTTTGCCCCAAAAGCTTTCCATCCGAAGGCACAAGTCAAACGAGGCATCTTAGAAGCGGAATGCGCAGACGAAATGCGGCGTTTCTTCCAAAGCCGCCGATAGTAATTTCATTGATAAACAACCGCTATGTAATGATAATTTGCTACATTTGCGGCTCAAATATAAACAAAACAACAATGGATGTTGCGATTATCAAATATAATGCCGGAAATATCTATTCGGTGGATTACGCACTGAAGCGCTTAGGCGTGACCCCGATCATCACGGCCGACCCTGCATTGTTGCGCAAGGCGGACAAGGTGATTTTTCCGGGGGTAGGCGAGGCCTTCACCACGATGGAATACCTGCGTGCCCACCAATTGGATCAAGTCATCAAGAGCCTGAAGCAACCCGTCTTGGGCATTTGCTTAGGTATGCAGCTGATGTGCCAACACTCTGAGGAGGGCAACGCCGATTGTTTAGGTATCTTCCCGACAGAAGTGAAGCGCTTCCAACCGACGCGGCATGAGGATAAGGTGCCCCACATGGGTTGGAACACCTTGACAAACGTACAGAGCGCGCTGTTTGAAGGCGGTTTAGAGGGGCAGTTTGTCTATTTCGTACATAGTTATTATGTACCTCTCAACGACTTTACCGCAGCGACGACCGACTATATCCTGCCCTTTAGTGCCTCCCTTCACAAAGATAATTTCTACGCCACACAGTTCCACCCCGAGAAGAGTGGTAGCGTAGGCGAGCAAATCCTTAAAAATTTCCTGCAGCTATGATTGAATTAATTCCAGCGATTGATCTGATTGAGGGTAAGTGTGTGCGACTTACCCAGGGTGACTACGCTACCCAGAAGATCTATAACGAGGATCCTTTAGAGGTAGCCAAACAGTTTGAAGACAACGGAATCCATCGTCTGCATGTGGTCGATTTAGATGGCGCACGTGAGGGACACATCGTGAACTACCGCATCTTGGAGCGATTGGCCTCGCGCACCTCGTTGCTCATCGATTTTGGAGGGGGATTGAAAGAGGAGGGCGACCTGGAAATTGCTTTTGAGAGTGGTGCCCAAAAGGTGACGGGTGGCAGCATCGCCGTCAAGCAACCGGAAACCTTCGCCGCATGGATCACCAAATTCGGCAGTGAGCGAATCATCTTAGGGGCAGATGCCAAGGAGAAGAAGATAGCGATCAACGGTTGGAAAGAGACAACCGACCTGGAGTTGATCCCCTTCATCGAGTCCTATTATCATAAAGGGATCACACAAGTGATCTGTACAGACATCGCCCGCGACGGCATGTTGCAAGGGCCCTCCATAGACCTTTACCAAGAAATCCTGGACGCGCTGCCTAACCTGACGCTGATAGCCAGTGGTGGTGTGAGCTCCGTAGCAGACATCGAGCGCTTAAACGAGGCGGGCATTCCTGCGGTTATCTTTGGCAAGGCCATCTACGAAGGAAAAATCAAACTGAAAGACTTACTTCCATTCCTATAAACGACAACGATATGTTAGCCAAGCGCATTATTCCTTGCTTAGACATCAAAGACGGCAAAACGGTCAAGGGTGTCAACTTCGTCAACTTCCGCGATGCGGGCGACCCTGTGGAATTAGGGGCACTCTACAGTCGAGAAGGAGCTGACGAGCTGGTTTATTTAGACATCACCGCATCGCATGAGGGACGGAAGACCTTCACGGAACTGGTGAAAAAGGTGGCGGCGCACATCAGCATTCCCTTCACCGTGGGCGGAGGCATCAATGAGTTGCAAGACGTGGATCGCCTGCTGAGCGCCGGAGCCGATAAGGTGTCTATCAATTCAGCGGCCCTGCGTAACCCCGATCTGATTGAGCAGATAGCCAAACATTTTGGCAGTCAGGTCTGTGTGGTCGCCATAGACGCCAACCAGGAACAAGGAGACTGGTTCTGCTACCTCAACGGCGGACGTGTACCCACCGGACGTTCCCTCTTTCAATGGGCGGCCGAAGCCGAAAGCCGGGGGGCGGGAGAGATTCTCTTTACCAGCATGACCCATGATGGCGTAAAGCAAGGCTATGCCAACGAGGCCTTGGCCACATTGGCCGATGCATTGCATATCCCCGTTATTGCCTCTGGAGGAGCTGGCGAGCCGGTCCATTTCAGAGACACCTTCGCGATGGGAAAAGCCGATGCAGCCTTGGCGGCCAGCGTCTTCCATTTTGAGGAGATACGTATCAGCGAGTTGAAGCAATACCTTCGTCAAGAGGGCATTAATGTAAGATTATAAACATATAGCATACAAACAATGACATTAGATTTTGAGAAAATGGGCGGATTGATCCCGGCCATCATACAAGACAACAACACGAATAAAGTATTGATGTTGGGCTTCATGAATGAGGAAGCTTTGGAGCAAACCTTGAGCAGCGGCAAAGTAACCTTCTTTAGCCGCACGAAAAACCGTTTATGGATGAAGGGGGAGACCAGTGGGAACACACTGAGCGTGGTGAGCATCACACCGGATTGCGACAATGACACCCTGTTGGTCAAGGCTATTCCTGCCGGCCCCGTCTGCCACAAGGGTACAGACACCTGCTTTGGAGAGAAGAACGAGGAGGACATTCTTTTCTTGAAGTATTTACAGAACTTCATCGAGCGTCGCCGCCACGAGATGCCGGAGGGCTCATACACCACTACATTGTTCCAGAAGGGAATCAACCGCATGGCACAGAAAGTGGGCGAGGAGGCCGTGGAGACCGTGATCGAGGCAACAAACGGCACCGAGGATCGGTTGATCTATGAGGCTTCAGACCTTATTTATCACCTCATCGTATTGCTCACCAGCAAGGGATTACGCATCGACGACCTGGCTCGTGAGTTGAAAAAGAGACATAAAGGTTAACAACCAACAGCACAGACGGAAAAACATGGAAGAAGAGATACTCCTTCAATTAGAGAACGTAGAGATCCGCCGTGAGGAGAATCGCGTGTTGCATGAGGCCTCGTTTACCCTTCGTAGTGGCGAGTTTGTCTATGTGATTGGCAAGGTCGGTTCCGGCAAAAGCAGCCTCCTCAAATCGCTCTATTGCGAGATCCCTATACAGGCGGGAGCGGCACAGCTGATGGAATATGACCTGCGCAAAATCAAGCGCAAGCATATCCCCTTCTTACGAAGAAAGTTAGGTATTGTCTTCCAAGATTTCCAACTGTTGACCGATCGCTCTGTCTGGAAGAACCTGGAGTTTGTACTCAAAGCGACCGGTTGGAAGAAACAAGCGGAGATCAGGGCACGTATAGAGGAGGTGCTGCGCCAAGTAGGGATGCCTGACAAAGGGTATAAAATGCCCCATGAGTTGTCAGGAGGCGAGCAACAGCGTATCGCCATCGCCCGTGCCTTGCTCAACCATCCGAGGCTGATCTTAGCCGATGAGCCAACCGGGAATCTTGACCCGGAGACCAGCGGACAGATCGTGCAGTTGCTGCACGACATCTGCCAGCAAGGCACCGCAGTGATTATGACCACACACAATTATACATTGGTACACAACTACCCCGCCCGCATCGTAAAATGCGAGAATGCAGGGTTAAGTGATGTGAGAGAATAATTTTTTTATACCTTCGCGGTCGTAAAATATGGAGATTGCGAGAACAATTTAATTATAGAGAAGAAAGAAAAATGAAAGTCTTAAAGTTTGGTGGTACTTCTGTGGGATCTGCACAGAGAATGAAAGATGTAGCGAAACTCATCCAGGGAGACCGTAAGATCGTTGTATTGTCAGCCATGTCAGGGACGACCAACTCGTTGGTAGAGATCTCTGACTACCTCTACAAAAAGAATCCAGACGGTGCGAACGAGATCATCAACAAATTGGCTATGAAATACATGGGCCATGTGGAAGAGCTCTACAGCACTGAGGAGTATAAGCAGAAGGCCAAAGAACTCATCAAGCATCATTTCGAATATATCCGTACCTTCACGAAGGATCTGTTCACCCTTTTCGAGGAGAAGGTTGTTTTAGCACAGGGCGAGTTGATCTCTACCGGCATGATGAACCTCTACCTCAACGAGTGCGGCGTTAACTCCGTATTGATTCCCGCTTTGGACTATATGCGTACGGACAAGAACGCAGAGCCAGACCCCGTTTACATCAAGGAGCATCTGCAGAAGCTCTTGGATGAGCATAACGAGGCAGACCTCTTCATCACGCAGGGATACATCTGCCGCAACGCTTACGGTGAGATCGACAACTTGCAGCGTGGCGGTAGCGACTACAGCGCCTCATTGATCGGTGCGGCTATCAATGCGGAGGAGATCCAAATCTGGACAGACATCGACGGTATGCATAACAATGACCCGCGCTATGTAGAGGGCACCTCTCCGGTACGTCAGTTGAACTTCGAAGAGGCTGCGGAACTGGCTTACTTCGGTGCCAAGATCCTGCATCCTACCTGCATTCTGCCGGCGAAGCTGAACAACATTCCCGTTCGTTTGCTCAACACGATGCAGCCCGAGGCTCCGGGCACGCTGATCTCCAACGCTATGGAGAAGGGGCGCATCAAGGCCGTGGCCGCCAAAGACAATATCATCTCCATCAAGATCAAGAGTGGACGTATGCTATTGGCAACAGGGTTCTTGCGCAAGGTGTTCGAGACCTTCGAGAACTACCAGACACCGATTGACATGGTAACCACCTCCGAGGTGGGTGTGAGTGTAACGATCGACAACCGCAAGCATCTGGATGAGATCGTTGACGACCTGAAGAAATATGGCACAGTGACTGTGGACGAGGATATGGTCATTGTCTGCGTGGTTGGCGACCTGGAGTGGGACAACATCGGTTTCGAGGCGCGCATCGTGCAAGCCATGAAAGATGTACCTGTCCGCATGATCTCCTACGGCGGTAGTAACTTCAACGTCTCCTTATTAGTGAAAGCAGCCGATAAGAGACGAGCGCTGCAAGCATTAAGCGATCATTTATTCAACAATAAATAAACTCTTCACGATAGGGGCAGCCTTAAGGTTGCCCCTATTTTTAGACAAATACAGATACAACTATGCTCAAAGGCACATTCCCCGTAGAGAAGTTCAAGCAACTTCCTACCCCCTTCTACTATTACGATATGGACCTGCTGCAACGCACTTTGGATGTCGTAAAAGCCGAGTCCAGTAAATATGGTTATCACGTGCACTTCGCCATCAAAGCCAATGCCAATCCTCGTCTGCTTGCGTTGATCGCACAGAACGGGTTGGGGGCAGACTGCGTGAGCGGTGGTGAGGTACAGGCCGCGCTCGATGCCGGATTCCCCGCCAACAAGATTGTCTTTGCCGGCGTAGGCAAAGCCGATTGGGAGATTAACTTGGGATTGGATAATGACATTTTCTGCTTCAACGTAGAGTCTTTGGCCGAATTAGAGGTGATCAACGAGCTGGCGGCAACCAAGCAAAAGGTGGCCTCCATTGCTCTGCGTATCAATCCGGAGGTGGATGCGCACACCCACGCCAAGATCACGACGGGCATGAAGGAAAACAAGTTCGGCATCAACCTCAGCCAGTTGGCGAGCGTAACCGACCGGTTGGCCGAGATGAAGCATGTGCGGTTAATCGGTATCCATTGCCACATCGGCTCCCAAATCACCGATATGTCCGCTTTCCGCAACTTGACCATCCGCATCAACGAGATCCAAGATGACTTAGCGGCAAAGGGCATCGTGGTAGAGAACCTGAACTTTGGTGGCGGCTTGGGTATCGACTATTACCATCCCAATCACCTCTCCATCCCCGCTTTCGACAACTACTTCGCGGCGATCCACAGCCTGCTGCAAGTACGTCCAGGTCAGCAGGTGCACTTCGAGCCGGGTCGCTCTATCGTCGCGCAATGCGGCACACTGATTTCCCGTGTGCTCTATGTGAAAGAGGGAGAGACCAAGAAGTTCGCCATCCTGGATGCAGGCTTCACGGAGCTGATCCGTCCGGCCATGTATGATGCCTTCCACCGTATCGAGAACATCAGCAGCGATGAGCCAGTCGAACTGTATGACGTAGTAGGTCCCATCTGCGAATCTTCCGACGTGTTCGGTAAAGAGGTGGAGCTGAACAAAGCACATCGTGGTGACTTCCTTGCCCTTCGTTCTGCCGGGGCTTACGGTGAAGTGATGGCATCGCAGTATAACTGCCGGAAGCTGCCGGTAGCTTACTATTCAGACGAACTATAAGGCCATTCTAATTTGTTCTCTCTATACATATTATATAGAGAACAAAATGAAAACAATCCAGAAAAACGTCAGCCTGTTGTGGTTTGCCCAGCAACGGGCTGACATGAAAAAAACAATTGGGAAGTATGCGACAGCTGAGTTGTATGAGGTCACCACTCACCATTTCAAACAGTTCCTCAACGGGCAATCCTGCCGACCGGCAGACCTCACCTCTACAAGAGTCAACGATTTCGCTGGTTACCTACTACGGAAAAAAATCGCGTAGGCACGCGAAGGTTGCTTGCGTTACTACGTGAATAAATTTCCGTAGGCACGTGAATTTTTCCCCGTAGTATCGAAATGCAATCGTGAAAGGGAAGAGGGAATCGAATTATTCTTTACCTTCGCGCTTCACGGAATAGATAGTAAGAAAAAATGTGCGAGAAAGCAGATAAACAGCATGAATTGGACAAGCGGTACCTTCGCATGGCCGCTATTTGGGCCGAGAACTCGTACTGCAAGCGTCGCCAGGTGGGGGCACTTTTGGTGAAAGACAAGATGATTATCTCTGATGGCTTCAATGGCACACCTGCCGGATTCGAGAATGTATGCGAGGATGAGACGAACCGGACGAAGCCTTATGTGCTTCACGCGGAGGCGAATGCGATCACGAAGGTGGCGGCCTCTTCCAATAGCAGCCGGGGTGCTACGATTTATGTGACCTCCTCGCCCTGCATTGAGTGCGCGAAGCTGATTATCCAGTCGGGCATTCGGCGCGTGGTGTATTCGGAGGATTATCGCTTGGCGGATGGCATCGAGCTGTTGCGGCGAGCGGGTATCACGGTGGATTATATCGACTTAAATGATTAATAAATTTCTATTGAAGGTATGAGTAAACAGAGTAGGTTGGGCGTATGGTTACCCGTGATTATCGCGGCGAGCATCGCTTTGGGTATTTTTATTGGTAATCATTATCTCTCCATCACCCAAGGGAAACGCCGCAACTATATGAGTGGCAATAAGATCAACGCTATCCTGGATATGATTGATGAGCAATATGTGGATACGGTGAACATGCGTGACTTGGTGGAGAGCACGATCCCGAAGATTTTTGGCGAGTTGGATCCTCACTCGGTGTATATCCCTGCGGAGGAGGCGTTGGCGGTGAACGAGGAGCTGGAGGGCTCTTTCAGTGGCATCGGCGTTACCTTTAATATGCAGACTGATACGATCTTGGTGATCAGCGTGATCAGTGGGGGACCTGCGGAAAAGGCGGGTCTGCTGCCTTTCGACCGGATCATCACGATCAACGATTCGCTCTTCTCGGGCGTGAAGAAGAGTCAGACGGAGATCATGAAGACGTTGCGAGGGCTGAAAAACAGCACGGTGCGTTTAGGCGTGAAGCGTGGCAACGAGCCTGATCTGTTGGCTTTTGAGGTGACGCGTGGCGATGTACCGGTCAACTCGGTGGATGTAGCTTATGAGGTGTCGAAAGGCATTGGTTATATTAAGGTAAGTAAGTTTGGGCGAAACACCTATAATGAGTTCATAACGGCGATCGCCAAATTGAAGCAACAGGATTGTCATGCCTTCGTGGTGGATCTGCGTGGAAACACGGGCGGTTACATGGAGGCGGCGATCAATATGATCAACGAGTTCATGCCGAAGGGACGCTTGATTGTCTATACGGAAGGTAAGGCTTTCCCTCGTTCGGATGTCTATGCCAATGGGACAGGCACTTGCCAGCAGGATCCGATCGTGGTCTTGACGGATGAGACTTCGGCCTCGGCCAGTGAGATCTTCTCCGGGGCGATCCAGGATAATGACCGGGGTATGATTGTAGGTCGGCGCACCTATGGCAAGGGATTGGTGCAGACGCAATTGGCGCTGAGCGATGGCTCGGAGATGCGCTTGACGATCGCTCGCTATTATACCCCTTCCGGCCGTTGCATCCAGAAGAAATATGAGAAGGGCAACAACGAGGAGTATGACCAGGATATTTACAACCGCTACATGCATGGTGAGTTTGACTCGGCGGATAGCATCAAACTGGATGACACCTTGCGTTACCAGACGATCGGTGGCCGTACAGTCTATGGGGGAGGGGGCATCATGCCGGATATTTTCATCCCGCGCGACACGAGTGGCATCACCTCTTACTTCTCAAACGTAGTGAATAGCGGCGTGCTCTATCTCTTTGCCTTGGATTATTCCGATCGCAACCGGGAACGCTTCGCGGCTTATAGCGATTGGAAAGCGTTGCAGACTTATCTGCGGCAACAGCCTTTATTAGAGGAGTTTGTGGAGTTCGCAGCCACGAAAGGCATCAAGAAGCGCCCGACGTTGATCCGGATCTCTGGCAAGCTGATTGAGAATCAGTTGCAGGCTTATATCGTGCGTAACTTCTTCGACGATGAGGGCTTTTATCCCATCTTCTTGCAGGATGACGTTACGTTGCTGAAGGCGGTTCAGCTCTTGAAGGAGGGAAAATCATTGCCGTCGTTGGAGGCTCAAAATGGAATGACCGATGGAAATCTACAAAGCCAAGCAGGCCCTACGAAAAGATATGGCCGCCAAAAAGAGCGCGTTTACAGCGACGGAATTGCTTGATCGATCGGTGCTTATCTTGCGCCGGTTAGAGGAGTCTCCGCTGTTTCAGGCTGCTGAGCAGGTAGCACTTTATCATGCGCTGCCCGGCGAGGTGCAGACGGCGGCTTTCATCGAGCGCTGGCATCAGCAGAAGCGCCTTTTTCTGCCTTTGGTGGTGGGCGATGATTTGCGTCTGTTGCGCTATACCGGTCCGGCATCGCTGCAGAAGGGTGCTTTTGGCATTTGGGAGCCTAAGCCGGATGGGGAGGAGGCGGAAGCGGGGGAGATCGACTTGATCATTGTCCCCGGTGTGGCTTTCGATGCCCAATGCCATCGCTTAGGTCGCGGCCGTGGGTTTTATGATCGCCTCCTTTCTTCCTTGCATGCGCCCAAAATTGGTATCTGCTTTGATTTTCAGTTAGTCTCTTCCGTCCCCGTTGAATCCTTTGATCACCCCATGGATCATGTCGTTACGGAGACGAAGGTTTATTAAGCTGCTTGAAGTTTATTTGCTGATCAGCGGGTATTTTTCCGGGTGAACGAGGATAGAGAGGCTAAGATCAATATCTAAAGCATCCCAACGAATGTGTTCTTTTCCTAAGAGTTGTACGTTGAAAACGTCATCAACGGCAGCCTTTTTAAACCAAGGGTATTTGTCGTAGGGTAAATAATACTCATGCCCCTTCACCCATAGAATGATTCCTTGGCGGGATATACTTGTTACTTCTGCCTTATTGCCCACCAAAGTGTTTGTTCCATTTATCGTTGATAACTCGTTCATATTCAATGATTGTTTTTAAAATGAATTTTACTTCTTTTGAGGTGAATCCATTGTTATATGCCAACTCAATGTGTGGCTCAAGCCATACTTTAGCATATTTTTCGTTTCTTTCCACATGGATATGTTTTCTTTGTTCTTCTAATGAATAGAAAAAGAAATCAAAGCCGTTTATCCATAATGCCCTTGGACTCATTACTCTGCCTATTTTTCGCAAAGGTAGTGATTTTGTTGAAACGATAGGGGTAGCGGATCAATTATTAATGAAATTGGATGTCGGTGACGGCGGTGGCTCGCACCGCTTTGTTTAAGGTACTGATCAGATGGTCTTTGCTCATTAAGAGCTCATTGCGGAGGACAGCGGAGGTGAGCGACACATGGAGCACTGTGCCTTTCATGAACAGGTTGCGGGTGTAACGCAAAATGGTGGGCCCGCAGGTCTCTCCCCAAGCCCGTTCTATGCGTACCTCTAAAATCTTTTGCCGTATGCCCGGATTATCTTCAAAGAAAGCTCGGATAACCTCACCGATAGATTGGTCGTTTCTTCTGCGCATGAGTTATTCCTCCATCGGCGTGACCACTCCCTGTTCCACCTTGAACAGCGCATGGTCTCCTCCCATCGCATTCAATATCGCATCGAGGTATTTGCGATTGGTGTCTGTGATAAAGGTCTGTCCGAACGCTTCGCCACTGACCAGCTTGACAATCTGTTCCACGCGCATGGCGTCTAATTTGTCGAACAGATCGTCCAACAATAGGATAGGAGTGGTTTGTCCTCGTTGGTTGAGGAAGGCGAACTGTGCCAACTTCAAGGCAATCAGGTAACTTTTGTTTTGCCCTTGCGATCCGACCCGACGGATCAGGTAGCCGTTGAGGGTCATTTCCAATTCATCCTTGTGAATGCCCACGGAGGTATAGCCCAAGATGTGATCTCGCTCCCGGTTTCGCGCCAACCGCTCGGTGAAATCTCCCTCCTCCAATTGCGAGAGGTATTGCAATCCCACGTTCTCGGTCGCTCCGCAGATGCGTTGGTAATAGGTGTTGAAGATGGGGGTGAAATCCTCTACCAATTGTCGCCGGATCTCGTGGATCATCTGCCCATACATGCTCAGCTGCATTTCCAATACCTCGTAGAGGGAGGTGTCGAGCGATTGCTCCTTGAGCAGTGTATTGCGTTGCAAGAGCGCCTTGTTGTATTGGATCAACGCATGCAAGTAGCTCTTATCTTGCTGAGAAATAATTAGATCGAGAAAACGCCTGCGCTCCTCGCTGCCCCCACGTATCAGGTCTGCGTCTGCCGGCGAGACCATCACCAAAGGTAATAATCCGATGTGTTCAGACAGCTTGTCATATTCCTTCTTGTTGCGTTTGAACTGTTTGCGCTGCTTCCGCCGGATGGCACAGAAGATTTCCTCCGGCCTTCCCTCATAATCGTATTGCCCCTGCAGCACGCACATATCCTGCTCGTTGTGGATGATTTGGCTGTCTTGCGTATGGATATGGCTTTTCGCAAAGGAGAGGTAATAGATAGCGTCGAGCAGATTGGTCTTTCCCATGCCGTTGTTTCCGAAGAAACAGTTCATTTTCGGAGAGAAAGCCACTTCCGCCTGCAGTATGTTTTTGTAATTGAGAATAGAAAGCCTGTTCAGTATCATCTCGGATGTATTAATGGCGCAAAAGTAAAAAATATAGTTCGAAGTATAGATTATCTCGCTAAAAAAAACTACTTTCGCGCTCTGAATCGCCTGCCATGCGGCATGTTGCGAGCGAAGCATTGATAAATTAATAACAACGTATAAAACACATTATGGCTACTACAGAAAAAGAGACCTACGACGAGGTGGGAGAAGTGGAGGTACTTGTCTCCCGGGTAGAGATGTTCATTGAGGAACATTCAAAGAAAATCATTACAGGCATTGTTGCCGTTGTTGTCGTTGTAGGAGCGGTCTTGGGTATTAAGTATGGTTATGTGATCCCACGCGAGCATAAGGCAGCCGCTGAGTTGTTCAAGGGTGAGCAATATTTCGCAAAAGACTCTTTCGCATTGGCTTTGAACGGCAATGGTGCGGATTATTTAGGCTTTGAGGCTATTATCGACGAGTATGGCAGCACAGACGCTGGCAACTTGGCCAAGGCATACGCTGGCATCAGCTATTTCAAGATGGGTGAGACGGAGAAGGCGCTGGATTATTTGAAGGCTTTCAGTGGCAGCGACAACATGATCTCTCCGGCGATCGTGGGCTTGATCGGCGATTGCTATGTGAACATGGGTGACGTGAAAGAGGGTGTCAGCTATTTTGAGAAAGCGGCGAAGGCTGCCGATAATGAGGTGGTTAGCCCTGTTTACTTGAAGAAAGCTGGTCTTGCTTACGAGAACTTGAAGGAGTATGGTAAGGCTGTCGAGGCTTATAAGCGTATCAAGGAGCACTATTACAACTCTATGGAGGCCGCTGACATCGATAAGTATATCACACGCGCTGCTGCAGCTAAATAATATAAAGTATGGCTACTGCATATCAGAACTTATCTCAGTACGATTTTGACAGCGTACCCGATGCGACAAACTTGAATATCGGTATCGTGGTGGCTGAATGGAATCGTAACATCACGGAGAAGTTGTTGGAGGGAGCTTGTAATACATTAGAACGGCATGGCGTGAAACCGCAAAATATCATCGTGAAGCGTGTGCCGGGCAGTTTTGAGCTGACCTTTGGGGCGAAGCGTTTGGCGGAGTCTAAAGACTTGGATGCGGTCATCGTGTTGGGCTGCGTCGTGAGAGGGGATACGCCCCATTTCGATTATGTCTGCTCAGGCGTGACACAGGGTATTACGGAGTTGAATCTCATGTATGATATCCCCTTCATTTTCGGTTTGTTGACTACCAACACGATGCAGCAATCTGAGGATCGTGCGGGTGGTAAATATGGCAATAAGGGGGATGAGGCAGCGGTGACGGCTATTAAAATGGCGAATTTTTCGGCCTAATCGCTTGCGTATTCAAAAAAAAGACTTACCTTTGCAGCGCAATTAAGGAAAAAGGGCAGTTACCAGAGTGGCCAAATGGGGCTGACTGTAACTCAGCTGGCTTACGCCTTCGGTGGTTCGAATCCATCACTGCCCACTCCTTTTAATTCGCAATTCATGCGGAAGTAGCTCAGTCGATAGAGCATTAGCCTTCCAAGCTGAGGGTCGCGGGTTTGAGTCCCGTCTTCCGCTCTTGAAGAGACCTCTGATAGAACAGCTATCAGGGGTCTTCTTTTTTTATATATCGACATTTTATATTCCTATTAGAAATGGGTAGCTGGGGAGAATAGGCAAAAAGAAAAGCCATCCGTCGCAAAACGAATGGCTTTCCGGATATTTGTAAGGAATGGATTACTTCACATAATCAGCGCTGTTCAAGAAGTCATAGCTCTTCTGTACATCCTCCTGCGGAGTGCCATCGTAGCGCTCAACCTCTACATACCAATCCTTCACGCCGTTAGCGTAAGCCTGATCGAAGATAGACTTGAAGTCCATCGTACCGCTGGCACCGATTGCCTTCTCGTCCTTGATGTGCAAGATCGGGAAACGGTTCGGATACTTCTTCAAGTAGTCAACCGGGTTCTGACCACCACGCATTACCCAATAAACGTCCATCTCAAACATTACATGGTCGGGGCTTGAATTCTCCAACATCAAATCGTAGATGGTCTGACCCTCGATCTGCTTGAACTCATAATCGTGGTTGTGATAACCGAACTTGATACCTGCGCCTGCAGCAGCCAAACCAATCTGATAGAAGTAGTCACCGAAGTACTTCTTCAGCAGATCCAAAGAGGCCTTCTCGTTGATCGGAGAAACCGGCATAACCATATACTTCATACCAGCCTTCTTGTGTGCCTCGATTGCCTTGTTCCACCAAGACAAGTCAGCCTGCATGTCATCGCTCATGAAGTGAGAAAGGTGAGCGCTGGTGCAACGCATACCCAGGTCAGCGCACATTTTCTTGAACTCGCCCGGCTCAACATCGTAGATCTTACCATCATCGCTATAGCCTGCTGTCTCGATGTTCACATAGCCCATCTTTGAAACGATCTCCAGCACTTTCTGGATACCTAAATCATTGATATCATCACGCAAAGAATACAACTGAAGACCGATGTGCTTCTTCGCAGCCTCGGTAGCAGCGCCTGCTGCTGAGCCATTACCACCACCGCAAGAAGTTAACAACTGCGGAGCGACCAAACCACCTGCAAGCATCAAAGAAGCTTGCTTCAAAAAATTACGTCTATTCTGCATTGTAGTATATTGTATAAAGTTGATTTTAGAATTTCGACAAAATTAAAATTATATTCTCACTTTCAATCTTCTTAACATGTTAAATACATTAAAAAGCTATCAGTTTGTCAAATCGAGTTATCCGACGGCCCATTGCTTCATTTCGTAGAGGTCTTGATACTCCTCCCATTCAGGGTCTAACTCCGTGTAAATCGAGATGGGAAGCAGTTCAAAAGTGGCCAATGCCTCGTTCAGTCGCTCGCCAAAGACACGGGTTGTGCGGGTATAGAAAACCCAGACTTTCTCGCCGCCTCCGGTGTACACGCCGGTCAAGATGGCCAGCTTATCCTTCTCCATGGCTTTGCGTAGGGCCTCCTCCACAGTCTCCATCTGTTCGGCCAACGCCTCCGAGGGCAATCCTTTTTCGTCCGACTCGTAGGGCCACGTGACTTCTACCCGCTCTTTCAATTTCCCACACGCCATGAACTCATTCAGCTCGTCCCGTCCCTGGATCGTGATTAGCTGTCCCGCCTCGTTTTCAGAGAGCGCCATAAACCATTCGTCGCTTAGTCTCATAGATTTTTGTTTGTCCGCGAATGTACAAAAAAAATGAGGAGCAAACTCATCGTTTGTTCCTCATCCTCAAAAATCTTCTAAAGAGAAGGCTTATCTCTTGCCCAACTTGTGGTCCATGATGCCATAGTGGTGCTCACCGTAAGCCTTGAATTGGTCAACGATGTCTTTTGCTGTGCGCTCCTCCTCAACCTGCTCGCGTACGAAACCAAACAAGAAGTCGCGAGACGCATGGTCACGATCTTTCTCTGCGATATCAACCATCTTGTCGATCATCTCAGATACCTTGCACTCGTGGCTGTAAACGTGCTCAAACACTTCCAACGGATTGCCCCAACCGGTAGGAACTACATTGATCTGACCGATCTCGATGTTACCACCACGCTCAATAGCGAAGTCGATCATCTTCTGTGCGTGCTCGTTCTCCTCCTCAAATTGTTTTTCCATCCAATGTGCGCAACCGTTCAAGCCTTCTTTTTTGAAATAAACAGCCATTGAAAGATACAAGTTAGCTGACCACATCTCCGCATTCACCTGGGCATTGAAAGCCTCTGATAACTCTTGACTTAAAACCATAATATTCTATTTTTAAATTGTTATGTCTTCTACGCTTTTTCTAATAACGCTGCAAATATAGAGAAAAGCCCGTTTAGTTGTCCCTTCCACCTCACCTTTTTTTGCCGAAGGAGCCAGATGCACCCTATCTTCGCTTAATGCGGTGGGAAAGCGATCTTAAACCGGGTATAACCATCCGGATAGGTGCGCAACGAGAAGAGGCAACGATGGCGGTCCAACACCTCGCGGATGAAAATCAATCCTAAGCCTTGTCCGTTGGGCTTGGTGGAGAAGAAGGGGGTAAACAGTTTGGATTCAGTGGCCTTGTCAATGCCTTTGCCGTTATCCGCAATCTCCATGCAGGGCGGGTCAGCAAAGGTTTGGATCACGATACGCCCCTCTTCGCCAATGGATTCTACTGCGTTCTTGATGATATTCACCAAGACCTGCTCAAACAGCGCTGAGTCTAACGAGACCTCCGGTGAGGGATCGGCTAATTCTACTTGCAGTTCGATCCGCTTCTCCTGACAAACCGTTTCCATGAACCGCTTGCAAACACTCACTACTTGATTTAAGGAGGTCGGTCGGCAGCAGGGTTCGGGAATGCGTATCACATCCGCGAAATTGGTAATGAATCGGCTCATGCTGTAACAGCGATCAATCGAGACCTGCAACACCTCGCAGATGTCTGCCATATCCGGCATTCCTTGGAAGGTGCTCTCCAAGGTGTCTAAGGTAGAGGTTATGCCGGCCGTCGTGTTGTTCACCTCATGCGAGATCATGCGGATCACCTTCTCATAGGCTTTCCGCTCCGCTTTAAACACCTCATCGGTCAAGCTCTCAATCAGATAGAAGGAGTGGGTATAGCCGTTTTCCAGAAACGAGGAACGGGTACATTTATAAATGCTGGCATCGCCGAAACGGACGGTGCGACTGCCAAACAGGGGTAAGGTTTGCAGCTCCTCGATCAAAGGACTGTCTATGGTGGAAAGTGGTTCCCCTACACAATCGTCCATGCGGAGCCCTCCCAAGATGCGGCAAGCGGCCGGATTCAGTAAGAGAATGCGCCGATCCAGATTCAAGATGATGACTCCCAAAGGCGAGGCGTTGATCAACAGGTCGAGAAAGTGATTCTGTTCGCGCACATGCAGACGTTCCATCTTCAATTGATCCATCATGCGGTTGAACACCTCCACCACCCGATCGGCATCTGACTGCCCTACCTTGCCCAACCGAGAACTAAAATCTTGTTCTTTCAGTAGCTCCATTCCGTTCCCGATCAGATAGATCGGTTTTACCACTCGTTTGTAGAAAAGTACGAGCAAAACCACGGCGATCACCACAATCAGCTCTAACCAGATGAAGGTACGCATGGAGGTGGCATAATACACCTTATACATCACCAACGTCTGTCCCGCCGCCAATAAAAAGGTCAATAGAAAGAATCGCCCTCGGATATACATGATTCGCCCGCTTTATTTCTCTACCGGAATACCATATTTCTCCAATCGCCTATACAAAGCAGCCCGACTAATTCCCAATGCCGAAGCGACATGTGACAGGTTGCCTCCATGCGCATCCAACGCCCGCAAAATGCTCTGTCGCTCCAACTCATCCAAGGTCAATCCATCCAAGGTGACTGATGGCGAGGGAGGGGTTAAAGCCATCGACGTGCCTTGTCGCTCAAAATCCTCTGCCTTCAACAACGATTTTCCAGACACCAAGAGCGTACGCTCCACCAAGTTCTTCAGCTCGCGAATATTCCCGGGGAAGGGCAGACGGCATAAGTAGGCGATTGCCTCCGCTGAGAAATCCACGTGTGGCAACCCATTGGCGGTTGTCTGCTGATCCGCGAAGTAGCGTACCAAAAGCGGAATATCCTCTTTGCGCTCTCGCAAAGCAGGCAGGTGCACTGAAATCAAGTTGATGCGATAAAAGAGGTCTTCCCGGAAAGAGCGATCAGCCACCATAGCTTTCAAGTCTCGATTGGTGGCACTAACCACGCGTACATCCACTTTACGCGGATGGCTATCGCCTAACACCTCAAAGGTTTGGTCCTGCAAGACCCGCAATAGCTTCACTTGGCAAGAGAGCTCCAAATCGCCAATCTCATCTAAGAAGATGGTCCCTTTGTGGGCCAACTCGAAACGTCCGGTTCGATCCAGGTAGGCATCCGTGAAAGCGCCCTTCTTATGACCAAACATCTCACTCTCGAAGAGGCTCTGCGAGAGTCCTCCTAAATTGACCTTCACGAAGGGCTCCTCCCGACGGGGACTGTTGGCATGAATCGCTTCGGCAATCAGCTCCTTGCCGGTACCGCTCTCTCCTGTGATCAAGACGGAGGCATTGGTGGAAGCCACACGAGCCACCGTGTTCAATACCTCCATCAAGGGTTTGGAGCGTCCTACGATGTGACTGAAATTGAAGCGTTGGTCCACCTCAGCGCGGTCCAGCGATTGATAGGCTTCTCGTTTCTGTTCGCCCAAGGCCAAGGCTGTTCGAATCGACTTAAGCAACATCAAGTTGTTCCAAGGCTTCGTAACGAAATCAAACGCACCGCTCTGCATCCCTTTCACCGCTAAAGCGATCGAGCCCCAAGCAGTCATCAAAATCACCGGCAGGTCCGGATAGAGCACTTTGACTTGACGGAGCAGCTGCAACCCCTCTTCGCCGGTCGTTGTCATGGAAAAGTTCATGTCCATCAAGACCAGCTCCGGTGTCTGCTCTCGCAAGTGCGCTATCGCCTCTTTCGGTCCGGAAACCGCCTCCGCTTGAAAGCCGGCATGTTTCAACAGAAAGGTCAACGACGACCGAACCCCTGCGTCATCATCGATAATCAATATCATAATTCTCTTCGTTTTATCGTTTCACGATCGCTTCAAAATCGGCGTCTAAGTTACATCTATTCATGAAATCATACAAGGTGACGCTTCGAATGTTATAGAAATAATACCAATAATAGTAGAGCTCTTGGATGTGTTTTTGCTTGGCATCATCCTTCGAGCTTTGGGCATCATTCAGGTCCAGAATATCAATTTTACCGATCATAAAGGTCTCAATGGATGTGTGATACCGTTTCTCCGCCAAGGTATCTACCTCGGTCGCTATCTCCAACTGGGCCGCCTGGTTGTTGAAATTCTGCACCAAGAGGAAAATATCCTGGTTGAAGTCCATCTCCTCCTTGCGGATCTGCGAGAGCACCACATCTCGGTTCGACTGCGCCACCTTCACCTTTCCTTTGCGTTTGCCCCAATCCAGGATTGGAATGGAGAGGCCTACCTCCACCACCTGATTGTCTTTTAACGGATTGTAGGCTCCGGCCATCGTCCGATCCTTTCCTGTGTAACCGACTGAGGCAAACAGGTTGATGCTGCGTTGGTTGCCCTTGGCGGTCGCCACTTGGTAGTCGGCTTCCAACTGTCGGCGGCGGATGTTTTTCGCCAACGCATTGTTCTCGTGCGCTTTTTGCAGCACCTCTTGGTAATCCATGCGAACGCCCTCAATGGTCTCGGGCACCACCGTCTTAATTACATCCTGCTCACTCAATCCCAAGAAAGAGCGGAGCTGGAACATCTTGGCATCGTAATTGGATTGGGCCTCCGTCAGCTTCCCTTTCGCTTGCAAGGCCGACTGCTTCAAGCGCATTAGCTCACTCTCTGAGATATGCCCGATCTTCCGTTTGGCCAAGGCGATGTCATAGAGTTTATTGGCATTGATTAGGTTCTGCTGGCAGATAGTCCGGTTCTCCTCCGCTAAGAGCAGATTGAAATAGTGCGTGATAGTGGTTAAGGTTACTCCCTCCACACTCTCCATAAACGAGGCTTTCGCCTCCTCGTAGCGCACCGGCTCGATGCGACGTTTCCACTTCTGATCGTTCACGCCGAAGATCGGTTGCGACAAAGTGATGCTGACCGGCACGCTCATGAACTCACTGAACGCCCCATGTCCCAACTGACGGGTGAAATCGAGTGAGGTGTTGAGCGAGACCTTACCCCCTGTCAAGGCGATATTCTGGGCGATCGAGATCTCTCCATTCAAACCCAGCGCATTGTTCTGTACATAGGTATAAGAGCCATCCGATTGCTGGTATTTGGAATACTGCTTGTAATAGGAGGGCAACGTCCCGTTGAAAATCACCTCCGGTAACTGATCCGCTCGATGGGTGCGATACTCCCAATAAGCGGTGCGCAGCTCGTTCAAGGCGACTGCCGCATCCACTGAATGCACCTGTGCCCGCTCGATCGCCTCCTTCAAGGTCAAGCGTAGCGTGTCTGTCTCTTCCTGTGCCTGTACCGGGCTAAGCGCCATCCAAGCGAGGCCTATCCATAGATAAATCTTTCTCATATCCGTTCGTTTTTGCCAAACTACTTACAAATTTCGTGCCAAAAACGTAATCGGTTGATAATGAAGTATAGCATCCAAAAATAGGTGTTCGAAAACGAACACAGTGTTCGTTTTCGTGCACACTTCGATGCGATAACGGACAGTTTCCGGACTTATGGACCCTCGTCTTTGTGCTCAAAAGGTCAAGCGCATTTGATACCAGGGCACGCCGCCATGGGTGGAGCTGGACAGCCCTTCGTCGATATAGCCGAAGCGGGCATAGAAAGGAATCTTCGGCTCCTTGCAGGTGAGGACGACTCCCTTGCAGCCGTTGGTCTGGGCATCGGCGATGAAACGGCGCATCACGAGGCTGGCCAACCCTTGGTGCTGGTAGTCGGGATGCGTAGCCACGCCAAAGATCATCTGCCAGTCGCCGGAGTCATCGCAAAAGGTGGGGGAGGCGAACATCTCATCCACCAAGTCTCGCTCTTTGGTGACGGGGCCGTTGACGAACGAAATAAGCTGTCCCTCTTTCTCTAACACCCAGAAATGATGGGCGTAACAGCGTAGTCGCCAGTCGAAAGCTGATCGGTCGGCTGCCTCTGCTGGTGGGAAGCAGGCCGCTTCCAAGGCGGTCACTGCGTCTAAATCTGCCTCTGTTGCCCTGCGCAGTGTATAGGGCGTTTGATCGGTTTGTATGTCCATTGCGTGCTATTCTTGTTTTTGCCGGACGAAGGTAGTGAATAATCACTAAAAAGGGCTACCTTTGTGCCTAAACAAAGAAGGAATAACACAAAAATAGTCATATCATGAAAAATCGTAGTCCTTGGGCTTGGATCCCCTCTCTTTATTTCGCGGAAGGTTTACCCTATGTCGTCGTCATGACGCTCTCTGTCATCCTGTATAAACGCATGGAGGTGTCGAACACTGACATTGCGCTCTACACCAGCTGGCTCTATTTCCCGTGGGTGATCAAACCCATCTGGAGTCCCTTTGTCGATCTGATCCGCACCAAGCGTTGGTGGATCTACGCCATGCAGCTGCTGATCGGAGCGGGCATGGCCGGTGTAGCCTTTACGCTTCCCGGTGATCTCTTCCTGCGTTGCACGTTGGCCTTTTTCTGGCTGATGGCTTTCAGCTCTGCTACGCACGACATCGCTGCCGATGGTTTTTATATGTTGGGGTTGAACGAGGAGCAACAGGCCTTTTTCATTGGAATCCGTAACACCTTCTATCGGGTAGCCATGCTGACCGGACAGGGGTTATTAGTGATGTTGGCGGGCTATTTGGAGCAGACCACGGGGCGCATCTCCTTCGCTTGGAGCTTGGTCTTCTTCATCTTGGCGGGCAGCTTCATCGGCTTGGCTCTCTGGCATAAATACATCCTCCCGAAGCCCGATTCCGACGTGAGCCGCAGCAACATCACGCCGGCGACGATCCTCACAGAGTTTGGAAAAACCTTCGTCACCTTCTTCCAGAAAAAGGGGATTCTTCCGGCGCTGCTCTTCATGTTGACCTATCGCTTAGGCGAGTCGCAGTTAGTGAAGTTGGCTTCTCCCTTCCTATTGGATAGCCGGGAAGTGGGCGGCTTGGCGTTGAGCACCGGTGAGGTAGGCTTCGCTTATGGTACGGTCGGGGTGATCTCTCTGCTGTTAGGCGGTGTGTTGGGTGGCATGGCCATTGCGCACAGCGGATTGAAGCGATGGATCTGGCCGATGGCGTTCGCTATTTCGTTGCCCAACTTGGTCTATCTCTATTTGGCCTATACGATGCCGGAGGGCATTGGCGTGGTGAATGTCTGCGTGGCGATTGAGCAGTTCGGCTATGGCTTTGGCTTTACCGCCTACACGATGTATCTCATGCTCTTCGCCGAGGGCAACTACAAGACCTCCCATTATGCGATCGGCACGGGCTTCATGGCGTTGGGCATGATGCTCCCCGGCATGATCTCCGGCTGGATTCAGGAGCAGATCGGTTATCAGCACTTCTTTATCTGGGTGATGATTTGCTGCATCCCGGTCTTTTTGGTGCTTCCCTTCCTTCCGTTTAAAAACAAGGCTTAGCCAGCGATTGCTGGGGCGTTAGAAACGCTGTTTCTAACATGCCCACAACTGTTTTGAAGCTGGAAACGCTGTTTCTAACGTCGCAACGATTGTTTTGAAGCTGGAAACGCTGTTTCTAACGTCGCAACGATTGTTTTGAAGCTGGAAACGCTGTTTCTAATGCCGCAACGATTGTTTTGAAGCTGGAAACGCTGTTTCTAACGTCGCAACGATTGTTTTGAAGCTGGAAACGCTGTTTCTAATGCTCCAACGATTGTTGCGAGGCCAGAAACAGCGTTTCTAATGACGCATCCTTTGTTGCGAGGCCGTTGACAAGTCGCGACGGCTACTTTTGACGTGAAAACTGGTAGATAATCTCTCCCTTATCATTGATTAGGTAGAAAGTCAACTGATTGTCGGCCACATTGACCAGCGTGAAGCCCTCGTCGGGACTGCAAAATTGGGTGCCTTCGATGGCTTTCACCGGGCGGGCCAATGAGCCGGAACTGTTGACCAAGTAATCCACTGTGGCTCCTTCCGGTTTAATGTGTTGGAAACTATGGATATGGCCGCAGCAATAGCAATCCACACCGTAGCGTTCCAAAAGAGCCTCCAGGGCCTGCCGCATATCGCTGCGCTCACTATCCTCTTTGTCGGTGTAGGCATAGAGCGGATGGTGACCAATCACGATCTTCCAGCGAGCTTGGCTCTGAGACAAGGTCTGTTCGATCCAGCGCAGTTGTGCCTCTTTATCTTGCTGTCCGGCATCGGGGTATTTGTCGCCTTTCTTCCGGTATTTCTCGATCAACGGGGTGGTGTCAATGAAGAGGAGTAGAGCCTCCTCCTGCTCGCCCGCCTCGAAGGTCTGGCTGTAGTAGCGAGCCGGCATCACCCAGCGGCGGCTTTTCTTGCCATAGTCTAACACCGCTTGCGTGTTGCCTCGGTACTCATGGTTTCCGTTGATTGCGAACCAGTCGATCATCAGCTCAGGATGGGCGTAGATCAACTCATAGTTGGTCATCCAGAGGGGATCGTCGATGCTGGCTACCCCATTGAAATGGTGTGTATCTCCGGCGGCTACCACACATTCGATATCCACCTTGCTGGCTAAGTTGCCCATCAGCTCGGCGATGGGTTTCTGTTTATAATAGCCATTACGTCCCAAGTCGCTGACGAGCAGGAACGAGTGGCTATCGTCAGGCAGGCGCAAGGATAGGGCTTGCGTTTTGCCGGAGGCGTTTTTCGGTTGCTCCGGCTGTTCGCCTTTGGCCTGCGGAGCCTCGCCGCCCTGCGCACAGCTCCCTAAAAGGGTGGTGGCAAAGAGGGCGGAGAGGGATTGTAAATAATGTCTTCTGTTCATGAATTCTTTTTTTACGCAAATATATTTACTTTGTTCCGTAAGCACCAAACTGAGGTTGCACGGCGGGAGAGGTGAACGACTGTCCCTTCACCGTTAAGCCTCCGGCGAAGTAGGGTGTCAAGTCGCTGCCGCTGTAAGCACCGGTCAAGGCGGCTGATCCAGCCTTCAAATGGAAATCCCATGCCTCATCCAGCACGTAGTTGGTCAAGGCAACTGCGTTGATGTCGAAGTTGACAAATGAGGGATCTTTGGCATCGCTCTCTGTGGCGATCACACTGTGTGCGTCCACTACACCTGTGTTGTAATCTTCTCCACATAGACGCAGCCACCCTTCTCGCCATCACGTCTCCAACCGGCGTTGATGATGGTGTTGTTGTAGGCGTTGATCTTGGCCATGCCGCGTGTCTCGCTCTGTCCGGAGCTGGAGAGCTTGAGACCGTTGGTGTTGGGGCTGAACATGAGGTTGCCCGCTACATCAGCCACGCAACCCGCCTTCACGTTGACTGCCTCGGCACCGTCGTATCCATTGGCCGCAAAGATGTTGTTGGCGATGATGGCCTGTCCACCCATCAGGTAGATACCGTCAGACCAACCGTTGCGCAAGATAGAGTTGGTCTTCACGCCAAACCAGTTGAAATACTTCATCACATCCATTTCCGCACCCAAGTTGCGGGCATCACCGAAGTTCATCGGTTGATAATAGGTGTCTTGCCCCTCGTTGATCAAGCCATACTCGATCGGGTTTTGCAACCTTTTGTAGAAGAGGCCAACCATGAATTGCTCGGAGGATTTCGGGAAAAACTCATAGCGCAGGTCGATGTTATCAGCCACAATGTGCTTCAAATCGGGGTTACCCTTCTCTTTGTAATCTTCGTTGAGGATGCTGTAGGGCACGATCTCGAAGAAGCTGGGGCGGTTGATGGCCCGGGCGTAGGAGAAGCGCAGGTTGGCATTGGTGTGCGGCTGCCATTTGGCATGGAAGCTGGGCAGCCAGTCGGTGTAGCGTTGCTCACCCTCTGGATCCACGTCGCGAGGGAATTTCAGCACATAGCCCTGCTTTGTATGCTCCATACGTAGGCCGGCGATCAGTTCCCAACGGCCTCGGGTGAACTTCACCATGCCGTAGGCAGCACCGATCTGCTCCGTGGCATCGTAGTTGAGGGGATCACCAATATTGCCATAGGGACGGGGAGCCAGTTGGATCTCGTCGAAGTTCTCCCAGTCTTGATGCAGGTATTGCGGTTGCATCGTCCCCGTAGCGGAGTTGAAGGTGTATTCGTTGAAGAAACTGTCACGTCGCTTGTCTCGGAAGAGCCCACCCATGGAGAGGTCGAAGCGCCCCACGGTAGGTTTCAAGGTATATTGCAGGTCGAGATATCCCGCCTTATCTTTATCAGAGTTGTGCTCCCAACGACGGATGGCCGCCCCTGAGGAGGCGACGTGTGTACCAATCAAATAGATCTCGGCGTTATCCGGTGTCTCACTGAAGGCTTTCGAGAGCACGGCAGACCATTTCAATTTCAGTGCGTTGTCGGGCAAGAAAAGGTGTTCACCTTTCAAGGTAGAGTTGACGATGTACTGGCGGTTCCAGCGCATACGCACCGCCCGTTCCTTCTCGTCCTCGCTATCCCACGGTCACACCTGACATACGCTGGATAACATTGGCTACCGTAATATCCGGCGAGAGTTCAATCGCTTTGGCGCTCATCACGTTCACCACGTTCATCGCCTGTCGTTCGATCCCTCGTGCACCCGCCTCTGTGCGTCCAGGGTTAGAGGCGATCACTGTCACCTCTTCCAAACCTAAAGCCGCACTCTCTAAAGCAAATAAGATGGGCTCCTCCACATCTGCGTTGATCTCCAGCTCGATGGGCTGGTAGCTGATGTAGGAGCAGACCAATGTGACTCGCTGGTTAGCGGGTAGATTCTTTAAAATGAACGTGCCATCCAATCCTGTGGTCGTACCGATGGCCGGTTGATTTTTTACATAAATAGTAGCGCCCATCAGCTCTTCGCCTGTCTGCGCGTCTTTGACCAAACCCTTCACCATTGCCGCTTGAAGGGAAAAAGCCATGCAACTCAAGGTTGCCCACCATAGTGCCTTACTCTTCATTGTTCCTTTTGTTTTCGCCGCGAAGAAAGGTGATCCGTGTGACAGCAAAACTGCAAATCAGTTACAATTCGGTTACGAAAAACATCAGCTATCATTGATTGTGCTCGGTCATTCGTATTTAGAAATAATTAGTATATTTGCCCACCCATAGCAGAGACGGATTGCTTGGGTAAATCAAGACAGCAAATGGAGAATTATATCGTATCGGCCAGGAAATATCGCCCTTCCACCTTTCGGAGTGTGGTGGGGCAACGTGCGTTGACCACGACCTTGAAGCATGCGATCGAGCAGAACAAGCTGGCGCACGCCTATCTGTTCTGTGGCCCTCGCGGTGTGGGAAAGACCTCTTGTGCCCGTATCTTCGCCAAGACGATCAACTGTTTGCATCCGACAGCAGAGGGAGAGGCCTGCAACGAATGCGAATCATGCCGTGCCTTCAACGAGCAACGCTCCTATAATATCCATGAGCTGGATGCCGCAAGCAACAACTCGGTAGATGACATTCGCACACTGATTGATCAGGTGCGCATTCCGCCTCCCATCGGAAAGTATAAGGTGTTTATCATCGACGAGGTGCACATGTTGACGACGGCCGCTTTCAATGCTTTCCTGAAGACCCTGGAGGAACCGCCCCATCATGCGCTCTTCATCTTGGCCACGACAGAGAAGCATAAGGTGCTTCCGACCATCCTTTCCCGTTGCCAGATTTATGACTTCAATCGCATCAGCATTGCCGATATAGTGGAGCACTTGACCTATGTGGCCTCTTGTGAGGGGGTGGAGACGGAACCGGAGGCGTTGAACGTGATTGCACAGAAGGCGGATGGTGGTATGCGCGATGCCCTCTCGATCTTTGATCAGGTGGTGAGCTTCACCAACGGCCATATCACTTACCAGGCTGTGATCGACAATCTGAATGTGCTCGACTATGAGTATTATTTCCGCTTGACAGAGGCCATCTTGGGAGGTAATGTGCGTGCGGCCTTGTTGATCTTGAATGAGATCTTGAGCAAGGGCTTTGATGGCCAGAATTTCATTACCGGCTTGGCGAGCCATTTCCGCGACCTGTTGGTGTGTCGGGATGAGGCAACCTTGGTGCTGTTTGAGGTGGGTGCCTCCATTCGTGAGCGTTACAAGGCGATGGCAAAGCAATGTGCTGATCAATTGCTTTTCCGAGCGATTGAGTTAGCGAATAGCTGCGACCTGAATTATAAGGTGAGCCGTAACAAACGGCTGCTGCTGGAGCTGACCTTGATTCAACTCTGCCAATTGACACAGGTGGAGGAGAGTAAAAAAAAAGCGCTGATTGAACCATTAGCTCCTACTGCATCCGCACCAGCCACCGCTCCTCTTCCTTCAGCGGTAAGTGCGCAACCAACCACTCCTCGACCGGTTACGACCACAGTTCCACCTACGGTACAACCCCCATCGCAAGCAGTTCCACCTACGACTTCTTCTCGCCCTGTGGTTACGCCAACTCCTACTGCTGCGCCTTCGGAGAAACGTATTAGCCGCCCTATGGGATTATCGTTGCGAGAGATGCGGGAGGGGCCTTCGAAACCGGCGATGCAATCAGCCCCAACTGCTACTGTCCGTGAGGATTTGGATACACCTTTCACTGAGGAGAGTCTGCGGACAGCGTGGACAGCGTTTGCGCAGCGCATCGAGAAGGAGGTACATTTGAAGCATACGATGCTTAACTGCGAGCCGAAGCTGTTAGATCCTCATCTGTTTGAGGTCGTTGTGCATAATCCTGCCCAACAGGATGAGTTGTTGCAAAAGACCCTTTCGATACTTTCGTTTATCCGTAAGCAACTACGGAACAGTCATGTACAGCTGCGTGTGCGTATTGAGGAGGGAAACAAGAAGCAGATTGCCGTTACCTCAGCGGAAAAGTTTGCGCTGTTGCTGAAAATTAATCCAGCTTTAGGCAAACTGAAAGAGGAGTTCGACCTAAAGCTGGATTAATAAATTAGGTGTGAGGGGTTAAATCAGTTTTTCGTTTCTAAATAGACAACTTGTGTCTGGAGATACTCCTCCAAACCATGCTTGCCGTCGGCACCGCCGATGCCTGACTTGCGCCATCCGGCATGGAAGCCTTGCATCGCCTCGAAGTTCTCGCGGTTGACGTAGGTCTCACCAAACTTCAGGGAGCGCATCACCTTGAAGGCATTCTCCAACCCTTCGGTATAGACAGAAGAGGTGAGGCCATACTCGCAGTCGTTTGCCCAAGCGATTGCCTCGTCGATCGTGTCGTAAGCGACGATCGGCAATACGGGGCCGAAGGTCTCTTCATGCACGATGTCCATCTCCTGTGTCACCTCGTCTAAGATAGTCGGCTCGAAGAAGTAGCCTTTCGTGCCGATACGTTTGCCACCCAGCACCAGTTTGGCACCCTGTGCGACAGCCTTCGCCACCTTTGCCTCGACAGAAGCCAATGCGTTCGCTTCGATCAGTGGACCCATGTCGATCTCTTTCACTTGGTTCGGATCGCCTACCTTCACCTGACTCATGCCGGCGATCAGCTTCTCCATGAAGGCCGCTTTCACCTTGCGATCCACATAGACACGCTCTGCGCAGTTGCAGACCTGTCCGGTATTGATCACCCGAGAGGCAATGATCGCCTTAACTGCTAAATCGAGATCTGCGTCTGCCATGACGATAGCCGGAGCCTTTCCGCCCAATTCGAGCGATACCTTGGTGATGTTGGGAGCGGCGGCAGCCATCGTCTGCTGTCCGGCACCCACGCTTCCGGTGAGGCTGACCATGCCGACCTTCGGGTTAGACGCCAATTCCTGACCAATAACCGAACCTCGTCCGTTCACTAAGTTAAACACACCCTTCGGCAGTCCACTCTCTGCTACGATTTGAGCGAAGACGTAGGCATTCTCCGGAGTCAACTGGCTCGGCTTGATGACAATCGTATTACCGGTAACCAAAGCGGGAGCTGCCTTACGAGCGATCAAGAAGAAGGGGAAGTTCCAAGGCAGGATGCCGGTCGTCACACCGATTGGACGTTTGAAAACAAAAATACTCTCATTGGGACGGTCGCTTTGCACGATCTCACCCTCATAGCGGCGTGCCCACTCTGCCATATAATCTAAGTAATCAGCTGTGAACAAAACCTCGACGTTGGCCAAGCCCTGTGTCTTGCCACCTTCTCTGACGATGATGTCAGTTAGTTCGGCTTCTCTGGCACGGATGCCCTCTGCGATTTTCCGCAGATAAGACGCTCTTTGGATAGCGGGTATGCGCTCCCAAGCGGGTTGTGCCTGCTCGGCAGCGTCGATCGCCTTGCGCGCATCTTCCGCTGTGCCGTCCGGCATGAGGGAGATCACCTCTTCGGTAGAGGGGTTCAACACATTGATCCATTTTCCGGATTCATTCTCGACGAATTGCCCGTCGATGAACATTTTTAATTCTTTCATGCTATTCTATTTTTAGGTTAGAACTCAATGGTGGCAAAAATAAAGAGATTCTGAGAAGGGCTATTTGTGTTTTTGATTTAAGATGTTGCAGAAATGACAAAAAGCGAAATTTAGGAGTGAGGAATGAGAATTTAGGAGTGAGGAATTAGGAATTAAATAAGTCCACATTCCTAATTCCGCATTCCTAATTATGCTTTAGCATGCCTTGAAGCTCATATCGAGGCTCTTGACAGAGTGGGTCAATGCGCCTACGGAGATGTAATCTACGCCACACTCTGCATAGTCACGCAGGGTGTCGAAGGTGATACCGCCAGAAGACTCCAACTCTACTCGGCCAGCCACACGGCGAACGGCCTCACGGGTGTTCTCCGGGGTGAAGTTATCGAGCATGATGCGATCTACGCCGCCTGTTTGAAGCGCCTCCTCTAATTCGTCGAAGTTACGCACCTCAATCTCGATCTTTAGGTTCTTCCCCTTCTCCTTCAGGTACTCATGGGCACGAGTGATGGCCTTGGAGATGCCACCCGCGAAATCTACATGGTTATCCTTCAAGAGAATCATGTCGAACAAGCCGATACGGTGGTTCATACCGCCACCGATGCGTACAGCCTCCTTCTCGATCATACGCATACCCGGCGTTGTCTTGCGGGTGTCGAGCACATGGGTCTTCGTGCCTTCCAACTGCTTCACATACTTACGGGTGGTGGTAGCGATGCCGCTCATGCGCTGCATGATGTTGAGCATCAGACGCTCAGTCTGCAACAGCGATTGTACCTTGCCCTCCACAACGAAAGCGATGTCGCCCTTCTTTACCTCAGCGCCATCCTCGATGAAGACGGTCATCTTCAGTTCTGGATCGAAGGCCTTGAAGACACGGCGTGCCATCTCTACGCCGGCCAATACGCCGTCCTCCTTGATGATCAATTGGCTCTTGCCCATCTCCGTAGCGGGAATGCAACAGAGCGTGGTGTGATCGCCATCGCCAATGTCCTCAGCGAAGGCCAACTTAATTAAGTCGTCAATAAGTTTGTCCATATTATTCTATTCTGATTGATTGTATAATTGCGGTGTTGTTGTCAGTTTTATAGGTGATGTTCACCCGGTAGTCACCCGTCTCGGTGTGCAGCTTGGCCACCACGAAGCCATTGGCGGACTTATCGGCGTGATGAACCACCGTGAAAGAGGTCGGTTTATGCTGCCCGAAAAAGCTGTTTAGCGCCTCGATTGCCTGCTCGCCTTCGCAGGTGAGTGTCTTCTCCGGCAGGGCTAAGTCGATCTTCTCCGCCATCTTTCCAGCGAGTGTCTCTGCCTTTCCCGCTTTGAAAGCCTGGGTGATGCCTGCGATGTCTGCTGCTTGCAGGCTGCAAAAAGCGCAAAGCAATGCGCAGGTGAGTAGGAATCGTTTCATAGACATTTCTCTTATTTATGAATGATGATGCGCGAAGGTATGTATTTTTCTTGTATTTTCGCCCGCTCAAAAGCAAATGAGAAGCGATGAAAATAGGACTGATCGTGATAGGAAAGACCGATGCCCGCTATTTTGCGGAGGCCATCGAGGAGTATCGTGGGCGACTGACCCACTACATCCCGTTCGAGATGGAGGTGATCCCGGATATTAAGAACGCTAAGAACCTCTCGGAGGCACAACAGAAGGAGCGGGAAGGAGAGCTGATCTTGAAGGCATTGCAACCGGGCGATTACCTCGTCTTGCTCGACGAACATGGTAAGGAGTTCACCTCGATGCAGTTTTCCGCCTATATTGAGAAGAAGATGCACGCCGTGCCCAAGCGGCTGCTGTTTGTGGTGGGAGGACCTTACGGGTTCAGCGAGGCGGTCTATCGGGCAGCGTCAGAGAAAATCTCCCTCAGCAAGATGACCTTTTCGCATCAGATGATCCGCCTGATCTTCATCGAACAGCTCTATCGAGCGATGACCATCCTGAACGGGGAACCGTATCACCATGAGTAGGAAATGAGGACTTGGCGCTTCGCTTAATTAGGAATGTGAAATGAGGAATTAAATAAGTCCTAACTCCTCATTCCTAACTCCTCATTTAGAATCTCGCTTTGTTGAGCAAGGCATAATCAAGCAGGGTCATAGCGGCCATCGACTCCACGATGGGGACTGCCCGAGGAACGACACAGGGGTCATGACGGCCACGGGCCTTGAGGATCGTTTCCTCGCCCTGTTTGTTTACCGTAGGTTGCTCCATCAGGATGGTGGCAACCGACTTGAACGCTACCCGGAAGTAGATGTCCTGCCCATTGGAGATACCACCTTGGATGCCGCCCGAATGGTTCGTGCGGGTGCTGATCTGTCCGTTGTCATTGAAGAAAATATCGTTGCGATTGGAACCGTTATAGCGAGGTGCCTCGAAACCGTCGCCATACTCAAAGCCTTTCACGGCGTTGATGGTCAGCATGGCATGGCCTAACGCCGCATGTAGCTTGCCGAAGACCGGCTCTCCCCAGCCTACGGGTACGCCCTTCACGACGCAGGTGATGACACCGCCCACCGTGTCGCCCTTCGCCTTGACACCGGCGATCAGCTCCTCCATCTGTGCGGCCATCGTAGGATCGGGACAACGCACGGCGTTGCTCTCCGCCAACGAGAGGTCGTAATCCTGATAACTACCCGGTAGGATCAGGTCGCCCACTTGGCTGGTATAGGCATGGATCTCCACCCCATAGTTTCGCAACGCCAACTTGGCGATGGCGCCACCTACCACCCGTGCGATCGTCTCGCGGGCCGACGAGCGTCCGCCACCACGGGGATCGCGGATGCCATACTTCATCTGGTAGGTGTAATCGGCATGGGAGGGACGATAAACCTCCTTCATATTGTCATAGTCTGCCGAGTGTTGGTTTTTGTTCCAAATGATGAAACCGATTGGGGTGCCCGTGGTTTTCCCCTCGTAGATGCCGGAGAGGAATTGCACCTCGTCATCCTCCTTGCGGGGAGTCACGATGCGAGACTGCCCCGGTTTGCGACGGTTCAGCTCCTGCTGGATGAAGGCGGTGTCCAGCTCGATACCGGCCGGACAACCGTCGATCACGCCACCTACGCCGGGGCCATGCGACTCGCCGAACGAGGTCAATGTGTAGATCTTTCCAAATGTATTGCTCATGATCTGTTTGCTTGATTAATGGCAACCACCGCCACAGCCGCCGCAGCCACTTCCGCAGCCACCATCGCCGCAATCGCAGTCGCAACCACAACCGCCGTCTGCCAAGGCTGTGCACTGTGCGATCTCCTCCGCACTGGCCTCACGCACCTCGATCACCTCGCCGCTGAAATGCAAGGTCTCGCCTGCCAACGGGTGGTTGAAGTCCATCACGACCACATCCTTCTTCACCTCCAATACGGAGCCATTCATGCGATGACCCTCGGAGTCCATCATCGGGACGGTGTTGCCCTCCTTGATCATCTCTGCATCAAACTTGCCATCCACCTCGAAGATGCTCTTCGGCAGATCCAGCACGTTCTCCTCTTTATACTCGCCATACGCATCGGCCGGCGCCAAAGAGAAGTTAAACTTGTCACCTACGGCCAAGTCTTGCAAGGCTGCCTCGAAAGCGGGGAGCATCATGCCCATGCCATAGATAAACTGGAGGGGTCTCTCGACCGTTGCCTTCTCCATCAACTCGCGTTCGTCGCCTTCACCCACGTTGAGGTCGTAAGTGACCGCCACGTATTTGTTCGCTGTAATATTCATGTCTAATATATTATATGATGTATAAATTTTTGAGCCAGCAAAGATAGTATTTATTTTTGATCCACCGCCTGTTTCAACCGGGTCAGCGCCTCATGCAACACGCTGAGCGGACAACCCACGTTGAGCCGCATGTGTCCCTCGCCACCAGGGCCAAACATCGTGCCATCGTTGAGCGCCAAGCCTGCCTTCTGCTGGAAAAGATCCACCAACTCCTTTTGAGAGAGGCCCAACTCCCGGCAGTCGAGCCATACGAGGAAGGAGGCCTGCGGCGGATAGACCTTGATAGCGGGGATGTTGGCTTTCAAGAAATCCTCCACATAGCGCACGTTGTCCAGCACATAGGTACGCATCTGCTGCAACCACTCCGCACCATACGTATAGGCCGCCGTCGTTGCGGTGAAGGCGAAGATGGTGCCGAAGTCAAACTCGCCCGCCTGCATGAAACGGAAGAAGCGTTCTCGGAGCGTGTCGTCGGGGACTATCGCGTAGGAGGTGACGATGCCAGCGATGTTGAAGGTCTTGCTTGGAGCCATGAAGGTAAGACTACAAGCCGCTGCCTCAGGCGATACCGTGGGAAAAGGATGGTGCTTGAATTGCGGGAAAGCCATCTCGGAATGGATCTCATCGGCGATCACGAGGATGCCGTGGCGATGGCAGATCTCCGCCAAGCGGATCAAGGTCTCTTTCGGCCATACCACGCCGCCCGGATTGTGCGGGCTGCTTAGGATCAATACCTTGCAACGTTCGTCAATGATCGATTCCAACTGCTCGAAGTCCATCTCGTAGCGGCCATCCACCTCCTTCAGCGGGTTATAGACCACCTTACGGCCCATATTTTCCGGCACTAAGCGGAAGGGATGATACACGGGTGGCTGGATAATCACCTTGTCACCCTCAGCCGTGAAACAATGCAGGGCGAAGGCGATGCCCTTCACGATGCCGGGCACATAGCAGAGCCACTCCCGTTGGATCTTCCAGTTATGCTTGTAGTTCACCCAGGTAATGATGCTCTCATAGTACTCATCCGTCGGATAGGGATAACCGAACACCTCGTGTTCGCAACGCTTACGAATCGCCTCGACGATGAAGTCGGGGGTACGAAAGTCCATGTCGGCCACCCAGAGCGGCAGTAGATCCGCTTGCCCAAAAACGTTTTCCAGCTGATCCACCTTTACGCAACCTGTGCCTCGCCGATCAATGATTTCATCAAAGTTATAGTGTTTCATGACTTTATAGGATATATATTTCTGGAGGGCAAAAGTAACCATAAATTAGGACTTACGACCTTCAAGTGTCCGCTTTTGTGCACTGGTGTTCGAAAACGGACACTTGTTTTCGGGGGCCATTCTTCATTTTTAAGCAGTTACAAGTTTGGCACGGTTTTTGCTTTATATTTAGTGACCCCGTGACAACGGGCAAAATTGTACATTAGTGAACACATAAAAAGATACAACATGGAGATGATTAAGCTGACGAACGTGCACAAGGTGTATCGTACGAAAGAGATTGAGACAATGGCTTTGGAAAACGTGAACCTCGAGGTGAACAAGGGGGAATTTCTGAGTATTATGGGACCATCCGGTTGCGGTAAATCTACGCTGCTGAATATCATGGGATTGCTTGATCTGCCTACCTCTGGGCAGGTGATGATCAACGGCGTGACGACCGACGGCATGGACGATAAGACGCTTGCCGCCTTCCGTAACCAGCAGTTGGGCTTCGTCTTTCAGTCGTTTCACCTGATCAGCTCGCTCAACGTGATCGACAACGTGATGCTGCCGCTGCTCTATCGTCCTTCGACGGCGGCTGAGCGCAAGCAGAAGGCGGAGGAGGTTTTGGAGAAGGTGGGGCTGAGCCATCGTATGCGCCACTTCCCGACGCAACTCTCCGGCGGTCAGTGCCAGCGTGTGGCCATCGCCCGTGCCATCGTGGGCAACCCGGAGATCATCCTGGCCGACGAGCCGACCGGTAACTTGGACTCGAAGATGGGTATTGAGGTGATGGATCTGCTGCACAAGCTGAACCAAGAGGATGGCCGCACCATCGTGATGGTGACGCACAACGAGAGTCAGGCGCAGCAGACGCAACGCATCATCCGCTTCTTCGATGGCCGCCAAATCGGTACGGATATTCCTTCACTAAGGGTCAAAGCCTAATCGAGCGGTGCGGCTCCCGATAACCGCTCAGTGATGGATATACCGCAAGCTACTGTTGTCTATACCCCGTATGCCGATGCGGCCTATTCCCCGCATGGGGATGCGGTTTATCCACTGCATGCGGACGCGGCTTGTTCCCCGTATGGGGATGCGGTTCCTACACCACATGGCGAAGCGGCCTATCCATATACGGTAAAGGAGTGGACCACCGTACGAGGGATTCTGTAGTGCCGGAACGAGGGGTTAAACTGCGTGGCGAGTTGCAGCTCCCATTCCCCCGCTGTTAACGGGAAATCCTCCGGCAAAAGCAGCGTCACGGCGGAGGCCTCATTCACCGGGAAGTAGCGCGGGCTGAGGGGGAAGAACCACTCCTCGCCGCTCTCCAGGTTGCGCAGGGTGATGCCTACCCGCTCATCTTCCCCCAACAGGCGGATGTTGCCGCCGTGGAGGTAGAAAAAGCGGCTGCCGGCGGGCACTTGGTTGAAGGGCAGCTTCGGCTCCGGTTGGTAGCGATAGCTCTCTTGCACGGTCGATACCTCGTTGATAAAGAGCTTGTGCACATCGGTATAGCGGGTCTCGGCGGGGAGCGAGTTGGCGATCTGGAGGAAACGGGGCGAGGGGCGGAGATGCACCTGCAGGCTGTGTCGCTTGCGGTCGAAGGGATCGGCCGGCGCACTGAATTGCCCCTTGACGGTCAGCTCGGTACGACCTAAGCCGAAATCGACGTTGAAGCCCTGTTCGAAAGCCTCGTAGATGGCGTCGTTCATGAGCCGATAGGTGGTGACGAGTGTCTCCTTGCGGTATTCGGTGCGTTGCTTGAAGATGCTTTCGGCGATGTCGTCGAGGCTGAGGGTGCGACGAAAGGGGATAGTGCCGCGATAGAAGGGCTTCATCCCCGGCAGGGGTTGCCCCTGGGTGAGGTTGATCATGACGCGATGCGGCTTCACCTTCTTGCGCATTTCGGAGTCGGGAAGAGCTTTGTCCATAGTTGCTGTTTGTTTAAAAAGAAATAATGTGCCACAAAGGTAATGGAAATAAAGAGATGATCGGATTATATATGAAGCAGGCTTGGGCTTTGATCAAGCAAGAGCGGCTGTTCAGCATGGTCTATATTGTCGGGACGGGATTGGCGATCTCCTTAGTGATGGTGCTGAGCATCGTGCTCTACGTGAAATTTGCCCCGCTCTATCCCGATATGAACCGGGGGCGGGAGTTAGTTTGGAAATATGGGGTGTATAAGCAAAAAGAGGGGAATGGCATAAGCAGTTCCTCGCTGGCCTATCCCCTGCTCGAACGAGCCTACGAGGGGATAGAAGAGGTAGAGGCTGTGGCGATTTACGAGAGCTTCGACCATGAGGATTTCGTGCAGCCCGCCGACAGGCCGACACAGTTGCCGGTGACGGTGCAGAAGACCAACGCAGGCTATTGGCGGGTCTATGCCTTCCGCTTCTTGGCGGGAAAACCCTTCGGCGAGGAGGCCTTTCAGAGCGGTTTGCCAGTGGCGGTGATCACGGAGCGGTTGGCACGTCAGCTGTTTGGTACGGAGCCGGCGGTGGGGCAGGAGGTGAAGCTCCATTTCAAGGCCTATCGGGTGGTGGGCGTGGTGGAGACGGCCTCGCCCTTCATGGGCAACTGCTACGCCGACATCTATGTGCCCTTCACGGTCGATCCGGAATGGAATCGGGTGTGGAACCAATCGGGTTTAGGCCCCTATGCATCGGTGGCCTTGGTGAAGGAGGGGGCCTCGACGGAGGCCGTGAGGAAGCAGGTCGCTGAGCGGATCGCCCAGTACGATCGGGAGTTGCAGCCGGAGGGTTCGTTCGATGCGTTGGGTGCGCCCGATCCCTTCTGGGTGAGTAGCTTCCGGAAATATTCCAACCATGCACCCGAGGTGGCTCCGGAGCTGATGCGCTATGGCTTGATTTTCCTGCTGTTGTTGCTGATCCCGGCGGTCAGCCTGAGCGGTATGGCCGACTCGCGGATGAATCGCCGCATGGCGGAGTTAGGGGTCAGGAGGGCGTTTGGTGCGCCACGCACGACGCTCTTCAGCCAGATCCTGACGGAGAACCTGCTCTATACGCTGCTCGGCGGGGCGTTGGGCCTGTTGGTCAGCTTCGGCTTGGTGCAGTTGGTGCGGGGCTGGATCTTCTTCAGCTCACCGATGGATGTGACCACCACGGAGGTGTCGGCGATGGCGTTGCCTACGGGCTCGCTGCTCAATCCAAGGGTCTTCTTGATCGCCCTTGCGGTCTGCTTTGTGTTGAATCTGCTTTCGGCGATGATCCCGGCATGGCGGGCTTCGCGGAGGCCGATCGTGGAGTCGTTAAACTTAAAATAAGAGGAGAGAAGAGGTTATGAAATATTGGATACATGCGGCGAAACAGCTGATCAACACGTGGCGGAGCAACATCGGTATCTTCGTGGAGCTGATCTTGGTGCTCGGTGTGGCGTGGTATATGGTGGACTATTTCTTTGTGCAAATCTACAACCGCTGCCTCCCGGCGGGCCGCTCGATTGACGATACCTACGTGTTGCGGGTGGCCTCCCTGCCGGAAAGCGATCCGGCCTATCAAGTGGCAGAGGCGGACTCAGCTGCGATGGAGGCCAACCTGCGCCGCGTGGTGGAACGGGTGAAGGCCTATCCCGGTGTGCAGGTGGTAGGCATCAGTTATGATTGCGGTTCACAACCCTATTCGCCCTGTTATTCAGGGGATGGCTTGATCAATATGCAGGACACGAGCCGTACGGCAAGCATGGCGATTTATCAGATCGACCCACGGGAGGATTTCTTCGGGGTGTTCCGTCATGTGTCGGCGGTGGATGGCCATGCGGTGCGGATGGATGAGTTCGACTGGACCGATCCGCACGCCATTGTGATCACCCGTCGGGTGGAGCAGCAGTTGATGGGCGATGATGTGCAGGCCGGGGCTTCGGTGGGCTTGAAAGTGCGCGTTACCTGGGGCGATCCGGATATTTATTACATCGTGAAAGGGGTATTGCAGGATGTGAAGCGGTTTGACGACCGACTGCCCGAGGGGTATGCTTTCCAACCTTCGAACGGGGCGGGGCAGGAGTTGGCCGACCGCTATATCTCCTTCCGGATTGATCCCGCCGTGGCAGGCGTGGGCTTCGCTGAGCGGTTTGAGTTGGAGATGGGGCGGCAGCTGCGCATCGGCAACTGTTACCTCTACGATGTGCGGAGCTATGAGCAGATCCGGAAGGGTTCAGAGTTGTTGTTTGGCACCACCTATGCTTGGAACATTCGCCTCTCCCTCTTGATTTTCTTGGGGTTGAACATCCTGCTCTGCGTGATGGGCAGCTTCTGGTATCGGGTGCGGCAACGGCGGGGCGAGATCGGTCTGCGCATGGCGATGGGATCGAGTCGTCGGGGTGTCTGGAGCCAGCTGATGCGTGAGGGCATCTGTATCTTGGCCTTAGCTACACCGGTAGCGCTCTTCATCGAGATGCACTTGGCGATGATCGGCTTAGTGGATCTGCCCTATGGCGATACGCCTGCGGGCTATCTCCCGGCCATCGGTCCGCTCCGCTTCCTGCTCACGAACCTCATGGCTTGGCTGTTGGTGGCGGCGGTGATCTGTCTCGCTGTCTGGCTGCCGGCCTCCCGTGCCGCCCAAGAGGATCCCGCCGTGGCGTTGCGGCATGGGGATGAGTAGTTCATTGCGGGTCAAGGCCCGCAATGACACGAGATTATATTTGACTGAAAGCTATAAAAACAATGATAAATAAAGTCTATTTCAAACAGGCATGGCGGTTACTCAAGGAGAACCGCCTGCTATCAATGGTATCCATCTTGGGTACCGCCTTGGCGATCTGCCTCGTGATGGTGATCGTCATCGTATGGCAGGTGCGGACGGCCGGATTCAAGCCGGAGACGCACCGGGAGCGGATGCTGTTCGTGCAGTACGGACGGGCCTCCCGCAAGGCGAACCATGAGTTTAACAATTGCTACCGCCTCTCCTCGTCGGTGGTGAAGCAGGTGTTCTACCCTTTGCAGACGGCGGAGGCAGTGGGCTTGGCGACCGAGCCTTGGAGTAGTTTGGCCAGCACGATGGATCAAACCAAAGAGTTGCGGGCGGATGTGCGCTACACCGATGCCGGCTTCTGGCAGCTCTTCGAGTTCAAGGTGTTGGCAGGGAAGCCCTATCCACAAGAGGCGGTGCATAGCGGCCTGCAGGAGGCGGTGGTGAGTGCCTCGTTGGCCCGTCAGCTCTTTGGCTCGATAGAGGTGGTGGGGCAGACAATGCAGCTCAACTATGTGCCCTATCGCATCTGTGCCGTGGTGGGCGACGTGTCGGTGATGGCAGAGGCCAGCCATGCCGACGTGTGGGTGCCCTATACTTCCAACTCCACCCTGTATGACAACAATACGGAGGGGTTGGTGGGTACGTTCGCTTGCTACATCTTGGCTCCCTCTGCGTCCGACTTCCCGGCGATCCGGGCGGAGGTAGCCCGTAACGTGGAGAAACTCAATGCCAGCAAACGGGACTGGGAGTTGTTGCTCTCCGGGCAGCCGGATAGCCGCCTCGATCTGTTGGCTCGTGACAATGGGGCGTTCGGCGAGGCGGAGACCGGACTGTTGGTGTTGCGCTATGGCTTGATCGTCTTGCTGCTGATGCTGGTGCCGGCCATCAATATGAGTGGTTTGACGCAGAGCCGGATGCGGCAACGCATGGAGGAGTTAGGCGTGCGACGAGCCTTTGGGGCAACCCGTGGAAAGTTGGTCAGTCAGATCCTTTTGGAGAACCTGTTGCAGACCCTGATCGGTGGAGCGATCGGTTTCGGGTTATCCTATGTGGTAGTACTCGGTCTCTCCGGCTGGCTGTTGGATACGGGCGAGACCGTCGAGGGGTTAGGACAGGTGTTCGTGGGGGCGGATATGCTCTTCAACCCGCTCATCTTCCTCTTGGCGTTCGTGGCCTGCTTGGTGCTGAACCTGCTGAGCGCGGGTATTCCCGCCTGGCGTGCGGCCAATAACCCGATCGTAGAGTTGTTAAGCATTCATCGTTGAACCTATACCTTTATATATATACGTTATGTTACAGCATATCTTTACACTCATTTGGAACCAACGGCGGCAGAACGCTTGGATCGCTGCGGAGTTGTTTTTGGTGTCGATCCTCTTGTGGTATTTGGTGGATTGGCTCTACGTGATGGGCAATGTCTATTACCGTCCGATGGGATTTGACATCGACCATGTCTATGAGGTGCGTATGGCGGAGCTCTCGCAGAACAGCCCTGCCTATCAGGAGGGAGTACCAGAGGGTGCGGAAGCCCGGGCAGACTATTGTGAGCAGGTGTTGAACCGCCTTCGCAGCTATCCTGGCGTGGAGGTGGCCGCTGCCATGACCAATAATCTTTGCCCCTATAACTTCAGTGGAATGTCTATGGCCTTTCGAGCCGATACCTGTTTGTTTGTCAGTTCTTATGGGGCAGTCACACCGGGTTACTTCTCGCTCTTCCGCATTGTGTCGAACGCTTGCTCTGCCGCCTCCTTAGACGAGGCCCTTCGGGAACCGAGTGCCGCCATCCTAACCACGAACCCAGAGGTATCTATCCCCGATCGGGAGCTGTTGGGGCGGACACTTTATCAGCTTGACGCAAAAGACTCTGTGCAGCATCGCATCGTGGGAGTCACGCCAGAGATCCGACGTACGGCCTATGACATTCCCTTTCCGCAGATCTATATGCCGTTTGATTGGGCCGTGCATCTGAATGAATTGGTCTTCTGTGTGCGTGTCCGTCCGGAGGTGGACAGCCCGGAGTTTGCGGGTCGCCTTTTTCGGGAGCTGAAGGAATCGTTGCGTGTGGGCAACCGTTACCTCTCGCGGGTCGTCCCGCTCGCCGAGTCGCGCGATCAGATGCTCAAGGAGAATGGTGTTGGCAATCAGGTGCGTACCCAGTTGGCCTTGGCGGGCTTCCTGTTGGTCAATATCTTCTTGGGAATCATTGGTACCTTCTGGTTCCGCACGGCCTATCGGCGGGGCGAGATGGGGTTGCGCATGGCGATGGGTTCCTCCCGTCGGTCGCTCTATCGGCTCCAGATTGGTGAGGCATTAGGCTTGGTGTTGATCGCCTTCCTGCCCACGCTCCCCATCACCTTCAACATCACCATCGCCGAGTTGATCGAGGTGCATGCGATGCCAATCTCCCGCTTCCGCTTCTTCCTCTGCGAGGGCATCACCCTTTTGCTGTTGTGGGGCATGGCCTTTGCCGGTGCGTGGTATCCCGCTCGTCAATCCACCCGTCTCGCTCCCGCCGAGGCGTTGAGGTATGAGTAGGATTTAATTCTTCTTCATCGTATAATCCGTGACCCCTAAGGACTCATAGGCTTGGAGGAGGGCCTCGTCGTTATCGGAGATGATGAGGAGCTTATCCCGCTCTTGCAATTCGGTGTTGCCCTTCGGGATGAAGTAGCGACCCTCCCGCTTGACCATCACCGCCAAGGTGTGGTTGGGCAGGGTCAGCTCCATCAGCTTGTTGCCATGGGAGAGCACGGCAGGGGTGATGTCGATCTCGCTCATGGCACTCTTGATCTCCTCGGGCAGCTCGATACCGAAGGCATCCTTCCGCTCCGGCTCATCCACCATGCCGAACCAGTTGGCGGCAGCCGTCACGGTCGTTCCCTGGATCACCAACGAGAGGATCGTGATGAAGAAGACGATGTTGAAGAACATCCGGGCATGAGGAATCTCCGCGATCAAGGGGTAGGTGGCGAAGATGATAGGCACCGCTCCACGCAAGCCTACCCACGAGATGTAGCACTTTCCCTTGAACGAGTAATGCTTGAAGGGAATCAAGCTGAGGAACACACTGATGGGACGTGCGACCAGGATCATGAAGACACCCACCAAGATGCCCACTCCTGTCACGGGCAGCATCTCGTGCGGATTGACCAAGAGTCCCAGCGTGAGGAACATCACGATCTGCCAGAGCCAGGTGAAACCCTCGAAGAAGGTACCCATGCTCTTCTTGTGCACGATCTTGGCGTTGCCCACCACCAATCCGGCCAAATAGACCGCCAAGTAGCCGTTACCCTTGCAGAGCGTGGTGGCCGTGAAGGTGAAGAAGGCGGACGATAAGAGGAGGATCGGGTAGAGTGACTCGTTGTCGATATTGATCTTGTTGATGATCCAGACCGATACCCGTCCCAGCAGGTAGCCCATGAGGGCACCCACGGCCAACTGGATGACCAACGACAAGCCCGCCTCGGCGATGTTCATGCCTCCGCTCGTGATCACCTCGATGAGGATGAGGGTCAGCATGTAGGCCATCGGGTCGTTACTACCCGATTCCAGCTCCAACGTGGGGCGCAACCGCTCCTTCAGATAGACCCCCTTGCTACGCAGGATGGAGAAGACGGAGGCAGAGTCGGTAGATGACATGACCGCCGCCAAAAGCAGTGCCTCCGGGTAGGTCAGCGAGATCTTATCAGATAGGACGTCGAACAGGATGTAGATGAAAGAACCGGTGATGAAGGTAGTGGCCAGCACACCGAACGTGGCCAGCACGATACCGGGCCCGGCGACCGGCTTGATCTCCGCCACCTTGGTGTCCATACCACCGGAGAACAGGATGATGCTCAACGCCAGCATGCCGATGAACTGGGTGATTTTCGGACTACTAAACTGAATGCCTAACCCGTCGCTGCCGAAGAGCATACCCACGCCCAAGAAAAGCAACAACGAGGGAAGACCGAAACGATAGCCTGCCTTACTGGCTAATATACTAAAGAATAAGATGATAGAAGCTATTAAAAGAATATGTTCAGGGTTGCTAAGCATAAGAAAGAATTTTTATAAGTGAACACTTTTGTTTAAAATCGTAGGGCAAAAGTACGTAATTAGACGGAAAATGCCTATTTTTGGCTTCCATTTATTAATCAACGATATGAACAAAAAACATCTATTCACAGGATTGTGTGCGCTGCTTCTGCTGGTAGGTTGTGGCGACAGCTCCCATTTCATCTCGGATGCCGCTTATCGGGCTGAGGTTGAGAAGGATTTCCAAGCGAAACAGGTGGCCTTGCCAAATGGCGATCTGTTTGAAGTGTTTAACGAGCAAATGACGCCGCAGGAGAAGGAGGCCTTGACCTTCCTCTATGCCTACATGCCGATCGGCGACTTGACCGATTACAGCGGGGCGTTTTATTTGCGCAATGTGCGTGCTTCCTTCGAGGCGAAAGCCCAAATGCCTTGGGGTAAGAGCATTCCTGAAGATATCTTCCGCCATTTCGTCCTCCCGGTGCGTGTGAACAACGAGAACCTGGATGACAGCCGCTCGGTTTTCTTTGCGGAGTTGAAGGATCGTGTGAAGGACCTGTCGCTTTACGATGCGGTGTTGGAGGTGAACCACTGGTGTCATGAGAAGGTGATCTACACCCCTTCGGATGCCCGCACCAGCTCTCCTTTGGCTTCGGTTAAGACCGCCTATGGTCGTTGTGGTGAGGAATCTACCTTCACAGTGGCTGCCCTTCGTTCGGTGGGTATTCCCGCCCGTCAGGTCTATACCCCTCGTTGGGCACATACCGACGACAACCATGCGTGGGTAGAGGCTTGGGTAGATGGTAAATGGTACTTCTTGGGCGCTTGCGAGCCGGAGCCGGTCTTGAACTTGGGTTGGTTCAATGGACCCGCTTACCGAGGCATGTTGATGCACACCAAGGTGTTCGGTAAATACAACGGTCCGGAGGATGTGATGGCTCGCACGAGCGGTTACACCGAGATCAACGTGATCGACAATTACGCACCGAGTGCCCAGGCGATGATCACGGTGAAGGATGCCGCAGGCAATGCCGTGGAGGGGGCTACCGTGGAGTTTAAGCTCTACAACTATGCCGAGTTCAACAGCGTGGCGACCAAGCAGACTGATGCTTCGGGCCAGTGCTCGCTCTCAGCCGGTAAGGGCGATATGTTGGTATGGGCCAGCAAGGAGGGTGTCTTTGGGTATAGCAAGATCTCCTTCGGTAAGGATAGCGAGGTGACGATCACGTTGGATAAGCATCCGGGTGACACAGGCAGCGTGGAGTTGGATGTCGTGCCGCCGGTGGATGGTTCCATCCCGGCTGAGGTGACCACCGAGCAGAAAGAGGAGAACGCCAAGCGCATGTTGGAAGAGGATGCGATCCGCAATCAATATGTGGCTACCTTCTACACCGATGCGAAGGCCAAGGCGTTGGCGAAGGAGTTAGGCATTGACGAGGCGAAGACCGTTCAGTTCCTGATCGCCAGCCGAGGTAACTGGCCGGTGATCGAGCAGTTCTTGAAGGAGACACCGGCCGAGAAGCGCCCGCAGGCGATGGCTTTGCTCGATGTGATCTCAGCGAAAGACTTGCGCGACATCTCGTTGGAGGTATTGACTGACCACTTGAACAATACCCCGGCGGTGGATAGCCCCTTGTTTGATCGCTACGTCATGAATCCTCGTGTCAGCACGGAGTTCATAACCCCCTATAAGCAGTTCTTCGCAGCGAACTTCGATGCCGAGGTAGCGAAGAAGGCACAAGCCGATCCGCAGGTCTTGGTGGATTGGGTGAAGCAAAACATCACCTTGAACGACGACCTGAATCCGCAACGTATCGCCATCATGCCGATGGGTGTATGGAAATCTCGTGTGGCAGATGACAACTCCCGCAATATCTTCTTTGTCTCTGTGGCACGTAGCTTGGGTATTCCTGCTCGCATCGAGCCGGTGGCCCGCAAGATTCAGTATGCGAAAGACAACGCTTGGGTAGATGTCGATTTCGAGGCCGCCGCTCCTGTGAACGCAAAACAGGGTAAGGTAGTCGCTACCTACAAGCCGATCAAGGCGTTGCCCGATCCGAAGTATTACAGCCATTTCACCATCGCGAAGGTGTTGCCGACAGGCCGTTTGCAGACCTTGAACTTCGAGAGTGGTAGCCATGTCGATATGGGCTTGGGCGCTACTTGGAGTGGCCTTTTGAAGCAGCCGTTGACGATGGACGAGGGCCACTACATGTTGGTGACAGGTACTCGTATGGCCAATGGTAGTGTCTTGGCAGAGATCACCTTCTTCAACGTGGAGGAGGGCAAGACCACCCCGATCAAGTTAGAGATGCGTGAGAGTCAGGATCAGATTCAGGTGATTGGTAATTTCAACTCTGAGAATAAGTTTAAGCTGCCTGAGAGTGACGAGGTGACCAGTCTCTTGGCGACCACCGGACGTGGCTACTACATCGTGGCTATCTTGGGTGCTCGTGAGGAGCCGACCAACCATGCGATGCGCGACATCGCGGCTGAGTGCCAGCAGTTGGAGGAGTGGGGCCGTGGTATCGTGCTGCTCTTCCCGGATGAGAAGGGCTATAAGAACTTCGATCCGAAGGAATTCGGTACGTTGCCTTCGACCATCACCTATGGTATCGACATCGACGGAGCGATCCAGAAAGAAATGTGCGAGGCGATGCGCTTGACCAATACCCATTCATTGCCGATCTTCTTGATCGCCGACACTTTCAACCGGGTAGTCTTTGTGTCACAGGGCTATACCATTGGTTTGGGCGCGCAGTTGATGCAGGTGATCCATAAGTTGTAGGGTAGGCGTTTTTTTAACTGTAATCTGTAAGAACTGTAAGATTCAAGAAACGAGATGATGCGACTGATTCCGAAGGTGAACACGTTGCGCAAAGGGGCGTTGCTCTACCGCTGCCTCCGTTACCGGAAAGGGTATGGGGTGCATTCCCCCTTCGTCTATAACCTGATCACGAAGGTCATCGAGGAGAAATGCTCCTATTACAGTTTCTATGACATCGAGTTGCTTCGACGAGAGTTGTTCTATCGGGAGGAGGTGGTGCCTTGTCCCGATAGACGACATCCCGGGCGAACCAAACAGCGTCAAGTGGGCGAGATTGTCTATCGAGAGGCCATCAAGGCCAGCCACGGAGCCCTGCTGTTCCGCATGGTCAACTATTTCAAGTCGCGCCATATCTTGCAGTTGGGCCCTAACATGGGGCTTTCCACCCTTTATTTGACCTCCTATGCGAAAGACTTGCGTTGCATCGCGTTGGAGTCGGTGCCTGAGTTTGCGGTGATCGCTCGGGAGACCTTCAAGCGGGCGCATAACCCCATCGACTTGCGAGTCGGGAGCTATGCCGAGCTATTGCCAAAGGCGTTGACAGACATGGAGCAGGTTGATTTCGTCTTTTTTAACACGCTTTATGAGCAAGAACACAACCTTTTCCTATTCGAGACCTGTTTACGCTATGTGCATAACGACACCATTTTCGTGTTTGAAGGGATCAACGCCAGCCAGAAGATGCGTGATTTTTGGAAGGCCGTTTGCGCGCATCCAGAGGTGACCGTGACGGTCGATCTCTTTACTTTGGGTATCGTCTTTTTTAACCGGAAATTGCATAAAAAGGATTATATAGTTTATTTCTAAAAGATAGAGTAGATGAAGAAAAGCGTTATTTATACAGGAACGGGTGACAAGGGAACCACCTCGTTGGTGGGAGGCCAACGTGTCTCCAAGGCCAGCGAGCGTATCGAGAGCTACGGGACGATTGACGAGCTGAACTCCTTCATTGGCCTGCTGATCACAGCCATGGAAGAGGGTCCCGATGCCGATTTCCTCTCTTTCGTGCAGCATAAGCTGTTCAATATCGGTTCCTATTTGGCTACGGATCAAGAAACCACCGAGATTCAGGTGCCCAGTCGGGTGACCGAGGAGAGTGTGGCACGCATCGAGCGAGAGATTGATCGCATTGACGAGGAGCTGCCTAAGCTGAGGGCTTTCATCCTGCCGGGTGGGTGTCGTTCAGCGGCTTTGGCACATGTCTGCCGCACGGTGTGTCGCCGGGCGGAGCGTGAGATCTATCGGTTGGCGGAGACGGCTCCGGTGGAGGACCTCGTATTGAAGTTTATCAACCGATTATCTGATTATTTATTCGTATTGGCCAGAAAGGAATGTATCCATCATAATGGAAAAGAAATTATTTGGGATTATACTTGCGAATAATAAATAAAATTCTACTTTCGCGGCTGATTTGAGAACCCAATCGCTTCTGGCGATTATTTAATTGTTGATAGCTATGTATTGGACTTTAGAGTTAGCTTCAAAATTGGAGGATGCGCCCTGGCCTGCGAGCAAGGACGAATTGATTGATTATGCACAACGTTCAGGTGCACCATTAGAGGTCATTGAGAATCTACAAGAGATGGAGGATGAAGGCGAGATCTACGAATGTATGGAGGATATTTGGCCGGATTACCCCAGCAAAGAAGATTTCTTCTTCAACGAGGAGGAATACTAAAGAATCACTCAGATTGTCAGAACGGATGATTGGCAATCCAAAAAATCAATAACCGAATTAGGCACGAGGTGGTGGGTTAGGAAACGATCCTTCTACCTCGTTGCTTTTTTAGCCTACACATGAGAAAAAGACTGTTTATCACCATACTGATCGCGTTTTGCGCTGGCTTCGGATCGTTGCGGGCGCAATATGACGCTCGTTTGAGCCAATATTTCATGGCGAAGCCCTATTATAATCCTGCGGTGGCCGGTGCCTCGGATGACTTGAATATCTTTGGGTTGGCTCGCTTGGAATGGGTGGGTGTGCATGGTGCGCCCCAGTCTTTTTTCATCACGGCCGATATGCCGCTCACCTTGGGCAAGACCCAGCATGGTGTGGGTTTAGTCGTTTTTACGGAGGCAATAGGTCTCTTTCAGAACACCCATGTGGGGGCGCAATATGCCTACAAATACAAGCTCTTCGGGGGTGTGCTCAGTGGCGGTTTGCAGGTCGGGTTGGTCAATCAGTCGTTTGATGGCACCAAGCTGGAGCTGAACCCCGACTCCGAGTATCACCAAGAGACCGATGCCGCCTTCCCAGTCACTCAGGTCAGTGGGATGGGCTTGGATCTCAACTTCGGCCTTTACTACCAGCACAAGCGTTTCTATGCCGGCATTGGCATGACCCACCTCACCGAGCCCGAGATGCAGCTCGACGAGAATGCCTCCACCTACATCGGGCGCTCACTTAATTTTATGGGTGGATACAATATTCAACTAAAGAATCCGTTGATAGAGTTACAGCCTTCGGTTTTCTTGCTGACAGACATGAACAGCTTTCATGCGGATATAACCGCAAGGTTGGAATATAACAAAATGTTTAACGGTGGTGTTTCCTATCGGGTAAATGAGTCGGTGGGTATCCTCCTTGGGGTGAAGATAGGGCGATTTCAGGCCGGTTATGCCTACGATTTCCCGATCACGGCCATGGGGCAGGCAACCAGTGGAAGCCATGAGCTTTGCGTGCGTTACGCCTTGAAACTCAAGAAAACAACGACAGGAAAGAACCGACATAAAAGTGTACGTATCTTATAAGAGTATATGAAGAAAGTAATAGTTCTACTGATGGCGGTAACGTTCCTTACCTCCTGTGGCAAATCCCTGCGGGGAGCAGGTGGCGGAGGAGAGGTGACCGGAGTGAGATCGGTGGCGTTCAATGAGCCTGCACCTTTTGGGATGGTCTTGATTAAGCGGGGAGCATTCGAGATGGGTCCGGCTGACAAGGATTCGCTCTGGGGCATCATGCCTGAGCGTAAGGGGGTTTCGTTTGATGCCTTCTGGATGGACCAGACGGAGGTGACGAACGCCAAGTATCGGCAATTCGTTTATTATGTGCGCGATTCAATCATCCGTGAGCGCTTGGCCGATCCGGCTTATGGAGGCAACGACCTCTTCAAGATCACCGAGGATCGCTATGGCGAGCCTGTCACTCCGCACCTGGATTGGAGCCGCCCGATCCCTTGGAAACGGGCCAACGAGGATGAGTTGCGTGCCATCGAGAGCGTCTATTACACCAACCCCGTGACGGGCGAGCGTGGCCTCGACCCAAAGCAGATGGTCTTTCGCTATGAGTGGTATGATTACACGGCAGCTGCCTTGCGTAAGAACCAGCTGAATCCGGCCGACCGGGTGCGCAACACCGACATCCAGGTCGATCCCAACGAGGTGGTTATGATCTCGAAAGATACCGCCTACATCGACGAGGAGGGACGCATTATCAATGAGACGATTACCCGCCCCTTGACCAGCGAGTGGGACTTCCTCAACACCCGTATCGTCAATATCTATCCCGACGAGAACTGCTGGGTGAACGATTTCAAGAATGCCTACAACGAGCCCTATACCCGTATGTATTTCTCTCATCCGGGTTACGACGATTACCCTGTGGTGGGTGTCTCTTGGGAGCAGGCCACGGCCTTCTGTGTATGGCGTACCAATTTATACAAGGAATCCTTGAGCTTGCCGGCTGGTCAAGCCATCGAGCCTTTCCGCCTGCCCTCTGAGGGTGAGTGGGAGTATGCTGCCCGCTCTGGAAAGAACGAGAATAAGTTCCCCTGGTCCACCGATGAGTTGCAAGACAACAAGGGTTGCTTCTTGGGCAACTTCAAGCCGGGCAAGGGCAATTACACCGAGGATGGTCACTTGATCACCTCCCGTGTCGGCTCTTTCGCCCCCAACGAGTTCGGTCTCTACGACATGGCCGGAAACGTGGCGGAGTGGACCTCTACCGCCTATTCGGAGTCGGGACCCAGCCAGATGAGCGACATGAACCCCGACCTGCGCTACAACGCGGCCAAGAACGATCCCTACGCCATGAAGAAGAAGGTGGTGCGTGGCGGATCCTGGAAGGATGTGCAACAATTTATCCGCTCAGATATGCGAACCTTTGAGTATCAGAACGAGAGCCGTTCCTATATCGGCTTCCGCTGTGCCCGCACACAGATCGGTTTCTCTCGCTCCAAGGGCGGCAAGAAATGAACCACTTAAACAGGAATAACGAATCTATTAGTGTAAAGTCAAGAGACAATGGGAAAATATAGAAGATATAAGAATCGGCTGGAGATGTTTCTTTCCAGCGAGAAGGGAAAACGAGTGCTGAACTTCCTCTATAGCTGGGGTGCCTCCATCGTGATTATCGGTGCGCTCTTCAAGCTGTTGCACCTTCCCTACGGCAACCAGATCTTGTTCGTCGCCATGATCACGGAGTCTTTCGTGTTCTTCATCTCGGCGTTCGAGCACCCCAATCGGGAATATCATTGGGAGGATGTCTTCCCGGTGCTGAAATCCAAGAACCCGATGGATCGTCCCGACTTTGGGCAGGCTCCCATCGCTACCCGTGAGACCCATACGGCTGGCTCCGAGGAGGGCGCTACCGTGCAAGCCTCGATTCATGGGGGAGGTAGCTTGAACATTGAGGGCAACCTCAATATTTCTGAGGAGGACACTAAGAATCTCTCCGAGAGCATCAAAAAGCTCAGCGGGGCAGCCGAGCAACTCTCCAAGATGGCTGAGCTGACCGAGGCTACACAACACTACTTGCAGCAGATCTCCGGCCTCTCGCAACACATGGAGCGCTTTAGCCAGGTGACCAGCTCACTCAACGAGGTATCGACCAACCTCTTGAACTCCTATAAGGGCATTGCCGACAATCCCGAGGGGGTAGGCCAGAGCTCGCAAAGCTATGTGGCACAGATGGAGCAGCTCAACCGCAACGTCACTAACCTCAATCAGGTCTATGAGATGCAGCTCAAGAGCATCACGGCACAGATGGAGTCGATGGATCAGATTAACAACGGCTTGCGTCGCATCCGTGAGATGTATGACGGCTCCGTGATGGATAGCTCCGTCTTCCGGGGCGAGACCGAGAAGATGACTCGCCAGTTGGCCGAGTTGAACCAGGTCTATGCCCGCCTCTTGCAGGCGATGACGGTCAATATGGGCTATCAGCCGCAACCCGCCTACCAGCAGCCGCAGCCGGCTTATCAACAGCCGACCTACCAGCAGCCCTATGGCTATCAGCCCCAGCAGGCACCTTATAACAACCCGATGAAGTAAGCGAAGAAACTATGGCAGGAGTATCAAATAATCCCAACTCACCCCGTCAGCGGATGATCAACCTGATGTATCTGGTGTTCATTGCGATGATGGCCCTCAACGTCTCCACGGAGGTGTTGGATGGATTCGAGTTGGTGGAGGGTAGCCTACGCACCTCCATCGACAACTCCACCCGGCGCAACGAGCTCGTGGCGAAGGAGATGGAGGACTATTACCGGCAGAATCCGCAGAAGGTGGGCGAATGGATCGAGAAGTCTCGTCAGGTCAAGCAGGCCTCCGACAGCCTCTGCAGCTACATCCAAGCGCTGAAGGTGCGGATCGTCGAGGAGGCGGATGGCGAGGGGGCCGATGTGGATAACATCGACCGCAAAGATGATTTGGAGGCCGCTTCGCACATCATGCTGTCGCCCATCACCGGCGAGGGCAAGAAGTTGCGTGAGGCCATTGATCAATACCGCACCTGGATGGGTGGGTTCATCCAAGATTCCTTGAAGACGGCCGTCATGGAGGCCAGCCTCAGTACCACACCGCCCAAAAAGGCAGGTATCAACACCCGCTCCTGGGAGGAGGCGCTTTTCGAGAACATGCCCGTGGCCGCTTCGGTCACCCTCCTCACCAAGCTGCAGAGCGATATTCGCTATGTGGAGGGCGAGGTGCTGTCCAACCTCTTGAACAATGTGGATGTGGGTGATTACCGGGTGAACCAGATCACGGCACAGGTCATCCCGGAGAGTCAGATCGTCATGCGAGGCAGCCCCTACCGGGCCAATATCGTCCTCTCAGCGGTCGATTCCACCAAGCGACCCACCATCGTGGTCAATGGAAAGGAGCTTCCGGCGGAGGCCAACGGACTCTTCACGGCCGGCACCGGTTCGGTCGGTACCTTCCCCATCAAGGGTTTCATCGAGATGCCCAATGCCGATGGCAGCATCATGCGCCGGGAGTTCGAGAGCGAGTATTTCGTGACCGAGCCCTCCGCTACGATTGCCCCCACGATGATGAACGTGCTCTATGCCGGCATCGCCAACCCGATGCGTATCGCTGTGCCCGGTGTGCCGAGTGGCAACGTCACCGCTACCATGACCAATGGAACCCTCACCCGCAAGGGCGACTCCTGGGAGGCTCGTCCCTCCAAGGTGGGTACCGATGCGGTCATCACCGTCCACGCCCGTATGGCCGATGGACGCAACGTGGAGATGGCCAAGAGCGCCTTCCGGGTGCGTGCCCTGCCCGATCCGCTGCCCTACATCGAGTATAAGGACGCGAATGGCAACCTGCGGAAATTCAAGGGAGGCATGATCGCCAAGCGAAGCCTCGTCGAGGCGGATGGCATCTTGGCGGCTATCGACGACGATTTGTTGAATGTGAAATATGAGGTGATTCGTTTCGAGCTGACCTTCTTCGACTCGATGGGTAACGCCATCCCCGAGGTGGCGCAAGGCACCAACTTCTCCCAGCGACAGAAGAGTTACATCCGTAACCTCTCGAAAGGTAAACGATTCTACATCACGAGGGTAGTGGCGAAGGGCCCGGATGGCATCGAGCGCACGATCCCCACCATCGAAGTAATTGTAAATTAAGATTCGCGGTATGAGACAACTGTATTACATAGCCATTTTGGTGGCATCCCTGTGGGCGGCAACGCCCCTGCAAGCGCAAGAGGAGAACGAGACGGAGACGACCCAGCAGACCCGCCGTCGTTCGCCCCAGGCCTCCCGTGGTGAGCGTCAGGAGAAGAAGGAGAGCGGATTGCCCGACTTGACCGTCCGGGCGCAAGACCTGAACGAGCGTTTGACACAAGAGATCGGCAATGCCCGTTGGCAACGTGTCATCTATCGGCAGGTCGATCTGATGAAGGAGCCCAACGCCCCGCTCTATTACCCCACACGCCCCATGAACGGCCAGCAAAACCTCTTCTCCACCATCTTCCAGCTCTTGGGCGACAACAAGATCAAGGCCTATGAGTATTTAGATGGCTATGAGGAGTTTGACGAGGCGCATCAGATCCGCTTCAAGGATATGCTCGACCGCTTCTACATCCTCTACGAGGAGGTGCCCGGCAAGGGTGGCGAGGAGCCTACCTACGTCATCAACGAGAGCGATGTGCCCTCCGCCGATGTCCGCTCCTACTACGTGAAGGAGGCTTGGTATTTCGACCAGAACAACTCCGCCTTCGACGTGAAGATCCTGGCTATCTGCCCGATCCTCTCCTCCACAGGCGATATGGGCGAGACCACGATGCCGATGTTCTGGCTGCCCTACGAGAATATCCGTCCCTACATCAGCAACGCCACGATCATGACCTCCAACCTCAACAATGCCACCACCTTCACGATGGACGACTATTTCCGTCGCCGCATGTTCGAGGGCGAGATCATCAAGACGCAGAACCTGATGAACCAGCCGTTGCAGGCCTATTGTCCCACGCCCGACTCGCTCAAGAACGAGCAGGCACGCATCGAGGCACAGCTCACGGGATTCGAGCAATCCCTCTGGTATCAACCCGATACCACGCAGGTAGCCGCCGATCCGAAGGCCGCTAAGAAGGCCAAGAAGACGGTTGCGAAGAGCACGACCGAGAAGGCCTCCAAGGCCACCACGACCAAGGCGCCCAAGGCCCAGAAGTCCGCTCCCGTCCGTTCCGTGCGCCGCAGAAAGTAACTGTAATCTGTAAGAACTGTAAGGGGCATCTTGATGGATGCCCCTTGGTGGTCAATAGACGGCGGCGTTCACGCCGAGGGAAGTCCCTATCGCCGTCAGGATCGTGATCAACGTTTGGATGATCGTTCGCCAGATACTCTTCTTGTCTGCCATAGTCATACGATTTTTTAAGGTTCACACTCTCAATGGGATGCCGTCTGATAGGGATCAGACAACATCCGGGTTCTCAGGTTCCGGCTCGGAAGGCTCCACGTTGGCCTCGTCGCTTGAGGTCACTCGCTTCACCACGTTGCCGTTGCGGTCGTAGCAGGTGATGTTGACCGCCGTGTTGGCCAGCTCCTGCTTGATGGTGCTGTTCGGCGTGAAGATCACCCGTCGGGAGGTGATGAGGTCGCTGCCCACCTTGTTCACGTCCGCCACCGACATGGAGCGCAAGCCGAAGCGCATGCTGCCCAGTCCCGGGATCGCCACCGAATGACCCTCCGTGGCCCATGCCTTGATCACGTCGCCGATCGCCTCCCATGCCGCGTTGATCGACCCCTTGGCGATGCCGCTGCGCACGGATGCCTCCTGGATCACCTTCGCCTGCGAGAGCGTGTTGTAGAGATCGGCCTGGAGCACGTATGCCCACTTCTCCTCGCCCTTCACGAACGACACGTTTCGCTCTACTGCCTTGATTTTGATTGCCATAATTCACTCCTTTCTTTTTCGGTTCATAGAAAAAACATTCACTCTCGTGACCCTCTCGGGGGGCGTCTCGGGCGATCACTCCGATCCGTCATTTGCTGCTTCGCGACGTAGCAAATTGGCTTGCCTCGATGGTCACGACGCAAAGGTACGGCGGCTTTTCCGATACCGCAAATCCTGTCCGTGCTCACGTGAGGGGATTCCGGTCTCATCGTTGGTTGTCGCCCCCGTCTTACAGTTCTTACAGATTACAGATCCCCCCAGCGCCTACCCAAGCGGAGCGAAAAGAGGTAATAATAATTTTATAATATATAATATATATAATTATATATATTATATATTATAACTCTTAAAACGGGTGGATGGCCTGTCACCTTACCCCAACTGTAATCTGTAAGAACTGTAAGGGGGTCAATGCCTGGAACCTTTCATCAAGTCCACAACAGGCTGGAAATGAGCTTTGATACTCATGACAAGTTTCTGATTGTGTGCACCGTTGGCTGTATCAGGCTTGGCAATGTGATATTGCACGTTCGACTTGATGTTGTTCGCTTGTTGCTCGGCAGTCATGTCCGGTTGTGGCACCAATGCGGCCACCATCACGGCGAACGCTTTGTAGCTGGTCTCTTTATCAATGAGTTGCAGCTCTCTTAACGCATACAACAGAAAGCACCATTTCCATGCCGTCATTCGTTTGTTCGTGCGCTGATAGATAAAACTTGCAGCCTCTCTTAGCCGCTCTACAAAGGCTTGGAAAACAGCTTCATCCCTCAGCACGGCACCCGCAAGGCAGTTGGCTTCCTCGGGCGCTTGAAACGGCTTGTCCCTCTCGGCCGGTGCGGGTGGCAAGGGTGCGCTTGTCTGTGTCTCCTCGCTTACCGGTACGTCGTGAGATAGGGGCTGCTCTTTCGCTTCGACGGCAAAGGGGAAAGAGTCTAATTTAGCCTGCTCAGAAGATAAGCCTATTTGTGTAGGATCACTGTTTCTTATGGAAAAGAACTCGTTTAGCAAACATTGCCATTCTTGTATGTAAGAATAAAAACAGGATAGTTGTTCATTCGTAGAAGGCATGCTTTTCGATTTCATCTTTTCGTGATAGATGAATCGTCCAATTTGCACTTTGTTTAATTGGACTGAGGATTCTGTATAGGTGAAAAAATCTTCCCAATGTTCTCCGTACTCTTGAGCGCTGATTTCTTGTTTGATGCTCCTTATTTTACTGTTTAATCTACTTGCATAATTGAGGCTATCTTGGTTTCTTGCTATCCAGTTCTTTAATTCGAAGAGCCTTTTTTCGAGGACGATGCTTCCTTTGTTCTCCGTATGAAAATCTGCAAAAATACATAGTAGCAGTGGTTTTCGGGGGGTTGCATATATGTGGAGGAGTTGACCCAAATGCTCAATCAGTGGATTAACCATAGTATCCTTGTTACCAGTGTGATAATTTATGAAATCAATATTCGTCTTGCGCCATTGGGATATGCAGCTTTTCCACAAAATTACATTTTCTGCGTTCATGCAATCAATGTATTGATATTCTGTGGTTTCTTTTATACAGTATATCGCCTTCTTCAAATCCCGTAAGGCCTTATTGAAATGATATGATAATTCGCTATAATTTGCTTTCATCCAATCCTTAATTACAGAATACTTATTTATGACCCGTATTAGGTCATAGAAGTCATTGCTCGTCTGGAGGAATAAGTTAACCATGTCTTCCATGTCGTTCTGTGTATTAGATGTTCTACCTAATTTTCTGTCTAATCTTCTGCCAAACTTCTACCTAAAGTTATGCCGAACATCTGTTTCTGTTTTCTTTCTGTTTAATACATGCCTGTTAATCAAACAGTTGCAGGATACAGAAACAGCCTGTAGCTTTGCACTCAACGAACGGTATCCACCCGGTGGAAACCCTCGGAGGGGGAGGTGCCCTTCCGAGCGAAGTTCGGGTTGAGAATAGGTAAACGAATAGCTATCCAAAGATAGCGTATCAGTCGGAATTAACCAAGCATTCTGTGCTGGAAAATGAGAAAAGCGTTATGGAAAGAAACAGTATGATCAATAGCGAGAGCGTCAAGGCCTATTTAGAGAGCCATGAGGGAGCGATCGGGTTGCTCGACGTGCAGGAGTGTGTCATTCGTGAGTTGCGGGCCCTGTTGGCACCCGCCCGGGAGGGTTTCTCCCTCGCTGCCTACGCCCACCTTCGTCCCTCCGACGAGCAGATGCGTCGTGCCCTCCTCACCCTCTTGGAGGAGGTCGGCGAGGATGGGAGGAGGGTGTTTGGGCGCAAGTCGCATTGGCTCTCCATCATGGCCGTATTCGATTTTGTGGGTGTCTGTCCGCGGCGTACGCACAAGGATCACACGGTCAGCTGGGCCTATAAGGCGGCCAAGCAGTATGTGGAGCGCACGCTCGCTCTCTCGCTTCCCGCGTCCCTGTCTTTCGATTGTAACCTGCTGAGCAAGAAGGGTGTGTCAACTCCTTTCCATAAACCGCTCTCCGCCTGGGAATCCCATAAGGATCGCCCCGAGATGGCTGAGTATTGGCAAGTCGCCCAACGCCTCCTCCGTTTGTTGAGACAAGAGAGTGGGTGATCATGCGGGATCGGAAACGTTGCGTCCTACAGGTGCAGTGGAGAAAGTTTGCCCTGTTCCTCTTGGGTGAGAGGTTGCTCCATGCGGATTCGTTTGCGGGCCTCCTTGATGCGATAGGTATGCAAGGCTTGAGTCACATCGTTCTCGAAATGATCTCGCTGGGGGGTACCAACTTTCCCAAAATGTTGATCCAGTGCGTCTTCTAAAGCTGTAAGATTCATATTTGCCATAATTATTTGTTTCTAAAATACTCTTTTCGAATCGCTTCTGCCTTGGCTATCTCTTTGCTCGGTGTTTTCTGGGTCTTTTTGATGATGCCATGCGTGGCAACGACCAAGGTTTCCTGCTCGGTATCCCAAAAGGCGAACAGCCGATAGGCCATTTTGTTATAAAGCGTTCGGAACTCCCAGATTTCCGTGTTGTCTAACTTCTTGAACAATTCTTTGTTGCGTTCGCCGCAAGCCACTCGCTTGATGTTGCAATAAATCTTGTAGGCGACGGCATCAGGCAACCCCTCAATGAAGTTCCTGGCTTCATCTGTCAATAGGAGACGGAAAAGTGTTTGTTCCATAGTTCGGTTTGCTTATTGGTGTACAAAGGAAGTAAAATGTTTTGGGGAGAGGAAACGTTGGGGTGGATTTTTCGCTGGCGGGGGTGATTTTTTACCCTGAAAAAGGAGGGGAGAGGAGGCGAGCGATTCCTTTTCGAGGGGGTAATTCCTTTGCCGATTCCTATTCTGAATAATTTGATTCTCAATCTTTTCCCTCCCTCTATATTTGCAATGTCGGCCGACGAAATGATGGTTTTACTTTAAAAAATGGAGGGAAAAATGAGGAAGGTGATGACGATGGATGAACGGATGAACGGGATGCGGAAAGTGCCGATACAGGTGTTCCTGTTCGACTATCTGACGGAGGAGCAGCAGCTGGCGGTGCGACCGATCCTCCGGGTGCTGAAGAAGGAGTCGCAAGAGAAGCTGTGCGTGGCGTTGATTGATTACATGGAGTTTGGCGAGGCGGAGGAGCCGGCGGGTTACCTCCTGCGTATGGCCTTTCGCTACTTGACGGACGCTGATGGCCAACGTGACGCGGGAAAGATTCGCCCGCTGCCGGTCTCTCACTGGCATGATGCGGTGCATTGCTTGGCCGTGGAAGTGTAGGCAACCTAAAGTGCCTAATCGACAATGTATTAACTATTAAAAATCAATTTATTATGCAAAAAGGAATGATTCAAAACGTGGAGTTGATGACACGTATGCAGGAAACGGAATGTATGATAGAAGGAAGATGCTATCGAGGCGTATTCTCGAAGGTGGGGGAGACGCGCTACCTCTTTGAGGAGGCGGTGACGACCAGCCGATGCGGATTGCGCAACCCGAAGCTTTTCGAGGGAGATTACATCAGCTTGGTACATAGGCAGAACGGACGCTACCAGGTGCACATGCGGACGATCTTGCCAGGGGGCGAGCTGGACGCTGACCGGTTGGCTCGGCTGGTGTATGATGAGTTGGTGACCGCTTTTAAACAGATTCAGTGATATGGAGGCGAGTTTCACGACATTGGGCAGGGGGCACAACATGCCTTGCCTGCCCGTCAGCCGGGAGGAGTGGCTGGCGGCTCGAAGAGACCCTAAGCTGGCCGACCTTTGCGCACGGATCAACGCAACGGATGACCCGAATCGGCAACGGGAGCTGAAGAGCCAGCTGCCGGTGTGGACCCCTCGCTGCGGGGCGTTCAGGGAGCATCACCGGGCGGAGGTGGACGCTCTCTGTCCGCTGGATCGCTTGATGTTCGACATCGACGTGAAGGGGAAGACGGAGCAGGTCCTTACAGTTCTTACAGATTACAATAACGAAAAGTACATCGGTCCCTTCTTGGTGGACTTGGTGGAGGAGTCGGTGCGCCACGGCACGCATGTGCGGGTGCAAAAGCCGGAGGGGATGTCGCCCACGGAGGCACAGCGGCAGTTCTCGGAGCTGGTGCGGCTGCCGGTGGATCTCTCGGTGAAGAACGTGGCGGGATGCATCTACTTGGTGCCGGAGTCGTTCGTGCGCTATGAGTCGCCCCTTTTCTATACGCCCCGGGTGATCGACCCGGAGGCATGGAAGCGGCAGGAACAACAGCCGGAGGTGACGGCCGTGGCTGAGCCGATGGCGGCTGAGGTGGACTATCCCGCTGCCTACGAAGGGATTGAATTTGCCCACTTGGTGGATGCCCTGAGCGAGCAGTTAGGCGGTGTGCCGGCACATGGGTCGAGAAACAATTTCATCTTCGCGATGGCCTGCCACCTGCGTTACCTCTGCCAAGACAACCCCCATTGGATCCGGCAGGTGCTGCCCACCTACGGCGAGGAGGCGGGACGGGTGTGGAGCACGATCCAATCGGCTTGCCACCGCTCGCAACCCGCTTCGATGCCCAGCTTGGTACGAAGGGCCATCGAGGTGGCTGAGGGGAGGAGCCGTGTGGAGCAGCTGGTGCAAGGCGAGCTGAACCCCTTCAACGCCTCTACGCCCCCGGCGCAACCCGCCCGTCTGCCCCGGTTGATCCGCCTGCTGGTGAGCAACGTGCATGACATGTATAAGCCGGCTGTCTCGATGCAGGTGTTCCCGGCGTTGGGCACGCATCTCTGCGGGGTGGAGGTGCGCTATGTGGACAACACCCGTCATGAGCTGGGTGGCTTCATGGGCATCCTGATGGCTCGTCAATCCATCGGCAAGGGCAGCGTGAATCAACCGATCGAGTTGATCATGGAGGAGATACGTGCGCGCGACGAGGCCAGCCGCCAGCAGGAGCGTGCCTGGAAGGAGGATTGTAAGCGGGCGAAGAGCAACGAGAAGAAGCCGAAGCGTCCGGAGGGGCTTTGCGTGCAGTATCTGATGTCGAACATGACCAATGCCGCCCTGGTGCAACGGCTGATCGACGCTGATTTGGCAGGTGGCAAATGTCTCTTCCTGAAGTTAGATGAGATTGAGCTGCTGAGCCAGATCCGTGCCACGGGAGGCGCGAAGCCCAGCGAGCTGATCCGCCTCACCTTCGACCGGGCGCTTTACGGGCAGGAGCGTGTGGGGCATGACAGCGTGAGTGGCACACCACCCCTTCGGCTGAACATCACGGCCAGCACGACCGAGGCCGCGGGGATGAGCTACCTCAAGCCGGAGCTGGTGAACGGCACCCTCTCGCGCCTCTCGATCAGCACCATCATCAAGCCGCCGGCGATGCGTGGCATCCCTAACTTCGGCAATTATGACGCACGTTTCAAGCGGCTGTTGCGCCCCTTCCTGCAAGCCTTGGACGAGGCAAAGGGGCTGGTGGAGTGCAAGCAGGCGGTGGAGATGGCCCATCGGATGCTGGAGGAGAACGAGACGCTCTATGAGCTGTCGAGCGACGAGGAGTTTCAGGTGCTCTCCTACCGGGCGGTGCGGATGGCGTATGACCGGGCGATGCTGCTCTACATTGCCCAGGGCAGCCGCTGGACGAGTGAGATTGAGGATTTCTGCCGTTGGTCGATGCAGTATGACCTGTGGTGTAAGCTGCATTTCTTCGGCTATGAGATGAACGCGCAGCACCGGAAGCAGCAGGATTGCCAGCGTTGCCGTGGCCCTCGCAACCTGTTGCGGTCGTTGCCTACCCGTTTCAGCTACACCCATTTCCTGGCGGTGTATCAGGCGCAGGGGCGCACGGGCGATCCGAAGCAGCTGCTCTATACCTGGACGAACCGGGGCTATGTGACGCCTGACGAGGCGACGGGCGAGTATGTCAAGACGGACGACTACCTGCGTAAGTTCGAGTCGGATAACCTCTCTAATCCGTGAGCGTATGGAGCTTGTGTTGAGAAGAACGTATCGAAAGGAGGATGTCATCGGGGGCATCCTCCTCGTAGATGGGGAGCCGCTGTGCGACACGTTGGAGGAGGCCTCCACGGCACTCGCCCCGGGTATGTACCCGATTGAGCGTGCCTATTGCCTCTCGCAGCAGCGTTTCGTGCCGTTGATCCGGACGGGCAGACGGTTGCCTTGCGCGCGTTGCCCGAAGTGTGCGGCGGAGGGGTTGAACGTCCGTTTGCCGGTTCGCTGCCCCCAGTTGAGGGCGGGGAATGGCGCGCATCGTCGGCGGGATGGCACCCTCTTAGTGGGGCACTGCTCGCGGGAGGAGGGGGAGCCGTTGCGTGGCCTCTTGCTTCACCCGAAATCGACCTTCACCCTCTTGAACGACCGTTTGCGCAAGGCCGTTGCCCGGGGAGAGGCATGGCGACTGCGAGTGGAGGGGTAGGGGCCCCAATCTTACAGATCTTACAGATTACAGTTACATTTTGGGGGGCAGGGTTATCCTTGAAGTGCTGGATGCTATATTCGGAACAAAAGTGTATCTTTGCCCTCGCATAAAAAATAGGTGAGATTTATGAGAAAGTTCATGTGTTTAGCGATGGCCCTGCTGCTGTTGGCGGGTTGTTCGAGCGTTCCCTTGACGGGGCGTAAGCAGGTGTTGTTGGTGTCTGACCAGGAGGTGCTCTCTTCGAGCCTGACGCAGTATAACGATTACATCAAGACGGCTACGAAGTCGAGCGACGCGACGCAAACCGCCATGGTGACCCGTGTGGGACAGAAGATCGCAGCTGCCACCGAGCGGTATCTGAAACAGAATGGATTGGAGAGCGAGGTGAAGAACTTCGCTTGGGAGTTTAACTTGGTGAAGGATGATCAGGTGAATGCTTTCTGTATGCCGGGAGGCAAGATCGTGGTGTATGAGGGGTTGATGAAGATCATCGGCTCGGAGGATGAGCTGGCCGTGGTGGTTGGGCATGAGGTGGCCCATGCGGTGGCGAAGCATAGCAATGAGCGCATGAGTCAGCAGCTGATGGCGCAATATGGGGCGGCCATCTTGGGGCAGGCGGTGAGCAACAAGAGCGTGGCCGTGCAGCAGGTGGCCTCTACGGTATATGGCGTGGGTGCGCAATATGGCGTGATGCTGCCTTTCTCTCGCAAGCATGAGACGGAGGCCGACTATATGGGCTTGGTCTTCATGACGATGGCTGGTTATAACCCGGATGTGGCTCTCAATTTCTGGAAGAAAATGTCGGCAAGTGGCAGTGGTGCTACACCGGAGTTCATGAGCACGCACCCCAGCGACGCGACTCGTATCGCAGATATCCAGAAGGCATTACCGGAGATCAAAGCGAAGTACCAAAAGTAATACCCATCTTCCGCATCAGGAAACAGGCATTCATGTTTTGAGCGACTCCTTCTCTGAGCTGATAGGAGAAGGATAGCTCATCTCCCTGAATATCCGCTTCGAAGCGATAGTTCTTGACCGCCTCGGGATATTCCTTTTCCAGGTCGCCCAATACCAAGTCGTGGGTGGCGATGATGCCACAAGCTTGCTGAGCCACCAACTGCCGCATCAAGGCCAACGAGCCCTTTTGCTTGTCGATGGAGTTGGTCCCTTTGAGGATCTCATCCAAGATGATGAACAGGCGCTCTCCCTGCTGCAACCGCTGGATAATCATCTGGAGTCGTTTCAGCTCCGCGAAGAAATAGGATTCGTGGCTGGTCAGGGAGTCGGAGGTGCGTAAGCTGGTCACTAAATGCGCCGGACAAAGTGTGAGTTCCTTGGCAAACACCGGTGCGCCTACGCAAGCCAAGAGGTAATTGATACCCACGGTACGCAGATAGGTGCTCTTGCCAGCCATGTTCGCTCCGGTAATGATCAGGAACCAAGGGGCTTTGGGCAAGTGGATGTCGTTGCGCACGCAACGTTTCCTGTCCAATAAGGGATGGCCCAACTCCTTGCCCGCTATTGTGAAGTAGCGATCTGTCAGGTGTGGATAGACATAATCGGGATGGTTGAAAGCGAAACCACCCAAGGAGTTGTAGGCATCCATTTGTGCCAACGTGTCGAACCATTGTGAAAGATGTGTGCCATAAGTGGCCTTCCACTCCTCCAACAATAGGGCATGACGAATATCTCGCAAGATCAAGACATTCAAGATGATCCCGGCTAAGCTGAAGCGTTGATCCAGGCCTCCGATATAGCGAGAGAGCCGACGGATCGCTTGGGAAGCCGATGCTTGTTCGTGCCTCAAAGTGGCTTGCAGCTCTTGCAGAGGGGCAGCCGTGAAGGGTGTCTGTTCGGTCAGGCGTAGCAACTCGGCATAGCCTTTGAAGAGGCTCTCTAACTTATTGACCTCGTTGTAGATGCGGTTCACCTGCTTCGTGGGGGCATAGGCCACGACCATACATCCCACAATGAACAGGTTGAAAAAGGAGCCGGGGAGCCAGCCCATCAGATAGCTACCTGCGGCAAGTAGCCATAGGGCGGGAACCAACCCAATGAGGATGCGCCAGATGGTATGCGATTGGAAATAAGGAGGTTCGGCAAGGAGCCGTTGCAGCCGCTCCAGGTCGAAGGGATGGCTGGCCTCCTGCAGGTGTGTGCGTCCGACGACATAGAACTGTTGTCGGAACGTTGTGAGGCAAGCCAATTCTTGGATGGCTGCCTGTCTCTGCTCGATGGCCGCTTTCTGATCCAAGGGCTGTAAGAACCAGTGTGCCAACCGCTCCTTGCCAAACGTAGTCACGGTGCGATTGAGCGATTGAAATAGGGAGGGCTCTCCGAACAGATCCAGGTCGAGGCTGAAGGCGTGTTGGCTGTCTGCTTTCTCGGGGGCCCCATCGAAGGCGCTGAAATCATAATCCAGTCCTTTTCGCTCGTTTTGATTCAGCTCCATCAAGGTCTCCTCATGCGTTTTGCGTGCATCCAATCGGTTGTGCCACATCATGAGCAAGCCGAAAGGGAGGGCGAAAGCAACGAAGACCATACCTAACAAGGTGCCGGATTCGGCTCGCAAGAGCCAGAGCGCGATGAGGGCTCCAATGACGAGCAGGAGGCGGAGGGTCCCGATCTGATGCATACGACGTTTCAGTGCGTTGAGACGTGCGCGATGGAGGGCGATTTGCTCCTCATAGAAAGTGTATAGTTGTTCCATGTCGCAAAAGTAGGAGGATTGGAGGGTTCTTTCAGCAATTTGGCCTATAAATAACGTGAATGGGGACAAATCCGGATGTGAGCTTTTGTTACCTTTGTGGCAACACAAAGAGAAGCAATGAGGTAAAGGTATGAGACGAATTCTAATTATCGGTTGGTTAGTATGGTTGGCGTGTGACTGGAGCGAGGCACAGGTGTTGCCAAAGGCCGGCGAGGAGATTTATAATGCGGATAGTGTGCGAGCTATCTTGGACCAGCAACCCTATTTTTCCCTGTTTAAAGACAACTATTTCGTTGGGGGTATTCCTATCGGCGAAAAGATTACCTCGCGCAATTCGGATGTGAAGTTCCAGATCAGTGTCTCTCAGCGATTGACCAAGAGCAAGCTGCCTTTTGATTCCTACCTGTTCCTGCAATATACGCAGAAGGCTTTCTGGAATGTCTTCCAAGAGTCGTTACCCATGCGGGATCTCAATTTTAATCCAGGTATCGGATTGGGGCACTTGATCATTCGGAAGAATAAATATATCGGTAAGGCCTATGTGATGATTGAGCATGAGTCCAACGGAAAGGATAGCGTGGACAATCGGAGTTGGAACAAGCTGACATTGGGAGCGGCCGTCTTGCTGAATAAGAATTGGGAGGTGCAGTTCAAGGGTTGGATTCCCGTGATTGATGGTAAGGAGAATGATGACATCTTGAAGTATAACGGCATCTTTCAGGTGGCTGCCAATTATCGGACAGATAATAAGCGGCTTAACTTGGGGTTGATCTTGACCAAGCGACTCACTTGGTTCAGCTTCAACACACAGGTGGAGTTGAGCTATAAGTTTAACAACAACGAGAATCAGTATTTCTTTGTACAATATTATAATGGGTATGGCGAGAATCTATTAGAGTATAACCAATTCAGAAGCATCTTGCGTGTCGGCTTCGTGATCAAACCGCAAGACTTTAGCCTTTACTGATGCGTCTCTTGGGCAGTCATAAGAGGTACTTGCGTTAATTATCGTTTTGATATTGCACAAAAAAAGAGGTTTTGTGCTGCACAATTTGTCTGTAAGTGTGCAATTATAGGGAAAAGTATGTATATTCGCGGCCGATTTTTGATAAATAAATGCACATAGTATGAGGAAAACAATCTTAATGGGAGCCGCGATGTGGATGGCTTCGAACTTGGCGTTTGCCGGTGGTTATTTGACGAACACCAATCAGCATATCTCTTTCTTGCGTATGCTCGCACGAGGTGCTTCAACGGAGATTGATGCGGTTTATACCAATCCCGCAGGCTTGGCCTTCTTGGAGAAAGATGGGCTTACCCTTTCGTTGAACATCCAAAATGCGGCTCAAGAGCGTAACATCGATGCCCGCTACAAAGGTGCGTCCCTTGGATTGGATCTCTCCAAATTGGGCATGGGACAGATGGCTCTGGGTGGTAATGAGTACAGCAAATTCTATAAAGGAAAGGCTTCTGCTCCGGTTATCCCCAGTCTTTTCGCTGCCTATAAGAATGGGAATTGGGTGTTCTCAGGCTCCTTTGCGGTAGTAGGTGGCGGTGGAAAGTGCTCGTTTGACGATGGCTTGCCCATGTTCGACTCTTCCGTGCACACGCTTTATGACATCGCTTTGGGTGCGGCTCAGTTAGCGAACGGCATGATGGATCCGACAGGTCCGATGGCAGGTAAGCCAGTTAGCGATATGTACACGATCCAGAGCGCATTGGAGGGTCGTCAGTTCATCTATGGCTTGCAATTGGGCGTAACCTATAAGGTGAATGATTGGTTGTCCGTCTTTGCGGGTGGTCGTATGAACTATTTCTCTGGTGGTTATGAGGGCTTCCTCAACTCCAGCGTGAATGGCGAGTATCTGCAGGCTTATCAAAAAGGATTGCAAACAGCCCTTGGCTTGGTGCAGCAGCTCAATCCGGAGTTGGCTGGTCAGGTTGGCGGTATGATTCCTGCTGAGATGGTGAGCGAGGGCAAGTTTAACTTGGCGTTGGATTGCGACCAAAAGGGTTGGGGTTTGACTCCGATCTTGGGTGTTAACGCTCGTTACAAGGGCTTTACGGTAGGCGTGAAGTATGAGTTCCAGACCAACCTCAACTTGGAGAACAAGACCCATACGTTGGTGGATCCGACCGGAGCTTTGAAGGCGTTTGAGGATGGCGTGAATACCCCCAGTGATATTCCGGCATTGTTGACCATGGCATTGGGCTATGAGTTCTTGCCGAACTTGCGTGCGACCGTGGAGTATCACCGTTTCTTCGATAAGCAGGCTTCGATGGCTGATGACAAGCAGAAAGCCTTGGAGCGTGGCACGAATGAGTATCTGGCCGGTATCGAGTGGGATGCCCACAAGTATGTGACGTTGAGCGGTGGTTATCAGCGGACGGATTACGGTTTGGCTGACGACTTCCAGAGTGACACCAGCTTCTCTTGTGACTCTTATTCATTAGGTTTCGGTGCGAAGATCAACCTGAATGAGCACATGAAGGTGAATATCGCCTACTTTTGGACAACCTACTCTGATTATGAGAAGGCTTATAACACAGGCGTTGTTAGTGGTACGAATGTATATAGCCGTACGAACAAGGTCTTTGGTTTGGGTATAGACTACACATTCTAATCACACATAGATAGCCAAAACTGAGTGAGGAAGGGGGGTGTGTCAATGACACACCCCCTTTTTGTGTCAGAAGATTAGCCATAAAAAAAGGAGATTCCTCACTCGAAGAATCTCCTTGTCGATGCGGAAGCGGGGGGATTCGAACCCCCGGTACGGTAACCCGTACGTCAGTTTAGCAAACTGGTGGTTTCAGCCACTCACCCACACTTCCTTACCGTGTTGTGCATCCTTTTTTCGTTTGCGTTGCAAAGGTAGAACTTATTTTTGAATAAACAAGTCTTCTGCCGTATCATTTTCTCGAAAAAAGATCGTATTTTTGTGACTCGTTCTGATATTCAATCGCTTATTCATGAAGAAAAAGAGCAAGATTTTTCCCAAACGTTTGTGTTGGACGTTGTTAATCACCTTGATAGTTGTTTTGATTATGGGTGGTGTAACGGCCTATCGCCTGATATGGGCTCCTAACTTCCATCCGAGGCAAACGGTTTACCTCTATATTGATCAAACGAAAGACTATGCGTTGTTGTGTCAGCAGCTGAAAGATTCTGCAAATTGTGCACATTTAGGTGGTTTCAAATGGCTTAGTAGTTGGTTGAAGTATCCGGCACACATGCGGACGGGACAGTATGCGGTGGAGCCGGGTATGAGCAATTGGGCCTTGCTGACTAATCTGCGAAGGGGACAACAGGTCGCCACACGAATTACCTTTAATAATGTGCGTTTGAAAAGTGACTTGGCAGCGCGACTCGATGAGCAGCTGATGTTAGACAAGGCTGATTTACTCACGTTGCTCAACGATTCTGCCTATTGTGATAGCTTAGGTTTTACACCCACCACGATTCCCTGCATGTTTCTCCCGAACTCCTATGAGTGTTATTGGAACCTCTCTGCGGAGCAACTCGTCCGTCGGATGAAGCGGGAGTATGATGCATTCTGGACAGCGGAGCGCAGACAGTTGGCGAAGGAGGTTGGCTTGACACCGATTGAGGTCTCCATTTTGGCCTCTATCGTGGAGGAGGAGACCGCTGCTGCTGATGAGTATCCGGTTGTCGCTGGACTTTACCTCAATCGCCTGCGGAAGGGAATCCCGCTTCAAGCCGATCCAACGGTGAAGTTCGCCGTAGGTGATTTCTCCTTGCGTCGCATCCTGTTTACCCATTTGGAGGTGGACTCTCCCTATAACACGTATAAGCATACTGGTTTACCTCCGGGACCTTTACGTATTCCCTCTTTGCGTGGTTTGAATAGTGTGTTGCATTATACACACCATTCTTATTTATATATGTGTGCGAAGGAGGACTTCTCTGGCCGTCATAATTTTGCGGTTACGCTGGCTGAACACAATCGCAATGCGAATCGGTATCGGGCGGCCTTGAACCAACGGCGAATATATTGATTGTTTATCTATAATTTTTTGGATGTATGATTCGAAACTCAAAATTCAGAACGTATGTGGCGATTGCCCTGATGGCGTTGATCGCATGGGTGGGACAAGCACAAGAGGCCGATGTAGTGAAGGTGGGTGATGCCATGCCTGCTTTTCGTGTCGTATCAGATAAGGGAGAGACTCTTCTTTCGGCTGACCAACTCAAAGGCAAGGTGGTCTTGGTCAATTTCTTTGCCACTTGGTGTCCTCCCTGTCAGAAGGAGTTGGCTGCTGTACAAGAGACTTTGTGGCCCAAGTATAAAGACAATAATCAGTTTGCGCTGGTTGTGATCGGTCGTGAGCATGACGAGGCAGAGTTAGCCAAGTATAATGAGAAGAAGGGCTTTACCTTCCCGCTCTATCCCGATAAGAATCGGTCGATTTATGCGGCTTTCGCACAAAGTCTGATCCCTCGTAGCTATCTGTTCGACAAGGAAGGAAAGATCATTCGGGCAACCAAAGGCTATACCGAAGAGGAGTTCGGGGAGTTGATGCAACTCATTGAGCAGACCTTGCGTTGATTCAGGCCTCTTGCTCTCGTTGGGCGGCTGCGATAATGAGCTGCCCAACAGCAATGCCACTATCGTTGCAAGGGATGCGCTGCGGAATGTACAGCCGAATCCCGGCGGCTTGAAACTGTTTGCGGACGGTTTCTGTCAGCAGCTTATTTTGGAAGCAGGTGCCTGAGAGAACTACCTGTTTCGTCTTCGTTCTCCGAATCAGCAGACGTGTCTTTTGCAGTAACAAGGTCGCCAATGTCGTATGAAAGCGGGCCGCTAAGAGAGACGTGGGCACATTGTTGGCTATGTCATGCAACAGGGCCTCAAACAGCGGGCGGAAAGAGATCTCGTTTCCTTCGGCCGAAAGGGGATAGGCATAGGCATTTCGTTCGCTCAATGCCGCTTGTTCCAAAAGGATAGCCGCCTCGTTGCGGTAAGTAGCTACATCGCAGATACCCAAAAGCGAGGAGATGGCATCTAACAATCGTCCAGCGGAGGCACTGCATTGATTCGTCCCCTCCTCTAAGGTGCGTTCTACTCGGCTTAGTCTCTCTTTGCCTATCCGGTTGACAAAGTCGGTTGGAAAGGGAACACCTTCAGGCTCCTCCTGGAAATAGTGCCAGAGGTAGGCCACCGCCATTCGCCAAGGCTCGATCGGCTCCCCTCCAGGAATCGGAATAGATTCAAAATGAGCTAATCGTTGGGAGCGTCGGCGATCGCAATGCAGAAACTCACCACCCCATTCTGTGCCATCTTCTCCTAACCCTTGGTCATCCATCACCAAGGCGATTACCGGTTCTTGTAAACCGTGTTCAGCCATGCAGGCTGCCGCATGGGCATGATGATGCTGTACACGTAAGAGCGGTAAAGTCTGCGAGATGGTTCGATGCTCCGCCTCCTGGCTGGAGAAGTAATCTGGATCTGCGTCACAAACCAATTGTGTGGGGGTGAAATGGAAAAGGGTTTCCAAATGGGCCAAAGTCTCTTTGTAGAAACGTGCTGTTTCCCGCTGGGTGATGTCACCCAAGTAGGGACTGGTGAGGATGGTATCCCCTTTGCCTAAAGCAATGGAACCAGAGTGTTCAGCACCGAACGCTAAAATACCTTCTGTTTGCGTATCGACAAAGAGCGGTTCAGGCACATAACCCCTGGATAGGCGGAGCATACAAGGTTGCCCGCCACATACCTGCAAGATCGAATCTTCAACTCTATTATATATAGGTAGGTTATGATGGAGCCAGAGCGCTACCTCCCCATTCCATTCAGCCTCTAAGTCTGAAGCCGCGATGCGAATCGGCAAATTGCGTTCGTTGACACTGGTCATGGCCAAAGCAGGCAGACCTGTGCGGGAGAACCAGTCGTAATGAATCGGTAGATAGGGCAGCAAGCAACCTAAGGTGTGCATACCCGGATTGACGGAAGCCGCTAAATAGCCTCGTTGACGAAGCAGAACGATCGGGCGTCGCCAAGAGGTGAGGCATTGCTCCTCCATCGGTTCCGTATAAGCATAGACCTTCAAGTGATCCAAGTCACGAAACATGACGGCAAAAGGCTTTCGCTTCTGACGTTTTAACCTGCGGATCTTCTCTACGGCCAACTCTTGGGTAGCGTCGCACACCAAGTAATAACCACCCAATCCCTTGCATGCGATCACCTCTCCTTTGAGCAGCAGGTGAGCCGATAGCCGCAGCAGCTCCTCATAGTCCGTCATCGTCTTTTCCTTGTAGGTGGCGTAGTAATGGGGGCCACATTGGTTGCAACCAATCGGTTGTGCCAGGAAACGGCGGTTACGCAAGTCGTTGAATTCCCCTTGGCAGGTGGAGCAAAGCGGAAAATCGGCCAACGTGGTTTGGGATCGCTCGTAAGGCAGGGACTTCGTGATGGAGTAGCGTGGACCACAATGGGCGCAACTGACGAAAGGATTGCTCATTCGATGGGGTTGCGTCATGCGATCGCGTAAACAATCGGGGCAAACCGCGATGTCTGGTGGAACTTGCGTCTCCTCACCCGATGTCTGATGGTTGTACAATAGGGTGAACCGATCAAAATCATCCTCGTCTAAGTCCGTGCTTTCGTATGAGAGTCGTGTGATATGTGCGGCAAAGGGATGCTCGGTGCGTATGCGATTGATAAGAAGGTCTCGCTCCTCTGGAGATGCGGCTACAAATAGACGAACGCCTTGGCGCGCATAAGAGACGGTCCCTTTCAATCCTAATTCGTTTGCGATTCGGTGAATAAAGGGACGAAAACCGACACCTTGCACTAAACCACTTACGGTTAACGCATACACTTTGTTTTTTGCCATACTGCAAACATACAAAAAAGTTTTTGGTTTTTCGGAGATAATCGGGCCGTATTGCAGAAAAACGTTACTTTTGTGCGTATATAGCGTATTGAGACAATGGTTAGCTTCCTTCAGATAGATAAATTGACCAAGAGCTTTGGTGACTTGCTCCTCTTCGAGGACATTACATTCGGTGTTGCCCAAGGGCAGAAAATAGGTTTGATTGCCAAGAATGGATCGGGTAAGACTACCTTATTAAATATAATCGCAGGGAAAGAAGACTATGATTCGGGCGAGGTGGTCTTTCGTAAGGATCTGCGTGTAGGCTATCTGGAGCAATCCCCTTCATACCCGGAGGACCTGACCGTTTTGCAGGCCTGTTTCTATTCTACAAATGAGACCGTTCAGCTGATAGCCGCCTATGAGGAGGCGATGGAACGGGGTGATCACGCTCGTTTGGAAGCGTTGCTGACGCAGATGGATAGCTTGAAGGCTTGGGATTATGAGCAGCGGGCGAAGCAGATTTTGGGCGAACTGAAGATTCATAATTTCGATCAAAAGGTCAAGGAGCTTTCCGGTGGACAGCTGAAGCGGGTGGCTTTGGCCAATGTCTTGATCACCGATCCCGAGCTGATCATCTTGGATGAGCCTACAAACCATTTGGATTTAGAAATGACGGAATGGTTGGAAGATTACTTGAGCCGCTCTACGATCAGCATCTTGATGGTGACGCATGATCGTTATTTCTTGGACCGGGTGTGCAGCGAGATTTTGGAGATAGATCGCCAGCAGATTTATTCCTATAAAGGGAATTACAGCTACTACCTGGAGAAGCGCCAAGAGCGCATAGAGGCGATCAATGCCGATGTGGAGCGGGCGAATAATCTATTGCGTAAGGAGTTGGATTGGATGCGTCGTCAACCGCAGGCCAGAGGAACAAAGGCAAAGTATCGGATTGATGCCTATTATGAATTGGAGAAACGAGCCAAGCAGCAACGAGAGGCAGGACAGGTGAATTTGGAGGTGAAGGCCTCTTACATTGGCTCGAAGATCTTTGAAGCGGTGCATGTCTCGAAGCGCTTTGGTGACTTGAAGATCACGGAGGATTTCAACTATATCTTTGCCCGCTACGAGAAGTTGGGCATTGTGGGCAATAACGGTACCGGTAAATCTACCTTTATTAAAATGTTGATGGGAGAGGTGGCACCGGATAGCGGCCACTTTGATGTGGGCGAGACCGTGCGCTTTGGTTATTACAGCCAAGAGGGGTTGCAGTTTGATGAGCAGATGAAGGTCATCGATGTGGTGCAAGCCATTGCGGAGTATGTCGATTTGGGCAATGGGCAGAAATTGGGCGTCTCTCAGTTCTTGAGCTATTTCCTCTTTACGCCCGACAAGCAACATAATTATGTCTATAAGTTGAGTGGCGGTGAGAAACGTCGGCTGTATCTCTGTACGGTCTTGATGCGAAGTCCCAACTTCTTGGTGCTCGACGAGCCGACCAACGATTTGGATATTGTCACATTGAACGTTTTGGAGGAGTATCTGCGCAACTTCAAGGGCTGTGTGATCATCGTCTCTCACGACCGTTATTTTATGGATAAGGTGGTGGATCACCTTTTGGTGTTCCGTGGGCAGGCGGATATCAAGGATTTCCCAGGCAACTACTCGCAATATCGGGAATGGAAGGCCGTGCAAGACCAGTTGGAGAAGGAGGCGGAGGCTGCTCGTCAAGCCAAAAATGCGCCTACCACGCCTGCAAAAAATTGCCGCGTCACGACGGAGCAAAAAAAGAAGCTCACTTTCAAGGAGCGAAAGGAGTTTGAGGCGTTGGAGGAAGAGATACCTCGTCTGGAGCAAGAAAAGGCCGATTTAGAGACAGCGATGAGCAGCGGTACGCTTTCTCCTGACGATTTGTTAGCTAAATCCAACCGAATTGCTACCCTTATGGAAGAGATTGATGAGAAAACCATGCGTTGGTTGGAGCTTAGCGAGTGGGCTTAGCTAACTAATTTTTTTCAAAATAAGCATTTTGTGTCAGTTTTGGTAGCATATTTGTAATATCTGTTGCAAAATGTCGCCCATTTTACTTGATCAACATCAAATCTGCGAGCGATTAGTACTTATTAACTATATCGAATAACTATGTTCTAAAACATACGTATATCTTTGCATCAACAAAAAGAAAGAGTAAAGACAACGCGTTTAACGACGCGTTGGAAGTTAAGGTTTAGTTTAGGTTTAAAGTTTTAAGGCATTATGAGACGTTTAGGTTTATTGGTAGCAGTTGCACTGATGATGGGTGCGACGACGAGCTTTGCTCAAAGTGGAAAAGAGGCTAATCAGACAAGCTTCGAGCGATTGAGTAAGTATTTGCGGTTGACAGAGGCGCAGGCGCCCGAGGTAGCGGAGATTAATGCGTATTTCGAGAATCAGTTGGGTCAACCGTTGTCAGCGGAGGCATTGAGCCAAAGCGAGCGACCGGAGGAGATGCGGAATGCGTTGCTCTGCAACTTGAAGTTGATGAAGCGTGCGTTGACCAAAGAGCAATACCGCAAGTATGTAGCGTTGATCAATGTGTCGCGGGCTAATCAGCCGATGGCTATCACCAGTCCTGACTTGGAGGCTTATTTGGCTGAGAAGTAGGTTTTAAGGCAAGAAGATTCATTTTTTATACAGTTTTTAGGTTTAGGTTTTTAGTTTAGGTTTAGGTTTTTAAGTTTATTGATTATGAAAAAGTTTGGGTTTATTGTCGCTGCTTTGTGTATGTGTGCGACGGCAAGTTTTGCGCAGAAACCGAGTTTGAGTCGGGAGCCGTTTATCGTGAGTACGGGCAAATTGGCCAACTATTTGCAATTAACCTCTACGCAGGTTGCTGAGGTAGCAGAAATCAATGCTTACTTCATCGAGAAGCAGGAGGAGAGCGCGAGAGCTTGTGCTAAGAAGCAAGAACAAAAACGGTATGAGGCGGTTTATGGCAATCTGAAATTGATGAAGAAGGCTTTGAATCCGGAACAATACCGCAAATACGTGACGTTGCTGAACATCACCAACAACAATAATCGTGCATTGGGTGCTCAGGCTTTACCTGATGTCTATTTGGCAGATAACGTAAGTAAGTGATCAATAAATAAGCGTGTGTTGTCCCGCTTTTCCCTGTTGATAGGGAGCAGCGGGATTTTTTTTCGTCATTTTGTAGGAAAAATTGTTATCTTCGCGACGATTTAACAAACAAACAGATAGTAATGCCTAACATTTCACAACGAGGGGTCGATATGCCGGCTTCTCCTATTCGAAAATTGGTGCCGTTGGCCAATAAAGCCAAAGCAAAGGGAATCAAGGTGTATCATTTAAATATCGGTCAGCCTGATCTGCCCACCCCTGACGTTGCGTTGGAGGCGATGCGAAGTATTGATCGGACGGTGTTGGAGTATTCGCCCAGTGAAGGTATTCGTAGCTTCCGGGAGAAACTGGTCAAATATTACGACAAGTTCAATATCCATGTCTCAGCTGACGACATTATTATCACGACAGGAGGTTCGGAGGCGGTCTTCTTTTCCTTCATGGCCTGTTTAGATCCGGGTGATGAGATTATCGTACCGGAGCCTGCCTATGCCAATTACATGGCATTCGCCATCTCCAGCGGTGCGGTGATCAAGACGATTCCCTCTTCCATCGACGAGGGGTTTGCCCTGCCTTCGTTTGAGCGTTTTGAGGAGTTGATAACACCTCGCACGAAAGCGATTTTAATTTGTAACCCCAATAACCCGACCGGTTATCTCTACACACAGAAGGAGATGAACCAGTTGCGTGACTTGGTGAAGAAATATGACCTCTTCCTTTTCTCCGATGAGGTGTATCGTGAGTTTTGCTATACGGGTGCGCCCTATATCTCGGCCTTTCATTTAGCGGGTATTGAGAACAATGTCGTGTTGGTTGATTCAGTTTCTAAGCGGTATAGCGAGTGTGGTATCCGTATCGGTGCCTTGATCACGAAGAACCAGATGGTACGTGAGAATGTCATGAAATGGTGTCAGGCTCGTTTGAGTCCGCCATTGATTGGCCAGATCATCGCCGAGGCTTCCTTGGATACTTCCGATGAGTATATGTTAGAGGTCTATAATGAATATGTGGAGCGTCGTAAGTTCTTGATTGACGGATTGAACCGTATTCCGGGTTGTTATTCGCCCATTCCAATGGGTGCCTTCTACACGGTGGCCAAGTTGCCCGTGGATGATGCCGATAAGTTCTGCGCTTGGTGTTTGAGTGAGTTTGAGTATGAGGGACAGACGGTCATGATGGCTCCTGCCTCTGGTTTCTACACGACACCAGGTTTAGGTAAGAACGAGGTGCGTATGGCGTATGTCTTGAAGAAGGAGGACTTGGCGAATGCGTTGATCGTGCTCCGGAAAGCCCTCGAAGCCTATCCCGGAAGAACGATGTAAATGAATGTAGCACTTTTCATTGCACGCAAAATACATTTCAGCAAGGAGGGGAGCCGCCAGGTTACTCCTCCTGCTGTTCGTATAGCCATGATTGGTATTGCCTTGGGGTTGGCTGTGATGCTGCTCTCAGTGGCGATTGTGATTGGCTTTAAGAAGGAGGTCCGAAACAAGGTGATCGGTTTCGGTTCCCATATCCAGATCACCAATTTCGATAGCAATTCTTCCTATGAGTTGCAACCCATTGCGGTGAGCGACACGTTGATGGCACATTTGGACAGTGTCGTCGGTGTACGTCATGTGGAGCGCTTTGCCACGAAGCTGGGTATCTTGAAGACGGCGCAAGATTTTCAAGGCATCGTCTTGAAAGGGGTGGATCAAGGGTATGATTGGACCTTCTTTCAAGCGAATCTCAAAGCGGGCCGCTTGCCTGATTTTACGGCTGAGAAGGCCTCTACGGAGGTGTTGATTTCCCGCTATCTGGCCGATCTCTTGGGGTTAGCCGTAGATAGCACGTTTTTGACCTATTTCGTGCAAGATGAAGTGCGTGCCCGCAAGTTCCAGATCGTAGGTGTTTATGAGACAGGCTTTATCGACTATGATAAGTTGTTCGTGATGGCCGATTTGCGTCAAGTGCGTCGCTTGAATGGTTGGGAGGCAGACCAAGTGGGCGGTTTGGAGGTACAGGTGGATGACTATGCGCATCTGGATGAGGTGGCTGAAACGCTCTATTTTGACCTGACAGAACGACAAGACCGTAATGGAAATACCTTTTATACCCGTTCCATCAAGGAGTTGAACCCCATGATATTTAATTGGTTGGAGGTGTTAGACATCAATGTGGTTGTCATCTTGGTGCTGATGTTGGCTGTGGCAGGCTTCACGATGATCTCTGGTTTGTTGATCATTATCTTGGAGCGTACCAACATGATTGGTATGTTGAAAGCCTTGGGCGAGACCAACCGCCATATCCGTGAGATTTTCTTGTATGTCTCCTTCTTTCTGATCGGAAAAGGAATGTTCTGGGGTAATGTGATTGGCTTGGCCTGTTGTTGGCTGCAAAGCCATTTCCAGGTCGTGAAGTTGGATCCGGCTGTCTATTATTTGGAGGCTGTGCCTATTGACTTGGGGATAGGGACATGGTTGTTGCTCAATGTGGGTACTTTGCTGATCTCCATGGCCATGATGTTAGGCCCCTCTTTCTTAATTACCCGTATAGATCCGGCGAAGAGCATTCGCTTTGAATAGGTATGACCGATTTGATTTCACCAGAAAAGCGTAGTCACATCATGTCGATGATTCGGGGTAAGAATACCAAGCCTGAATTGATCGTACGTCGTTTTCTATTTCAACATGGCTTTCGTTTTCGGGTTAATGTGCGTCGTTTGCCGGGTACCCCTGATATCGTTTTGCGCAAGTATCATACAGCTATCTTTGTGAATGGCTGTTTCTGGCATGGCCATGAGGGTTGTCCCGATTTCCGTCCGCCTCGTTCGAGGGTGGAGTGGTGGACGGCAAAATTGCGTCGCAATCAAGAGCGAGACTTGCGTGTGCGAGAAAAGTTGCGGGCGATGGGTTGGCAGACCATGGTGATCTGGGAGTGTCAGCTCAAACCGAATGTGCGGGAGGCCACCTTAGAAGAGGTGGCTCGTCTCTTGCAGCGTAGTTTTGTAGAAACGCATTACCAAGCCCATTTCTCTCCCTATACCTTGCCCGATACCGATGACCTGCCCCTTGCGGCTGAAGATCGTACTATCTACAATAGAAAAGGACAGACCGATTAGACAAAGGTAAACATTTCATCCAAATGGAACGAATCGTGCACTGAAAATATGTTATTTAACATAAATGGGGATGAAACGGGCAATAATTTGAAAAAATGTGAGGATGTTTTGTGTTTATTGAAAATAAACTGATACCTTTGTGGCGTATTCAGTGGGTGAATACATAATAGTTAGTTGACCTATTTTTTAAAAAGTAACATGATGAACAAACAGTTAGCTTTTTGTACAGGCGGCTTGAGTTTAGCATTGTGTTTATTGGCTCTGGGTGGGGCAAGCATGCCCGTTTCAGCTGCTAATGCGAACGTTGCTATTTCTCAACAATCCCGCACAGTGACGGGTGTCGTTACAGACATCAAGGGTGAACCCTTATTGGGTGTAAATGTCATCGTGAAAGGTACCACAAACGGTACAATTACCGATCTCGATGGTAAGTTTTCTTTGGAGGTAGAGCCCAACTCCATTCTCGTAGTTTCTTACATTGGTTATGTATCTCAGCAGATTCCGGTAACGGGTAATTCTGTGAAGGTGACTTTGAAAGAGGATACCCAAAACTTGGAAGAGGTCGTAGTCGTAGGTTACGGTACGCAGCAGAAAAAGGATATTACCGGATCTGTGGCCGTTATCGACACGAAAGAGTTGTTAGCTTCTTCTGGTTCTTCCGCAACGCAGCAGTTGCAAGGTAAGGCTGCCGGTGTGTATGTAGGTGCTTCCGGTGCCCCTGGTTCTCAAACAATGGTCCGTATCCGTGGTATCAATACCATCAACGATAACGGTCCTTTGTACGTTATTGATGGTGTCTCTACCCGTAACCAGGATTTGAGCTCTTTGAACCCGAACGACATTGAGAGTATGCAGGTGTTGAAGGATGCCTCTTCTGCTGCTATCTACGGTGCGCAGGCTGCTAACGGTGTTATCTTGATCACCACGAAGAAGGGTACGAAGAGTGGTCAGCCGAAGTTGACCTACGATGGTTATGTAGGTGTGCAGAAGACGGGTAAGAAGTATGACGTGCTGAACTCTATGGATCGTTTGAACCTGGAGTGGGAAGCGAAGGCAAACAACTATGCGTTGTTAGGCTCTGATGCAAAACCGTCACACGTACAGTTTGGTACAGGTGATAGACCGACCATTCCAAATTTGATGACACAGGCTGGTGCGATGGGTAGCCAGAACATCGATCCGAATAGCTACAGCTATCCGGGCAACACATTGGCTCCCTTCTCTGACACCGATTGGTGGGATGAAATCGACCGTCCGGCTATGATGCAGAACCATCAGATCAGTTTGGCAGGAGGTACGGAGAAAGGTACCTATAACTTGAGTGCCAACTATTTCAAACAGGATGGTACCGTAATTGATACCTACTACAAACGTTATCAGGTACGTGCCAACACGACATTCAACGTGCGTGACTGGTTGCGCGTAGGTGAGAACTTGACGTATGCCTTCACAAAGGACTTGGGTCGTACGCCGGGTGCTGCTGAGTCTAACATCTATTCTTGGACTTACCGTGCTTCACCTTTCGTTCCGGTTTATGACATTGCAGGTAACTTCGCAGGTTCTAAGTTCGCGGGTACAGGTAACTTCCAGAACCCGGTTGCCATCAAGAAGAGAGAGATTGGTAACTACTGGACCAACAACCGTATCTTTGGTAACTTGTGGGCAGAGGCTGATTTGTGGAAAGGCTTGACATTCCGCACCAACTTCGGTTTGGACTACACCAACAACTACTCCTACAACATGAACAAGATGAACCCTGAGTTCTCTGAGTCAGCGATGGAGAATAGCTTGGAAGAACGCAGTGGTTTCAACTATCGTTGGATTTGGACGAACACGTTGACCTACAACGCCACATTCAATGAAGTACATAAATTGAATGTTTTGTTGGGTACAGAGGCTATCCGCGATGGTTTGGGTCGCAGCATGTATGGCCGCCGTTACAACTACATGTATGAGGACAACGAGGACACTTGGGTATTGAACATGGGTGAGAACAACGGTCGTCGTGTAACGGAGTCTTCTTACAACGGTGAGTTCGCTTTGTTCGGTCTGTTCGGTCGCGTAGATTATACGTTTGCTGATAAGTATTTGGCAACTGTGATTGTTCGTCGAGATGGTGTCTCTCGTTTCGCAAAGAACAATCGTTACGGTGTATTCCCCTCTGTATCTCTCGGTTGGCGTGTTTCTGAGGAGGCCTTCATGGAGAATACAAAGGATTGGTTGGATGACTTGAAGCTTCGCTTCGGTTATGGTCAGACCGGTAACTCTGAGATGGCTCGTAAGACCAACTATGCGTATGAGTATGCTACGGATCCGACAACAACCAACTATGACTTAACAGGTGCGAACACCTCTACGAACACTGGATTTAAGTTGAACCGTTTCGGTAATGACGATACCAAGTGGGAGGCAACTGAGATGTTTAACGTCGGTATCGATGCGACGATCTTGAACGGTAAGTTCGGTATCGGTGCTGAGTGGTATGCAAAGAAGACGACCGACATGTTGATTACAGCTCCCTACTCTGCATTGGCAGGTGAGGCGGGCCGTCCTTACATCAACTTCGGTGATATGAAGAACTCCGGTGTTGATTTGAACTTGAACTATCGCGACAGCAAGGGTGATTGGAACTGGGATGTTTCTGTGAACCTTTCACACTACAAGAACGAGGTAACAAAGCTCTCTTTGGCAGATGATTATGCGATTACAACAAGTGGTGCTCGTATTTCGGGTGCGGTATGTTACACCACGAAGGGTCAGCCGATCTCTATGTTCTATGGTTACCAGCAGAATGGTTTCTATGAGACAGCAGAAGAGGTAATGGCATTGCCGCCGTTGGGTCAGAGCGTTGAAAACTTGGAAGCTGCGAAGCGTTGGGTTGGTAAGTTCAAATTTGCCGATACGGATGGTGATGGCAAGTTGACTGCTGACGACCGTACCTTCATCGGTAATCCTCACCCCGATTTGATCGCTGGTTTGAACGCTACTGTTAGCTGGAAGAACTGGGACTTCACGATGTTCTGGTATTCAACGATCGGTAACGAGATCTTCAACAATACGAAGTACTTCACCGATTTCTGGTTGTTCGAGGGTAACCGCTCATCAACGGTTCGCGACTACTCTTGGAAGGCAGGTGCAGACAATAGCAAAGCGAAGTTGCCGGTATTGGACTATGGTGATACCTACTCAGGTACCAATTCAAGCTCATACTATGTGGAGAATGGTTCCTTCTTGCGCTTGAAGAACGTGGTATTGGGTTACACCTTGCCGAAGTCTGTTTTGTCTAAGGTTGGTATCCAGAACTTGCGTCTCTATGTACAGGCTGAGAACATCTTGACCATCACGGGTTATTCCGGTTTGGATCCTGAGTTCACGAATGCCGACGTATCCGCTGGAAACGGTTCCGACTTGAGTAGAGGTTTGGATATGGGTGGTTGGCCGACAACCATGCGCTTCTTGTTTGGTGTGAACTTTGCGTTCTAATTGGAGCAAGTAGGATAAGTTAATCAATTAATTAATGGATTATATCATGAAAAGAAGATATATTTTAGTCCTGGGGTGTGCTTCTTTATTGACCTTGGGCTCTTGTGGAGAGGATTTCTTGTACAAATCTCCGCAGGGAAGTATCGATGAAGCAACATTGACGACAAGTGCGGGCGTGGACTTGTTGGTGACTAATGCGTACGCCAACTTGACAGAAAATGGCTGGGGTGCTACTCCCTTCAACTGGACTTTTGGTGGTATGTACGGTGGTGATGCCAACAAGGGTTCTGACCCGGGTGACCAGTCTGTGCTCAATGAGATGGAGCTCTATAGTACGTTATCAACCAACGGTTACTTGAGCGAAAAGTGGTCTTGGATCTATAAAGGTGTGAAGCGTGTCAACAAAGCTTACGAGGTAATGGGTAATGCGGAGGACATGGATGCCAGCCTGAAGACGGTTCGTGGCGCTGAGTTAGCTTTCTTGCGTGCGATGTTCTATTTCGAGGGTGTGAAGGTGTTTGGTCCCTACATTCCTTACTTCGATGAAACGGTGACGGATAATGACCCGAAGATCCACAACGATCGCGACATCTATGCAGATGTCTTGAAGGATGTTGATAAAGCGATCGCCGGTCTGCCCGATAAGCAACCGGAGGTAGGTCGTGTGAACAAATGGGCTGCCTTGGGCTTGAAGGCGAAGATCTTGATGCAGAAGGGTGATTTGGCCGCTGCGAAGCCGATTTTGGCCGATCTGTTGGCGAATGGCCAGACTAATGCAGGCAAGCACTACGGTTTGGAGGACAACATGACCAATAACTGGAGTACAGACTTTGATAACAAGACGGCTGAGTCTATCTTCGAGATTCAGTTCTCTGTGGATGCGAACAACAACGCCAACTCAGGTCTGTCTCTCTGCTACCCGCACAACTCGGGTCCCGGTGGATGCTGTGGTTTCTATCAGCCCTCTTTCGAGTTGGTGAACTCCTTCCAGGTGGATGCGAATGGTCTGCCTTACTTGAATGGTGAGTATCGTACAAAGAAATCAGTAACTGTAAAGGATGAGGCTACTGTCAGCCAGAATGACAACTCAATCGCTGTCGATCCTCGCTTGGACTTTGCGGTAGGTCGTATGGGTATTCCTTACAAAGACTGGGGTCTGCCTAAGACAGACTGGGTGCGTAACCCGGTGAACGGTGGTGTCTTCATGCCGAAGAAGCATGTCTTTAGCAAGGCTGAGTTCGAGTCTGGTTTGGGTGGTAAGGCCTACCACGATGGTTGGGCTCCCGGTTCAGCGATCAACATCCAGTATCTGAGCGTTCGTGATGCGAAGTTGCTCTATGCAGAGTGCTTGGCTAACGATGGTGACTTGGCTGGTGCGATGGCACAGGTGAATGACATTCGTCGCCGTGCTGCGCTTGACGTGAATATCGTGAAGAATGCGGATGGTACACCTGCTGCGAACTATAAGGTGGCTGAGTATCCGACTTCTCACGCTGCGTTCTCCAACAAGGATGTTTGCATCAAGGCGATCCGCATGGAGCGTAAGTTGGAGTTGGCAATGGAGGGTCAGCGCTGGTTCGACCTCGCTCGTTGGGGTGGTGACTACATGGCTGCTGAGTTGAAGGCCTATGTAGATTACGAGAAACAGTACATTCCGAAGTTTGCCGGTGCTACTTATCTGCCCGCAAGCAAGACGATGTTCCCGGTTCCCGATCAGCAGATCTTGGATATGGGTAATGACGAGAGTGGTCAGCCCTACTTGGTTCAGCCCGGTCCTTGGAAGTAATCCACTTCTATCTATAAATCGAAAAGGGGAGGTTCGCCTCCCCTTTTTTTGTGGCCTTATAGAACGCTTTGATTTTTGTTGCCCATCGGATGAAATTTTATTGCCCATGTTTTTCAAAATTGTTGCCCATGTTTTTTGAAAACATTGCCCATGAAAATTTCATTTGTTGCCCATGAAAAAGTCACGTCGTCATGGGATTTTATAGGCACTCTATAAGCCTATCTCTTGGAGGATGGTAGTCGTGGCGCCACCGTGGCTCTGTACGAAGTGGCCGGCTGCCTGGCTGGATTGTTGCAACGCTTCGGGTGTGGAGAGCAGCGTATCCATGCGTGACGCAAAAGCGGGAGCATTGTCAAATGTGAAAGCGCCGCCTACAGTTATTAAGTCTTTTGCCTCCTTGAATTTTTGGAAGCGAGGACCAAAAAGTACAGGCATACCATAAACAGCGGCCTCCAACGTGTTGTGAATGCCTGCACCAAATCCTCCACCAATGTAGGCGATCTGTCCATAGCGATAGAGCGAGGAGAGCAATCCAAAACTATCCACGATCAGGCAATCCTGATTGGCCACATTTTGTTCCGTGGCTTGTGATAGACGAATGGTTGGACGATGTAATCGGGCCTCTATGCTCTTTAGATGTCCTTCATGAATCTCATGAGGAGCGATAATCAGCTTCATCTCTGGATGACGCTCAAAATAGGGGATAAAGATCGCCTCATCTTCCGGCCAGGAACTTCCAGCCACGAAGACAAGTGGAGGCTGCTGCCCATCTGTTCCTTTGATGAAACGCTCTACCAGAGGGATTTGCTTCGCTTGGTGATAGACATCTATGACGCGGTCGAAACGGGTGTCACCGGCTACGGTGACATTTCGGATGCCGTATTCCTCCAACAGGGCTTTGGATCGTTCGTCTTGCACAAAGAGGTGGTTGAAGCAGTCGAGCATTTTCCGATAGGGCTTTCCGAACCATTGGAAGAACAGTTGCTCCCTGCGGAAGATTGCCGAAATGATATAAACCGGAATGCCTCGTTGTTGCAACGTATGCAGGTAGTTGCCCCAAAACTCATATTTGATGAAGATGGCCATGGCCGGATTCGCCAAGTCCAAGAACTGCTCCACACGTCCAGGGGTATCGAAGGGCAGATAGCAAACCACATCCGCACCCGCATAGTTCTTCCGCACCTCGTAGCCGGAGGGGGAGAAGAAGGTAAGCAGGATCTTATACTCCGGATGGACCTTACGAATCTGCTCGATCATCGGCCTTCCCTGCTCAAACTCGCCCAATGAGGAGGCATGAAACCAGATGTATTTGGCTTTTCGATCAATCTTTTCTCGTAAGATAGCGGTGGTCTGCGCCTGTCCCGCCCGCATCAACCTTGCCTTCTTATGGAAGGGGGTAACGGCCGATACGGTGAGGGCGTAGAGTTGTATAGCAGCGGTGTAGAGCATGATCAACCCAATATTTCGATGGCACGCTGGATGCGGCGGATGGACTCCTCCTTGCCTAATGCCTCAGTAATGTCGAAGATACCCGGTCCTTTGCCTTCGCCTACCAATGCCAAACGAGCTGCGTTCATGATGTTACCTAAATGATAGCCTTTGCTTTCGATCCAGGCTTTGCAATCGTTCTCGGTGCTCTCCACATCGAAGGGCTCATGCTGGCGCAATTGCTCGATGAACTCGGTCAGTTGTGCGGCTGAATCCGCTTTCCAACGTTTCTTGCGGGTCTTCTCGTCATACTCCGTCGGAGCGACAAAGAAGAAGGAACAGAGATCCCACAACTCCTTCACGAAATTGACACGGCCTTTCATCATCCCGACCACCTTCTCTACGTAAGCGTGTGTGGTCTGAATGCCGTGGCTCTCCACGATCGGCAAGAAGAGATCCGCGATTTCGGTGTTGCTCTTCTCCAACAGGTAGTGGTGGTTGAACCATTTGCCCTTCTCATAGTCGAAACGAGCTCCACTCTTGCTGCAACGAGAGAGGTCGAACAGGCGAATCAGGTCGTCCATGCTCATTACCTCTTGATCGTTCCCCGGATTCCAGCCTAAAAGCGCCAAGAAATTGATGACTGCCTCAGGGAAGTAGCCGCTCTCGCGATACCCCGAAGAGACATCGCCGGTCTTTGGGTCGTGCCACTCCAAGGGGAACACGGGGAAACCTAAGCGGTCACCATCGCGCTTGCTCAATTTACCATTGCCTTCCGGCTTTAAGAGCAGGGAGAGGTGTGCGAACTGCGGCATGGTCTCCTCCCAGCCAAAGAAACGGTAGAGCAAGACGTGCAACGGCGCACTGGGCAGCCACTCCTCACCGCGAATCACGTGGGTTACCTCCATCAAGTGGTCATCGACGATGTTGGCCAAGTGGTAGGTAGGCAGTTGGTCTGCTGACTTATATAATACCTTATCATCCAAGATAGAGGAGTTGATTACCACCTCACCACGGATCAAGTCGTGCACATGAATATCTTCGTTCGGTTCGATCTTGGCACGCACTACATACTGTTGTCCGTCAGCAATCAGTTGCTGTACCTCCTCAGCCGGCAGCGTGAGGGAGTTACGCATCTGCATACGGGTAGAGGCGTCGTATTGGAAGTTTGCGATCTCCTTGCGTTTCGCTTCCAGTTCAGCGGGTGTATCGAAGGCGATGTAGGCATGGCCATCGGCAAGCAGCTGATCTACATACTGCTTGTAGATCTCCCGACGTTCGCTCTGGCGATAAGGACCATAGTTGCCACCGAAGCTGACACCCTCGTCAAACTTGATGCCGAGCCATGTCAGTGCCTCGATGATGTAATCTTCTGCGCCAGGAACAAAACGACCGGAGTCGGTATCCTCGATGCGGAGGATCAAGTCTCCACCATGCTGTTTCGCAAACAAATAGTTGTATAAAGCAGTACGAACACCTCCGATATGGAGCGCTCCCGTAGGGCTGGGGGCGAAGCGTACTCTAACTCTTCTTTCTGTCATCATTCTGTCATGCTTAAAATATTGCGGCAAAAATACCGCTTTTTTTCCGGTTCGTGAACTTTTTTGCGTATATTTCGGCTCCAAACAGAGATATCTATGGGACAGAAAAATTTAGACATACCAATGGCAGTCTATTTTGTTGTGGCTGCGTTACTTATCGCCTATTTCTTTCCGAGGGAAGGCAAGTTTAGGTATCAATTCTATGAGGGGAAGCCCTGGCGCTATGGGCTCTTGACCGCTCCGAGTGATTTCCCCATCTATAAGACTGACGAGGAGGTGAAGAGTGAGCGAGACAGTGTGTTACGCTCGTTTGAACCCTATTTCCGGTTGAATACGGAGGTGATCACCAAGGAGGTGGAACAGCTGCGTACCAATTATAATAGCAAGTTGCGGGGCAAGGTGTCGAGTGCTTACATGCAATATGTGGAGAACAGCTTGCACGAACTGTATAGTAACGGCATCATCTCTACGCAGGATTTGGAACGATTGCGCAAAGAGGAGCGTCAGCGTATCAATATCCGGGAGAACACGGTGGCGCAGTCTCGCTATGTCAGTGATCTGTTTACCGTGCGTACGGCTTACGAGTTCATTATCAATAATTGTCCGGCCTCTTTGGATCGGGCGAAGCTGCAATCATGCGACATCAATGATTATTTGATTGAGAATGTCACCTACGATGCGGATATGTCAGAAAAGGTGAGGAATACGTTGTTGCAGAGTGTGCCGATAGCCAGTGGCATGGTGCAAGCGGGTGAACGCATTGTCGATCGGGGTGAGATAATCGACAATCATACCTATAATGTCTTACGTTCTTTGAAGATTGTGCATGAGCAGAAAAGTGGTGGCTCGCAGACGCAGGGTATTATCTTGGCCGGACAGTTTGTGTTGGTGTTTGGTTTGATGTTCTGTTTCTGGACCTATCTCTGGTCTTTCCGGTTAAAGATCTTCTACAATCGACGCAACAATCTGTTTATGGTGCTGTGTATCTTTGTCAGCTGTGTCTTGACGGAGTTGTGTGTCAGCATGGGTTTATTTAATGTCTATATCATTCCTTATGCCATTGTGCCCATTGTGGTGCGTACCTTCTTCGACTCCCGAACCGCACTTTTCATCCATCTGATCATCGTGTTGATTTGTTCGTTGATGGTGCCCTTCCCGCATGAGTTCCTCTTGTTGCAGATCATTGCCGGTATGGTGGTGACGTTTAGCTTGAAGGAGTTGAGCGAGCGTTCTCAGTTGATTCGTTGCTCCTTCTTTATCTTCATGGCCTACGTGATTGGCTACTTGAGCTTGGTGCTCTTCCAAGAGGCCAGCTTGCAGAAGATCAATTGGTTGATGATGCTCTACTTTGGTATCAACTTCATCCTTTTGATGTTTACCTACGTATTGGTGTACATGTTGGAGAAGACTTTTGGTTATGTCTCCAGCATCACGTTGGTGGAGCTTTCCAATATCAACCGTCCCTTGTTGAAGAAGTTGAGTGAGACCTGTCCGGGCACCTTCCAGCATTCGTTGCAAATCTCTATCTTGGCATCAGAAGCAGCGGCTAAGATTGGTGCGGACGCACAGTTGGTGCGTACCGGCGCACTTTACCATGACATTGGCAAGATGTGTAATCCGGTCTTCTTCACAGAGAATCAGACCAGTGTCAATCCGCATAATCAACTTGCGTTTGACCAAAGCGCCCAGATTATCATCAGCCATGTGACGGAAGGCATGAAGATGGCGGAGAAAGAGGGATTACCCAAGGCGGTTACAAACTTTATCCGGACGCATCATGGCCGGGGCAAGACGAAGTATTTTTATAATTCCTATCGGAATAAGTATCCGGATAAACCGATTGATGATAAACTCTTCACCTATCCAGGACCGAATCCCTTCACCAAAGAGACGGCCATCTTGATGATGGCAGATTCGGTGGAAGCGGCTTCCCGTAGCTTGAAGGAGCATACGGAGGAGAATATCGTGGGGTTGGTGAATCGCATTATTGATAGCCAGATCGCAGATGGTTTGTTGCGCAACGCACCGTTGACATTTAAGGATATTGAGGATGTGAAAGCTGTGTTTATTGAAAAGTTAAAGACGATGTATCACACGCGTATCAGCTATCCGGATCTCAAGAAATGAGCGGGGTAGAAAGAGAAAAAGGGAGGCTTTTGACCTCCCTTTTCTTATGATGGGTACAGCTATTATTTATTGTACTTGCTCCAATCTACGTTGTGCATATCGCCTGAAGCGGCCAACTCCTCGTGGAAAGCGAAGCAGCACTTCAAGTTCTGCGGGGTATGACCCTTGATGCCCATCTCCAAGTACTCGTTCAACAACGGACGATAATCCGGATGAGCGCAGTTGTCGATGATGCAACGTGCACGCTGGATCGGAGACTTACCACGCAAATCAGCTACACCATACTCGGTGATGATGATCTTCACGGAGTGCTCGCTGTGATCGAGGTGAGAAACCATCGGTACGAATGCGCTGATCTTGCCATCCTTTGCGGTGGAAGGAGTCGTAAAGATAGAGAGCATAGCGGAACGAGTGAAGTCACCTGAACCACCAATACCATTCATCATGCGCGTACCGCTCACGTGCGTAGAGTTGATGTTACCGAAAATGTCAGCCTCCAAAGCGGTGTTGATCGCGATCAAACCTAAGCGACGAGCAATCTCCGGGTTGTTAGAGATCTCCTGCGGACGGAGCAACAACTTATCCTTGAAGAAGGCCAAGTTGCCATAGATCTCGCGAATCACCTCGTTGCTGACAGAGAGAGAGCAACCGCTGGCGAATTTCACACGACCTTGCTTCATCAAGCCGATCACAGCGTCCTGGATCACCTCGGTATAGACATTGAATGCGGGGATCTCCTCGTTCTCACCCATGCAACCCAATACGGCGTTAGCCACATTACCTACACCACTCTGCAACGGAACGAACTCCTTCGGCAGACGACCCGCACGGATCTCACCCACCAAGAAGTCTGCTACGTTCTTACCGATAGCCAACGTTACGTCATCCAGCGGAGCGAACGGTTTACCCTCGTTCGGCTCGTCCGTCTTGACAACACCGACGATCTTAGCCGGATCAACCTTCACGCAGTCAGAACCGATACGGTCAGACGGTGTGTAGATAGGAATTTCACGACGGTAAGGAGGATCAGCCGGCTCATAAATATCGTGCATACCGCGAATCTCTTTCGGGTGACGGCAGTTCAGCTCGACGATGATGCGATCCGCCATGCGGCAGATGGTCGGCAGGATACCTACGCCAGAGGTCGGAACGATCTCGCCATCCTCAGTGACGTCGGCAGCCTCTACAATCGCTACATCAATCTTTCCTAAGAAGCCATAACGCAAATCTTGTGCCAACTCAGAGAGGTGCATATCGAAATAGGGAGCCTGGCCAGCGTTGATCGCTGCACGCAAGTCCTTGCTGGATTGATAGGGCGTACGGAACTTGATAGCATTCGCACGTGCTAACACACCATCCAACTTATCGCCGGTGGAGGCACCGGTGAACATGCCGATCTTGAAGGGATTACCCTTTTTGTGCTCTTCTTCTGCCTTTTGAGCGATTGCTCCAGGGACTACTTTCGGACATCCGGCGGGTGTAAAACCACTGAAACCTACGTTGTCGTCGTTATGAACGTACGACGCAGCCTCTTCAGCTGTAATGAATTTTAATGCCATGATAATTAGTATTTATGTTTTTTTGGTATAAATCATTTGCTTGTTTTTATGCGACGCAAACTTACAAAAAATCCGGTGATTGGACGATATAGGATGCCGAAATTCATACTTTTCGTTGCAGGATCTCCGCATAAAGGATGGCTTTGCGCAACTCTTCCCGATCGTCGAATGAGGGGAGTGCGCTCGTCTCAGGCTCCTCCACGACGGGGGGCGTTGTCTCAGTGATCAGGTGCTCAGGGATTTCCTGTTCCGCTGTCAAGAAGGGATTGGCTGTCGGTGAGGCTGTGTGGTCCGGTTCTGCGGCATAGACAGGTATCGGTTGTTGCGACGGCATAGGTCTGGCGGAACGCTTCGTTCGTCGGGCCTGTCGCTTTTCCATGCGAGGCTGTGGAACTTGCTCCTCTTGCGGTGCGTTTTGCTCCTCCTTTTTCTTCTTGGCCGCATTGAGCATACTGCTGATTCCGGCAATAACCAAGAAAACAATGTAAAGCCAATCTCCGATGCTATCCATAATTTGCGTATTTTTGCCCCAAATTTAAGCAGAATAGTGGAAAACTAAAACAATTTAGCATGACAACAGCAGAAAATCAGGGCGCAGACTTAAAATCTGCTGCCGAGAAGGCTGAGAAGAAGTTATTTATCGAGACGTACGGTTGCCAGATGAATGTGGCGGATAGCGAGGTGGTGGCCTCCATCATGCAGATGGATGGCTATGCGCTGACGGAAAAGATCGAGGAGGCCGATGCGATCTTTGTGAATACCTGTTCCGTGCGTGACAATGCCGAGCAGAAGATTTACGGACGGTTGCAATACTTCCAATCGTTGCGTAAAAAGAAGAAACACTTGATTGTTGGTGTGATGGGCTGCATGGCCGAGCGTGTAAAGGATGAGTTGATTCAGGTGCACCATGCCGACTTAGTGGTAGGTCCGGATGCCTATTTAGATTTGCCCAATTTAGTGGGGGCTGTGGAGCGGGGCGAGAAGGCGATCAATGTCGAGCTCTCTACGCAGGAAACCTATAAGGATGTGATCCCCTTGAAGTTGCCTGGCGTACACATCTCCGGCTTCGTGTCGATTATGCGGGGATGTAACAACTTCTGCACCTATTGCATCGTGCCCTATACCCGTGGACGGGAGCGTAGTCGGGATGTGGAGAGCATCTTGAATGAGATTCGGGATATGCGTGATAAGGGCTTTAAGGAGGTAACCCTCTTGGGACAGAATGTCAATTCCTATCGCTTTGAGCGTGGCGATGAGGTGATTACTTTCCCTCGCCTGTTGGCTTTGGTAGCTGAGGAGGTGCCGCAGATGCGTGTGCGTTTCACCACGTCGCACCCGAAAGACATGAGTGATGAGACCTTGGAGGTGATTGCCGCCCATGATAACCTCTGCAAGATGATTCATCTTCCTGCCCAATCGGGTAGCGACCGCATCTTGAAGGAGATGAACCGTAAATATACCCGTGCGTGGTATTTAGATCGTATTGCGGCCATTCGTCGTATCTTGCCCGATTGTGCGATCTCGACCGATCTGTTCTGTGGCTTCCATTCGGAGACCGAAGCGGATTACGAGCAGACCCTTTCGTTGATGCGGGAAGTCGGTTATGACAGTGCGTTCCTTTTCAAGTATTCTGAGCGTCCGGGCACCTATGCCTCGAAACATTTGCCGGACGATGTGCCGGAAGAGGAGAAGATCCGTCGTTTGCAAGGGATGATTGATTTGCAAAACCAATTGTCGGAGGAGAGTAATCGTCGAGACATTGGTAAGACCTTTGAGGTATTGATCGAAGGTTTCTCGAAACGTTCGAGAGAGCAACTGTTTGGGCGCACCAGTCAGAACAAGGTGGTGATTTTTGATAAACAGGACTTCCATGTCGGGCAGTTTATCCAGGTGAAGATCACAAGAGCCTCCTCCGCTACGCTGTTCGGTGAGGTGGTCAAATAACATTGTCTGTAGGCGTAAAGTTCGTTGCCCATCGTGTAAAAAACGATAGGCAACGTTTTTTTTCAGGCTTAGGCCACGTTATCCCATCTGGTGCGATTGGCTATTTTTACCAAGGTCAGCATAAGCGGAACCTCCACCAACACACCGACAACCGTGGCTAAAGCCGCTCCGGATTGTAAGCCAAACAATGAGATCGCCACTGCCACTGCTAACTCAAAGAAGTTGCTGGCACCGATCATACCCGCTGGAGCGGCTATTTCATGAGGCAGATGCCATTTGTACACCCATCCATAGGCTACAAAAAAGACGAAGAAGGTCTGTACAATCAGCGGAATGGCTATCAACAGGATATGCAGAGGATTCTGCAGGATCGTCTCTCCCTGAAACGAGAACAGGATCACCAATGTCAGCAGTAAACCTCCGATGGTATAACGGTCAAAACGCTTGACGAATACTTGATTGAAATAGTCGATACCTTTATGGCGGATAACTGCCTGCCGTGTGAGGATGCCGGCTCCTAAAGGGATAACGACAAACAAGCCAACCGAGAGTAATAACGTGTCCCACGGGATAGATACGCCGCCAACTCCCAGCAGGAAAGCGACGATAGGGGCAAACGCTACCAATAGGATCAAATCGTTGACAGCTACCTGCACCAATGTGTAGGCGGCGTTTCCTCGGGTGAGGTAACTCCATACGAAGACCATTGCTGTACAAGGGGCAGCTCCCAATAATACCGCCCCAGCTAAATACTCCTCTGCCAACTGTTCGGAAATCCATCCCTTGAATAGGATGAAAAAGAAGAGATAGGCGATTCCAAACATCGTGAAGGGCTTGATCAGCCAGTTGGTTACGCAGGTTACCACAATTCCTTTAGGCCGTTTGCCCACATTCAATACGCTTTGAAAATCCACCTTCAACATCATCGGATAGATCATTAACCAAATCAGAAATGCCACGGGTATAGACACGTTGGCATATTCAAATTTGCTTAATGTTTGCGTGATGATTGGCAGCCATTGCCCCACAGCAATCCCAATGATGATACACAAGGCAACCCAGATAGTCAGGTATTTTTCAAAAAATCCAATTCCTTGTTTCTTATCCATAACAACTACTATTTCCTGTACAAAGAATTAATATCCTCATGATTTTACTTGTTTTTCCAAGCTATCAGGGCTGCGTTACCCTGTGACAAATCTTCTACCTTCTTAATCCAGCCCAATTCATTTTGTGCCTTTGCCCGCAAGAAAGCATTTTCGGTGTCAGTCAATGACAGGCAAGCATTCACTACCCACCATTTATTATGAATCCCGGCACGTTGCAAATCCTTTTGCAGACGCTCCGCTTCAAATACGGGGGTTGCTTCGGGCAGGGTCACAATGACTACCTCTGTTTCTTGCTGGTTCCGCAAGCGAGGCAGCAGTTTTCTGACTGAAGCGGGGGTGTCACCATGTGTACGTTGCACCTCCTTATGGTAACTTTCCGTGGCATCCAGCAACAATAATGTATGTCCGGTCGGTGCGGTGTCAATCACTACGATTTCATTTTCCGCTTTATCGACAATCTCGGCGAAAGCCCGGAAGACAGCGATTTCTTGCGTACACGGAGAACGTAAATCTTCCTCTATATATTCCATATCTTCGGCAGTCATCGCCGTGGCGGCCTTGCTACGTACCTCGTTTTTATAGGCTTCCAATACCTCTGCCTCGTCAATTCGGCTGACGGAGAGACCTGCTGCCTGTGCTAAGGCGTAGTTCAAGTGATTGGCGGGATCGGTGGTCGTAAGATGCACCCGTGCACCACGTTGATGTAAGCCTAAGGCGATCTCAGTAGCCAACGTGGTTTTGCCCACTCCGCCTTTTCCCATGGTGAATATCACCCGCTTACCTGAATGATAGAGATCATCGACCAATTCATCTATCCCTTTAGCATCTGTAATGGGTTGATATGAAGGAGCTACAATGGACTCCTCATCGTGCAGCATCCGGCGGATATTCGCAATATTAGATAAATTGTATGACCGTAAAGGCACATAATAAGAGGGATATTCCAGCAGTTCCGCAGGAGTCTGTTTCAAGGCGTTTTGCTGTCTGTCGTAGAGCTGTTTCGATACGCTGTCGGCTTCATCTACTTGCAGCAAAAGGCCGTTGATGACCAATAGCTGGTTCTTAATTCCTAATAATTGCAATTCATGGGAAGAACGGGCGGCCTCTTTCAAAGGTGCGATCTCCGGACGGCTTACCAATACCAAGCGGGTCAAGTGGGCATCAGCCAGTGTCTCCACGGCCTGCTTATAAATCCCTTTTCGTTCTTCCAAACCGGATAATTGACCTAAGCAAGATGCACCATGTGTGCTCTCACTGATAAAGATGCTCCATGCTGAGGGGAGTTGCAACATGCGCAGGGTATGTCCCGTAGGAGCTGTATCAAAGATAATATGGTCGTATGCTGTTGCTTTATCGGCATCCGTGATAAAATCGGAAAACTGGTTGAAAGCCGCAATCTCTACCGTGCAGGAACCGGAAAGTTGTTCTTCCATGTTTTGGATTACGCTCTCTGGCAGTTTCCCTCGGAAAGGAGCGATAACGCTTTCCCTGTATTCGGCTGCGGCCTGTTCCGGGTCGAGATTAACGACCGTTAAGCCGGGTACTTCTTGAATATCCGTACCATGTCTGTTCAGTGTTTGATTAAACACATCTTGCAGGTTTGAAGCCGGGTCTGTACTGATCAATAGAATATGCTTCCCGCTATCTGCCAACCCCACAGCGGTAGCGCAAGCGAGGGAGGTTTTTCCCACACCTCCTTTTCCGGTGAAAAAGAGGTATTTCGTCAGTTCTATGTTGGCTATATCGAATCTGTTCATAGCTTTATATGAATTGTTTTGACCTATTTTATCGGCATGAAATCCAAGTTGATGCCTGTCCACTCACTCATTTGCTTGGTGGTAGGGTAACCTTTCGAGACGGCCACCTCGCCATCAACCAAAGTAATCGGTAATGCCTCTGCTCCATGTTTTTGCAGATACTCGTTGACCGTTTTGTTACTTACATACACCTGCGGTTCGTCACGCAGATTATGGCGGGTAACGATGATGCCCTGTTTCTTCAATGTCTCGATCACCACCGCTATACGCATCAACTCCGGGTTGATACTTGTTCCACACAAACCTGTCGGGCAACACATGGCCGGGTCGAAAATCTCTATCTGTCTCATTGCTTTTTACTTTTAAGTTGTCTATTATTCGTAGATATACGAACAATCAAGTCAAATAAAAACAGCCTTGCTGCAACGTTGCTATAGACTGTTTCTGTTTTCTGTTCGCAAAACTACGAACAATAATTGGGCTATGCAATGGAAAAGGAGGGATTAACATTCGTTATTAAGAGGCTATGAAGTAACGAGTAATTAGTTAGGCAAAAAAATATCTCCAATTAGCGAAATATTTTTTCGTAACTGGAGATGTATGTTGGCGAGGTTATCACTGTTCGAGGAATCAACCTTAAAATAAATCTGAATGTGTTCCTGTGTCAGTAAACAAGAGGGTCAACTCTTGATCGTTCTGATTCCATATAAGTAGCCAATCGGACTGGATATGGCATTCCCATAATCCGACATATTTGCCTGATAGCTTATGAGGCGAATATATTGAGGGTAAGGTTCCGGTATTTTCAAGCATTTCAGCTACTTGTCGGAATAATTCCATGTCGTATCCTCGTTTCTGACATTGCCTCAGCGCTTTTTTGAAACGATTCGTATAGCTGATTTTGTACTTCATCCCAGAATTTGTTTCATGAGATCTTCTGTGCTTTGGGCATGATATATTCTTCCAGCTTTGATGTCATCTAAAGCTTCGTCAAGGCCGTTTTTCTTTTTGCTTACAATCTTCCCTTTCAAAGATTTGATGTAATGTCTCAGCTCTTCTGTGTAATCCGTTGGGATTGATACTTCAAATGTACTGATAGATTGTCCCATAGTCTATTCCTTTTTTGGTGAATGTTGCGAGCAAAGGTAATGATAAATTCCAAATGGTCATAGATTGTGAGCGATGAATGTGGCCAGCGTTTCCATGTTTGGAAAAAGAAGGTTGGCTCCTCGATCCAATAATACCTGATCGGGTAGCGGGCCGGTATTGACGGCGATGGTAAAGATGCCTGCAGCTACACCAGCTTCTACACCCATGGGGGCATTCTCGATCACGATGGCTTCGTTGGCAGCCACACCGGCTTTTTGTAAACCCATGAGATAGGGCTCGGGATGAGGTTTGCCATATTTCACATCATAAGCGGTGACCATTTTTTCTCGTTGGAAATGTCCAGGGTAGGTATGATTAAGCTTGTCGATGAGGGTATGTTGGCCACTGCCAGTAACAACCAACCGTTGCCAGCCCTTGGCCTCCACGGCAGCCAATACGTCTGCTGCGCCTCGCATAGGTGCGCCATCATTATAGCGGTTGAAAAGAGCGGCTTTCTCTTGGTAAATGGTTTGTTTCTCCTCATCGGTAGCTTCTCGGCCGAAAGTGCGCAAGAACAACTCATTGATGGTGCTGTTGCCCGTCCTTCCTTCGAACATGTAGAAATCTTCGGGTGTGGCTTTCAGGTGGTGAAGATTTGCTACTTCCTGCCAAGACTGGGCATGAAAACGCATGGAGTCATAGAGCACACCGTCCATGTCAAACAAGACAGCTTTAGGTTGGAACGGCTGGCCGTGCTTTTGCTCGTAAAGGTGAATAGCAACTGATAGCGATTGGTCGCTCATTTCGAAATGAAGAATTAAGAATTAAAAAAATATGAGGGTGTGTCAATGGATACACCCTCATAACTTATCTATGAAAAGAAATTACAGTCTTGCTTTGATAGCCTCTGACTCAGCCTCATAACCTGGCTTGTTGAGCAGAGCGAACATATTCTTTTTGTAAGCCTCAACACCCGGTTGGTTGAATGGATTCACATCCAAGATGTAACCGCTGATACCGCAAGCCTTCTCGAAGAAGTAGAAGAGCTGACCAATGTAGTAAGCGCTAACCTCCGGCATTGTGATCTTCAGGTTAGGAACACCACCGTCCACGTGTGCTAACTGTGTACCCAGCTCAGCCATCTTGTTGACCTCATCCACACGCTTACCAGCCAAGAAGTTCAAGCCATCCAAGTTTGCCTCGTCAGTCGGAACAACGACCTCGTGATCAGGCTTCTCTACAGAGATTACGGTCTCGAAGATTGTGCGCTCACCATCCTGGATCCATTGACCCATAGAGTGCAAGTCGGTTGTCAAATCTACGGAAGCCGGGAAGATGCCCTTGCCATCCTTACCCTCGCTCTCGCCGTAGAGCTGTTTCCACCACTCAGCAATGAAGTGCAACTTCGGATGGAAGTTTGCCAAGATCTCGATTTTCTTACCGCTCTGATAAAGTGCGTTACGCGTAGCGGCGTAGATAGCGGCTAAGTTCTCCTCAAACGGAACCTCACCGGCCGTAGCCTTCTCCATAGAAACGGCACCGGCTACCAAGTCACGGATGCTGATACCTGCTACTGCGATCGGCAGCAACCCTACCGGTGTCAAGACAGAGAAACGACCACCTACGTTGTCGGGGATCACGAACGTCTTGTAACCCTCTTGGTTAGCCAACGTACGCAAAGCACCCTTCTTCGCATCTGTGATGGCTACGATACGGTGCTTAGCTTCCTCTTTACCAACAGCATCCTCCAGTTGTTTCTTCAAGATACGGAAAGCCAAAGCGGGCTCAGTGGTCGTACCAGACTTAGAAATATTGATGATACCGAATTGTTTACCCTTCAACATGGCGCTCAACTCATAGAGATAGTCCTCGCCAATGTTGTTGCCAGCATACACAATCACTGGATTCTTACGCTCAGTTTGTAACCAGTCGAAGCTATTGTTCAAAGCCTCAACCACTGCCTTCGTACCTAAGTAGCTACCGCCGATACCGACTGCAACAACTACCTCGCAACGAGCACGCAATACGTTAGCTGTCTCCTCGATCTCAGCCAACTCCGCCTCGCTGATCGCTGTCGGAAGATGCAACCAACCCAAGAAGTCGTTGCCGGCACCTGTACCATTCTCTAAAGTCGCAATGCTTTCCATTGCTTTCGGCGCAAGGGCATTTACCTGCTCCTTAGAGACTGTGCCCAGGGCCTTTTCGATGTTTAAACCAATGTTTTTCATATTCTTATTTATTTAAACGTTTCTGTTAATTGACGTATCACGGCGAACGGCGATTGACGTTCGTACAAAATGCTATACATCGCATCCAAAATCGGCATGTGCACCTTATACTGCTCATTGATCTCATGCATGCATTTGGTGCCGTAATACCCCTCTGCGATCATCTCCATCTCGATTTGTGCAGTCTTAATGGAGTAACCTTTACCAATCATGGTGCCAAAGGTACGGTTGCGACTGAATCGGGAGTAGGCTGTCACCAACAGATCGCCTAAGTAGGCGGAGTCGGTAATGGCTCGTTCCAATCCATGAACGGCATCAACAAAGCGACGCATCTCGTCAATCGCATTGGAGATAAAGACCGCCAAGAAATTGTCTCCAAACTTCATGCCGTGGCAGATACCGGCGGCGATGGCATAGACATTCTTCAAGACAGCCGCATATTCAATGCCCGTTACATCTTGACTGACGCTGTTCTTTAAGTAGTTATTGCGGAAAACCGGAGCGATTGCTTGAGCTTGTTTCAGGTCGGGGCATGCCAATGTGATGTAGGAGAGACGCTCTAAGGCAATCTCCTCCGCATGGCAAGGCCCTCCGATGATTGCGATCTGCGAGGCCGGTACCCCATAATACTGGGTGAAGTAGTCTGTGATCAGCAGGTTCTCATCCGGCACAATTCCTTTGATGGCAGAGATGATAAACTTCTCCTTCAAGGAAGTCTGCACCTTTTGAAGATGCTGCTTCAAGAAAGGGGAGGGCGTGGCGAAAATCAGGGTATCTGATTCCTCGATGGCCTGATTGATGTCGGAATAGAACTGGATGCGAGAGGTATCGAAACGGACCGACGTCAAGTAACTGGGGTTATGCTCCAGTTGCTTAAATTCCTCGATCTGTTCCGGCCTACGCATGTACCAATGGATACGCTCCTGTGTAGATAGCGCAATCTTGGCTAGGGCGGTAGCCCAGCTGCCGCCTCCCATGATTGCGATTTGACCCGGTAAATTCATGTTTGCCGGTTTTATTGATTGCAGTTGTTGATCCAACCTTCAATCTCTTCTGCGGAAGGATTGGTCAACTCTAACTTGTATTTCTTATTCAGTTCGCACAAAGCTTGTCTGAGTTTATTCGGATTGGCCTCTTTCAACGACTCAACGGTCAGGTAGCCGGCTTTTTGCAAGGCAGGAACCCACTCTTCGGCAATACCTACAGCGGTATATTTCTCAGTGGCATCACGTTTCACGGTCTTCTCCGGACGCATTTGTGGGAAAAGCAAAACCTCCTGAATCGTTGTCTGGCCTGTCATCAACATCACTAAACGGTCGATACCGATACCGATGCCTGATGTAGGAGGCATACCATATTGCAGTGCTTTCAAGAAATCTTGGTCGATGAACATTGCCTCGTCGTCGCCCTTCTCGCTCAAGCGCAACTGCTCCTTGAAACGCTCCTCTTGGTCAATCGGGTCGTTCAACTCGCTATAGGCATTGGCTAACTCCTTACCATTGACCATCAACTCGAAGCGCTCTGTCAATCCCGGTTTGCTCCGGTGCATCTTGGTCAACGGGCTCATCTCTACCGGATAGTCGATGATGAAAGTTGGCTGGATGAATGTGCCTTCACAGAACTCACCGAAGATCTCGTCGATCAACTTGCCTTTACCCATCGTGTCGTCGATCTCCAGTTTCAGAGCCTTACAGATCTCACGAATCTCCTCCTCACTCTTGCCTGTCAAGTCGTAACCTGTCTTCTCTTGGATCGCCTCCAAGATCGGTAAGCGGCGGTAGGGAGCCTTGAAGCTAATGGTTTGACCATCTACCACACTCTCGCTCGTACCATTCACGGCGACGCAGATACGCTCCAACAGCTGCTCGGTGAAACGCATCATCCAGTTATAGTCTTTATACTGTACATAAAGCTCCATGCAGGTGAACTCTGGGTTGTGTGTGCGGTCCATACCCTCGTTACGGAAGTTCTTGCCGATCTCATAGACACCCTCGAAGCCACCCACAATCAAGCGCTTCAGATAGAGCTCGGTAGCGATACGCAGATAAAGATCAATATCCAAAGAGTTATGGTGCGTGATGAACGGACGTGCGCTGGCACCACCTGGGATGGATTGCAGGATAGGTGTCTCCACCTCTGTATAACCAGCTTCATCCAATGCGTTGCGCATGGTCTTGATCACCTTGGCACGCTTCAAGAAAATATCTTTTACACCGTCATTCACCACCAAGTCGATATATCGACCACGGTAGCGTAACTCCGGATCATTGAAACCGTCGTAAGCCACACCATCTTTGTATTTTACGATTGGCAGCGGTCGTAATGACTTGGAAAGTACAGTCAGCGTCTGGGCATGTACAGAAATCTCGCCCATCTGTGTACGGAACACGAATCCTTCGATGCCTACGAAATCGCCAATATCCAACAATTTCTTGAATACGACATTGTAAAGATCCTTGTTCTCCTCCGGGCAAATATCATCGCGTGAGATATAGACCTGAACGCGGCCTTCTGAATCTTGCAACTCCATGAAAGAGGCTTTACCCATGATGCGTCGGCTCATGATACGACCTGCGATACGTACGGTTCGTGGTGCATCATCGTCTTTGAAAGATGCTTTTATCTCTTTGGAAAATGCGTTGGTTACATACTCGGCTGCGGGATAAGGCTCTATCCCCATTTGACGCAGTTGGTTCATGCTATTGCGTCGGATGATTTCCTGTTCGCTCAGTTCTAATAGATTCATTATGCCAATATTTTGTATAATCGGCGCAAAAATACAAAATATTTCGATTGCCTAACTGCAAACAGATAGTTTCCCGTTGAATAAGTTTGAATGATGGGAGTTAATAGAAGTAAGGTCTAACCCCTTCAGGCAGGAAAAAACGTACATCCTTGCCTGCGGCATGGGCTTCCCGGATAAAGGTCGAGGAGATCTCTAATAAAGGGGCGTTTGCCGTATGGACATTGGGGCAAGAGTCGGGAATAGAAATAGTATAACCTTTGCGGGGATAGATCAGCAGGTTGTAATCTCGCAAAATCTCCTCATGCGCCTTCCAGCGGGGAAAGAGTTGCCAGTTATCCGCTCCAATGATGAAATAGAATGACTTATCCGGATGAGCTTGATGTAAGGCACGCAGCGTGTCAATGGAGTAGGAGGGTTGAGGCAGATGAAACTCCACATCGCTTACTTTGAACTTTGGATAGCCTTGGATAGCGGCTTGAGCCATTTCTAAACGCAAATAGTCATCCATCAAATGCTCTTTCTGCTTCAAGGGATTATGAGGTGTGATGACAAACCACACCTCGTCTAATTCCTCGTAAGCGCAGAGCCAGTTGGCTAAGGCCAGATGACCAATGTGGATTGGATTGAAAGAGCCACTGAAGATACCAATCTTTGCTGCCATCGTTGTTATTTCGCTAAAAAGGTCCGGATGACCTGCAAAGCGTTTGCCTTGGCTGTTTCCAGGTCGTCGTTGATCACGACCGTATCAAATTTATCTGCAAAGCTTAACTCATACTCCGCTTTAGCGATGCGGCTTTCGATCACCTCTGGCGTGTCGGTGCCTCGCCCAACCAATCGTTTGCGTAACTCCTCGATGCTGGGTGGTTGAATGAATACGGAGAGCGCTCGTTCGCCATAATAATGTTTGATGTTGCAACCACCCACTACATCTACATCAAAGATCACATTGTCTCCTTCATCGAGAATGCGTTCAACCTCACTCTTCAGTGTTCCATAAAACTTGTCAGTATAAACCTCCTCGTATTCTAAGAAATCTCCTTTGGCAATACGAGCCTTGAACTCGGCTGGTGTCAGGAAGTAATACTCTACGCCATTCTTCTCCGTTCCTCTGGGCGCACGGCTGGTGGCGGAGATAGAGAAGCGCAAACGCAGTGATTGCTGCAGCAAATAGTTGATGATGGTCGATTTGCCGGATCCGGATGGAGCTGAGAAAATGATCAGTTTGCCTGCCATAGCTTGCCTCGCTTTACTTTATAGTACATTTAATACTTGCTCCTTGATCTGCTCCAATTCATCTTTCATCTGAACGACGATCTTTTGCATCTCGGCATGGTTGCTCTTGGAGCCTAACGTATTGATCTCACGTCCCATCTCTTGGGCTATGAAACCTAACTTTTTCCCTTGGCCAAGTCCTTTTTCCATTGTAGTGAGGAAATACTTGAGGTGATTATCCAGGCGATTCTTTTCTTCGTTGATATCCAGTTTCTCAATATAATAGATCATTTCTTGTTCGAAACGATTCTTGTCGTAATCTTGCTCAGCCACTTTTTGTAAGTTATCAAGGATACGTGCCTTAATCTTGGCTACACGTTCTGATTCATACACTGCAACTTCTTTCAATAAACGAGCAATGTTGGCAATTTTCTGTTCAAATAGTTGTTGCAACATTGCACCCTCTTGGATACGAAAGTCACATAGATGCTGAATGGCCTCTTCAATGGCTGCTCTCACAGTTTCCCATTCGCTCTCATCTGCTTCTGGTTGGTCGGTATGAATAGCGTCCGGAAGGCGCAACAGAGACTGAAACCAATCCGTAGGTTCCGGAAGGTGTAGGCGCTCGGCAATCGCTTTTATTTGAAGATAATAATTCTCTATGGCGGCCACATTGATTTGAGTGGGAACGTCTTTGCCGATATATTCAATAAAGATACTAAAGTCAACTTTCCCTCTTTCTAATTTCTGGAGGAGGAGATTACGTACTTCCATCTCGTTCTCCCTATAAATAGAAGGGATACGAGTGGAGAGATCAAGTTGCTTGCTATTCAATGCTTTAATCTCGATAGTTACTTTTTTGGAAGGTAACTCTACGGTTGCCTTTCCAAATCCGGTCATTGATTGTATCATCCTTAATCTATAAAATTTTCGCAAAGATAGAAATTAACATTGGCTTACAGCTGTTATTTGATCTTGATTCCGCCCTTGTGTGTTGTTAAAAATTCGCAAGTCTGAGAAAAAACGCACATTGGATGCCTAAATTCTCAAGCATGCTTGAATCTTTTACAGGGAGCATAGCCTAATGGAATTTCTTTTTTATCTTTGTTGCGTTGAAACCACGATGGGAAACACATTTTTGATCTCTATAGTATTATGAAAAGAAGAACAGTTCTGATGATGGTTCTGGTAGGACTCCTCGGCTTTGCGCAAGCCCAAAACAACTCCAACAACACACGAATGGCTCCACCGGCAGTCAACCAAACTGAGCAACGTGGGCCTGGAGCCCCGAATAGACAGCCAGCCAAAACTGCGCTGGAGTCGGATTGCTACAGCGATGCGGAGAAACAGCTGATTCGGGAGGTAGCCGAGAAGTTTGAACGACGTACCTACACGGGTAGCAATGGGGTGGAGGTAAAGTACAATCTCTTCATTCCTGAAGGGTATGATCCCGCCAAGCGTTATCCCTTGGTGTTGTTTGTACACGATGCTGGTCCTTTGAGTGAGGATGTGAAAACCACTTTGCTGCAAGGAACGGGGGCAATCAGTTTTGCCTCGCCGGAGGATCAGGCAAAGCATCCCTGCTTTGTTTTAGCACCGCAGTATGCCCGTATCTTGACTGATGCGGATAGCGACCAAGCGCTCTCCCTGTTTGAGCTGATTGATCAGCTGTGCAACGATTATTCGATTGATCGGGATCGCCTCTACAACACGGGGCAGTCGATGGGTGGTATGTTCGCCCTCTCTACCAACATCGCCCGTCCGGATATGTTCGCTGCCTCCTATCTGGTAGCCTGCCAGTGGGACACAAAAGAATTCTATAAGTTCGCCAAGAAACCGATGTGGATTGTTGTGGCTGAGGGGGATCCGAAGGCCTATCCCGGTATGCAAGAGGGCTGTAAGGCTTGGGCGGCAGCTGGTGCTAAGATCGCCAAGGCACAGTGGGATGGTAGCCATCTGATCGATGCCTATGCGGAGGATGTGGTGAAACTACGGGCGGAAGATGCGAACATCCGTTTTGTCCATTTCAAGTTAGGTACGGTCAAGAGCTCAGAGTTTGGCGGTCCTGCTAAGGAGCACATGGCTACTTGGCCTGTGGCTTATCGCATCGCTGGCATTCGCGATTGGCTCTTTGAACAACGTCGTTCCTCGCGGGCTGATTCTATCCATGCGGAGCTGTTGAATCCGGCAGGTAAGGAGGTGATGGTGGTCGCTCATTGGGGCGATTGGCACGGCACCTGCGAAAACTCTCTTCATGCTATCCAGAAAGCGGTGGAGAAGGGGGCAAAGATCGCTACCCTGCAGTTGCAGAAAACCAAGGATGGGCAGTTGGTTTGCTTCTCCGATCCGACGGTTGAGAGAGTGACAACGGGTAAGGGGGCTGTGAAGGATATGACTTTGGCGGAGCTGCGTCAGCTCACGGTTCGTGAATATCAAGGACCGGAGGATTTGCAGCGCATACCTACTCTGCGTGAGGCGTTGGATTTTGCCGAGGGTAAGATCTTGTTGGCCATCTCTTCGGATACTTATTTGGCTGAGGCGCAACAGATAGCGAAGGAGGCTGGGGCGGAAAAGCTGCTGATTTTCACAGGAGAGCAGGCTCCCGATGACGGATGGATGTATATACCAGTAGTGGACTTAGGGCAGCAGGATGCGTTAGCGAAGATAGACAAGGCTTTGGCGGCCAAGCCAGTGGCAGTGGAGCTGCACTACGCCGATGATGCCAACCCGCTCTTGCCAGAGGCTTATGCCAAATTGAAGGGCAAGGCACGTGTCTGCTTGAACACTCAACAGCAAGGTTTGGCGGGTAGCCACGTGGATCAGAGTAGAGGTGATGATCCGGAGGTGGTATGGGGTACGTTGATTCGCCAAGGAGCGACATTGATCGTGAGCGATCAGATCAAGCCCTTCCTGCGCTATTTACGCTCCGAGCAGGTGCTGTCGCAAATGACGGGCAAGACCGATTGGGTGGATCCGGTGACTGAGGTGCCGGAGGGTTGTCAATACGTTACCTATCCGACCAATAGCCGTGGGGAAAACACCTTGGGTAGCTGCCTGGTTTATCTCCCGCCTAAATATGCCGAATCTACGGAGCGTTACCCGGTAATCTATTACCTGCATGGAGGTAGTGGCAACCAGCGTGAAGGACGTTGGATGATTCGCAAGGTGGATGCGGCTATCCAAACAGGTAAGATGAAGCCTGTGATCATTGTCTGCCCGCAGGCATTACCGATCGGTTGGTATATCAATGCCAATGTAACTGATCCGAAAGTGACCTCAGGTCCGATCGAGGATGTGATGATCGACGATTTGATTCCTTATATAGATAGCCACTATCGTACGATCGCTACGCGTGAGGGACGTGGTATTGAGGGCTTCTCGATGGGTGGCCGTGGCACGCTGATGTTGGCGTTTAAGCATCCCGACCTGTTCTGTGCGGCCAGCAGTGTGGCGGGTGCGGTGGTCAATTGGGATGAGGAGCCGTTGCAACGGGCGTTGGAATGCACGTTTGGCGATGTGAACAATCTCTATTCCAAGATCTATTTCGACGCTTGGCATCCACAGGTATTTGCGTGTCAACATGCCCGTCACATCATTCAAAGCGGCATGAAGATTCGTATGTTTGTAGGCAATCGGGACCGTCTTTATGAGGAGAATGGTCGCCACATCACACAGCGGTTCCATGAATTGTTGGAGGCGTTGCAGATACCGCATAGCTTTACGATCGTGCCTGGTGCGGATCACAACCCGGTGGAGATCTTTGATGAGTCGGTGAATGTGTATGACACGGGCTTCTGGGATGCGGCTTTCACTGTCAAGTAAAGAAAAAAATTGCCCGACTCATCCAGCGAGCCGGGCAATTTCATTAGGAGTTTTTACCATAGGAGAACAAATGCTCCTTTCATATCAATTTTGTCTTTGTCTGCGACCAGCACCTCCACGACCCTGTGTCTTGATCTTCTGGAAAGAGGTTTTTTGCTCATCGGTCAACAGACCTTCTATTTGTGAGTTCAGTTTGTCTCGCTCAGTACGCATCTGCTCGCGATCACCCGTTTGCATTTTCTTTTGGAAATCGGTGTAGAGCGCAGTGACCTGTTTCGTTTGCTCGTCGGTCAAGCTCAACTCCTTTTTCAAGTTGCTCACCTGTTCCTCAACACTCATCTGTTGACGTCCGCCTCCGCGTTGCTGTGCGCAGACATTACTTAAACTCAATAGCATCGCTGCTACTATAATGATTGATTTTTTCATATTCGTTTTTATTTAGCTCACCGCAAGATCTGTATGGACCCTACGAAAAAACGTCCAAATGTAATGAGTTGAGATAATAGTTCCCTCCTACGTTGTTCTTTTTGGTGGCGAATACGTGTTTTTTGGTGGTGAATGTAGGGCTTGTGGTAATACGGTTTGGACGATATAGGAATGATGCTGTTAAAATACTGAATAACTGAATTATAGTGATCTCGAAAAGTCAAAATACCTATTTGTAGGTATTGTGCGGAAGGTGGGGTGACAGTACCTTTGCAGCCGAGTAGAAAAGAGGAAAAGAAAATAATGAACAAAAGAATTATTGGAATAATTAGTCTATTTTTATGGGTTTTCATCACTGCTTTCGCACAGAAAAAGAGCCCTGCCCTGTCTGGTAAAATCATCACTAAAGAGAAAGAAGAGGTACCGTTTGCCACCGTTTATTTGAAAGGAACCAACTACGGTTGTGCGACCAACGAAGAAGGATTGTATCACTTGGTCGCTCCGGAGGGAGACTATACGTTGGTGGTCTCGGCGGTAGGCTACGAGACGGTGGAGAAACCGATCCAGTTAGTGGGCGAGCGACAGAAGATGAACATCGTGCTGTCCGACTCAGAGGTGCAATTGGACGAGGTAGTGATTATGGCTAACGGCGTAAGCCGGGTGAACCGATCGGCCTTCAATGCTGTGGCGATTGGTACGGAGAACCTGCAAAACTCCACCAAGAACTTAAGCGAGGCATTAGCCCGCACACCGGGATTGAAGCTGCGTGAGTCGGGTGGTGTCGGATCGGATATGTCGATGATGCTGGATGGTTTCACCGGTAAGCATGTGAAGATCTTCATCGATGGTGTGCCGCAGGAGGGAGTGGGAGAGGCTTTTGGGTTGAATAATATCCCCATCAACTACGCGGAGCGCATCGAGGTGTATAAAGGTGTGGTACCGGTAGGTTTCGGTACGGATGCGTTAGGAGGTGTGATCAATATCGTGACCAGCAAGCATCCCAAGGGCTGGTCGCTCGATGCCTCCTATTCGTATGGATCCTTCAATACGCATAAATCGTATGCCAACTTCTCCTATACGGGAGCGAACGGCCTGCTTTTCGAGGTCAATGCCTTCCAGAACTATTCGGATAACAGCTATTGGGTGGATACCCCGGTGGAGCAGTTCAATGCCGATGGCACGACGATGCTTGATACCTCCGTGGAGGAGCATGTGCAACGTTTCAACGATGCCTACCACAACGAGGCGGTGATCGGTAAGATCGGTGTGGTGGATCAGACATGGGCCGATCGATTGGTCTTTGGTTTCAACTATTCGCACATGTATAAAGAGATTCAGACCGGCGTGGTGCAGAAGGTGGTTTTTGGCCAAAAGCATCGGCAGGGTCACTCGCTGATGCCCTCAATGGAATACAGCAAGCGCAACCTGTTCATCCGTGGGCTGGATCTCACGCTGACGGCCAACTACAACCGCAACATGACCCACAATGTCGATACCTCCGCCTACCGCTACAACTGGCTGGGCGAAGCCAAATATCAGAACGGTACTCTCGGCGAGCAATCTTATCAGGATCGCCGCTCAGACAACGATAACTGGAATGCTACCCTCACTTTGAAATACCGCATCGGCACGGCGCATAGCTTCGTGTTCAATCATGTCTTCAACAGCTTTCATCGGGAGAATACACCGACTGCCGGCACGACCTTCTCGGAGGCGGATGCCTTTGCTAAGGTGACCCGCAAGAACATCTCCGGCTTGTCGTATATGCTGATGCCTACGGAACGATGGAACCTCTCGCTCTTCGGGAAATACTACAACCAATACAACTCCGGGCCGGTCTCTACCTCCGCCAGCGGCTCGACCGACTATGTGCTGCTGACCAACACGACCAGCTCGTTGGGCTATGGGGCGGCGGGTACCTATTTCGTGTTGAAAGGACTGCAAGCGAAGCTCTCTTACGAGCGTGCCTATCGCCTCCCGACCACCGAGGAGCTCTTCGGCGATGAGGATTTGGAGCTGGGTTCGATTGGCTTGAAACCGGAGAAGAGCGACAACCTTAACCTCAACCTGAGCTACACCAACAAGTGGGGCCCGCATGGACTCTATGCGGAGGGTAGCTTGATCTATCGCAACACGACCGATTACATCCAGCGCCGCATCGGCACCTATACCGGCAACAAGAGTTACGCCTCCTATCAGAACCACGGCAAGGTGAAGACCGAGGGTTACACCTTGGCGGCGCGTTATACCTACGGAGAGTGGGTGAGCTTGGGCGGCAATTTCTCGCACCTCGACGTGCGCGACAATGTGAAGACGCTCAACGCCGGTTCAGAGCAGGCCAACCTGACCTACAAAGACCGCATCCCCAACCAGCCCTATCTGTTCGCCTATTCAGACCTCTCCTTTTATTGGAACAACTGCTTGGCGAAGGGAAATCAGTTGAGCCTCACCTACGACAACTATTATCAGCACAGCTTCCCGCTCTATTCGGAGAGCTTGGGCTCGAAAGACAGCAAGGAGGTGGTGCCGACACAGTTCGCCCATAACTTGAGTCTCTCCTACAGTTTGCAGCAGGGACGCTACAACTTCTCGATCGAGTGCCGGAACCTGACCGACGAGAAGCTCTACGACAATTTCAGCTTGCAAAAGGCGGGACGTGCCTATTATGCGAAGGTACGGGTGCTCTTAGGTAGCAAGGCGAATGCCACCGGGCGCAGCAACCGCCGGGGGGGACATGGGGGAAGCGGTCGCCGGCATTGAGTGATCTCCCTCGTATAGTGCAGTATATATTGAGTAATAAACATAGATTTAAAACAAGTTTGTATGATTAAAATGAAATTTGGGGCGGTAGCCGCCCTCTCGCTCTGTGCGCTTTTGTCAGCGTGCTCAGACGACGATCCTATTGTGAATCCCACACCTTCACCAACGCCTGACCCAGAACAACCCAGTGTGGTGGAGAAGGCATCAGCTTACGTGATAGCCAGCCAAACGGCAGGAGCCAGTGGTACAGCGGCCTACTTAGTGACCTCTCCTTCGTTAGAGAGCGGTTCGGTAACCACCATCGGCAATGGCTTCGAGACCGATTACACCTCGGCTACAACCTGGATCTTCTTCGGAAACGATTACCTTTATCGGTTGGCCTATAACTATGGCTCTGCGGGTACGACAGCGGCTTATTACTTGGATGAGGAGGGGAATATCCGTCAGCGTGCGAAAGAGTATAACATCCTCAACTTTACGACATACGGTATCTATGGCAACAAGATTATCGCTGCGGATGCCTCTTCGGCTACCGATACGAAAGATGCGGCTGGCAATGCGGCTTATGGTATTCATTTCTCCATCATCGATGTGGATGCGGAGACTACAGGCACGAAGACGTTGATCTCCGAGGATTTCTTGGGTAATAAGGAGCGGGTGATGTTCAGCGGATTATTAGAGGCCAATGGGAAAATCTATACCGCCGTGGTGCCTTTAGGACTCTCGCCCTATGGCGTAGCGGCAGGTGGTGTCTTGCCGGGCAATGAGGATTTAGTATCTACCGAAAGCGGTGGTAGCGGTGGTGGACAGTATGAGGCTGGCACGTTGACCAACACGCAATACCCCAATGAGTGTTGGGTGGCTGTCTTTGATGATGACTCCTTCACCAATCCAACCTTGATCAAGACCGATCAGATCAGTTGGGCGGCAGGGCGTATGCGCTCAGCTTACTACCAGACCATTTGGGCAGCTGATAATGGAGATGTCTATGTGTTCTCTCCCTCGTTCGCCAAGAGCAACAGCGATGCTCGTCAACAAACAACGCTCAACTCTGGCGTGGCACGCATCAAGGCGGGAGCGAGCGAGTTTGACAGCAGCTATGGGGCTTTTGATATCGAGGCGGCCTCCAACGGTAATCCGGTGTATCGCTGCTGGCATATCGCGGAGGATTACTTCCTGTTGCAGATGTACACCGCAGGTTTGAATGTGCAGGGAAAGGGCACGACTCGGATGGCCATCTTCAAGGGTGATAGCAAGGAGTTTACTTACGTGAATGGCCTGCCTGATCCGGATGTGATCTCGTCGTTCAGCAAATCGCCTTACAACGAGAATGGGGTCTGCTACACCACGGTTGTCACGACTGATGGGGCGAAGCCGACGATCTATAAGATAGATCCCAAGACGGCAACCGCTACAGCTGGCTTGACCGTGGAGGCAGATGAGATCGGTGCGTTGGGATTGCTCAAGGCGAAATAAAAACGTTATACAATATACAATAATAGAGGTAAACGATGAAAAAACTATTTCGGAAAATTCATCTTTGGCTCTCCGTTCCTTTCGGCATCTTAATAACCTTGATCTGTTTCTCGGGAGCCATGTTGGTGTATGAAAAAGAGATCACGGAGTGGTGCCGACCGGATCTCTACTTCGTGCAGACGGTGAAAGAGGTACCGCTGCCCATGGAGGAGTTGATGGAGGCCGTGGCAGCAACCCTGCCAGAAGGCACCTCCATCACGGGGGTGACCATCTCGCCTGATTCTCAGCGAGCCTATCAAGTGAGCCTCTCACAACCCCGTCGTGCCTCCCTGTATGTGGATCAATATACAGGAGAGGTGAAGGGGGGCAACGTGCGGTTGCCCTTCTTCGATGCGATGTTTCGTCTGCATCGTTGGCTGATGGGTTCGGCGCAATCGGCAAGTGGAGGCATGTCAGTCGGTAAATTCCTGGTTGGTCTCAGCACGTTGTTATTGGTAATCATCTTGCTCACAGGAATCTTGATGTGGCTAACTAATCGACGTAAGCCTTTGACAAAGAGTCTCACCATCTCTTTTACGAAGGGGTGGCCTCGTTTCTGGCACGACCTGCATGTGGCGGGAGGCATTTATGCCACGATTTTGCTGTTAGCGATGTCGTTGACAGGATTGACTTGGTCGTTCGGCTGGTATCGCACCGGCTTTTACAGCCTTTTTGGAGTAGAGGCCTCTTCAGAGGGCGGTCATGGTCATGGAGGTGGTAGCCAAGGAAGTCAAGGAGAGAATAGCCGCCGTGATCGTGCGGGTGGCGAGGCTCGCCAAGGACGTGGAGGCCGTGGCCATAGAGGTGAGGGCAGAGAAGGCCGTCCAGAGGGTGCAGAGAACCGTCGGTCGCATCATTCACCCTATGCCCATTGGCAGGAAGTCTATGAGACATTGGCGGATAGCCATCCCGGTTACCGGCAGATCACGTTGGGAGCCGGTACGGCCAGTGTAGTGCCCAAGGGACGCAACAGCCTGCGTGCTGGCGATACCTTCACCTTTGATACATGCAGTGGGAAGCTGACGGATAGCAAACCTTATGTGGATCAACCCCGCTCCACGAAGCTGCATGGTTGGATCTATACCTGGCATGTAGGTAGTTGGGGAGGATCTATTACCCGTTTGCTGACTTTCTTTTCTTCATTGATTGGAGCCACTCTTCCCCTCACAGGCTACTATCTTTGGATTCGTCGGCTTTTGCGTAAGAAAACAGGACCTAATGCCCATCACATAGTATAAGTATTGATTTTATATAGTTGAATATCAATCAATCTTAAGCTGCAATGCTCATTGGAATGCGTTCAGTAAACCGTCCGGATGATGTCATTCGATCGTTTGACGTATATCAAACGATCGTTTGATGTCGTCCGGACGATTAACAGACTTAATTTCAACAGGAATTGTGCTTATTTGAGAGTAGCAATTGATTTATAGGATCGACTTCCAATGCCTTTATGAATACAAGAAGTTGACTCGTATTAAACTTAGCCATAGGCTGCGTTGACTCATAATTTGTCGTGGTTTTATCGGATCTTTACACTATCTTTGCGGTGCATACAAAAATAGGATATTATGGCATTGATATTGAATATAGAGACTTCTACCGCTGTTTGCTCGGCTGCTTTGACAGATGGTGATGAGATCCTTTTTGAGCAGCACTCGTTTGAGGGCCCTTCACATGCTTCTTTATTAGGTGTATATGTTGAGAAGGCCATGCAGTGGACAAAGGATCAAGGCCGACAGTTAGAGGCAGTGGCGGTCAGTAGTGGCCCTGGATCTTACACGGGATTGCGTATCGGCGTATCGGTAGCTAAGGGATTGTGCTTCGGTGCAGGCATTCCATTGATCAGTGTGCCTACCCTTTCGCTTTTGGCTGCTACGGCTTTGCGTAAGATGAATGGAGCCACGGATTACCGGTATTGTGCGATGATTGATGCTCGTCGTATGGAGGTCTATGCGGCACTCTTTGATGCATTGCTTCAACCTGTTCGTACTGCTATGGCAGACGTTGTGGATGCGCAGACTTATGCGAACTACCTGTCTGAGGGGAAAGTTTGTTTCTTTGGTGATGGAGCCGCTAAATGCCAGTCGGTTATTACGGATACCAATGCCTATTTTCTACCGGATATCTATCCATTAGCCGCGGAGATGGCATCGCTTTCTGCGCAGGCTTTTGCTGAGAAACGATATGAGGATGTAGCCTATTTTGAACCTTTCTACTTGAAGGAGTTTCAAGCTACAATCGCAAAGAATAAAGTGCTGGGGGTAGCTCTAAAAGAGGGGATGGCCTGATTAGGTCATCCCCTCTTGTCATTTCAATCGGTGTACGCATAGCGCACTTGATCCAGCATCAAAGGAATCTCCTCTTCCTCTATTCCGGCCTGTTTCAAGTCTGGGATGTCTTGTCCGAAGGCCTCTAAGAAGCAGTCGAAATGACCCTGCTCACATCGGACAGCCTCTACGTAATAATGGACAGCCTGTTTCAACTGCTGCAAGGCCCATTCCGTATGGCCAGCGTTCAAGTAATCTTGTGTGGTAGGCTTATTTGCCAATATCTTACGATAGTAGTTGCGTGCTTGATCGTATTTACCGGTGAGGAAACTACACCAGGCAATCGGCCGCCAAGCTTTGGTGGATTGATTGTCTAAATAATCTACCTTATAGAAGTATTTGAGTGCTTCAGTGAAATCCCTTAATTCCAGGTAACAATGGCCAATGTTGATCTGCAAGTTCATGTCGTCTGGCTGTTTTGCCTCCAAACGTCGATAATAGACGAGTGCCTTATCGGGTTGCTTCAGGTTGCGATAGCAGGAGGCGATGCGTCGATTGAGCCATTTACTGTCTGAATGGGTCAGATCGGCTCTCAAATAGGCTTGTAAGGCCTCTTCGATTTGCCCCATCATTTGTTTACAATACCCTTTTTTCTGGAAGAGCTCGCCATTCTCTTCGTCGATTTTACTTAGCTGATCGAAAACGGCTAATGCATCTGCAAAATAGTTTTTCCGTAGGTATGATTCCCCAATGGCATTCAATGTCTCTTTGTCGGCCATGTAGGGCTGCAAGAGAGCTAAGTTGTGGAAATCCAATGGGTGGGTAAAGACATCCTCGAAATCCAAATGACTGGGGTAGAGCTTGAAAAAGCGATACAGATCTTGTACATATTGGCTAATGATCAGCTCTCGCTGTTTCTGAGAGGATTGCAGGTTGGCAGTGGTATCTTTTATGATGCCAATCATTTCATCGCCCAACTTTTGGCTCATCAGTTGACGCATCTGCTTGGGAATGTCTGTTATGCTGAGGTAAAGCGAATATTTGTCGGAATTACAGATATGCCTGTTCTGCGTGAGGAGATTCAGCAGGGTTGTCGCTTTATCTTCTCCGTTAAGGACGGCTTGAATAGCGGTATGAAAGAGCCTAAACGGTAAAAACCAATTACTCACCTCTCGGAAGAAGGGGTAATGCTTGAGGTGTACAAAAGAGGAATGCATCAAATCGGCTCCTTCTCGTTGCATCTCAGCAAACGCTTCCATCTGTTTCTCCGTCTGTTGATTCGATAAATAGGCCTCCCATTCAGGGTTCATCCCCTCACTGAATAGCTCCGGTGAAATCTCGTCCGCTTTGATCTTCTGGTTGAGGATGGGGTTATTCTTCAATAACTGAGGTAAGATCTCATTTTGTAATTTTTGATTGATCTTCTCGGTCTCGCGGGCTAAGATAAAGCGTAAGGTGATCTGTCGAAGCAAGGTGGTAAATCCAGGGATAAGGTCAGCTAAGGCGGCCAACCTGCGGTTTATTTCCGGATAATTGGCTGTTCGCTTGCGATAATAGGCTAATGTTAATAGTAAGCAAATCAAGGCTCTGCATCGAATCTCCTCATGGCTTTGTTCCGCTGCATCAAACAGTAGCGACAGTTTGGCCATGTCGAATGAGGCTTGTAAGGCCAGCAACAAGGCGGATATGAGTTGGCAGGCTACCTCGAAGGGAAGCTGTTTGTCTCTCAGGATGGCTTGCAAGGCAACTACCTCCTCCGTGTTCAGCGAATCGGCTATCCAAACTTTGTTGAAGAGTTGTGTCATGGCTACCTCTATTCTTCGATTGGCCTCTGCGGATGTACCTTTAGTTTCCGATAGGCAACTTGCCATTTCTCCCAACTCCGAATGCAACTGTGCATAGGAGGGAAGCCGTTGCTTCCGCAGGGTGCGACGTTGACTGTAATAGGTTATAGGCGATTCAACATCCAAAGCCCTGTTTCGCACTTGATCCGCTAACAGGTAGGCGGAGGCGATCACGTTATGGTAGATCTGATCCTCCATGGGATCTTTGGCACCCTCTATCCGATAGCGTAACATATATTTATAGGTATCTTGTAACTCATTCAGCTGATCCATGAACGAGTAATCGCGGATGCCAGCGATCAAGCTCTGGGTCTGCTCGAAGGCCTCTTTCAGCTCCTTGGCATCTAATAAACCAATAATCCGGTTATATGTCTTGTTTATCTCTTGTAAAGTCATCATATCGCACTGCATAAATGAGAAGCCAAAAGTAACCTAATTTCGGCTTTAATCTGTATCTTTGCTCCCAAAAAATAAGTTTTTAGATGAAGAATATCCGCAATTTTTGTATTATTGCCCATATTGATCATGGAAAGAGTACCTTGGCCGATCGTTTGCTGGAATACACCAAAACGGTGGAAGGCAAGGATATGCAGGCTCAGGTGCTGGATGATATGGATCTTGAGCGTGAGCGTGGCATCACAATCAAGAGCCATGCGATACAGATGAATTACACCTATAAAGGAGAGAACTATATTTTAAACCTGATTGATACCCCGGGACATGTCGATTTCTCGTATGAGGTATCTCGCTCTATCGCGGCTTGTGAGGGTGCTCTGTTGATCGTGGATGCTGCACAGGGCATTCAAGCGCAAACGATCTCTAATCTTTATATGGCTATCGAGAATGATTTGGAGATTATTCCGGTGATGAATAAGATTGACTTGCCGAGTGCGATGCCTGATGAGGTGGAAGACCAAATTGTGGAGCTGTTGGGTTGTCCAAGAGAGGATATCCTGCGTGCGAGTGGAAAGACGGGCGAAGGTGTGATGCAAATCCTGGATACCATTGTGGAGAAGGTGCCTGCGCCTAAAGGAGATCCAGAGGCCCCGTTGCAATGCTTGATTTTCGACTCGGTGTTCAATCCTTTCCGTGGCATCATTGCTTACTTTAAGGTAGAGAATGGGGTGATTCACCAAGGAGATCGGGTGAAGTTCATTGCGACAGAGAAGGAGTATGATGCGGATGAGGTAGGTGTGTTGAAGCTGACCATGTCGCCCCGAAACGAGATTCGGACAGGTGATGTGGGGTATATCATCTCTGGTATCAAGACCTCCCGAGAGGTACGAGTGGGCGATACGATTACCCATGTAGCCCGTCCTGCTGCGGAGGGTATCGCTGGTTTTGAGGAGGTGAAACCGATGGTATTCGCAGGTGTTTATCCGATAGATAGCGAAGATTTCGAGAACCTGCGTGCCTCGTTGGAGAAGTTGCAGCTGAACGATGCCTCGTTGACGTTCCAGCCAGAGAGCTCTGCGGCATTGGGTTTCGGTTTCCGTTGCGGCTTCTTGGGATTGCTGCACATGGAGATTGTGCAGGAACGTCTCGATCGTGAGTTTAATATGGACGTGATCACTACGGTGCCCAACGTCTCCTATATCGTGCATACCAAGAAAGGAGAGGCGATTGAGGTGCATAACCCCGGTGGATTGCCCGATCCTACGTTGATAGATCACATTGACGAGCCTTTCATTCGGGCTTCGGTGATCACCAATACCACGTATATTGGCCCCATCATGACCCTTTGCTTGGGCAAACGAGGGGTGCTGATTAAACAGGAGTATATCTCAGGCGACCGTGTGGAGATCTTCTACGACCTGCCTTTGGGCGAGATCGTGATCGACTTCTATGATAAACTGAAGAGCATCTCGAAAGGGTATGCCTCATTTGATTATCACCTGCATGATTATCGTCCCAGTAAGTTGGTGAAACTGGATATCCTGTTGAATGGTGAGCCCGTGGATGCGCTTTCCACTTTGACGCATGTGGATAACAGTGTCTCTTTCGGACGTCGCATGTGCGAGAAACTGAAGGAGCTGATCCCTCGTCAACAGTTTGATATAGCGATTCAAGCAGCCATAGGAGCAAAGATTATTGCCCGCGAGACTGTCAAGGCGGTACGCAAGGATGTGACGGCCAAATGTTATGGAGGTGATATCTCTCGTAAACGTAAACTGTTGGAGAAGCAGAAAGAGGGAAAGAAACGTATGAAACAAATCGGTACGGTAGAGGTGCCTCAGAAAGCCTTCTTAGCAGTACTGAAATTAGACTAATTATAGGGTAGAATTAGGAAAGAGGAGTTAGGACTTTTAATTCCTCATTCCTAACTCCAAATTCCTAATTTGACGAAGTCAACCTGATTCCTTTTTCCTCTAAGGTGATGAGGTGCTGCTTGTAGAGGGCTCCTATCGCCTGTTTGAAAGCCTTCTTGCTGCAACGGAAAAGCGCATAGATCACGTCCGGTTCGCTTTTGTCATGCACGGCGATGTATCCTCCTTGTGCTTTCAGGGCAGACAGGATAGTACCTGCGATACCCTCCACCTTTTGGTAACCTAACGGCATCAAGCTCACATCAATCTTCTCATCCTCACGCACCTCTTTGATGTATCCCTTGATGTGCTCACCTTTCTCTAACCGTTGGAAGGTCTCGTCATAATAAACCAATCCTGTGTGTAAGTTATTGATGATGACTTTATAGCCTAATTCAGCCTCGTCAGCTATCAACAGATCCACCTCCTCACCTCGTTCATATTGAGGTAAGACATTGTTCAAGAATTTCTCGATGCGAGCGGAGGCCATGATGCGTCCCGTCACATGATCGAGACGTACATACACCAAATACCATTTACCAACGCGCATCGCCTTCTTTTGCTCCTTGAAAGGCACCAGCAAATCCTTCATGATACCCCAGTCTAAGAAAGCACCGGTTCGATTCACATCCTTCACCTCCATGAATTGGAATTCACCCACAGTTGCATAGGGTCGTGCGGTTGTGGCGATCAAGCGCCCCTCATTGTCATGATAGATAAACACCTCGATCTCGTCGCCCACCTTGGCCTCTTTGGGTACATAGCGGGTGGGCAGCAAAATCTCTTTTCCCTCTCCACCATCCAGGTAGAGACCGAAATCTACGGCCTTAACGACCTTTAATGTATTGTATTTTCCTACGTTAATCATAATTCCACTGTCATTCGTGGGCAAAATAAGCAAAATCGAGTGAAAAAATCAAGAAAAGATGCAGCAATATATGTAGGATTGCATCGTTATAATGGAAAACCGAAAGATGAAGAGGCAAGTCACTCTCATTATTTCGTGAAAATAGTATCTTTGCAACTCTTTTGAAGAAAACAAGATGATGAAATTGAAATTAGTATCAGTAGTAGCTTTGTTCATGTGGCTCTTGAACGCATGTTCTGTGCCCAAGGATGTAGTCTATTTTCAAGGCATTGATGGCGCAACGGCAGAACAGATTGAGCAGATGAGCCAAACTTATACAGCCAAAATTTGTACGGATGATATGTTGACCATTACAGTCACGGCATGGGATCCTACGGTAGTTACACCTTTTAATCCACCCGCTTTTTCATACGCTCAAGAGACAGATCAGGTCAGAACCGCTTCAAATACGCAGTTGCAAACTTATTTGGTAGATACAGATGGCAATATTAATTTCCCGGTCTTGGGGAAGATCCATGCGGAGGGGTTGACGAAACAGCAACTGCGTGACCTTTTGCAAGAGAAGATACGAGTGTATGTGGCGGATGCTTTAGTAAATATTCAAATCATTAACTACAAAGTGACGATTCTGGGCGAGGTGGCTCGTCCGGGCCGGCTCACGGTTCCGAATGAACGTATTTCTATATTGGATGCACTTGGATCAGTGGGTGATTTAAGCATCAATGCGAATCGTAAGAATATTTTGGTGGTGAGAGAGAATAATGGGAAGAAGGAGTTCGCTCGGTTAGACATCACGCAGCCCGATATTTTCACATCTCCCTATTTCTATCTTCAACAGAATGATTTGGTCTATGTAGAGCCGAATAATGCCAAGAAGAGGAACTCACGATATAGTACGGCGCAGCAGTATAGCGTAACTGTTTTCTCTTCTGTGCTGAGTGCGATCTCTGTGATCACTACAGTCATTTTAGCAATCACGAAATAAAAGAGTTGTCATGGAAGAACAAGATAATGAGGTCATCGGATTGAAATCGATATTAGTGGGCTATCTCTTGCATTGGAGATTGTTCCTTGGGGTATTTTTAGTCTCTTTTATCCCTGCGGTCCTTTATTTGCTGATCTACCCTCGTACCTACGAGATTGCGGCTCGGATCCAGATACAAGAAGATAAGGATTTAGGCGGTGGTAGTTTTGGATTGGGTGAAGCAGCCGGACTGATGAAATCTTTTGGATTAGGAAGTGGCGGAGGTGGCGCTGTGAATATTGAGGATGAGTTGATGGTGCTTACGTCCAACCAATTGTTGCGTGAGATGGTTTTCGAACTGGGCGTGAATGTCGATTATACGAAACCGTTCTGGTTCTATCGAATGTATGAGGATGTCCCTTTCCGTTTGCGTACGGATTCAGCGACAGATACCCGCTTAGCTGAGCGTATTGAATTTAAGGTGAAGCAATCTTCCGGAAAGTTCGATGTAAAGGTAGAAGGCCATACGTTCGCTGATCAGCATTTCACTTTCTCTTCTTTGCCCGCTGTGATGAAATTACCAATGGGTGATTTTGTCTTGTCTTCTACAGAAACTCAATCGGATGTGAAAGAGTGGGTGATAACCTATCGCCCTTCGGGTTGGGTCGCTGAAGATTTGGCGGATGAGTTTTTGATTGAGGATAATTCAAAAACATCCAACGTGATAGAATTAGGGTGTACAGATTATGAGCGTAGGCGCGGCGTGGATATGCTGAACACTTTGATGCGATTGTATAATATGCAGGCAGATGCGTATAAGAAAGGCCAAGCACGTACCAGTTTGTCCTTTTATGATGGTAGAATACAAGAAGTAATCCAGGATTTGGCTGATGTTGAGCAGAAGATAGAGCGTTATAAAAGTCAGCATCAGTTAATGGATATTGAGCATGATGTGCAATTTTACGTGGAGCAAATGAAGGAGTTGCAAACACGTTTAATAGAGTTGCAGGCTCAAATGAATGTGATAGATATGATGGATGCTTATGTGAAAGATCCAGCGAATAAATACAATATCGTGCCCTCTTTATTGAATGCGCAAGATGGTGAGAAGGGTGCAGCCATTGCGACCTACAATGAGGTCTTATTGGAGCGTGCGCGAGTTATACAGAATTCCAGTATGAATAACCCGTTAGTAGGAACTTTGACAAAGCAGGCGGATGAATTGCGAAATGGTGTTTATCAGACGATTAATAATGCGCGCGAGGGCTTGGGCATCTCCATTGCAGACATTAAGGCGAAAGAGCAACAGCTTTATAACAAAATGAATGTTTATCCGCAAGCTGAACGTACTTATGTGGAACTGAAACGTCAGCAGGAAATTGTGCAAGGCGTTTATTTGATTCTATTGCAGAAGCGAGAGGAGACAGCGCTGGTGTTAGGTCAACAGCAAGATAAGGCTCGTATTCTGGATAGTGCATATGTGAAGAGTAAACCGATAGGTCCCCGTAAGCTTTATGCGGCTATTGCGATGCTACTGTTGACTTTGGTGGTTCCGGTGGTTTATTTGTTTGTGAGAGAACAGACAGACTCTATCATGAAGGAGTTTAAGCGTCAGAGATAAAGATAGGTCCTATATGCGTTGGATTGCGGTATTGCTATATTATTCAATTTATTTTGTGCGAGGTTGTACCAACCGATTCCTCTCTTTTTTCTATAAAAAGATGTTGAGAGGTTGCGGAAGCAATGTCCGTTTTTCTGCGCTGACCTCTGATTTTACCTATCGAAACATAACAATAGGTAATGATGTGTATATCGGTCCCCATGCTTTGTTTCTATGTACAGAGAGCCAAATTTTTATTGGAAGTAAAGTCCTTTTTGGTCCTCATGTCTCGATTATAGGAGGAGATCATCGTATTACGGATGTCGGAAGATTTATCTACGATGTCTTGGACAAGCACCCGGAAGATGATCAAGATGTTTATATCGAGGATGATGTGTGGATCGGAACAAATACGACTTTGTTGAAGGGAGTCACAGTCGGACGTGGGGCTGTGGTTGCGGCTGGCGCATTGGTGACAAAAGATGTACCTCCCTATGCGATAGTTGGAGGCGTACCTGCAAAGGTGTTGAAATATAGATTTACACCAGAGCAAATACAAGAGCATGAACGCCAACTATATGCGGAGGACAAGCGTTTGACAAATATCTATATAGGATCAAAGATAATATGAGCAATCGAAAAGTGCTTTTTTTAGCGACATCGAGGAAAACGCGTGGTGGTATTGCTGCGGTACTCAATGCCTATACGAAATTTCCTTTTTGGAAAGAGTATCATGTATGTTGGATCGGTACCCATATTGATAGATCTCAGTATTGGAAGTGGTTGTTTGCTATAAAAGCTTTATTTTGCTACATCTTTTGTATTGGTTTCTATGATTTAGTCCATATTCATGTTGGTGAGCTTTCTTCGATCAAAAGGAAGTTTATTTTCTTTAAGATAGCTAAGCTCTGCCAGAAAAGAATTGTGATCCATTTGCATATTGGTAATCAATTAGATGATTACAAGAACAGTAGGCTGTGTAGAGAGTTGTTAGAAGGAGCGGATGCTATTATTGTCCTTTCTCAATCTATTCGGAAGAGGATTTCTATTTATTTCGGGATTGAAGAGAAAGTTCATGTCATTTATAATCCTTGTTCTATTGTTTCGAATGTGCATTACTCAGATCAGAATAAGTATATTCTTTTTGCTGGAACTTTAAATCAAAACAAAGGATATGCCGTTCTGATTAGGGCTTTTGCCAAAATTGCAGTTAACTTTTCTGAGTGGCGTTTAGTCTTAGCAGGAAATGGAGAGGTTGAGCAAGCTCAACAATTAGCGAAGGACTTGGGTGTTGAACATCAAGTCGTGTTTGCGGGTTGGGTAACCGGTTCTAAAAAAGATAGATTATTTAGAGATGCTTCTGTTTTTTGTTTATCAAGTTATGCTGAGGGCTTTCCAATGGCTGTTTTGGACGCTTGGTCTTATGGGATTCCTGTCGTTTCGACTCCAGTTGGTGGGTTGCCTGATGTTTTGAAGGACGGTGAGAATGCCCTATTATTTCAGCCAGGGGATGTGGATATGTTAGCCAATAGATTCAAACAGGTCCTGTCGGATGCTACTTTCCGCAAGCAGCTCTCTGCGGCATCTTTGGCTTTATCTAAGGGATTGTTCAGCCCCCAAACAATTAATTCACAGATCGAATCTTTATACGAATCTGTTTAAGAGCGAATTGATATGAGAACGGTTCTACTTTCAGATTACGCAATTGTGTCAGACTTTCGTTTGAACGAATTGCCCAATGAACGTACAATTGTCAATACGATAAATGCCTATTCTTGGGTAATGGCAGACAAAGATCCTCTTTTTCGTCGAGCTTTGCTTACAGGAGATTTGTTATTACCTGATGGTATAGCTATTGTTTGGGCTGTTCGTTTTTTGTTGGGAATTAAGATTCGTAAGGTAGCTGGTGCTGATTTGCATAAGGCTGTATTAGACTTGTTAGAGGCTAAGAGAGGTAAATGTTTTTATTTAGGGGCATCCGATTCTACTTTGAACAAGATCCGTGAGCGACTAACGCTGGAATATCCGCATGTTTCAGTGGAAACCTATAGCCCTCCCTATAAATCGGTTTTTTCCGAAGAAGATAACCGTAAAATGATTGAAGCTGTAAATACTTTTCAACCTGATGTGCTTTTTGTGGGCATGACTGCACCTAAACAAGAAAAATGGGTGTTGGAGCATGCGGCATCTTTGCAGACACACTTAATAGGTTCCATTGGGGCCGTCTTTGATTTTTATGCAGGAGTAAAACAGCGACCACCCCAATGGATGATACGGTTAGGATTGGAATGGTTTGGACGTTTAGTAAGTGATCCCAAACATACCTGGAAACGCTATGTTATTTATAATCCAGTGTATGTTTGGAAAATATTTCAGCTTAAATGGGAACAGAGAAGAACTAAACACTGCCTATAGTTTCTTATTGCGTAAGGCAGACGATTGCCCTGAATATCCCAGCTGCAATTTGGGCATATCCAACATCTGTAGGATGAACACCATTCGTCCCGATGGTTTCTATTCCTTCCACATAATTCCCTGCAGGGATTTCTTGGGTTGGATAGGCATGTAAACAATCAAACTGAGCATTGTTGTCAATAAAGTAGGTATAGGATGAAAATTCTTCACTATGTGCTAACGAATCGTATGCTTGATTAAGCTTGTGTACTTTTAGGTTGAATCCTCTTTCTCCATACATACCCGAAACTTCATTCGCTGGATAGTTTGCTCCTAATCCACCATTTTGAGAGGGTAGAAGAACGCTGCCTAATAATACTTTACATTGGGGATAGGCGTTATGTATGTTGCTAATTAGCTCCTTAGCGTTGTTTAAGATACTTGTTTGCTCTTCAAAAGGAGACAAAGAAAGAAGTTCATTAATTCCTAATTGAAGATAGATGAAATCAATATTTCCATCACAATATTGGGAGACATACTCTTTGATATGAAGCGTTTGTATATATTTATACCATGTCCAACCTCCCGTACCTTCCCAACCCACAGTCTTGTCTTGGTTATGTAATCTCCCTGTCAAATAATAATTAGGTAGGGCAAGGCTTTGGGGAATTTGATAGCGTCCTGATGTGCCTTTTAACCGTCTGCTTAATTCAATAGGAGTCTGTCCTCCTTCCATGAGGCTGTTGCCAATACAGAGCAAATTTGTACGCTTAGATGGATTAATCGCTACCTTGGTTGTTAGTTTAACTGTTTTTTCTGCGATTTTAGATCCATCTATATTATAGACGGATAAGTACATAGGGCATTCTCCCACATCTTGGGTTTGGGGAATATACTGCCAATAATTTGTATAGTTGCTACCCTTTTCGCATTGTAATCCCAAAATATAATTGCTATTCGAGTTAATTAATATGCTTTGGAAATAGATTCTTAGTGTATCACCAACCACAGCATATAACTCACTACCAATTGATAGGCTGGTCTCAATGCGCTCCTGCTCCCAAGTGATAAAGACCTCTTCTTTATCACAAGAAATATTGCATGTCAGCAATGAGAGCACCATTATGAATGAGTAAAAATAGCGCATAGATTTAATTTATGATAGGTTTTAAAATGGCAGCATGCTTTTGTTCCCTTTTTTCTATAGGAGGAGGAGTCATATAATTCTCCCCATATAGTTGTGTTAAATAGGCATTAGCATCATTGGGACCAAAGAAAGAATGCGCTTCAAATACATATTCTTTTAAAGGGAATATTTCATCATATGGGAAGTAACGCCGCCATGGTGTGTCAAACCCATGACCAATGTAGCAATGGTTATCTAAGGATCTATTCTTGTCAATATATCCTTTTGTCATTTCTAAATAATGTTTGGCTAAAAGGCTAAACAATGGCTTGAAATACGATACTATCCGCTTTTTGACGGAATGCTGTTTGTCTAACTCGGCATCCAATGCCTTGCAGAGATAGAAGAAGTAGTTTTTTTTGCATTTCTCTTTCTTAAACTGATATGGATCTGAATGATAACGATCTGCAGGAAATATATCAATAAAAAGGCCCATATTGTAGTGCTTTTTCTCGATACCATTGGAAATAATCAGGCTTTTTTTATCTCTGATTTTGCAAGGCAGAGGCAAATAGTCATAATTGGGATCATTTTCCCGTGTTTGAAGAAATAAATCATCGGGTAATTCTTTTTTTGCGATTACTAAAAATCGTTCGTAGTCTTCCCGAATCATACAGATATCCAGGTCATCATCCCATGGAATAAATCCGTTATGGCGCACCGCTCCAAGCAAAGTGCCTGAGCACATCCAATAGTGTAGCCCATGCTGTCTGCAGATATGGTCAATAATTTTGAACATACGAAGCATTACCAACTGAGCTTGACGAAGTACGGTGTCTCCAGAGGCCCGATTATCGGGAAATAAGTTATTATAATCAATCATTTTTAAGTCTTTGTATCTGTTTTGTCTGAATGATTTTCTTGGCCTCTGCCTTTTGATTGGCAGCTACCAAACCTAAAAACATCATCATGAATAAACCTCTATTACTTGTAAAAGAAGCATCAGCAATGTTCTCAATGAGAAGGTATCCAATAATAAGACACGTAATTGTGAATAATTTGGAATCTTGTGTTATTTTGCTGTTTCGTATAGATTTCAAAATAATGTAGATCCAAAATAGAAAGAATAAGATAACTCCCATTATTCCAAACTGAGCTAATGATGGGTAGTAAGTATCTGCGATAAATTTATTGAAAGACTTACTGAGGCCCCAAACAGAATCTATACCATATTTTGTATAGATATTAGAATAATAGACACCTGATGCGTGTGTGCCAAAACTGGCTAATCCAGTACCGAAGGGTAGATAATCAACGAATAGTTTGAAAGAGGTTGCGTATAAAACGAATCTCGCCAGCAGATCCTTTTCTTCAGATTCGGTTTCTGAGAGTCCTTGAACAAAATAGAGGTCCAATTTTTCTCGGGCTACAAAGGCCATAGCTACTAATAGTAAAAGAAGTGCCGTTGTATTCTTGAAATCAAATTTAAGATTCTCGATCTTACCGAGGTAAAAGATCATAAAAATGGATAATGCGTAAAATCCATAGAATTTAGATCTTCCGGATGCAATTCCCACAAATAGCATTAACAAAAACATAGCCTTTTCTTTCTTGCTATATTTTCCGCAATATAGATAGGTTAACGATAGGGCTGTAACTATAGCCGCATAGCAAGAAGGGTGCCCCATGATGCGGTTAAAAATACGTATGTCAATAAAACCATATAGTCCGATGGGAAGAAAAATGAACCATAAAACGAGGCATAGTTCTTTTAGTATATTCTTCTGATTTTCATTGAATTGAGGTGTCATCTGATATATACAGAAGAAAGCGAGATACGGTTTCATCTGTATGATAAGATCCATAAAGATAGCTCTTTTGGTATTGCTTCCGATACAAAAGGAGTAAACTGTATAAAATAGAAAGACACAGATTGTAATGAGAAAAAACTTGTTAATAGGCCAATCTTTTTCTTTGAACAGGTTACGGGCAAAAAGTATTAATAGTAACATCCCGCAAATCTCATCAATGGAATTGAAGCCTATTATATCATAAAACACGATGCCAAAAAGCAACGTGAAAACAAACAAATAATAGAGGTATTTATTTGCAAATTCTTGTAAAGTCATGTTCCCGTATGTATATTGATACAGTGATGTCTCATTTAAAATGCTCCAAAGATACTATATATTTTTGAAACCAATGTCCCTTCGTTTGTCCTTTGTCGGGGTTGTAATCTTTTTGTCCCTATTAGGGTTTGGTCGGAAGAATTTTTCATACCTTTGCGAACTCATATAAACTTACAAATTAGGGCTTTGCGAAATGTTGTTTAATTCATTTACGTTTTTGTTATTCTTACCAATTGTATTTTTGTTGTATTGGTCTGTGTTTAATAGGAGTATCCGTCTCCGTAATTTATTTATCGTATTAATCAGTTATCTTTTCTATGGTTGGTGGGATTGGCGTTTTTTGTCTTTGATTGCATTTACTACCTTTTGTAGTTGGATGAGCGGACAGTTAATCTGCAAAATACGTAATGACCGTGGCATGACAGTGGTTTCATCCGAAAACTACTGTAGAATGGTAGTGATAATCAATCTCGTGCTCAACCTTGCTATATTAGCCTATTTTAAATATGCGAATTTCTTCATTGATAATTTTATAAATTTGTTTGAACTATTTGACATTACATTGCATCGTACTTCTTTGAATGTAGTACTGCCAGTTGGAATTAGTTTTTACACATTTCAGGCATTAAGTTATACGATTGATGTGTATAGGCGTAGGATAGAACCTACCTCAGATGTAGTGGCATTCTTTGCTTTTGTGAGTTTTTTCCCGCAATTAGTAGCAGGTCCGATTGAACGGGCAACTCATTTACTTCCGCAGTTTTGTGAATCCAGACGTTTTTGCTATAAGGAAGCTGTAGATGGGTTAAGACAAATTCTATGGGGATTATTTAAGAAAGTAGTTGTAGCGGATAACTGTGCAATTGTGGCGAATGCTGTTTTTCAGAATATGGAATCGGCAACCCCATCGTCCTTACTGTTAGGAGCTATTATGTTTTCGTTTCAGATATATGGCGATTTTTCCGGATATTCAGATATTGCCGTAGGCACTGCTCATCTGTTTAATTTTGATTTAGTTCGCAATTTTAATGTCCCCTATTTTTCTCGAAGTATTGCTGAATTTTGGCGGCGTTGGCATATATCTTTAAATACTTGGTTTGTGGATTATCTATATATTCCGTTGGGAGGGAATCGAAGAGGTAAATGGCTTACACTTAGAAATACGATGGTGGTATTTTTAGTGAGTGGCTTATGGCATGGTGCAAATTGGACATATATAGTGTGGGGAATTTATCACGGGTTACTTTTCTTGCCATTGCTACTATTAGGTAAGACAAAACGATACATGGATGTTGTGGCTCAAGGGCGTTGGATTCCTTCTTTACAGGAGTTGCTTCAAATGATGAGTACCTTTTTCTTTGTCATGTTGGGATGGATCGTTTTTCGATCGCCAAATCTATTTTTTGCTTTTGATTATATAAAGCGTATGTGCTCATTGAGTGTATTTAGTATGCCTAATACTGCTATGTTAGGTTTGGGTAACTCGATTGTTTTAGGATGCTTTTTGTTTGTATGTATTCTTTTGTTAGTGGAATGGATGCAACGGGAAAAGAGTCATGGGTTGGATATAGCATGGATACCATCTTCTTCGTTGCGTCTATGCGTTTATTGTGCTTTCGCATGGTTGATTCTGTTTTTCATGGGTGTACAGGAATCATTTATATATTTTCAATTCTAAGAGATATGATACGTTTTCTTCGCAAGTTTTTATGTGTTTCATGCATCTTTCTATTGTTATCTGGCTTTTCTATGTTCATGATGATGCATTCTATTGGTTCGTGGAATGAGATAGTGCTGGTAGATTTGAAAAAGCAAGCTCACATCGCCTCTCTAAGTGGCAAAAAAATTTGCTTTGTGGGAGGATCTAATCTGTCCTATGGATTGGATAGCTATCGTGTGCAGGAGCATTTTGGATTACCTGTCGCAAACTTGGGGTTACATGCTGGATTCGGTATGAACTATATGCTGTATGAGGTTAATTTGTATGTCAATACTGGTGATGTGGTTGTGCTTGTTCCAGAGTATAATCAGTTTATTAATTACTATGGTTCATCTGCTTTAGCTGATTTGTTTATCCAAACCAAACAATGGAAAAACTTCCCTATATATAAGGAATGGACTACTTATCCGTCTTATTTTTGTTCGAAAGTATTTACACCCTCATTATTAAAGCGTAAGGGCGTTGATGAGTATGCGGATAATCCAAACGGTTTTAATGAGTTTGGAGATTATATACTTCACTTGGATCAACCCAAACGGATGTTTCCTTGTTTACCTCTTTCCGATCGTCCAAAGGTTGACCAAATCCATACTTTTGCTAATGAAGTTAGAAAATTAAGGGAAAGGGGCATTCACGTCATAATACTTCCTCCATCGTACGCTCTCACGAGTTTCAATATGTCGAAGTCGTATATTGATCAGATTACTTCTACGTTAGAAGGGGATTCAGTACCATTTATAGTATCACCTTCTCGTTATGCTTTTAATGATACGTTGTTTTGGAATACTGCTTATCATTTGTCTGCGGAAGGAAGACGATTGCGGACGGATTTAGTTATTGCTGATTTGGATAGTATTGGAATTAATTAGAACCGTCATGATTAGAATCGTCATGTGTAGGTGTTTTATTGTTTATATAATACTTTGTTTTTGCTTTGTGGCTTGCGATGAAGTGGACGATAGCGCAAAGGTACAAGAAGTCTCTCATTTTATCCCCGAAAATGCTATCTTTATACCGCCCTCTGATCCGCATATTGATTATGTGGGCAGAATAAGCTTTGCTAATCCGGATGCCCCTCGATTCACCTATCCAGGAGTGAGTATATCAGCACTTTTTGAAGGGACATCGCTTAATATGATAGCCAAACCAATGAGTGGTTATTTTATGGTGAGGATAGACAATAATGATCCCTTTAAAATTGCTTTTGCAAACACAACAGATTCGGTAATTACTTTAGCCTCACAGTTGCCAGATGGCATACATGAAGTTTTTATCATGAATTGTATAGAATCCTTTATGCCAGTTTCGGAATTTAGAGGATTTTTGTTAGATCAGGATTGTCATTTATATGCCAAAGAGCAGCAGTACTCCCTGCGGCTGGAATTTGTGGGTAACTCAATGACTTGTGGTTATGGGATTGAAAGTGATAATCCTTCCGATTCCTTTTCTAAAGAAACGGAAAATCATTATTATGCTTATCCAGCTTTGGTCTCAGAACGATTAAATGCACAATATATAGCTGTTGCCCGTAGTGGGATTGGTATTTACAGAAATTATGGGGGTTCTGTAGAGGGAAGCATTGATTGTTTGCCAAATATGTATGATTATACTTTATATGGAGACACAACAGAAATATGGGATTTCTCTCGTTATATTCCAGACATTGTCTGTGTGAACTTAGGTACAAATGATTGTGTATTAGAAGGCTACTCAATGCATCTTTTAAAAGACGCTTTTGTGAAGTTTAGTCAAAAAATACGCTCTAATTATCCTGATGCAAGAATTATCTGGATGACGGGATGTATGTTACATGGAAAGCCTTTAGAGGATCTACAATCTGTTTTAAACGAAGTTGTTCAAGAGGCTAACTCCGCAGGTGACATGCGTATGCATCGGTTCGATTTTACACCTCAGACAGGAGAGCTGGGTTATGGTGCCGGATGGCACCCCAGTAAGCGGCAGCATGAACGTATGGCAGATGAGTTGATCTCCTTTATTGAGACAATCGTGAATGAATAATTATACTTATCTGATTGAAATAGTTAATGATCTGTTTACGGAATAGTGCTCCCAAGCCTCTTTTTTTATGTTTTCATAGAGCGTCCGGACGGCATCAAACGAGCGTTTGATAATAGTCATTCGATCGTTTGGTGGTGGTCAGTCGATCGTTTGACAGCGTGCGGACACCTTATGAAGTTGATTCCGTTCCCTTTTTGAGTAGCTTACAGTCTTTTACTGATTTTATTAGACACTTATCTTCTTCATTAGCTGAAACAGTATGTCTTTCCCTGAAAAACGTTGAACGGAAATGTTACCTTGTTACCTGTTACCCGCTTTAATTTTGCATGTATCTGTCTTTCCCTGAAGGCGGTTGAGCGGAAATGTTGCCTTGTTACCCATTACCTTACTTTCACTATACCGTGTGCGCGCGATATATATAGGAGTATATATCCTTCCTAAAGAATAGATAGAGAAGAAGAGAGAGAGAAAGAGGAAAAGGTGGGGTGGAGGTGGCCAATCCCGACCTGCTCCTTCTCTAAAGGCTCTTACAGGGGAAGCAGATCGGGGGAGGTCGGCGCAGGGTGAAGAATCGGGGTATATACAAAAATTGGGTAGGCAACAGGCAACAAGGCAACATTTTTATTTTTTTCCTCGTGAGGTAAAAATTTTTTTCTCCCCGTGGTGGGCGTTTTTCCCTTGCCAAACCCTCCCCAGACCTTACTCCCTTACCACCTAACCTGCATACTTTGCTCATGAATGATGGATTTCTTGATCAATCCTGTGCGTCATTAAAAATAATTCAGCATCTTTGTGCTCATAAATAATCGTATGCGATAGGTTATAGGTGATTTTCCCATCTAAGTTATCGGTATATGAGTATATATAATGTGGGTATTATGATGACCTATATATTCAATACAGGAGGTCATCTTCCTGAGACGATGCATTGTCTGATGATGAGAGGCAAGCTATTTGGCTGGACCAAAGAAGATGCTCTCTCTTTAGCCAAAGAAAATGGTATTCGCAAAGCAGAATCTATCATTGCGGAAGTAGCTGAGGCTATCAAGAAATTTCGCTCTTTTGCAGAGAAGTACCGTGCTGAGGAGCGCTGGATTTGTGCAATAGAACAAACGCTCTGTGCTAATCTCGACAGTTGGGAATTGAACAATCCCATTCAAAGTATCTCATTGACTCTCGGTGGTCACCAACTGTCAGCGATTCGAGTTGAGCAAACCTACAAAGGTAATTTTCATCTGCTTGCAAATGTGGATGGTATTGAACGCAAATTTGTCATCGCAAGGAACAAGGAAGAGTATGCTTATATTGAGAATACTGGCATCTTGAACCTCTCAGAAGAATATCTTGCTATGTTGATAAAGAAATATCTCCTACACTAAAAAATGTCTATATTTGTATTTAGGAAATGCGAAATGTCTAACTAAAGAGTAAGAGCTATGTCAACAAGAGCGAACATTTTCATCGAGGAGAACGAGAAGGATTTGTTGCGGGGATGCCTATATTGCCACTATGACGGGTATCCATCGGGTGTGGGCTTGACCTTAGCTGGTATCTTGAACACTATCCCGAAGGATAAGCGGAACCAGATGGGAAAGGCTGAGTTAACTCGCCATATAGCGGAGGTAGGATCTTATGAACTCATTTCTCCTGACGGAGCGCCGGATGCTTCCTATGCCTATACGGTGGATCTGGAGAAGAGGTCAGTCACATATGAGGATCTATGGACGCACAAGAAAGATTGGCTGTGCGATTTTTAGAAGCTTGAGCGGTGACGCTTATGAGCGCATGATCCTGTTTTGGCGTGTTGATTTGAGAGATAGGTTGCCAAAATAGTAATACTGCTTTGTTCTGAATACATCGAACCCACGTTAAATAACAAACAGAAATTTGTTATTTAAATAGTTGGAAACGCTTGATTCCCCAGATACGGAAACTGATGAGCAGAGTCTCTGAAAATACCACCATCATGGCCACATTGACAGGAGTGAGGCTGTGGAGTAGATAGAGAATGAATAGTCCTGTAATGTGTAGCACGGAGGTACAAATCACTGTCCAGTTCGTGAATAGAGGATGCCCCATAGCTGCAAGGAAAGGATACCCCATGAGCATGGAAGGCATGGTGACAAAACATGCACAGATAAGAGTGCGAAATATCTGTAGGATGTTAGCATCTGAGGTACCATAAACAATCTGTAATACATAAGAAGCCAGCATGAGGACAAGGCCTACGCTGAGAATGTTAAGGACTGCGATACGATAAAATACCTTTTTGAAGAATGCCACGTCCCTGCTTTTCGCAATATGAGGGAAAAGTACCCCAGTGAAGGGGGATAGCAACTGATTATATGCTTGATATAATTTCTCGGCTGCAGAGTAGTAACCTACGGCTGTATTTCCACATACCAAGCCTAATAAAAATGAGTTGCTGGTCGTGAATAGAGATGTTGAGGCTCTTGACAGAAAATAGGTGGAACTATCTTTTAAAGCGCATTTGATTTGTGAGGCTGGTGTGATATACCAACGCATCCCCATCTTATAATAAACGATGCATAAGCTAACCAATCCCGCTAAAATAAAACCAACGCTATAGCAAATAGGCACATATAAATAGTCCTCAGGCCCTCTGATAAATATGAAGAATGGGATGAAACTCAACGATTTGGCTACAATGTTGAATATTGTGATGTATTTCATGTTTTCCATGCCTTGGAAGAACCACATAGGAAACATCACGTTGCCAATGATAATGCCAAAAAAGAGTATGTATAAAGTGGATTCTGATCTGAATTTATCAAAAGTGGAGATAAGTACCAAAAGAACAATGAAACTGATAAAGCATAAAACGACACGTCCGATCATTGCGCTATTTAGGTAGGCGTTGATGGCTCGCAAGTTGTTGCGATGTTGGGATATATATTTTGTGGCGGATAGATTGAATCCAAAATCCGTGAACATGACAAAATACTGCATCAAGGCATATCCGAAGGTAACTAACCCATATCGTTCTACACCTAATATGCGGAATAGAAAGGGGAAAGACAGTAAAGGCAACAAGTAATTCACCCCTTGGAGCAAAACCAAGGAGATAAAATTAGTCGCCATCGGATTGTTTAACTTTCCCTTTATATTCATCATATGGATTTACAAACTAAGTAAACTTGTTATTGTGTGGATTTGAAAGTTGGATAATACGCCCGATTCTTTGATGTCTTTTCCTATTAGTTGTCCATCAATGAGGTAACTTTTATTCATCTTCATCTGTGTCCAATAAATGACCTTGTCGATCATTGGTGTCGGTACATTGAGGAGAATTCCTAATGATTTAATGATGAGTAATCCATAGGGAATATCCTCCGTGAAATAGCGGTTACTATAGTCAATTGTAAATTGCCCATTTTCCTGTGGAATCATACCCATCTTGATTCCTTTGAAAGCTTTAATGGAGCGTATTTTTTGCGTGAGAGAGGATATATCTGTTGATTCATAATAATCCAATAAACAGGGAATTTCATCTTGATGAATAGGTAGTTTATTTACGATTTGTTGAAATTCCGTATCGCACTGAATTAATACATCAGAGCTTTTCTCATCCCACTCTTCATAAAACAGATATTCCCTATCGTATAAATCTCCAACATGATCAGATAACATGCCGAAAATGCGAGAGGGATGAAGTATCGGATTGCTGTTTGTCAGTGTTGCTTCTAAATAGTGATGTAAGGTAATAGTGGGTGTGCTGAGGGCATCTGTAAAAAAAGAGGATAGTGCTTGCAGGTTACTGCTCTTTGATCCTCCGATTTTCAAGAGTGACTTGTAGCCTTTCAGCTCTGCCTTTTCACCATATTTTGTCACACGGCTAATAAATGGGACGCGTTGAAAGCCAAATAATTTCTTGCCATTACCTAATTCATGCTGTGCCATCCAAAAGAATCCGCTGCTGCATATGACAGAACCCACCTCTGTCTCTGGGCGGAGGAAAGGTGCGATAGATCTCAGTGTGCTTTGGATAAGATAGCCAGGAAGACATAAAAGCACAATGTCTGAGGAAGGAATCACCTCCTTGGGGTTATCGGAGATTTGATCGATTTCCCCTTGGAGAAGTTGGTTATTACAATCCGTGACCTCGATATGGTGTGACCATTTAGAGGGATGCCCTGTCAATAAGTTGACACGATATCCTTTATGGCTAATGCTTGCAGCGACAGTGTGTCCCAAACTACCTCCACCGCAGATACAAATTGTCTGATATGCTTGCATAATACTAATCGTTTAATGAAGCTAATGCTGAGATTAGTTTATCGTTATCTTTTTGATTTCGAATGGCAATACGGATATATTGAGCTTGATTAAATCCAGCCTTTGTACTGCAATTCTTCAGAAGGATATTATGTTCGGCTAAGAGGATGCTACATATTTCCTCGGCAGTGTATTTCCCAGAGACTTCGCAGAGGAAATAGTTGGCAGCAGAGGGTATGACACGTAGATAGTGAATATGTTTTAAACACTGGAAAAAACGTTCTCGCTCTTCAATGAATTTGATGCGAGCCTTTTGATAGTCCTCCCTGTATTTGATAAAGATCTGCATGTAGAACTCAGCGAAGGAGTTGATATTCCAAATGGATATCTCTTTTCTGAGTTGTTGAATGAGCTGTTGATTCCCTGTAGCCAAGAAGCCTAAACGTAATCCTGGGACACCAAACGATTTAGAGATACTTTTTACGACGACCAGATGAGGATTCTGTCTTAATAGCTCTTTGTTGAACAGCGAATAACTATCATCCTTGCGCGCAAAATCGAGGAATGACTCATCGATGAGTAGTTGTATGCCTTTCTGCTTACTCCACTCAAGCAACGTCAATAACTCTGCTTTGGAAAGCAGGTTGCCCGAAGGGTTATCGGGATTGATAATGATTAGTTGCTCGATTGGCGTGTTGTCAAAGTAGGCAATGAGATCTGAACTGGTATATGAAAAGTCTTTATTGTCTGGCTTAAAAAACACTAACTTGTCTTTGGGTAATCGATTGGGGTATTCCTCAAATGTAGGAAGGCAAACTCCTGTCATCCTTTCAGCTGATAGGTGCATATAGGCATTTATCAACTCCGCAGCACCATTGCCTACAACGATTTGTTCTGAGGAGATATCGGTATATCGAGCAGCCAATTGCGTATGGACTTGCATACCTGATGGATATTCAGTCAATAAGGTATCAAAGTTAGAACGCATCTCATCTTTCATGCGTATCGTTGGGAAATAGGGATTGACCAGATAGCAGAAATCCAACATCATGGGGAAACGCCAATAGCCGCCATAGCGTTTTCCATACAGAGAAAGCGCTTCCTTGCCCTCCGCAAAGAGTGCCTCGGCATTGTTTAAATCCTGCTGGTCATCAATCTCATACCATTTCTCTTCATCTATGACTAATGCTTTCAAGTCTGGCTTATCTAATAGTGAGATAACTTTTAGCACCTGTTCATAGTATTCATTGTTACCCAATGCTTTGCAATAGGCTTCTAAGAAAGGTACATATTTACCCATGGAGAACTCTTTACTGAATTTGTAAATGTTGACTGTTTTGAAATAGGAGTCCTTCTGGTTGAATTGGAAAGCTTTTTTAGAAATGAAATTCAAGATGTTGTTTTCCTCGTCCAAACGTACAACGGTTCCATCCATCCAACTCTGATATTTGGCTACAACAGCTAAGTTAGGATAGGGGTTGTTAATCAGTTTGGTGAGGATTGAATCAGAGAAGATCAGGTCTGACTCAAGCAACAATGTCTCATCTTCAATGAGATAATTCTTCGCTAAATAGAGTGAATAGATATTGTTGGTCTTATCATACACAGGATTCTCAATATAGAGGATAGGTGTATGACCAATCTTATTACCGACCAATTCTTTTACTTTCTCACCCTTATAGCCTATGACGAGGATGATTCTTTCTAAGTTCAATCGACATAATTGGGCAAGCATCCGTTCAATCAAGGTTTGCTGATGAACCTTGACCATACATTTTGTGTTGTTTTGGGTCAACTCACCGAGTCGTTTGCCCATGCCCGCCGCTAATATAATTGCCTGCATACTTTTTTCTTTTATGTAAAACACATAACTTGCTGCTACGTCCTCATAAAGGATGAACTTGTAATGAAAAACGCTGCATTTGTTAGTTTTATTGTGTCCGTGTTGAGTTAATAAGTAAGCTCATGAATATCAGGATAGTTGATTTCACCTTCTGGCTGAAAGGCACCAAAATAGGTGATGTAAATTTTATGTTCTTGGGTATCTATCGCATGGATGCAGAAGCTGTTACTGGATAAACTATCCTCCTCACGTTTTACTCGATTGTAAACAGTACCTACTTCACTGGGGGCTTGATTGGTGCAAATGATCATTTTTTGTTTGGGCAGATCTGTCTGCTCATTGCTAAGTCCTTGGATCTCAAAATAGGCGTTGGCATGAATGTGCCCACCTAAATAACAAATAAACTCTGCGGTATTATTTGTGAAGTCTGCATTAACGAAAATATCTTCTCCTCCAAATTGATTGGGATAAGTTTTAGTCAGTGTTGTGTGTCCGCGAAATGCTTCCACAATCTCAGGAATCATGTACCAGGGGTGTACATAATCTCCATCGCAAAGATAAGTGCTGGCCCCTGAGTCATGGGGTTGGAATGGATAGTGGTTCAAAATGATTATGCTGTGTGATGAGGTCATACCCTCTTTCAAGGCCACATTACTAAGCCAGTCTATTTGTTCTTGGCTGTAGTGAGCGTAATTGAGTGTATTATACTCATTATTTGGCTGGTCAATCATATCCAATGCGATTATTCGTATTGTACCGCCTTGTGGGTTGGAAAAATCCTTGTAATAGTAATTCTCATTGGGGGTACGTTGGTAAGTGTTTTGATTATTCGTAAACAATAAGTTTGTGATTTCTGGTTTGTATAGTAATGTGGACATAATCGGGCTTCGATCTTCTGCGGCTCCTATATTGCTGTCGTGATTGCCCGTACAGATGACATAGGGGATATAGTTGTCTTGCTGTAAGAATCTTGCAAAAGCTTCCATGTAGGTTTTGGCCTCATCTTTCTTCCCGTAGGAAATAAAATCTCCTGTGACTGCCATCGCATTGATACGTAATTCTTGTTGGTTGGCAAATTGCACAGATTGTCGTAGATTGATCGGGAGCATGTAGTGATTGCTGTGAGACCAGGAAGAAATATGTACGTCGGAAACATGGACAATTTTGAACCGTTCGGTGTGTGATCCGTTTGATTCGTTATACATTATTTTAGCGATGCGTGCGGAAGCTGCCGCATTATTTTCCCAGTAAAAACGTTCGTTTTGGTCACTTCGCAAGGTTAACCCATCTAAAGTGTCTTCGCATCCATAACAGACCCAAAGCAAGGTTAGCAATAAGTAAATGCCCCAAGAGTGTTTATTCATGATCTTAAATAATTGCTATATTGATTTTGCATGCAAAGCTACGCTTTTTTTTGATACAAGTGCTGAGTGTTTAAGAAAAAGCATATACCTTTGCAACGGTTTATGGCTCACGATACCTCCCACAAGGGGGTAGGTGATGAAAAGGGAATCAGGTGAGAGTCCTGGACAGACCCGCTGCTGTAAGTTCCGTGGATATTTCCGATAATCTTTGCCACTGAGGGGATTACCCTTGGGAAGGCGGTCGGGAATGGGACAAGTCAGAAGACCTGCCATAAATGGAGAATAGTTTTACTTGCTTTCGGGATATAGAGCAACAAAACTTAGGACTTCTATAGAGTAGGATTGTGAATTTAGGAATGAGGACTTGTGAAATTCCTAACATATAACTCCCAACTCCTCAATAGGCGAAGCTCGAAGAGCGAGGCGATTAAGTCTTTTGTTTGTCTCTTGTCATCGGGAGTAAACGGTGAGAATGACGAACAAAAGAGATAAGATGAGATTTTTCTTACGTATCGTATGGGTTATAAGTTGTTTGAGCTGCCTTTCTGTGGTAGCGCAGACGAAGTACATCCTCTCCGGAAGGGTATTGGATGAGGAGAAAACTCCTCTGCCCATGGCGACTATTGCGGTAGAGAACACTGCATTAGGTACCTACTCGGATGAGCAGGGGCATTACCAACTGACCTTGAAAGAGGGAACTTATACCTTGGTAGTTTCTACGGTGGGGTATGAGTCAGTGAAGATGAAAGTGACGCTCCATGGCAATAAACGACAAGATTTCCGATTGAAGGAGAGTAGCGTCTCGCTGAATGTGGTGGAGGTGTTGGGTAAATCGAAGAGCCAACAGATTCGTGAGGGTGCCTTTGCTGTAAATGCCTTGGATGTCAAGCCGCTGATCAATTCCGTAGGTAACTTGAATGAGATGGTGAACCGTACGACGGGTATTCGTGTGCGAGAAGAGGGTGGAGTGGGTTCTGATTTCGACCTCTCTATCAATGGTATGTCTGGCAATTCGGTGCGTTACTTTATTGACGGTGTTCCGCTCTCGACGAAAGGTACGGGTGTTTCTTTGGCAAATTTGCCCGTGAATTTGATTGAGCGCATCGAGATTTACAAAGGGGTGGTTCCTGCCAGTTTGGGCGATGATGCCTTGGGTGGTGCGATCAATATCATCACCAACCAGAGCAAACGAAATTACTTGGATGTCTCTTATGGCATCGGCTCTTTCCATACGCATCGGGCCGATTTGAATGCGCAGTTTGTGGAGCCAAAGAGCGGATTGATCGTGAAGCCCACCATTGGCGTGAACTATTCGAAGAATGACTATCTGATGAAAGGGGTAGAGGTGCGCAACGCCGATAAGACTGGTTTTATCACGACCGATTGCCGCCGTTTCCATGACGATTACCTCTCGCTCTTAGGACAGTTAGAGGTGGGTGTGACCGATAAGTCGTGGGCGGATGCCTTCTTTATTTCGGGTTCTTACTCATTGGTCAATAAGGAGTTGCAGACGGGATCGGTGCAGACTTGGGTGTATGGTATGGCGGAACGCAATAGCCATGCCGCCTCCATCTCGGCTCGCTATCAGAAACAGAACCTGTTTGTGGAGCGCCTCTCATTGCAGGCGTTGCTCTCGCAGACGTGGGATTATTCGGAGACGATCGACACAACCTATCGCAAATATTATTGGGATGGCACCTATATTAACGGTTCGTTCAGTGAGATACGTGGACGAGGTCGCTCATGGCGTCATTATGAGCGCCCGCTGACGATGTCGAGGGTGAATCTGACGTATGCCCTGAACGATAAACATGCCTTTAGCCTCAACTACCTGTTGAATCGGACAGGGAATAAGCAATTGGATGAGGTGGATGAGACCTATGTGCCGACGAACGATGCGTTGGTGAAGCATGTGATCGGACTCTCCTATACGCAGTCGTTCCTGTCGGATCGGCTGAATAATGTCTTTTTCCTCAAAGACTATATCAATCACTTAAAGGTAGAGCAGACGGAGCTTTCCTCTATCACGGGATCTGCTACGGTCAAACCGAGCGATACACACCTCTATTGGGGCGGCGGTTTAGGCTCACGGTTTACGTGGAAACCTTGGTCGTCATGGAAGCTCTCGTATGAGCATAGTGTACGTCTGCCACTCTCCCAAGAGCTGTTGGGTAACGGTGCGACCATCTATCCCAACGTAGCGTTGCAACCCGAGCGCAGTGACAATTTCAATTTGGGTCTGTATGGCACGATCCGCATGGCTCCGGGACATATACTGTATTATGAGGGGAGTGGTTTCTTGCGATTGGTTGACGATTACATCCAAGCTACGGTCTCCCAGCAGGAGGGCATGATGCAGTATGAGAATGTGGATGCGGTACATATTAAAGGGGTAGAGGGTGAGTTGCGTTATGATTGGTCGGACAAGCTGCATCTGATGGTCAATGCCAGCTATCAAGACGCTCGGGATCAACGACGCTACAAACAGGATGGCAAGCCCTCCGTGACTTATCACAACCGTACGCCCAATAAACCGTGGTCGTTCATCAATGCGGAAGCCTCCTATACCTTCAAGAATATGTGGTTGCCTTCTGATCGCCTTCGGTTAAGCTATGAGTATCAGTGGGTGCATTGGTTCTACCTGACGTGGGAGGCATACGGCTCCTCTAAGACAAAGGCTCGCGTGCCGACCCAGAATCTTTCGAACGTGGGGTTGCTCTATTCTTGGAAGGACGGACGTTACAACTTCTCGTTGCAATGTACCAATCTGTTCGACAAGATGGCCTACGATAATTATATGCTGCAAAAGCCGGGTCGTGCCTTCTTTGCGAAGTTTAGACTATTCATTCAATAAATCAAAAAATATGAAAGTATTAAAGTTAATGATGAGTGCCTTTATGGCCTCTTGTATGGCCGTTGCGTTTACGGCCTGTTCAGACGATGATCCTGTGGTGACTCCACCTGTGACTCCCGAAGAGCCTGAGCAACCAGTGACTCCTGAGGAACCGGAACCAACCCCCACAGCTACTTACCATTTTGATCTCTTTGTTTGTGCGGTAAAACATGGTGGTATGTCGCAGAATAAGAATGGTACGTTCGTGCGCAGTGTGAGTGCATTGACCTCCGATCAACCGATGGTGGATTTTACGGGTAAAGGTCTGGATATTACGCAGGATTATACGATGGAGAGCATCGTGAAGGGCAAGTATTATTATCAAGTACCGCAGTCTCCGGCTGATCGGTTCGTGAAATTCCAGATTGTGAAGGATGCAGATGGTGATGAGATCGCACAGAAGATTGCAGAGGTTCCTTTCTTGGGCAATACCTATTTTGCTCGTAAATACACCCACGCATGGTTGGATGACGCTACGCTGGTGGTGGTCGGTACCGACTCTGATCACAAGATTGTTTATTGGTCCAAGCTGAACGATGGTGGTGAGTCGTTGAGTATCGCAGCTGAGGGAACGTTGGATATCCCGATGCCAGAAGGAGCCTCTGCGCTTTCTACCTCAGGTATCTTGACCTATCGGCAGACAGATGGCAAACTGTTCTATTTCTACAATGGCAAGATTGCCGCAGGTTTGACGGAGTCTGCTACTTCTACGTTCCATGTGGCCGTGATTGATCCGGTTACGATGCAGGTGCAAGAGATTCACGATGTGGATCCCGCTTTAGCTGAGGAATGTGCCGCCAGTGCCTATGGCGAGTTGATGCAGAACACGGTGATGTATGATGAGAGTGGCAACCTCTATATGGCTTGCTTAAAGACCATCAATGGCGATGAGACGGGTGTGCTGCTGCGTATGGATGCGGACAAGACCACTTTTGATACCGCCTACAATGGTTTCCCAAATCCAGAGGGTAAATTGCTGACCATTCAGTATTTGGCGAATGGCAAGGCATTGGCTTATTCTCGTGACAACAGCAAAGGTGTGAAGATTGATAGTGTTAGCCACTTCTATACAATCATCGACTTGGCTACCGGCGAACGGAAGCGGGTGAGCTGTTCAGGCGTTGATCTGCCCTATTGTGGAGGTCGCTTCTCGCAACGTAGTGTGGTTGTCGGTGATAAGGCCTATATCGGTTGTACGGAAGGTGAAGGTGAGACGGATAATCCTCGCATCTATATCTACGATATTCCGACGGGTGAAGTGACTATGGGTCTTCAGCTCTCGAAAGGTTTCTGTTTCGATATCCTTCGGGTTATTGAAGATTAAATAAAAAGTAGAGACGTAGCATGATGCTACGTCTCTACTACAATGATTTCAATATTATTCCTCGTTTTGTTCTGCTGCGGGAGCCTCCTCTGTCGGAGTGAACTCCGTGATACCAGCCTTGACCAAAATATTATACCAAGAGATCAATTTGCGAATATCGCTCGGATAAACACGGTCGCGATCGTAGTTGGGCAATACTTCAGCTAAATAGTTGCGTAACTCCTCTGTAGTAGCCTTGGTGGGAGAGAGGGCTGTCGGATTGCTATTTTCCTTATTCTTCATGTTTGTGAGTACCTCATGCAAGGGCACTTCTGTGTCGGTGGTGTACATGGCAATATCTCCCAGTGAGATTACTTTATCCTTCGCATAAGCAGGTACTCTCCGCTTGTCTGCGAGTGATTCCACGATCAGCATATTCTTCGCATGGGATACCAGCCTATACAAACCCGGCTTCCCTGTAATCGACAAAATCGTCTTCAACATAACAATTCTCTTCTTTCTTTGATGTTTAGTAAAATACGTTTGTGTAATATCTATGGTGCAAATGTAACACAAACTGTTTGAAAAAGCGGATTTAGAGCCTTAAAAAGTATTGCCTTTGTCTAGCAGACGAGCAAGAAATGCGGTCACTTGCGGAATAAGCGGTTGCAGATCATCGTTGTATATCAGATGGTCAGCTAACTTACGCTTCTCCTCATCGGCCATTTGGCTCTCAATGCGTCGTTGGATAGCCTCTCGGGAAGCCGCATCCCGTGCGGTGGCGCGTTCGATGCGCAACGCCTTGGGCGCATATACCATGAGGCTGGTATCTACAACCTTGTCAAAGCCTGATTCAAAGAGGATGGCGCTCTCGATAGCGCAGAGCGGAGTAGTCTGCTTTGCGGCCCATGCTTCGAAATGTCGCTTTACCTCGGGGTGAATGATGCCATTCACGATGCGTAGTTGCGCTGGATCTTGAAAGATCTTCGCCGCCAAGAGCGGTTTGTTCAGGCCTTCTGGGGTGTAGATGGCCTCTCCATAATGGGCAATGAGTTGTTTGCGGATCGTCTCTGACTGGTTAGTGAGTTGCTTACTCTCTTCGTCAGCGATATAGACGGGAACCCCAAAAAGACGAAACAGGGTGGCTACAACAGACTTTCCACTACCAATTCCTCCCGTGATACCTATTTTAATCATAATGTTCATTGTGCTCTAATAAAAACTCCACTTGGGTGGGAAGGAGGGTAGGGGTATGTACCCATTCTGGCTTACGGGTCAGGTGTACGTAACAGGAGCCAGAGGCATTCTGTTCCAACTCGTTGTAGTCGATCGTGATCTCAAATTGTGATTCTGACAAAGCCTTGAATCGAGAGAGAGGAACGCTACAGGTCACAGTGACCTCTGACGGGAATAGGCGCACCTTGTAATGGAGAGGCACTCCCTTGCAGATAATGGGGATGTTTAAACTCTTCTCTGTGTATTCCTCAATGGGCAGGGTGACTGTCACCGTAGTAGGAACCAGGTTGACACCGGCAATGGGGCGTAACGCCACGGTACGTTGCAGGGTTTTGTTGCCCTTCTTTACCTCCGTGAATTGGGTCAATGCCTCCTGCAAGGTGTCAAGTGTGGCAGCGGAGGCGTAGGCATCCACTACGCTGGGTTCAATCTGAATCTCTCCAGCCAATTGAAAGCCTGTGATAAATTGAATGTCACCATCAAACTTGACAGGTAACGGTTTATGCTTTCGTTGACTAAAGGAGGCCTCTATATGTTGCGGTTCAAATTCGATCAGGGAGGTTGTTGCAAGTAGCTGTTTTTGGATGTCATTCTCAATTTGCTTCTTGCTGAAAAGGAGAATACCCTTTTTTCCTTTGGTTTCCAGCTTTATCTCTATGGGTTGCAACACACGACCAAGCGTATAGTTCAGTAATACGCTACCTTTGTCTTTTACTTTGGCTATGACTTGTTGAGGTATCTCCTTGTCAAAAGCGATGTCTGCGGGTAACTCTTTGCATTGGACAGGAAAAGTCAATATGATTTCATATTCCTGCTGCAGACTCTGTAGCAGCCAGAATCCAAAAGCGAGGAGCACAAAAAAGGAAAAGACCAAGACCTCTTTCCATTGATCTCCATGGAAATAAGCCTTAGTCTGTTTGTTCAACGACTTGACGGATTGAGATAGATGCTCCCTGTGAGTCATACGTCAAAGCCTTTTATTCATTTATTTCTGCTGTTGTGCGGCATCTTCTGCAGAAGCGAAGATTGAGGTTTTATCTACACGAATAGTTACTCCATTCGCCACTTCAATCATCATATAAATGTCCCCAATCTCGCGGATTCTGCCATAGATACCTCCTGCGGTAATGATCTTGTCACCTGTTTTCAAGGCTTCCCGTGCCTTCTGAATCTCTTTTTGCTTTTTCTGTTGCGGACGGATCATGAAGAAATAGAAGATCGCTACAATTACGACCATCATTACAATGCCAGACCATTGGCTGCCATCGGCTGCAGCTTGCAGTAAAATGCTAAGTAAGTTCATGTTTTAAAAATCTCGTTTTGTATTATTGATATTGCTGAATCTTGTTTATTAATCTTTTAATAGCTTGTGATCCCTTTTTGCGTCGCGAATGATAGATTCTAATGTCGCATTGATAAAAGGAACCTTTTTGGGAGAGCTGTAATACTTCGCAATTTCGATGTATTCATTCATGCTGATGCTCGTATGAATGGTCGGAAATGCGAAAATCTCAGCCAATGCGATTTGCAGGATCACCATGTCAATGTTGGCTACACGATCTGCATCCCAATTAGTCAGATATCGCCCGATCAACTCACGATACTCCTCTTTTTTAAGGAAAGTTTGACGTAATAACTTGATGGCGAAAGTGCGATCCTCTTCATCTTTGAACATTGGCAGTAATGCCGCAGTGACTGGTTGTGTTTCCTTAAGACGTTTGATGGTCTTCAGCACGAACGACTCAATGATCTCAACATCATCATTCCAGAAGATACTCTTGTCCTCCAAATATTCTTCAATCATTTCATTGTCACAAATCAGTTGCTTAAAGGCTTTTACCCAAAATTGCAGGTCTCGTTCGTAGCTGTCCTCCTCTGCCTCCAAATACTCAGCATATACGTCAGAGCTGAGGATCAGATCCAATATACGTTTCACGAAATCCTCGTCGTTGTCCCAGGAAACGCCATTGTCCTTAACCTGTTTCCAAAAGCTTTTATCCGCTGCCAGCTGGGCTACAATACGGTTATTGACAAAACGCATATTAGGGTTCAATTCCTCTTCTGTAGGAATGTATTTCCCTTTCTTCGTTTCCAGAATCTGATTTTGTAGATGAGTTACCTCGATGAGTAAAAGTAAGAAGGAAAGATACAATTCGTACGACTTTTTTAGGCTGAATTGTAAGTCATTTTCCGCAGATTTCAGGTCACCATTCCCATTCTGGTAATAGGCGTACACTATCTGTAAAACTTTAATGCGGATTAAAATTCGATTGACCATTGTTTTGAAGATCGTTTGTTTCTGTGAGTGTCAAAAATGAAAACAACGGGCCACACTCCGATGCGGGAGGTGGCTCGTTATGCCTCAGGGTCTCACTCTTGAGTGATTTTCCTTTGGTTTGCTGCGAATTACTCAGCCGGATGGATAGCGCCTGTCGGACATGCGTCAGCGCAAGTTCCACAATCAGCACACATCTCAGGGTCGATATGATACTTGTCACCCTCAGAAATTGCTCCTACCGGACACTCATCAATACAAGTACCGCAAGCAATACAATCATCACTAATTACGTAAGCCATTTTTTTACTGTTTAAAAATTGATAACTCTATTAGTTAGTTGGTGCAAATGTAGAGTTTTCTTTCTATTTAAAAAATATCTGCTCCCTATTTTTATGCAAAAAACCGCTTTTTGGCAATAACTTTGCCTTGCCCACGTTATTATCCAAAATATAGACAGACTTGAGACGATTCGTACTTATATTGGCTTGTATCTTTGGTTTGACAAGCTGGAACATGATGGCGCAGCGTGAGCGTGTGAAGAATCAGCCTTATGCTGACATGAAGTGGTTTCATTTAGGATTCCATGTGGGACTTCATACCCAAGATCTTATTTTGACTCATTCTGGAGTGACCACTGATGGAGAGACGTGGTTTGCGGAGATTCCCTCTTATTCTCCTGGTTTCAGTGTGGGAGTGATCGGTGACCTTTACCTTAATACCTTTTTGAACTTGCGCTTTACGCCTACCATTCATTTTGGTGATAAGAAGTTTCTTTTCCGCGAGCAAACTTCAGGAGAGGAGTTTACTACGAACGTTCGTTCAAGTTACTTGAATTTCCCGATCGACATAAAATATACGGCATTGCGACTCAACAACTACCGTCCCTATATCTTAGCGGGTGCCTATGGCTCTTTAGACATAGGTCGTAAAAAAGGTAATCCTTTATTGTTAAAGGGTACGGATTTTGGTTTGGAGTTTGGCATCGGTTGCGATCTCTATCTGCCTTTCTTTAAGCTCTGCCCCGAATTGAAGTTCTGTTTTGGATTGGTCGATCTGATAGAAAAAGATCGTCCGGACCTTGTGGACCAGACGGCCTTGAAATATACGCAGGCGCTCTCCAAAGCGACCTCGCGTATGATTGTGCTCACGTTTAATTTTGAATAAAAAGCTCGATGTAGATGTAGGCAGCAGGGATTGCCAACAATACGCTATCGAACCTATCGAGCATACCGCCATGTCCGGGAAGCAGATGGCCGGAGTCTTTGATTCCCAACTGCCTTTTTAGTAGCGACTCGATCAGATCACCCCATGTGCCGAATACCACTATCACGACAGCCAGCCCAAGCCATTGTATGGCGCTATAAGCCGGCAATAGATAGGCGAATACCTGTGAGGCAAGCAGGGCAAAAAGGAGGCCACCACCAAATCCTTCCCACGATTTCTTAGGGGAGATGCGCTCAAACAGTCGATGTTTGCCCAATAATGAGCCAATGCAATAAGCACCGGTATCATTTAGCCAGATAAGCACAAAAAGCGCTAAAGCGAAGTAGGGAATGTGAACGATCTCACCAGGATAACCAGTGACAGAGGTCAACTGATTGAGCAACGAGAAGGAACCAGCGCAATAGAATTGCCCGAATAGGGTAACTGTCCATCGTTTGAGGGGATCTCCATGCTTCTCATAAAGCGGGGCAACCAGTGTGACCAGCAAGAAGAAGAGATAGGGTAGGAAGATCCAACGTCCCGTCAAGTCATGTGTGTAACAAAAGGTGGCGGTGAATAGATAGGTGCCTCCTATGGTACAAAATAGTCGATTGAAATGACTTTGAGCTTTAGGCAGTGTTAACCCATAAAACTCCCATAAGGTTAATCCTGTGATTAGTCCAAATACCACTAAGAAATAGTAAGAATGAATATAGATGGCACTGATCAGTACCGCCACGAAGACGATGCCTGTCAGTGCTCTTGTGATGAAATTTTTCAAAGCTTTGTGTTTTTATGGATGTATAAATCAGTCCTCCGCTGTGGAAGCCGTAGGTTGTTTGTCGTTATTGTCTTCGGCTTTCGCCTGCTCCTCTTCAGCCTTTTCATTGGCTTTCTCTTGCAACTGCAAGATCTCTTGTGAGCGAGAGAGCCATTTGCGTTTGCCGAAGATATGCTCAACATCTTCCGAATAGATCACCTCACGTTCCAATAAGACTTGGGCCAGTTGATGATGTCCCTCCGCATGTTTTGAGAGAATCTCTTTGGCTCGGTCATATTGTCCATCAATGATTTGTTGCACTTCGTTGTCAATCAACTTGGCCGTCTCTTCGCTATAGGGTTTAGTAAAGCCCCAATCTTGTCCGGTCGAGTCATAATAGTTCAGGTTGGGAAGACGTTGGCTCATGCCGAAATAGACCACCATGGCGTAGGCTTGCTTAGTGACACGTTCTAAGTCATTAGCAGCACCCGTTGAAATCTTGCCGAGAAACAACTCTTCTGCTGCACGTCCACCCAAGGTGGCGCACATCTCATCCTGTAATTGCTCTTTGGTGGTAATTTGTCGCTCTTCAGGTAGGTACCAGGCTGCGCCTAACGCTTTGCCGCGGGGCACGATGGTTACCTTGACTAATGGGTTGGCATGTTCCAACAACCAGCTCAACGTGGCGTGGCCTGCCTCGTGTGTGGCGATGCTCTTGCGCTCTTCCTCTGTCATGATACAGGAGCGCTTCTCTAATCCGCCTACGATACGATCGACAGCGTTCATGAAGTCCTCCTTTTGCACAAAGCTCTTGCCCTTACGAGCGGCGATCAGCGCTGCCTCATTGCAGACGTTGGCGATGTCCGCTCCTGAGAATCCTGGGGTTTGGCGAGCTAAGAAGTCTGCATCCACACTCTCATCAATCTTGATGGGGCGTAAGTGTACGCCGAAAATCTCCTTGCGCTCGTTCAGGTCAGGCAGTTCCACATGGATCTGTCGATCGAAACGACCGGCACGTAGCAATGCCTTGTCCAGAATGTCCGCTCGGTTAGTGGCGGCTAAGATGATGACACCACTGTTGGAGCCAAAACCATCCATTTCCGTCAGCAACTGGTTGAGCGTATTCTCTCGCTCGTCATTGCTGGCCATATTCGCATTCTTGCCACGAGCACGTCCTACGGCATCTATCTCATCGATAAAGACAATGCATGGGGCTTTCTCCTTGGCTTGACGGAACAGGTCGCGTACACGTGAAGCGCCGACACCGACAAACATCTCCACGAAGTCAGATCCAGATAAAGAGAAGAACGGTACATCCGCTTCTCCTGCCACAGCCTTTGCTAATAGCGTCTTACCCGTACCTGGAGGGCCTACTAACAAGGCTCCCTTAGGAATTTTCCCACCTAATTCTGTGTACTTCCCAGGATTCTTTAAGAAGGAAACAATCTCCTCTACCTCCTGCTTGGCCTCTGCTAAACCTGCGACATCCTTGAAGGTTACTTTGCGATCCGATTCTTTATCAAAGAGCTGAGCTTTGGCGCGTCCAACACTGAACACACCGCCGGGGCCAGCACCTGCACCACCAGACATACGTCTCATCAAGAATATCCAAACCAAAATCAACAGAATCATGGGACCAAAGGAGACAATGAAACTCCAAATGGTATCATCACCCTCCTCAAATCTCACTTTTGTACTGATTTGGTTGGTGCTCACTACTTTGTCATAAAAATCGGAGAATTTATCCGCAGAGGGAATAGTTACATAAATCTTCGGACTATTCCCCATTTTTTGGTAGTCATAGCCGGAACCGAATACCTGCTCAATTTTGTTGCTACGCACAGTGGCCTCCACGACATTGCGTTTGTTGAAGACCGTCATCTGATCAAAGGTGTTCTCTGCGGCCAATTTCTGAAACTCTGTCCATCCTAACTCTTTGGAGCCAACGGACTCATTGCTCATGTAAAGCGCAATGAGTAGCAGGAAGATGAGTCCATACATCCAATAGAAATTGAAACGAAACATCTTTTGCTTGCCGTTTTTAGAAGGGGGACTAAAAGGATTATTCTTATTTTCCATACGTCATGTGTACTACTCAGGCGATGTCAGGGATTGAAGTTACTTGGGCGTCTGCCCAGAGATTCTCAAGATTGTAAAAGGCACGTCGCTCAGGCAAGAAGATATGAACCAATACTGTTCCATAGTCCATGCCAATCCATTGTGATCCTTGATGGCCGTCGATCGAGAGCGGTTTCTCGTTGGCATTGCGGCGGGCGAAGTCCCAAACGGAATCAGAAAGAGCCGCTACCTGCGTCGGTGTATTCCCCTCGCAAATGACCATGTATTGGCAAATAGCGCCTATGGTCTGGCTTAAATCTACTGTGACGATGTTTTTACCTTTTTTCTCTTGCATGCCCTCTACAATGGCCTGCACTAATGCTTTTGTTTGATCCATTATTCTGATTTAACTTTTCTGCTTAATCTAATACATTGCTATTTTGAATTTGCAAAGATAGTTCTTATTTCCTTTCGGCTACCTCTGTGTACGGATAATATTAGATGTAAATGTGTATCATTACAACAGACAATTTCCTTTTTTGTTCGTTGATCGAAAAAAATAGGGGGAAAATTTGCAGTTTATGAAAAAGTAGTTACCTTTGCAGCGTCTAACAAGAGAGTTGGAGACGAAATATTGTTCTATGGTGTAATGGTAGCACAACAGATTCTGGTCCTGTTTGTCTTGGTTCGAATCCGAGTAGAACAACAGCTTTAAGAGCATATTGCGTTGTTTGTATTGTTCTATGGTGTAATGGTAGCACAACAGATTCTGGTCCTGTTTGTCTTGGTTCGAATCCGAGTAGAACAACCTATTCTCGTTTTCTCGTGAAGAGAAGACGAGAATTTTTTTATGCCCGCTTAACTGATCGCTGCAGGCTTGCTGTTACATCCGCAAGATGATTCGTTCGCCCAATTGCTTGCAGAGGAGCCTGCGTAGGTTGTTCAGCTCGTTGAGTTGCCGAAGTAGTGTCATCGTTTCCTCTTCATTCCTTGACTCCTTGATTTGCTGTTGTACCTGTTTGATCTCCTCCTGGATATGTGCCTCTTTTAGGGCATACAGCTCTTGGGGTACCACGAAGTCTAACCGCTCACTCTCTGGTTCGATGGTTTGATACTTGGAGTGGTACTTGCTCAACTGATATTTCTCGCTTGCTAAGTTAGCGGCCAATAGGCTGATCTGTGGATCGGGATGGGCCAAGAAATAGCGATAGGCTGTAAATCCCTCCTCCATGCAATGGGCTGCGGCCTCCTCGATAATCTGCCGGTAGAGAGGGTGAGTGATTTGAATCCCATCTCTGTCGAGGTCGAAACGGACATACTCAGCCAAACGCATTTGGATCTGCTCTTGGGTTTGCTCGTCTTGGTAGTTAAAGATGATTCGCTCGCCATAGCGTACGACATAACGGACGATCGACTTTTCAAAGGCCTCATAGGGCGAAGGTGCTTGAAAGACGGGCGTAGTCTGGGAGGGCTGAGGCGGCTGTGGCGTGACCTCCTCCTCTAAAGGGATCTGTTCGAATGGGGGGGGCTCGTTGGGTGAGCTGGTGTCGGCCGTCTGCTGCGCAGGTGGTATTGGCTCTGCGGGTGGAGGTGGCAGAGGTGCTTCCATCGTAGAGGATGCGGGAGTTGTATGTGTAATAGAGGCGTTCCCTCTTCGCTCCTGCTGCAACCGCAGTCGGTTGACCTCTCTCAGCAAGATTTGCTCGTCTATACCCATGGTTTCGCTGCACTCCCTCAGATAGACTGCACGAGCGATGTTGTTGGGGATGATTGCGATGGTGCGCATGATGTCGTTAATCACGGCGGAGCGTTTGATGGGATCATCAGCAGACTCTTGTAGGAGCAACCGCATCTTGAAACGGATGAAATCAGTCTCATTCTCCCGGATATAGGTGTCGAAGGCAGTTGCGCCTCTGCGAGCGAAAGAGTCTGGGTCTTCTCCATCAGGCAGCAAGACTACTTTGACGTTCATGCCTTCTTCGATCAGCATGTCTATGCCTCGCAAGGCGGCCTTGATGCCTGCGGCATCCCCATCATAGAGCACCGTGATATTCTCCGTAAAGCGGTGTATCAAACGGATTTGCCCTTGTGTCAAGGCCGTGCCAGATGAGGCTACTACGTTTTCTACCCCCACTTGGTGCATACCAATCACGTCCATATAGCCCTCCACCAAGAAGCACTTGTCTTGCTTTACGATCGCCTGCTTGGCGAAAAAGAGGCCATACAGCTCGTTGCTCTTGTGATAGATCTCGCTTTCCGGTGAGTTAACATACTTGGCGGTTTTCTCGCCTTTACGCAAGACACGCCCACCAAAAGCCACCACCTTGCCACTTAACGTATGCACGGGGAAGATGACACGTCCCCGGAAACGGTCGTTCACCCGTCCGTTCTCATAAGGGATGACCAATCCTGTCTTCTCTAAATAAGGCTGTTTGTAACCTGCGGCCGTGGCTGTGCGAAAGAGGGCGTCTCGCTGGTCGAGGCTGTAGCCCAATTGGAACTTGCGTATGATCTCCTCTCTTAAGCCCCGCTCAGCGAAGTAGCGTAACCCGACACTGCGTCCTTCTGGATGCTCATGTAGCAACTGTTGGAAATAATTCGATGCCCAGCTGTTGAGAATAAGCATGCTCTCTCGGTCGTTATGTGCCTGCTTCTCCTGTTCAGTCAGTTCTCGCTCCTTGATCTCGATGTTGTACTTTTTGGCCAAGAAGCGTAAGGCATCAAAATAGGAGAGTTGCTCATGGTTCATGATGAAATGTACCGGCGAACCGCCTGCGCCACAAGCGAAGCACTTGCAGATGTTCTTAGCGGGAGAGACATAGAAGGAGGGGCTTTTGTCTGCATGGAAGGGGCATAATCCGACATAGTTGACCCCGCGTTTCCGCAGGGTCACAAACTCAGAGACTACATCCACGATGTTTGCGGCCTCCAAGATACGGTCTATCGTCGCCTGGTCGATCATGCAATCATGAAAATTGACACAAAAGTACGAATTGTTTCTCAATTCTTCACCATTCGAAGACAAACTCCGGATGAGCAGGATCGGCGATTGGCTGATCATCATTCTGATGAGCTGTCATGCGGAAATGGAGTTTGCCGGAGTGAGCGTCTCCTTCCAGCCCACCATTAGGCTGATCAGCTAACTGTGGAATAGCTGCATAACCAATGTCTTCTCGGCGGCATTGCACGAATCGTTCGCCGGTCTCGGTTGTCCAATAATAGTCGAGTAGCTCGATGCCACCGTCAGGACGCAGGCGAAACTCTAAATCATATTTCTCCACGCCATACCAATCGCGCAAGATATAGCGCCCATCCGTGTAAGCCTCCAAGGTGCTGGTCAATCCTGGGACGTTGCCCACCAAGGTGCTATGCCCCTGTACGCGCCAGATCGGTTTGGCGGGAGCTTCACCCCACATGAATGTGTATAGATGGCCGCCGTTCCATTGTCCGTCTGGCGTATATAAATAGGTATAAGCCCACACTTTCCCTTTTTGCGAGTTGCCATAAAAACCGGAGCAGAGCGTGTTGGTCTCTACGAAAGGACGGGGATAGATAGTCGCGGTGGGTAATTGGGGCAATCCCGTAGCCACATAGGAATAGTTACCTTTCACGGAGTCCGCTTCAACCACCTCAATCAGCGTGGAATCGGCTACTGTACGCAAGACGAAGGAGACATCCTGCCCTGCTACCCCATACCAATGGCGGAGGGTATAAAGCGAGTCATGCCGACACTCGATGTAGGGTGTCACGGCATCAGACAGCCGATAGGCATCGACATAGACCGCTGGTTGCGACCAATAGATGGCCGGGTCGGGTTCCTGTACGGTCGCTCGTCGGATCGTGACCGCCTGTAAGGGGCGATCCTGTTTATCTGTGGGCACAGCTTGGATACGTTCTACTACCTCCATGCCCTTGATTACCTCGCCAAAAATGGTATAACTTCCATCCAATGCGGGAAGTCCGGGATGTTGTTGGTAATAACGACGTACATCCTTATCCATTTGGCAACGGCCATAGCTCCGTACTTGCATCAGTGAGTCGGATCGTTGCAATGTCCGCTCATCCAGCGGTTTGCCCCAGGCGATATAGAACTGTTCGCTGGCGCTTTTCAGCTCATGGGTCGGATCAGCCGTGCAACGTCCCATCGCCAATACACCCCGCCGGTGATACAGCTGGGGGTAGCGAATCTCTGCGGGGATCACATCCTCAGCCTCCTCCTCGCCACACTGCACGACGAACCCCTCAATCACCCGGTTGAAGTCTCGTCCGTTATAAACTCCCTCCTTGACCTTCTGGGCGAAATGGTCCCGATGCAGAGGGGTCTCGTTATAAAGTGCTAACACAATCTCGCCTTCGGTCGTGTCAAGTGTCACCAGTGTCCGCTCCTCAGCCGCCCAAAGGTTAGTGGCACAAGCGAATAGTGTGGCTAACGAAAGAATTGTCTTTTTCATTTCCCATAGATTTATCTGTTACGGCTACGAAAGTAGTCAAAAATCGTTCAATAAACAGGGGTTCTCCCTTTTTCTGCTCATAAATCAAACGATTAAAATGATTTCTGCCTCGCGCGAAAGCATTACCTTTGTAGGTAGATAAATAAACTTAATAATTACTTATGAAACGGATGATTTGTGTGCTGGGTTTGGCCTTTGTCAGTTTAGGCGTGGCTGCTCAGCATAGTTTCCCCACCTCTCAGAAAGAGGATAGGGAGCATATTATGAGTGAGGCGTATTGGAAGATCTGGAATCCCAGTGTGCAGAAACAGATTGATCAAGACATTGAGAAATACCGCAAGGCGAATGGCGTGATCTACTTGGACAATGCCGCGGCGGGAACCCCTGTGCGGATCAAGCAGGTGAGCCATGACTTCGTGTTCGGAGCCAGCATGTTCAACTTCAACCAGTTAGGAACGCCGGCGGCCAACCAGCGTTACAAGGAGCTGTTCGGCACGCTCTTCAACCGGGCTACGGTGCCCTTCTATTGGGAACCCTTCGAGATGCAGCCGGGTCGCCCCCGTTTCCGGGAGGAGTATTGGGACACCGAGGCCTACTGGAACCGGCAGGAGAACCCGAAGTACCAGCCGCATTGGCGCCGCCCGGCTCCCGACCCGATGATTACCTATTGCGAGAGCCACGGCGTGCCGGTGCATGGCCATCCCTTGACGTGGGGCAGCCGCCGCTGGCACCATCCCAACTGGATTGTCGATCAGATCCTGACGGACGAGGAGCGGGAGACCTTGAAGCAGTATGTGGCGGAATATGCCGACGAGAAGAACTTCTTGAATGGGGATAAGATGACCCCGGCTTTCGAAAAGGCGACGTTGGCTGAACTGGAAGCGAAGCTGCCGGAGTTGGGACCGAAGCTGCAGCGGCTGATGACTAAGCGCATGACGGAGATCGTGAAGTACTACGGCGACCGGGTGAGCAGCTGGGACGTGGTGAACGAGAGCGCGCAGGATTTCGCCAAGGGAGCGATGGTGCCGGGTTCGAAGCTCTGCAAGAGCAACTACGGCTTCATGCCGGGCGATTTCACCTACGAGGCGTTTCAGGTAGCCGCCGGGTTGATCTCCGACAATGCCCTGATGAATATCAACGACTACTGGACGGGACCGGAATATGCGGAGCAGGTCAAGGATCTCTTGAAGCGGGGGTGCCGCATTGATGTGGTCGGTTCGCAGATGCACCTCTTCAATCCGCAGCAGTGTTTGGACATCGCCGCAGGCAAAGATATTCAAACCCCGCAGCAGGTGTGGAAGGTGATGAACAACCTGGCTGAGACCGGCCTGCCGATCCACCTGAGCGAGATCACCATCACCTCGCCTGGCAACGACACGAAAGGCCAGCAGATCCAGGCGGTGATCGCCCAGAACCTCTATCGTTTGTGGTTCAGCTGCAAGAACATGATGGGCATCACTTGGTGGAACATCGTGGATGACTGCGGGGCACCGGGCGAGCCCTCCGTATCGGGTCTTTTCCACCGTGATATGAGTCCGAAGCTCTCTTATTATGCCTTAGACAACCTGATCAATCATGTCTGGAAGACCGAGACAAGCGCCAAGGCCGGGAAGAACGGTGAGGTAAAGTTCCGGGGGTTCCGAGGTGACTATGAAATTACCTATACCGACAAGGCCGGTGAGGAGCGGACGGTGACCTATCACCTGAAGTAATAAAGTCAAAGTGCCCACCCCCAAGCATGGAGGCGGGCACTCATCTGTTGGAAGCGACTATTTGACATATTTCATCAGCCAAGCATCTTCCTCATAAAGCAAGTGGAGGATGTTCTCCTTCGCCGAGTAGCTGTGGCTCTCATAGGGGAGCAGCACCAACTTACTTGTACCACCATGACCTTTGATCGCCGCGAAGAGGCGTTCGCTCTGGATGGGGAAGGTACCGGTGTTGTTGTCGGCATCACCGTGGATCAACAGCAGGGCGCCACTCAGCTTATCCGCATACATGAAGGGCGACATGGCATTGTAGATCTCCGGGATCTCCCAATAGGTACGGGTCTCTGTCTGGAAACCGAACGGCGTCAACGTACGGTTGTAGGCTCCACTGCGGGCGATACCGGCCTTGAACAGGTGGGTATGGGTTAGCAGGTTGGCTGTCATGAATCCACCGTAGGAGTGACCGCCAACGGCTAAACGGGCCGTGTCGCCTACTCCTAAATCATAGATGGCCTTAGCCGCTGCCTCGGCGTTCATCGTCAGCTGATGGATGAAGTCATCGTTCGGCTCTGCCCCATTCACGCCGACAATCGGCATCTCCACGTTCTCCATCACGGCGAAGCCACGGGTTACCCAGAAGACCGGTGAGCGGTAGTTGATGACCGTGAAGAGGTATTTGGAGCCACGCACTCGGGAGGCATCCTCGTTGTTGCGGTACTCTCTGGGATAGGCCCACATCAAGACCGGCAGGCGACCATCCTTCTCCTTGTCGTAGCCAACCGGTGTGTAGAGAGTGGCGGTCAGATCCAATCCGTCCGCTCGCTTGTAGGCGATCTTCTCCACCTTCATCTCCTTCAGTTGGGGATAGGGGTTGGGGAAATTTGTCAACGCCTCACTCCGTTTCCGCTTCACGTCTCGGAAGAGGTAGTTGATTGGCTCGTCGGTGGATTGACGGGCGGTGATCAGTTGCAACTTCTCCGGGTTGATCACGTCGAGGATAGTCTCGTAGTAGGGAGCCTCGCAGCGCCACAGGATGGTGTTTGTCTTTTTCTTCAAGTCGTAGCGGCTTAGGTAGGGCATGTCTCCCTCGGGCGATCCACCCGGAGCGATCATCAGCAGTTCGCTGTGCTGCTTGTTGGTATAGACCACGGACTCGTGGTATTGATTGCTCCGTTTGTAGGGACGGCCCGGATCGGTATAATTATCATCGGTCGAGACATCGAAGATGGTTTGCAAACCCTTCTCTGGTTGCAAGGGGACGAACGAGGAGATCTTCATTCGGCGAGTAGCCCGCGAATTTTCTGTCACTAAGGCAAACTGGTCGTCGCACCAGTCGATCGAGCGGCAGCGGAAGGGAGTCTTTACCACCAGCTGCTTCTCGCCCGTGAAGGGCGCTTGCCACTGATAGACCGCATCCATATAATCTACTTTGTGCTGGCGCGGATTGCCCTCGTCCTGCGCCTCAATCCAGTAGAGCGTGGCGGGTTCGTCCGCACGCCAACCGAAGTTGCGGGGATAGGGGTTGGCCGTGTCGTAGCCCATGATGTCTGCCGTCATGGGTTGTCGGTTGATCTCCTTCACCACCTTGCCACCGAGATCAAGCACCTCCACTCGTTTAGGGAAGGAGCTACGGGGCACGATGTAGGAGTAGGGCTTCTCAATCGTTGTGGTGAGCAACAGGGATTTGTCGGGCGAGAGCCGCGTCTGGAGATAGATGGCCGGTTTGCCCAACTCAGTCTCTTTGTTCGGCTCAATCTTGACTAACTGTGCCGTGAAGAAGTAATCAAACAGTTGCTCATCGTAGGGGCTCTTCAGCAGATCCTGATAGGTGCGGGCCGCGGCGGCCTTTCCCTCGCTCACTTGAATAACAGGACCAGAAGGAGCGGCAGGAGGCAGCGGCATCGCTCCGATCCCGTTGGGAACGGCGGGAACGATCAAGACAGAGTCGTTCACCCAATTGGCTCGGATGGCCGGGCTGGCTCCACGCAACGGACCCGGTTGGGAGGCCGTGCGGTTCATCTTTCGGCGGCTGATCTGTTTAGCCTGCTTCTCGGCCACGTTGACCATCCAAAGGTAGAGTCCATCCTTCTCACGGATCATCAAGGCGATGCGGCTCGATCCCGGTGCCCATTCAGCCTCCAATATATTTACGTCAGCGGGCAGGCCAGCGATCTCGTAGGTCTGTTTCGTGGCTACATCAAGGAGGCGAGCGGCAGAGTAGCCCTCCCGACGGCTCGGACCAAAGATGTCGGTCACTCGGGTACCGCCCAGTTTATATTCCGGCTTCGCCAATTCCTCCACGCTGAGGAAAGGCACATCGTCCAACTCTAACAACCATTTGCCATCTCCGCTCACCAATACGCTGGGAGGCATCTTGGCCAAAGCGATCTCTTTAATCTCTTTGGGTGGTTCTTTGTAACTCATGTCTTGGGCCATACTCCGCATCAAGCAGCTTGACACAAGTAGGGCAGCCATACCAATCATTTGTTTCATACTTTCTGTGATTTATGTAAATACCGCCGCAAAAGTAGGGATTTTTGTGAGACGAATGTCAATTTTCAACCGTGTTTGTCTCTCCAGGCAGGACACAATGAACAGAAAAGAATGTTTACCTTTGCCGCCACATAAAAACAGGGATAGATAAAAGATGGCAAAGCGATTGGGAAATCTTTTGGTGGTGGATGACAACAAGGCCGTGCTGGAGGCGGTGCGTCTCTTGTTGCGTCCCTATTTCGCGGAGGTGGTGACCCTGAACGCACCTGTCACCCTTCCTGAGCAGCTGCGTACGAAGGAGTGGCAAGTGGTACTCTTAGACATGAACTTCAAGGCGGGTATCAACAGCGGTGGAGAAGGGCTCTATTGGTTGCATCGCATCAAGGAGATGCGTCCGGAGCTGCCCGTGGTGCTTTTCACAGCTTATGCGGACATCGACTTGGCGGTGCGAGGCATCAAGGAGGGAGCTGCTGACTTTGTGGTGAAGCCTTATGAGAATCAGAAGCTGGTGGAGACACTCTTGACAGCTGCCGAGGCCAAAGGCGCAAGGAAAGTCGTTACCCCAAAAAAGTCATCGATAAGCGCCCACACGATGTACTGGGGCGAGAGTCCGGCGATGCAGTCGTTGCGTCAGTTAGTGGAGAAGGTGGCGAAGACCGAGGCAAACGTCTTGATCACGGGCGAGAATGGTACCGGCAAGGAACTGCTGGCCAGAGCGATCCATGCGGGATCTGCCCATAGCGACAAGGAATTAGTTACGGTGGATATGGGTGCCTTGACCGAGAACCTTTTCGAAAGTGAGCTGTTCGGTCATGTAAAAGGGGCTTTCACCGATGCCCATGCCGATCGGACGGGTAAGTTCGTCGCAGCCAACGGGAGCACACTCTTTCTCGACGAGATTGGCAACCTGCCCTATCACCTGCAGGCCAAGCTGCTGACCGCCTTGCAAAGCCGCAACGTCACCCCCGTGGGTGGCAACCATCCGATTCCTATTCAGGTGCGCCTCATCACGGCTACCAACCGTGATTTGCAGCAGATGGTTGCGGAGGGTAGCTTTAGGGAGGATCTGCTCTATCGCATTAACACCATCCACCTTCATCTGCCCGCTCTCCGGGAGCGCAAGGAGGACATCGTGCCGTTGGCACTCCGTTTCATGACCCATTTCAGTGAGCACTATGAGAAACCATTGCCTCGCCTCAGTGAAGCTGCCGCCAAGAGGTTGCAGGAGTTGCCTTGGGCGGGGAATATCCGTGAACTGGAACATGTGATCGAAAAGGCGATCATCCTTAACGAGTCTGACGAACTAACCGAAGAGTTCCTTCCCGTTCCTGCTCCGATCGCTCCGGCCTCCACTTTGCACGAGGAGCAGACCATCACCTTGGAGGCGATGGAGATCCAACTGATCCGACGCACCATCCGGCAATGCGAAGGCAACCTCTCGGCGGTGGCAGCCCAGTTGGGCATCACCCGCCAAACCTTATATAATAAGATGAAACGCTATGGCCTTTAATCATCTCTCCGAACGGTTGCCACAAGGCTGCTTACTGACCGCTGCCCTGTTAGTGGCGGCTATGGTGGGGTATGGCTTTGCTGCCTATCTTCCAATCGGTAGCGATGACTTGGGGAAGGGATGGGGACAACTGCTCCTTTTGGGATGTCTCTTGTGCCTGCTTATTGTTTGGCATCTGCTTAAACGGCAACGACGTGCCGACCGCCAGATCCAACAGCTCCTACAAGCGGTCGAGAATGACGACACCGCCTTTCGTTTTCCCGAGACGACCGGCTCTGCTGCGGATCGTTCGCTGCATCAAAACCTCAACCGCATCCGTGCGCTCTTGGCTGAGGCGAAGCAGAACACCATCCAACAGGAGAAATACTACTCCCTGATCTTAGAGACGGTACACACCGGCGTGCTGGTCGTGGGCGATGAGGGGACGATCTATCAATACAACCGCGAGGCCCTGCGCCTCTTGGAGCGGGAGGTGCTGACCCATCTGGATCAACTGAAGGCGAATGATCCCCTCTTGGTGCAACGCTTGCGGGAGGCACAGGCGGGAGAGACCTTCCAAATCGCTTGCCATCTCCCGAAGGAGCAGCGTCAACTGCTGGTGCGGGTGAGCGAGATCTTCTTGCGAGGGAATCACCGGCGCATCCTTACCTTCAACGATATTCATACGGAGTTAGACGAGCGGGAGATGGACACCTGGATCCGACTGATCCGGGTCTTGACGCACGAGATCATGAACAGCGTCACCCCAATCGCCTCCCTCAGCGAAACCTTGCTGCCCTTGGTGCGCACCGAGTGCCATTCGGCGGAGATTCCCGAAGGGTTGGAAGCCATCCGCCACAGCAGCAAGGGTCTGTTGACCTTCGTGGAGAACTACCGACACTTCACCCGCATTCCGACGCCGCAACCCGCACTCTTCTACGTGAAGCCCTTTCTGACCCATGCCTTGAAGGTGGCCGAGCATCAGGTCAATGCGGCCTCCTCGATCACCTTTCGGTTACAGGTGGAGCCGGAAGACCTGTTGCTCTATGCGGATGAGGCACTGATCACGCAGGTGGTGACCAACCTACTGAAGAACGCCGAGGAAGCCTTGATCGGTCAGCCTCAGGGAGAGATACGGGTGTGCGCCTATGCCGACAGCCAAGAGGCCATCTACATCGAGATTGCCAACAATGGCCCCACCATCCCACCGGAGGAGGCTGCCAACCTCTTTATCCCCTTCTTCACGACCAAGGCCGAGGGCAGTGGCATTGGGCTGAGTCTCTCCCGCCAGCTCATGCGTCTCTCCGGGGGAAGCCTCACGCTGCTCTCCGCCTCGCCCGTCACCTTCCGGATGAAGTTTGTCTAATTCTTAGACAGTCACTGTCTATTTTTTTGACACTCGGCGATGAACGATAAAGTCGGTTTCTTCTGAAAGAGAATACATTAACGGTTTTGGCACGGTTTTAGTACGCTCTTTGACAGATAAACTTTAAAATCATTAGATGAATGAAACAATTACATTATGTTTTCAAGCTATTGCTACGCGACAAGGGCGGAAACCTGATCAAGGTGATCTCCTTGGGATTGGGATTGGCGATGAGCATCCTGCTCTTCTCGCGAGTGGTGTATGAACAAAGTTTTGACACCTGCTTCAAGGAGTATGACCGGATCTATCAGTTTTGGGAGATTTTCACGATTGGTGGAGAGCGGAGGGGCACATTTGAGACGAACATGGGGCCTACGGCGGGGGCGTTGCTGACCAACTTCCCGGAGGAGGTAGAGGCAGCCACCAGTACCTTTCGTGGTTGGAGTGATCCCTTCTATCGGGGAGATAAACGCTTCACGGATCTGAATATCTTGATTGCTGATTCGCTCTTCTTCCAAACGATGGGTATCGAGGTGCTGCGAGGCGATGCGGTCAGCGAGCTGCAACAGGTGGATGTAGCCTTCCTCAGTGCCTCCACCGCCAAGCGGATCTTTGGCGAGGAGGATCCGATCGGGCAGCACATCAGCTATAACCAACGCTATGACCTCACGGTGCGAGGTATCTTCGCTGATGTGCCTGACAACACGACGGTCCATCCGGCGGTGGTGGTTTCGTTTCCGACTATGTGGTCACGGAAACTGGGCAACTACTCTTGGAAGGGCGGTGATTCCTACTATTCCTATGCCCGCCTGCGGCCAGGTGTGGATGTGGAGCGACTCAACCAACGCTATGACGAGCTGGTCCATACCAAATACCTCTCCAAATTACCAGAAGGGATGAACTGGGTCATTTATGTCGCTCCACTGCGGGATACCTATCGCAACTATCCAGAGGTAAAACGGATGCGTACGACCCTCTCGATCATGGGCTTCGCCATCCTCTTTATCGCAGCTCTCAACTATGCGTTGATTGCCATCGCCTCGCTCTCCCGACGGGCAAAGATGATCGGTGTACACAAATGCAGTGGGGCCAGCAGCGCACGCATCTTCGGGATGTTCCTGCTCGAAACGGCTATTCTGATCAGTTTGGCCTTACTCTTTATGCGGGTGTTGCTCTATGATTTTCAAGACTTCGTGGAGGAGACCGCCTCTACCTCGTTGGAGAATCTGTTCGCTTGGGAGCGGATGTGGGTGCCAGCCCTTACGGTAGGACTGCTCTTCTTGATCGGTGGGGTGATCCCTGGTCGGCTGTTTGCCCAAATACCCGTGTCGCAGGTGTTCCGCCGCTATACGGAGGGGAAGAAGGGCTGGAAGCGGCCGCTGCTCTGTGTGCAGTTTGCCGGAGTGGCCTTTATCAGTGGCTTGATGGTGATGGTGGCGGCGCAATACCACTACGTGATGAATAAGGACATGGGCTTCTCGACGGAGCGGATCGCCATCAATTCCTGGTTGAAGTTCTTCTCTCAACCGAATGAGGCGGACAACCTCCGGGTTTTCTTTCGGAATTTGCCCTATGTGGAGGAGGTTACCGGTTCCTTGAATGACCCGTTTGACGGTTATAGTGGTGCCGTGGTGGAAGATGGCAGTCAATCCAATATGCACACACAATACGATCGACTTTCGGAGAACTACTTTGCACTGATGGGGATGACTCTGTTGGAGGGGCGACCCATGCGAGAGCCGGATGAAGCTGTAGTGAACGAGACCTTCGTGGAGAAGAAACGATGGGGCAACGAGGCTATCGGTAAGGTATTCAAAGCCGATGGAGAGACCTACAAAGTGGTGGGTGTGATGAAGGACTTTGTGGTCGGCGGCTTCTACGAACCTCCTTATCCCTTCGTGGCCATTACGTATGGTCCGAATATAATAGGCCCCACGCTTTCGGTCAAGCTGAAAGAGCCCTTCGCCGAGAACTTAGCGAAGCTGAACCAGGAGATGCAGACAGCCTATCCAGATCTGTATATCAACTTCCAATCCTTGGAGGCCAAGAAAGAGAAGTTCTACAAGTCGGTACGCATCTTCCGCAATGCGGCGACGGTGGCGAGCATCGTGATGTTCTTCGTGATGCTGATGGGACTGATTGGCTACACGGCAGATGAGGTGCAACGGCGCAGCAAGGAGATCGCGATCCGCAAGGTGAATGGAGCGGAAGCGATAGACATCCTGCGGCTTTTGACCCGCGATGTCTTGGTGGTAGCGCTGCCCTCCGTCTTGGTCGGTGTAGGCATTGCCGCCTATGTGAATGCCCTTTGGGTGGATAGTTTCACTGAGAAGGTGTCTGTCAGCTGGGCGGCTTACGGCTTGGTGGCCATCGTGAACTTAGCGATGATTGTGGGTTGTGTGCTTTGGAAGAGCTGGCACATCGCCAACGAGAATCCGACAGTCAGCCTCAAGAACGAATGAGGCAACCGAGTGTATTAATCTCAAAATTCAAAACTTAAAATTTAAAAGTGAATATGTCGAATATCATTGAACTGAAACAAATAGAGAGAATCTTCCGTATGACGGAAGTAGAAACCGTTGCCTTGAGCAACGTCAACATGGAAGTCTCCGAAGGGGAGTTTGTCGCCATCATGGGACCTTCCGGTTGTGGCAAATCCACACTACTGAACATCTTAGGCCTCTTGGACAACCCGACGAGGGGCTCCTACCACCTGATGGGACAGGAGGTGGCCAACCTGCGCGAGAAGGAGCGCAATGCTATCCGCAAGGGACAGATTGGCTTCGTCTTCCAGAGCTTCAACTTGATCGACGAGCTGAACGTCTATGAGAACGTGGAGTTGCCGTTGACCTACCTGAATGTCTCGGCGGCTGAGCGCAAACAGCGAGTGGAGGAGATGCTGAGCCGTATGAACATGGGGCATCGCGCCAAGCACCTTCCCCAGCAGCTCTCCGGAGGTCAGCAGCAGCGTGTGGCGATCGCCCGGGCGTTGGTCACCAACCCGAAGTTGATCCTTGCCGATGAGCCGACAGGTAACCTGGATTCCAAGAACGGCATCGAGGTGATGAGGCTCTTGACGGAGCTGAACCAGGAGGGGACAGCCATCGTGATGGTGACGCACTCGCAGCGGGACGCACAGTATGCCCACCGCACCGTCCACCTCTTCGACGGTAGCATCGTGGCGATCACGGCAGGTGATAAGCCGCTTAACGATCATTCTATCCTTAGTGACGCCACATTGTGACGTCTTTGTACAGTTTTAGAACTGAAGACACACGAAGAGAGCGTCTGCCTGTGAAGGTGGGCGCTTAAAATTATGTACCTTTGCGGGGCAACAGCAACGAGTGAGCAGATGAATGAGGCGGTATTACAAAAACTGAAGATCCTGGCCGAGTCGGCCAAGTATGATGTCTCTTGTGCGTCGAGCGGCACGACCCGCAAGCATAGGGCGGGGGAGATCGGCAGCGCAGCCGGTTGGGGCATCTGCCACAGCTTCGCCGCGGATGGCCGCTGCATCTCGCTCTTGAAGATCATGCTGACCAACTATTGCATCTACGACTGTGCCTATTGCATCAATCGCCGCAGCAACGACCTGCCCCGGGCTACCTTCTCCGTTAGCGAGTTAGTGGAACTGACCATCGAGTTTTATCGCCGCAACTACATCGAGGGGCTTTTCCTCAGCTCCGGGGTGGTGCGCAATCCCGATTACACGATGGAGCGGTTGGTGCGGGTGGTCAAAGACCTGCGCACCGTGCACCGCTTCAATGGCTACATCCACATGAAGAGCATACCGGGATGCAGCCAGGAGCTGGTGGATGAGGCGGGGCGCTATGCCGACCGCCTGAGCGTCAACATCGAGATTCCCAATGAGCAGGGTTTGCGCACGCTGGCTCCCGACAAGAGCTACCAGAGCGTCTTCACCCCGATGCGCTTCATCCAGCAGGGGGTCTTGCGCAGCGCCGAGGAGCGGAAGCAATTTCGGTATGCCCCTCGTTTCGCCCCGGCGGGTCAAAGCACGCAGATGATCGTAGGAGCCACAGCTGACACGGATCAGACCATCCTGCGCCTCTCCTCTGCGCTCTACCAGCGTCCCTCCATGAAGCGGGTCTATTACTCCGGCTTCGTCCCCGTGAATAGCTATGACAATCGTCTGCCCGCCTTGAAGACCCCGCCCTTGGTGCGTGAGCATCGGCTCTACCAGGCCGACTGGCTCTTGCGGTTCTATCAGTTCAACGTGGATGAGTTGGTGGATGATGCCTTTCCTGATCTCGATTTAGAGGTCGATCCCAAGTTGGCTTGGGCCTTGCGCCACCCGGAGCATTTCCCGGTGGATGTCAACCGGGCGGAGTATGAATGGCTGCTGCGTGTGCCCGGCATCGGCGTGAAGTCGGCGACGCTGATCGTGACCTCCCGCCGCTTTGCCCCCTTGGGGAGCGACCAGCTGAAGAAGATGGGGGTGGTGATGAAGAAGGCGCGCTATTTCATCACCTGCCGGGAGCTTCCTAATCGCACGATCAACGAGATCCGTCCCGACCGGCTGCGCCAGCTGTTGACCACGGGGGAGGCGGGTCGCCAACTCTCCCTGCCCTTCGCCGCAGACGAACCCCAGGTATGAATCGAGGAGGATAGGAGGGATGCGCTATTTTCGGTATGACAAGACGTTTGAGGGGCTATTGACCGCTGTGTTCGATGCCTATGCCCGTCGGCAGTTCCCGGAGGGGCTGCTCAGCGAGGAGGAGCCTGCGCCCCTGTTTGGAGAGGTGGCCCTGACGGTCGTGACCGATCCCGTGAAGGCCGATCGGGTGTGGAAAGGGTTAGGCCGGCATATCTCCGCCTCGGCCTGCGCGGCGTTGACCTGCGTCTGGCTCTCGGAGCAACCGGGCGTGGACGCGCTGCTCTTCCGCTATATCCGAAAGGCGATTGATGCGCCTCGCTCCATCGAGTTGAACTTCGGTGACCCGGATGTATTGGCGGTGAGTAAATGGTGGCGCAAGGTGAACAATGAGCGGGAGCGCACGATGCAGTTCTTTCGCTTCCAGAAGGCGGCGGATGGCACCTATTTCGCGGCGGTCGCTCCGCTCTACAATGTGTTGCCCCTGGTGCTTCCCTATGCCACTGACCGCTTCGCCGATCAACGCTGGCTGCTCTACGACCTGAAGCGGAGCTATGGCTATTACTACGACGGGAAGGACACTGTGGAGGTGCGCTTCAACGATCCGGAGGGCCACTTGAAGGATGGGCTGCTCAGCCCCGACATCATGGACAAGGATGAGCGCCTTTTCCAGCGGATGTGGAAAGCCTATTTCCAATCCATCGCCATCAAAGAGCGGCTGAATCCCCGCTTGCAACGGCAGCACATGCCCCAACGCTTCTGGGCCTATCTGCCGGAGACGCGCTAAGGCGATTGTGGCCTTATGGCTACAGACACAAAAAAGCCCCTCCCGAGAAGCTGCTGCTTTCCCAGGAGGGGCGCTTATCCAAAGTAGTCTCTTCAGGGGAGGTTATTTGACCTCCTCAAAATCCACATCAGTTACATTGTCTTGGCCCTTGTTGCCGTTGTTGGCATTGCCACCGGCTTGCTGACCGCCGAAGTTAGGACCTGCCTGCGCGCCACCTTGCGCACCGCCCTGCGCATTGTACATCTCTTGGCTCGCTGCCTGGAAGACACTGTTCAGCTCATTCATCGCTGCCTCAACCGCCGCGATGTCTTGTGCCTTGTGTGCCTCTTTCAGCTTGCCCAAGGCTGCCTCGATTTGTGATTTCTTGTTAGCCGGCAATTTGTCGCCTAACTCTTTCAGCTGTTTCTCCGTCTGGAAGATCATGCTATCCGCCTGATTGAGCTTGTCGATGCGCTCCTTCTCCTTCTTATCAGCCTCGGCATTAGCGGCAGCCTCCGCTTTCATGCGCTTAACCTCATCCTCGCTCAAACCGCTGGAAGCCTCGATACGGATGCTCTGCACCTTGCCTGTGCCCTTGTCTTTAGCGGATACATTCAAGATACCGTTTGCGTCGATATCGAACGTTACCTCGATCTGAGGTACACCACGCTGCGCGGCAGGAATGCCATCGAGGTGGAAGCGGCCGATAGACTTATTGTCTTTCGCCAAAGAACGCTCACCCTGCAAGACGTGGATCTCCACAGAGGGCTGGTTATCTACGGCAGTGGTAAAGGTCTCAGACTTCTTGGTCGGGATCGTGGTGTTCGCCTCGATCAATTTCGTCATCACACCACCCATTGTTTCGATACCCAATGACAACGGAGTGACATCCAACAAGAGGACATCTTTCACCTCACCGGTCAATACGCCACCCTGGATCGCGGCACCTACGGCTACCACCTCATCCGGGTTCACACCCTTTGACGGGGCCTTGCCGAAGAACTTCTCAACGATGGCCTGAACAGCCGGGATACGTGTTGAACCACCTACCAAGATCACCTCGTCGATGTCAGAAGTGCTCAAGCTGGCGTCTTTCAAAGCCTGACGGCACGGCTCGATACAAGCCTGGATCAAATGATCGCACAGCTGCTCGAATTTCGCACGAGTCAAGGTCTTAACCAAGTGCTTGGGCACACCATTTACCGGCATGATATACGGCAAGTTGATCTCTGTGCTGGTGGTGCTTGACAGCTCGATCTTCGCCTTCTCAGCGGCCTCTTTCAAGCGTTGCAAAGCCATCGGATCCTTACGCAGGTCAACGCCCTCGTCGCTCAAGAACTCCTCGGCCAACCAGTCGATGATGACATGGTCGAAATCATCACCGCCCAGGTGTGTGTCGCCGTTGGTTGATTTCACCTCAAACACACCGTCGCCCAGCTCCAAGATAGAGATATCAAACGTACCACCACCTAAGTCGAATACGGCGATCTTCATATCTTTATTCGTCTTATCCAAGCCGTAAGCCAAAGACGCGGCGGTCGGCTCGTTGACGATACGGCGTACTTTCAAGCCCGCGATCTCACCAGCCTCTTTGGTTGCCTGACGCTGTGCGTCGCTAAAGTAAGCCGGAACGGTGATGACGGCCTCTGTCACCTCTTGCCCCAGGTAATCCTCAGCGGTCTTCTTCATCTTCTGAAGCACCATCGCAGAGATCTCCTGCGGCGTATAAAGCCGTCCGTCGATATCGACACGCGGTGTATTGTTGTCGCCACGTACTACTTTATAAGGAACACGTGCGATCTCTTTCTGAACTTGATCATAGGTCTCACCCATGAAACGTTTGATAGAGAAAATCGTCTTCTGTGGGTTTGTGATAGCTTGACGTTTAGCTGGATCACCAACTTTACGCTCGCCACCCTCCACGAATGCCACGATAGACGGTGTAGTTCTTTTACCTTCACTGTTCGCTATAACTACGGGTTCGTTACCCTCCAAGACAGCTACACAAGAGTTGGTAGTACCTAAGTCAATTCCTATTATCTTTCCCATGATTGTATAATGTTTAATTGTTATTTATTCGTTTTACTTATCTTCTCTCCGCTGTCTCCAACGGATTCGCCATAGTATATACAAAAGCTATGCCAAAAGCCTGCGGGACGAAAAATAATGAATTGTGTCAGTTTTACTGCCATTTTGGCTGTTTTATGGATGGCGATCGGCTAATAAACAGGAAACCTCGACACGTTTTCCGGTGCCGAGGTTCCATACGCTCTGTTTTGATTGACCTTGTTTTATCTATTGCTCATTGCCCTTTTTGTTGACAATCTCTTTCTGTTCCATCATGTCCAGCTCATTCTTGTCTGGATCAATGAATTTGTATTCCAAGAATGCCAAGCTCTGGTCGGGAATGATGCGCATGCCATGGGTGTATTTCAATTTCCACCGCATGCTCAAGGGGATGAATCCCTTGTTAACATAAGCTGCCACATAGGGGTGAAGATGCAGGGTGAATTTCTTCACATGATGGTGATTGACCAAACAATCTATTTTCTCTTCCAAGCTATCGGTGAACAGGATGGAGGGTTTAACCGTGCCTGTTCCGAAGCAAGACGGACAATTCTCTGATGTTTCCACGTCCATGGCGGGCCGAACACGTTGACGTGTGATTTGCATCAGTCCAAACTTGCTAAGAGGCAGGATGTTATGCTTTGCTCTGTCGCTTTTCATCACGCTTGACATGTGTTCGAAGAGCTTTTGTCGGTTACTTGCCTCTAACATATCGATGAAATCGATCACGATAATGCCACCCATATCTCTGAGGCGGAACTGGCGAGCGATTTCCGTTGCGGCTGCCAGGTTCACGTCGATAGCGGTCTGCTCTTGGGCCTCGCTACCTTTTGATCGATTGCCACTGTTGACATCGATCACGTGCATAGCCTCTGTATGTTCAATGATCAAATAGGCTCCACTCTTATAAGTGACAGTCCGTCCGAATAACGACTTGATCTGCTTCGTGATCCCGAAATTGTCGAAGATGGGGAGTGCCCCGGTATATTCCTGGACAATCTCCTCTTTGCCGGGAGCGATTAGGCTGACATAATCGCGCACGTCGTTATAGACTTCCTTGTCGTTTACATAAATATGTTCGAAAGATGGGTTGAAGATATCGCGCAACAGGGCGACTGTGCGTCCTGTCTCCTCATAAATGATGGAGGGAAGCGTTGCTTTGGGCAGCTTCGCGATGCTATCTTCCCAACGTTTCACCAATGTCTTTAACTCATGATCCAGCTCTGCTACACGTTTACCTTCCGAAGAGGTACGTACGATGACGCTGAAGTTCTTCGGCTTGATGCTCATGATTAACTGGCGTAACCGTGTGCGCTCTGCGTTTGATTTGATCTTCGTGGAGACGGAAACCTTGTCGGAGAAGGGGATTAGCACGATATAACGTCCGGCAAAAGAAAGCTCGGAAGTCAATCGGGGCCCCTTCGTTGAGATGGGCTCTTTGGCGATTTGGACTAATACCTCCTGTCCTGCTTTCAGCACTTGATTGATGCTCCCGTTTTTCTCAATCTCGGGTACTCCTGTCAGTTTAGCGATAGGAATCTCCTTTTTCGGGTCGGTAAGCAACTGTTTCAAGAACTTCTGCTGTGCGTTGAAGCTTGGGCCTAAATCCAGATAGTGAAGAAACGCATCCTTCTTGTATCCTATGTCAATGAAAGCAGCGTTGAGGCCGGGCATGATCTTTTTCACCTTGCCCAGATAAATATCACCCACGGCGAACGAGACATTGCGGGCCTCTTTCTGAAGCTCCACAAGGCTCTTATCCTCCAATACGGCGATAGACACCTCTTTGGGTTGTACATCTACTACTAATTCACTAACCACTTTCTCGGATGTGTTATGATACTGACCTTAATAAATACGTAAAGAACAAACTTAAAAGGTCACTTGTTAAGTTTGTTCTTCAGTGTAGAGTTGTAAGGATAGACTTACTTCTTCTTATGTCTATTCTTCTTCAGTCTCTTTTTGCGCTTGTGAGTTGACATCTTATGTCTTTTTCTCTTTTTACCACTCGGCATTTTCCTTTGAATTTTAAAAGATTAAACGTATAATTAAATGATTGCTATCGTTACTTATTTCACCTCGCTCAAGAACGTCTTTGCGGGTTTGAAAGACGGAATGTTGTGCTCCGGAATAATGATCGTCGTGTTCTTAGAGATGTTACGAGCTGTCTTCTGTGCTCTCTTCTTAATCACGAAACTACCGAAACCTCTCAAGTAAACGTTCTCGCCTTTTGCCAAGGAGCCTTTAACGATCTCCATGAAAGACTCTACGCTGGACAGCACGGTTTGCTTGTCAATACCGGTGCTTTTTGAAATCTCGCTAACAATGTCTGCTTTAGTCATGTCTGTTTTTATTTATGGTTTGAACCTTTTAATTTTTTGGAATGCAAAGATATAGCTTTTTGTTGACGCGCAAAAAGAATTAGCCTCCATTTTTCTGAAAAAAGATTCTTCCTATCTCGTCAGATATGTGTATGTTTGCGCCAATCAAATAGTTATGAACGGTAAACCGAAAATGAAAAGTGTTGAGGAAGAGGCGCTGATGGATTTGGAAGTCAGCCGTATATTGATAGATTGGTATGAAACGCACAAGCGGGCGTTGCCTTGGCGGGAAACCACCGATCCCTATCTGATTTGGGTCTCGGAGATTATTTTGCAGCAGACGCGCGTGGCGCAAGGATTGGATTATTTTCTACGATTTACCGAGCGTTTCCCCACGGTGCAGGCGTTGGCGGAGGCCGAGGAGGGGGAGGTGCTGAAATATTGGCAGGGCTTGGGCTACTATAGCCGGGCACGCAATTTGCATGCGGCAGCCAAACGGATTGTCGAGTGCTTTGGTGGTCAATTCCCACGAAGCTATGAGGAGGTGCTCTCTTTGAAAGGAATTGGTGCCTATACGGCGGCGGCCATAGTGTCGTTTGCGTGGGGCGAGCCTTATCCTGTGGTGGATGGCAATGTCTATCGGGTCTTAGCGCGCCTGTTCGACTTGGATACTCCGATTGACTCTACAGAGGGGAAAAAGCAGTTCGCGGAGTTGGCCGGTCGCTTGTTGGATCCCCGACGTGCGGGCAGCTATAACCAGGCGATCATGGAACTGGGCGCTTTGCAATGCGTACCCCGCAACCCGGATTGCACGGTTTGTCCCTTGGAGGATCGTTGCTTGGCTTATGCGAAGGGGAGGGTAGAGGCTCTGCCGGTCAAGCGACATAAGACAAAGACTCGTGATCGCTACTTCCATTACCTATACCTTATACATAAAAAGGAGATTTGGTTGCGTCGTCGCCCCGCTGGAGATATCTGGGAGGGGCTCTATGAGTTCCCTCTGATTGAGACCGAGGGGCCGATGGACTTGGTTGCTTTGAGCCAGACGGATACTTTCCGCCGTTGGTTGGCGAATGCCGGAGAGTTGCGCTTCTTCTGTCCTTTGACTGATGTGAAGCATGTTCTTTCGCATCAAGTGCTTCATGCCTCTTTCTATGGCATTGAACCGGAGCGTGCGCCGGAGGGCTTGGAGGATTACATCCGCATCCCTTTGACAGATTTCGAGCGCTACGCAATACCTCGTCTCATACATATTTATATAGAGAAAATGGGAGGAAACTTGTCGGAATGAATGAATTTGTGTTTCTTTGCTCTCTGAAAAGATGAATAAAAGTAAATTATGTCATTAAATAAGGTATTATTGATCGGCAATGTGGGCAAAGACCCTGATGTCCGTTATTTTGATAATGGTCAGGCTGTAGCCAGTTTCCCTTTGGCAACGTCTGAGCGAGGTTATACGTTGGCGAATGGAACGGTGATTCCTGAGCGCACGGATTGGCACAATATCGTGGTGCGTCGTGATCAGGTCGCTTTCGTGGAGAAATGGGTGCGTAAAGGTTCCGGACTCTATGTGGAGGGAAAGATCCGCACACGTAGCTACGACGACCCCAATGGTGTGAAACGGTATGTTACCGAGATTCATGCTGACCGAGTAGAGTTTTATAACACAGGTTCCCGTCCGGCTGATGCTGGTGTCAATACGGCTACCGCTTCTCAACAGACCTCTATGCCTCAAGCTGGAGTTTCATCCGCACAGACTTATGCGCAACCAGCATCTCCTCAGCAGCCCGTTGTGGCATCCGAGGGTGCTCCGGAAGATGATCTCCCGTTCTGATATTGTTCCACTAATATTGTTCCACCTTGGACTCAGACTATTTTTTATCGGGCTTATTCGCTAATGTGACGATGAATGCCTTGTCAGCGGGTGTTCTCTTTGCCTTTGCCCTGGCTTTTCTTTTGCTGATTGTATCTGGTTTCATGTCCGCTTCTGAAGTGGCTTTCTTTTCGTTGTCACCTGGAGACCTCAATGAGATCCAGGAGGAGAATCGGCCAGTCGATACGATGATTCGGAAACTTTTGGAGCGTTCCGAGTATCTCTTGGCTGCGATTTTGATCGGAAATAACTTTGTCAATGTGGCAGTCGTCATGCTCTGCACGTATGGCATCCATGCATGGATTGATTTTACGCAAGCTCCACTCTTCGGCTTTATTTTGGAGAGTGTATTCTTGACCTTCCTGTTGTTGCTTTGTGGAGAGATCATGCCGAAGATTTATGCACAGAAAAATGCCTTGCGTTTCGTGCGTACCGCAGCCCCAACGTTGAATGCGTTGGAGTATTTCTGTCATCCGTTGTCACGTATTTTAGTCAACTCCACCTCGTTGATCCATAAGACGTTGGTGAAGAAGAAGACCGATATTTCCGTCGATGAGTTGTCGAAGGCGTTGGAATTGACCTCCACGGAGATTCCTGAGGAGAAAGAAATGCTGGCGGAGATTCTGAAGTTCTACAACAAGACAGCCAATGAGGTGATGACCCCTCGTTTGGATCTGGAGGATTTAGACATCAAGACTACTTTCCGAAAAGTATTGGATTTTGTGGTGAACACCGGTTATTCCCGTGTGCCAGTCTATGCCGGGACGGAAGATAACATCAAGGGTATTCTTTATATCAAGGATCTCCTGCCCTATATTGATAAGCCCGACACGTTCCGTTGGCAAAGTTTGTTGCGTCCCGCCTACTTCGTGCCGGAAACTAAGAAAATTGACGATTTGTTGGAAGAGTTCCGTACGAACAAGATCCACATGGCGATCGTGGTCGATGAGTTTGGTGGTACCTCTGGCATCGTAACGATGGAGGACATTCTGGAGGAGATTGTTGGCGAGATCTCTGATGAATACGATGAGGATGAGAAGCAATACATCAGATTGTCGGACGGTAGCCTGATCTTTGAAGCGAAGATCCTCTTGACCGATTTCTTCCGTGTGATCGATGTGGATCCGGCGGAGTTTGGCAAACTGACTGAGGAGGTGGAAACCTTGGCTGGCCTTCTGCTTGAGATCAAGGGCGAGTTCCCCCGTAGGCGAGAGATTATCGACTATAATCATTATCGTTTTCAGGTGTTGGAGGTGGATAACCGTCGCATTTTAAAGGTCAAGTTCAACCTGTTGCCTACTGAGCCGAAAGCGGAGGAGAAGGCATGAAAGTAATTTGGGGAGTCTGTTGCGCATGTTTGGCTGGTATCTGCCTGGCCTGTGTGGATTATACGCCCAAGCCGAGAGGCTACGTGCGCATAGAGCCCGCAGTAGCCGTTTACCAACTGTGTGACCTGCCGGAGTTGCCCTTCCTGTTCGAGGTCTCCCAAGTCGCTAAGGTGGAGTTGCCAGAAGATCAGCAGGTTCCATCAATGGTCAATCTCTCTTATCCCTCCCTGCATGCCAAGATCTACTGTAGCTATCTGCCTATCACGCAGGCCACATTCCCTGAAGCAGAGGCAGAGAGTCGTCGCTTGGTGTATCGTCTTTCCGCTACCAGCCCTGACCGTATTCAAGAGAAGGCCTATGCGCATCCGGAGGTAAAGGTCTTCGGCTCGCTCTTCCTGCTGGAGGGCAATACAGCTTCGCCCATTCAGTTCTTGCTGACCGATAGTACTACCCATTTCTTGCGAGGGGCGCTTTATTTTGATTGCCGTCCGAATGCCGACTCTTTGGCGCCAGCTATCGACTATGTGCAGCAGGATGTGATTGAGTTGATGCAAACTTTTCGTTGGAGGTAATGTGAGATGGGATTGATCAACAAGCAGACCGTCCCGCTATTGGGCGTATGGCGCATGGAAGAGTCGGTGGAGGAGTTGCTGACTCTGTTAGATCGCCCGGAAGAGCAGGCCGATTTCTTGCGTCGAGTGACGGCTGAAGGTCGTCGGCGAGAGCACTTGGCCAGCCGCGTCCTATTGAAACAGTTGATGGGCGAGGAGCCACGGGTCGCTTATCGTTCTTCCGGTGCCCCCTTTTTGGTGGATCAGCCATTGTATGTCAGCATCACACACACACAAGGCTATGCGGCAGCCATCCTGAGCCCGTCGCCTACCGGTATAGACATTGAGTATCGATCGGATCGGGTGTTGCGTATTCGCTCTCGTTTTATGACACAAGAGGAGGAGCGAGGTATCGATCCTGCACACGAGGTGGAGCATCTTTTGATCCATTGGTGTGCTAAAGAGACCCTTTTCAAGCTTATAGATCAAGAAGAGGTCGATTTCTTGACCCATCTTCACGTGCATCCCTTCCCTTATGCCGATCACGGCTTTTTTCAAGTCTCGGAGTGTCGTACGCCCCAATCGCAAACCTTTCAATTGGCCTATCAAGTCACCTCGGACTATGTGTTGACATGGCTGGATTCAAGATCGGCCGAGCCATGCGTCAGCCGATCTGATAAGGGTGAGGTAATGCCGTAGCATACCAGTGACCGCTGTGAGCCAGAAAAGCAGTTTCGTCCGTTCTCCAAGGAAGCAGTAGCCCAGGTTATAATAAAGGAGCAACATCCATCATCTGTTCCTCACTTAAATCTCCCAACAGTAAGAGGGGGATCTCGGGGAACTTGATGCGCAGGTATTCCAACGTGTTTGCCTCGATTAACGCATCCACATGCGGATATTGATTATAGACGATGGCTTGCACAGGGATGCCATAATGCTGCGCCGCATAGAGGCTGAGCAACGTGTGGTTGATGCTGCCTAACTTGCCAGAGGTGACCAACACCAAGGGATAGCCCTGTTCACGGATGTAGTCGATGGTGAGCGATTGGAAATCGTTGGGCACCATCAAACCTCCCGCCCCCTCGAGCAAAACATAGGCATAGCGTTCACGCAACTGCTCCGTAGCTTGGGTAATCACGTTGAGATCAATGGTTCGTCCATCTTTCGCCGCTGCCATGTGGGGCGAACAGGGATAGGTGAAGATATAGGGGCAGGTCAAGCCGGCCTTGTCCTCCTCGGTGAAGGGGATGCCCTGGATGCGTCGGTGCTCCTCGATGTCTTCCGACACCTCCACACAGCCCGTTTGAATCATCTTTTGCGTGATCACTTTTTTCCCAGCTTTTGCCAATGCCTTGGCGATGGCTCCGGTGGCCGCGGTCTTACCTACGCTGGTATCGATGCCGGAGATAAATAATACTTTTCCTTTTTCCATGTTTCTATCTGTTTTTAGGTTACTGTTTACTGGCCAATAGATAAAGGGGCGTGTAAGTGAGTGTGACTTTTCCCTCTGAGGTGGCGAACCGCTCTCGATAGGCCTCGCAGAAATGGGTCTGCTTGCCTTTGGTCCATACACCTGTCGCATTGGCGGTCACACCCGTATATTTGAGGTGGCGCAGCACCTCCATTGGATCGGAGAAGGTGAGGACTATCCGCTCCTCCTCCATCTGCCAGATGCGATAATCCTTTGCGAGCCACGACTGCACCTCCGCAGGTGTGGAATAGTTCAGCCCTTGCCCACTGATAGCTTTGACTTCCAAGAGATTTTCGGGTGTAAAAAGGTTGAATAGCAAGAGCCCTTGCGGAGCCAATGCGCTGGATAGACGATGCAAGAAAGCGGGTAGCTCCTTCATCCATTGCAAGGCGTTCGCTGAGGCAATCAGGTCGAATGAGCCGGGGAAGGCCATCTGCTCCGCATCACCAGCCAACCATTGCCAATGTTCGCCCGCCATCCGTTTGGTCAATTCCGGAGACCAACTCTCGCACAGATCGTTCAAGCACCATTCGCCGACCACACCCTCCGCTTGCAGTAAACGGGTGAAGCCCCCACTGCCACAGCCAATCTCCAACACCCTGGGGAAGCAGAGTGGATGCTTCCGCTTCAGCATCGCCAAGAGGTGCGCACAGATGCGCTGCTGTGCCGCCGCATGTTGATCATAGGTCTGTGCGGCTGCCGTGAAGCGTTGACTGACTCTTTGTGCTTCGATTACCTCCATACACTCGCCGTTAGTTCCGGTTGATAAAAGGGGAGATGGGAGGCCTCGATCGTATGTATCTCAGCCTTCCCCGTCCAATAGGTCTGTTGATTAGCCGTGGGGAAGATACGATCGGCGGAGCTGATGATCGCCCGCTTCCAGAAGGCTGTCGCTTGTTGCGGATCAATCTCCGTGGTACCGATCGCTTGATGGAGCGCCCGAAGTTCTTCAGCCTTATCCGGATCTGGAATCGGTCTCAGCTGTTGATAGCGTTGCAAAGTAGCTCGATCCCCACACATGCGGCGATCAAAGCGGCGGAATCCATCCGCATCCAAGTGCGCCAAGGTCCCCTCGAAAATGGCTGGAGGTATGCCCCACTCCGCATGAATGGGAAAAGGGGTGCCATTGATCGCTGTGGTGGAGGTGAAAGGAGATGCGCTTCCCCACAAGGCGGTAGCTACCCACACACCCAATGACCAAGCGATCAGGTGCAGCTCCTCAAACCGGGCCAATGACTCAGGGAAGGCGAGCGACCGGTAATCATAACCGATCCAAACATCGGCACCTGCTGGCAAAGGCAACGCCTCAAACAGTTCGGGAGCGGCCGACCAGCCATTGAGGATCAGATAGAGCTTGCGCCCTTCTCCTTGTTGTAACTGATGTATCTTCATGAGCGCTCCTCCCCAATCACTTGGATTAACCGATCTATCTCTTCCGGCTGGATAGCCGCCGTCAAGGAGAAACGGATGCGTGAAGTGCCTTGTGGCACCGTAGGCGGACGAACCGGCAAGCAATAGAAGCCTTTGCGCTGCAACTGCTCCGCCGTCAAGACACAATCTCGACTATCCCCCACGATAAAGGGCACGATATGACTGTCGCTAATCTCACCACCTCTTCCCCGCAATGCCGCTGCCAACCGACGACTTTGTGTGCGTAGCTGCTCCCGTTCGGCTTGCCAGTCAGGCAACCGTTCCCACAGGAACTGCGTCCATGCGATCTGCAAAGGGGGCAAGGCCGTGCTGAAAATCAGTGGACGCATCTTGTTGATCAAGTAGCTACGAATCACCTCGCTGCAAACCACATAAGCCCCCATCGAGGCCAATGCCTTGCCAAAGGTGCCGACCAGGAGGTCGATCTGCTCCATGCAGCCACACTCCTCTGCCACACCCAAACCACGTTCACCTCGCACACCAATGGCATGTGCCTCATCCACGTAGAGCATCACGTTGGGGTATTGCCGCTTCAAAGCGACCAAGCGAGGCAGATCCGCCACGTCGCCATCCATGCTAAAGACACTCTCTGTCACCACAATGATGGTCTCGTAGGTCGAAGCATTTTTGGCCAACAGACGCTCCAACTGCGTATAATCGTTGTGCCGATAGCGGGAGAAGGGTGCCTCTCCTAACCGAATGCCATCAATCAAACTGGCGTGCACCAACTTATCCGCCAAGATCAGGGTCTGTTTATCCGCCAAAGCCGGTAAGATGCCGGTGTTGGCATGGTAGCCGCTGTTAAAGAGTAGGGCCGCCTCTCGCCCAAAGTCCCGTGCGATGCGCTGCTCCAAGGCCGTATAAACCGTAAAGTTGCCCGTCAAGAGGCGAGAGCTGGAGGAGGAGAGTGGCCAACGCCGTACCGCCTCACTCGCCAAGAACTCCGCTTGCAGGTCAGAACGGGTCGCTAACCCCAAGTAGTCGTTGGAGGAGAGATTGAGCATCCGCTGCCCTTCTCGCTCGATCCATCGCCCCTCATGTGTGACTTCAGGCAATCGCCTCAGATTGCCCGAAGCCTCCAACTCACTCAATATCGTTTGATAATTCATCGTTTCTTATACTTGTTTCAATCCTCTTCTCTTTTCTAAAATCTCTTGCATCCGTATTGAAATGTTCGTTCCACTGTTCGGAACGGCCGTTCGGCTCAGTCGGATGTACGTTCAGCACAGTGGAACGGCCGTTCAACTCAGCCGAACGAAGATTTCATAACGTATGCTTGCCTTTTCTATGCCTACTCCGAAACCAGTTCCTGCCTATTGACCGAACATTCGTTGCCTAATCGCTGAGCACCCGAAGCAAACCGCTCGTCAATTTCGTCAGCTGATCGGGACGGATAATGAAGGGAGGCATCAGATAAACCAACTTACCGAAAGGCCGCACCCAGATTCCCTCCTGCACAAACCGTTTCTGCAGACGAGCCATGTTCACCGGCTCACGCATCTCCAAGACACCTATCGCACCTAAGACACGCACCTCAGCCACGGATGGCAAGGCCGCAGCAGGTGCCAACTCCGCTTTTAATTGCTGTTCGATGCGCCGCACATTGGCTTGCCAATCGCTTTCTATCAAGAGAGAGACGGAAGCGGAAGCAATGGCACAAGCCAACGGATTACCCATGAAGGTAGGGCCATGCATGAAGCAGCCCGCCTCTCCGCCACAGATCGTGTCGGCTATGGGTTGGGTGGTGATGGTGGCGGAGAGCGTCAAATAGCCTCCAGTCAATGCCTTACCGATGCACATGATGTCTGGCTCCACACCCGCATGTTCCCAAGCGAAGAGCTTGCCGGTACGCCCGAAGCCCGTCGCGATCTCATCAAAGATCAGCAGCACATGGTATTGCTCGCACAGGGCACGTGCCCGCACCAAGTAGGTGGGCGAATAGAAATACATGCCTCCGGCACCCTGCACGATCGGCTCCAAGATCAACGCAGCGATCTTGTCTCCCTCCTGCTTCAGCAGATCCTCCAACGGACGGATCGCCTCCTCCTGCCAAGGTTCGGCGAACTTCACGGCAGGTTGTGGCAAGAAGTATTGCACCGGCAGACTTCCCGCAAACAGGCCGTGCATCCCGGTGACAGGATCGCAAACAGACATGGCATGCCATGTATCACCATGATACCCGCTGCGGATCGTCGCAAAACGATGTTTCTCTGTCTTCCCCTGCGATTGCCAATACTGAATGGCCATCTTCATCGCTACCTCTACCGCCACAGAGCCGCTATCGGCATAGAAGATCTTATCCATCGAGGGCGGCAACAGGGGCAGCAGCTTCGCACCCAGCTCCACGGCAGGTTCATGGGTAAAGCCCCCGAACATGATGTGGCTCATCTTCTCCAATTGAGCCTTGGCCGCCTCATTGAGCACGGGGTGATTATACCCATGCACCGCTGCCCACCAGGAAGACATCCCATCAATCAGCTCTGTGCCATCTGTCAAGGTGATCGTCACCCCCTCAGCCTTCGCCACGGGATAAACTGGCAGCGGATCAATCGTCGAGGTGTAGGGATGCCACAAGTGATCCCGATCAAATTGCAATAATTCCGTCGTGTTCATCCTACCCAATCTGTTTGTTCAGTTAATGAATAGCCCATCTCCGTGAAGAGCCGTTTATCCTCCTCCGCCTTGCTACCGATAGTCGTCAGCAGGTCGCCAATGATCGCCGCATTGATGCCCACATAGAGCGACTTGCGCTGCAACGCCTCGTTGATCTGCGCCCGTCCACCAGAGAAGCGCAAATAAGCTGTCGGATTGATCAAGCGGAAGAGGGCGATCGTGGTCAGCCACTCCTCCTCGCTCAACGCAGGCGTCTCTTGCAAAGGGGTGCCCACAATGGGATGCAGCAGGTTGATAGGGATGGAATGGATCTCGTTCTCCCGCAGGAAGCAGGCCATCTCGATGCGTTGAGCCATCGTTTCCCCCATGCCGACGATACCGCCACAGCAGATGCGGAACCCAATCTCCCGCGCCATACAGATCGTCTCCATCTTTTGCGCGATGGTATGGGTGGTGCAAAGCTGACCAAAGTAAGAGGGAGCTGTCTCGATGTTGCAGTGGTAGTTCTCCACTCCACTGTCAAACAGCTGCTGCAACTGCTCCCTCGTCAGCAACCCCATCGAGGCACAGCATTTGATGTCTGTCTGCTGCTTGATGGTTCGCACGGTGTCGGTGATCTGACGCATCTCCTTATCGGATACACGCTTACCACTAGTCACCAACGCAAAACGGCCAATGCCCTGCTTACGGTTATATACCGCATGGCGCACACACTCCGTCGCCGGGAGCAAGGGATAGAGCTGCACATTCGTCGCATAATGCCCCGACTGCGCACACCACTTACAATCCTCACTACAATTACCGCTCTTGGCATTGATAATCGAACAGGTATCGAACCTATTCCCCATGAAATGGCAAGTCACCTGATGAGCCGCCTCATAAAGCGCCTCCTTATCCGGGTCGTTCGCCAACCGCAAGGCCTCCTCCGCAGAGAGCTGACCGCCTTGCATCAAGTTTGTTGTTATTTCTTGAATGGACATGATTTTATAAATCTACTCTTTTTCCCACTAAAAAAGGCGGGAAAGATCCATGAGGACCTCTCTCGCCTTTCTATACCTATTATACTTATAGGGCGCATCCGTCACCGGATGTGCCACCTCATCGCTTGGCAAAGCCGCACACAGCAAGCCGTTCACCGCCCCTAAGAGAAGCTCATTCTCGTTCTCCCACAGCCATTCGTCGGCTTCTGTGTCGTGTGTCACTCTCCCAACGGTTTCACACAAACGGAGAATCCCCGCATGGAGAGCACCATGCTTTTGCTGGAAACGGTCGGCCAAGGCAATCGCCAACTGACCGATCGTCACCGTATGTCGCAAGCTGACGAACGCCGCATACCCCTTCCGGCTCCATCTACGGAAACGGAGCACAGATCGCACAGGGCGATGCTCGGCAAGAGAGGTAGGTCGATTCATCCTTCAGCTATCCTTTTTACGTATTAACAAACCTTGTTCAACTTCTTGATGATGGCAAAGATGAACAGTGCCGCTACCACGCAGATGCACATCAACGTACCCCAAACAATCGTGAGGTCCATATCCCACATGTGACCCGGGATAGACACTAACTTGTTACCCAATGCCGTAGCCACGAACCACGCACCCATCATCATACCTTGATACTTCGGAGGAGCCACCTTCGTCACCAAAGAGATACCGATCGGTGAGAGCAGCAACTCTGCGAAAGTCAACACCAAATAGGTAGATACCAACAGGTTCGGAGTGACATCAGCCACATGGTTGGGGTGATCAGAAGCGGGCAAACCGATACAAGAAACGGTCATCAGCAAGTAAGCCGCCGCAGCCACCAACATACCCAAACCAATCTTCACCGGCGCCTTTGGCTCTTTGCCCTTCTTGGCCAACCAACCGAACAATGCGATGCTGACCGGTGTCAACATCACCACGAAGCAGGCGTTGAACTGCTGGAAGATCGGAGCAGACAACGATACCTCGGGAGCTAAGTTCGCATAGTTATAACCCAAGATAGCCACACCCGCGGCGATCACCACGGCATAGATGCCCTTCGCCTTGGAGGTCGTACTCTGGAACACACCGAACAAACCATACACCAAGAAGATGCAAGCCACCAAGTTGGTCACATCGAACTGCATCGACTCGATGCCTGAAGACTTCGTAGCCGTGAACTCGTCGGCGAACCAGGTCAAGGTCAAACCATTCTGATGGAAAGCCATCCAGAAGAAGATCACCACAGCGAATACCAACAGCAAGCAAACGATACGCTCACGGGTTTCAGCAGGCGACATCTCCTCGACGGGTTTCGCATCCGCCTTCTTCTCCTTCTTCACCGCAAGCACTTGCGCAAAGGTAGATTTACCTAAGTTATAGATACAGATGCTGGCGATCACGGAGATACAAGCCACCGCAAAAGCGAAGTGATAAGAATCGGCCTTGGAGTAACCCAAGCTATTCTGCGCCCATTCCATGGATTTGATCGCAGCCGTCGGAGCGAACAAGGCACCTACGTTGATCAACATGTAGAACAAAGAGAAGCCCGCATCACGCTTATCCGCATACTTCGGATCGTTGTAGAGGTTGCCGACCATCACCTGCAAATTACCTTTAAACATACCGGTACCCATGCTGACCAAGAGTAAGGCCGCACCCATCGCAATGACAGCCACCGTTCCACTACCCAAGGGGATAGCGAGCAGGAAGTAACCTGCGAACATAATAAAGATACCGATCACCACCATGCGGGAATAACCCCACTTATCCGCAGCCATACCACCGAAGAGCGGCAAGAAATAGACCAGTGTCAAAAACCAAGTGTAGATCTCAGAAGCTACTCCGGCCTCAAAGCCAAAGTTCTCACCGAGAAACAGCGCAAATACCGCAAGCATGGTGTAGTAACCAAAACGCTCGCCCGTGTTGGCCAAAGCCAACGACCAAAGTCCTTTAGGTTGTCCTTCAAACATGTGTTTTAGAGAATATTAGTTGTTAGTAATAAATGATAATTCCGTTTGTTATTGGATGATCTGCTTGATCGCGCCTGTTTCCGGATAGAACGTCACCTTCACGGGTGCCTTCTTGTCCTCAAACATCACGGGAGCCAAGCCCTCTTGCGTGCCAAACTGCGTGATCTGCGCCTCTCCCTTATAGAGCGACCGTTTGCCCATCGTGATCTCTATACGAGCCTTGCCCGGCACGTTATAGATAATACCTTTCATCGATTTCTCCTTCTTCTCTGCCTCTTTCGGCTCCAACGCTGGCGCACGTTCGATCGCTTTCAGATCCATATAGACAGGGGCACCGCCCAGATCGTCCGCATCCACAATGCCCAACGGCTTGGAGAAACGGAAGATCACCTCCTTCTCCAGCTCATCGGCGGGGATGATATTGACCTCGTAGGTATCTGTCTCCTTTTGGGTCGTGCCGGTAAACAGATTGGTCAAGGCCTGCTCCTGCGCCTCCAACTGCTGAATGACCAGCTTCATCGCATCGCCATCGGGGGGAAGATTATCGGCCTCACCCGTCAAGATGTCCAAGCGACTCTCCCGAATGCGATAGATCTGCTTGGCGGCTACCTCCGCTTGACGTGAGGTGGAACCAGCCATCAGTAGCTCCTCCGAAAGCACCGAAGCGCTGGGAGCGGGTGTCTTTGCCGCAGGTTGCTTGGGGGATGTCGTCTTCGTTGGCTCAGCCTCTGGTACATATTCCGTGTTGATTGAACAAAGCAAGCCCTCCTCCGTCAGGTAGGCATAGGGAGCCACCGTGCCCGGCTTGAACTCCACGATATAGGTATTGTCAGGATCAGGCAGACCTCGATTGATCAAACGGACTTTGCCTAACTCGTAATAGACAGCATCCTCCTCGATCACCTCTTTCACGCCCAGGTATTTTTCCGCATAGGGGTAATAGGGTCCTGCCTTGCAGGTCACTTTCGTCACCTCTGCCTCCACTACCAACGAGGTCTTCGGCAGCGAATAGGTAATTCCAAAATTATTTGCTTTCACGGCGTTCTTCTTCACCACCTTGGTTTGAGCCATCAAGGGGATTCCGATCAACAGAGCAGCTGCGATGATTAGATTCTTCATTCCTTTTTTATTTATAACAAGCGCAAAGCTATGAATTTTTTTGCGTTTCACCAAGGCGTTGCTTTTCCCATTCCTGTGCGCATTCATCTAACGCCTCATACCATTCCTGGCCGAACTTACGAATCAAGGGCTCTTTGAGGAAACGATAGACAGGCAGCTTCTCTCGCTCTCCTAACAGCTCCGCCGCCTTACAAACGGCCCAACGATGGTAATTAACCGCCTTAAAATCGCGGTATTGCGTGATTCTTATCGGATAGAGATGGCAGGAGATAGGTTTGTAGAAATCGCTCTTTCCTTCACGGTATGCCTTCTCGATCGCACATTTGCAGACACCATCCGCATCATAGCAAGTGAAGACACAATCCTTGCCATGGACAATAGAGGTCACCAAGTCGCCCTCCTCATCAATATAAGCCATACCTTGCTTCTGGATAATGGCTTGCGCAGCCGGCGAGAGGTCATCCCAAATGAGCGGCAACACCGCTTGCAGCTTCGGCAACTCCTCCTCCTCCAACGGAGCCCCGGAATCACCCTCCACGCAGCATTGACCCTTGCAATGAGACAGGTTGCACAGGAAGCAACGCTCCACTACATCTAAACTGACGAGCGTATCATCTATTTGGAACACAAGATCATTAAATTTAATGGGATCGTATCAAAGTGCATTCTTGACACAATCCCCAATTAATAAGTAGAGACGTAGCGCGCTACGTCTCTACAACAGGATTATTAATTAGTGAATCAAATTCTTACCGGTCATCTCCTTCGGCTGCTCCAAGCCCATGATGTGCAACACAGAGGGAGCTACGTCCGCCAAGATACCATTCTCCACCTTCGCCTCCTTGTTCTCGCTGATATAGACAAACGGAACGGGATTCAAGGAGTGAGCGGTGTTCGGTGTGCCATCGGCGTTCATCGCATGGTCGGCATTACCGTGATCGGCGATGATGATGGTCTCATACCCGTTGGCCTTCGCTGCCTCCACCGTGTCGTGCAAGCAAGCGTCAATCGTAACCACAGCCTTCTCGATAGCGGCATACACACCCGTATGGCCGACCATATCACCATTCGCATAGTTGACTACGATGAAGTCATACTTCTGCTCGTTGATCGCAGCCACCAATTTATCCTTCACCTCGTAAGCACTCATCTCCGGCTTCAAGTCGTAGGTAGCCACCTTCGGAGAGGGAACCAAGATACGATCCTCCTCCGCATACGGTGTCTCACGACCTCCATTGAAAAAGAAGGTAACGTGTGCATATTTCTCTGTCTCGGCGATGTGCAACTGGTTCTTGCCCTGTGCGGAGAGGTACTCACCCAACGTGTTCTCCACGTTCTCCTTGTCGAACAGGATGTGCACGCCCTTGAAGCTGGCGTCATACGGCGTCATGCAGAAATATTGCAAACCGGGGATCGTGTGCATACCTGCCTCCGGCATATCTTGTTGTGTCAAAACGATTGTCAGCTCCTTCGCACGGTCGTTGCGGTAGTTGAAGAAGATCACCACGTCGCCCTCTTCGATGACAGCTACCGGCTTGCCATTCTCCACATGGACGATCGGCTTGATGAACTCGTCTGTCACGCCCTCCGCGTAAGACTCCTCCATGGCCTTCACCATGCACTCGGCTGCCTTGCCCTTGCCCTCGACCAACAGGTCGTAAGCCTCTTTCACACGCTCCCAACGTTTGTCACGATCCATGGCGTAGTAACGACCAATGATCGAAGCGATCTTACCGCCGGTTGTCTGCAAATGGTTGGCTAATGTCTCGATAAAGCCCTTTCCGCTCTTCGGATCCGTGTCACGACCATCCATGAAGCAATGCACGAAGCACTTCTCCACGCCATACTCCTTGGCGATGTCGGTCAGCTTCAACAGATGCTCCAAAGAGCTGTGCACGCCACCGTCAGACACCAAGCCCATCAAGTGGATCTGCTTGCCGTTCTCCTTTGCGTAGCTATATGCCCGTTTGATCTCCGGATTCTCCAAGATCGTGTTCTGGCGACAAGCGATGTTGATCTTCACCAAGTCTTGGTAAACGATACGACCTGCGCCGATATTCAAGTGACCTACCTCAGAGTTACCCATCTGGCCATCAGGCAAACCTACGTTCTCGCCCGATGCCTGCAACTGAGAGTTCGGATAGGTTTTCAACAAAGAGTCCCAATAGGGAGTCGGCGTGCAAGAGATTACATCATCCTTGGCCTTGTCGCCAATACCCCAACCATCACAGATAATTAAAAGCGCTTTTTTGCTCATGATTGTATTTCTTAATTGATTATGTTTACTATTTTTACCGCCGCAAAGATAATGATTTCCCTTGATTTCCGCTTTGCGCTTACGATAGAATTAAGAAATGACAGAGGAATATCAAATCAACGATCCCGCACTGGGGCCTATCACGATCCGGCGCTCCCCTCGCTTGAAGCACTATAAACTGATTGTGAAACAGGGAAGGATCAGGGCCAACCTGCCCGCCACGGGTAGTGAGAAGGAACTTTTACAATTCATCGAGGTAAACAGGCAAAAGTTGCTGTCGGCCATCCAGCGTTCGCCCGCCCCTGCGATCTGGGATGAGCGCACCCAACTGTCATGCACCACCTTCCAGATGCGGATCTGCCGCCATCAACAACCGCACTTCCAGCTGAGCTTGCGGGAGGGTGAGTTGCTGATCAGCTGCCCGTGGGAGACACGCTTTGAGGAGGAACAAACCCAGCAATACCTGCGCCAGCTGCTCAAAGCTGCCTTGCGGCATGAGGCGAAACGCTGCCTGCCCAACCGATTGGCGGCACTCGCCCGCCAGCATGGGTTCCATTACAACGGTGTCACCATCAAGGACACGAGTAGTCGATGGGGCAGTTGTAGCAGCCGGAGGCATATCAACCTCTCCCTCCTGCTGATGACCCTCCCCTGGCACCTCATCGACTACGTCTTGCTGCATGAGCTTTGCCACACCGTCGAGCTGAACCACAGCGACCGCTTCTGGGCGTTAATGAATCGGGTCACAAACGGCAAAGCCCTCCAACTCCGACAGGAATTGAAGGGCCGTAATGCGCTGATTAACTAACCGTAGGTAAGTTATGCTATCCAACCCATACAGCAGAAAGCGGAGCTTAGAGAACACGACAAAGAATGAGTCACGGTGGATATAGGAACTTTGACAGAGAACCTTCCCTGCCAGCTGTTATCGCTGTAATAGGTGTAATAGTTTTTCGGTGCTCACCTGCAGCGTGGTATATTTGCTTACTAATTCGATGTCGAGAAAGTAGGCAACAAAGGCCACATGGACAACGAGGTCCATGCAGCCTTGCGTAAAGGGGGATTCCAAAAAGGGACGTTAAAAATTGGCTGAGAGTTGCACCATGAACGTGCGTGGGGCAGCCACATCCATCGGGCGGGTGCAATAGCGTTTGTTCAGCACGTTGTTGATCAACGCCTGCAGATGCAGGTAGCGGTTCAGACGCACACCTGCACGCAGATCCATCACGAAATAGCCCTTGTTGTTGGCCATCCAATCGCCCGTCACGTCTCCGTAGAGGAGCTGACGCAGGTAATCCATCACGTCGGGTTGCGCCTTCTCCCGCTCATCCACGATGAACCAATCGGCCGCCAAGGTCTTGCTCTTCCAAGCTAAGTTGGTACCGATGTTGAAGCGACGCCACTCCCAATCGAGCACCGCCTTCACGGAGTGCTTCTGACGGTATTTCAGATACTTGCTGTCGTTCGACTTCGAGCGTTGCGCCAAGAGGTCGGTGTTGGCCTCTTCCTCCGCCTCACGGGCGACATGATCCATGTCGATGGGGTTGGTATAGACATAACCCAGCATATAGTTCAACTGGCTCTGCTTATTGAACGTCCACGTACCCGTGGTGGAGAGATCCACACCATAGATCTCCGCCCGCCCTACGTTGGTGAATTGCGCGCCGATACCGATGCCCTCACCACCTTGCAGCGTGCTCATCAGCTTAGACAAGGCGTCGATGTAGGCGAAGGTGGTCTTGTTGAAAAGGCCGAAGCGGAACTCGATCATGTCCTTATAGCGGGTATAGAAGCCGGCGACATCCACAAAACCTTTCACAGGGCCGAACTGATAGCCTTGCTTCAAGCCCAACTCGGCGTTGTAGCCCTCCTCCGCCTTCAACTGGCTGTTGGGATAGGCGCCCATACCTCCGATGTCTTTCAAGATGAACTTCTCGGTGACGGAGGGATAGCGATAACCCTGCCCAAAAGAGGCACGCAGGAAGCTGTACTCGCCCAGCTCATAATTCAAGCCGGCTCTGAAGACGGGTTTGAAGGGAACCTTCATGCCTAAGAGCTTCGTCTCCGCCTCCCGATAGTGCTCATCCACCCGGTAATACTCGAAGCGCACGCCTGCAGAGAGGTTCAGGCGGTCGAACAGTTTGTGGTCGTATTGCGCGAAAAGTGCGACATTGTCGCTGGTGTGCGTGCCGGTCATCTCCGACTTCGCATGGATGCGCTCATAGGTGCCACCCACGGTGAACTGCGCCTGATCAAACTTCTTGCTGAACTGGTAATCCAGGTTATAGGCATAGGTATGGTCGAACACACCAGGTGCCTGCTTCTCCTGAGGCTTCGTCGCATCCACTAACCATGCCCCCAAGTTGTTCTGATCGGGGAAGGGACGATGCTGCATCACCCAAGAGAGGAGGTCGATGTAATCGGCCGTGGAAGCCGAGGGGAAGATTTGCTGGCTGAGCGACACCGCTTGATTCACCAAGCCACCCAGATGGCCATTCATCACGTTGGGCAGTTCCGCCAGGATGCCCGGCAAGAGGGTCGTCTGCCAATTCTGCACCACATTCATCAGCGGGGCGATCGAACGGTCGCTGAATCCCATGTTGTCTAAAATGTCCAAGATCGTCAGGTCACGCTGCGTGGAGATGATGCGGCTGGCACGATGGAAGAAGCGCCCTTTCAAGCGATGGGTGGTTTGCTTCTCCGCGTTGGAGTAGTTCAGGAAGGGGTCGATATAGAAGGTATGCTCCTGCCGCCCCATGTTGGCCAAGGGCGACTGCACATAATACTCCTCCGGCGAACGCCACATAAAGAAGCCCTTGTAATCATTATAAAGGTAGTTGATGTTCGCGCCGTAATTCAAGCCATACACCCGTGGGTCATGATAGGTCAGGTTCATGCCTGCTCGTGCCCGCTTGTTGTAGTTGTCCTGCCGATAGCTATCATCCAAGATGCCATTGGCCGCCACGGTCAGATCCAGGTGGCCGATTCGGCGGGAATGGGAAAGGTCGAGGTTGCCAAACATCGGTGTACCCGCTTGGCGAGGCTTGCCATACAAACCGCCCCGGAAGCTGACCGAGGTAGCCGGTTGCAAACCCGGTCGTTTGGTCTTCACATGGATCAAGCCGTTCAAGGCAGAGGAGCCATAGAGCACTGAGGAGGCCCCTTTCAGCACCTCCACTTGGTCGATGTTCTCCATCGGCACCATGTTCCAGTTGATCTCGCCCGTTCCCGGCGTGAGGATCGACATGCCATCCACCATCACCAAGACACGGCTGCCCACGCTATAGGTCCATCCCGTGCCGCCACGCACCGAGGGTTGGCGGTCGTTCAGATCGACACCCGACACGTTCTTCAGCACATCGGTCAGATCCTTGGGCGATTGACGGGTGATCTCCTGCGCCTTCAGCAGATCCATGGAGACGGTGATGTCGCTCAGCTTCTGCTCATAGCGACCCACGCTGACCACCACCTCATCCATCAAGTTGGCTTGCGTACGCAGCTGCACGTCGTGGGTCAGGAACTCGCCCGAGGCGATCGTCACCCGATGCCGCAGGGTCTCATACCCCAAGTAGCTGAAGGTGATCTCTGCCTCGCCATCGGCCACCTTGATCTCGTAGTAGCCGTTCATATCCGTCACCGTACCTCGTGTACCTCCATTATCCTTATAATATACATTCACACCGGCCAATGCCTCCTTGGTTTCCGCATCGGTCACATGCCCTTTCACATCCTGCGCCCACAGCATCGGGGCAAACAGCAGGAAACAGGCGATCATAAGCATACTATTTCTCATCTTTCTTACTCGTTTGGGCGCGAATATAACCCATTCTCCCCTTCGTGAACCCACCTCCTTAAACAGGGAACAACATCTCCTGCGATTAGAATTGAATTGACAACCAATACATTCAGATTTTAAGTAACTTCGCGGTCGATTGGTCTTAATTTAAATAGAAAAATGATGAACAAGAAGATTGCTTTAATCACAGGCGCCACCAGCGGTATCGGTGAGGCTTGCGCACGAAAGTTTGCCGAAGGAGGCTATAACCTGATCCTGACCGGACGTAACGCACAGAAATTGAACGCTATCGCAGCGGAGCTGCAACAGACTGGCGTGGAGGTTGCCGCTTTGGTGTTCGACGTACGCCAAGCGGAAGAGGCGCACAAGGCATGGGAAGGGCTGGATGCCGCTTGGCAGCAGGTGGATGTCCTGATCAACAACGCCGGATTGGCCCTGGGATTGGAAAAGGAGTATGAGGGAGATCCCACCGACTGGGAGATCATGATCGACACCAATATCAAAGGACTCTTGACGATGACCCGCTTAGTCGTGCCGGGCATGGTGGCTCGCAACCAAGGGCATGTGATCAACATCGGCAGTGTGGCTGGCGATGCCGCCTATGCGGGAGGCAATGTCTATTGTGCTACGAAAGCGGCGGTCAAGACGATCTCGGACGGCTTGCGCATCGACGTGGCCGAATCCGCCGTTCGGGTGACCACCATCAAGCCGGGCTTGGTAGAGACCAACTTCAGTGTGGTTCGTTTCCATGGCGACACCGAGCGGGCGAAACCCGTCTATCAAGGTATCGAGCCCTTGACTGGGGCAGACATCGCCGATGTAGCCTTCTACGCCGCCTCCGCTCCGAAGCATGTGCAGATCGCCGAGGTGTTGGTATTGGCCACTCACCAAGCTAATGGATCGGTGATTTACCGGGAGAAGAAATAGAGAAAAAAGCGGTGCTTTCACCGCTTTTTTATGATCCTATAATCCGAATAGGCGAGGGATCAACAGACTGAGATCGGGCAAGAAGGCCACCAGCAAGAGCACCACCACCATCGCCACAAAGAGCGGCACCAAGGGGCGAATGACTTGATCAATCCGTACACCGGCCACGCTACAACCGATGAAAAGTACAGAACCTACGGGAGGTGTGCACAACCCGACGCATAAGTTTAGCACCATCATAATGCCAAAATGCACAGGATCCATGCCCAACTGTTGCGTGGCAATCGGCAAGAAAATAGGCGTGAAAATCAACACGGCCGGTGTCATATCCATAAAGATACCCACCGCCAACAGGATTACATTGATCAACAGCAAGATTACCACCGGATTATCGCTGATGGCTAACAGCAGGCGACTGACCGTCTGCGGGATGTTCTCATAGCTCATGATCCACGAGAGGCCGGTGCAGGTAGCCACCAACAAGAGGACGATGGCCGTCGTACGAGCCGAACGGAGCAGCACCTCCGGCAGCTCCTTCCAAGTCAATTCCTTGTAGAAGAAAGAGAGCAAAAGCGCATAGAGCACAGCGATTGCCGAAGCCTCCGTAGCGGTGAACCATCCCGCCAAGATACCGCCAATCACGATCACCAAAAGCATCAAGCTGGGTACTGCCCGAAAGAAACAGCGCATCGCCTCTTTAAAAGGCACCCGTTCGCCCACCGGATAGCCCGCCTTCGCCGCAAAAAGTGCCGCCACGATCATGAGGGCTATACCAGTCAAGATACCTGGAAGATAGCCCGCCATAAACAGGGCGGAGACCGATACGCCCCCACTTGCCAAGGAATAGACGATCAACACATTACTGGGTGGAATCGTCATGCCGGTCGTAGCGGAAGAGATATTCACCGCCGCACTGAAATGGGGATCGTAACCCGCCTTACGCATCTCAGGGGTCATGATGCTGCCAATAGCCGAAGCAGCGGCGGCGGCCGATCCACTAATCGCCCCGAAAAGCATATTGGCCACCACATTGACTACCGCCAAGCCTCCCGGCAAGCGTCCAACCAGCACCTTGGCGAAATCTATCAGTCGCAAGGCGATGCCTCCACTGTTCATGATGTTTCCTGCCAAGATAAAGAAAGGGATCGCCAACAGCGCAAAACTATCCAATCCCGAGGCCATCCGCAAGGCATAGGTGGTCAGGGCAGGGAGCGAATCTATATGCACCAACATCGTCAATACACCTGCTACACCTATACTATATGCAATGGGCACACCCACGGTCAGCAAAAAGAAAAAGCTGACCACCAATACCACAATTCCGATGATATCCATAATGTTGAATTACTTCTTTGATTCTTTGTTAGACATTTTGAAAAAGCTATCCACGGCATAATAGGCGGTAAGCAGACCACTGAGCGGAAGCGCCAGATAGACATATCCTAAATTAATCTCTAAGGAGGCGGAGGTGACGCCCAAATGGAAGCGGGTGTAAACCAGCCAACTGCCTCCACCTACCAATACCGCCAACGCAAAGAGGCAGATGACGCCATAAGCTACCTGTCGCAGCCGATACTGTCCTTGCTTGCTCGCCCGTCTCACCAAGAGGTCGATCGCCAAATGTTCTTCTCGTCCGGACACATAGGCTGCCCCCAGCAGGCCTACCCAAATCAAAAGAAATCCGGCGACCTCATCCGTGAATGAGCTGGGAGAGGCCAACACATAACGGCTGAGCACTTGCCATAACACATCCACCACCAAGAAGGCCATCAGCCCCATCAGCAGCAGTTCCAATCCTTTGTCTATCAGTTTTCTCATTTTGTTTGCTCTATATCTTTGATTAGTTCCTTAAAAAGGGGATCTTTCCGGTATTTCTCCAGCATCGGTTGCGCCGCATCAATGAAGGGCTGTTTATCCGGATAGATAATCTCCATGCCCTTCTCCTGCATCTCCTGCATAGAGGCTTGCTCCTGTTCCGCCCATAGTTTACGTTGATAGTGAGCAGCCTCCTCCGCAGCGGTACGCAGCCAACTGCGCTCTTGCTCGCTTAACTTGTTCCAAGTAGCCAAGCTGATGATAATCACATCAGGACACATGGTGTGCTCATTAACCGTGTAATACTTCACCACCTCATGGTGAAAGGCGGTCGTGACGGAAGGGGTGTTATTCTCCGCACCATCCACCACGTTACTTTGCAAAGCGGTATAAAGCTCACCCCAATCCACGGGGGTAGCGGATCCCCCGAAGGTCTTCATCATCTCCACAGCAATCGGACTCTTTTGCACACGAATCTTCACTCCTTTCAAATCCTCCGGGCGACGAATTGGTTTATTCACCGTGTAAAAGCTGCGGGCACCGGAATCAAAATAGGCCAACCCACGGAACCAATAGGGAATGGTAGAAGCTAAGATGCGCTCCCCGACTGGGCCATCCAACACGTGGAAGAATTGTTCGCGGGAACGAAACAGATAGGGAATACCAAACACTTTAAACGGATCGGCGAAGCCCTCCAAAGCGGCAGAGTTGACCTTCGTGATGTCTAAGCTGCCTATCTGGAGCAACTCGATACATTGATTTTCCGACCCCAACTGCGCAGAGGAATAAATATCAACGGTCAGCTTTCCACCGGATAGCTCCCGCAATCGCTCGCCCATATAGACCAATCCCTTATGCACAGAATGACTGGGCGGTAGGCCGTGTGCTAATTTCAACACGCGTGTTCCTTCACCTCCTCCGGCGCAACTTAGCAGCAGCCAGCAGCAACTTAAATAGGTAAAAATGATAGAGAACCTTTTCATGGTAAAAATGCTTATGGGGCCAAAATTAGTATAAAAATGCAGTTCAATAAACTCGTTAAGGCATATTTTTAGCTAATTTTGCCGGGCAATGAAAAAAATCGAAATAACAGATAAACTGATCGTCCTCTTTTTTGTAGGGATGCTACTGGTGTCTTGCAGGGTACAAAACAACCTGCCCGCGTCTCCTTCAGCGGAGGAGACCACCACCACCTTTCCGAAACAAAATATCCCTTTACCTTGTGAGAATTTCGAGTGGCTCCTGCCAGCTCCTCCAGCGGTGGAAACCGCACATGCTCCTCGCAAGCCCATCACCGAACAGTTGAGCGACCGAGAACGCAATCATATTGGCGTGAAAGATGCGAAACGGTTTGCGGAGAGTAACACCGAAATCATCGACCTCTCTTTGATTCCGGAAGAGGAGTATGCCTTTCCCCTGCCAGGCGGCAAGGTCATCTCACCTTACGGAGGCCGACGCAGACACCATTCCGGCGTGGATATCAAGACGAAGCCCAACGATACAATCGTGGCTGCATTCGACGGCCTTGTACGGATGGCCAAGCCCTACGCCGCCTATGGCAACTTGATCGTGATCCGCCATTACAATGGCTTGGAAACAGCTTACAGTCATAACTCCAAGAACTTGGTGAAACCGGGCGATCGTGTCAAAGCGGGACAACCGATTGCGCTCACAGGACGCACAGGACGTGCGACCACCGCTCATCTCCATTTCGAGACACGCCTCAACGGGGAACATTTCAACCCCAACATGGTTTTCAATTTCACCACCCGCAAGCTCCACCGCTATTGCTTGATCTGCACACGCAAGGGGAATAGCATTGCCATCAAGACACAATAAAAAGAGGCTAAACATTCGTCAGGGATCCACACCCTTCATCCCGAATGTTCAGCCTCTCCAATCAGTTATCGCATGATTACTTGAAAATCTTCTGCGAGAAGAGCGTCAAGTAGATACGCCAGTTACGCCAGATGTGACCGCCATCGGTCTCTAAATACTCATATTTATAGCCTTTTGAGTCGAGATACTTGCGATAGTCCGCATTCGACTGATAAAGGAAATCGGTCTTACCAATCGCAATCCAATAGAGTTGCGGATGAGCACCGAACAGTGCCGCCATCTGCTGGCCGAACTCCGGATCGTTGTTCATCTTATCCAAAGCGGTCTGCTGTGGATCATTGCTACCCTTCAAGAAAATAGCGGCTGAAAAAAGGCCTACATAGTCAAACATATCTGGATAGAGCTTGCTAATTGCGAAAGAGTGTCCACCACCCATAGAGAGACCACAGATAGCCCGATTCTTCTTGCCCTTCAATGTGCGATAGTTCTTGTCCACATAGTTCACCACATCGGGGAAGCTCTCCTCCATGGAAGCCACAGGCTTTGAGGTCGCATGGCCCATGAACGAAGGCTTATACATGCCCTTCGACCACTCGCCCGGAGCGGCTTGACAGTTGGCGTTACCATTGGTCATCACCACGATCATCGGTTTCACCTTACCAGCGGCGATCAGGTTATCCATAATCTGTGCGGCACGTCCCAAGGTCGTCCAAGCATCCTCATCACCACCTGCGCCATGCAGCAAATAGAGCACCGGGTAGCGACCACCCTTCTCATAACCAGCCGGTGTATAAACGGTCATTCTGCGCTTTGTCTGCAACGTAGGGCTGTCATACCACACTTTAGAGACATTGCCATGAGGCACCTCATTGACACTGTAGAGATCACCCTTGTCACCCTTCTCATGGGTTACGATAAAGATGTTGGTATAGGAGGCTATGTCGCGACACATATAGACGTTGGAGGGATCCAGATAGTCCATACCATCCACACGGAACTTGTAGGAATAGAGCTCATCCGCCAATTTCTCGGAGGTATAGGTCCAGAGACCGCCCTTCTCCTCTTTCAACGTGACGTAGCCGGGCTGCTCCACCTCACCCATCGGGCTCTTCACCTTCATCTGCGGAAGGAAATCACCTGTCAACTCCACCTTCACTGCCTTGGGCGCATAGAGCCGGAACGTTACGGTGCCATCCGGATGCACCTCGGGAGAGACGATGTCATTACCACTAAACAGGGCCTGCTGTGCCCATACATTCACGGCCAGCAAGGCCAAGCCTAAAATACTGAGAATCCTTTTCATGATATAATGTAAATTAATAGTGTTTATCTAAATCCAACAAAAGGCCAAGTGTCCTAAGATACCTGACCTTTCATTCGTGTTGGTGGAGCTGGAGAGATTCGAACTCTCGTCCAAACGAGGAACTAATCTGCTTTCTACATGTTTATCTTCGCCTTCATTGTCGGGGAGAAGCAAGACCGAAGCCACCCACCTATCCCTTATCCTCTAAAATTTCGCCTGAGCGCCGAGGCCTCCCTCAAGCTATCTCCGATATTGCTGCACCACCGGTTCGGAACGCTTCGGAGCCACAGCATCCGGGTGATGTCACGTCCCCGCAACTTTTGCAGGGATTAAGCTTCAATCTACTATGCTTCGATTAAGCAGCGAGAGCGTAAGAATTTTCGCCAGTTAATTGTTCGTTGTCTGAGATTTAAGTGCAAGCCAACCACGCACTACATGCTTACAAACCTCTTCTACCCGCTGTCAAAACCGGTCAGCCCCATGGTTCGATTGGCCGCAAAAGTAGTGATTTCTATATTTCTACCAAAAAAAGAGAGGATCTTTTTGTACAAATTACGCAAACCATGCAACAAAGCGAGGGGAAAAGCATACCTGCAAGCCGCTAAATGAGCTGATACATGCCGCCAGGCAGTGACTTGATCTGCCCATTCATCTCTAACTCGAAGAGGAGGGGCGCCAGTTGGCTGACGGGAATGTCCATCGCCAAGGCGATCTCGTTGATGTGCGCTTTCCCGTGCTGCCCTAACCAGTGGAGGATGCGCCCATTCTCCTCGCCTTCCGGGAAAAGGAGTTGCGTCTGTTGCGGCAGGGAGCGAGAAGGCTCCCGTACATCCCAACGCAAAGCCTCCACCAACGAGGCGGCATCCGTGATCAGGGCCGCTTTGTTTTGTCGAATCAAGCTGTTGCATCCCGCGGAATAGCGATCGTTCACTCGCCCCGGAAAGGCGAACACCTCCCGCCCGTAGGAGCAAGCCAGGTCTGCCGTGATGAGCGAGCCGCCCTTCTCTGCCGATTCCACCACCAAGGTGGCCTCCGCCAAGCCTGCCACGATGCGGTTTCGCCGCACGAAATTGGGCCGATCGGGATTGGTGCCCGTGGGGAAATCAGTCAACAGACCACCCCGCTTCAGCATCTCTACGGCGGTCTGTCGATGGATGGCAGGATAGATCCGATCCAAACCATGTGCCAAAACAGCGACCGTAGGCAATCCATACCGCACGGCCGCCCGATGTGCACAGATGTCGATGCCATACGCTAAACCGCTTACCACTAACAGATCGGGATAGCGAGGAGCCAGCTCAGCGAGGAGCCGCTCCGTCTGCTCCATGCCGTAGGGCGTGGCATGGCGAGTGCCCACTACGCTGAGCACATGCGCCGCATTCAGATCGGTCTCTCCCTTGAAATAGAAAAGGATCGGTGCGTCCGCGCATTCCCTGAGACGGGCCGGATAGTTGGGATCACCTATATAATAAAGGTAAATGCGGTTGTCTTCAATGAAGCGAAGCTCCTTTTCGGCCCTCCGCAACACCTCCGGATCTTGGATACGAGCGATCAACGTGCTACCGATGCCCGGAACCTTTGCCAACGCTGCCCGAGACAGGCGGAAGATGCTTTCCGCATCCCCCAAGGTCTCCAACAACTGACGGGCGAGGATGTCGCCGACACCCTCCACCATAGTTAAGCCGATTTGGTAAAGTCGTTGGTCTGTCATGCTATGCTTCTGCTTGCTTCTTTGCCTCAATGCGTGCCAACAGGCCATCAAAATACTCGCCGCGGGTCAATCGGCCATCCTGCACGACCACCGACTCCACCGTTCCTTTCGCCGCCAAGGTCATGTCCGACAGGCGATAGATGTCCTGCTCGAAAACCAACTTCACCCCCTTTTTATAGACGTTAAGGCAGGAACGATAGCGATCACCACTGCGCAACGAATGTTTGTACTGAATATCTACCCGAGCGACAAAAGCATCGATGCCCTGCTCATGCATCGCCCCAAAATTCTCGCCCAAATACTCCAAGAACTCATGGCGCGCATGCTCCATGTAGTGCTGATAGTTGGCGTTGTTGACCACCCCTTGCAGGTCGCACTCATAGTCGCGCACCTTGTCTTCCAATGTAAAGAGATATGTTTTCATTTATGTAAACTGTTGTTCGAGTTCTACCTTTTCCATCTTATAGAGTCGATCAGACGGACGGATCTTCTCCACCACCTTGATCGAGAAGCGTTGCCCCTTGACCGTCTCCTCCACCGGCTTCAACGCCACACGGATCTCCTCCACCGTCTGCATCACCGCACCAGTCGTCGGCCCCGTGATCAAGATCTCGTCGCCCACCTTCAGCGAGCCACACTCCATCTCAAACTCAGCCACGCCCAATCCACTGAAATACTTGATGCCCTTCGCCAAATAGACCTTCTTGCGGGTCGCACCGGAGCCATATTTACTGCTCCATTCGCCCAACCGTTGCCCCAAGTAATAGCCATCCCAGAAGCCGCGGTTGAAGACCGTACGCAGGCGCTCGTCCCAAGCGGCCACCTTCTCCTCCGTGAAGCTACCGGCGCAATAGGCCTGCACCGCCTCCTTGTAGCAAGCGGTCACGGTGCGCACATACTCCGGTCCGCGGGCACGTCCCTCCAACTTGAAGACCCTCACGCCCGCATCCATCATCTTGTTCATGAAATGGATCGTCTTCAAATCCTTGGGCGACATGATATATTGGTTATCCACATCTAACTCGATCTGGCTCTCCTTGTCGCGCACCGTGTAGGCTCGGCGACAGATCTGCATGCAGGCACCCCGATTGGCAGAGGCATTCATCTCATGCAGGCTCAGGTAGCACTTGCCGGAGACCGCCATGCAGAGCGCACCATGCGCAAACATCTCGATGCGGATCAACTCGCCCTTCGGCCCCTTGATCTGCTGTTGCTGGATCTCGCTGTAAATTTCATGCACCTGCTTCAGGTTCAACTCGCGCGCCAAGACGACCACATCCGCGAAGCGGGCATAAAATTTCAACGCCTCGGCATTGGAAATATTTAATTGGGTGGAGAGATGCACCTCCTGTCCGATCTGGTTGGCATAGCTCATCGCAGCCACGTCGGCCGCGATAATCGCTGAGATACCCGCCTCCTTCGCTGCGTCGATAATCGTGCGCATCAAGGGCAAGTCCTCGCCGTAAATCACGGTGTTCACCGTCAGGTAACTCTTCAAGCCATGCTCCTGGCAAATCAAGGCGATGCGGCGCAAATCATCCGTCGTGAAGTTGTTCGACGAGCGGGCACGCATGTTCAAGCCCTCAATACCGAAATAGATCGAGTCGGCTCCGCCCTGTATGGCGGCCATCAATGACTCATAGGAGCCGACCGGTGCCATAATCTCAAAATCTTTCTCGTTCAATGTAGTATATTTAAAAGATGATGGGCGCGAAGGTACAAATAATATTTAATACCTTTGCCGCCTTGAAAAAAGAGTATGATCGTTAGATAACAGCAAGGTATGAAGATTGGTACGATTGATTTAGGGGAGCGCCCCGTGCTTTTGGCGCCGATGGAGGATGTGACCGACATCGCTTTTCGCTTGATGTGCAAACGCTTCGGAGCGGATATGGTCTATACGGAGTTCGTCTCGGCAGACGCCTTGATCCGCAACGTGAGCAAGACGCAGCAGAAGCTCAATGTCTCTGACGAGGAGCGCCCCGTGGCGATCCAGATCTACGGTAAGGAGGTGGGCCCGATGGTGGAGGCAGCGCAGATCTGCGAGGAGGCACATCCCGACGTGTTGGACATCAACTTCGGCTGCCCGGTGAAGAAGGTGGCAGGCAAAGGAGCCGGTGCGGGCATGTTGCGCAACATCCCCCTCATGCTGGAGATCACCCGTGAGGTGGTGAAGGCGGTCAAACTGCCGGTCACGGTCAAGACCCGCTTAGGTTGGGATGCCGATCATCGGATCATCGTCGAGCTGGCGGAGCAGTTGCAGGATTGCGGCATCGCGGCCCTCTCCATCCATGGCCGCACCCGGGCGCAGATGTACACCGGTGAGGCCGACTGGACACTCATCCGCGCCGTGAAGCAGAATCCCCGCATGACGATCCCTATCATTGGCAATGGCGACGTGGTAACCGCCGAGCAATGCCAGCAGCGTTTCGACGAGACCGGCGTGGATGGCGTGATGATCGGGCGAGGCAGCATCGGCCGCCCCTGGGTCTTCCGCGAGGTGAAGCACTACCTGACCACCGGCCAACTCCTTCCCAAGGAACCTTTCACTTGGTATCTCGACATCCTCAAGCAGCAAGTACTGCAAAGCGTGGATCGACTCGACGAGCGCCGAGGCATCCTGCACATCCGCCGTCACCTCGCCGCCACCTCCCTCTTCAAAGGCATCAGCGATTTCAAGCAGACCCGTGTGGCGATGCTCCGTGCCGAAACTGTCGCCGACCTCTTCCGCATCATGGATGAGATCCCCGAGCGGTTTGATGTGGAATGACTCACAGAAGCCCATAATTGAATGATGTCATGCGTTGGAAATACTTGGTAGGATTGTGGCAAGGAGCTCAGTTCCATACCGTTCAATTGGCCATTTGGCTGATATGTTGGAACATGATTACATCCCTGATTGGCATGGAAACACCTGCCGCTTCTCGGTGCTCTTCCCTGATGTGGATGTGCTGGATGCCTTGTTATGCGCTTGTTTTTGGAATTTACAACCAATGGGTGCGACAGGCAGACTTTACTCGTTTGCTATACATTCCCTATGTGATTTACCTGATCATAAGTTGCCTCATTCTCTTTTTGGAGATTCAGGCAACCGAAGCGAGAATAGATTTTTCTTCCATCTTCATCGAAATTTTGGCACCCTTATTTGGGGGCTTATGTTGGTTCATCCAGCAAAGAATACGCCAATGTCTTAGTTTCTCTCCGTGGTTGATAAAAATCATGGGTTGGTTTATTTCATTAATCACAGTCCTGGTCATGTGTGATTGGTTGCTTGTACTCTACAAACTATTAATTCGTATGTGAGATGCTGACAGAAAGGGCTATTTCTAACATATTCCCGTGCGGGAACAGGCAGGAAAGGCTATTTCTAACGTATTCCCGTCCGGGAACAAGCAGGAAAGGCTATTTCTAACGTATTCCCGTCCGGGAACAAGCAGGAAAGGCTATTTCTAAGGTATTCCCGTGCGGGAACAGGCAAGAAAGGCTATTTCTAACGTATTCCCGTGCGGGAACAAGCAAGAAAGGCTATTTCTAACGTATTCCCGTGCGGGAACAAGCAAGAAAGGCTATTTCTTATATTCCGCTATGTGCTTCTTTTTGCCCATACGGGTTAATCCCGTTAAAAAAATAGCCGTATCTTTGCGAGCGTTACAAAAATTAGAGAATATCATCTTCGTATCTACGATATTATGAGTCAGAAAGTCATCACTTTTGGAGAGATTATGCTCCGCTTGGCCACGCCGGACTACCTGCGTTTCAGCCAAGCCGACCGTTTCAGTGCCACCTTTGGCGGTGGCGAGGCCAATGTGGCCGTCTCATTGGCACACTATGGGATTGAAACGGAGTTTGTCACCCGATTGCCGAAAAACGACATCGCACAGGCCTGCGTGATGGAACTGCGCAAGCAGGGCGTTGGCACCTCGAAAATTATTTACGGCGGAGATCGCCTCGGTATCTATTTCTTAGAGACGGGAGCGGTGGCGCGGGCCAGCAAGGTGGTCTATGACCGGGCACACTCCGCGATCGCAGAGATCCAGCCGGGCATGATCGACTGGGAGACAGTCTTCGCGGGCGCTACCTGGTTCCATTGGACGGGCATCACGCCGGCCATTTCCGAAGGGGCTGCAAAGGTTTGTTTGGAGGCGATCCAGGCGGCTAACCGAATGGGCATTACTGTCTCTTGCGACCTCAACTACCGAAAGAATCTGTGGAAATATGGCAAGACTGCATCGGAGGTGATGCCGGAGTTGGTGGCTGGTTGCGACCTGATTTTAGGCAATGAGGAGGATGCGGAGAAGGTGTTTGGCATTCGTCCGGAGGGCTTCGATGCGACGGCTACGGAAGGACGGGTAGAGGCGGACGCTTTCCGTTCGGTCTGCACACAGCTGATGGCCCGGTTCCCACGGGCGAAGAAGGTGATCATCACCCTGCGCGGCTCGATCAATGCCAACCATAACACTTGGGGCGGCGTGCTGTTTGATGGCAATCAGCTCTACGCTTCACGCCGCTATGACATCACGCACATCGTGGATCGTGTGGGCGGAGGCGACTCCTTCATGGGCGGTTTGATCTATGGCTTGCTGACCTATCCAGGCGACGACCAAAAGGCGCTGGAGTTTGCGGCGGCAGCTTCCTGCTTGAAACATACGATTTATGGCGACTTTAACCAGGTGACGGTTGAGGAGGTGGAGAAACTGATGAAGGGCGATGCCTCTGGGCGTGTCGCTCGTTAAAAAAGCGTATATCATGGCACGATTCAATAAAATACAGACGTTGCAGGCGATTATTCGTACGGGTATGGTGCCTGTCTATTACCATGCGGATGTGACTGTTGCGCAGCAGGTGGTGAAGGCCTGCTACGAGGGCGGTGTCCGTGCGTTTGAGTTCACCAACCGGGGCGATTTCGCCCACGAGGTATTTGGAGAGTTAGTGAAATTCGCCGCGAAGGAATGCCCGGAGTTGATCTTGGGCGTAGGTTCGGTGGTTGATCCGGCTACGGCTGCGCTCTACATCCAGTTGGGCGCCAACTTCGTGGTAGGCCCGTTGTTCAACCCGGAGATTGCCAAGGTGTGCAACCGCCGGTTGATCCCCTACACGCCGGGCTGTGGCTCCGTCTCGGAGATTGGTTTTGCGCAGGAGGCCGGCTGTGACCTCTGCAAGATCTTCCCGGCGGGCAATGTGGGCGGCCCCTCCTTCGTGAAGAATATGAAAGCCCCGATGCCGTGGTCGCTCATCATGGCCACCGGAGCGGTGGAGCCGACCGAGGAGAACCTCACGGCTTGGTTCAAGGCGGGTGTCACCTGCGTGGGCATGGGCTCGAAGCTCTTCCCCAAGGAGGCGATCGCCAAAGGGGAGTGGCAAGCCATCACCGACTTGTGCCGCTCCGCATTATCCATTATTGAAAAAACACGTAACGTATGAAACCCTTTTTAGACGCGGATTTTTTATTGCATACGGACACGGCACGGGAGCTCTATCACCAACATGCCGCCGTGATGCCGATCATTGACTATCACTGTCACCTCCATCCGAAAGAGATCGCGGAGAATCATGCCTTCACGGACTTGACGGAGGCTTGGCTGGGTGGAGATCACTATAAATGGCGGGCGATGCGCGCCAATGGCATTGATGAGGCCTATATCACCGGCGATAAACCGTCGTTCGAGAAATTCATGAAATGGGCGGAGACGGTGCCCTACACCATGCGCAATCCGCTCTATCACTGGACACACTTAGAGCTGAGCCGTATCTTCGGCATCAACAAGGTGCTTAATCCGCAGACGGCTGCGGAGATCTACGAGGAGGCTAACCTCTTGCTGCAAACGCCTGAGTTCCGGGCACAGGCGTTGATGGAACGTATGCACGTGGAGGTGGTCTGCACGACCGATGATCCTGTGGATGACCTCGCTGCCCATCAAGCGATCCGCCAGAGCGACTGCAAGGTGAAGGTCTTGCCGGCTTGGCGCCCCGACCGGATCTTGGCGATCGACAAGATCAAGGATTACGACAGCTACCTCGCCCAATTGGAGCAGGCTGCCGATATGACCATCCTCTCCTTTAAGCAGCTGATCGAAGCGTTGCAGAAGCGGCACGACTATTTCGCCGCCCACGGCTGCTCGCTTTCTGACCATGGGTTAGACACCTTCTACACCGAGGAATATACGCAGCAGGGCGTGGAGGTGATCTTCCTGAAGGCACGCATGGGTAAGGCGTTGACCGAGCAGGAGGTACGCAAGTTCAAGTCGGCGGTGCTCTATGAATTGGCGGCGATGGACGCACGGAGCGGCTGGGTGCAGCAGTTCCATATAGGCGCCAATCGCAACAACAACCGTCGCATGTTCCACCTGTTAGGCGCTGACGCCGGGTTTGATGCCATCGACGAGCAACCTATCGCTACGCCGATGAACGCCTTTTTCAGCCGATTGGACAACGAGGGGCTTTTGGCGAAGACCATTGTCTATAACCTCAATCCGAAGGACAACGAGTTGATGGTGGCTAATGCCTACAATTTCAACGATGGCTCCGTGCCAGGCAAGATGCAATATGGGGCCGCTTGGTGGTTCCTTGATCAGCAGGATGGCATTCGTCGGCAGTTGGATGCGCTTTCTCGCTTAGGCTTGTTGAGCCGTTTCGTGGGTATGCTGACCGATTCGCGTAGTTTCCTTTCCTACCCGCGGCATGAGTATTTCCGCCGTATCCTGTGCGACCTATTGGGGCAGGAGGTGGAGCGAGGCGAGTTGCCGGTTTCAGAGTTGCCCTTCATTGCCCAGATGGTGGAGGATATTAGTTATTACAATGCAAAGCGTTATTTCGAATGGTAAGCGGCATGGAGACAGTAGAGAGACTGGATAAGATCGATTTGCAGATCCTGCGGATCTTGCAGGAGAACGCTCGGTTGACCACCAAGGAGTTGGCTTCTCGGGTGAGCCTCTCCTCTACACCCGTTTTCGAGCGGTTGAAGCGGTTGGAGAGGGAGGGGTACATCAAGAAATACATTGCCGTGCTCAACGCAACGAAGCTGAATCAGGGCTTCATTGTCTTTTGTAGCGTGAAGCTGAGCCGCCTCAACAAGGAGATCGCAGAAAATTTCACTCGGATCATCCAAGATATTCCGGAGGTGACGGAGTGCTATAACATCTCTGGAGACTACGACTATCTGCTAAAGATTCATGCACCAAACATGAAATATTACCAAGCGTTCATCCTCAATGTGCTGGGCACGATCGAGAGCCTTGGCTCCCTGCGCAGCACATTCGTCATGGATGAGATCAAACAAACCTATGGTATTCACATTTAAAAGTTAAAGAGACAGACAAACATGGACGAGAAACGTAACGACTACACCAAACAACAAGAACGCATCGCCCGCTTCGCCAAAGCGTTGGGACATCCTGCCCGCATCGCGATCCTTCACTTCCTGGCCCGCCAAGAGGTTTGCTACTTCGGCGCAATCCACGAGGAGCTACCCATTGCCAAAGCTACGGTGTCGCAACACCTCAAAGAGTTAAAGGAGGCCGGATTGATTCAAGGCGAGATCGAAACGCCCAAGGTGAAGTATTGTATCAATCGAGAAAACTGGGAGATTGCCCGCCAACTTTTGGCTGAGTTTTTTGCGGATTGCGTCAGCAAGAAACGCAGTTGTTGCGATGATTAAAACGATTTATCCGGGCGTTAGTCTCGGATAATAAAATCGTTGTTCGCCGATTTTCGAAAGCCTTTATTCGTAGTTTTGCGATTATAAAACAACGAGTTACGCTTTTCGTCTTACCTCCTTTTCTTTTCGTTTTCCTCCCTTTTTACCGGGCCGATTAAGGCGGTTATCCCTACATTTGCGCACATAGAAATCATCCGATGGAACATTCCATCCCAAAAACAGCGTAGAAAATGAAAGCATTTGTAGGAGAGGGTATCGGCACCTTTGTGCTGACCCTGTTTGGCTGCGGATCCGTAGCCGTGGCGATTTTGTTTGGTGAATATAGTGGCATCTTTCAGGTCGGGTTGATCTGGGGAACAGCCGTCACCTTGGCGATTTATTTGACCCGTTATCTCTCTTGTGCCCACCTGAATCCGGCGGTCACCTTGGCGATGGTCTTGAGTAAACGGATGTCGGCAAACAAATTATTACCTTATATAACGGCACAACTGCTTGGTGCGTTCGCTGCAGGTTTGGTGCTCTATCTGCTTTTCGCCCCCTCCATCGCCGCCTACGAATCGGCGCACCAGATCGTGCGAGGTACGGCGGCCTCCGTTGATACCGCCCGTATGTTCGGTGAGTTCTATCCCAATCCGGGGGATGCGGGAGCGGTGGTTTCTATGCCGCTCGCTATGTTCGCCGAGGGCTTTGGCACGTTCCTGTTGGTCATGTTCATCTTTGCCTTGACAGAGGGCTGCAATGTGGGCCGCCCCAGCGATGCGTTGGCTCCGCTCTTCATCGGTTTGACGGTTTCCTCCATCATCTTCTTGGTAGCTCCGCTGACGCAGGCCGGCCTGAATCCCGCACGTGACTTCGGTCCCCGTTTGGTAGCCTGGTTGATGGGCTGGGGAGAGGCTGCTTTCCCGCAGCCGGGTAGCGGTGGCTTCTTCTGGGTCTATATCTTCTCACCCTTGTTGGGTGGCACATTGGCTGCTTATGCCTTGACCTATGGCATCGAACCGCTAATCAAGCGCAAAGACACATCCTGTGGCTGTAATTAATCGCAATTAAACCATATATCCGTATGAAACAGACAAGACTGATCATGGTAGGGGGGTTCCTTGGCGCAGGAAAGACCACCCTTTTGTGGGAAAGCGCCATCCGACTCATGCAGCAAGGCCTGCGGGTCGGTTTGATTACCAACGATCAAGCACCAGAGTTGGTGGATAGTGAGTTGCTTCGTCGGCAGGCATTGCAGGTGGCCGAAGTGAGTGGCAGCTGCTTCTGTTGCAACTTCAATGGCTTCGTAGAGGCCTTTCAGCGAGTCAAAGCAGAGGGTGCCGCCGATGTGATCTTGGCAGAGCCGGTGGGTAGCTGCACTGATCTTTCCGCCACCATCATGCAACCACTGAAACACTATTGGAATGCCGAGTTGCGCATCGCCCCGTTGACGGTGCTGGCCGATCCGATGCGATTGAACGCCATCCTATCGGGCGAATCAGCGGGGCTGCATCCCGATGCCGCCTACATCTTCCGGAAGCAGTTGGAGGAGAGCGACCTGATCCTGCTCAACAAATGCGACCTGCTGAGTGAGGAGGCTTTGGCAGAGTTGAAAGCACGCACATCGGCTGCCTTTCCGCAGGCCACCATCTTAGCGGCCAGTGCACTGCATGGTACCGGTTTGACCGAATGGTTGGAGGCGGTAATGAGTCGCACCGATGCCGGCAAGCGACTGTTGGAGATCGACTACGATACCTACGCACATGGTGAGGCGGTCTTGGGTTGGTTGAATGGTACGCTAATGCTGCACGGCACCTGTGCCGATTGGGATGCTTGGCTTCGCCGACTGATGGAGGCATTGGCGACTCGCTTTGATACCAAGGGGTATGCTGTGGGTCATGTAAAGGCCATCGCAGAGAATGGCAAGGGGTATGCCGTGGGCAATCTAACCGGCACACGAGAGACGCTCACCCTCAGAGGACATGCGGGAGCGGGTGAGGACCTGAAACTGATTCTCAATGCCCGAGTGGAGACCACCCCGGAGGAGCTGAACCGACTGATCAAAGAGGTCTTGACGGAGCTCTTGGGCGATACACTTCGCGAGGAGGTTTTGGCTTGGCGTTTCCTGCAACCGGGCCGTCCGAATCCAACTCACCGTTTCACTGAAATTGTTCCAGTTCAATGATGGATGTGAGACGACATGCAGGGCGCAAGGCCCTGCTGGCCTTTGGCCTGCTCTGCGGTATCGCTACCGCAGCCTTTTCGCAGGAAGAGCAGAAGCAACTTAGTGGTATCCGTGTCAGCGAATCTAATGAGCTGATGGAGCAATTGAAGAACATGCCGTTTATTGAGGTGGGCAAGGGTGTCTCCTTCCAGGCACGCAACAAAACTTTCGGGATGACAATGCGTGCCCGTATGCAGAGTCTGTTGGAGTTTGACCTTGATGAGGATTTCCACCATACGATGACAGATGCGGAAGTGAAACGCATCCGCCTCAACTTCGAGGGTTATGTGCTTTCGCCCAAATTGATTTACTCCATCCAGTTGGGCTTTGCACCTAATGATATGAAGACTGCACCCAATGGTAATTCCAACATTGTGCGTAACGCCATCCTCTTTTATAAGCCCAACAGCCATTGGAACTTCGGTGTAGGACAGGCAAAGATCAAGGTCAATCGGGCCCACAGCACCTCGTCGAGTGCCTTGGAGTTCGTGGATCGTAGCATCGTGGATGGACAGTTTCAGTTAGACCGTGATTTCGGTTTCTTTGGTGAGTTTTATCATACGGTAGCTGGCCCGTTTGACGTGGCGGCTAAAGCCTCTATCACGATGGGCGAGGGACGCAACTGGGGCAAAAGCAGTAGCCAAAGCGGATTTGCTTATTCCGGTCGTTTGGAACTCTTTCCTTTGGGCTCCTTCAAAGGTAAAGGTGAGGCATTCGAGGGAGACTACGAGCATGAGGAACAGCCTAAATTGATGTTGGGCGGAGGCATCTCCTACAACGATAAGGCGACCCGCCTGAATGGGCAGACGGGAGATTTCCTCCCTAATGGTGAGACCCGTTCCTTAAAGAGCTACTTCGCCGACTTGGTCTTCAAATACAGAGGTTTTGCCTTCGCTGCCGATTTCATGGGACGAGTCTGCTCTGATCCACTGTTTGACGCAGCACCTGAGACGGCCATTTTCGCCGGCAAGGGTGTCAATGTGCAAGCCAGCTACATGTTGCCGAAACATTGGAGTTTGGCCCTGCGTAACGCCACACTCTTTCCTGAGGAGGAGATCCGTCCAGTGGTGGGCTACAAACAGTTCAACCAGACGACGCTCGGGATCACTAAATACCTGATGGGACACAACTTCAAGGTGCAAGCCGATGCCTCCTATAATCATCGCACGGAAGCGCTCGCTGGCTATGACCGCTGGCAGTTCCGTTTTGTACTCGAAGTCGGCATTTAATCAATTAATCATCCATTAAAAATTCACAGAAATGAAAAGACATGTCTGTGGCTTGCTCATGGCCTGCATGAGTCTGTTGTTGCTCAGTGCGACAACCTTTGCGAATGAACCGAAGACCGCTGGAAAACACGGCATCAAAGTATTAATCCTATGCACAGGTAACACCTGCCGCAGCCAAATGGCTCACGGGTTATTGGCCTCTTATGGTAAGGACGTGGTGGTCTATTCCGGTGGTGTGAGAGCGGAAAAACGAGTCAATCCCAAGGCGGTCATGGTGATGCGTGAGCGAGGAATTGACATCAGTGACCACAAGCCTTGTCAAGTAGATGAATACCTCAACGAGGATTGGGATTACGTCATCACGGTGTGCGATCACGCTAAGGAAACCTGCCCTGTCTTTCATGGCAACGTAAAGCATCAGATTCACATGGGTTATGAGGATCCGTCCAAAGCAACGGGCTCCTACGAGCATGTGCTCAATGAGTTCCGACGCATCCGCGACGATATTGATCGAGACTTCTTCCAGCTCTATTGCGAGATGGAAGAACGGAAGTGAATTGAACCATCAAATAATTCATTCTTGGTTTACGATCCAGTTCTTGAATTCGGAAGCCTTATTCTTGCTGACGTAGATGCGCTCAGGAACATCGATTGTTAAGTTAATCAACAGGCGGCTATCAAACCATATCGTAATCTCTTTCACGCTATTACGAGATAAAATATACTGCTTATTCGCACGGATAAATTCTGCCGGATTAAGTGTGGCATAGATTTGGTCGAGTGTTTTTGTATAGGGGTAACTACGGCCATCTGTGAGATAAACACAGGTGTTTTTATCCGTTGTGTAAAAGCAGGCAATCTCCCGCATATTGATGGGAAGTAATTTGTCTTTATAGGGAATCAAGATTTTATCCTTGTATTTTGGGGCCTCCGAGAGTTGATTTAATTTGGCTAAATAGCTCAATATATCTTGATTGTTCAGTCTGCTATATTTGTCTAATGCGCGGCGTAAATCTTCCGGCTTAATTGGCTTTAATAGATAATCAATGCTATTCACCTTGAATGCATCAATAGCATATTGATCATAAGCCGTGGTGAAGATTATGGGAGACTCTACCTCTGTGTGCTCGAAGATAGCGAAGGAGGAGCCATCCGAAAGATGGATGTCCATCAAAATCAAATCTGGTTTGGGGTGAGATTGCAGCCAACGAACGGTTTGACGAATGCTCTCGGTATTGTCTAACACCTCAGCCTCAGGGGCTACTTCTGCTAATATCTCGACCAAATTCTCGTATGCGGTGGTCTCGTCTTCAACGATCAGTATTTTCATGATGCCTATTTTAATGGTAAATAAACAGAAAAGGTTTTCCCATCATTCACGACACGAATATCACTGTTCATAAGTAGTTTGAAGCGATTTCGCAGGTTGTTCAATCCTGTCCCGTTCGTGTCGGGAGGAGTCAGTTTCGGACAAATGGAATTGGAAATGATCAATTCATCCTCTTCATTGAGCTGAATATAGATATGCATGGGATTCTCACGATCGATCGCATTGTGCACGGTTGTGTTCTCGATAAGGGGGAGCAACGAGAGGACAGGAATTCTTAATTGCCGTTTGTCTTCCGGTACCTCGAAATGGACGAAGAATTTGCCACTAAAGCGCACCTCCATGACATGGCTGAAGGCTTCCGCAAAAGCTAATTCCTCCTCCAGCGTGACTAAGCCTTTCTTCTCGCTTTGCAATGTGTAGCGGAAAATGTCGGATAGTTTGGTCACGTACAGCAGGGTGGATTCGTCATTCTTCCTACGGATCAAGGCACTGATGCCATTGAGCGCATTGAAGAAGAAATGAGGGTTGATCTGGTTGGTCAATGCATTGCACTGGCTTTGCAGGTTCTCGATGCGCAGTTGCTCAATCTCTTGATCTTTTTCCCGTTGCAGGGAGTAGAGCAGGGTGATATAGCCTACCAAGGTATTCAACAAACACATCACGATGAACTGGAAGACAAGGATGCTCAGAAAGCGGTCGTAGTTCTGAGTCAGGTGGGTAATCACCATATAAACCAGAAACGCAACGAGGGTGATCAGTGAGTTCCAACCTAACCGGCGGAGAAAGTGGGGAGTAGAGAGTCGCATGAAGTTGTAGCGAATGGCTCCCCAAATAAACGCCCAAAAGAACAGGAATCGAAAGAGTGTGAACAAGATAAAGTTCAGCTGCTCTTGGTGGGAAAGGAATGTCAATTCACAATATAGCCAAGCCACATTGGGATAAACCACGAAAATGGTGCAGACCAAGCTAATCAGCCACGGTTTTTCTTTGATTCGAATGTAATCATTATCTAATACGCCCATAGTCTTTCTTTCTTTGTTACTGCAAAGAAACACATTTTTCGTACTGCTTTTGGAACTGGCCACGCAAAAACGAAAAAGTATGATACAATAACGAAACGCATCTATCCTACAGGTATTTTCAGAACCTGTCCCGGTCGGATGTCAGAACCTTTTAATCCGTTGGCCTGTTGCAAGTCTTTCGTGGAGACACCGGGATACTTCTTGGCTATTGAATACAACGAGTCTCCTGATTTCACGGTATAGGCTATGAATCCTTTGCCATTGGAAGATGAGGCTGCTGCTTTAGTCTTGGCTGCTGTTTTAACCGTTGATGAGGCAGCTGTACTCTTTGTGGTAGTTTGGGAGGGGGTAGTCGCTTTAGTCTTAGCTGTAGCGAAAGCGATGCCTCCATTATCGACATAAAGCTTTAATCGTTTGCCTTTAGCTACTCGGTTAGAACCCAGTCCATTCCATTTGCGAATATCTTTAGCCGTCACACCATAGCGATTGGCGATGGTGTATAGATTCTCACCTTGCAGCACGACATGGGTGATTTGTTCCCGAGTCGCCGCCTTGTTGCTTTGTGCCCCTTCTGTGTTGACAGGAATGTTCGCTAAGAACTCTTCCATGCGATGTTTGAAAATAGTGTCTTCTTGTCCCACGAAAGCATAAGTGGCAGCCGCCGGTAATTTCAGGACAGAAGGACGGGTATTCCCTGGAATAATGTCTCGCCTGTATTGAGGATTAAGGGCACGCAAGGTAGCTAAATCTAACTGCAATACCTCTGAGACCTGTTGTAGATGTAAGGCTTGGTTGACCATGACTGTGTCTGTCGCCAGAGGCAGACTGGTCTGCAAAGGACAAAGATTATGGTCGCAATAGTAATTCATGATGTAGCTCGCCGCAATAAAAAGGGGCACATAAGAGCGTGTCTCGCGAGGAAGATAGGGGAAGATTGCCCAAAAGTCTCGCTTTCCTCCGGCTCGTCGAATAGCCTTGTTGACATTTCCCGGACCACAATTATAAGCTGCCATCACGAGGTTCCAATCACCATAAATAGCGTACATGTCTTTAAAATAGCTACAGGCTGCCTCCGTCGCACGCTTGGGGTCTCTTCGCTCATCTATCAAACTATTGATTTCTAAACCGTAGATTTTTCCAGTGGGAAGCATAAATTGCCATAATCCACTGGCACCCACTCTGGAAAGGGCAACAGGGTTTAAAGCGCTCTCTACCACCGCTAAATATTTTAATTCAATCGGAAGATCATGCCGATCTAATACCTCTTCGATGATGGGGAAATAAAAATCGGCCATACCTAACATATAGCGTACCAAATCTCGTTTCCGTTCAGCATAGAGATCGATGCAATCCCTGACAATGTGGTTGTAGGGTAGGGAGATGACACTTGGGAGGCGGTTGAGGCGATCGGCGTAAACAGAATCGGGAAAGAAGATATTGGCATCATCGTCGTGGCAGTAATCCTCCTGTTTGGTGAAGTATTGCACATGCCAAGAGTGAAGGAGACTATCGACGTTGGCGTCTAAACTTTCCGGTATCAAGCCAATCTCCTCTTCAAGTATTTTTATAGAGTCTTTTTCTTCTGGTTTAATTTCGTCTGCTTGGAGTGTTTGTATCAGATTGCCCAAACATATGAGCAGGAATAACAATTTTTTCATGCGCTATTAGAATTTCAAACAACAATTTAAGCCATAAGAGCGTGGGGTTACGCTCGTTTTAGGAGTCACTACTGGCTCTACCCGCATGGATAGGTCAGGGGAGATGTCAAAATCAAACAGTTGGGCATCAACGTACGCATCAACAAGTGTCAAGGCATACACACCTACGGTAATGATAATGCTTAGATCTCTATAGCGGCGATAATAATCTTTTTGCCGCTTGAGTCGATCTTTGAAGTTGGAGTCGTTAATGACACTGGAAGGATCCAAAGATGTTAGTACCTGCCAGGTTTGACTCCAAGCTTCCGGGTTATTGGGGTTTGTGGCTGCATCATACATGATGTCTTTATAAGCCTCCGAATAATCTTTATAGTTACGGTTATTCCAGGTTATGGCATACATGCAACCCATCAATCCACCATAGACAATGGGGAGTTTCCAGTATTTGCGATTGTAAATTTGACCTAATCCAGGCACCAATCCTAACAATACAGCCTTGGTGGGATTGGGCTTAAAGGCTTGCTGGATATCAAGCTTGACTTCTGGTACACCTATGGAGTCAGCTTTGGCTAAAACCGTCTGGATCGTAGAGTCTGCTGCTATTTGCACGGTAGAATCCTCCACGGCAAAGGCTGTAGGAGGAGTCTCTCTCGTGGATATCTCTTGTGCGACTAATGGAGCACAACATAAGAGGGCGACCAAAAACAACAGAATCTGATGGTTCATTTGAGGGAGTCCAAAATTCCGATTAATTTTTCAAGTTCTATCTCAGAATCAAAGGGAATAGTGATACGTCCTTTGCCCTTCTCATCGCAGGTGAGCTGCACATTGGTGTGAAAATAGCGGCATAGATGTTCTCTGAGAATCTTAAATTCCTCGGGAAGTGTTGGTTTACGAGATGGTTTCGTGGCAGCCTCTGCTGGCTTTTCCTCACAACTGAGCTTTTTCTTCTCAGTAACCTGACGTACCATCTCCTCGACAGAGCGTACTGATAATCCCTGTTCCATAATCTGCTCATAGAATGCCAACTGCACTTCAGGGTCGTCCACAGGAACTAAGGCTCGAGCATGGCCCATGTCTATCTTTTTATCTTTCAATCCCATTTGTATCTCTGCAGGGAGCTTTAAGAGACGTAGATAGTTGGCGATAGTGGTTCGTTTTTTGCCCACTCGCTCGCTTAGTTGCTCTTGTGTCATTCCGTAATTTTCCATCAATTTTTGGTAGGCCAAGGCAATCTCAATGGAGTTCAAATCCTCACGTTGAATGTTCTCAATCAAAGCCATCTCCATGATGTGCTCGTCTGCTGCTGTTTTGATGTAGGCGGGTATGCGCTCCAGACCGACCATTAAGGCAGCTCGATAACGACGCTCTCCTGAAATGATGAGGTATTGATTCTCATTGATTTCTTTGAGCGTGATGGGCTGGATGACCCCCATGGAACGAATGGACATGGCTAACTCTTCCAGTGCCTCCTGTTCGAATACGGAACGAGGTTGCTCTGGATTAGGTTGTATCTTGCTCAATTCAATCTCATTGATCGAGGAGGAACCACTTGTCTTTAAGTCGTCTAAGGCAATCAAGGCATCCAATCCTCGTCCCAATACCGGTCTTTTTAATGCTGCCATAATCTCTTCTTTTCAGTTTACTTGTTCTTTGCAATAATCTCTTTTGCCAGTTGCATGTGGTTGATCGAACCCTTGGAGTCAGGATCATAGAGCAAAACAGGCTTGCCATAGCTGGAGGCTTCGCTTAGTTTCACATTACGCTGAATCACCGTCGTGAAGACCAAGTCTCGGAAAGGACGTTTTACCTCCTCGTAGATTTGGTTGGCCAATCGCAGACGAGAGTCATACATGGTCATCAAGAAACCTTCGATTTCCAAGCTTGGGTTAAGCTTTGATTTGATGATCTTGATGGTGTTTAGCAATTTACTAATGCCCTCTAAGGCGAAATACTCACATTGCACGGGGATGATCACCGAGTCTGCTGCGGTTAATGCATTGACAGTGATTAGACCTAATGAAGGTGAACAGTCAATGAGAATATAATCATATTGTTCTTTTAAAGGTGTGAGCAACTGTTTTAGGATGCGTTCCCGGTTCTCTAAATTTAGCATCTCGATTTCTGCTCCCACTAAATCAATGTGTGAGGGAATTACATCCAATCCTTCAACCTCAGTCTTGACAATAGCCCCTTCAGCATTCTCCCCACTGACCAAACATTCATAGATTGAAAGCCTGACATTGCGGATGTCCACTCCTAAACCAGAAGAGGCGTTAGCCTGAGGATCAGCATCTACTACCAATACTTTTTTCTCTAAGGCAGCCAAGGAGGCGGCTAAGTTGATGGTTGTGGTTGTCTTCCCGACTCCGCCCTTTTGATTTGCTAAAGCGATAATCTTTCCCATACAATACCTATTAAATAATGGGACAAAACTACACATTAAAACACGAATCACACAGGGCTAAGTCGAAACATTGCTGGTTTTGTTGATAAATTACCCGAATTGTTGAAAACTTACTCGCTGCGTTGGAGAGGCAAATGTAGAGACATTGCGCCCAATGTCTCTACACGAAAGTTACTTTATTTGAAGAGTTTCGGAGCGAACTCAGTCAGGTAGATTCGCCAGTTCTTCCAGATATGGCCACCCTCGCTCTCATAATATTCATACTTGTAACCGTTGTCATCCAACTTCTTGCGGTAATCCACATTGTTCTTGTACAAGAAGTCTGTCTTGCCGATAGCGATCCAATAGAGTTTCGGCTTCTTGCTGAACTGGATCTTCAACTTGCTATCCATGTCTTGGTAGATGGGTGACTCAGAATCCTCTCTCGGCAGGATGGCGGCTGAGAAAAGTCCCACATAGTCGAACATATCCGGGTATTGCTTAGAGATGTGGAGCGAGTGGAAACCTCCCATAGACAAACCGGCGATCGCACGTTTGGCTTTCTTCTTATCTACCCGGTAGTTGCTCTCTATAAATTTCACAACATCGGGGAATGAGCTCTCGAAACTACCCTCCATGGTCTTGGGCAACTGCATGTTCGGTTTGTACAGCCCTAAGCTGGACTCACCCGGAGCTGCCTCTTGATCGACATTGCCGTTGGTCATCACCACGATCATTGGCTCAGCCTTGCCCTGAGCGATCAGGTTATCCATGATCTGTGCGGTACGTCCCAAAGCGATCCAAGCCTCCTCGTCTCCACCCATACCATGTAACAGGTAGAATACTGGATATTTTTTTCCACTTGTCTCATAGCCTGCTGGGGTGTAGATGGTTACTCGACGGCTCATGCCCAATGTCGGACTGTCATACCAACGGCGAGCTACGGTGCCATGCGGTACCTTATTTACACTGTAATAATCGCCTTGGCCACCCTTCGTGATGAAAATGTTGGTTACGGATGCTACGTCACGATTCAGATAGACATTGTTCGGGTCGGTGGTTTTCAAACCGTCCACGATAAATGAGTAGCTGTACAACTCAGAGGGAAGGGGATTGGGGGTCGTGTATTCCCAAATACCCTCTTTCCCCTCTTTGAGATCCACGGATCCGGGTACATCGGCCATGCCAAAGGGAGTCTCAGCTTTTTGTGTCGGCAGGAAATCACCGGTTACTTGTACTTTCACAGCCTTGGGAGCCATGAATCGGAATGTCACGGTATTGTCCGGATGCACCTCCGGAGAGATGACGTTTTGTCCACCAAACAGCGCTTGCTGGGCAAACGAAGTGGCACTGAGGAATGTGAAAAGTGCCAAAAAAGTTAACTTCTTCATCATAGAACAGATAAAATTGTTTGTGAATAATAAAATAAACTTAGTCTAAAGTGCCGCAAACGTACTGAAAAGAATTTGGATGTGCAAGCCTTTCAGCCCAAATAGAAACACGCTATTTTGTTTCATCCGCATCAAAGAGCTTCACCTCCTCGGGCAGGTGACTGCTGCGGATACGCCACTCAGCAGGATAGAGGTTGTTGGAACGATTCCCTAAATGCTTGACAAATCCCAACGGATAGCCTTGGTAGCTTACGATCACATTGCCTCTTGGAACCTCCAAAGGCAGGGTAATCGCCTCCTTGCGTAGGTATCGAATGGCCTCTTCCCAAGTCAACTCTACCTTCGGGAATGCCTCCGGGTTGAGGGCGGTGCTAAGGGCCAATTCTTCGGAGGGAATTAGGTCTTTCCCTTTCAGCTCACCAAGGAAAATACCCATGGATAGGGGACGCAGTGAACTATCTATTAGTTGCTGAATCGATTCAGCCAAGGCTTTGGGATAGGCGATCAGCTGAGTGCCTCTCCAAGCGAATTGGAAACATTCCGGTTCTTGCAGATAGTGTGTCGCTTGAGCGGGAATGGCGGGTGTCGCTTTGCCCTTCTCCTTTTTCCGTTTAGTTTTGCGAGGGCTGATCTCCTCCTCTTTTTTGCGTAAGACTGCTAAGAAGAACCCCTCGCCTGGAATGCGGTGTGGGAAGAAACGATAGACGGGATGTGCATAGCGCAAGGGACCGCAGATTTGCCAAGCCTCCGGTATCGGGATTATTAACGATTCTGCGCCAAACGTTTCCACTAAATAGTGGATGTTCTCCTCGTCCTCCTCTGTGTTGTAGGTGCAAGTGCTATAGACCAGTAATCCACCGGGTCTCAGAGCTTCCCATACATCATGAATGATCCGACGGCTACGGGCTGCGCACAGTTGCACATGTTCTACGCTCCACTCACCGGCACTGTCGCTATCTTTCCGAAACATGCCCTCTCCTGAGCAGGGCACATCGGCTACTATCAGATCAAAGAAGTGGGGCAATGCTTCTCCGATAGCTGCAGGATCATTGTTGAGCACTACACAGTTGGGATTTCCCCATTTGGCCATATTCTCCGCCAAAACATAACTGCGCGAGCGAATCACCTCGTTGCTGACCAAAAGGCTTCCTTTCGGGAGGCATCCGGCTAAAAGCGTGGATTTCCCACCCGGTGCAGCACAAAGATCAAGGCAACGAACAGACTCTTTTACATAAGCCTTTATCACCTGCTCCAAAAACATCGAAGAGGCCTCTTGTACATAATAAGCGCCCGCATGAAACAGGGGGTCAAACGTAAAGGTAAGGCGCTCAGGTAGGTAAAAGCCTGTCTCGCACCAGGCTACCGGGTTTCCTCCTTGTGGAATCGTGGTGCCTTTAGCCTTATTTATACGGAGGCTTACGGGAGGTGTCGTTTGGAGAGCGGCCTCAAAGAGCGGATAAGCCTCGCCCAATAAAGCCTGTGTGCGGGTCACAAAATCTGTAGGAAGTGCCATTCTTATTCGGTTTGTTTGCCGCAAAAGTACTACTTTCGCGTAAAACATTGCGTATATGAGTGCATCTCTTTTCTTGATTCCTACCACGCTGGGAGATACGGCACATGATCGTGTCTTTCCGGCTTATAACCGGGAGGTGATTCTTTCGATTCGTCATTTTATCGTGGAGAATGTGCGGACGGCTCGTCGCTTCTTGAAGCGGGAAGAGCCCTCGCTTGTGATTGATGAGCTGACCTTTTATGAGTTGAACAAGCATACCTCATCCGATCAGGTGGCGGGCTATTTAGCGCCCTTGGCTAAGGGGGAGTCTATAGGGGTGATCTCAGAGGCCGGCTGTCCGGCTGTGGCTGATCCGGGTGCGGATGTGGTGGCTATCGCCCAACGAAAAGGGTATCCAGTGGTTCCTTTGGTGGGACCTTCCTCCATCTTGCTTTCCGTGATGGGATCGGGATTCAATGGGCAGAGTTTTGCTTTCCATGGTTATTTACCTATCGAGGCGGGAGCCCGAACAGCGATGATCAAAAAGTTGGAGGGACGTATCTATACAGAGAGCCAGACGCAACTTTTCATAGAGACTCCCTATCGCAACAATAAATTAGCGGAGGAGTTGGTTCGCACTTGTCGCCCTTCAACCAAACTCTGTATTGCCTCTAACTTGACTTGTGCGGACGAGTTTATCCGGACACGTCCAATCAAGGAGTGGGCAGGTAAGTTGCCCGATTTAAGTAAACGTCCAACGATTTTCCTTATATATAAATAGATATAAGCTTATGGCCTATCAAGCAGATCAAACAGTGGTAGTGGATGCCGGGTGTGAGATAGGAGAGGGCACCCGTATTTGGCATTTCAGTCATATTATGCAGGGCTGTCGCATTGGGGAGCGATGCAACATTGGGCAGAATGTGGTCGTTTCTCCGGGTGTTGTGTTGGGAAATGGCGTGAAAGTGCAGAACAATGTTTCGATCTACACAGGTGTGACCTGTGAAGATGATGTCTTCTTAGGCCCCAGCTGTGTGTTTACCAATGTGATCAATCCTCGTAGTGCGATTGTACGTAAAGATCAGTTCCGGAAGACTCGGGTGGAGCGAGGTGCATCCATTGGTGCCAATGCGACCATTGTCTGTGGCCATACGATTGGACGTTATGCCATGGTAGGGGCAGGTGCGGTTGTTACGAAAGATGTGCCTCCTTATGCGTTGGTGGTGGGTAATCCCTCCCGTCAGATAGGGTGGGTGAGTGCCTATGGGCACCGTCTCTCTTTTGATCGTTCTGGCTTAGCTTGCTGCCCAGAAAGTGGCCAATGCTACCGCCTTGTTAATGGTGCAGTAGAGGAGGTGGAGGGTTGAGAGATACTACTTTCCGATGCAGAATCGACTGAAGATATTACCAAGTACCTGATCGGTAGTGACTTCTCCGATTATGTCACTAAGGTGGAAGATGCACTCGCGGAGATCTTGTGAAATGAAGTCGCCTGAGAGTTGGGTTTGCAAGCCGGTTTGTACACGCTGGATAGCTTCCAACGCATGAGTGAGGGCTTCGTAATGACGCATATTGCTGATAATGATGTCGCCTGCTTGCAGGTCGGGCAATTGGGCTGCCTTAACCAATCGCTCACGGAGTTGGTCGATGCCTGTTTGCTCCTTTGCGGAGATATATACTTGAGACCAACTGTTAGGAAGTGAGCCTCGGTTCGTCTCCTCACTGCAGAGATCACACTTGTTGTGTGCGACGATTACATGCTGATGATTGAGGTGAGGGGTTATTTGCTCCAGAAAGTGCTCAAAGTTAGCCAGAGGACAGGAAAGATCATCCATCAAGATAACGATCTGAGCCTTGTCTAACGCTTTGAAGCTACGAGCGATGCCCAATGATTCGATGGTGTCGGTCGTTTGTCTGATACCAGCTGTGTCGATGAATCGAAAAAGGTGACCAGAGAGGTTGATCGTGTCTTCAATCACATCACGTGTGGTACCATGAATATCACTGACGATGGCTTTCTCTTCTCCCAAAAGCGCATTCAACAATGTGGATTTACCCGCATTGGTCTCACCAATGATAGCTACTGGTGTACCATTCTTTATGGCATTGCCTACGCTGAAAGAGTTGACCAATTGGGCGATTTTAGTTTCAATATGGTCGGCCAAGGTTGTCAGTTCACTGCGATCGGCAAACTCCAAATCTTCATGGTCGCTGAAATCCAACTCTAACTCCATAAGGGAAGTGATGTGCAGCAGCTGATCACGCAGTTGGGTCAGCTCTCGACTGAATCCCCCTCGCATTTGGTTGAGCGCTAAACGATGTTGCCCAGCCGAAGTGGAGGCAATCAAATCGGCTACCGCCTCGGCTTGGCTTAAATCCATTTTCTCATTCAGAAAGGCCCTGCGGGTGAACTCTCCCGGTTCTGCTAAGCGGCAACCTGCGTCAATCAGAGCTTGCAACAGTTGCTGTTGGATGAAGAGTGAGCCATGACAGCTGAGCTCCACCGTGTCTTCGCCCGTAAATGAGTGGGGTGCCCGGAAGAGTGCGGCCACCACCTCATCTATCAGTTCTCCTTGCAAATTGAAGGCTTGGCCATAGGTCAAGGTACCTCCCGCTAAATGGCTCAATTGCTTTTGGGCATTACGTGCATGAAAGATACGTTCAGACAGGCGAATCGCCTCCGAGCCTGAGACCCGGATGACGGCGATTCCTCCTGTGCCTGGAGCTGTAGAAATAGCACAAATGGTACTCATTCGGTCGATCTTCGAATTATACGTTAATCAACTCGTACGCCTTTGTGCCCAAACCGATCTCTTCCGCATAGTCTAAGCCAGCCTTCCAGTTGGTGTCCGGATGGATCAAGTGGAACTTGTCCTCACCCTCCAAATGCTCGTGCGGATGGCTCTCTGCCAGTTTGCTACCACCCAAGATCGGTGCGTTTATCACCATATCGGCACAAGCTTGGTCGAGCGCTACCGGATCGAAAGAGGCTGCGATACCCAAGTCTGGTACGATGGCTGCGTCATTGTGGTTCCAGCAGTCGCACTCGGGAGAGACGTTCATGATGAAGCTGATGTGGAAATTTGGCTTGCCTTTCAAGACCGCTTTCGAGTATTCGTCAATCTTGTAGTTCAAGTGCTCGGAGGTGTCCCAATCGGCCACGACGGCGGCCTCATGCTGGCAAAGCGCTACGCACTGGCCGCAACCTACGCACTTAGTGTAGTCTATCTCGGCCTTGCGATTGTTCAGATGGATAGCATCGTGGGCGCAATGCTTCACGCAGATGTTACAGCCAATGCAGTTGTCGGTGTTGATTTTGGGTTGGGAAGCACTGTGCAACTCCAATTTACCGCCCACACTGGCACTACCCATACCCAGGTTCTTCAGTGCACCTCCAAAGCCAGCTTGCTCATGGCCTTTGAAGTGGTTCATGCTGATTACGATGTCTGCATCTGCGATGGCTGCACCTATTTTCGGAGCCTTGCAATACTTTCCGTCGATCTCGATCTCCCGGTAGTCCGTACCTTTCAAGCCATCGGCGATGATCACATTGCAATCGGCTGAAATAGGGTTGAAGCCATTCTCCATGGCCGCTTTCAGATGATCGACCGCATTGGAACGTCCTCCGGAATAAAGTGTATTACTATCGGTCAAGAAGGGTTTGCCGCCTAAGCTGCGGATCAGTCGGACCATACGGGCGGCATAGTTCGGACGGATATAGGCCAAGTTGCCCGGCTCTCCAAAATGGATCTTGATCGCTACGAACTGATTCTTGAAGTCGATGTTGGCGATACCTGCTCTCTTAACCAAGCGCTCCATCTTGTCGAGCAGGTTGCTGCTGGGGTTGGTGCGCAGATTCGTAAAATAAACTTTGGATGACATATTTCTTAGATTTATAAACTATAAATAGTGAATTATAATTGTTCTGTTCTGTTATTTATGCTAAGTTTGTGACCACAAATGTACAATAAAAATCATAAATCATCAATTAAGACGTGGAAAGTATGAAAACCAGGCGGACAATTCGCCAATATACCAATCAGGATATTCCGGAAACATTGCTGAATGAGTTACTGACGGTGGCCATGCAGGCTTCTAACACTGGCAACATGCAGTTATACAGTGTGGTGGTAACACGAGACGCTGATCAGAAGCAGCGTTTGGCTCCAGCTCATTTTAATCAACCGATGGTTACAAGTGCCCCGGTGGTGTTGACCTTTTGCGCGGATGTGAATCGTTTTGTGAAATGGGCCTTTTGTCGGAAAGCGGAGGCTGGATTTGATAATTTCCAGACCTTTATCGCCGCTACGATTGATGCGATGCTTTTTGCGCAGAGCTTTTGTGATGCCGCAGAGGAGCAGGGATTAGGCATTTGTTATTTGGGAACGACTACCTATAATGTGGATCAGATTATCAAGGTTTTGGATCTGCCTCGCCTGGTGGTACCTATCGTGACAGTGACCGTGGGTTATCCCGCTGCACCATTGCCTGCACAATCCGAACGGTTGCCATTGGCGGCTATTTTACATACTGAGCGGTATGTGGATTATACACCAGAGTTGATTGATGCCCTCTATGCGGAGAAGGAGGCATTGGCTGTCAACCAGCGATTTGTAGCAGAAAATGGCAAAGAAACTTTGGCGCAGGTCTTCACGGATATTCGTTATACGAAGTCGAACAACCTCCATTTCTCTGCCGTTTTCCTGCAGGTACTGAAAGAGCAGGGTTTCTTGACGGAATAGTTTAGATACGCTCTAACACCGTGTCAATCAAGTTGTCTAACGCAGAGGCGTAGTCGGTCTTCATGTTATGGCTGACACGCCCTGCGATGATACAACAGACGGTCATCGCACGATGGCCCATCAATGCGGCCAAACCTGCCAACGAGGAACTCTCCATCTCATAGTTTGTGATTCGCTGTCCCTCAAACTCAAAAGCCTCTATCTTCTGGTTGAGCAATGGATCAGCTAAATCTAAACGCAACTTACGTCCTTGTGGTCCATAAAAACCGTTGGCGGCGATGGTCATGCCTCGCAGCATATCTCCTTGTGTAATCTGCTCAATCAGTGAGTGATCCGCTGGGACTACATAGGGCTTCAACCCAGTCAGCTGCCAATCCAATTGTCGCAGCAGCTCCTCTTCCAGGCGCAGATCTCGGATTTGTTCAGAATGGGCATAGAAATAGAGTACACCATCAAATCCGATAGAGCGTTCTGCGGCCACATAGGTGCCAATTGGGGTGTAAGGTTGTAATCCTCCGGAGGTGCCAATGCGCACCAAGGTCAGTTGACGAAACTCAGGCTTGATCGTGCGGGTAGTTAGATCGATGTTGGCCAAGGCATCCAACTCATTCAATACGATGTCGATATTATCTGTGCCAATGCCGTGTGAGACCACCGTGATGCGTTTGCCCTTGTAATATCCAGTGATGGTATGAAACTCACGGTTGCAGACTTCACACGTTTGGCTTTCGAAACGTTTGGCTATCACGGAGACCCTGGCGGGATCGCCCACCAGGATCACCCGATCCGCTAATTGCTCCGGGCGTAGATGCAGATGAAAAACACTGCCATCTGCATTGATGATTAGTTCAGAAGGGGAGATCATGGTAGTATCTTTTTATTTCAACGGTTTGTTGGCCGGGGCATTAGCCGGTTTAGCGATGGACTCTCGCATCGACGTATCCGCCTCGATATTCTTCATTTTATAATAATCCATCACGCCCAAATTGCCGGAACGGAAGGCATCAGCCATTGCTTTGGGTACTTCAGCCTCGGCTTCAATCACCTTGGCACGTGCCTCTTGCGCTTTGGCTTTCATCTCTTGCTCTAAGGCGACAGCCATCGCACGGCGCTCCTCGGCTTTGGCTTGGGCGATGTTCTTATCCGCTTGTGCTTGATCCATTTGCAGATAGGCACCAATGTTTTTACCTATGTCAATATCTGCGATGTCAATTGAAAGAATCTCAAAAGCCGTACCGGCATCCAATCCCTTGCGCAAGACCAATTTAGAGATAGAGTCAGGATTTTCCAAGACCGTCTTGTGACTGTCTGACGAACCGATTGAAGAGACTATGCCTTCACCTACACGGGCCAAGATCGTTTCCTCTCCGGCACCGCCCACCAATTGCTTGATGTTGGCTCGGACGGTTACACGAGCCTTGGCAATCAACTGGATACCATCTTTCGCTACGGCGGTTACCGGCGGTGTGTCGATCACTTTCGGATTGACCGACATTTGTACGGCCTCAAATACGTCACGTCCGGCCAAGTCAATGGCGGTTGCCATTTGAAAGGGAAGATCAATGTTGGCCTTGGAGGCAGAAACCAAGGCGTGTACCACTTTCTCTACGTGACCGCCTGCCAAGTAGTGGGCCTCCAATTCGTCGCGCGTCAACGATTTCAAACCCGCTTTATGGGCTTCGATCATCGCACGGGTAATGATATAGGGAGGTACTTTACGGATACGCATTAAAAAGAGTTGAATCAGCGAGATATTCACGCCGGATACTTTAGCCGAGATCCAGAGTAGGAACGGCACATAATAGAAAAATATAGACAGTAGCAATACCGCTGCGCCTAAAAGAATAAGGGGGAAAAATTCAGTTTCCATAGATAGCATATTTAGCCGTTTGACAATCTTATTTTTTCTTACTTAGGAAGAGTATCTCTGCGTTGCGTGCTTTCTTTTCCCACTCGTCTGGTTGTGGGAGCAGTTCTTCCAGCTGCTGTTCTGCCTGCAGGATTGTAGGGGTCAGTTGCTCTTTCTTGCTGCTGTTCCCTTTGTGGTAATTGGTGCGAAGAGCCTCCAATTTGTCCGTTTGCTGTTGGATCTGCTTACGCAAAGCGATTGCTTTTTGATAGAGTTTTTTAGCTTCGGGGCTTTGTATATCCTCTAATATATAGTAGGTAAGCTGATCATTGATAGCAAAGGTAAAATCTTTGTGAACCTCCGGTTTACCAAAAGGCATGGCTTGATGGGCTAACTGAATCTGTGCAGAGTAATCCGCCCCTGCCTTCCAACTCTCTTGGATGGCGTTGATGGCGGCCAACCTACGTTTAAGCTCGATGTCATCGCTCTCTACTCGTGTATGGTTTGCGTCGGGGATAAAGAGGTAAACGCAGACTTTACCCTTTGGCTGATGACGGTCGGAGACGAACCAACCTAACTGTTTGGCTTCGTCGAACACGATCATGTAGTCGTTGAAGGGCGAATTGAAAGGCATACCTAACTGCTCAGGAGTTAAGTAGGAGTCAGAGCTGGTGTTATAACGAGTTACAAACAGGTCATAACCCCCCAATGAACCATTGCCTTCCGAGGCGTAATAGAGCGTTACACCGTCGCTCAACACAAAGGGGTAATTGTCGTTAGTAGAGCTGTTTACATTCATGGGCAGCTGCTTCTCGTCGCCCCAGTGATCCATCAGTTTGGATTGGGTGAACAGGCTGGTTTGGTTCTCTTCCGTAGGATGCGCATAATAAATCTTATCCCCTTTTTGGTTGGTATAAACGGTAGCGGCCACCTCCTGTCCAGTTTGGAAAAACTCATCGTAATAGTTGAGTTTCCCCGATTCTTCGCTTAATGTATAGGCGGATAGGAAATCTGTTTTGTCCACCACCATACTGTCAATAATCTCCACGGCCTCCACCTTGTCTAACAATCGACTTCCCTCATTGGCTATTTCCAATCGGGCTTCGTAAGGTGCTGTGTCTTGTTTCTTTTTGGTGAGTAGGCTGATATACTCCTCGAACATCTCAGCCGCCTCATCAAATTGATAAGTCAGTAGATAGAGCTCGCCTAAATGGCGATAAGCCTCTTGCGTGCGACGCTTGACGGCCACTTTGAGGTGTTTGGCGGCTGTGGTCAGATCGCCAGTCTCCAAACAGCAGACGCCGTACCATAAATTATAGGAGGGATTGCTGGGCGCTTGCTTGATTAAACGCTCAAAAGCAGGCTTTGCCTCTGCGTATTGCCCTTCGTTATAGAGTTTTTTGGCTTGATCCAGGCTTTGCCCGAAAAGTAGGGAGCTACTGCAAAGCAGTGTCAATCCGAGTGCGCAAAGCATTTTTTGGGGTAACCGTTCCATTTTGTCTATTCCATTTATTTCGTTTGATCACGTCTCAAAGGTAAGAATATTTTTGATTAGCCAGCTAAACGATGAGATAATTCTCTAATTTTGCACCCTCATTAACGATGATTAGGTAGGCATGATGCGGTTGATGGAAGAGGAACGGATTTTTAAGCGAGTGGAGGAGAAGGTCAAACGGGCGATCTTCGACTATGGGCTGATTCAAACGGGTGATCGGGTGCTGATCGGCCTGTCAGGAGGCAAAGACTCCTTGGCCTTGGTAGAGCTGTTAGGTCGTCGATCCAAGATCTTTAACCCTCGCTTTGAGGTAGTTGTGGCGCATGTGATCATGCGTAATATCCCTTATCATTCTGATTTGGACTATCTGCGTCAGCAGGTGGAGGCGCAAGGCATGCCTTTTATTGTGGAGGAGACTGAGTTTGATCCCTCCACTGATCGACGAAAATCTCCCTGCTTCCTTTGCTCATGGATGCGCCGAAAAGCCCTTTTCGAGATCGCTAAGCGGGAGGGGTGTGGCAAGTTGGCGTTAGGGCACCATCAAGATGACATATTGGAGACCCTTTTGATGAACTTGATTCATCAAGGTGCGTTTGGCACGATGCCCCCTCGGTTGCGGATGGATAAGTTCGCTATGGAGATTATTCGTCCGCTCTGCCTCGTGACGGAGCAAGAGTTACATCAGGTAGCAGCACTGCGAGGCTATCGGCAGCAGTTGAAACGTTGCCCTTATGAGACAGCATCCAATAGGGCGGAGATGAAGGGGCTTTTGGCCCGTATGGAGGAGATCTGCCCGGATGCTCGGCATAGCCTATGGAGCAGCATGACAAATGTTCAAACCGATTATTTACCCCAAAAACAGAGATAAAACACTATGCAAGGAGTTTATGCCATTTTATTGTTGATTGTATCTAACATTTTCATGACGTGTGCTTGGTATGGCCATTTGAAGATGCGCCAGCAGTTCAGCTGGTTCGACCATTTGCCGCTGTTCGGTGTCATCTTGTTCAGTTGGTTTTTGGCTTTGTTTGAGTATTGCTTCCAGGTGCCGGCTAACCGCATCGGGTTTCGCGACAATGGCGGGCCATTTAGCTTGATGCAGCTCAAGGTGATTCAGGAGGTCATCACCTTGGTCGTGTTCGTCATTTTCAGTGCGACCGCATTTAAGGGTGAGTCTTTTCATTGGAACCATGTGGCCGCTTGTGTCTGTCTGATCTTGGCGGTCTATTTTGTCTTCATGAAATAGGGCGATTGGAAAAAAGCGGAAGAAAACTTGTGTAATCCAAAATTAATCTCTTTCTTTGCACTCGCAAAAGCGGGAGGATCCGCAAGTGATGCTTTGGTTCCTTGGATGAGTGGCTTAGTCAGCGGTCTGCAAAACCGTGTACGGCGGTTCGAATCCGCCAGGAACCTCCACGAGAGGGTTTTTACGTTAGAGGCAATATTTCTTGGTTCCTTGGATGAGTGGCTTAGTCAGCGGTCTGCAAAACCGTGTACGGCGGTTCGAATCCGCCAGGAACCTCTCCTTTAATCATAACTTCATGCACGAGAGACTTATTATTTTAGATTTCGGCTCGCAAACAACACAGCTTATTGGCCGTCGGGTCAGAGAGTTGAACATGTATTGCGAGATCGTTCCGTATAACAAATTCCCACATGATGCGACAGACGTTAAGGGTGTGATTCTTTCAGGTAGTCCTTATTCGGTGTATGATGAGAATGCTTTCAAGGCAGATCTGACACAAATTCGGGGTAAATATCCGGTGTTAGGCATTTGTTATGGAGCGCAATTCTTGGCTTATACTTCGGGTGGCAAGGTGGAGCCGGCAAACTCGCGTGAGTACGGTCGCGCTAACTTAACGACCATAAAGGGTGAGGATCCTTTGCTGAAAGATATACCTGTCGGTTCGCAAATTTGGATGTCGCATGGTGATACAATCACTGCGCTTCCGGAGAACTTCAAGATCATTGCCAGCACTGATGACGTGCAAGCTGCCGCTTACCACGTAGAGGGTGAGCAGACTTGGGGTGTACAATTCCACCCGGAGGTGTTCCACACGAAGGATGGTACGAAATTGCTTGACAATTTCTTGAACATCTGTGGTTGCGCAAAAGATTGGACCCCGGCTTCGTTTATCGAATCAACCGTGAAAGAGTTGAAAGAGAAGTTGGGCGATGACAAGGTGATCTTGGCACTTTCAGGTGGTGTGGATTCTTCTGTTACGGCGGTATTGCTCAACAAAGCGATTGGTAAGAACTTGACTTGTATCTTCGTAGATCATGGTTTACTGCGTAAGAATGAGTTTGAGAATGTGCTGAGAGATTATGAGCACTTAGGATTGAACGTGATCGGCGTGAATGCCAAGGAGAAGTTCTATGGCGAGTTGGCCGGCGTGAGCGATCCAGAGAAAAAACGTAAGATTATTGGCAAGGGCTTCATTGACGTATTTGACGAGGAGGCACATAAGCTGAAAGATATAAAATGGTTAGGTCAAGGTACGATTTATCCGGATGTGATTGAGTCCTTGTCTATTACAGGTACGGTAATCAAGAGCCACCACAACGTAGGTGGTCTGCCTGCGAAGATGAACTTAAAGCTGGTTGAACCGCTTCGCCTGTTGTTCAAGGATGAGGTTCGTCGTGTAGGTATGGAGTTGGGCATGCAGCCGCATTTGATCAAGCGGCATCCCTTCCCTGGTCCCGGTTTAGGTATCCGTATCTTGGGCGACATCACAGCGGAGAAGGTACGTATCCTGCAAGATGCGGATGATATTTATATGTCGTTGATGCGTGAGTGGGGTCTTTATGACAAGGTATGGCAAGCGGGTGCGATCCTGTTGCCAATCCGTTCTGTTGGTGTGATGGGTGATGAACGCACTTATGAGAATACGGTTGCTTTGCGTGCCGTTACCTCTACGGATGCGATGACTGCCGATTGGGCACAACTGCCTTACGAGTTCTTGGCGAAGGTCTCTAATGAGATCATCAACAAGGTGAAGGGTGTGAATCGCGTTGTCTATGACATCAGCTCGAAGCCACCTTCGACAATTGAGTGGGAATAATTCAAATTTCTATAGATAAAAAGGCGATCGAAAGGTCGCCTTTTTTATTTCCATGCTATCCTGCAGTGGTTCTTTCAATACACATGCTCACAACTCGCGAGAGCTAATTTCATCCTGTAGAAAAGCCGCCGCGGCTCGCGGGAAAGAATATCACCCTGTAAAATAGCTGCCGCGGCTCGCGAGAGCTAATATCACGCTGTAAAAAGGCTCTCGCGGCTCGCGGGAAGAAATATCACGCTGTAAAAAAGCTCTCGCGGCTCGCGAGAGGAATTTTCACGCTGTAAAAAACGCGCCGCGACTCGCGAGAACAATTTTCACCCCTGAAAAAGGCTCTCGCGGCTCGCGGGAAGATTTCGCAGAATTAGAACGACTATTCAAAAAGAAAAGATTATCTTTGCGCTTTAACCATCGATCCTCTCCCCGAAATAAGGAATTAGCGTTGGTTAATTGGTAATGTTCGTCCATTCACTACAAATTGATGAATGGGAATTGACTTCGGCTCAACGCTATAGTTCCAATCAGGACAAGTAGTATCCAGTTTGATATCCAATCCTTGTTCAGTCCTTATCACTTGGTAGTTGATGGTGTTGCTGCCAATTTCCAGATCGCTAATGGAAATCTGATCCCAACCAGTTGGAAGTTGTGGAGAGAAAGTGATCGTCTTTTTATACGATTCAGGATGGATTCCGAATACGTAGCGGATTAAGGGGGTTGCAATTCCATAGATTGTCCAGGCTTGTGCCGGGCATCCGTAATCGGGCATCATCTCGTTAATAGATCCGGGCAGTGTTTGCCCAAACGTTTTAACTATGTCTTTGACGTAGGCCATCGACTCGTCTATCCTTCCATAGGCTGCCTCTGACATGGCTTGGACACCTGTAGAATTCTGATTACCCAATTCCGATTCGTCAGCCATCCTTTCTGCGTACCTTTAGGATAACTCTCGAACTGTTTGTACATTGTTTCGTATTTGGCGACTTGAGATTGGCGAACGGCTGTATCCGCTTGAATAAGAACCTGCTCAATGGCGCCCTTCGTGGTTTGCAAAGCTTGTTCCCTTGTGCCGTAAAAGTCCGCATATAGTTCCTCCTGTTCATTCCAGAAGTCGTGATTGATCCTATGGAGTAGGGACTTGAACTTTTCTGCATATTGACTTGCTAACTCAAATCAGAGTTCTGCAAACAATGTTCCTAAAGTACTTAAAAGGGAGGGAAATGTACTTATTAATAGGTTGTTAAGTCATAAGCTTACGGATAGTCAAGCCGCAAGCTTGTCACTACCTGTAGCCGTAAGCTTACGGCTTAACAACTCGTAAGTTATTCACTTATTCAGCTGTAAATAACCTCATATTTATTTCGTGTATTCACGAATAAAATAGCGAATCAAGAAGGGCCAGTTCTCTTGAATGATGGCTTTGCTTCGTTCGTCACCCAGCAAGCTTTTGGCTTGGGCATCGGCCAACATGCCTCTATTCATCATTTCAGCGAGCAGATAGACACTGCAATGCTTAACAATGAAGAAGGAGAGGGCTTGCTTGGCGGCCACTTCCGCATCGTAATAGGGATTTTGCTCATCCTTGATGCACTCTACATCATTAAAGATAACCTGTACGCCCTCTTGGGGAGTGGCATACACCGCCAAATGGCGACCTGCGAACTCACGAGGCATCTTGAACGCCTCTGGTGCGATGATGTGGGTCGTCTCCGTCAAGAAGGTCTTTACGTCTGCTCCTTTCTCAAAATAGAGCAGGAGTTTCTCGCCGGCTGCTTGGCGGAATTGCTCGTAGTTGTCTGCGTTTTCCTTTTTCACCTCTTCAGGAATGACGGCCTTAGAGCCCTCTGCGATCTCTTGGAAGAAGGCATGGTCAGGATGTGATTCCGGCAAGATTAGTGCCAACCACTCGGGTGAGGTCAGCGCCAGCATAGCGTTCTTGGCAGTATAAGCCAATCGTTGGTGCGTATTCATGATCAGGTCGTTCACCTGTTCCTGGGTGTTGGTGGCCTGTGTTTGCCAAAGTTGTTGGATGGCCGCTGTCAACGTTTGGTTGTTGTCGGTGAAAAGGTAGCTGTTGTAGTGGAACCAGAATAATAACGGCTCGTAAGCCTCTTGGTTCTCATAGCGTGTCTCCGCCTCGAACAATCTCTTCATGCGAGGATTCTCCGGGGCGGTCGTCCACTCGTCGCAGAAAAGCTTGTAGATCATCAAAGCGGTCGCCTCATTGGCGTAATTGTCCGGGCTGACCACCGTTCCTTTGCGGAAGCCATGGTATTGCTGTGTGAAGTGCCAAAGAAGGAAGCGTACATCCTCTGCGTTCACCTCGTCGTCATAATAATGATCATCAGGGGTATAAAACGGCATGTATTTGCCATAGAGCTCTTTGTTTTTCAACAGGAAGGCACGCCAGATGCCTAATTCAGAGATGACATCTTCGAAATAGGCGGCGATACGGATAGCGATTTGCTTTGCCTCGTCACCCTCGAAAGAGTTGATCAACTCAGTTTGCTCCATGATGTTGTAGATGCGGTTGGCGATTCCTGTGTAATAAGAATCCACCGGATTGCTCTGTTTATAAGGGTGCAACTGCAACCAGTCTTTGGGAAAAATCTTGATATTCTTCATGATTCACTTTTTTTCATTCTTTGAAGGTGCAAAAATAATAAAAAGCTTCGATTCTCGTCTATCTGACGCTTTTTCTATCCCGTGATGACTGCTTTTTGTCTGGAAACTTTTTAGAAAGGAAAAGTTTGAGTAAGTTCGCGACTTAAAAAGAAAAGACAGCTATGTTTAAAGACAAGACAATCGTATATACATCGGGTACATTCGATATGTTCCATTATAATCATCTACGTATGATTAATTACGCCCGCAGTTTGGCGGATATCTTGATTGTCGGAGTGAGTACAGACGAGTTGGTTTCTTCCTATAAGGCCAAGCCTATCATTCCCTTTCATGAGCGTTTGCAGATTATTGAGGCGCTGAAAACACCAGACATCGTCATCCCGCAACACTCGTTGGATCACACGGAGATCGTGAAGAAACTGAATATTGATGCGTTTGTCGTGGGCGATGACTGGTATGGCAAATATGATTATTTGAAGGACTTAGGCGTACAGGTGTTTTATTTTCCGTATGGTACCGGTGTCTCTTCCACGAATTTAAAGAAGACCATTCACGATACGTATGAGGCGAATCTCAAGAGTCAACGGCAGGCAAAGCCGGAGTCGGTAAAGGGATTCTCTGAGAAATTGTAAGGTGTCAGATGGATAAATGGGTATTGATTACGGGCGGTACGAAAGGCATCGGTAGAGCCGTCGCAAATTGTTTGGCAAAAGCTGGTTATCAATTAATTTTGACCTATGCTTCCGATACGAAGGCGGCAGAGGCAACTTGTACTACATTACGTCAGGCGCATGGGGTGAGGGTCGAACTGTTGCGGGCGGATATAACAGATCCTCGTGCCGTGGATGAGATTAATGCTTTTTTGCGCGGAGCGGAGCGCAGGTTGGATGCATTGGTGTTGAATGCCGGTATTACCTGTCGTGATCCATTTGAGCAGATTCAGCCAGCTGATTGGTTGCGTGTTTTCCAAGCCAATGTGCATTTCCCGGTTTTCCTGTTGCAGCGCATCGTTGATTTATTGAATGAGAAAGGCAGTGTGGTATTCACCGGCTCTTTGATGGGCATCGAGCCCCATTCCGTCTCATTGGCGTATGGCGTGACAAAGAGCGCTGTTCATGCGTTGGTGAAGAATCTGGTGAAGTTTATGGCTCCTTATGGGTTGCGTGTCAATGCGGTTGCTCCTGGTTTTGTGGACACCGAATGGCAAAAGACCAAACCGAAAGAGATTCGTCAGAATATCGAGCGTAAGGTGGCCTTGGGCCGGTTCTGTGATCCGGATGAGTTGGCAGAAGTGTATAAAATGTTGATTGAGAATAGCTATTTTAATGGTGAGATAGTCGTTGTAGATGGCGGCTATGCATATAAATAAAGGTATAATGGGTGAATTGAATAAGGAATATGAAGCATCGTTGAAGTCTATTGAGACGGAAAATGTTGTGGATCGGATCTTCTATCGTCCGATTGGATTCCAAATCGCACGTCTGTTGCGCGGCACGGGGATTACCCCGAATATGGTTACGGTAGTCTCTATCTTTGTAGGTGCGGCCGCAGGCTTTATGTTTTATCAACCTGATTTGCGTCATGCGATTTACGGCATCCTTTTTTTGGTGGTTGCTAATATCTTGGATTGCGTGGATGGGCAGTTAGCTCGTTTGACGGGTATCAAGTCGAAGATCGGGCGCATCTTGGATGGCTTTGCGGGCGATATTTGGTTCACCTGTATCTACGTGGCCTTTGCGTTGCGATTGGCCAATGAATATGGCACCTATTGGTTTTTCGTGCCGGCTTTTGCCAGCGGTTTTTCGCATTTGACGCAAGCAAATCTGACGGATTATTACAAGACGCTTCACCTCTATTTTATCAGTAAGGATAAGGGGGCGGAGTTTCAATCATTAGAGCAGGTGAAGGCGCAGCATAAGGAGATGACCTATGGAGTGGATAAGTTCTTCTTTTTCCTGTATCGTTGGTACACAACGTTGCAGGTGCGTATGACGCCGATCTTGCAGCAGATGCTCAGCCATTTGCATGGTCGTTATGGCGATGATATTCCAGAGCCTGTGCGGTTGGATTTTCGCCGTCAAAGCCGTCAGTTAATGCACACGATTGACCTTATGACCTTTAATGGACGTACCTTGGTGATGTTTGCTATTGTGTTGTGGGGAGAGGTATGGGCTTATTACCTGTTTGAGATCGTGGTGCTGAACGGAGTGTTGATTTGGGTGAATCGGAAGCACGAGCAGATGTGCGCCTCTTTCTTGAATCGTTGAAAACGGGTTGGTGTATGAAGAAGAGCGTGGTTGACATCTATGACTTGCAGGAGATGGTTCCCTTTTTCAAGGGACGAGTGGGCACTTGGTTAGGTAAGAAGCTGCTGAAATGGCTGAATGTGGAGACGGTGAACGGGGTACATGCCCGCCATTGTGATCTGCGTGGCTCTGCTTTTACGACAGCGCTTTTGCAGGATCATGTGATTGATTTGAAGTATGAGGTGCATCGTGCTGAATTGTTGGACAGTCTGCCGGAAGGAGCCTTTATCACCGTGTCGAATCATCCGATCGGCTCGTTGGATGGCATTATGTTGATTGATATTTTTGCTAGCCGTCGTCCCGACTTTAAGGTGATGGTCAATGGTGTGCTGACCAAGATTGGGGCGATGGAGGATAATTTCATCTCCGTGGTGCCTGATTCCCATAAGCGAGGCGCTAATCCGGCGAATGTCAATGGGGTGCGTCTTTCCTTGCAACGATTAAAAGAGGGACATCCGATGGGTTTCTTCCCGGCGGGGGCAATCTCTTTTTACAATAAAGAGGCCAAAGATATTCGGGACTTAACCTGGGCACGCAGTGTGATTCGTCTGGTGCGTAAAGCGAAGGTGCCGGTTTATCCGGTCTATTTTGACTGTAAAAACAGTTCCTTTTTCTATTGGTTAGGACGCGTGAGCTGGAAGATCCGTACATTGCGGATTCCGACAGAGGCATTCAATAAGCGGGGACAGACAGCCCATGTCTATATCGGCGACCCAATCTTACCGGAGGTGATTGCTGCGGTTCCTACCGATGAGGAGTTGGCCGACTTCCTGTATGCGCGCACCTACGAGGCGAAGCGATAAAAAGGACAGAACGTGTATTTGTAAATCATAATAGGAGGGGTACAGATGGATATTCAACAGGTAAAACAACGATTTGGTATCATTGGTAACCACAGTGGCTTGAATCGGGCCATTGATGTGGCATTGCAAGTGGCACCAACCGATCTGTCGGTGCTTATTACCGGTGAGAGTGGTGTAGGAAAAGAGACGTTTCCGCAAATCATTCATCAGTTTAGCCAGCGTAAACATGGACAGTATATTGCGGTGAACTGTGGCGCCATTCCAGAAGGCACGATTGATTCTGAATTGTTTGGCCATGAGAAAGGCTCTTTTACAGGGGCTTTGGCTGATCGTAAAGGCTATTTTGAGGTGGCCGATGGGGGTACGATCTTCTTGGATGAGGTGGGTGAGTTGCCTACTCCCACACAGGCACGTCTGCTCCGTGTATTGGAGTCTGGAGAGTTCATCAAGGTGGGTTCCTCGAAAGTGCAAAAGACCAATGTCCGGATTGTTGCGGCTACCAATGTGAACTTGGTGCAGGCGGTGCAAGAGGGTAAGTTTCGAGAGGATCTCTATTACCGTTTGAATACGGTTCCTATTCAGGTGCCTCCTTTGCGTGAGCGTAATGAGGATATTATCTTGTTGTTCCGTAAATTTGCCAGTGATTGTGCGGAGAAATACCGGATGCCGCCAGTTCGTTTGGAGGAAGATGCCCGCCAATTGTTGCTCTCCTACCGTTGGCCGGGTAATGTGCGTGAGTTGAAAAACGTTACCGAGCGGATCTCTGTGATTGAGGAGAAACGAGAGATCACGGCAGACGTCTTACGCCTCTATCTGCCGAATGTGTTGGTGGAGAAGTTGCCTGTTTTGGTGAAGACGGATCAAGAGCAAAAGCAATTCAATAGTGAGCGGGAGATCCTTTATCAGGTGCTTTTCGATATGCGTAAAGATGTGAATGAGTTGAAGAAGTTAGTGCATGAGATCATGAGCGGACAGATCCCGATGACATCTGATATGCACGATTTGTCGGCCTCAGTTGGTAATCTTTCTCACATCACCACACCTACTACTATCTCGCAGCCAATCCAATCTCCGGTGCATTCGATTCATCCTTCTATACAGGATGCTGAAGACGTGGAGGAGGAGAGTCTTTCGTTGGAAGAGGTGGAGAAAGATATGATTCGGAAGGCGTTAGAGCGGCACAATGGCCGACGGAAGAATGCCGCAGCTGATCTGAAAATCTCTGAGCGCACCTTATACCGGAAAATAAAGGAATATAATTTGGAATGAGTATGCGTAACCTGTTGGTCTTTTTGGGTTTGCTGATTGCGACCGCTTGCTCGATCTCCTATAAGTTCAATGGAGCCTCGATCGACTATACGAAGGTGAAAACGATTATGATCAGCGATTTCACGAACCAAGCGTCTTATGTGAATCCTACTTTAGCGCCAGAGTTCACAGAGGAGTTGAAAGATATCTATATTCGTCAGACTCGATTGGAGCAGGTGACATCGAATGGGGATTTGGCCTTGGAGGGCGAGGTGACAGGCTATGACTTTACTCCGATGGCAGTGAAGGAGGATGCGTTGGCCTCTCAAACACGTTTGACTATCACAGTGCGGGTACGTTATATGAATAATACGAATCCAGATGAGGATTTTGAGCAATCATTCTCGGCCTATCGTGAGTTTGATAGCAATTTAATGTTGCAGCAGGTGGAAAGCTCTTTGTGTGCGGAGATTATAGAGGAGATTGTGGACCAGGTGTATAATGCGACGGTAGCCAATTGGTAAAACATGACGGGAGAGGCATTTAATCACTATTTGGAGGAGCCTTCGGCTTTATCGGTGGAGACATTGCCGGAGTTACATGCTTTGGTAGAGGATTATCCCTATTTCGCTTTAGCTACAATGCTCTATCTGAAGAACTTGGAAAAATTACAGGATCCCTCATTCTCGCAGGCGTTGGGGCGTTTGGCTATTCGTGTGCCTGATCGACGAAGCCTGTTCCTTTGGATGACAGGGGAAGAGACCTTGCAGGAGGTAGTAGAGCAGCCTTTGGCAGAATCTCCTGCGTCGGATAGCTTTTCCTTGATTGACGCCTTCTTGACGGATCATGCGGAGGAGGAGCAATCGAATGCTCCATTGCTTTTTCAACCTTCTGCATCGTCAGATTATCTGCATTGGTCGCTGTTGCGGGAGCAACAATCCACGGTTGTTGAAGGGGAAGAGGTAGATGAACCCAAGTTGCGTCATCAGGAATTGATCGATTCCTTTATCGCCAATGAACCTCATTTAGTAAGTAACCGGAATTTGATGGAGGAAAAAGGAGAGGCGCAGGAGGTATTGCCTGAATCGATTCGTCAATTGGAGGAGCAACCCAAAAGCTTGGAAGAGTCGTGCTTGACCGAGACATTAGCCCGGATTTACATCAAACAGCGGCGATATGAGAAGGCGTTGCAAATAATTCAAAACTTACGCTTGAAATATCCAGAAAAAAATAGTTACTTTGCAGACCAAATTAGGTTCTTGGAAAAACTGATTATTAACACTAAAAAATAATAAACAAAAATGTACGTATTTATTTCTATTTTAATCTTGATCGCTTCTATCCTGTTGATCTTGATCGTGCTGATCCAGAATTCAAAAGGTGGAGGCTTGGCTTCAGGATTTTCTTCTTCTAACCAAATCATGGGTGTGCGTAAGACCACAGACTTCTTGGAGAAGGCAACTTGGACATTGGCAGGGGTTGTAGTTGTGTTGAGCATCGTCATCACAGCCTTCATTCCCCGCTCAGAAAATACGAATCAGTCTGAGATTAAGCAGCAGGTCAATGACGCAGTTGCAATTGATCCCAATACAATTGCTCCTGATTTTGGTACAGCGCAACAACCGGCAGCTCCCGTTGAGGAGGCTCCCGCTGCTTCTGCTGACGAGAATAAGAACTAAGATTTCCTTTGCGAAGAATAAATGGATGAAGGCTGTGTCTGAACAAGGCATGGCCTTTATTTGTTGCTCAAAAAGTAACGTAAATGTAGTGCTATGGATTTATTGCATTTTGATGGCCTCCTGATCGGGATAGCTACCTTTTTGATTATTGGCTTGTTCCACCCAGTGGTGGTGAAGGCTGAGTATTATTGGGGCAAGCGTTGTTGGTGGATTTTCCTGTTATTAGGTTTGGCCGGTTTAGCAGCCTCCCTGGTTGTGGACAACCTGATGCTGTCTGCGCTTTGTGGTGTGTTTGCGTTTTCCTCCTTTTGGACAATCAAAGAACTGTTCGAACAGGAAGAGCGGGTGCGTAAAGGATGGTTCCCGCGTAATCCTAAACGGCAGTATCCTTGGGATCATGCTGTGTGCGGGTTGCTGTGTCTTTGGGGACTTTCAGGTTGTATTCGAGCGGAGGCTCCCAATGCGGAGGCAGATATTTTGACGTGTGTCGTGCCTGGTGAGGTATTGAAGGCAGAACCTGAGATCACCAATGAATCAGTCACTTTATTGGTGAGGGCGGATGCGGATATTACTCAGTTAGCGCCGCAATTTACTTTAACAGAGGGCGCAACTATAACCCCTGAAAGCGGGACGGCACGTGACTTTTCCACGCCGCAAACCTATGTCGTCACTTCAGAAGACAAGCAATGGAGCAAGACTTATCAAGTACGCTGTATCGTGTCTGGTATCAGCACTGAATATCATTTTGAACAGATTACGATGGAGCCAACCAATGGCCGTTACCAGATCTTTTATGACATCTTGTCGAATGGCGATTCTATCAGTTGGGCGAGCGGTAATGCGGGCTTTGCCTTGACCAATATTAACTTAGGGGTTTATGATTATCCTACGATGCAAGATGAGGCTGGCTATAAGGGAAAATGTGCGAAGTTGGTGACACGTAGTACCGGAGATTTTGGTAATATGCTGAATATGCCGATGGCAGCCGGCAATCTGTTTATCGGTACTTTTGATGTGTTGAGTGCGATTCCTGATGGTCGTCGTGCTTCTAAGATGGGGCGACCTTTTGAATCTGTACCGACTTACCTCAGTGGTTACTATAAATATAAGGCAGGTGAAAAGTTTATGTCTGGAGGCGAGGAGGTCAAGGGTAAACGAGATCAGTGCAATATCTATGCGATCTTTTTTGAGACGGATGATGAGGTGAAGTATTTGGATGGCTTTAATTTCATGACCAGTCCGAACTTGGTTTCCATTGCGCAGATCAGTGATCAGAAAGAGACGGACGAGTGGACCCATTTCCATATTCCCTTCGTAATGCAACCGGGGAAGGTCGTTGATAAGGAGAAGTTGGCGCAAGGTGGCTATCAACTCTCGATCGTCTTCTCTTCCAGCATTGAGGGAGATGTGTTCAGTGGAGCGGAAGGCAGCACCCTTTGGATTGATGAGGTGGAGATTATACATGCGGAGAATAACGAGTAAATCAAGCATAGAAGATGAGAAGAGCAATCCATATAATATATATAGGTATAGCATTGTGGTTGTGTACCGCGGTAGCTCATGCGCAACAGGAACGTAATAATGCGGTGGTGAGCTTAGCACAACATGGTTGGGAATATACCGTGAAAGCCGGTTTTAATGTGGGAGGAACCTCTCCGTTGCCGTTACCCCGTGAGATTCGATCGATTGACAGTTATAATCCCTTGCTCTGTATCTCTTTGGAGGGTGACATAAAGAAATGGATTGGAACGGAACGGCGTTGGGGTATGATGTTGGGCTTGCGTTTGGAGAACAAAGGCATGGAAACTAAAGCCACCGTCAAAAATTACGGCATGGAGATTATTGGCAATGGAGGTGAGAAGCTACGTGGAAACTGGACCGGTGGCGTGCAAACCAAGGTGGAGAATGCCTATTTCACAGTGCCATTGACTGCTTTATACCAATTGAACCAGCGGGTTAGTTTCTCGGCCGGTCCCTATTTCTCTGTAGCTACCAACCGAGGGTTCTCCGGTTATGTCTATGAGGGCTATTTGCGGGAGATCAATCCAACCGGAACGAAGGTGGAATTTTCAGGGGATAATCAGGCCTCTTATGACTTCTCTAACGATGTGCGTAAGTTTCAGTGGGGCGTGCAGGCAGGCATGGAATGGCGTGCGTTTCAGCACTTGATTGTCTTTGCGGATCTGACGTGGGGCTTGAACGATATTTTTCAGTCTGATTTTGACACAATCACCTTTGGCATGTATCCCATCTACCTAAATGTCGGCTTTGGTTATGCTTTTTGAAAAAAAACACATCAATCTGACGAACATATTAGATTTATGTTTATCTTTGGCGCATAATTCTCAGACCATTATTAGTATTAACAATAAAAAAGGAGTTTTACCATGAAGGATAGCACGAAGAAAGGCGTAAGCCGCCGTGAATTCTTGGGCCTTTCCGCTTTAGGTTTGGCAAGTTTAACAATTCTTCCCAGTTGGAAAATGGATGGTGTTCGTATCGCACCGAGCGATCGCGTTGTCTTAGGTTTCATTGGCTTAGGTCAGCAGGCATTGTCTGATTTCAAGGGTTTTGCAGCATGTCCGGGTGTACAGGTAGCTGCATGTTGTGATGTGGACACGATGAAGACAGAGCGTTTCCGTCGTCGTGTCGCTGAGTGGCAGAAACAAAAGGGAATGAATGAGCGTTGTGATAAGTATGAGTTCTATGAGGACTTGTTGTCTCGTAAGGATATTGACGCTATTGAGGTAGCTACACCTGACCACTGGCATGCTTTGGCTACGATTCATGCTTGTCAATCGGGTAAGGATGTATATTGCCAGAAGCCGTTAGCTTATACCATCACTGAGGGTTTGGCTATGGTGAAAGCTGTACGTGCGAACGGTCGTGTGCTGCAGGTAGGTAGCCAGCAGCGTTCAAGCGCAGAGTTCCAGGCTGCGATCAAGATGTGTCAAGAGGGTGCTATTGGTCACGTAGAGAAGATCTACGCACGTGTAGGTGAGCCGCCTACGCCACTGAGTCTCCCGGAGATGCCGGTTCCCGCCAACTTGAACTTCAACCAGTGGATGGGTCCGTTGAATGATCCGAAGATCCACTATCATCCCGATTTGTGTCCTCCTATCTCTTTGGATCCGGAAGAGAATGAGAAACTGTGGGGTGCATGGCGTTGGTATCAAGAGACTGGTAACGGTTATACCGCTGACTGGGGTGCGCACATGTTCGATATCGCACAGGCTGCCATCGGTATGGATGGTTCAGGTCCGGTTGAGTTCACACCGAAGGGATACAATGGCACGAAGTATTCAACTATGCGCTATGCGAATGGCATCATCATGACGGAGCAGCCCTACTTGGAGGATAATCCAGATGCACAGGGTATCAAGTTCGTAGGTGATAAGGGTTGGATCGAGGTAGCTCGTGGCTACATCAACTGCTCTGATCAGTCTAAGATCCCCGCTGATTTGAAGAATCTTATTGACAAGCGCCCGAGAATGATGACTCCGGAGGAGCGCAAGAAGATGTATGAGGAGTATATGAAGAAGTTGAAAGAGAGCCAGAAGAATGGTAAGGCTCCGCAGAACTTCGAGACAAGCGCTCCGCACATGCAGAACTTCGTAGATTGCGTTCGCTCTCGTCAGAACCCGATCGCTCCGGTAGAGGTTGGTTGTAGCACGAATACACTCTGCTGCTTGCAGAACATCGCTCGTGAGTTGGGTCGTCCGGTTAAATGGAATCCGGCTACATTGAGCTTCGACGGTGACAAGGAGGCTGAGAACCACCGCCTGTACTGGTATCAATATCGCAACCCGTATAAGTTGCCGTATTGCTGCAAGGGATAAAATGAGGCTGCTTCGCAGCTAACTAATATAGTTATGGATTATGAATCAAGGATAACCTCCGGGTTTAGGTGTATTCATAATCCATAATTTGTAATTAATCACCTATTATTTATCATTCAGAATTATGATTAGAAGAGATTTCTTGAAAAATATCTCGTTGATGACTGCTGGTGGTTTGCTGGCAGGCAAGGCGAGCGCAGCGGTTGCCGCTACCGGGGCAGAGGTACCTATGCCTCACGCATCAAAGAGCTTTGGCTTGCAGATTTATTCCTTGCAACAGGAGTTGTATAACGATCTACCCGCTCGCTTGAAAGAGGTGAAGGCCATGGGCTATGAGCGTTTGGAGTTGGCAGGCTATGGCAAGGGAAAGATTGGCAAGGTCGATATGATGGAGTTCAAGAAGATGGCAGAGGATGCCGGCTTGAAGATCGTCAGCTCACATGTGAATCCCAGTGTGGAAGGTGTGCCTTTCGTACGGGAATATACCAAGGAGCTTACCCCGAAAATCATGGAGTATTGGAAAGCCACAGCGGCTGACCATGCTAAGTTGGGTTGCAAATACCTGATTCAGCCCATGATGCCCAGCATTGAGAATCATGATGACGCCAAATTGGTATGTGATGTCTTTAACCAGGCCGCTGATGTGATCAAGGCTGAGGGTATCGCTACCGGATTTGGTTATCACAACCATAACATGGAGTTCAATCGTGTGGCTACAGAAGAGCAGAAAGCGAAGCTGAAAGGCAATCCGTTTGCGGCTTTCATGAAGGTAGGCGATCAAATTTATGATTTGATGTTGCGTGATACAGATCCTTCCAAGGTCTATTTCGAGATGGATGTTTATTGGACAGTGATGGGTCAGAATGATCCGGTTGAGTATTTGCAGAAACATGCGGATCGCATCAAGGTGCTTCATATCAAGGATCGGGCCGTATTTGGTCAGAGCGGTATGATGAACTTTGAGATGATTTTCAAGCAGATGTACGCAAATGGTATCCAAGACTATTTCGTAGAGTTGGAGAAGATGCCTGACGGACGTACGCAGTTTGCAGGTGTTAAAGATTGCGCTGCTTATTTAGAGAACGCTCCTTTCGTTAAATAAAGGAATATTATTTCTTCTGGAGCCCTGTGGCACGTCAGTTGCTGCAGGGCTTTTTTATGTAGAGTCCGGTACATCCTGGGTTGTTATGACTGTTTCTGCGGATTTGGAGGCTGGATGTGTCATAATGTTATCAATCTTTACCTGAATCAATGGTTACTTTGATGGATTATTGACATATTGTCGTAAAATCATGTTGTCTAACATCTTGTTTGCCCTTAATTTTTCGATTGATTTCTTTGTCAAATGAAAATAACTTCCGACTTTTGCTTCCATGATGAATCAACCATTAGCAGAGAGAATGCGTCCTCGGACGCTGGATGCCTACATCGGACAGCAACATTTGGTAGGCCCGACAGCGGTGTTGCGCAAGATGATCGAGGCGGGAAGAGTGCCTTCGTTTATCTTGTGGGGACCGCCGGGTGTGGGCAAAACTACCTTGGCGCAGATTGTGGCGCACAAGCTGAATGCGCCCTTCTATACGTTGAGTGCGATTAGCTCGGGCGTGAAGGATGTGCGGGAGGTGATAGAGAAGGCGAAGAGTAATCGTTTCTTTGATAGTGTCTCACCTATCCTGTTCATTGACGAGATTCATCGTTTCAGCAAGTCGCAGCAGGATTCTTTGCTGAATGCGGTGGAGACAGGTGTCGTGACTTTGATTGGTGCGACTACGGAAAATCCCTCTTTTGAGGTGATCCGGCCGTTGCTCTCACGTTGCCAGGTCTATGTGCTGAAATCGTTGGATAAGGCTGACCTGTTGGCCTTGTTGCATCGGGCCATCACCGAGGATGTGGTGTTAAAGGAGAAACAGATCAAACTGACAGAGACGGATGCGCTGTTGCGTTATTCCGGAGGTGATGCCCGTAAATTGCTCAACATTTTGGAGTTGGTGGTTTCGGCTGAAGAGTCGAACGAGGTGGAGATTTTGGATGCCAAGGTAATCGAGCGATTGCAGGAGAATCCAGCTGCCTACGATAAGGGCGGAGAGATGCACTACGACATCATTTCGGCTTTCATCAAATCCATTCGTGGTAGTGATCCCGATGGAGCGATCTATTGGTTGGCGCGTATGGTAGCCGGGGGAGAAGATCCGGAGTTTATCGCTCGGCGATTGGTGATCTCTGCGTCGGAGGATATCGGATTAGCCAATCCCAATGCCCTGCTGCTCGCCAACGCCTGTTTCGATGCCCTGAAAAAGATCGGTTGGCCGGAGGGTCGCATTATCTTGGCGGAGACGACGGTCTATTTGGCATGTAGTCCCAAGAGCAATTCGGCCTATATGGCGATCAACGAGGCCTTGGAGCTGGTCAATCGTACGGGCAATCTGCCTGTGCCTTTGCACTTGCGCAATGCGCCGACGAAGTTGATGGCTGAGTTGGATTATGGCAAGGAATATAAGTATGCGCATGACTATCCAGGTCATTTCGTGAAGCAGGAATATTTGCCTAAGGAGTTGCAGGATGCCCGCTTGTGGAAAGGGCAGCCCAACCCTGCCGAGCAAAAACTGATTGATCGGATGAAGGCATTGTGGGGCACACGATATGAGTCATAGATGTAAGCTAAAAGGTAAAAATACTGTCTAAATGTCGATTTTTGACGATTTTTATTCTCATTTTTCAGTAAAATGATTACTTTAGCCGCTCGTTTTTGAAATGAGATTAGTTAAGAACATAAATATAACATTCTAAAAAAGCATGATAGTATGAAGAAGCACAATTTTTATGCAGGTCCGTCAATCTTGAGTGATTACACGATCAAGAATACCGCTGCTGCGGTGGAGAACTTTGCGGGTATGGGGTTGTCTCTGTTGGAGATCTCCCACAGAAGTAAAGAATTTGTGGCTGTCAATGATGAGGCACGTGCCTTAATCAAGGAGTTGCTGGATGTTCCGGCTGGCTATGAGGTTGTCTTTTTGGGCGGTGGTGCAAGCATGCAGTTCTGTATGGTGCCTTACAACTTGTTGAACAAGAAGGCTTCTTATTTAGATACGGGTACATGGTCTTCCAAGGCGATCAAGGAGGCGAAATTGTTTGGTGAGGTAGAGGTTGTAGCCTCTTCAAAGGATAAGAACTATACCTATATCCCCAAGAATTATACCATTGCGGATGATGCGGAGTATTTCCACATCACGACGAACAACACGATCTATGGTACGGAGATTCGTCAAGATCTGGATGTGAAGCAGCGTTTGGTAGCCGATATGTCTTCCGATATTTTCTCTCGTCCGGTAGATGTGTCTAAATATGACATTATCTATGCGGGTGCGCAGAAGAACTTGGCACCTGCCGGTGTGACTTTGGCCATCGTGCGTGTGGATGCCCTGGGTCATGTAGAGCGTCCGATCCCTACGATGTTGAACTATAAGACACACATCGATAAGGATTCGATGTTTAACACACCTCCTGTATTGCCGATCTATGCGGCTTTGCAGACCTTGAAGTGGTATAAAGAGCAGGGTGGTGTAGCGGCTATGGAGAAGAAAGACAAAGAGAATGCCGCTATCCTGTATGATGAGATTGATCGCAACAAATTGTTCCGTGGTACGGTAGTTCCGGAGGATCGTTCGATCATGAATGTCTGCTTCGTGATGGCTGACGAGTACAAGGAGTTGGAAGAGGAGTTCAGCAAATTTGCTGCGGCTGCTGGTATGGTCGGTATCAAGGGACACCGTTCAGTGGGAGGCTTCCGTGCCTCTCTTTACAATGCAATGCCGAAGAGCAGCGTAGAGGCGTTGGTAGCTTGTATGCAAGAGTTTGAGCGGAAACACTAATCACATCAAATCAACAAAAACATGGCAAAAGTATTAGTGGCTACGGAGAAGCCGTTTGCGGCAGTAGCCGTCAAAGGAATACGTGAGGTGATCGAAGGTGCTGGCATGGAGTTGGCGCTCTTGGAGAAATATACCGACAAGGCACAGCTGTTGGAGGCTGTGAAAGATGCGGATGCCTTGATCATCCGTAGCGATAAAGTGGATAACGAGGTACTGGATGCGGCTAAGCAGTTGAAGATTGTCGTACGTGCGGGTGCGGGTTATGACAATGTGGATCTGGCGGCAGCGACAGCGCATCAGGTGGTAGTGATGAACACACCGGGGCAGAATTCAAATGCGGTAGCGGAGTTGGTTTTTGGCCTGTTGGTCTTCGCCGTGCGTAACTTCTATAACGGCACCTCAGGCATTGAGCTGAAGGGTAAGAAGTTGGGTATTTTGGCGTATGGCAATGTAGGTCGCAACGTAGCTCGCATTGCGAAGGGCTTTGGCATGGAGGTTTGTGCGTACGACGCATTCTGTCCGGCTTCGGTGATTGAGGCGGATGGTGTGAAGGCCGTGGCCTCTACAGCTGATCTCTTCAAGGAGTGTCAGATCGTATCGCTCCATATCCCCGCAACACCGGAGACGAAGGGTTCGATCAATCATGAGCTGATGAGTTCTATGCCGAAGAACGCGATCTTGGTGAACACGGCACGCAAGGAGGTGATGGACGAGGCCGGCTTGGCGCAGATCTTGGCGGAGCGTCCTGACTTCAAGTATCTGACCGATGTCATGCCGGCTATTCATCCGGAGCTGGCTGAGAAGTTTGGCGGTCGCTATTTCAGCACACCCAAGAAGATGGGTGCGCAGACGGCGGAGGCCAATATCAATGCGGGTATCGCCGCAGCCAAGCAGATCGTCGATTATTTAGTGAACGGAAACGAGCGATTCAGAGTCAACTAACCAATTTATAATTATGGCAGTAGTTAAACCATTCAAGGGCATTCGACCTCCGAAGGCATTGATCGAGGAGGTGGCTTCCCGGCCGTATGACGTGTTGAACTCTGAGGAGGCACGGGCTGAGGCGGCAGGCAACGAGAAGTCCCTGTATCATATCATTAAGCCGGAGATTGATTTTCCGGTGGGGACAGATGAGCATGATCCCGCTGTCTATCTGAAGGCGGCGGAGAACTTCAAGCTGTTCCAAGAGAAGGGTTGGTTGGTGCAAGACAAGCAGGAGTGCTATTACGTCTATGCGCAGACCATGAATGGAAAGACCCAATATGGATTGGTGGTGGGCGCTTACGTGCCCGACTACATGAATGGCGTGATCAAGAAGCATGAGCTGACGCGGCGTGACAAGGAGGAGGATCGCATGAAGCATGTGCGGGTGAACAATGCCAACATCGAACCGGTCTTCTTCGCTTATCCCGATAATGCGGAGTTGGATCAGATCGTGGCCAAATACACGGCTCGTGAACCGGAGTATGACTTCGTAGCGAAACTGGATGGCTTCGGACACACCTTCTGGATCATTGATGAGGCGCAAGACATCGCCCGCATTACTGAACTCTTTGCGGCCATGCCGGCGCTCTATATCGCTGATGGTCACCATCGCTCTGCCGCTGCAGCGTTGGTCGGTGCGGAGAAGGCCAAGCAGAACCCGAACCACAAGGGCGATGAGGAATACAACTACTTCATGGCAGTCTGCTTCCCGGCCAATCAGTTGACTATCATCGACTACAACCGGGTGGTGAAAGACCTGAATGGCCTGACGGAAGAGCAGTTCTTGGAGGCTTTGACGCATCACTTCGTGGTAGAGCCGAAGGGTGAGGAGATCTATAAGCCGGCCGCTTTACATAACTTCTCGCTCTATTTAGCTGGAAAGTGGTATTCGTTGACCGCTAAGCCGGGCACCTATGATGATCAAGATCCGATCGGTGTGTTAGACGTGACCATCTCCTCCAACTTGATCTTAGATGAGATCTTGGGCATTAAGGATTTGCGATCAGACAAGCGGATCGACTTCGTCGGTGGTATTCGTGGATTAGGTGAGTTAAAGCGTCGGGTTGATAGCGGCGAGATGAAAGTCGCTTTGGCCCTTTACCCCGTCACCATGAAGCAGCTGATGGACATTGCCGATACAGGCAACATCATGCCGCCCAAGACCACGTGGTTTGAGCCGAAATTACGCTCCGGTTTGGTGATTCACAAACTGGATTAAGCGTAGCTATCGTATAAAAGAGAGAGGCGATGTGGAATGTCCCGCATCGCCTTTAATAATCACAGCTGATCAATCTACTCTTTGGTTAATCGGATTAGATGGTAGCTGTGAAAGGTGATTTTTTTGACGATTTTTTCGTTTTTCGTTGCCCGTAGTTTTAGAAAACATTGCCCATTCTTTTAGAAAACATTGCTCGTAGTTTTTGAAAAGTATGAGTAACGTTTTTTATTTCGTTAGGCAACGAATTTTGCTCCGTTGGGCTATAAATTTGGACAAATAAAAAGCGGGTGAAAGTCTGTTTGCTTTCGCCCGCTTTTATACTGTGTGTGAATACCTTACATGATGCCTTTCTCTCTCAAACGCAGTTGCCATTTCCAGGCGGAAGCCAAGGTGTCGGCCAAGGTCTCTTTGGCTGTCCAGCCTAATACCTTGTTGGCACGCTCCGGATTGGCCCACACCTTCTCGATGTCTCCCTCTCGGCGACCTACGATCTTGTGCGGCACTTTCACGCCGGTGGTCTCCTCGAAGGTGTTGATCAGCTCCAAGACGGAAACGCCACGGCCTGTACCCAAGTTGAAATACTCTACGGCCTCAGCAGACTTGCCTTGCAACATGCGATCCATGGCGATGACGTGCGCTTTGGCCAGATCGACGATATTGATATAGTCGCGGATGCAAGAGCCGTCAGGCGTATTGTAATCGTCGCCGAAGACGCTCAATTCCTTACGCACGCCGATAGCAGTCTGTGTCAGATAGGGAATCAAGTTTTGGGGTACACCGTTGGGCAACTCACCAATCTCTGCGCTGGGATGTGCGCCAATCGGGTTGAAGTAGCGCAAGATGATGCTCTTGAAAGGAGCCCCCGCATGAATCGTATCACGGATAATCTCCTCGTTGATCTGCTTGGTATTGCCATAGGGTGAGAGGGCCGGTTGGATCGGCGCATTCTCGGTCACGGGCAGATTCTCCGGTGAGGGCTGACCATAGACCGTGCAAGAGGAGGAGAAGACAATGCCTTCAATACCAAACTCCGGCATCAAGTCGAGCAGGTTCAGCAAAGTGACGATATTGTTCCGATAATACTTCAACGGCATCTGCACCGATTCGCCTACGGCTTTGCTGGCGGCGAAGAGGATGATTCCATTGATACCCGGATGGGCTTCCAACGCTTGGCGTGCTCCCTCCTTGTCTTTCAAATCCAATTGGATGAAGGCGGGGCGTACACCTGTGATCTTCTCGATGCCGTCGAGCACCTCGATGTTGGAGTTGGAGAGGTCGTCGATGATAACGACCTCATACCCGGCATTGATTAACTCTACGGAGGTGTGTGAGCCGATATAGCCCGTGCCACCTGCCACCAAAATCTTCTTTTTCATGCTACGCTGTATGTTTGTGGTTAGACAATACCGGAGAATCCCATAAAGGCCATAGCCAGCAAACCTGCGGTGATCAAAGCGATGGGCGTACCCTTCATGCCTTCTGGCACGTGGGTCATAGCCAGCTGCTCACGAATACCTGCGAAGATGATCAACGCCAAGGCGAAACCGATGGCGATAGAGATCGCGTATACGATCGCCTCCAAGAGATTGTAATCTTTCTGGATCACCATGATAGCCACACCCAATACACAGCAGTTCGTAGTGATCAAGGGCAAGAATACGCCCAACGCCTGATAGAGGGCGGGGGAGACCTTCTTGAGGATAATCTCCACCATCTGTACCAAGGCGGCGATGATCAAGATGAAACTGATGGTCTGCATGAAGCCTAAGCCAAAGGCATCAAGAATATACTTCTGCACCAAGAAGGTGACGATCGTAGAGATCGTCAAGACAAAGGTAACGGCCGCACTCATGCCGACTGCGGTTGACACCTTCTTTGATACGCCCAAGAAGGGACAGATACCCAAGAATTGGGACAATACGACGTTGTTTACAAAAACAGCGGCGATAAATATCAAGATATATTCCATACTGATCGGTTATTATGCTTTACGCAGTTTGTTTACGATTGCTACCAAATAGCCCAGCACGATGAACGCACCTGGAGCCAACACGAAGATCAATGATCCATACTCTTCAGGAACCAGTGTCAGGTTGAACAGCTTACCTGTGCCTAACAACTCACGACATGCGCCTAAGAGTGTCAAAGCCAAGGTGAAACCAAGGCCGATACCAATACCGTCGCAAGCGGAGGCAACTACCCCATTCTTAGCGGCGAAGGCCTCGGCACGTCCCAACACGATGCAGTTCACCACGATCAACGGGATGAACAAACCCAAGGTGGCGTAAAGCGCCGGCACAAAAGCCTGCATACACATCTGAACAACGGTCACGAAGGTGGCGATCACCACGATATAGGCCGGGATGCGGACCATATCCGGAATCAAGTTCTTCACAGCGGAGATCACGATGTTGGAGCAAATCAACACGAACATCGTGGCCAGACCCATACTCATGCCATTGATGGCCGAAGAGGTCGTACCCAAAGTAGGACACATACCCAACAGCAAAACGAAGGTCGGGTTCTCGGTAATGATACCGTTCAAAATTACTTTCAGATTACTCATTGTTTGGTCCTCCTTATTAATTGTTATCTGATGAAGGCGTAGCGGAGGTCAATCCATCTACACCCGCAAAAGCACTATACGCACGGTTCACGGCATTCAGGAACGCACGGCTGGAAATCGTCGCTGCGGTGATGGCATCTACGTCGCCACCATCTTTCGCCACCTTCAAGCCATCGGCGGGAACGGCACGACCTAAGATGCTCTGCTGCCCTTTGTCCATCCGGAACCACTCTTGCATCTTGGCACCCAAGCCCGGTGTCTCAGCATGCTCTAACACGGAGTAGTTCAAGATCGTTCCTTGCATGTCGAAGCCGACAATCACCTTGATCTCTCCACCGAAGCCCTTCAGCGTGTTGCTCTCTACGGCACCACCTACGGTTTCGTCGCCCTTCTTGGCTGGATAGATCTTCAAGGAGTCACCGTCTGCCGTTACGGCCATGTAGGCCTCTTCGGTCGGCTTGTTATCAAACTCCGGGGCTACCGCTTTGATGGCCTCCTCCAAGGCTGCCGCTTTGGCAACCGCGATAGGGCCAGCCGTAAACGCATTGACCCCGGCCAAAATCGCTCCTGCGATCAGACAGATACCTGTCAGCGAGAGGAGCATATTCGGTAATGTTGATTTCAATTTTGCCATACTTACTTTCCTCCGAAATGTTTAGGTTTGATATAGCTGTTGATCAACGGCGTGAAGGCATTCATGATCAAGATAGCGAATGACATACCCTCGGGATAGGAACCGAAGATACGGATCACGGCCGTCAGCAAGCCGATGCCGATACCATACACGATCATGCCGTTCTTGCTCATCGGTGAGGTCACGTAATCGGTTGCCATGAAGATAGAACCGAGCAACAAACCACCTGAGAGCAGGTGAATGAACGGATTGACGTAAACGGTCGGGTTGATCAAATAGAGGATACCTGTGAAGACAAATACCGTTGCCAAGATGGAGACGGGAATGTGCCAGGTAATGATCTTTTTCCACAACATAAAGGCGAAGCCTAACAAAAGGGCGATCGCGCTGATCTCACCCAAGCTACCACCGATGCGGCCGATCAACATATCTACCATAGCGGGCAGCGGTGCGCCTCCCTCATGCAAAGAGGAGAGGATTGTCGCGCCTGTCTCCGCATCCGTATAGGTCATCGGGAATACATCCGGCACCGGCCAAGTGGTCATCTGCGCCGGGAAGGAGATCAACAGGAAGACACGTCCTACCAAGGCGGGATTGAAGATGTTGTTTCCCAAACCGCCAAAAGACATCTTTCCAATGCCGATCGCAGCCAACGCACCGATCAAGATGATCCAGATCGGGAGGTTAGAAGGAACGTTGAAGGCCAACAGCACACCTGTCAAGATGGCGGAACCGTCACAAAGCGTTGGCTCCTTCTTCATCAGGAAGCGTTGGATCAAGTACTCAAAAATCACGCAGGCCAAGACAGAGGTCGCGGTCACGATCAATGCGCCAAGGCCGAAACAGTAAAGTGATACCAAGAAAGCCGGAATCAAGGCAATCAGTACCCCATACATATTTTTGCTAATGCTGTCGCCACCATGGATGTGGGGCGAGGGCGATACGTATAAACTATTTTCCATGTTGCTCTTGTTTTATGACTTTCTCGCTCGGATAATACCCATGACTTTACCCTTACCCATACGAATCTGATCCAGCAACGGACGATTAGCGGGGCAGGTAAAGCTACAAGATCCGCACTCGATACAATCGGTGATATGATTCTCTTCAGCCAACTCCCAGTTCTTGAACTCCGTGCAGGTCATCAGGAAGGTCGGGTTCAAGCCCATCGGACAGGCTCCCACACATTTAGCACAACGGATGCAGTCACGCATCGGTTTGCGTACAGACTCCTCTTTGGTCAATAACAGGACACCTGAGCTACCTTTGCAAACCGGTACCTCCGCACTGATCAGAGCCTTACCCATCATCGGACCACCACCAATGATCTTACCCGTGTTTTCCGGCAGACCACCTGCGGCATCAATCAGGCAACTAATCGGCGTACCCATACGTACCAAGAAGTTCGACGGATTGGCCAATGCCTTACCCGTTACCGTAACGACACGCTCAAACAAAGGTTTGTTCTTCTGCACGGCCTCATACACTGCGTAGGCGGTTCCGACGTTCTGAACCACAGCTCCGGCAGAGATCGGCAGTGCGCCACTCTTCACCTGACGGCGAATCACGGCGTCGATCAATTGCTTCTCACCACCTTGCGGGTATTGTACCTTCAAAGGCATGATCTCTACGCCTGGATAGTTGACCGCCAACTGCTGCATTTTGGCAATCGCATCGGGTTTGTTGTTCTCGATACCGATCACCGCACGATTCACGTTCACGGCTTTCATCAAGAGAGTGACACCCACCAAGATCTGCTCCGCCTTCTCCAGCATCAACGAATGGTCAGATGTCAGGTAAGGCTCACACTCTACGGCGTTGATGATCACGATCTCCGCCTTGTTGCCAGGAGGCGGCATCAGCTTCACTTGCGTCGGGAAGGTCGCACCACCTAAACCTACGATACCTGCGGCAGCGATCTTGTCGATAATCTCTTTGGAAGAGAGGTTGCATTCTTTCACCAATGTATCTGTGCGATCAATAGACTCTTCCCACTCGTCGCCTTCCACGTCGATGTAGATGGCCGGACGACGATAGCCGCTGGCGTCAAGTGCGTTGTCTATTTTGTTCACTTTGCCGGAAACGGAGGAGTGGATATTCGCAGAGACGAATCCGCCCGCCTTGGCCAGTAGTGTCCCCACTTTTACCATATCGCCCTTCTTCACTACTGCTACAGCAGGGGCTCCGATATGTTGTCCAAGCGGGATGATCACCTGTTTGGGTGTGGCAAGCACCTCAATCTTTTTCCCGGCAGACAGTTTATTCTCGGGGGGATGAATACCTCCGATTCGAAATGTCCTTAGCATATATTTGGAATTTTAGTTTTGATTGATTTATTCTTTTGTAGGTGATTGGATACTTACGTTAGGCTCTACGATGGCCTCTGCCTTAGGAGCGGCTTTCGGCGCAGCCGGTGCAACGGGCTTTACCTCTGCAGCCTTGGGCGCAGCGGGAGCGGCCTCTTTACGGGGCGGGAAGTTCAACTCATGGATAGCGCCGGTCGGACAAACCGCTACGCACTTACGGCACATACGGCATTTCGTGTAGTCGATGTAGGCCACGTTGTTGGTAACAGCCACCGCACCAAACGGACACTCCTTCTCACACTTACCACAACCGATGCAGGCGTTCTGGCAAGCCTTGCGGGCAACGGCACCCTTGTCTTTGTTGACACAGGAGACAAAGATACGACGAGACTTCGGCCCTTTCTTGCGTAACTCGATGACGCTCTTCGGACAAGCTTTGACGCAGGCACCACAAGAGGTACACTTCTCCTCGTCCACCTCAGCCAGACCTGTCGCCGGGTTAATCTGAATCGCACCGAAGTTGCAGGCCTTTACGCAATCGCCATAGCCTAAGCAACCAAAGGTACAGTTCGTTTCTCCTCCGTACAAAGTGGAAGCGATGGCGCAGCTCTTCGTGCCATCATACTGGTTTGTTCTCGGGCGGGCCTGACAGGTACCGTTGCAACGTACAACAGCCACCATGGGCTCAGCTGATCCCGCCTCTTTTCCTAAGATCGTGGCGACTTTGGCCATCACAGGGCCACCGCCCACCGGACAGAGCATCCCGTCTAACGAATCTGCCTTCACACAGGCTCCAGCAAAACCCGCACAACCCGGATAACCGCAACCTCCACAGTTCGCACCCGGAAGTACGGCTTGCACCTGAGCGATACGAGGATCTTCATAGACTTCGAATTTCTTGGAAGCGGCGTAGAGTAACAAGGCTCCGATCGCTCCAATTGCTCCTAATGAAATAACGGCAATTAAAATCATGATATGTTATGAATTTAGTTTTCTTATGGTGAACACGAATCGTCTTTTCAGTCGGTCTCGAAACAGGTAGAGCGCCCCATAGTAGGGCACGAGCAGGAGTAGGCTGATCAATCCGCTGGCGCTCTCGTCTAATCCCAAGGAGATACCACCCGCCACACCTATGACGACCAGAATCAGTGGGGCCACAAAGGCTATGGCGACAGCCTCCATACCCAGATTAGTTTGCCCGCAAATCTCCACCTCCTCGCCCACGGAGAAATCTCCACTGCGATCCGGAATCTCGATGATTTGCTCTTTTTGCTCAGAAACGCTACACATAGCTTTCGCATGACAACCCGAACAGGCTGACCGTTGCGTGATGCGCACAAATACGGTCGCCGGGTCAATTCGTGTCACGATTCCTGTGTGATGGATAGTTCCGCTCATGGTTACTCCGTTTGTCAACTCGACTTTGCAAAATCGGGACAAAAATAACGATTATTTATTTACCAACCGCTGATTTATCGAGTTTTTTACGGATCTCCTGCTCCCTCTGCTTACCATTTGTAATTGAAGCCAAAACTGAGGAGCTCATTAATTTGCAGATAGCTCTTTAGATCGTCTGATTTCTGTGCGGCATCATCGTAACGCAGGTTCAGCGAGATGGTGGTCGAGAAGAAACGGCTAATCGCCAAATTCAGACGGTTCTCGAACTCTCCCAAGATACGCTCGTAACTGGTAAAGTAGTAGAAACGAGAATACCAGCTGACATTGCGGTTGAACTGGAAGTTGAAGGTGGCGTTGATGGTCGAACCGAACTTGCTGTAATTGCGTTTATATTCGCCAGTCGCCTCATCTTTCTCGAAACCATGTTTTCCGAAGTTGATGTCATCTCGGATACTATACATATAGGTATAAGAGATCGGAGCCACGTTCAAGGCCAATGAGAGCTTCTTGTGCTTATTGCTCTTGAAACTCTTGGCCAGGTCATATTTCATACCGATACCGATGTTGACGCTGAATGGCGCGAGCAGGGCGGCGATTCGATTGTTGGTGTTCTCGGCGAAATTGCTGAACAACTGGGTCTGGAACGTAAAGTCGAACGAATAGAACCATTTGTTGTATGCCTTGTAACCAAAGTTGCTATGCAGACGCAACACGTCGTCGCCAATCTTGTAGTTGCGCAACGTGTCTTTCGGTGCGGTGTAAGCATTGGTTTTCCATTCCAACTCGTTGGTCAATTGCGTTTTGTCCTTGGCGTAGTTATAGACAAAATATTGCCGGTTCGTTAAGTTCAACGTGCTGGTTCCACCCTTGTGCCAGTTGGAAGAGATGTAATTCTGGGCGAACTGTACGCTGCTCTCGAAGTGTGAGGTCCAGTAGCGACGCTCCGGGATGAACTTCTGTGGAGCATCTACCTCCTCGAAGTTGGCCTCATTATTGACCTGGATGGGGGTATCCTCGTGAATATCTTTATGGATGATGTGCGACTGGACAAGCTCTGTCGGCAGGTCCTTTTGGGAATAGCGGAAATAGGTGGGGTAGTTGGTCTCCACATAGCGATGGGCGCTTTCCTCGATCGCTTGCAGGCGCAACTCATCCTTGAACACGCTATCGGTGGGGAAAAGGTTGTCGTAGGGGGTAGCTTGCGCACGGTAGAGATGGGTGTCATAAAACACCAAGTCTTGATCCTTTGGCAGGTAATTCCCTTTGAAGACGATTGGCATAAACAGCGGGTTGACAATGACCGTGTCGCGGAAGGTCATGCGTGCGTCGAACAGGGTGGATGCATCGCGTACCCAATGTGCCCAATAGAGCACCTCATCGGAGAGTTCCAGCTCATCTTTCTTTAAAAAGCGCAACAGATTCTCATTGGGAGTCTTTTGAGTGGCATATCCATTGTTCTGTCTGTCGAACTGTTGACGAAGCGTGACGATGCTCTTCAAGTCTCCTTCATCAAATTCAAGATCCTCCTCAGTGCTGTCTGGAGGCGTGGTAGCCTGTATGGTTTGTTGGATAATTTGTGGTTGAATCAGTTGGTTGCTCTGCGCGAAAGCTTGACAGAGCGCGGTTGATAATCCTATCCATGTATAGATTACAATCTTTCTCATACCTATTTCCTATCTAATCCTTCGTTACATTTTAGTCGTCAAGCCGCAAAAGTAACCAAAAAGATTGAATTCATTGCTAATTACGAATAACTTTGTACCTTCGTCATCGAAAAAGCAGATTATATGAGTTTAGACAGACGTATTTGGCAGATTACCTATCCCATCTTTTTAGGTCTTTTAGCACAAAATATTATTAATGTGACAGATACAGCCTTCTTGGGACGAGTCGGCGAGGTGGCTTTAGGCGCAGCAGGCATGGGAGGCCTTTATTATATATGTATCTTCACGATTGCTTTTGGATTCAGCACGGGTGCGCAGATCTTGATCGCCCGTCGTAATGGCGAGCAACGCTATCACAACATCGGTCCTTTGGTGATTCAAGGATCGCTCTTCATGTTGGGATTGGCCCTGCTGTTCATCCTCTTTTCCCGCTCGTTCTCAGGTGACATTATGCGGCTTTTGATCTCGTCGGACGAGGTGTGGCAGGCCACGCAGGATTTCTTGACCTATCGCATCTGGGGCTTTTTCTTTATCGGCCTTTCCGTGATGTTCCGGGCGCTCTATATCGGCATCACTCGCACCAAGGTATTGACGCTGAACGCCCTGGTGATGGCCGTTACGAACGTCTTCTTAGATTATGCGTTGATCTTCGGCCATTTCGGCTTTCCTCGTTTAGGCATCCAAGGGGCAGCGATCGCATCGGTCATGGCGGAGGCGATCTCCGTGCTCTTCTTTGTGGTCTATACGTTTATGCGAGTTGATTATCGGAAATATGGACTCAACCGTTTCGGTCGGTTCCGTCTCGACACGTTGTGGCAGATCCTCTCCATCTCGGTCTTCACGATGTTGCAATACTTCATCTCCCTGACCACCTACTTCATGCTCTTTGTCGTGGTGGAGCATCTCGGTGTGCGGGCGTTGGCCATCGCCAATATCGTGCGTAGCCTCTACATGATTCTGTTGATTCCCATCAACTCCCTCTCCATGACTGCCAATACGTTGGTTAGCAACACGATCGGGGAGGGGCACACCGATCAGGTGATCGCCGTGATTCGGCGCGTAGCCTTATGGTCCGTCTCGATCATGACAGTTGTCTTGCTCTGTGTGGTGCTGTTCCCGACGGGGATTCTTTCTGTCTATACCAACGATGCGGCATTGATCGCGGAATCAATTCCTTCTGTCTATGTCATAGCGTCCGCCTTGGTGCTCTCCTCGTTTGCTTTTGTGGTCTTCAATGGCGTAACCGGCACGGGCAACACCCAAGCCTCTTTGGTGATCGAAATGACCACCTTGTTCTTTTACGCTCTCTTCATCTATTGGTCGGGCAGGATCATGCGCTATCCCGTGGCGGTCTGTTTCGGTGCGGAGATCATCTACTATGTCGGGCTTCTCTCCCTCAGCGTCTTCTACCTGCGACGAGCCAAATGGCAGAATAAGCGTATCTGACACGTTTAGTTGTAAAACCCATTAAACCAAAGAATATATGCATGTAAAGATCGTAGATGTAGCCCAATGGAACAAGGGCAAGATGTTTGAGCAGTATCAAAAGTTGGGAAAGTATCCTATCATCTCCTGCTCGGTCCAGGTGGATGTGACCCGTATTTACGAGGCGGCAAGACGGGAGCGTACCAGCTTCTGGCTGATGTTCATCCATGCGATCGGACAGACCATCAACCATTTCGAGGCTTTCCGTCACCGGGTGGTACTGGATCAGGTGATCCTTTTCGACCATATTAAAGTGCGCTTGGCCACCTTGGACAAAGCGCGTCGCTACTATTTTATGCTCCTTCCCTTGGCAGGCTCCCTAACGGAGTTGAGAGCGGCCTACAAAGCAGAGAAGCGACGCATGGAGGCACTCCCCGTGGAGGAACGTGAAACACCCACTCCTCCAAACTGTTTTGTCCTGAACATTCTCCCGCAGGTTCGTCTTTTAGGGTTCGACATGAACTTTATCAGCCCGGAAGGGCTGACGGGCATCCCTTACCTCTATGCGAGCAAACCCGAAGAGGACTGGAAGGGTAGATGGAAGCTCACCCTCTCTATTCAGTTTAATCACAGTCTGTTAGATGGGGATGATTGGCAGCAGGCCGGACTCTATCTGGAGCAGCACGAGTGGTGATGCTCCAAGATAGAGAGACTCACAACTTATGGATCTGGTGGCGCATAGCCCGAAACTTCTGATAGGCGAAGTTACAAAGGTTACCTACGGCTAACAGCAAGACGAAGAGTGTCCAACCGATGCGCAGCCAACCCTCACTACCCTGCAACAGGCGGGGCAAGAACACCACGAAGGGATAGACGAACATCAAGACCGTCATGGCGCCACCCACTAATCCGTAACCCAGTAGCCAACGTTGTAGAGAAGCGGGATAGTCAACATACTTCTCCCGTTTGCCTGTGAAAAGGGCGGTCACATACTGGGTGGCTTTGTCCCGTAGGTTGGCGATACCGGTCCAATCCATCAGCATGTAGTAGGCATCCATCCGCAGGAAGGGGTTGAAGTTCATGATCAATCCGATGGTCTCGGAGAAGAGCACCATGTTCCAAATGAATTGCCAGAGCGGATCCTCGCACCAATAGAAACACCAGCAGGAGAGACTCCAGGTGACGAAGGTAACGAAGGGGCCGGCCAACGAGACCGCGATACGGGGCCACTTCTCCGGGAAGTTGTAGGAGGCCGACACGTCGCAGAAGAAGATGAAACCGGAGAGGTAGTAGGTGATACCCAACCTTGGCACCGTCCCGCCATAGTGCTTGCAGCAGACCCCGTGCCCCAGCTCATGCAGGGCTACCGTGAGCAGTGAGATTCCATAGATCGGGAGGATCACCCACCAGTCGTGGAGCAAGATCTCCTGCGCTTGGGTCATCAAGTCGAGAAAATGCGCTTTGCTGTGCATCAAGGGATAGAGACCAGACAAGCCAATGAGCAGCATCAACCAAATCCCCACACGACTGAAGAGCGGCTTCGCCACCCGGTGAACCGCCGTCACCACGGCATCGGCATGCGGAATGGAGAAGCTCAGGTTGTGGATGTTGGTCAGCCAGCGCCAGCGAGAGGGCTTGGGCGCATCGGGCAGCGCCAACATCTGTTTCTGCTCCAATGCCTCGTAGAGGGCGGTCAACTGCACGGGCGAGAGCAAGAGCCCCTCCTCCACTGCTTGCAGGTAGATCTCATAGCAGGTGCGTTGGCCATTCATCTGGCTCAAGGCATAGGCCTCGGCGGGGCCCACCTTCAGCAGGGCACTTGTCTCGAAGTCTTGGATGAATCCCCCCAAGATAGCTCCCTCAGCTGATCGACGCAGGTTGAGGTTTAGCTCCGGCTTGAGACGGGGTGTGAGCCCCATCACCCAAACCCGTTTCTCCGCACCCTCCGCTCGGGTGAACTTCTGCATCCGCAGCACATGGTCGGAACCGTCGATCTGGAAATAGACCCGGTCCATGTAGCGTTTGATCAGGAAGAGCCACAAGGCGTCGATCTGGATCTCATCCAAGTCGGCCTCCCTGTCGGGCACCTCGTAGGGGGCATCCTTCAGCGGGTTCAAGGGAATCTTTCGGTTGTAGGCCAGGGCGATCTCTAAGGCCTCCCCGGTGTAGCCCAATTCCAATCGGAAATTGCCGTCGATTCGCAGCTCCTCAGCTCGACGCAGCAGTTCCCCGCAAGCCTCCTCCACGGAGTGCAGCAGCAGCTCCTCCAAGGCCGGGGTGAACTTCACGGCCCTGGCATAACCGCTGACCCACTGGCGGATCAGCGAAAGCCAACGCAACTCCAAGGGGAGGGTACAAGCAATTTTATTCATCATCTGCTCTCAACAATTTGTATCAGTTTATCTTTTCGCAAATTGTCTGTCGTTGGTCAGAAGGGAAAGGGGACGGGGTTTAGCTCCTCCTCGGTAAGCACCCGTGCGGTCCATCCCAGACGGACGGGGTGTTGATAGATCCGAGGATCCCCGAAGCGGGGCCAGAAGTGGGAAAGGCCGGGCACGATCACCCGCATCACGTTCAGTCCCGTCTCCGGACGGGTCAAGTCGTGGACGATCAACTCCATACCCTCGGCACGCATCAAAGCCACTGCCCGCTCAATGTCGGTCAGCAGGTCATCGGTCGATTGGTCGATGAAGTCGGCGGGGCGGCGCATCGGCTGTGTCAAGTCGGGGTAGAGATAGGCCGGATTCGCTTGTCGTACCGTGTGCCACCAATGACCCTCCGGGGCCTCTGTATCCTCTCTCAGTGATTGCGTCAGCTCCGCCAAAGCCCGTTGCAAGGCCACCTCCACCCGATAGTGCGCACCCAATCCCAAGAGCATCGGTACGTTCGGGTTGTCCGTTTGGGCGATGGCGATCACGACAGGAATGCGGAACTCCGTGGTCAGGTCCAAGGCCCACACTCGGAAGCCTCGTTCTCCCATGCGACGACGGAACCGCTGGATCGAGGGCTCCGGCCAAGCGTCTAAGTCCAACTGCGGACGAAGTGCTTGGTTATACCACCAGGCACCGGCGGCATCCCGCTCGATCAGCTCGAAGAAGCCCTGCATGATCGCCTCCTCCCGGCAGTTGCCCGCCGATACCCCGTTGCTGTCGCCATACATATAAGTCACTCCCTCTTCTACGAAATTATAGTAGAGATAGGCGGTCGGCAGCCAGCGCAGCTGTTGATGGGTCAGCGACCATCCCTTGCTCCAATGGAGGGGGATCTCCTCGTTCCAAGCCTCGGGGATATGGCTGTAATCCGATTTTTTGTCCCACTCCTCCCGGTGGGCATATTGGCTTTCGCTGTAGGGAATCAGGATGCGGGGTGAGATTGCTTGGTCGGCCACCTCCCGCCAGAGGGCCTTGTGTGTCGGCTCATAGCCGAAGTATTGCGAAGAGTAGCGTTCGATCGACTCGCCTAAGGCACTGGCTTCAGCTTGCGCCAAGCTCTGTCCCTTGCCTGCGCTGACTCCTAAGGACTGAATGCGTCCCTTTTTCCAATCGACCGCACCGTTCCACAGCCTATCCGCATTGCGGAGCGTGGCCCATTGGCTGACCACCATCGAGTAGCCATAGCCCTCCTCTGGCGTGACCACAGGAGTCAATCGGCCCACCTCGCTGGTGAAGGGATCCACCCGGTCGATCAAGCGGCGGATCGTGGCTTGGGCCTCCTCCGTCCGATCGCCCCCGTCGGTATAGCCGATCTTCGGACGGCTTTGCAACCGGACGGGCACGCCCTCCTCCACGGGCTGTTCTCCCATGCAAATTGGACAGTGGGGCCAAGGACGCAGGAAATGATGCTCCCTCTCCGTCGTCTCTCCGGTCCGCTTGACGAGGGTGAGTCGCTGCTCCTTGGCATCGGCCTCTTCCCGGAGCAACTCAGCTGCTGCCAACAGCTGTCGCCACGAAGCCCGATGGGTGGACAGGTGGCAATCGGATTGCAGATAGGCATAGTGAACCACCGGCGATTGGTGGTAGAAGCGGAAGCCGAGGCACTCGAAGCAGCCCTCTCCCAATTCGAAGCGAGGTCCTACCCAGAGCTCATCGTCGCCAATGGCGAGGGGCATCCAGTGCCAATGCTGCGCATGGGCGATACGGTTGAAGGCGGTGAGGGCAGGATGGTGATAATGGGGCACACAGAGCACTACGAGGTTGTCGGGTGCTACCTCTCGCAACGCTTCCCATTGTCCGGCTACCTCCACCTCGTCCTCCTCGCTGAGCAGGGCGGCCAATCGCTCTACTTCTGCGGCGGTGACCTCCTCCGTGTGGATCAGCAGGAAATGGTGGCGAGCAGCGGGGGTGCAGCCAATCACGCCTCTTTGCTTGAGTTGCTCCAACAGGTAGTAGCACTCCGTCAGGTCGAGCTTCTCCTCCACAGCCGCCAACAGCTCCTCCTCGGTGTGCGGTCGCTCCGCCAACAGCCGCAACAGGTGGGTCGCTTGGTTGGAAACATAGCACAGGGAATAGTCTGCTTTCATCAGCACGACCTGCCCCGCCTTCTCGATAAAGCTCCAGTCTCTTTTCAAATAATAGGTTTCGCTTCGCATACGCTTTCCGTTCTTTGCAATACTATATTGTTATATATGAATAAGGGTGCACTCACCAGGAGGGCTGTTTACATCCCCTCACAGTGGGTACACCTTGTCGTAATCTAATTCGTTCAAATTTTAAACGGGATTTTTCAGGAAAGGCCACAACGTGTGTGTGACTCACAAGCGCCTTGACATACATCAAGCGGAGCTGCCGCATTTTTCGCCTCCTCTACCTTCAGCGTGATGGTCTGGTTGATAGGTGGCAAGTAGAGATAAATATCCTCCGCTGTCGAGGGCTTCTGCTCCTCCACGACATGCACACGCACCCCTTCGGGGATCTCCGCACCCTCCGCTTTCAGCACTTGCTCCGGGTTGCTCAATAACTCGGCCTTGTAGGCCTCATCACACCATGCTTTGGCTACGATCTTCGCCCAAAGCTTCTTGTTCGCTTCAATATTCATATTCGTGTAAATTTAAAGTGAATCAAAGCTGATCCGGGATTTTTTATGAACGGCCACAACAACCCTCACAAGAGCATCCCGTACAACACCAGTCAGCCGTTTTTTTAACTGCCTCCTCGCCAATCGTAATGGTCTTGCTCACGGGTGGCAAGTAGAGATAAATATCCTCCGCTGTCGAAGGCTTCTGCTCCTCCACGACATGCACATGCACGCCCTCGGGAATCTCCGCACCCTCCGCTTTCAGCACCTGCTCCGGATTGTTTACTAACTCAGCCTTGAATGCCTCGTCACACCATGCTTTGGCTACGATCTTCGCCCACAGCTTCTTGTTCGCTTCAATATTCATGATTTCTATTTTAAAAGGTTAAATACCAATGATCAATTCTCCAATGAAAGGCTCCTGCTCCACGTCGGTGCCAAAGGCCTTGGCGAACGCTTCGCCCTCCACAGCCCCGAAGACGCAGCTCTTCATCCCAAGGGAAGTGGCGACCAGCATCTGCGTTTGCAGCAAGCAGCCCAAGTCCAGCAGGGCCAACCGATAGGCGATACCCGTGTATTTCCACGAGATGCGTCTGAGGCGGACTGCATAGAAGCAACATACCTGCGGTGGAAAATCGCTTTTCGTGCGAAGGGGATAGCAGAGTCGGGCGGTCGTTTTCCACGCCTTCTCACCGAAGGGTAACGGCTCCAGGGCGTGCTGCTGTGGCAGGTAGTGGTAGAGCCCCGGTGCGAGCCCCTCCACCCGGTCGATGCGCAGGTAGCACTCCAACGCATGGCGGGCACCTCCCGATGGCGAGGGGCGGAGCGATACCCTGTCCTCCTTACTAAGACCTGAAGGGACCTCCTGTTGCACCTGCATACTCTCCCGAAGGAAAGTGGACAGCAACGGGAGTGGTAAGGCGACCTCGCTGAAATGCCGATCTGTGCGACGACCGTGGAGCACCTCAGCGAATGAACGCTCCTCCGACAGGGCGACTTCCGGCAAGGCAATGCACCGAGCCTCGTCCACCATTGGCTCCTTGTAGAGAGATGGTGCGCTGCCCTGCAATTCAAAGCGTACTCCCGTCGGGGAGAGGGTGGTTCCGTCCGTGCTCTCGGCATAGAACAGCCGGTCGTGAAATTCCCAAGCACCCGCCTCCTCCTGCGGAGCCTCAGCGGATAGCAGCACACCCTCCTGCAAGAGCAGGAAGCGCACTTGCCATTCAAACACAGTCAATGCCTCGGTGGGGGCAAACAGGCGGGGAAGCACCTCAGCCTCGAACCGATAGCACAACAAAGACTTGGAAGAGCGTAACCAGAGATAGGGACGCAACGTGTTGCGTTCGGATAGATCCTCTGTGGAGGAACGCAAATAAGCCCAACGACTCAGGCGAACCCGGTCGGGCAGCTCTAACGGTTCCGGAAAGCGAAAGTCCGCATAGTGCGCGGGCAGGCGCAGCTCATGCGTGGCATCCGCCAAGCGGACCTCTAAAAGTTGCAGCTTCTTCAGCTGTTCGAGCAGGAAATAGGCGGTCGTAAAGCCATCGGGCGAGGCAGAGAAAAGCTCCACGAAGTCATCCTCCGTCCACCACGTCTTTTGCAACCGCTGCGCCTGCTCGGCGGTTAAAGCGGGAATCCGCGCTATATGTATGTCCTGTTTGAATCGGTATTCCATGCTATCCTCCGGTTCCGCATCATTACCAGGTGGCGCAACAGCTCTTTGCTGCCTTCTTCACCTCGTTCTCGTCCATGACGATGGTCCCTTTCACAGAGGGCAGGTAAAGGTAGATATCCTCCGCTGTCGAGGGCTTCTGCTCCTCCACGACATGCACACGCACCCCTTCGGGGATCTCCGCACCTGCCGCTTTCAGCACCTGCTCCGGATTGTTTACTAACTCTGCCTTGTAGGCCTCATCACACCAAGCCTTGGCTACGATCTTCGCCCAAAGCTTCTTGTTCTCTTCGATGTTCATATGCGTGTAAATTTAAAGTTAATCAAAGCTGATTCTGGATTATTTAGGAAAGGCCTCCTCAACGCGACCCACAACATGCATCAGGCGGAAATGCCGCATTTTTCGCCTCCTCTACCTTCAGCATGATGGTCTGGTTGATAGGTGGCAAGTAGAGATAAATATCCTCCGCTGTCGAGGGCTTCTGCTCCTCCACGACATGCACACGCACCCCTTCGGGGATCTCCGCACCTTCTGCTTTCAGCACCTGCTCCGGATTGTTTACTAACTCGGCCTTGAAGGCCTCATCACACCATGCTTTGGCTACGATCTTCGCCCACAGCTTCTTGTTCGCTTCGATGTTCATACGCTTTTCTTTCAGATTCTACAAGTAAAAGGATTAGGAAAATTCACTACAACAATTTCCCGCCGCCTTTTTCATTTCCTCTTTCTGCACGTTGATCGTTTGGTTGATGGGAGGCAAGTAGAGATAAATATCCTCCGCTGTCGAGGGCTTCTGCTCCTCCACCACGTGCACACGCACCCCTTCGGGGATCTCCGCACCTTCTGCTTTCAGCACCTGCTCCGGATTGTTCAACAACTCAGCCTTGAAGGCCTCATCACACCATGCTTTGGCTACGACCTTCGCCCAAAGCTTCTTGTTCTCTTCGATGTTCATATATATACAAATTTATAAGGATTGATTGGGATTAAGAACGACTACAGCCGCTACGCGAGGCCAACGTGCACATGCCAGCTGCCTTTTTCATCTCCTCTTCCTGCACGCTGATCGTTTGGTTGATGGGCGGCAGGTAGAGGTAGATGTCCTCCGCAGTCGAGGGCTTCTGCTCCTCCACCACGTGCACACGCACCCCTTCGGGGATCTCCGCACCCTCCGCTTTCAGCACCTGCTCAGCGTTGTTCAGCAATTCTGCCTTGAAGGCCTCATCACACCATGCTTTGGCTACGATCTTCGCCCAAAGCTTCTTGTTCTCCTCAATGTTCATAGTGCATTCTTTTTAGTTGTTATCAGATGTAGGATTAAGATTGACAGTTTTGGGAATATTTATGATAACACACGCTTGCCGCCTTTTTTGCCTCCTCTACTTCCAGCGTAATCGTTTGGTCTATGGGCGGCAAGTAAAGATAGATCTCTTCCGCAGTCGAGGGCTTCTGCTCCTCCACCACATGTACATGCACCCCTTCGGGGATCTCCGCACCCTCCGCTTTCAGCACCTGCTCAGCGTTGTTCAGCAATTCTGCCTTGAAGGCCTCATCACACCATGCTTTGGCTACGATCTTCGCCCAAAGCTTCTTGTTCGCTTCGATGTTCATATTCCTATTAAGTTTATAAGGTGACATCTCAATGATTCGTTCTCCGATAAGGATGCCTGTCCCATTGATTGACGGCAAAAATAGGAAATAGGGTTCAATGTTGTACCCGGTCATTTGCGATTTATTTTTATTGACCGAAAATTTTTAGCCAACTGGAGAAAAAAGAACTCCCCAGTTGGCTACATGTGCCGAGTGCGTGGATGATACCGGTTATAATCCGCAGGCACTGACCCCTATCGCTCCCGCTACGGCGGAAGCCACGGCGATGATGATTTTGAGGATAACCTCCCAAGTTGACTTTTTCATGATGCTAATTTTTTAAGAATGAATAATTGAAATGAATTTCGGAAAGCGAAGAGGAGCCGAGGCCCCTCTTGCGCTAAACAACGTCCGGATTCTCCGGCTCCGGTTCTGCAGGTTCCTCCTCGGGGATCGTCTCCATCGGGTCGGTACTGAACGAGATGCGCGTCAGTCGATTCTTCAGGTCGATGGAGGGGAGGT
>JAFBIR010000029.1 GCA_021531385.1 Parabacteroides distasonis | reverse complement strand
CGTGGGTGGTTTCATCTGCCCGCCGATGGGCGTGATTGACGGGAGTGTCTTGACGGCCGTGGGGCTGCTGCTGGCTTTCGCCTCCCTCGCCCAGCTGCCGCTCTTGATCGAGGCGGCCAAGGGGGGCAAGCGGATCCGCCTGCAGAAGGGGGATTTCTCGGCCGAGGTATCGTCGGAGCCGGCAGGTTCGCCTTGACCGGATCCGGCGAAAAATCAGCCGGGATGTTTACCTATCATTCTGTAAAAAACACTACCTTTGCGCACGAATTTGCGTTTCTTTGACCATTTACGGGAGATCATCATAGTGAAGACGAACAGTTGGCTCTATATACGTTTGGTATTTATTTGGCTCTTGGCTTGCGCGGCGATGCCTGTGGAAGCAGGGTCGTTCACGGTCGTGATCGATGCGGGTCACGGGGGGAAAGATCCAGGCGCACGGGGAGCGCGCATCAATGAGAAGGCGATTAACCTGGCTGTCGCTTTGAAGTTAGGCAGTTTCATTGAGCAGCGAAGCGAGGGGGTCAAGGTTATTTATACCCGTAAGACGGATCGCTTCATCGAGCTGGATGAGCGGGCGGATATTGCCAACCGGAACAAGGCGGATCTTTTCATCTCTATCCATACGAATGCCGTAAAGCGTGGAAGCGCTGTGCAGGGCACGGAGACCTATACGTTGGGTTTGGCGCGTACGGATGAGAACCTGGAGGTGGCTATGAGCGAGAACTCCGCTATCTTGTTGGAGGATAATTATCAGCAGCGCTATGAGGGGTTTGATCCCAACTCCAGCGAATCCTATATTATCTTTGAGTTCATGCAGAATAAGCACATGGAGCAGAGCATCTCGTTGGCCTCTGAGATCCAGAAGTCGTTCAAGGGTGCTAAACGTGTGGATCGGGGCGTTCGCCAGGCGGGTTTCTTGGTCTTGCGTAAAACCAGTATGCCCAGTGTGTTGGTGGAGTTAGGTTATATCTCCAATCGGCAGGAGGAGAATTACTTGGGATCGGCGGATGGACAGAATGCCTTGGCGGAGGCGCTTTATGAGGCTTTTAGCCGGTATAAGCGGAGCTATGATCGCCGGGCTGGTGGTGTCGGCAATATGGCTGTGGCGACTGGTACGCCAACCAAGGCGGCTGCGTCACAAGCGGCTGAGCTGTCAGCGAGTATGCCAGAAGCGGCTCCGGTGTCTGCTGAGCAGGTCGGGGAGGGCAGTGGCGCCCCTGCTGGCAGCGAGGCTGATATTCTTTATCGCAAGCAGCACCAGGCGGAGAGGCCCGTGAAGGAGAAGGCCGTCGCTAAGCCTGTGGCGAAGAAGAGCACGAAGAGCAGCACGACGCAGCAAGCGGCAGCGGGGAAGACGGTGTATAAGGTGCAGATCTTGACCGCCACCCAGCAGTTGCCTGCAAACTCCCGGAAATTCAAAGGCTACAAGCCGGTGAACTTTTATGTGGAAAAGGGAATTTATAAATATACTTACGGCGAGACCACGGATTTCACGGAGATCAAGCGGATTCGTCGTCAGTTGCTGAAGGATTTCAAGGATGCTTTCATTGTCGGCTTCAAGGATGGCAAGAAGGTGAATTATTAATGAACGAATTAGTAGTAGTATAATAGTAGAGAAAGATGAAAACAGTTTTCACGAAGGAGGCAAAGATCGGATTAGTTTCTATCGTCAGCTTAGCGCTGCTGTATTTAGGCATCAACTACCTGAAGGGGGTGAACCTTTTCAAGCCGGTGAACCATTATTATGTGGCGTTCTCGAATGTGAAGGGGGTGACAGTTTCCAGCCCCGTCTTTGTGGAAGGTTTCAAGGTCGGCTTGGTCAGGGAGATTTCGTATGACTATGATACGACGGGGAAGATCTCCGTATTGGTGAGCTTGGAGGACAAGATGCGTATCAATAAGGGGAGTTACATCACCGTTGTCAACAGCTTCTTGGGAGGAGCAGAGCTGCATATCCATTTAAATACGTTCGTGGATGACTATTTCAAGTCGGGCGACACGATCGAGGGACGCATGGAGTCGGATATGATGACCGCCGTGCAAGAGAACCTCTTGCCGAGCATCGAGCGGATGATGCCCAAGCTCGATTCTATTTTGGGGGGTCTGCAAACCTTGGTGAATCATCCCGCGCTGACGCAATCGTTGGCGCATGTGGAGCAGACAACAGCCAGCTTGGCGCATTCCTCTCGTCAGTTGGATCAGATGCTGGCCAAGGATGTGCCGGTGATCGTGGAGAACCTGAAGGGGATCACCACTAATTTCGAGTCGGTGAGCGGACAGTTGAAAGCGCTGGATCTGGCCGGGACCATGCAGGCCGTGGATGCTACGCTGGCCAACTTGAAACTGACTACGGATAAGCTGAATAGCGCGGATAATAGCTTGGGTTTGCTCTTGAACGATCGTCAGCTGTATGACAATCTGAACGGCACGATGGAGAATGCCTCCCTCTTGCTGCTTGACCTGCGTGAGCATCCGAAACGTTATGTACACTTCTCGTTGTTTGGCTCGAAGCAAAAATAGCCTCGAGAAGCTGATTTAGACTCGTTCTAAATTAGCCGATCCATTTAGCAAAGAGGTTCGAGGGGTATAAACGGTTTATAGTGAAATAGATATTGCGGTTTTTCTCTCGATACCGATTAGAGCCGTTTTTATGCGGAGATACTTGAAATAGATTGAAGAAGGCGTTTTTCAGGCTCAGTTAGTGGAGAAAAGAAATGTTGAAAATGCGGATGGGGATAACTCTTTGAGCATAAAAGGGATATTCAAAAAAGAAGAAAAGCAAGGAAAACTCAACTTTTTTTTTCGGAATTAATTTCTAACCTTTGCCGTGCAAAAGTCGATAATGTATTAATGAGGAAGGATTATTAATAACGATGCAAACTGATTTCAAAATACTGTGGGATAAGTGCCTGGGCATCATCAGGGATATTGTGCCTCAACCCCAATACGAGACATGGTTTCGGCCAATAGTCCCGCTCGCTTATGAGGAGCGGGAGCGGGAAGGGCGACCTGAGAAAGAGCTTACGGTGCAAGTGCCCAGCTCGTTCTTCTATGAGTTCCTGGAAGCGCATTATATGAATGTGCTGAAGGTGACACTCAGCCGGGTGTTCGGGCAAGGTATCCAATTGAAATATCGCATCATGGTGGATAACAGTGCCGGAAGCGTGGGCACCGTGGATTATCCAGCCGAGGTTGTCTCGCCCGCGGTGAAGCCTACCAGGCCGAAAGAGAGCACCAAAGCGCCCAGCCCTTTCTCTACGGTCATCGCGCAAGATGTTGACCCTCATTTGAATCCTCGTTACAACTTTGAGAACTATTTCGAGGGGACAAGCAATAAGTTGGTTCGAGCGGCAGGTGAGGCCGTGGCGCAGGATCCGGGAAAGACCGCTTTCAACCCGTTGTTTATCTATGGTCCTTCCGGGGTGGGAAAGACGCACCTCTGCTATGCGATTGGTACGCGCATCCGTGAGCTGCATCCGGAGCAGCGTGTCCTTTATGTCTCTTCTCACCTGTTCCGTGTGCAGTTTACGGATGCGGTGCGAAAGAATACGACCAACGATTTCTTGCATTTCTATCAGAATATCGATGTGCTGATATTGGATGATATCCAGGAGATGATCGGCATGGACAGGACGCAGAATACCTTCTTCCATATCTTCAATCACCTGCATCAGCTGGGCAAGCAGTTGATCCTCACGTCGGATAAGCCGCCCGTGGATTTGCAGGGCATGGAGGAGCGTTTGATCACTCGTCTGAAATGGGGATTGACGGCGGAGCTTTCTCGTCCGGATCTGGATCTGCGCAAGAAAATCTTGAAAAACAAGATCACGCACGATGGCATAGTGATCCCGGATGAGGTGTTTAATTTCATCGCGAATAATGTAACCGAGAACGTGCGTGACCTGGAGGGCATCTTGGTCTCTTTGCAGGCGAACGCAGTGATCAATAATCGGGAGATCGATTTACCGTTGACCAAACGTGTGATCAGCCAAGCCGTTCGTCTGGAGAAGAAGCAACTTACGGTGCAGTCCATCCAGGAGACGGTATGCAAGTATTTCAACTTGGAGCAGGCCCTGTTGCAGACGAGCTCTCGGAAACGTGAGATCGTGCAGGCTCGTCAGGTCACGATGTTCCTGTCCAAGAAATATACGGATAGCTCACTCTCCAACATTGGTAAGATCGTGGGCAAGAAGGATCATGCGACAGTGTTGCACGCCTGCAAGACGGTCAAGGATCAGATTGAGACCAGCAAGGAGTTTGCTGCTTCTGTGGAGGCCATTGAGGGCCTTTTGAAAAACTGATCCCCTGTGGGTCGTTGTATCATGAAATCATAAAAACAAGATAAATCGTGGATCGAAAAGTTTATACGTTTGAAGAAGCGTTTAAGACATCATTGAATTACTTTACCGGCGACGAGTTGGCCGCCAAGGTATGGGTCAATAAATATGCCTTGAAGGATGCCTTCGGGAATATCTACGAGAGATCCCCAGAGGATATGCATCATCGTTTGGCTGGTGAGATTGCCCGTATGGAAAAGAAGTATCCTAATCCTTTGTCGGAGCAGGAATTGTTCGACCTGTTCGATCATTTCCGTTATATCATTCCCCAAGGAAGTCCTATGACGGGTATCGGTAACGATTTTCAAATCGCTTCTCTTTCCAACTGTTTTGTGATTGGCTTGGATGGGGAGGCAGACTCTTATGGAGCGATTATTCGTATTGACGAGGAGCAAGTGCAGCTGATGAAGCGCCGTGGGGGCGTGGGTCATGACCTGTCTCACATCCGTCCGAAGGGCTCTCCGGTGAAGAACTCAGCGTTGACCTCTACGGGTCTGGTGCCTTTTATGGAGCGTTATTCCAACTCTACTCGTGAGGTGGCCCAAGATGGTCGTAGAGGGGCATTGATGCTGAGCGTGTCTATAAAGCACCCTGATTCAGAGGCTTTCATTGATGCGAAAATGACAGAGGGGAAGGTGACAGGTGCCAATGTCTCCGTGAAGATCGATGATGAGTTCATGCAGGCCGCTATTCAAGGCGAGACCTATCGCCAGCAGTATCCGATTCATGCGGAGAACCCGCTTTATGTGAAAGAGGTGGACGCGGCCGCCATATGGAAAAAGATTATTCATAACGCTTGGAAATCCGCGGAGCCGGGTGTGCTTTTCTGGGATACGATCCTGCGTGAGTCCGTGCCCGACTGTTATGCGGATTTAGGTTTCCGCACGGTCTCTACGAATCCGTGTGGAGAGATTCCGCTCTGTCCTTATGATAGTTGTCGTTTGCTGGCCATCAATCTCTATACCTATGTGGTGAATCCTTTCACGAAGGATGCCTATTTCGATTTCGACTTGTTCCGTAAGCATGTCTTCCTGGCACAGCGCATCATGGATGATATCATTGATTTAGAGTCGGAGAAGATAGATTTGATCTTAGCCAAGATCGACTCTGATCCGGAATCGATGGAGGTGAAGCAGAGCGAGCGTCACTTATGGGAAAAGATTCGACATAAGACTTTACAAGGCCGTCGTACGGGTGTGGGCATCACCGCGGAGGGAGATATGCTGGCTGCGATGAACTTACGTTATGGCTCGGAGGAGGCCACTGACTTCGCCGAGTTAGTTCAAAAGACCTTGGCGCTGGCTGCCTATCGTTCTTCGGTGGAGATGGCGAAAGAGCGGGGTGCGTTCCCTGTGTTCGATGCGGAGCGTGAGAAAGCCAATCCGTTCATCGCTCGTTTGCGTGAGGCAGATCCTGAGCTGTATGAGGAGATGTTGCGTTATGGACGTCGAAACATCGCTTGTTTGACTATCGCCCCTACGGGTACAACCAGTTTGATGACGCAAACTACGTCGGGCATCGAACCCGTCTTCTTGCCGGTCTATAAGCGTCGTCGTAAGGTCAATCCCAATGATTCGGATGCGCGTGTAGATTTCGTGGACGAGACAGGTGACGCTTTTGAGGAGTATATCGTTTTCCATCATAAGTTTGTGACGTGGATGCTGGCCAATGGCTATTCAGTCACGAAAAAATACAGCCAGGAGGAGGTGGATCAGTTAGTGGCGAAATCTCCTTATTTCAAGGCTACCTCGAATGATGTGGATTGGTTGGCGAAGGTGCGTATGCAAGGCCGTATTCAAAAATGGGTGGATCATTCCATCAGTGTGACAATCAATCTGCCGAACAATGTCAGCGAGGAATTGGTCAATGATCTCTATGTAGAGGCTTGGCGTTGTGGCTGTAAGGGATGTACGGTTTATCGTGATGGCTCACGCTCAGGCGTTTTGCTGTCAACAGACAACAAGAAGAAAAAGGATGACTGCAATTGTATGCAGCCCCCTGTCATTGTAGCTACTCGTCCACGCGAATTGGATGCGGACGTGGTGAAGTTCCAGAATAACAGAGAGAAATGGATTGCGTTTGTCGGTTTGTTGAATGGCCGTCCGTATGAGATTTTTACAGGTTTGGCCGATGACGAGGAGGGACTTATGCTTCCGAAGAATGTCTCAAAGGGAACTATCATTAAGAGCTATGATGAGGATGGAAAGAAGCATTACGACTTCCAGTTTAAGAATAAGCGAGGCTATAAGATGACCATTGAGGGGTTGGATGGCAAGTTCAATCCTGAGTATTGGAACTATGCGAAGCTGATCTCTGGTGTGTTGCGTTATGGCATGCCGATAGATCAGGTGATCAAGTTGGTTCAGGGAATGGAGTTGAATAGCGAGTCGATCAACACTTGGAAGAATGGTGTGGAGCGCGCGTTAAAGAAATACTTGCCGAATGGTACAGAGGCGAAAGGTCAGAAATGCCCTAACTGTGGCTTGGAGACGCTTGTCTATCAAGAAGGCTGCTTGATCTGTACGAATTGCGGTGCTTCTCGATGTGGATAACAAACCTTTAAAACATAGATGCCATGAAAGTAGTATTTCGTATTCATTATAATACGGTTTGGGGGCAAAAGCTCTGCGTGGTAGGTTCAATTCCCCAATTAGGGAATTGGGAGCCGGTTTTGGCGAAAGAGATGCGCTATGTGGCTGACGGGGAATGGTTCTTGGAATTGGATCTCCCTGAAGGCGTAGATCAGATTGAGTATCGCTATTTTGTCCGTATGGAAGATGACCATGTCCTGCCAGAGGAGTGGGAACGGAAACATGTGGTGAAATTTGATGGTCACTCGACGCGATATATGTTTTGCGATAGTTGGCATAATATGCCGGAAGACAAGGTTTTCTATGCCTCGGCTTTCACCAAAGGATTGTTTGCGCATGTCACGGGGCAGCATTTGCGAGAATTGCAGAGTGACAAGAAGTTGGTGATTCGTGTGGCAGCTCCGCGCATCGAAAAGCATCAATGTGTGGCTATTGTCGGTAATCAACCCTGCTTGGGCAACTGGGATCCTCAAAAGGCATTGTTGCTCACTTGCGATCAGATGCCCGATTGGCATATCGACTTGGATGCTACCCAGATCCGCTATCCGTTAGAATACAAATTTGTCGCATGGGATGAGCAAACGGAGAAGCCGCTCTATTGGGAGAATGGCGATAACCGTATCGTCAATCTTTCCGAGCATAAGGTAGGGGAGACCGTAATCATTACAGGTGAGGCTTTCCGAGAGAGTCAGGCACCGTGGCGAGGCGCTGGCTGTGTGATCCCCGTCTTTTCTTTGCGTTCAACAAAGAGTTTCGGTGTTGGAGATTTGGGCGATCTGCGTCTTTTGGTGGATTGGGCTAAGAAGACGAAGCAGCGGATCATTCAGGTTCTGCCTATGAATGATACGACGATGACCCATACGTGGGTAGATTCCTATCCATACAGTGCGATCTCAATCTATGCGATTCATCCGCTTTATATTGATTTGAATGGTTTGGGGGCGCTGAAGAATCCAGCGCGCGCGGCTTTCTTTGCTGAGAAACAGCAAGCGTTGAATGCGAAGGAATCTGTGGATTATGAACAAGCGCTCAAATATAAATTAGCCTATTGCAGGGAGTTCTTCCAGCAGGAGGGTGCGCAGTGGATGAATCGTCCTGATTTCAAGGATTTCATTACGCGCAACGAGAATTGGTTGATGCCCTATGCTACCTATTGCTACTTGCGTGAGAGTTATGGCACGTCAGATTTTAGTCAATGGCGTGGTAATGCGGTCTATAATCGTATTCGTGGCCGTGCGATCTGTCGCGAGAAGAGTCAAGCGTGGCCAGAGATCTCCTTCTACTATTTCTTGCAGTATGTATTGCACAATCAGTTCAAGATGGTCTCTGATTATGCCCGTCATAATGGTGTCGTATTGAAAGGTGATCTTCCTATCGGTGTCAGTCGTACCAGTGTTGAGGCATGGACTGAACCTAATTATTTCAACATGAATGGCCAGGCGGGTGCGCCACCTGATGATTTCTCCGTGAATGGGCAGAACTGGCTTTTCCCTACTTATAATTGGCAGGCTATGGAGCAGGATCATTTCAAGTGGTGGAAAAACCGTTTCGCTAAGTTAAGTGATTATTTTGACTGTTTCCGTATTGACCATATTTTGGGCTTCTTCCGTATTTGGGAAGTACCGTGTGAGTATGTACAAGGTTTGTGTGGCCATTTCAATCCTGCGTTGCCCTTCTCTAAAGAGGAGATTGAGCAGTTTGGCCTGATCTTCAATGAGGCTCGTTTCACCACATCGCATATCAACCGTTGCTTCTTACCGGAGCTCTTTGGTGATTTAACAGATGAAGTGGTGGATACCTACCTGGCTCAGTCCTCTTCCAATCACTATGTGCTGAAGTATTTCTGTAATACGCAACAAAAGATTGAGGCCCTTTTTGCTGATAAGCCAGATGCTGCTTCGCAGCGCATAAAGAACGGTTTGTTCGCTATTGCCAACGAGGTGCTCTTTTTGCGTGATCCGAAGCAACAGGAGCGCTTCCATCCTCGTATCTCCGCGAATCATTCCTATATTTACCGCGAGTTGAGTCATTCAGATCGTAAGGCATTCGATCAGCTTTATTGGCATTTCTTCTATCATCGTCACAATGACTTCTGGAAAGCACAAGCTTACAAGCGATTGAATCCGTTAGTTGCCTCTACGGAAATGTTGGTTTGTGGGGAGGATTTAGGTATGATCCCAGCTACTGTTCCGGAAGTGATGAACCGACTGCAGATTTTGAGCTTGGAGATCGAGCGTATGCCGAAGACACCCGATCGGGAGTTTGAGGACATGTTCCATCTTCCCTATCACTCTGTTTGCACGACATCTACACATGATATGACACCGTTGCGTAATTGGTGGAAAGAAGATCGGGAAAAGACACAGCGATATTATAATCAAGTATTGGGACAAATAGGAGAGGCTCCGGCTGAATGTACGGCTCCTATTGCTGAGCGCATTATTTCCAATCACTTGAAGACAAATGCGATGTTAGTCATCATTCCGTTGCAGGATTGGTTTGCTATGGATGATGCGATAAAACGTCCAGACATTGAGTCTGAGCGCATCAATGTGCCTGCGGAGTCTCGTCACTATTGGCGCTATCGGATGCATATCTCGTTAGAGCAGCTGTTGTCGGCTGATGCTTTCAACCAAAAAGTCATTGCGTTGATTGATGAAGCCGGTCGAAAATAAGTGCTGATAAGCAATGATTTAGCGAATTTTGGTGAAAAGGTCGTGAAAAAATAATCAAAAAACTCGCCGAAAAGTTTGGTGGTTTAAAAGAAAGGCGTACCTTTGCACCCGCAATCGAGAGAACAACGATGGTTGCGAAAGCGATCTTTGAGGATATTTACATAATACGACAAGTAGTACAAGAATCG
>JAFBIR010000028.1 GCA_021531385.1 Parabacteroides distasonis | reverse complement strand
CTCACGGGCGCAGGCGGCTTTCGTACCAGTCGGGTTGGCTGATCGCCATGCTTGTACAAGCTTTTTATTTTTAGTTGTCGCACAAGAGGACTTGCCGCCCTTCCAGCGCCAACTACCCTCTGGATCATCAATATTTTGGATCGCTCTCGCACCTGCTAAGTGCTTATCCTGCCGTCTTCCTTTTCGTGTGCTTTTTTTTATGGTTATCCCAGACAGGCGGGATATGGTTTTGACCGTCATGGTGCAAAATTCTTCGTTGTACCCCTTCAGGGCGGCCTCTACATCTTCTTGTGTGAAATGATTATCTTCTTGGGTCGTCATGGCCTCAAAACGATCGAGGAATCCGTATGCGTTTCTTTTCAACTCATCGAAGGGGATTTTGCATTTCGCCGCATAAACGGAAAGGCAATACAAACAATTATACCGATGACCAACAACGACTTTATCCTCTGTATTGAGCATACGATACCACCAGTCATATAACCGCCGATCGAAACGCCAAACGCTTCTCCCCTCCTTTTTTAAGATGCGCCTTTCGTACCATTCTGGCCATGTTTCCTTGGCGTATGCAAGTCTATATCCCATCGGATTATTCGGTGATCCATCGATCAAATCCATATCATCAAAGGTCACCGTCTTGTCGCCCATCAGCGGCATATTCTTCTTTTTATCAGGGTAGTTTTTGTACCAAATAAAGTCCGATGGTTTGTAATAACGAGCATCCTCGTTAAAAAACACCCTTACCTCTGTACCGAACTTGGTGAGCGTTCCAGGCACACGAAATCCCTGTAATATAGACTGGTATTGAACCTTTTCGATGGAGGTAGTGATTTTATATTGCCATAATTTTGATGTTACAAAATGTTTCAGTGTATTCAGGATAAGTTTATGTCGTTCGAACATTGGAACAGGACTTGCAAAAAGATAATAGACATGTATGCCCGTTCCACTAACTACAATAAAATTCGCTGGAGGCAAGAAAGTGTTCGGGAAATGGGTATCCTTTGTTCGCATCTGGTGCAACAGGTTCGCAAGATGAGTGGTTGTCACACCGTCCAGATCTATAGCGAAGCCGTAGCAGAACCGGGCGTTTTTCGAACGCCTTGTCCTGCCGACATACGTAAGCGGTGCCATGATAGCGAACTGCCTATCCTCGACAAAATCGAGAGAATCTTCCTCTTTCAGGAGGATATGGTGTTTAAAACCCTTATGCGTACGCCAGATCACAAGCGGATTGTATCTCCATTTCTCATAACGAGAGTAATCAACAGTCAACTTGGGCACCGAGCGAGGTTTTCGACCCTCGTTCTCTGCTTCGACCGCTTCGGCATGCTTCAGACGGCGCAGTTCCGCCCGTTGCTTAATCTTTTCCTGCTTCCATATAATATACTCCTTACTCTGCCTTTCTTCAAACGGAACAGCGAAAGGGTTGTCATAATACTCCCGAAAAAAAATTGCATTCACATAATCCCGGAAATATCCTTCTGTCCAGCCGTTCCCCAAAAGGAAATCGCATTTTTCGTTGTACTCCTTTCGGAGGTGCTCAACTTCCTCTTTGTTCATCTTTATTGCGCTCATATTATAACATATATTAAATACATTAACATATATTTTAATTTCGCCGCCCAGGGTTGGTAGCTGCCTCCCCTAGCCTAGCTCCCACGTTCAACCTACCTCTAACCCATGCCTATCCAAAAGTTACAAGTAGGTTTTTACGGGGGCTCTGCCCCCCGCTAGAATGCAATGGATCATCTAAGAGGGCTCCGCCCTCCCCGCTCCGCGGGCCCCCACCCGCTAGAATGCACTAGTCAGTATGGCGCGGCCAGCGCGCCCAGTCCACGAAGGTCTCGCAAGCGGCCCTTCGTGGTATATAGGCGGGCGTATATTATCAATACAGTAAAACTATATATTTTTTACACCGCAAATGTAATGGAAAAAATCTTCTTGTCGGCCTTGTTCGAGGCTGTTTTTTCGTTCAACCCCCTGTTTTTATAATATCATAACTATGATACTATAAATGCTTTATTGGAATAATCGTGTATTTCAGTATCGTTTTGCTGATATTATAAATATGTGTACATTTGCGCCATAACCAAACCTCAATATTATGAGTTCAATTACACATAAAGACGTCAAGCAGCTCCTGATCAACAATCCGGGACAAAGATTCGTTAATCAGTTTTTAACAGACTTATACCGCGGGGGAGACATAGGCGAAGGGCGCGACTTCATTCATGACATTGCGTACAACTACAAGCTTGTCGATGAGTTGACGATCAGGAAGGAACACGAGAGCCTGCGGAATTGGGACGGAAGCCCATCCATGACTTCGTTCAGATTCGACGCCGTTCTTCTTGTGCGCCCCAGCCGCAAATTCAGCCTGAGCCGCAAGACATGCTTCACAATCGGAATGGAGATCAAGGTGCAACAAAGTGACCTTGAAGCCGACATCAAGATCCATGAGTACCTTCATTATACCGATTACTTCGCATTAGCTGTATTGCCAGAAATGCTGGAGGCGGCCAGCGATAAGATTGACCGCATCGAATACGCCAACCCTGAGGTGAAAGGGAAGATCGGGTTAATCAGTTGCGACATGGGAGCCCCTGAGGTCTCGATGTTCCGCCCGATGAAACGCATTGACGTACCCTTGGAACACGCTATTGAGGTCCGTGATGCGGTCGTTTTTGGAGCTATTTTCGATTCCCAACGGATAGGCATATACTTGAAAGACCCATCCACAGGAAGGCCTACGGAATTCAATTCGTCAGAATACCCAATTGGCGACTCGGCAGCAGAATCCGTGAATAAAAATCCACAAGTGGAAGGACAAATGTCCGATCAGGGCGAAATGATGGGTGGTCCTAATCAACAGGACTACACACAGGATAAGCCGATGAAAAGCGACAGTGAGTTAGCAAGAGAGCGGGAGCGAAGAGAAAGAGCCGCCGCACAGCGAGAGGAACTTCAGGCGAAAATGCGAGCGGAATTGAGCGAGAAATTTGAGGTTCTCCCGAAGATCCTTGCCGAGCGTATGAACACCCTCCCGTTATCCGACCAGCAGGTTTGGTCATTGATCAATGATACGCCCGGAATCAATGCGAACCAAATCGTTGACTACTTTCAGTCAGTTTCGGATGAGCGTTATCGCAAGTCCAAGGCGACAGTGGCAAGGGCCGTGGATGCGCTTAAACAGGCGGGCTTGGTGGAGTTCCGAGGCGCAAGAAAAAACGGAGGGTATCACGTGCCCGAGGATGTCTTGTCCTGCTCTTCCGATAGTTGCGCCATGTGCGGGCGCGCTACCCTTTGCGATAGTTTCCTCCCCGCAGATACAATATCATAAATATGACTTTACAAACACTTGTCACGCATTGAGTCCAGTATCATTAATATGATATTATAAATATGCCGTAAAACATTTGATTTCGCTATCATTTTCAATCTGCTTTTCGTATATTTGCCCTTGAATTCGATAGCAATATCAAAGAGTATGGATAACAAGCAAGCAGCAGAAAAAAGAGGTGGCGCACGCCCTGGAGCAGGGCGCAAACCGCGCTATCCTGGGGGATCTGAGATGGTGCGTATTCCTTGCGCACTTAAGCCCAAGGTGATCGCATTCCTTGACCTTTATAGTGAGTATATCCTGGAGGGAAAAGCCCCTAAGAGCCGTTCGGACGAGCCGACCAGAAAGAAACTCATTGAGGATCTCACAGGCATGATCACCTTCGAGCGAAACAGGCTTACACAAAGAGAGAAACTTGATTTTTCAACTTCCTAAAACGGTGTTGTTCAAACATTTCTACTTATTTGTACTTACCAGTTGAACCTACGCTTCCCTAATAAAATGTCTATGGTAAAAAGTTAAAAAATCCTCCCACTTTTGGTAGATATATTTTTTTTGTGTAATTTTGTAATCGTTATGCGGCAGTAATAATATACATATTAATACGAGTTAGTAATCCTGTAGTTCTCACATGCTACGAGGAGGTATTAAAAGGTGCGTTTCGACAACGCATCTAATGTAGTATATTATTGCTTAATCCAAATGAATATTATAAATTTAGGAATTCTTGCTCACATTGATGCAGGAAAAACTTCCGTAACCGAGAATCTGCTGTTTGCCAGTGGAGCAACGGAAAAGTGCGGCCGTGTGGATAATGGTGACACCATAACAGACTCTATGGATATAGAGAAACGTAGAGGAATTACTGTCCGGGCTTCTACGACATCTATTATCTGGAACGGGGTGAAATGCAATATCATTGACACTCCGGGACACATGGATTTTATTGCGGAAGTGGAGCGGACATTCAAAATGCTTGATGGAGCAGTCCTCATCTTATCCGCAAAGGAAGGCATACAAGCGCAGACAAAGTTGCTGTTCAATACTTTACAAAAGCTGCAAATCCCGACAATTATATTTATCAATAAGATTGACCGTGCCGGTGTGAATTTGGAGCGTTTGTATATGGATATAAAAACAAATCTGTCGCAAGATGTCCTGTTTATGCAAACTGTTGTCGATGGATCGGTTTATCCGATTTGCTCCCAAACATATATAAAGGAAGAATACAAAGAATTTGTATGCAACCATGACGACAATATATTAGAACGATATTTGGCGGATAGCGAAATTTCACCGGCTGATTATTGGAATACGATAATCGCTCTTGTGGCAAAAGCCAAAGTCTATCCGGTACTACATGGATCAGCAATGTTCAATATCGGCATCAATGAGTTGTTGGACGCCATCACTTCTTTTATACTTCCTCCGGCATCAGTCTCAGACAGACTATCAGCTTATCTCTATAAGATAGAGCATGACCCCAAAGGACATAAAAGAAGTTTTCTAAAAATAATTGACGGAAGTCTGAGACTTCGAGACGTTGTAAGAATCAATGATTCGGAAAAATTCATCAAGATTAAAAATCTAAAAACTATTTATCAGGGCAGAGAGATAAATGTTGATGAAGTGGGTGCCAATGATATCGCGATTGTAGAAGATATGGAAGATTTTCGAATCGGAGATTATTTAGGCGCTAAACCTTGTTTGATTCAAGGATTATCTCATCAGCATCCCGCTCTCAAATCCTCCGTCCGACCAGACAAGCCCGAAGAGAGAAGCAAGGTGATATCCGCTCTGAATACATTGTGGATTGAAGACCCGTCTTTGTCCTTTTCCATAAACTCATATAGCGATGAATTGGAAATCTCGTTATATGGTTTGACCCAAAAGGAAATCATACAGACATTGCTGGAAGAACGATTTTCCGTAAAGGTCCATTTTGATGAGATCAAGACTATCTACAAAGAACGACCTGTAAAAAAGGTCAATAAGATTATTCAGATCGAAGTGCCACCCAACCCTTATTGGGCCACAATAGGGCTGACTCTTGAACCCTTGCCGTTAGGGACAGGGTTGCAGATCGAAAGTGACATCTCCTATGGTTATCTGAACCATTCTTTTCAAAATGCCGTTTTTGAAGGGATTCGTATGTCTTGCCAATCTGGTTTACATGGATGGGAAGTGACTGATCTGAAAGTAACTTTTACTCAAGCCGAGTATTATAGCCCGGTAAGTACACCTGCTGATTTCAGACAGCTGACCCCTTATGTCTTCAGGCTGGCCTTGCAACAGTCAGGTGTGGACATTCTCGAACCGATGCTCTATTTTGAGTTGCAGATACCCCAAGCGGCAAGTTCCAAAGCTATTACAGATTTGCAAAAAATGATGTCTGAGATTGAAGACATCAGTTGCAATAATGAGTGGTGTCATATTAAAGGGAAAGTTCCATTAAATACAAGTAAAGACTACGCCTCAGAAGTAAGTTCATACACTAAGGGCTTAGGCATTTTTATGGTTAAGCCATGCGGGTATCAAATAACAAAAGGCGGTTATTCTGATAATATCCGCATGAACGAAAACGATAAACTTTTATTCATGTTTCAAAAAACAATGTCATCAAAATAATGGAGCGGTCAGGAAATTTCTATAAGGCAATACGGTTGGGATATATACTTATCTCCATTCTTATCGGATGTATGGCATATAATAGCCTCTATGAATGGCAGGAGATAGAAGCATTAGAACTTGGCAATAAAAAAATAGACGAGCTCCGAAAAGAAATAAACAATATCAATATTCAAATGATAAAATTTTCTCTATTGGGTGAAACGATACTGGAATGGAACGATAAAGATATCGAGCATTACCATGCACGGCGTATGGCAATGGACAGTATGCTCTGCCGTTTCAAGGTCACCTATCCAGCAGAGCGCATCGATAGTGTGCGCAGTCTTTTAGAGGATAAGGAACGACAGATGTTCCAGATAGTCCGGTTAATGGATGAACAACAATCTATTAACAAGAAGATAGCCAATCAAATTCCGGTTATTGTGCAGAAAAGTGTGCAGGAACAGTCCAAAAAGCCAAAACGAAAAGGTTTCTTAGGCATATTCGGCAAAAAAAAGGAAGTAACTCCAGCAGTATCAACCACTATCCTTCATTCGGTCAATAGAAACGTAATCAGCGAACAGAAAGTGCAGGATCGCCAATTGTCGGAACAAGCCGACAGCCTTGCAGCTCGTAATGCAGAACTTAACAGACAACTGCAAGAATTGATTTGCCAAATAGAAGAAAAGGTACAAACCGAACTGCAAAGCCGGGAAAACGAAATAGTTGCCATGCGTGAAAAGTCATTTATGCAAGTAGGCGGTTTAATGGGATTCGTTCTTCTATTGTTGTTAATTTCCTACATCATCATACATCGTGATGCAAAAAGCATTAAACAATACAAGCACAAGACAACTGATTTGATAAGGCAACTGGAACAATCCGTACAACGGAACGAGGCACTGATAACGTCAAGGAAGAAGGCGGTACATACTATCACCCATGAACTGCGCACACCGCTGACAGCAATAACAGGCTATGCCGGACTGATACGGAAAGAACAGTGTGAGGATAAGTCCGGGCAGTATATCCAAAACATACTGCAATCCTCCGACCGTATGCGGGATATGCTTAACACTTTGCTTGACTTCTTCCGCCTGGACAACGGCAAGGAACAGCCCCGTCTGTCACCCTGCCGGATTTATGATATTCGGTGGGGTATTTTGCCCCACCGAGTAAACACCTATGCTGGTGACTCACCATCACGAGTTTCTATTTCCGCGATGCATCTTTGGAGGCGCCTAATGATAGATTGATTTGGCCTCTTGAAAAGGCCATCGCTTCGGTTCAGTTCGTCGATGGCTGTCTTCAGCTCGCCAATCAACCGATCGCGCTGACGAGACAGATTGCTTATTCTCAAATTCGCCTTTTTCAGATTTTCTTCGGACGACTGTAGCCATTCTTCGGTCCGTTCCAATTTGTCTTTGAGAAGGATGTTTTCCGTCCTCGCCTTTTGATAAAAATCTTCTGCAATCCGTTTCCGCTCTTCGCTGTCCCTGGCAGCGGTCACCGCATTGTGCGCTTCGATTTCGTTGATGGCATTCGCTCGCACCTGCTGCGCGACTTTCATCAACTCCTCGACGATGGTCATGGGTAGTTGCTTGATCAGAGCGACCGCGTCCTCCACCTCGGTCTTGAGAGCCGGCAGATTGAGCCGATCCTGCTCTTTTAGGGACATATCAGTGTCCGCCAAATCAATCCCGTGATAGTTTATATAACGCAAACAGAAGGGGATAAAATCCTTTTTCCTTATGCCAATTTGCTTGCAATAAGCGTCCAATTCGGCCGCATTCTCCTTGGTGAGATACACGGTGGTCGCCGCTTTCTTAGCCAGATCTGATTCCTTTTCCATGTGATATAGATTTTGCCTCAAAAATAGAAAAAAAATATATATATAGGAAATAAATAGATTCTGACGATTATTAAATATAGATATATTATAGATATAATAGAAACAAAATAGATCGGTGGTATCCATCAAACCACCCACTTGCGATAATCCAGGGCCTTGTTGACGACTGCAATAGACGAGCTTTATGGGGCCATGCTGACCGGCATGGTCCCATAAATCAACGGAAGTACCCCTTACGGCGATATTCGCTCTCGTCGCGTAGCCTCTGTTGATAGGCGTTCGTGATCGCAGGCTCATTGAGCGTTTCCAATATCTCCTTCATGATCGTTTCGGCCTGATCGGGAACCGAATCTTGTATGTTCTTGATGATCGACTCCCAGTGCCCCTGTGCTATCAGACCAAGCAAGTATTGTTTCGAATTCCTTTTCTCTGGATTATCAATCAATACGTTTGACTCCTTGAACGTAATGCTCATCATTGCATCACTGTGTATTTTCTCATTCGCAACCCGATCAACGACATTCGCGTACATTTGCGACAAATCCCCGCCATCTCCATAGCTGATTTGTTCAAAGTCAAAACCAAACCTTTTGGTTACCGGTTCGGAGAAACGGAGTAAGAATTCACGACTAACAGACCTGAACAACAGGGACAAGAGCATAAAAATGATGTCGAATAGAAGACGCTCAAGCTCGATGAGCGTATTTCTGTCTCTAATCTTCAAGTCTTTAATCAACTCTTCAAGATCGGATAGCACTGAATCGTCACAAGGCATCTCAGCTACATAATACAACAACTCCTGCAATCTACTCACAGTAAGGACAGAGGCAACCTTTATTTTCACATCCAGATCTGCTTTTTGCGTCTCGAAATCGCTTACCTGATCCATCAGCAAATTGAGCCGCTCCTCCGCTTGGTCAGCCTGCCGTAAGATTTCATCGAGATGATCCACCTTTTCTTTCCACTCTTCCTCCAGCGAATTCTTAACATGCAACAAACTATCGACCTTATCCTTTAACTCATCATGATAATTCTGTTGAAGCGTATTGTCTGACCCCAACTTTAAAATTGATTCTTTTAATTTGGCAGCTCTGGCATCAGCTTTTCTTAGAAGGATTTCAAGATTTTCGAAAAGGTTGTCCTCATTAGCCTTCTGTGCCTCCCCTAGAAGGTTGTTAAGCTGCGTGATCTGAGCCTTCACTGCCGTCACGAGTCGCCGCTTCGCCGCTTGTTCTTTTTTCTCGGCCTCCACAGCCGCCTGCTGGGCTCTATCTGCATCCTCCTCCGCTGTCTTTATTTTACGCTCGGCTTGGCTGATTGCATCGTTGCACTCAATCAGATAACCCACCTTCTTAAAAACAAAGCGATAATACTCATCAACCCCCATCCCGTTTGGTTTGTACAAGGGAATGGGCGCCTCCTTCGGATGCTCCCTATTATATCTCGCCACGAGCCGCCTTACATAGGCTTTGCGCTCCCCCCTCTCAAATCCGAACTTAGCAACCCGTGCCGCATACTCGTCCTGGTAGAATTCGCTTCGTTCGGGATCGAACATATCCTTGGCCGAGAGTCGCGCCACGCCATCCCTTTTCTTATAACGCTTATTTGTTTTGCGTGGCCTTCCGTCGCTTTTTGCCGCAGTGTACAAGATGGGTACAATAGTCGCATGTAGATGTGGGCTGTGTTCATCCATGTGCAAGGTCACGTTTACCACATTGTCCTTCCCGAACATGTCAAACAAGAATTTCAACGACGTGTCAATCCATTCCTTGCCCAACGATGGATCCTCTAAAACATCGTTGATGTGTGGCGGGGTTCCCGATAGAACAAGCTGCTTGAATAGCACGGCATCCTTCCTTATTTTCCGCGTGATTCCAGCTTCCTCGATTCGCTTGTTGACGGCCTCGTCTATATTGGCGGACCCGTGAACGAGTCGGTTCAAATGCGAACGATTAGGATCAATGTTGGCCTTCGAGTAACCAGGCCGACGCTCAATGTGGACGCTTAGCCCTCCATTAGCGTTCTTCCCCTTGCGCGGGTTTTCATAAGTTAAGACTGCGTAATTCTTCATAGTTGTTTCTGTTTTGATAATGTGTAATCAAAAAAAAGGCGAATTTATTCGCCGGGGTAGTCAAGGAGGGATCCCCCTCCTGCTCATTATGTTTTTTGGCGAAGTCAAAAAACGTATAATGAGCTATACCCATTTTGCTATACCCATTTTGGTTTGAACCCAAATCGGCGGCCTTCGGCCTCTGGCGGCGAAGTTAATCCGATTCTTTTTCCCACGCAAATAAATTTGCGACATCTCCGACAATAGGGAGAAAAATAAGCTTCGATGCTACAATGCTACATGGCTACAAAGCAGCAATGCTACATGGCTACATTTCCGCCTTGCTGCCTTGTCACAATGCTACATTGTTACAAATTCCAATATCTAGCGACTGTCGGCCACGACAGCCCTGTCTCACGGGCGCAGGCGGCTTTCGTACCAGTCGGGTTGGC
>JAFBIR010000027.1 GCA_021531385.1 Parabacteroides distasonis | reverse complement strand
ACGGTTGATGGTAATGAAGTCCGGTTTCTCATATCCAGCCAGCCAGATATAATGAATGTCACGGTGAAGAAGTCTTTCGATTTTCCGACAAGAGTAGATGACATGATACAGATTTACTTCACACGTAATTAACAATTAAAAGAGCAAGTGTAAGATGTCAAACGCAGCAAAAGAACGTAAAAATTACAGCCTGGAGTTCAAGCTCCGTATGCTGAAAGAGTATTATGAGAGTGGCTCAACGCAGTATAGCATATGCAAGAGACATGCTATAGAACAGACGACACTAGCTCGCTGGAAACGCGAATTCGAATCAAAAACGCTATCTTTACCGAGCGATCTGACAGAGTTAGAGAATCAGGTATATATGGCACGAAAGAAATCCGGGTCGTCAAAAACGCCCGCTCCCCGGACGGAGATCGAGGGGCTCCAGGAGGAGAACATGCGCCTACGCAAGGCCTTGGCCTACTCAGAGTTGCGTAACGAGGCGTTGCATGAGCTTCTTAAGATCGGTCGTGAGAAATATGGCATCGATCTGCTAAAAAAAGCTGGCGCCAAGCAGTAGACAACCTTCGGCTTAGGCATCCCGGGGAATCGATCGGGAGCCTGAGCGGGCTGTTTGGCAAGACAAGAGAAGGTTATTACTCCGTGAGCAAGGAGAGACGCATGCGTAGGGAATTATCAGAGAAAGAGATACTTGACGCCGTGAGGGCGATCCGGAAGGAAGCTCCGGGCATCGGGGCGTACAAGCTGTACCTGATGCTCAGGGAACTCTATCCGGATGAGATGCGTGGCCGAGACTGGTTCTATAGGTTGATGCATGAGTCGCACCTGATGTTGAAGCCCGGTAAACGCCGTCACACGACAAGCCCCAACCATCCTTACAGGAAATACCAGAATAAGATCAAGGGGTTGATTATTAGTAAGGTTAATCAATTGTGGGTGGCCGACATCACCTATATCGACACCGATGAAGGCGTGGCATACCTGCATCTCCTGACAGACGCATTCACGCATGAGATCATAGGTTGGGCCCTTTCCGACAGCCTGGTCGCCTCTAACACGGTGACGGCCTTGGATATGGGAGTCTCACGTATGTCCCATCTGGGGCTTGAAGGGTTGATCCATCACTCCGACCGAGGCGTCCAATACTGTTGTAATCAATATATTGAACGTCTGCAGACCATTCAAGCCACGATCAGCATGACGGAGGACCACAAGCCCACCGATAATGCGATCGCCGAGCGGGTCAATGGCATCATCAAGCAGGAATGGCTCTACAGGATGAAACGCCCTAGCAACGTGGAGGCAGCAAGGAAGTTGTTAACGGGTATCATAGATTTCTACAATAACAGGAGGCCGCATAGAAGTAACAGGGACATGCTCCCACCCGTCAGGCTCCGGGAAGCGCTGACGAGTGTGTGATCGCTCAATGGAGGCTTTGCGCCTCCAGCCGCTGGGCTTCCTCCGCAGTGGTTTTTTCATGGTCGTTTGGCCAAGAAAAAGAAAAGCGGTATTTTCGCCGTGTGAACCGAGGCAGGAAACAACTTTCAATCTTGTGAAGTCTTTCAGGAATAGCTTCCCTAAGATGTGAAGTATTGTAGAAAATAACAGTAAAATCTGTGAAGTAAATTTAGGCATAGTCACAAATCTCATTATTTTTGTTCGCAAACCATTTTTCGGCATATTATTCAGTAATATCAGTAATACCAGTAAGCACCTTTTTTATCAAGGTTTTTTCCGATGGAACTCCTTATTACTCTTTCTCTTTAATAACAACCCAATGACCTGCACTTGTATTGCCTTCACGTACTAATACACCCATCTTCTGCATTGCTGCAACGTCACGTTTGATAGTCCTTTCCGCTAGTGACAAAACTAGTGACATTTCTTTAACGGAAATACGCGGATTGTTTAGCATCATTTTGCTGATTTCCTTTTGTTTGTCAGCAAGTTGGACTGGTGACATTGCGGGTGACTTCTTTGGTGACACCACCAACATTTGTCATTTGCACAAAACTTTGTGCGTTCGATAGTCACCTGTATTGCTGCTTTCTTCAAATATCATTTCTTTTGTTAAATGATTCAAGCAACTTGCATTAAGATCTATAATATAGGACAAAAATTCTTCTACTATTACAAGTGTTTCCATTGTGTCAAACATTTTATAATAAGGTTCCGTCACGTACGACAATTCTTTAGCAGACAAATTATCGAAACTTTCGCGTTTGGATTCTATTTTTGTCCACCTTCTTTTAACCTGTTCTTTTGTATCTTTAACTGTCCTATCTATAATATCCAAGTCCTTTCTTATGTTGTTCCATCTATCTGCACTATATACATACTCATAAATGCGATGCTTTTGCCCATAGTGGATAATCGCAAATATCTTATTCTTCATTTCAAAGAAACTATAATATAACATCCTGTACTTATTAACTTGAGATTCCCTCTCACGTCCCAAGTACATATTACGATAGTTGGCTTCAGCATCCTCAAAGCCTTTGGATTTCTCTAAAGGTGTAATAGCTTCAACAGCTTTCCAATAGTTTACAAAAGAAATTGCCGCATGTTGGAAGTCTTTTATCAATTCAAGATCTTGATTAACCTTGCCTTTTTCATTTATATCTTCACAATTGAAGGTGTCTCTTATTACACATACATGACTCTCAATTTTGTTTCTCACCTTGTCTTCTGGAGATATCCAAAATTGATAGATAGTAATTAAAGAACTTAGAACACCTACTATCATAGCAAAACTGATAGGGTGTTTTTTATATATTCTTTTATTATGGCAAATTTTCCTCTTTCCTCTTTACATGAAGGAGTTCCTTGTTTTGCCACATACGGATTGATAAGTTTAACTTATCTTTTTTTATACTTCTTTCTTGTCATTAAATCAAAATATGTTCTTTCTTGTTGTAATCAATCCAACGCCTCCGGCACGTCATCTGCATCTTCTGGCTCTGCCTCTTCCTTATTCAAGAATCCGAGGAACACACGCAGGAAAGCGGTCTCTTTGAAAAAGTAGTTGGGATTATCTTCCAACTTCTCCTCAATAAAGTCGAAGCCAAAGTTGGCGTACTGCTCCATTTTGTCCATCAACATATCAACAGCCTTGCGGGGCGTGATGTCACCTTTGTCCAGGGCAATGAAGTCGATGTCCGTCCTTGCTATAAGGGCTGCATACATATAACGCTGTAGGTCGGAATATTTGGTACGTCCAAGTCGTTCCTCTCTGCTGCCCCATTCGCAGATAGGCCAGCCAAAGTGTTTCCTCTTTGCCTTGTCCTCAACTAATGGCTTCGTTTGGTTATAGTACAGGCCTATGAAGAAAGCCAAGATGAACATTTCATATCCAGGGCCGAATATTTTACCGCGTACATCTTGATACTGGTTCACACCTTTGCCGTAATCGGTAAATGGAATGAGCACCATGTCCTGATATTTCTTTTCCCATTCGGGGTCTCTTTTGCCCCATAAGTCAAATAATGATTCCATTTTTCTACTTCAGTTTTTCTACGATTGTACGAATGGTTGCCATATTATTTGCGTCGAAGCCTTTGGCTTTCTTGATGCGATACACAGGACATTCCAGTGCTTGTATATCATTCCTGCGCACTTCACCCTTGGTAATAAAGTCCTTTGTCACAATAATGCACTGCTTCTTCACACTGCTGATGACGTTATAAAACTCACCTTCCTTGGAGTCGCCAAACGATGAAGTGGCAGCATCGAATATCAGCGGATAATCTTCTTCACGCTTCTGCTGAGTGAAGTCTGAGATAGCGAAAAGCACCGATATATACATCACCGTCCGCTGAGAGCCAGAAGGCTTCTTAATTTCCGTTCCGTTCGAACTAAACAGATGTATCTCTGTTGAGTCGTCAGCCGTCTGTATCAGTCGGATTTCACCATGGAAGTCGTTGGCACTCAAAGCCGATACGTAATGATTGGCTCTTTCTTCCATCTCAGCAAGGAACCGTCGCAGATTCTCCATCTTTGCGTTTTGAAAGGCGTGGGCTATTTCTTCCAAAGCACGATGCACATCACGTAGCGTCTTCACTTTCGAACTGGCAGGGTTCAGAGCATCCAGTTTTTCTTGCAGTTCTTTCTGCTGCTCCATCTTCAGTTTCAGTTCCCCGTTCAGTTCCGTCAGCCTCACCTCCGCACGGTTTTTCTGTTCAAACAGTCCTTTGATGTCGTTATACTGACTTTCAAGCAGCGACTCCGGCACGTTCCCTGCTTGTATCAACAGGCGAGCCTTTTCATCAACGATGTCTTGAATCTTGCTTTCCACCACCTTTAAGTCCTCCTTCAAGCGGTCAACCAATTCCAAGCGGTCTTTAATCTCGCGGACAATAGAGGACACCTTTGCCTGTTGACTGCCGCTAAGTGCTATACTGAAACTATGTAGTTCCTCGATGTAATCATTCTTAAACAAACTCTGTTCCTCCAACGATTGCTTTTCCTGTTCACGCTTCAGTTTCGCCTCTACATGGGCCTTGTATTCCTCAATCTTATGTAACATAAAGTGATAAGCCTCAGAATTATCATCTACCGTCCTGCCACACACCTTACAAATATGGTCTCGGAGCATTTCCTCCATTGTTTCCTGGTCTGGCAGATACCAAGGCAATTCCGTGGCACCATTGATAAGTGCCCCCTGAACCTCTTTGATGGTCTCTAACTTTGCAAGTGCCGCTGCTTGTTGCTTGTCGAAGTCTCTTTCTTGCTTCCTTTTCTCTCTGCTAAGTGCTGAACATTTCTGCTGAAATTCATTTAATATAGGTGGGAAAGCACATAGTACCCACATTTTGTCAAGCAAACTATGATTATAATCTACGCTTCCAATCTGGGCTTTTAATCGTATGGCTTTTTCTTCTTGTGTCTTTAGTCTGTTTTGGATGTCGCGGTATCGTTGAGAAGTTTCTTGATTCTGCTCCAGTTGGGTTAAGCGATTTGAAAATACATCGTAGGAAGTTTGCTTTTCTTTGATGTCACCTTTAAGAGTTGATATTTCTTCGCTAACACGCTTTATCTTAGAGTCCAATTCGTTTGCCTCTCTTGAGACCCTTGCATCAGACTTCATTTCTTTCGTGTAGGCTGCATTTGACTTTTCTTCAAACTTTGCTGTGTTTTCTACAAGAACATCGAACTTGCGAATGTCAGAAAACTTATCTACCAACTCTTTGAGCGCAGCAGAATTATCAAACACATCTAATTCCGACTCGCCTTTGAACATACTGAATCGTTGGATGAAAGCATCGTAGCAACGGTCTATTAACGTTTTTCCATTAACAGCCTCGCGTTCAGTTCCATTAGCTTCATAGCCCCTATATGTGATATTGCTTACTTTATATGAATCATTGCCTGTCCTTTCAAACGAGAAGGATTTCTCAACGCTTTTCTCGCCATTATGTTCAAATGCCATATAGACAGACACTTCGTCAGACTCTCCTATTTCAAGTTTTGACTTCCTCATTTCTGAGACATTATCCATACTTCCTCTGTCTATGGTCGTGTTGAACAGCCATTGCAGAGCTTCAAAGAAAGTCGTTTTGCCATCTCCATTATCGCCCAATATCAATGTCAAACCATCCGAAAATTCGAAATGGTTGTTATCTCCATAATAACTACGGAAATTCTTGATTCTTATTTCCTTGATAATCATACGTTATTATATAAATAGGTGTTTATTTCTTTCCATAACTCTTGCATGGTTGCCCCTTCATTAGTGCGCTTTATGATTTGGGCAACAGCATTTATGACATAATTGTCAGAGTCTAATGCTTGGTAGATATTACCTATATCTGCTGGCGAATACCCGCCAAATTTCATTAGTCTTTCATCAAGCAACACAGCTTGAAGCATTTTTTCGTTATTGGTAATGTAAGCCATATATTTTTAGAATAAAGGTAAATTATAGTAAGTTAAAATCTCTTCTAATTCAGTATATGCATGATCTGCATTTTCAGACAGCACGGCAAAGTCACGAACTCTATTCAGTTCACTCCTTAATAAGCTACGCTCCATGTTGTAGTTCTCCTGTCCTGAACTGATTTCAGGAGCAACGACTAAATCGTGGATTATTGCCAAGTGCTTGTCAGGATGCTTTCGAAGAATTCGACCTCGTCTTTGAATGAATTGCCGTGGGTTTCCTGTGCTTGCACAGAAAATCGCCATTTCACTTCGTGGTACATCAACACCTTCATCCAAGCACTTCATAGATGTGAGCACTTCTATCTCACCTTTTGCATACTTATCAAGTATTTCATTTCTCCCTTTTACAGCAGAAGTAAATTTTTTGACCGTTGTCGTTTTACTCACATCTTGAACGATTTGAGTATAAACGTCAATGAGGTTGTCTGAATAATCGTCATCGGTAACTGTTTCCGTAGTATCAAACATATCTGATGTGTTGTCATCAGGTTTTGCTCCTTCTGGAACATATACCAAAGTATATTTCAAATTGCCCTTTTCAGTATAACGATTATGAATAATCTCACGGAAGACGACCTCTTTGTTTTTTGCTTTATGAATAATACGTTTTCTCTTCAAAAGCAGCCTCATCAAAATATCATCAGATTTTGGGAAACTCTCGCTATCTGTGTTATAGAATTTTGCCAACTGAAGAGATATGCGCATATACTCAGCCATTTCAGAATCATTGAGCCTAACAAGATGAGGATAATAACGGTAACGACATAAGAACCCATTATCGATAGCTTCTTGCATATCGTACTCGAAGGTATAGCCATCATGACAGCCAAAGAAATCCATGATTGCATTATTCCCGGTGTCATCAAATTGTCGATTTGGAGTAGCTGAAAGTCCTATTCTGCGTAGGAACTTTACTCCTCCCAATCTATCCAATATTCTGCCTGCCCCCATATTATGGGCCTCGTCTGCAATTAGCAACAATTGCCTACAAGTTTTCTTACTAAAGCCCACCAACTCACGGAAAATAGATTCACGAGCAAAAGAAGCATATGTCGCAATGATAATGAATGAGGGTTCTTCAGCTGTGACATTAAAATCTTCCTTCAATTTTATAGCATCAACTTCCGACTTCCAATTTGGATTCTTTGAGCTAACTTTGATGATGTGTTTAAAATTGAATCTCTGGCATTCTTCTTCCCATTGGTCAACCAAAGTAATTGTTGGGACCAATATCAATGCCTTATAGAAATGGAATTTCTTGTAGATATTAAGCAAACAATTTAGCGACGTTAGCGTTTTGCCGGTACCCGTTGCCATAGCGAAAAGCCCTTTCTGGCCATTTGCTTTCCAATCCTCGTAAGCCTGCTTTTGGTATTCACGAGGTTCGTCAAACGGGAATCGCGGTTCGTATTCTTTTTGTGACAATGCGGCTGGATGCTCATTTAACTTATCTAACAGGTTGGTCACTCTTGCCTTTGCCCTATCTAAAAAGACTTGTACGCTTTTGGGCAAATTGTCTATTTGTCGTTTTGACATCAGTGCTATTTCATCACTCAAAAGGTCTCTGAGTTCTTTTACCTTAAAATTACATGCGATACTATCTTTTACATCTTCTGCTTTAAGGTAATTCACCGAATTATCTTGGCCAGAAAAAGTCCGTTCAAAATCTTCGCTTATATCATCAATCCTAAAGGTATCACTCTTTCCGTCCCAATCACAAAAGGCCGTAATACTCTCAATGTTCGAAATGAGTGCATTTCGAGAAAAATTGCATGAGCCATCAAAAGCGACTCGGTTAAGTCCATCAGCAAATAATCCACATTTCGAATGTGCTATGCCTTCGCCATCCTTGGGCACAACAATTTTTAGTTCCAAACGTTCGTTTCTAATCAACCAAGCAAGGCACTCAAAGAAATGTTTATCCCTCTCTGATAGTGTATTCTTTACTTCTTGAAGATTCTGCAAGTCAAAATATGGTATAGTCACATCAGATTCTCCCGCCATTATTGCCAGCTTATCATCCATAGAAAGAATGTCGTTAATGACCATCCGCATTCTCCCGCCATTATACAGGAAAGCCGCAAAACTATCAGCAAGTATATTTATTGCTGTAGAAGAAAAGAATCCCAATTTAATGTCGAATTGCGCAGCATTACACAATGCTTCAGAAAAGAAGCCTATAGGCTCCCATTCTGTTCGCGACTTATAGCGGCGATGAGGAGGAAAAACTACGTCCTTAAGCATACTAGGCAAGTTTATATATATCCATTTTTTTCATTTCTTGTAACACAAGTGTTGCTTTTTGGGCTAATTTGGGTTGTTTTGACAAATTTAAGAAAACTGACAAACACTTTTTAATATCTTTATTGTTCACGCCTTCAATACTCCTCAGACTTTTCTCATATTTTGCAACATCTTTGCTAAAATAGAAAGAATCCTCAATGTCTTCTATGATTTTTCTAGTTGCATCACTTTTCTTGAAATTTGTTTTTAGTGCTACGATTTCCTTTACAAACGTATTTTGAGTCCTATTATATTCAGCTCTTAGATCAGATAATATGGATTCAAGTTTTTTTCTTGAGAAATTGCTTTTTGACCAATGAAGCATCAAGAGTAAATCTATAGAATCCTTTATTAATCCAATTTGTTGTAATGAGAAGAACTGACTAAACTCATTTTTCGCAGGAAAATCATCAGTTAAAAAACATACTATAGATTCTTCGTAGCGGCTTAGAACTAATGCCAAGACAGATGAACTCAATTCACCATTGTATTTCTTTGAATGACCTGTATAGGAAATAACTTGCTCAAAATACTGAATTCCAACATTTTCTTTTATGTCTTCGTCTTGATGCAATGTGAAAACTGTAGGGAACAACAGTAATAATGTTTTTATTCTCTTCATGTCAGTTTCACTTATTGCGTTCTTAAAGATATTGCTTTTGATTTCATTATACACGGTCTCCGAAATATGAACATCTAATGATTTAAGATGCTTATATAGAAAATTGTCATCTTCATCTATTCGAAGAAGATTAATCAAAGAGCATGCATCGATTACAATGGGTGTATTCATTTTTAGCCTAAAATATCGCTTTTTACATTTTTATAATATTCATTATCTATCACACATTGTCCATCAGACATAGCATATTCAAGTAAGAGAGAAAAAATCTCGTTATATTTTCGTAGTGAAACAGATTCTTCTAAATCCCCAATTATACTATTCACCACATCTTCTGAAAATGGAGTGAACCCTTGCGGTTCGCCTATTCTGTAAACAGGATTATTCAACAAATCTTCAAGATACTCTTTCACTTCAGACTTTCCAGGTATTGGCAGTTCTATTTTTTCCTTAATTCTGTTTCTAACGGCCTCATGTAAATAATCGCTTAAATCATCAACATCCATCATTGCTGTTTGTGTAAGATTCATGAAGATAAGCAAATTGTTAGGAGCCTTGTCCATCAATGTACGAATACAATTATTCATTTTTGTCACGTTGGCAAGGTTTAATAACGCCATATTTTCAAACTCGTCAATCCATAGCATGATGCAAGAGAATTTAGCCTTCTCATAGGACATAAATGTAAATAGAGCAGCTAGAAAATCTGTATAATCACTATCAGAATCCAACTTCCGTTGCACACCTTCTTTTATAAAATCAGATTTGATTTGAACATTACCATAAAGATATGCTTTCATTTGAGTAGCGGCTACTGTTTCGTCAAACAAAAGACGGATGATGTTTTGAATTAATATATTATCTGTACATTGCTGTAGAACCTCAAGAGTGTTACAATTTTTGAATATCCCTCTTAAATCCTCAATATCCAATTTGTCAACAACTTGAGTGAACAGTTCTTTAACGGGTTCTTCCCCCTGCGGGAAATTCAGTAAGAAAGGATATGGTAGTGGCGATTCTGCAGATAAGTTAGCAAGAACATCTTTCTTCTGAAAGAATTTTGCAGCATGAGCCTTTCCACTTCCGTATTCACCCCAATTAAGCACCAAACTTGAATTGCGGGTGTTAATAGCTCTCTTAATGCGATTTTCCATCCTTTGCTTTACATCTTTGAAGCCTGCCCAAATTATTTCTTCTGGATTAGTTGCAGGCGTTGTACGAAAAGGATTAAGCTTCAGCATGTAGTTTTCAAATGTTTTCATATTATTTCCTTTTTTGAATGTAGCCATCTTTATATTGGGCTTGATATTTATAAATATAGTATATACTTAACTCTCTATTTAATAGTGATACGATTTCTTCATGGTCTAACACTACTCGGTTGTTCCATAGAAGCATATACTTGCAATAATTTGCAGCTAACGAAAAGGTAGCTCTATTGGGAGCAATTGTTTTGAATAAGTCAAAGCATTGATTCAGATATTCAATAAGTGTTCCCTCCATAGTAGAAGTATATTGCTTTGCGTCACAAATATCTATATAGTCAAAAATCCTAATATAATACATATTGAGATAATTAATAGGATTTACGACTAATTTCATCTCTAAATCATTCCAAACAGAAAGATTTAAAAAACATCTTAATCCATTGTGGGTTAAAGAAAAATTATTAGCATTAAAATACTCAACAAAACCTAAGTCATATAGCCAATTGATGCGAGGCATAAGAATATGCTCTAAGTAAGTCATAGGTTTATCCCATGCCTTTACTCTTCGTTCTATGACTTTCAATTTTAGCAGTCTAGATGAGTTAACTATTTCGTCTTGATTGAGTACATCAGATATACGGCATAGTAAATGTTTCTGAAAAGTCTGTTTGAGCTTTTTATATGAAGAAAACTTCTCCTTACATATCAATTCCATGATAATATATGTATAGAGATAATCTTTCTTCAATATTTGCTCAAGGAAGAAAGCCCTCTCAAAATCGGACAGGTGAAATGGATTATCATCACTTATGCTCACAGCCCTTTTTATTGCCAAATATGCTTTTCCCATTTTGCCCAACTCGTAGTAAGATTCTGTCTTATGAATCAATCCGAGACTTTCTGCTAATTCTACATAAGGTTTTGCAGAATTGCCAGTTTTAGTTTCAACAACAATACCTTTTTTGTTTTTGTATGATAGTAGAAGATGTGCATAGGATTGCACATATTTCTCGAAATGGTTAAAGAATGATATTACAGGTGACTTGGGATGCTCTTGAAGCATCTGAAGCATCAACTTTAGGTATCCAAGCCGTCTACATTTTGTATTTGAAGGCAATATGCTAATTTCATAGTCATCAGATATGCTAATATCTATTGAGTAATAGGAAGGTAATTTAATATCAGAAAACTTTTTTATTGCATGATTTATATACAGGAAATAATCAAGATTTGACCAGTAAGTCTTGTTGATGGTGAACGTAAAGCCATATTCCCAAACATCATCGCACATACTACAAGAGTCGTCAATGCAATATGCCCCTATATGATAGTCATTTACAGATTGAGGGAATTTGGATTCAATGACAGCCATCAATTTATTAGCTATAAAAGTGTATGGAATCATTTCACTTACTTTATCTTTGCCGTCTTCCTTATATAAATAAGAACCATATTGAATACAGATATTTTTGATAGAAGAAATGCCAATGTTTGTTACATCAACGTCTTCAAGGCCAATAAATGAATCGTCTGTTTCAGACAATAATGGAGCATCATCTTTTAGCGTAAATATGATATGGCAATACTCCATTGAAAAGAATATCTCTCCTTTAAAAGCTTTTAAGGATGATTCATTTTCAATGCAATTGTCTATTAGATAATTCAGAACTTCTTTCATACGCTTATCATATAAAACAATTCGTACACATTATATCATCGCCAAGAATATCAACGAGGGTGGTTCCCTTGTTCGTGGTTTTGTTCTCTTGCTGTCGCTTAATAATATCAAGTTTAATCTGACTGATACGCTCAGGCTTTATCAAGTCGGCAAGGCTCTCGTTCTGATTCCATGTATAACCATCTTTCTCGAACTCCATCGCTTTTGCATAGAGGTCGGGATGCTGCTCGTAGAGCCAAATCCATTCTATCTTTTGCTGGAAGAAACAGAAGTAACAGCCGGAGCGACTGCGGCAATAGGTGCCCGTCTGACCATCCACCTCGAAGGGGATTTCTTCATAGTAGGCAGGCACTCCGACACCGCTTTCACGCAGCAGACGGAAGATGTCGTCCTTCACAAGTACATCGGTATTGTCGAGCAAGGGGAACGAGTCAAGTTTGCCCACTGGATAGTCGGTGGTTTTCAGGAACTCAAAAACTGCATGATTGAACAGTTTGATGTTGTAGTCAAGCAGCGCATTCATCTTCTTCGAGTAGTAGAACTTCTTGGTGATGGGCTTCCTTACAGTTTCTAAAATCTCATCACGAAGGAATCCTTCAGGACAAAGCCGTTCATAGATTTCTACTATCTGGTCCAAATTCTCATTATGCAGGAACTTGTTGATGACATCTATACTCCAGATGTTCTTGCGGAACGGGAAGATGGCCTGGATATTGGGCTTCGAAGAGATATAGCCGTCTCTATCCTCATCGCCACGAATGCCAACGTATGATACTGCATAGTCATCGCCCACATATTCCTCAAACTTGTCGAGCTTCATCTTCTTGGTACACCAACGGGCTTGTGGTGAAGGAAGGAAACCGCCCATCGCTTTCAAGAAGTGATGGAAAGGAGTCGGTTCTGGGCTGCCTTCAGCGGCTCTGAGTCGTTCTATCTTTCCCAAATAGGCCTCCAAGCGATTAATCAGCGTTTCTGTTTCAGCCAACTCACAACCTGTATCTGAATTGTAGTACTCAATCTTTAGGGATGGGTACATTTTCTTCAGATAGATGGCAAGCGCCGCACTATCCTTACCTCCTGATATGCCTAATATTTGTCGTACATTCATTACCTCACTTCTCCTTTCCTTCTATCATTCCACGAATCTCCTTGTCGAAGTCGGAATCGATGTGCTGTGTACGGTTGAAAATGTCATATTCTGCTTCCGCTTTCTCTTTTGCCTGCTGTGATGAAATGTGACCTTTGTCGGGCAGTATATTGTAGCGGCGGAATGACAAGAACTCATTGACGCTTGCGGAGAATTGCTCCATGTTGAAGGTGTTCTCGCGTTCGATAAGGTCTTCTATGTAATCGAAAAAGCCTGTAACGGCACGTTCAAGTTGGCGGATTTTTTGCTCTGGCAGGTAGTTCTTCGCTATGCCTACATCGCTTTTCAGAATGCGCCCTTCGGGTGAATTTTTCCATGTAGTCAATCCCATGTTCTCCTTTGTGTGGTCGGCATTAGTGTATATAATCTCTGCTGCCGTCTGTCCCGTGATGGCATAGTGGAAACGGTTCTGAATCATAGCATAGAAATCGCGTGTAGTCTGTGCCTGACGGTCATAATCTATGCTACATTCTGCATATATATCGGTTATCTGTTGCCAAATACGCCGCTCGCTGGCACGGATGGAACGCACACGTTCAAGCAGTTCACGGAAGTAGTCCTTGCCAAAAACTGCTGTTCCCTGTTTTAGCCGCTCGTCATCAAGCACGAATCCCTTTCGGATATACTCATTCAGAATTTTTGTTGCCCACTGACGGAAACGTGTAGCCCTTACTGAAGATACACGATAGCCTACTGCAATGATAGCATCAAGAGAGTAGAAGGTTGTTTCTCTTTTTACTTCCCTCTCACCTTCCATTTGAACTATTTCCATTTTGGAAACAGTTGCATCAGGGCTTAGTTCTCCTTCATCAAAGATGTTTTTTAGATGCTTGCTTATTGCAGGTATGTTCACATCAAACAACTGAGCCATGGCTTTCTGCGTAGCCCAGATGGTTTCATCCTTGATAACAACCTGTACCTTACCTTCTTCATCAGGCAACTGATATAATATGAATTGTATCTCGTTCATACGATTAATGCTTCATTTTTTTATTAAGTATCGACAGCAGGGTGCAAACATCAATGGTTGCATCACCAGAAAGCTGTTTACTGATTTTTTGTTCCAGATCATTTGCTTTAGACCTATCTTTCTCTGGGAGAACGTAAGTTTGGGTACGTACATCAGTACCACGGTTCGTCACCATGTCGAAGGAGTAAGCGTCGCTCTTGTCAGCCTCGTCGGTCTTACGGGAGATGTCGGCATATTTCTCACAAGTACGGAAGAGATAGACGAGGTCGTCGGCCAACTTGTCTTCTTGTTCATCGCGAAGGGAATCGAGGCGCTGCTCTAAAATGGTGTAGCAGACGGACTGGTACCACTGTTCGCGATTGTCGTATTCGGTCATGGCACGGTGGTAGAACTCGCGCTGCTTGTCGGTGAGCAGATAGACTTTCACGTTGGCCAGACGTTGGCGGATCTCCTGCACGTAGTCTGAGTATTCACCTGATTCCAAACAAAGGCCGTCGATAAGCCTTTCCTCTAAGCGGTCAATCAGATGGGGATAGCAGGAGCGCAGTTCGCGGATGGCCAGCTGGATGATATGGCCATACTGATTGATGAACTCTTCCTGCCTCAGTTTTTCATGGTCAAAGCCAAGTGCCTCGGGCAGGTCCTCGAAGAAAGCCTTCTCGGGGTCTTTGGCCGTGGCCAGCACGTTGCGGAAGCGCATGGTCGATTCGTGGTCGAACTTACGGGTGTGCTTGGTGTAGTCGTTCAGTCGGACATAGAAACTGAGGAAGGGCTTGATGGTCTCAATGAAGTTGGTATTGGTGATGGCAAACTCTTCGCCCAGATTGACGAAACGGCGATACTGGTTAAAGAAGCCCAACTTCATACCGTCCATGGCGAACTTTTTGACTTCAAAGTCTGCGGGGTGCTTCTGCAACAGGTCGAAGAACTCCATGTTCACATCTGGCATATAGGCACCACGCGAAACGTCGTAAAGGGCAAAGTCCTGACGACGCATATAGAGATAGGTGGGAATCCAGAAATCAAGGAAGCCCTGCTTCAGTTTATATGGTTGAGTGCAGAGCATCTTGATGAACTCTGATATTTTTCGAGCCTTGTTCTCCGTGCTTTTCAGGAATGACTCGCTGGCATACCAGACCGACAGGAATCCGTCATTCGTAGGAGCGTCAGCAAACATACCATCGCAATGCAGACCTGTATTCTTGAGCAGGGAATAATAGATGGTCTTCTCCGGCGGAAACTTGTCGGCGGGGAAACCAAGGTCAGGTTCTGCATTGTGCTGTATCAGATGTTCAAGATAGACTTTGCGGGCGGCATTGATAGGGCCACTTAACTTATGGCGGTTGAACAACTCGTTGTTCATCACTGGCGTTTCTCTGTACACCTCGTCACAAACTTTGGAAAGCAACTCGTTGAATTCGCGGTGCGACCTCACTTGCTGCTCCTCTCCCCCGAATATCCAGGAAACGCGGTTCTTGTAGGCAAAGAGGTTGTCGCTGATGGCCTTGTTTAGCAACGCCTCCTCATGCTCCCGCAGGTTGGTAATCTCGGTGAGAGCCACACGGTCTTCCTTCTTGATGACCTTTTCTAAGAGATAGTTGTATTTCTTGATATTATACAGATGCTCGATGATGTCGTCCGTATTCTTGAAGTAGGCAAAAATCAAGGCATGCTCTGAGTGCGCTGCGCTGAACTTCTTGATGGTCTCAATGGCATTCTTTTGAGTGGAAAATATCAGCTCAATGTAGCCGTCGGTGTCGCCATTGGGGATAATCTCAAGCGGTTCTTCACTGAGTTTATAGTCGAAGAACCGAGGTGTTCCCCGCTGATAGAAATGCGCCTTGACTGGAGATATGCGGCGGTTGAAGAACACGCTCAACTCATCGACAAAAGCCACGGGACGCGACACCATCAGACTAGCCTCACGTATCTCTGACTCCAAATCGACATCCGTTCCCTCAAACAGCACAAAACGCTCTTTGTAGGCCGCAAAGCGGATAATCATTTTCTGTTCCAACTTGCTGATAATCTCGTTGGCATTGGGAATATCCATTGCCAAACGGGCATATTCTGCCAACTTTTCCTTTGACAGCCGGAATCCAGCCACACCGAAGAGGTTGAGCAGTCCTATAGCCTTGACAATCTTAATAGCTTGCAGCAGTTCTTCTTTATCGTCCCAACTCAGACCTTCCACACGCTCTATTGAGACTTTCATCGAAGTCCAGTTCATAGAGTCAGCATTGGCTTCCTTCAGATAGGAATAGAAGTTGTAGACGATATAGTCATAGACCCGCTGCAGGTTGTAGGTCTCGTGCTCCGATGGCGTGAAGTCAGATACGGCTCCTCTTGATGCAAGGAAGGTGAAAAGCGAACGCTCGTTCTGCCCATATCGCTGAATGGCCGAGGTAATGGCGTATGCCGAGAACACATCCAAGGGATAGAGCTGCAAGGCTGTCTCAGTCTTGAAATCCTCCGAAACGAAATGTGCCTCTTTGGCAAGGGCACTAAGCCTTTTTACAGGAGTTGGTACGGGTGAGGAAGAATCCCGTTGTAACTGTTGTGAGGCCAGATAGAGCAGTTGCTCAATAGGCTCGACAAAAGGAACCTCCTTGAAACGGCCTTTTACTTTCGTCCATTCGTTGGCCTGCTCCTCAGAAAGTCCTCTGGCATAGGCACTGAAGTTCTGATGAAGTGTGGTCAGCAGCAGAATCTTGCGAGAAGGAACGTTGACAAACTCCGCAAATTTCTGTAAGAAATAAAGTTCGCGCTCCGGGTTGTTCTTGGCTGCATGTTCCAGCACCTTTCCAAACTCGTCTATCACGATGACGAGAAAAGAGCCCCGTTTTTGGCAATCGTCATACAGCGAGCGCAGCCCGTCAAGAATGCTTTCAGTTGAACCCTCTATGTGTAACTGGCGATGAAGGAGCGTTGATAGTTCAGCATAGTCGCCAACGATATTCTGTATCTCAAACTTCCCTTTTGGCGAGAGATTCTTCGCATCTAATAGATATTTGCGGTCTTTTCCTTTGAGGTCGGATTCCAATGCAAGCAGGAAACTGGACTTTCCCGTGCCGTAGGAACCAATAATCGTGAACGAGTGAATGCCGGAATGGAAGTCATTCACGATATTGTAGGTGGAACGCTGGACATTGGGCGTCACTATGTATTGCGCCCCGTCTGCAAAGCCGTATTCTATATTCGCTGATAGACTAAATGTGCTCATAATAACGGTCTAAAACTGTCATTGGGTCAATATTCTTGGTGAACTGTATCTGACGGATGCCTGCCACATCGCTGTAGGCCATCTCATTGGCATAGTCCTTGGCAAGGCGTTTCAGCATATCGATGGTATCTCCGTCGCTCATGCAGAACACAGCACCAATCCTGTCCTGAATGGTTTCATAGGGTATGCTGTTGTCGCCCGTCTGCGCCTTCAACCTCAACAATCCATACAGGAATATCTCTTTAGTAACTTCACGCTTACCTTCTCCGTTAAAGTAATAGCCTTTCCGTTCTGTGTTCTGCCTGATAAGGTCAAGGTCTATCAGCAGCGAGGAGAAATCCTCGTTAGACTGTGGTTTGCGTGGCAAGACGTAGTTTAGGAGCAAGACACCGATGTCTTTCTTCACCGTATTCTCATTGAACAGGTTGTTTTTACCTGCCTCAGCCATCTTCAGCTTTACGTGTGACAACACCTGTTCACGCTCAAACTGTGGGTGTGCCTGTTGGAAACCACGGAAGAACATGTCATAAAGTGTCGCCTCACCATTAAAGACAATCGTGAAATGAAGGAGCCAAAGCGTTGCCAAGTCCTCAAGGTACTTGTCTTTACCTTTCCTCTCATCAAACAGGTATCGTCCCAATGGGGTAACCTCCTCATTGTCACAGATGCCAAACACCCGCAGCCAATAGCGGATGGAAGCCACCATATTTTTTCCGACCCCCAAGCCAGTCACCGCCTCCGGACTATTGAAGTCGCCACCTCCAACCACGAAATCATACCCTTTCTTAAGCCAAAGTGACTTGCAAGGGAACGACTCATGCCCAGAGAACCTATATGTTGTTGTCATACTATTACTATTAATAAACAATATTTGTATTACACAAACTTTATTCTGTCCATAATAAATCGTCCACGCTTACCTCTAATATTTTAGAGATGAGAATGAGCATTTCCACATTTGGCTGAGCCACATTGGTAACCCATTTAGACACCATCGCTGGGTCTTTGCCCACCAACTCTGCCAGACGCTTGTTCGTCATGTTCTTTTCTGCCAGTACCACCTTTAGGCGATTCAAACGTTTACGTTCCATTAAATGCATTTTTAATTCTGCCACAAAGGTACAGTTTTAATTTCAAATATGATGGATATTGGGTTGAAATATAACTTTTTTAAGCGTAAAAATGTCGAATTCCTCAATTTTGAGCATTCAGAAATATAATCTTATCCTATTTCATATTCAGTATGACTATAGACGGGGCAAGCTGCCAAGAAACAATTATTGGTCGGCTATGCCTTCCAACTTTACGACTCGATCATTCCCAAGCAAGTTTGGATGGCTCTCGTCGCTCTGTGGGGGTGTGTCGAAATGTACGATGCACCTCTTTTTTTGTTCATCACTACACAAATCGGTTCATTATCTTTAAGCAGAGATCTTTTGA
>JAFBIR010000026.1 GCA_021531385.1 Parabacteroides distasonis | reverse complement strand
GGAATTGTCGGGATTGTCGGGAGTGAAGGGGGGGTGCCGGCAAATGTCGTAGATTGTTGCATGATCGAGTGGTGATTTTGCGACTTCGCGAAGTCACAAATGCCGCATCGGGGTGATCGCTGCCGTGTATGGAACCGACAATCCCGACAATTCCGACAAGGATTATAGCTCAATGTGTACCACCTCATTGACGGGGGCATGGAGGAAAAGGGAGGCGGCATCCGCAAACTTGGAGGCGGACTCGGTCGTGAGGAAATGGCAAGAGCCTCCTTTGGTGAGCTTTTGATCCATCTCTGGATGGCGGGAAAGATAATCGACCAGACTGGTGGCTACCCGCTCACCTTGGGCAAAAAGGGTGACAGACTCGGGCAGGAAGGAGCGAATCTTGGGTGCCAAGAGGGGATAGTGGGTACACCCCAAGATAAGGGTATCAATCAAAGGATCCGCTTGCAACAGGTGATCGAGGTGCTTACGCACGAAATAGTCGGCACCCGGAGAGTCAAACTCGTTGTTCTCCACCAAAGGCACCCACATCGGGCAGGCCTCACCCGTGACATGAATATGCGGGAAGAGCTTCCCGATCTCGATGGCATAGGAGTGGGAGGTGATGGTACCGGTCGTACCGACGATACCCACATGCTTGCTCCGGCTGATGCTATCCACGCACTCCACGGTAGGACGGATCACCCCCAAAACCCGCCTGTCGGGATCCCATACGGGCAAATCCCGTTGCTGGATGGTGCGAAGCGCCTTGGCCGAAGCCGTGTTACAGGCTAAGATGACCAATTGACAACCGGCTTGGAACAGGTAGCTCACGGCCTGCCTGGTAAACTGATAGACCACCTCAAACGAGCGCACTCCATAGGGCGCACGAGCGTTGTCGCCCAAGTAGAGATAGTCGTATGTGGGCATGTGTTGCCGAATCTTATCAAAGATAGTCAATCCGCCATAACCAGAATCAAAAATGCCTATCGGCCCGGGAGCTGCTGGATACATTATGATAAAAAGAGGAGGCTGGGGTGTAGCTTAACAGCATCCTTACCCAGCCCCCTAAATTGAACTTTGACTATGGAAATAATTCTTACAAACCTAATTTGGTGCGTACAAACGGAGTTGCATCTACCGCACTTGAACCGGTATAGAGCAATGCGGCCGGATCAATGATGTAAGTATAACCCTTCTCGTCACCTACAGCCTTAATCGCATCCTGCAACTTCTGTTGGATCGGCATCAACAGATCCTGCTGTTGCTTCTGTACATCCTGCTGACCCATCTGTACGAAATTGTCCATGCGTGTCTGGATGTCTTGGATCTCTTGCATTCTTCTCAGCTTGATGTTCTCCGTCAAGGAATCCTGCTGCTGGATGAAATCAGCATACTTCTTCTGATACTCGTCCTGCATCAGTTTCAACTCTCCCTTGTACTTCTCATTCAGGTCGGCCAACTTTTTCTCCATCTCAGAGACTTCCGGCATGGCCATGAATACCTCTTGTGTCTTCACATAAGCAATCTTCACCTCTTGTGCGATCGCACCCAACGGGAGAATCATCAACAATAATACAATCAGCTTCTTCATTTCTTTCTTATATTTCTGTTTACTTAGTTATTTATTCTACGTTATACGCTAACATAAAGCGCACAAAGGTAAGTATTTATTTTGAATATCCCATCTTTGCCAGCACTTCATTGCTAATATCTATCTTCGGAGAGGCGAAAATAATGCTCATTGCCGAGGCACGGTCCCATACTATTTGATAACCCTTATCCTCGGAGATCTCCTTCACGGCATTGTAAATCTCATCTTGAATAGGTTTCATCAAACTCTCACGCTTCTTGTAGAGCTCTCCCTCCGGCCCGAAATATTTCCGCTTGAGGTCTTGTGCCTCCTGCTCTTTCTTCACGATCTCCTCCTCACGTTTGGTCTTCATCTCGGCAGAGAGGAACACCAGGTCGCTCTGGTAGTTCTTATACATGTTTTGTGCCTCCTGCTGGAGTGCTTCCACTTCGCCTTGCCACTTCTGAGAGACTTGCGAGAGCTGCTCGTTGGTCATCTCATAAGCCGGAATATTCTTCAAGATATACTCCATATCAATCAGGGCAAACTTCTGGGCCATGCCCGCAAACGCACAAAGCCACAGCAAACAACTAAAAATCATCATTCGTTTCATACGCATTCTGTTTTTAAAGTTCTACGTTCATATAGATAACATTTAGCTCAAAAGGTTTATTCCGAATGGGTTAAAATTCCTGACCGATGATAAAGTGGAGGTTACTACCACTTCGCTTACCGGTTGAGCCATAGTTGGGCTCGTCGAAACCGTATGCCCAGTCAAGACCCATCAAACCGATCATCGGCAAGAAGATACGTACACCCACACCGGCCGAACGTTTCAGCTTGAAGGGGTTGAAGTCTTTCATGTCCGTCCAAGCATTACCCGCCTCCACAAAGACCAAACCATAGATCGTTGATGAGGGCTCCAACAGGAAGGGGTAACGCAACTCCATCGCCAAGCGTTGGTAAGCGTAACCGTAGGAGCTATAACCACCATTACCAGCGATACTACCGTTCTCGTATCCACGCAAACCAATGGTCTCGGTCGCATAGGTGCTACTGTAACCACTCATACCGTCACCACCCATATAGAAGGTCTCAAAAGGTGTCTTCTTATTCTTGTCATACATACCCAAGAAACCAAACTCGACACGGCTCATCAAGACGGGCGTACGCTTCACGGTCAAAGGTGCCAAGGGAGAGAAGATCTTCGCCTTGAATTTCCACTTGTGGTACTCGATGAAACGGTATTTATCCGGATCATCGTTGCTCATGGCCGCATAATTCTTGTCGTTAAACAGAGAATAGGGAGGTGTCACTGCCACCGACAACGAGAACTGTGAACCACTACGGGTATAGAGCGGGTTGTCGATAGAGTTACGAGAAAGGTTCAACTCCAAGTTGACATTGTGACACGTACCGTTTTGCACCAAGAAATAGTCCCAATCCTTCATCGTGTAGAGCTGATAGTTCAAGGTAGCCATGAACTGGAAGTAGTCATCCGGCCAGTTCAATCGCTTACCATAACCGGCAGATACACCGAACATAGTGATGTACTTATTGGGGTTATAGGCATACTCGTAAGTGTTGTACATACTATTATAATAGCTGTTGTTGTAGCCATAGCCTCCATAATAACCACTATAATAATAGGGGTTATACCCATAGGAATAATTACTCAAATAGCTGTCCGCAATATCGGTCTGCTTAGAGAAGTAGGCACTGACAGAAAGGGTGTTGGGTCGCTTACCACCAAACCAAGGATCCATAAAGGAGATACTATAAGCCTGATAGTAACGTCCGTTGGTCTGACCACTCAACGTCAAGGTCTGACCCTCACCTTGCGGGATGATACCCTTGTAGGTGCTCGGATTCAAGAAGTTCTTCATAGAGAAGTTGGTGAACTTCAAGCTCAACTTACCGATCACACCAGTCTGTCCCCAACCGGCTGAGAACTCGATCTGGTCGTTCGCCTTGGATACCAAGTTATACTCAATATCTACCGTACCATTCTCCGGATCGGGCAGTGGGACGGGATTCATGTTCTCCGGATCGAAGTGTCCCATCTGGGCCAACTCACGTACGGAACGCACCAAGTCCTCACGGCTGAACAGCATACCCGGCTTCGTACGCAACTCACGACGAACGATGTCCTCATACAGACGGTCATTTCCTTTAATGATTACTTTATTGATGGTAGCCTGCGGACCCTCCTGAATACGGATCTCCAAAGCGATTGAGTCGCCCTGCACATCCACCTCTACCGGATCGGCATTGAAGAAGAGGTAACCATTGTTGAAATAGATGTTAGAAACCGCATCTTCATCCGAGCTGAGACGCTCATCCAACTTCTTCTGGTTATAGACCTCACCCGGCTTCATGCCCAAGACAGCCATCAAGTAGTCGGTCGCATATTTCGTGTTACCCACGAAACGAATATCCTTCAAGTAGTATTTCTGTCCCTCATCGACCTTAATATGAATATCGACCTTCTTCTCATTGAAGTTCCAGACACTATCCGAGATCAAGACCGCATCTCGATAACCATGCTCGTTATACTTAGAGATAATGTTGTTCTTATCGTTCTCATACTCCTCCGTGGTGAACTTTTTGGTGCTAAACATCTCCAAGATACTGGTCTTCCAGTCATTGAAGAAGCTGAACTTCTCGTTGGTCTTCTTCATGGCCTTCTTCAAGTCTCGTGCGGTCAAAGCCGAGTTACCCTCGAAAGTGATATGGTGAATCTTGGTCTTCTCGTTCTTGTCGATATTGATATTGACAATCACCTCACCCTCGTTGGCGGGATCATCCTTCTGCTCAATCTCGACATCCACATTCTTAAAGCCTTTGCCATCAAAGAATTTTTGAATCACTTGCTTGGTGCGATCCATGATATTAGGAGTCACCTGGAAACCCTTCTTCAAACCTAATTTAGCCTCCAAGTCTTCACGCTCGCTCTTCTTAATACCGCTATAATGTACCTCAGAGATACGTGGACGTTGCTTCAACTGGATCTCCAACCAGATCTGATCACCCTCGATCTTCGTGGCGAGAATCTTCACATCCGAGAAGAGGCCATGCTTCCAGAAACGCTTGATCGCCTGGGTGATCTCATCACCAGGCACACTCACCTCATCGCCCACGGAGAGACCGGAGAAGCCGATCAATACATAATCATCATAATTCTTGATACCCGAAACCTTAATATCGGCAATCTTATATTTCTTAGGTGTCAACGAATAGGAGATCACTGGCACCTCAGCCGGAGCCTCTACCTTCGTCGTGTCAGCCTCTTGCGCCCATGCACCAAGAGCGACCACCCAACTCATCAAACACAGCACTACAAATTTACGCATCGTAATCATCGCTTTGTCTATCAGATTAATTGCTCACTTGTCTTTCCGAACCGACGCTCCCGTCGCTGGTAATACAAAATGGCCTCATAAAACTCTTCTTCTCTGAACTCCGGCCAGAAGACCTCCGTGAAATAGAACTCGGCATACGAGAGTTGCCACAACAGGAAGTTGCTGATTCGTTGCTCACCTCCCGTTCGGATCAACAGATCCGGATCAGGAATTCCTTTTGTCGTCAAATGATTGGTCACCATCGCTTCGGTAATCTCTTCTACACGCAACTGTCCTTCGCTTGCCTCACGCGCGATCTGACGGACTGCCTCCGTGATCTCCCAACGAGCCGAATAGCTCAACGCCAAAACCAAAGTCGTGCCTGTGTTGCCCGCCGTGATCTCCATGCACTCCTGCAAGGTGGCATAAGCATCCGGGCGCAAGCGAGACAGGTCTCCAATAGCGATCAACCGCACGTTTTTCTCCATCATATTGGGTGTTTCCCGATGGATGGCTGTCACCATCAAGCTCATTAAGGCCTGCACCTCCTCCTCGGGACGATTCCAGTTCTCGGTGGAGAAGGTATAAAGTGTCAGGTAACGCAATCCCAATCGAGTGACCGTATCCATGATCTTATGCACGGAGACAACCCCCTCTTGATGGCCATAGCTTCGAGGTTGGCCTTGCGCTTTCGCCCACCGTCCATTGCCATCCATAATGATAGCCACATGCTCAGGCAGCCGATTCCTATCTATCTTATCAATCAACGACATCTTCTAACTATGCTTTATTAGTATTCTATATTCTTCGCATTGTTGCAAGTCCGGCATCTTTCTCCGAAATCCCAAGTGACGGAAAGCAACAAAAACGAGTACCAATCCTTATTCTTCAAAGTGCTACTCGTGATCCCATACGGATCTTTGAGCATCTCTTTTCCTTCTAACCCATCCCCCAAGGTCTTTCGCATAGAAAACTCACACCCTACGTTCAACCTTGGCTTCAGCTTGTATTTCACACCGACACCCATCGGGATGTTTGGACTGGCGAAAGAAGTCTCCCCTCCGGGCGCTACCGTCATCCCTATACCCAATAACAGATAGGGAGAGAAACGCTTAGCTCCGGCATAGTCGAACTTATCGCTATACGGGAAGAAGTTGAACTCTGCCTGTCCACCTAACTCAATCAAACTCCGGCTGAAATCGGTCTGCCCCTCATTCGGGAAGACATTGGCTCCCCCTTGCGTGCTTCCGGAGACCTGCCCCCACATCAAGTTGGCTTTCAAGGCCCATCGGAAGTTGATATTATAGCGAAAGACCGCTCCTGCAGCCGGATTCAATCCCTTGAAGGGACTATTCTTGTTGGTGTCGCCCATGTAGAAGGCACCTCCGGCCATACCACCAATCTCAAACTTATACTCTTGCGCATGGAGCGATCCGCTTAGGACTACTCCCAGAAGAATCAAAAGAAGCTGTTGAAAGAAAAATTTCCTCATACCCATTCGGATTTGCATCATCATTTCTCTTTTAACGCCAAAAGCCTCTTAAAATTACATCCTTGCGCATCAGCCCTCCTCTTATTTCTTCGGGATCAGTCGGTTGATGCGTCCACGCCACAGCTGGTTCATGTCATTGGCATCACGCTTCGTCTTGCCACCAAAAAGGTTGACGAAGTTCTCCTTATCCACCCAAACGGAAGAGAACCCTCTCCCCACATAAGCTTCTGGCAAGACCATCGTAGAATCGACCAATGTCCAATTCAAACCAAAGTCAATGGAGCTGTATATATCTCTCAAACCTTGCTGGTCGGCATCCAATCCGCCAATCAGCAGGAGTTGATCGTCATATCGAGTCATCATTACGCCCTCGCGTTGAGAGAAGCTCTTGCTACTTGCACCCAACTGTGCCCAGGTCAAACCATTCTGAGAGGTCCAAGTGGTATTGAGCAACTGGTTGTCGATCGTGCGACCCGCTACAACCATTAAATATTGATAGTGCATCGACGCATAACTCATGGCGGAGAATCCACTGACCGGGAATTGAGCAGGCACCACATCGCCCATCGTCCATTGAGTCTCCTCATCCATCACGCAATAGACCAATGCCCCCTCCTGTTCAGCCACAGCGGTTAAGACAGCCGTTTGACGTAAACCGGCAGGGATTTCACCCAGCAGGACGCGAATGACAGGAGTGCCCTCCACCACGTTCCAGGTCTGCCCATCAGCCGAGCGATAAAGTGTGCCCGCCTCCGTGGCCACATACAAGGCCTTATTATAATAGGTCATTTGCGAAAGGCATACACCCTCTATTGGGAGGCCACTGAGCGAAACCTGCTCCCATTCAGTAGGGTTACTTTCAGCCGCTTGATAGAGCTGATAACCCTCACCTGTTGCTGGCTGCACATACATCAAATAGGAAAGACCACCTTCTTGCTCCATTTGCATGGTCTTCTGCTCACGGATAGCCACAGGCAACATCGGGTTGGCTGCCTCCGCCCAAATCATGGTGTCTGGTTCGATTTGATGGATATTGACTTGCGCGATATAGGTCTTTGTCGTGATTCCGTCATACGCATGCATCACAAACTTTACCGGAGCGGAAAAATCAATCGAGTCGGAAAGACTTTGCAAATAATAGGTAGAGTCGGGATAGGCATAAGGAGAGACCTCCACGCTATTCACGTCATACGAACTGGCGGTGGTAAGGGTGCAATACACCTTCTCTATCTTCGTACCATAAGGCAACGAGTCTAAGTTAAAAATACGTCCTGTCAACTGGTCGATCGTGAATTTCACGCTACTCAATTCAGCTACAGAATCGCTACTCAACGTAAACGACTTAATCTGGCAGTTTCTTGTGAGTTCAATCTGAATCGCCTCTTCTGTTTTCAGACAGGAAGAAAGCATGCCTACCAAACAAGCCGTCCAAAAGAATATCCATTTTGTTTTCATCAAAAACATAGTTTGTCGCATATAAAGGCACAAAAGTAGAAACATTTTTCAGTCCACACCCTATCCCCTCTATTATTTATATTATTTTAGGTGATTAAACGCTTCTATGACATGCCCTTCACGGGTTGTGATCGCCTCCCGCAAAACAGCCTCTTCCAGCCGAGGAGCCGGCACACCCTCACCCAAACTTACAGGAGCGGTCTCCACACGTGCCTCATCCCATAAGCCTTCCGCTAAGAAGGTCTGCAACAGCCTTGTACCGCCCTCCACCAAGAGTGAGTCGATCTTCCGTTCCGCCAAGACGGCCATCACCTGTGCCGCCAAGGGGCGGTTGAAATCTACCTGTACGTAAGAGACATTCGCCCGACTCTCAACCGCTTTCTCCGTGAGAATCAAGGTCGGGACGGTTCCATCCAGCAGATGATGCGTGGCCGGAATCTTCAGGGAACGATCCAAGGCGATCCGCAAAGGGAAAGGGCCTTCCCAATGGCGAACCGTCAAAGAGGGATTGTCGAGCAAAGCGGTACGGGTACCCACCATGATGGCCCGTACCTCCGTCCGCAACCGATGCACCCGTCTCAATGTCTCAGCCGAGGAGAGTACGACCGGAGGCTCTTCCGCGCTTGTCCGCACCCGATCCAAAAAGCCATCCGCACTTTGTGCCCATTTCAAGATCACATAGGGGCGATGGGCGGTTTGCATCGTCATGAAAGCCTGGTTCAAGGCTTTACATTCGGCCTCCATCACACCTGTAATCACCTCTACACCGGCTTCTCGAAGCATGCGCACACCTCTTCCAGAGACCTGCGGGAAGGGGTCCAGACAGCCCACGACCACCCGAGGAATACCGGTCTTCACGATCAATTCCGCACAAGGTGGGGTCTTCCCGTAATGCGAGCAGGGCTCCAAGCTGACATAGATCGTGGAATCCTTCAACAGCGAGCGATCCTGCTCTCTCACCGAAGCGATGGCATTCACCTCCGCATGGGCCTCCCCACACTTTCGATGGTAGCCCTCGCCAATGATCCTGCCCGCATGTACCACCACGGCCCCCACCATCGGATTGGGGCTGGTATGTCCTACTCCTCCTCGCGCCAACTGGATGCAACGCGCCATGTATTTCTCTTCGATCTCTGTCTGCTTCATTGTCAATACTTGCTTTTTCACTATTTTCGCGCCTAAAAGAGGCACAGCATGCGGGAAACGATCACTTACATACGTCATTCATTGCAAGAGATTTACCCTTCCGGGGAACTGCAAGCGCTCATCCGTATCATCATGGAAAGCGTTTGCGGCCTCACCACCTGCCAACTCTTAGTGGGCAAAGATAGGGATTTATCAGCAAAGGAACGGTCAAAAATCGAGGAGATTGTCGAAGGGCTTCGGCAGCAACAACCCATCCAATACCTCTTGGGGGAGGCCCTTTTCCATGGAATGACCCTCAAGGTGACCCCGGCGGTCTTGATACCCCGACCCGAAACAGCCGAATTGGTGGATCTGGTCCTACAAGATTGGCCAGCTGAATCCTCCCCTCACCTCCTGGATGTGGGTACGGGTAGTGGTTGTATCGCCATCGCATTGGCCAAAGCGCGCCCGAAAGCGAAGGTGGAGGCTATGGATGTCTCCCCCGAAGCCCTCGAATTGGCCCAAGAGAATGCCCGGCTGCAAGCGGTAGAGATCCGGTTCAGGCAAGCGGACATCCTAAAGGTAGTTGATGAAGCGATTTTGAGTGTCGGAATTGTCGGGATTGTCGGGTTGGATGGGATCGTGAGCAATCCGCCCTACATCCTGCAAAGGGAAAAGGCGCAAATGGAGCGGAACGTGTTGGCTTACGAGCCCCACTTGGCCCTCTTCGTGCCGGATGACGACCCGTTACGTTTCTACCGAGCCATTGCCGATTATGCCCGTATCACCTTGCGTCCGGGTGGAAAGCTCTATTTCGAGATCAATCCGCTTTGTGCGGAAGCGATGGTGGAGATGTTGCATGACAAACAATTCAAAGCAATTGAAATCATGTGCGATTTTTACGGTAAATCCCGTTTTATCCGTGCGAGAATATGAAGACAGAAGAACAACTATTGCAACAATTGGCCTCCCTTTGCGCCACCAAGGAGTGTTGCCTGCAAGACTTGCGCAAGAAATTGGAGAAGAGCGAATTGCCCGAGGAGGCCCAAGCGCGGATCTTGCAAAGGCTGCAAGCGGAACGCTTTGTGGACGAGGCTCGTTTCGCCCGTAGTTTCGCCAGCGACAAATTCCGCTTCAACCATTGGGGACGCATCAAGATCAACTATGAATTGAGCCAAAGGGGGATTCCCGCTGCCTTGCGAGAGGCTGCTTTGGAGGCCATCGAGGAGGAGCCTTATCGGGAGACCTTGACCGATCTGCTTCGCGCGAAGTTGCGCTCCACCAAGGCCAAGAATGCCTACGAGTTAGTTCAAAAGCTATTACGTTTTGCTGCCTCCCGAGGTTTCGAGAGTTCCCTCGCCTTGGAATGCACCCGTGCCCTACTCCATGAAGATGCCGATGATGCCTTGGATGCGTTCGATAGCGAATGAACTGGCGCACCTGTTCTTCCCTCGTCATTGCCTGCTTTGCGGACGTTCGTTGGCAAAGGGAGAGGAACAGATTTGCCTGCCTTGCCTCTGCCAGCTACCTCGTACGGAGCAGCACCTGCAAGCGGACAACCCCTTAGTGGAGGCCCTGCGAGAGGCCTTCCCCTTTGAGCGAGGGATGGCCTTCTACTATTTCGAGAGAGGCGGGAAAATGCGTCAGCTTGTGCACGCTATCAAGTACAAGGGCTACAAGAAGGCCGGGTATTGGATCGCTCGCCATGTGGCTCGTGAGTTAATGGCCATCCAAAGCGATTTCACGCAATTCGATTATTTAGTGCCCGTTCCGCTCCATCGAGACAAACAACGTGAGCGAGGCTTCAACCAATCGGAATGGATCGCCCGGGGCTTGCAATCCGTATGGGGCACCCCCATAGACACCACCTCCCTCGTCCGCACACGATCGACCGAGAGCCAGACCCACAAGACCCCACTCGAACGATGGCAAAACGTATGTGCTGTCTTTAAGGTATCGAAGGATTCCCCTTTGGCAGGCAAACGGGTCTTATTAGTGGATGATGTCTGTACCACCGGCTCCACTTTTTTGGCTTGCGCCCATGCCCTTAACGCCCTTCCCGATACGCGGGTGAGCTTCCTGGCACTCGCTGGCGCATAAATTTCATCAAAAAATTATCTGGTGGAGTAGAGGGAATCTCAATCGCTTTGCCTATTTTTGCAACGCGAATTAAATTCATTTGGTCGATATGAAAGCACTGGAAAGATTAGTGGCAGAGAAGCTACTGAAAATTAAAGCTGTAAAATTACAACCGGCAAATCCCTTCACGTGGGCAAGTGGCTGGAAGTCTCCCATCTACAATGACAACCGTAAGACACTCTCTTATCCGGCTGTCCGTAGTTTCATCAAGTTGGAGTTGGCACGTGTAATCAGTGAGAAGTTTGAGAATGTGGATGCGATCGCAGGTGTCGCTACAGGCGCAATCGCACAAGGAGCTATGGTAGCCGATCTGTTAGGTTTGCCTTTCGTGTATATCCGTTCAACGCCAAAAGATCATGGATTGGAGAATCTGATTGAGGGTGAGTTGAAACCCGGGTCGAAAGTGGTCATCATCGAGGATCTGGTATCTACCGGTGGCAGTAGCTTGAAGGCCGTGCAGGCGGTTCGTAACTTCGGTTGCGATGTGGTCGGCATGGTAGCTATCTTCACCTATGGATTCCCGGTGGCTGAGGCCGCTTTCAAGGAGGCAAAGGTGACATTGACCACATTGAGCAACTATGACGCTGTCTTGGAGGAGGCAGTGCGCACGGATTACATTGACGAGTCTGAGATTGCCGTACTGCAGGAGTGGCGCAAGGATCCGGCCCATTGGAATCCGGAGAAATAACGCCCCGAAAACACTTTTAGATGGAAGAAAAATTTGTCAGTGAGATCAAACAGATCCCACACAATGCTGAACGTATCTATGGGATGCTGTCCGACCTCTCCAACCTGGAGCGTGTGAAAGACCGCATCCCTGCGGGTAAGGTGAAGGACTTCTCGTTCGATAGCGACAGCTGTAGCTTCGCGGTCGATCCGGTGGGGAAGATCCGTTTCCAGATCGTGGAGCGGGAGCCGAACCAGTTGGTCAAGTTCGCTACCACCAATAGCCCCATCCCCCTGCATCTGTGGATTCAGCTGAAAGAGGTAGCCGAAGCCGACACCCGCATGAAGCTGACGGTTGGAGCCGAGCTGAATCCCTTCATCAAACAAATGGTGGCCAAGCCGTTGCAAGAGGCTGTTGATAAGATTGCCGAAGCCTTGACGGTTCTGCCTTATTAAATCCATATTTTTTCAAGATTAGAATGGCACAAAAACTTTGGGAGAAAAATGTGCAGGTAGATCAAGAAGTGGATCGTTTCACGGTCGGCAAAGACCGGGAGATGGATCTCTACCTGGCCAAATATGACGTGTTAGGCTCTATGGCGCACATCACCATGCTGGAGCGTATAGGCCTACTGACCGCAGACGAGTTGCAAACCTTACTGGCCGCTTTGCGAGAGATCTATAAGGTGGCCGATAGGGGAGAGTTCGTGATCGAAGAGGGCATCGAGGATGTCCACTCGCAAGTGGAACTGATGCTGACTCGCTCGTTGGGCGACATGGGCAAGAAAATCCATAGCGGACGCTCACGTAACGACCAAGTCTTGTTAGACTTAAAGCTCTTTACCCGTGCGCAGATCCAGGAGTTGGTGGCGGCCGTCACAGACCTCTTCGAGGTATTGATCGCCCAAAGCAACCGCTATCAAGCGGTATTGATGCCGGGATATACCCATTTGCAGGTAGCCATGCCCTCCTCTTTCGGCCTTTGGTTTGGCGCCTATGCGGAAAGCCTGGTGGATGACCTGCAACTCTTACAGGCCGCTTACCGGGTATGCAACCGCAACCCGTTGGGTTCTGCGGCTGGCTATGGCTCCTCTTTCCCGCTCAACCGCCAGCTGACGACCGACCTCTTAGGGTTCGACTCCTTAGATTATAATGTGGTCTATGCCCAGATGGGACGAGGCAAGATGGAGCGGACGGTCGCTTTCGCCATGGCCGGTATTGCCGCTACCCTCTCTAAATTGGCTTTTGATGCCTGTATGTTCAACAGCCAGAACTTCGGGTTCATCAAGCTGCCCGATCAGTTCACGACCGGCTCCAGCATCATGCCCCACAAGAAGAATCCGGACGTGTTCGAGCTGACCCGTGCGAAATGCAACAAAATCCAGGGATTGCCCCAACAGATCACCTTGATCAGCAACAACCTGCCCTCGGGCTATTTCCGAGACTTGCAAATCATCAAGGAGGTGTTCCTGCCCGCTTTCGACGAGCTGAAAGATTGCCTCCGGATGGCTACCCACATGTTGCGTGAGTTGAAGGTGAACGAGCACATCCTGGATGACGAGCGTTATGCCCTGATGTTCAGCGTGGAGGAGGTAAACCGTCGGGTCTTGGCGGGCGTGCCCTTCCGGGATGCCTACAAGCAGGTGGGCTTAGAGATCGAGGCGGGAGCGTTCAAGCCCGACAAACAGGTAGCGCACACGCACGAGGGCAGCATTGGCAACCTTTGCAACGACCGGATCGCCCAGCTGATGCAAACGGTGGTCAAGGGCTTTGACTTCGAGCGCATGAATAACGCAGAAAAGAAATTGCTCCATGCGTAAACTTCTCCGATTCGGACTGTTGACGTTGGCGGGCATGGCCTTGGCCTGCTCAGAGACGATTGAGATGCGCATCCCCGTGCGCCCGGTCAGCCTGGAACTGGATCTGACCTACCAAGACAAGGCCCTCAACGCCATCCAAGGCTGGAAGATCTACCGCCAGCAAGACGTGGATCAAGCGGGCGAATACACCGGTTTCGGGGGCGTATTGGTTTATCACGGGTTGGATGCCTCAGGAGGCGACAGCTTCTATGCCTTCGATGCCGCCTGCCCTTATGAGGCCTCCAGTAGCGTCTTGATCGGGGTGGACGAGTCTGCTGTATATGGAATCTGTCCCCAATGTGGCAGCAAGTTCGAATTGCTCAATGGCATTGGCAATCCGGTGGAAGGGCCTGCTGCTCAGGAACGTTTCCAGCTGAAACGGTATCAAACCGAGCGAACCGGCAACACGATCCATGTCTTCAACTGAAAAAAGTCAGGAAAAAGTTAGGCAGAAAGTTTGGTAGTTCGGAAATTTGTTCTACCTTTGCAATCGCAAAAGAGAAACAAACCATGCGGAAGTAGCTCAGTTGGTAGAGCATAACCTTGCCAAGGTTAGGGTCGCGGGTTCGAGTCCCGTCTTCCGCTCGATTGTTAAGCGGATGCTCGAATGGTGGAATCGGTAGACACGAAGGACTTAAAATCCTTTGGCTATTGCAGCTGTGCGGGTTCAAGTCCCGCTTCGAGTACGAAAGTTCTTTGAATGTATTTGCGGAAGTAGCTCAGTTGGTAGAGCATAACCTTGCCAAGGTTAGGGTCGCGGGTTCGAGTCCCGTCTTCCGCTCTTAATGAATTATATTGCTTCCTATTATTTTGCCTCCGTCCAGTCGGTCTCTAGATTGAGCGGAGGTTTTTTTATACCCTTACCTCTCGAAAAAAATAATTGCGAGAGAGAATCAGAATCACCAGAAAATTTACATACCTTTGCAACCGGAATTAGAAATCGTGCGACTTTTCTGTCCGCGATGCAAGGGAATCCGGTGAGAAACCGGAGCTGTACCCGCAGCTGTAACCTCCATTCCAAACATGTCTGTAACTGCAATACCACTGTCGCCTAAGCGCGATGGGAAGGTGATACAGACTGGAGGAAGCCAGAATACCTGCTAATGTCCAAACAACATGCACGGAACTTCCGGGATTAGGAGCGAGTCATACAACATTGCATCGGCAATCATAGGTTGATAGAAAACAGACCTGCTCGACAGAAGCAACGTGCCATATTAATTTCTTAAAGGAATAGGGTTATGAAGGCAAAGTATGCTTTTGTTGCAGGATTGTTATGCGCTTCCGGGTACGTATCTGGTCAGAGCATCATTGAAGGCAAGAAAAACGAAGATCTCTCCTTGCTCTTAGAGGAGGTGGTCGTCACGGGAACAGGAACCAATCACTACCTGAAAGAGGCTCCTGTGCAAACTGAGGTTATCACCAAGAGAGCCTTGGAACAATATCAAGCACGTACCATCGAGGAGTTGCTCAACGGCCTCTCCCCCTCCATCTCGTTTATGGATGGCAGCATGGGCAATCATATCCAACTCAATGGATTGAGCAATGATTATATTCTTATCATGATTGATGGCAAACGCATGAATGGGGATGTGGGCGGACAGAACGACCTCAACATGCTCAATCCGGCCCATATAGAGCGTATTGAGATCGTGAAAGGTGCTGCCTCCTCACTTTATGGCAGTGACGCAATCGCCGGAGTGATCAACATCATCACCAAAAAGAACCTCAGCAAGCAGGAGCTGACCAGCACCAGCCGAGTAGGCGAGTATGGAGACGTGCGAGAAAGTATCTCTTTAGGATGGACATTTGGCAAGGTGAAAAGCGTCACGGCACTTGATTTCCACCACACGGATGGCTGGCGAAACACGGATCTGCAATGGAACCAACAACAACTCAAACCGGGATCCACTCAGAAAACAGTCAATCGTTCAACCAATTATACATTATCCGAGAAGCTGGAATGGGAGGTAAACAAACGGTTGACCCTATCTGCCTCAGCCAACTATTACGAGCGCTGGGTGGCTCGTCCGCATGGGCAATGGAGCTACCTCGCCAACGATTTCTATTACCGCAACTATGGGTTTGCCACAAACGGGAAATACAAATTAAAGGGACGAAACTACTTGACTGCCGATCTCTCCTACGACCGATATGGTTATTTCTATGACTATAAGTTGCAAGAGGTGACCGACTACTTCTTGAATGGCGACCGCATCACCTACTATCCGGGGCAACGCATCAAGCAAAGCGTGCAACAACAACTGCTGGGACAAGCCAAAGGGGTTTTCTATTTGGGCGATACGCATATCCTGAACACGGGTGTCGAATACCTGTATCAACACCTTGAATCGCCCCATCATATTGAAGGTGACAAAGCATCTATCTATACCTTGGCCCTGTATGCGCAAGACGAATGGACACTACAGGAGCGCTGGGTGATGACTGTTGGAGCCAGAGGAACCCTGCATAAGGAGACTGGCTTCAATGTGAGCCCTAAGGTCTCCCTCTTATACAAATGGAAAGACTTAAACCTCAGGGCCTCCTATGCCCTTGGTTACAAGGCCCCTACCGTCAAAGAACTGTATTACAATTATACCGCCTCGTTAGGAGGAGGAGCTTTGACCGCCTACCATGGCAACACGGACTTGAAAGCACAAACCTCACAATATGCCTCGCTCAGCTGGGAATATGCGGGGAAGAAGCTACAAGCCAGTGTCACGGGCTACCTGAACCTGATCCGCAACATGATTGAGTTGGTAGAGATCACTCCTTCCGCAGAGGAAAAGCTGGACGAGATTGAGAAGAGCAAAGTCTATCGCAACCTAACCAAGGCACGTATCTGGGGAATCGACTGCATCTTAAAATACCAGCCTTCGAAAGCAGTTAGCCTCAGCGCAGGATACAGTTTCACAGACCCAAAAGCCCAATACCCCAACCAAGGTATCCACTACATGGAGTATATCCCCATCAATGCCACCTCACAGCATGCGGCTACCTTGACGGCCTCCTGGCAACACAGCTGGAAGCGATACCGCCTGGGAGTGAGTGCCAATGGACGATACCAATCCACCAAGCACTATATAGTCGATAATGACGCAGACGCCTTTCAAACCTGGCGACTGAATACCGCCCACACGCTTCTGGGGCTGAAAACGTGGACACTCACGTTCAATGTTGGGGTGGACAATCTTTTCAACTATATAGACCGGACACCCTTCGGGCGCAACCGGGCCACCAGTACACCCGGCAGGAACTACTATGCCTCTTTGCTGATCAAATACAAGAGCAAATAAATCAATTATATATAACCTTTTAATTACAACAAATTATGAACAAGCGTTTTGTAAAGACAAATGTCATGGCGGCCCTTTTGGCAACTGCCCTTTGTACAGGTTTCGCCTCATGTAGCGACAATGACGATGTTGAAAGCACGTTGAACCCGGCCGAACAACAGGTCGCTCAAACCAAGCAGCACGACACAGCCTTGATGCTCTGCACCTTCGGTAGCACCTACAACGAGTCTCTCTCCGTGTATGAGGATATCATCGCCGATTTCAAGTCGGCCTTCCCTGATACGGATATTTACATGTCGTTCACCTCACGCACCTGTATCAACCGTGTGCAAGCTTCCACGGGCATTGAGCGTTACGAGCTGGATCAATGGCTGAAAGCGATTGGCAATGCGGGTTACAAGCGTCTGGCCGTACAGTCATTGCATGTGATCCCCGGTGAGGAGTATCTTTCCTTGATGAACACAGACATCAAGAAGTATTTCATGATTCAATGGTTCCCTCAAGTTGACGTGCTTCGAGGAGCCAACCTGCTAAGCACAGACGAGGACACGGAAGAGGTAGCCAAAGTGCTCTACACCCATTATGCCGACAAGCTGTCTGACAAGCATAATCTGGTCTTGCTAATGGGCCACGGTAATCCGGACGAAAGCTATAGCGCAAACCAGAAATATGCCGACACACAGGCGGCCCTGCAGGCTAAGGCGATCAACAAGAACATCTTTGTGGGCACGGTGGACTATGGCGACATGCTTTTCTGGCCGAAAGAAGAGGAGGAAAATCCGGCAGATCGCATCCAAGATAAGGAGCTCGTCCGAAGAGAATACCCGAACTGCATCTACTCACAGATCATGCAATATTGCGAGAACAATAATCTACAACCCGCCGATGTGAACATCTATCTCTCCCCATTCATGTCCATCGCAGGAGACCATGCGCACAATGATTTGTGGGGTTTGGAGGCCTTGGCTGAGAACGCAAGCCTTGACGAGGTTGAATTAAATAGTAATGAGTACAGCTGGCGGGAACGTCTTTCAAAGATGGGATTCAATGTGCAGTTGGATTTCGAGTCTCATCCCCTCTCCCAAGCGGGTGCGGATCATGGAATTAGCTCAGGATGCAACATCATGGCCTTGGGCAGCTATCCAGAGATTCGACAGATTTGGGTAAAGCACCTGCGTGAGCAATGGGAGGCTAACGCTTGGATGAATGGCGAGGATTACCAATAATCTAAACACCACTTTAGCTCTTTATATGACCCTGGCAGGCAGTCAAAAAAGTCCCTCGCCAGGGTCTCTTTTATTGCTTGATGTCGCTCAGCTCCACCAATTTATTCACGATGGCATAGATAGTCAAGCCGCTTGCGCTATGGATCTGCAACTTGCGGGCGATGTTCCTTCGGTGAGTCACGACCGTATGGGTAGAGAGGAAAAGCCGGTCGGCAATCTCCCGGTTGGTCATGCCCTTCACCACACACACCACGATCTCCTTCTCCCGCTGGCTCAACAGCTGCTGCCCCTCCTCGCCATCGCCAACCAAGGCCTCCGGGGGATTGGCCAGCCGTTGCAGCTTGCAGGCAATCTCCTCGGCAGAATCATAGAGGCTCAACCGCTCGTCATACACCTCCAAGGTCTGCGGATCAACCGGGGTGGTCAGCAGGGCCACACATTTCATCTCCTGGCATCCGCAATCCTCCTTGATGTGCGAAAGGCCAAAATGGCCAGGCAGCAACGGGTTGATAATCAGCAGATCGGGCTTATGTAGTTGCAACAGGTCGAGCAGGCTCCCGGCCGAAGCGATCTCCACCAGTTGCAGGCGGAAACCCGGCAACCGCTTCAACATCATCTCCAAGCCATAGCGAATGATGTCAGCCGGCTCGGCAATCGCTACTTTCAGATGGGTACTCATAACAGTTTCTATCGCAAGGTTTGCTCCAAGGCAGCCACAACGGGCACAAACAGGAAATCCTCCACACGGGTGTGAGAGGCCAAATCAGCCTCCGTGGCGAAAATATCGAGGAGCACACTGTTCAGCAGGTGGCTCCCCTTGCCCGGATAATACTTAATCAGGATGTTCTTCAGGTCAGAGATCTTGCTCTCGATCTGGTCATGCCGCTTGCGGAAAATAGCGATGTTATACTTCGGATCCTTCCGCCCCTCGATCAGCCCCTTCACATAGGGAAAGACCGATCGCTCCTCATAAGCCATGTGCTTATCCACCTCGGCCGCATACTCGTCGAAGAAACGGGTGATCACGAAAGCCACATCGGCCGGACATGACTCGATGGCCATGACCAACTTCCGGCGCAGGTGAGGCAGGCGGAACTGCAGGAAATAGTCGTGGGCATTATGCAGGTAGCGAATCAAGTCGCCTACGGAGAGGTGGCTATCCGTCCAATCCACAGGGGTAGGTACCTCCTCGGTCAGGAAGTTCACCACCGCCAAGAAGGTGGTCGCATCCACGCCATTCTGCCGGCAGACCTCCCCGATGTTCTGCTCCCCGAAGCCGAGGGCTATCCCGAAACGGCTCATGACAAGCACCATCGGATAGTTCTCGCAGATCAAGTCGCTCATCTTGTCGGTCTCCCGATACAATCCATTCTTATACATCTTTCGCTCGTTGTTTGTCGTGACGGTTTGAGTGGCCAAAGATAACATAATCCGCTTGGAGTTTTTGAATGTTGAGTTTTGAATTATCAATTTTTCGCGAAAGTACCTCCTTTCTCCGGCTCCCGCAATCGCATCAGATAGGTATATTCAAGGCAGGAAGATACCTATAAATGGGTATGGGGAAGAGAGAGGGAGGCGTAAAATTGCTGTCGGAATTGTCGGGATTGTCGGTAGCGATCCACAAAAAGAGGGAGCGCATGCGCCCCCTCCGGTTCAATACACGGCTGCGTTCGTACCCAAGGTAGTGCCGATAGCCGTGAGGATGGTGATCAACGTCTGGATGATCGTCCTCCAAATAGTCTTCTTGTCGCTCATAATCCAACAGGTTTAACGGTTAGACAACATCCGGGTTCTCGGGTTCCGGCTCGGTAGGCTCCACTTGGCCCTCGTCGCTGGAGGTCACACGCTTCACCACGTTGCCGTTGCGGTCATAGCAAGTGATGTTCACCGAGGTAGCCGCCAGCTCCTGCTTGATGGTGCTGTTCGGGGTGAAGATCACCCGTCGGGAAGTGATCAGGTCGGTACCCACCATGTTCACATCCGCCACCGCATTGCTTCGGAGGCCAAAGCGCATCGAGCCCAAGCCGGGGATCGCCACCGAATGTCCCTCCGTGGCCCACGCGCGAATCACCTCGCCGATCGCCTCCCAAGCCGCGTTGATAGCGCCCTTGGAGATACCGCTACGGATAGCCGCCTCCTGCACCACCTTCGCCTGCGAGAGGGTGTTGTAAAGCTCCGCCTGCAACACGTAGGCCCACTTCTCCTCGCCCTTCACGAACGACACATTCCTTTCCATTGCCTTAATCTTGATTGCCATAATAGTAATCTCCTTTCACATTTGGTTAAACAGAAAATAACAAATAAAAAACTCACTCTCTTGCGATCTAAGGGGTAGGGCCATTTCGGGCGATCACCCCGATGCGGCATTTGCGACTTCGCGACGTAGCAAAATTCACCTCTAAATCACATCGCAAATATATGACATTATTCGCACATACACAACTTTTTACTGACTTTTTCAACCGGTTTTTCCACCATTTTTCATCAGGTTATCAACAAGTTTTCAACAGGTCAAAAATCCCCTTCACACCCGACAATCCCGACAATTAT
>JAFBIR010000025.1 GCA_021531385.1 Parabacteroides distasonis | reverse complement strand
GAGATATAGAGATCAGTGCGATCCTATCCTCATGGATGTCATACGGGAAAAGAGATCAGTTCTGTAATAGGTTAGGGACTCTCCATCATTTGATGGGATATAAACCGTTTGAGTATCTATGTAGCCAGAGCTGGATGATATTTAAGGATTGCAATGAGACCATGTACAGATTCTTTACCTACCATGATTTCTATACGCTTTTCGACAACCTGCGTATCTATTACTTGCATATCTATAAGGGATTCACCATTGGAGAGATATTGCGACAGAGCAATGATCCGCTAAAAAAACTCATTGACATGTTCGACAATATCAAGGGATTCCCAAAGAACGCCGAATCAGCCTGTAAGCGGCTTAATATGCTGCTCCGATGGATGGCAAGGAAGGATAGCCCGGTTGATCTTGGTTTGTGGTATATTGACCCCTCCAAGCTGATCATCCCAGTAGATACACACGTACACCGCATGGCTTTGGATCTTGGTTTGACCAAGCGCAGGCAAGCGGACATGAAGACCGCATTAGAGATTACCGATGCGATGAGAGAGATATGGTCGAAGGATCCCGCCAAGGGTGACTTCGCCTTGTTTGGATATAGAATTAATCATAAATAGTTATGGAAAGGAAAGAAGGAGAAATATTTCAATACAACGGAGTAAGACTTCTTGTAAGAAGGGGTCCATCTGGTAGCTGTACCGGGTGCTATTTCAAAGAGAAAAATTGCCAGTCAGATCAAATATTGAATATTATAGGCAATTGCGGAGACGATTCAAGGAAAGATAAGATGGATGTGATCTTCAAGGAGATAAAGACAGAAAATAAATCCATCCTCTCTGAGGCAGAGGAGATTGTGAACGGAAGCCGTCAATCTGATTACGGAGACGCGGCCTATAACTTCCATCGGATAGCCAATATAGTCAACAGCATGTACCCGCAGTTGAATATCAATGCGCAACAGTGCTGCGCGGTACTCATGGCTGTAAAGCTGATTAGAGAAGGCTTTCGACATAAGCGGGATAACCTCGTTGATCTGTGCGGCTATGCCCACATTATGAATGAGATTAATGATCGTAAAAATGAATGATATGGAGATAGGATTCAAGAGACTTCACGAGAACGCCAGAATCCCACAGAAGGCGTACAACGATGATTACGGATTCGACTGCGTAGCAGCCACGGAGGAAGAGATCTCTCCGGGAGTATGGAGATACGGGTTGGGATTCGCCTTGCAAATAGACGACAGAATGAAAAGCGAGTGGATAATACACAAAATAGCCGTCTATCCAAGGTCATCCATATACAAGACGGGTATGGTGATGTCAAACAGCGTCGGCATAGTCGATGAAAGCTACACAGGAGAGATCTCCGCTATCTTCTACCATGTCATGCCTAATCTTCCGAGATACAGGGTTGGTGACAAGATATGCCAGATAGCCGTTGAATTGAGGCCAGGAAGGCAGTCATTCAAGCCGGTAGATGAAATCAGGGAAACGGACAGAGGCAGCAACGGATATGGCAGCACAGGATTAAAAGGTATGTGATGGGGAGACAACGAAGGCTGGTGAGCCCAGGAAGAACGGTCACGTTCGAGGGGTCGAGATACAAGGCGGAGAAGGAGATATTCGGGTGCGAGGGATGCGCCTTCGCCAACAGGCCGTACGGATGCGACGACATGCCCATGTGCGTCGACGAGAAAACGGAGGAAGGAGTGATATTCATAGAGGTAGAACCTAATTGACAGGATATGGATGGATACATCAACAAGCGTGAGCTAAGCTACAATCCAGTGCTCACGCAGATAGCGAGACAAAAGATACTGAGCAAGGTGACAACGCTCATCGATAGAGGGGACGCTGTGGATCAATTCAAGATGCGTGCCCTGTATCCCATAGAGAGGGCGTATGACCACTACATGCGGTACGTGGACCTGCTCGACGAGAACGGAATGAGGCGGTTCGAGAGGAAGAGGTTCGCGAAGGACATGATGGCCGTGTTCGATGACTACCAACGTCGGAGAGACAGGCTGTCGCACATTGACCCGGTCGAGTTCAGCGACATAATAGACATCTATGACGAGGTGCACAAAAAGCCGCTTGAGATATATAAGTGGTGCCTGTCGCAGTCATTGCTGGACTCCGGAGTAAGCGGCCTGAAGTCCGACATACTGATATGCCTGTTCAGCGCGTATACCATGTTGACAGCGGCTGCGCAAGCGAGAGAGCTGGCGAGAAGGAGCATGTTCGAGCAGCTTGGCATGGATGACTTCAGGGAGTTCGACTTCATCGACTTCAACAAGGCCACGGGGGCCTTATACGGATCACTGAGGATAGAGACAAAGGGAGTGAGAGGGAATCTCGACAACGGGAATCTCGACATCGCCAGCGTCAACAGGAAGGGCCAGGCCGTGGCCGACATAGTAAGAAGCCTGCTCGACCCAGTCAAGTTCCAGGAGGTGATGAGAAGACTTAAGGAATCGAGGAATGAATGAAAGGTACACGGAGCTCTTGAGGTTTGAGATAGCGGCCAAGGAGCGAGAGTTGGAGAGAGCCATACGGGACAAGTGCCCGTTCGTGGCCGGAAGGATCCGGAGGGAGATAGCGGCCCTCACGGAGGAGTTGAATAATTCACAATCTATTAATCAATAAACATAAGCCAATATGGATTTAAGATTCACGTTGATGCTCGACTGCACCGACAGGTTCGCTGAGAGCATGAGAGATTTCAAGCAGGCCGTGTCAACGGCTTGCGGGTCAGGAATGGTGGAGAAGGTAAAGGTTCCAGATCAACCATCGGACACGTCGGTCGAAGAAGTCAAGGATGATGGTAACCCGATCCCTGATACCGGATCCGAGACGGAGAAGACTGCGGATGAAGGAGACGGGCAGGAGGTAAAAAACCAGCCGAAGGAAGAGCCAAAAGATGACTTGACAGAAACTGTCAACACACAGGACAGCGACACGGACGGCAAGGAGTACACGGAGGCTGACGTACGCAAGGCAATGCACGAGGCACGATGCCGCATCGAGGGGGATGACTACAAGACGAACAAGACAAGCGAGAGGTACGTGAAATACCACAAGGCGTTGTCGGCAGAGTTCGTACGGATGGCCGGGCTCCTCGGATCGGATAAGCCGAGCACGCTGCCTGCTGACAAGCGGGCGGAGTTCATTAATGACTGCGACTCGTTATACGAGACACCGGAGGGAACGATCGGACGTAAGATACCTTTCTGATCATGGGACAGCACGCATTGTTATCACCGTCAGCCGCCCATCGGTGGCTGCGGTGCACGGCATCGCCGAGATTGGAGGAAGGGATGGAGGACAAGTCGAGCGTGTTCGCCGAGGAGGGCACGCTCGCCCATGCCTACTGCGCCAAGAAGCTGAAGACATCGATCGGACTGCCTACGGATGACGAGGACACAGAGATAGCCGAGTTGGGCGAGAAGTACCACACCGGGGAGATGGACGAGTACACGGACACCTACCACTCCATCGTGATGGCCAAGCTGGCCGAGGCGAGAAAGAGGACAAGCGACGCCATGCTGCTCGTGGAGGTCAGGCTCGACTTTTCCAGATGGGTTCCGGAGGCGTTCGGCACTGCTGACGCTGTCATCATAGCGGACGGGACGATGGAGATCGTGGACTTCAAGTACGGCAAGGGAGTCAAGGTGTCGTCGGATGGCAACCCGCAGATGATGATCTACGCCATCGGGGCCTACGAGGAGTTCTCGCTGGAGTATGACATCCGTGATATACGGATGACCATCGTGCAGCCACGGATAGACAACCTCAGCGAGGCGACAATAAGCGTAACTGAGCTCATGCGATGGGCGAACGACACGCTGCTCCCAAGAGCGGAGGAGGCCTACAAGGGTGGTGGCAAGCGAGAGCCCGGCGAGTGGTGCCAGTTCTGCAAGGTAAAGAGCCGGTGCGAGGCGTTGGCGACGTATTGCATTGATACGGTATCCAAAGGAGAGACACCGGGGCTGCTGACAAAGGAGGAGATGGAGCGATCGATCCTTCCGAGGCTGGCCACCATCAAGACATGGCTGTCAGGCGTGGAGGAATACGCCCTGTCGCAGGCGCTGTCAGGGGTGAGATACGATGGATTCAAGGTAGTAGAGGGGCGTAGCGTGAGAAGGATCACGGACGAGGCCGCGGTCATAAGGCTGCTCACCGGAAACGGGTGCGACAGACAGAGCGTTGTCAAGCCGGAGGAGATCAGGAGCCTCACGGAGCTGGAGAGGCTCGTGGGCAAGAAGACGTTCGCCTCGCTATGCGGTGATTACATAGAGAAGCCGAAAGGTAAGCCGACGCTCGTGCCGAACAGCGACAAGCGGCCGGAGATCAACACGGCGGAGGATGATTTCAGAGATATAGACTAAACGATATGGAATACGAGAGAAACAGGGCTGGCATACCGATCAAGAAATGCTGCGCCAGCTGCGAGCGGAGGGAGGACAAGATAAGGATGCCAAATGGAAAGCGAACGTGCATTCTCGGACAGACGGAGCCGGAAAGGATACTGAAGTGCGGCATGTGGCAGATGCGAGAGAAGATCATGGAAATGAAGGTAGGCGATGGACGGATCAAGAGCGACAATTATTTTGCTTACCTCCTATCCATACGTCTTAATGAGATTAGATTGATGGATGAATACGATAAGGATAAAACGAAGCCGAAACCAAGGGCGAAGTTATTGAAAACGATACACGATACTTACATCAAGCTGCATGGAAGCCTGTATGAGTAGATAAGCAAAACGGCCAGGCGTATTCCTGGAGACGATATATTAATCAGTAATTATATGATGACACCAAAATTGACTGAGAACAAGGTAGTGTTCGGCCCGTGCCGACTGAGTTACACACACGTCTTCGAGAAGTACAACCCGGAAGGGGGGACGGGAGACGGTAAGTACATGACGAACGTCCTGATCCCGAAGTCGGAGAAGGCTACCGTTGAGGCGATAAACAAGGCGATCGAGGCGGCCAAGAAGTCCGCCATCGTGTCGAAGTGGGGAGGCAAGGAGCCGAAGAAGCTTGACATGCCGCTCCGTGACGGCGACGACAAGGAGGACGAGGTATATCAAGACCACTGGTACGTTAACGCCAAATGCAACACACGGCCCGGTGTGGTGGACAAGAACAAGTCCCCCATCATGGACGAGGATGAGATATACAGCGGCGTATGGGCATACGTGTCCGTTACCTTCTTCGGCTATGACGTGAGCGGTAACCGTGGCGTGGCCTGCGGTTTGAACAACATCATGAAGTTCAAGGACGATGACCGGCTTGGCGGACGAGCATCGGCGGAGAGCGACTTCGGAGACATCGACGACATCGACGATGAAGACCTTTGATCAACCAGGATGGCGGGCTACCATGCCCGCCTTTTCCGTATAAACGAAACAGATATGGTAGAATTAGGCATTGACATCGAGACATACAGCGGCTACGACCTATCAGAGTGCGGCGTGTACAAGTACGTGGAGCATCCCGATTTCGCAGTCCTCCTGTTCGCCTACAGCGTGGACAACGGTCCGGTCAGCATCATAGACCTTGCCAACGGGGAGCGGATACCATCGGATATAAAGTCGGCATTGACCGATCCGACGGTGACAAAGACTGCGTTCAACGCGTCGTTCGAGCGTATATGCCTCAGCCGGTTCCTCGGATTGGGCGGATTCCTCCCGCCGGAGCAATGGAAATGCACGATGGTACGGGCGGCGAGAATGGGCCTTCCGCTATCACTCGGGCAGTGCGGGGAGGTGCTCCGCCTGGAGGACGGGAAGATGAAAGAGGGAAAGGCGCTCATACGCTATTTCTCCGTGCCCGGTAAGAACGGGAGGCGATACCCGTCCGAAGCGCCGGATAAATGGGAAGTGTTCAAAAGGTACTGCGTCCGTGACGTGGAGACGGAGCAGGCCATACTCTCCAAGGTGAGAGGGCTTGAGACGTGCGAGTTCGACGAGGCGCTGTACGTGGCCGACCAGGAGATCAATGACAGGGGCGTGCTGATCAACCGTACATTGGTGGAGAACGCGGCACGGTTCGACGAGGAGTACAAGGCGGAGCTCATCGAGGAGGCCCGCAAGCTGACCGGCATGGAGAATCCGAACAGCCCGACACAGATCAAGCAATGGATCAAGGAACGCACGGGACTTTCCGTGGAATCGCTGAGCAAGAAGGGACTTGACGGACTTGAGGAGAGCTTGAGATACTGGCCGGACGCACGGAGGATGCTCGCCATACGCCGTGAGCTTGGCAAGACAAGCAACAAGAAATATAGCGCCATGCTCGACTGCGTCTGCGAGGACGGGAGGATACACGGGCTACTCCAGTTCTACGGGGCGACGAGGACAGGCAGGTGGGCGGGAAGGCTCGTTCAGGTGCAGAACCTGCCGCAGAACCACATGGCCGACCTCGACTACGCAAGGGGGATCGTCATAGGCGGTGACCTTGAGGAGCTGGAGATGAACTACGCCAACGTGACACAGACGCTCAGCGAGCTCATACGCACGTCGTTCGTGGCGGGTGACGGAAAGGTGTTCCACGTGTGCGACTTCTCAGCCATCGAGGCGAGGGTGATAGCGTGGCTCGCCGGGGAGGAGTGGGTGCTCGACGTGTTCCGCAACGGGGGCGACATCTACTGCGAGACGGCATCCAAGATGTTCAAGGTGCCGGTGGAGAAGCACGGGCGCAACGCGGAGCTCAGGCAGAAAGGTAAGATCGCCGTGCTCGCCCTCGGTTACGGAGGGGGCGTGTCGGCGCTGGAGGCCATGGGAGGAAGCCGTCTCGGACTGGAGCAGGACGAGATGCGTGAGATCGTCTATAAGTGGCGTGACAGCAACCCGAGGATAGTCAAGACGTGGGCGATCATCGAGAAGGCGGCCACCGTGGCCATACAGACAGGCCGGAGCGTGGCCATCAACAGGGGGATCATCGTAGGACGTTGCAGGGGAATGCTAACAATCAAGCTGCCGAGCGGACGGACGATATGCTACCCACGTGCGAGGATAGGCACGGAGTACGGGGACGGCAGGCGTGGCGACCATGACATCATCGAGTACGAGGGTGTCAACCAGACGACACGGAAATGGGAGGCCATAAGGACGTATGGCGGAAAGCTGACGGAGAACATCGTGCAGGCCGTGGCGAGGGACATCCTCGGCGTGGTGATCCTCCGGGCGAGGAAGGCCGGGCTCGACGTGGTGTTCCATATCCATGACGAGATAGTGGCCGAGACGAGCGAGGGAAGGAAGCTGGAGGACACGGAAAGGCTGTTCTCCACGCCTATAGACTGGTGCCGTGACCTCCCGCTGAAAGGGGCGGGTTACGTGACACCTTATTATCTTAAAGATTGAATAGCATGAAAGAAAGAGAATACGACATAGCCGTGGCGAGCAGCAGGCTATCCAAGAAGTGGAAGAACAAGAAGATGAGTTGGCGTGACATCGTCAAGGCGTGCTCCGAGACGACGTACACGAGGGAGACAGTGGCGGAGTACGGCCGGATGACAAGGGACGAGCAGAGCAGCATCAAGGACGTTGGCGGGTTCGTGGGAGGCTACCTGTCAGAGGGCACCCGTAAGACGGACAACGTGAAGTGGAGAAGCGTGGCGACACTCGACATAGACTACGGGACGAGCGACGTATGGGACGACTTCACGATGGGGTTCGACTGCGCCGCCATCATGTACAGCACGCACAAGCACACGCCGGAGAAGCCAAGATACAGGCTCGTCATACCATTCAGCCGTGACGTGGCACCCGATGAGTACGAGCCGCTGTGCCGCTTGATAGCGAGAGACTTGGGCATAGAGCTCTTCGACACGACGACATACCAGCTGCCCCGCCTGTTCTACTGGCCATCGACGAGCAAGGACGGGGATTTCGTGTTCCACGAGCAGCAGGGCTCACCGATAGACGTGGACGAGATACTGGGATCGTACGTGGATTACAGGGACGCCTCGCAGTGGCCCATATCGAGCAGGGAGAGCGAGGCGGTGGCGAGGGAGATACGCAAGGCCGGTGACCCGACGGAGAAGCCGGGTCTGATCGGGGCGTTCTGCCGGCAGTACAGCATAGAGGAAGCCATAGACAAGTTCCTTCAGGACGTGTACGAGCCTACGGCGACGGAGGGGAGATACACCTACCGGAAAGGCAGCGTGGCTGGCGGCCTCGTCTGCTATGAGGGGAAGTTCGCCTACTCGCACCATGAGACGGACCCGACGAGCCGGACGCTATGCAACGCCTTCGACCTGTGCCGTGTCCACCTGTTCGGGGACCTCGACGAGGGAAGCCGTGTGACGGACGTGACGAGGCTCCCCTCCTACTCCAGGATGCAGGACATGGTGGCCGACGACGGGGAGGTGAGAAAGCGGCTCACCATGGAGAGACGGGCTAACGTGGAGAGCGACTTCGAGGGCATAGACACGAAGGACGAGGATGGCGGCGAATGGATGAAGGGGCTGGACTACGACAGGAGCGGGAAGATCAAGTCAACGACGAGCAACATGATGCTCGTGATGGAGAACGACCCGAACCTGAAGGGGCGCATGTGGCGTGACCTGTTCAGCGGGTTCGACATCGTCGTAGGCGGCCTGCCGTGGGACAAGAAGGCCACGCAATGGGGAAACAGCGACGACAGCAACCTCAGGGTATATCTGGACAACGTGTATGAGATAACCGGCAAGGACAAGATATACGACGCGAAGGAGGCCGTGCTAACGAAGAACACGAGGCACCCGATCCGTGAGTACCTCAACTCGCTTGAGTGGGACGGCGTGGAGAGGCTCGACAGGCTGATCATAGACTACATCGGGGCGGAGGACACGAGACTCAACAGGGAGATGACAAGGAAACACTTCACAGCCGCCGTGGCGAGGGTGTTCCGCCCGGGGTGCAAGTACGACCATTGCCTGATCCTAACCGGTGAGGAGGGCATCGGCAAGAGCACGCTGTTCAGCGTCATGGGCGGCGAGTGGTTCTCGGATTCCCTCGTGACCATGGAGGGCAAGGAGGGAATGGACCAGGCGAGAGGCGGATGGATCATCGAGCTGTCCGAGCTCGGCAGCGTGAAGCGGTCTGACGTGGAGCAGGTGAAGTCGTACATATCGAGGCAGGAGGACGTGTACAGGCCGGCCTACGGGCGTGTCGTGGAACGCCACCCGAGGCAGTGCGTGTTCTGCGGCACGACCAACGAGACATACTTCCTCAAGGGGGACACCGGGAACAGGCGGTTCTGGGTGATCGAGGTGAACAAGGAGCTGCGCAAGAACGGCGGGTTCAGGGAGGCGCTGGAGGCAGACCGTGACCAGCTATGGGCGGAGGCCGTGGTAAGGTTCAAGAGAGGCGAGAGGCTGTACCTCGACCCGGAGATGGAACGTGAGGCGAGAGAGGCGCAGACGCGTTACAACGACGACGCTGACGACCCGTTGAGGTCGGAGCTGGAGCAGTTCCTCGACAGGAAGCTGCCACCAGACTGGGGCACGTACGACCTTAACAGGAGAAGGGCCTACTACAAGAATCCAGACCCGCTGGAGGCCGAGGCGACAGTGACGAGAGACCGTTTCTGCGCCCCTGAGTTCATCCGAGAGTTCCTCGGAAGGGACATGTCGGATAGCCAATATAAGTTCTTGGCGAGGAAGGTGTGCGGCTATATGCGGAAGTTCGAAGGCTGGGAATCTGTCAGCACAGTTAACCATGTCCAGGCGCTATACGGTAGGCAGAAGGGATTCATAAGAAAGGCGTTTAACAATGCAACCGAAGACGATATTTGAGTGCAACCGAAAAAACTCGGTTGCGTAATAAAATATAAAATGATAACCAAGTGTAAAAACGATAATGCAACCAAGATTTTCGGTTGCACGCTTGGTTGCAAGCTTAGTTGCATTGTAACTATCTAATATTTAATACTATAATATATATGCAACCAATGCAACCAAAAAAGTATAATAGAGTGAAAAGTAATGTGTATAACACATAAAACACATATAAACTATATATACATATAATATATAACGCGCGAGGACTTGGTTGCATCGGTTTCGAGAGCTAAAAAACAGACGGTATGATAGACAAGATCAGGCGGCTGGTCCGCCATTCCGAGGAATCGGAGAAAGCGATAGAGAGATACCTGACGGATAGTGTCAGGGGCATGGGAGGACGGTGCCTCAAGTACAGCAACAGCGGTGAGACAGGGTACCCGGACAGGTTGGTGCTGCTGCCTCCCGGAAAGGTGATATGGGTAGAGCTGAAGAGCCGGGGGAAGAAGCCGACGAGGCAGCAGCTCATACGGCATGACGAGCTAAGGCGGCTCGGATTCGACGTGCGTGTCATAGACAGCCGTGAGGAGGTTGATGGGTTATTGAACGGGAAAGGAGGGATAGAGTATGCGGTACAATCCACACGAATACCAACGCCGAGCTTCAGCATGGGTCGTGGATCACGATAGGTGCTGCCTGTTCCTTGACATGGGACTCGGCAAGAGCGTGATCACGCTGACGGCCATCAGCGACCTCATGGACTCATGCGACGTGACGAGGACGCTGGTAGTCGCCCCGAAGAAGGTGGCGGAGACTACCTGGAGCGACGAGGCCGAGAAATGGGACCACCTATCCCACCTCCGGGTGTCGAGGGTGATAGGCGACTCCAAACGGCGGGTGTCAGCGCTTGAGGCCGACGCTGACATCTACGTCATAGGCCGTGACAGCCTTGTCTGGCTCGTCGGACATTACAACGGCTCGCTGCCGTTCGACATGATCGTAATCGACGAGCTGACATCGTTCAAGAGCAGCCGGAGCCAGCGGTTCAAGGCGATGCGCATAGCGACAGCGTCAGCCTCACGTGTGGTCGGCCTGACCGGGACACCGGCCCCGAACGGGCTGATCGACCTGTGGGCGGAGATGTACTGCATCGACCAGGGCGAGCGACTCGGAAAGTCCGTGACGAGATACCGTGACACTTACTTCAACCAGCGGGTATGGAACAACATCGTCGTGAAGTGCACGGTGAAGCCGGGGCTCGACAAGGTGATCATGGATCGCATCTCCGACATCTGCCTGTCCATGCGGGCGAGTGACCTGCTTAAGCTGCCCGATCTCATCGTCCACACGGTGATGATACCTCTTCCCCGCCCCATCATGGACGAGTACGAGGAGTTCGAGCGGGGGCGTGTGATGGAGTTCATGGGGGAGCACGACGGGGAGACGGACATCGTCATGGCCAACTCAGCCGCTGGGCTCATGAGCAAGCTGAGCCAGTTCGCCAACGGGGCAGTCTATGACGAGGACCGCATGGTGCACCACATCCACGACGAGAAGGTTGACCGACTCGCCGAGATCGTGGAGGCGGCGAACGGCAGCGGGGTGCTGGTGTTCTACCAGTACAAGCACGACGTGCCGAGGATCAAGGAGAGGCTGAGGGGCGTGAAGGTGCGTGTGTACGAGGGAGAGAAGGACCTGCGGGACTGGAACGACGGTAAGATAGAGGCGCTACTCGCCCACCCCGCCAGCACGGCCTACGGACTGAACATGCAGAAGGGAGGGCACTACATCGTGTGGTTCGGAACCGGGTGGAACCTGGAGCTGTACCAGCAGGCCAACGCCCGCCTGCACAGGCAGGGGCAGCCGCATCCAGTCACCGTGTACAAGCTTGTATGCCAAGGGACGATAGACGAGCGGGCCAACAAGGCGTTGGAGGGCAAGAAGAGCGTGCAGCAAGGCCTGATAGACGGCCTGAATTTCCTGCGAAAAAAATACGATTTATTTTCAAGCATTCGTAATGGAGATAACGGAACTATATGATACACAAATGATTGGTTAGTAAAATTAATTCCCATGCGGATAATCTCGAATTAAATCCATAACTTTGCCGAAAACAGTAATCAAAAACAATTGTACGATCGGAAGGCAGAGATAGTTAACGTCAGGGTGACCCCTGAGATACGCATGAGGCTTGACGAGGTTGCCGAGGCGGCGGGCGTGACGAGGGGCGGATTGGTGAGGATGTGCGTCGATAAGGTGCTGTCCATGATGTACGATTCCGACGGCTACCTGATGGACTCCTCCAAGATAGGCGACCGGGGCAAGCTTAATGAGCTTGACGGGTACTTCCGGGTGGGCAACGTATCGACGGCGTACGGCATACCGTACACGACGATAAGCTCAGCGGTGAGATCCGGCAGGGTTAGGTCATTCAAGCGAGGCGGATCTACCTACGTGAGGCTTTCTGACGTGCTAAGGATGAGGGGCTGACATGGGAGCGAGAACGAACGTAAAGAGAGAGGGAGACTGCGGGGAGCGGACAAGGGAGATCATTGCGAGGAACTACCTGCAATGGATGGAGGAGTTCTACAACTCCGGTGACCGAAGGCTGTACCTGTCGATGGACGGCGGGGATATGTTCAACCAGGCAATAACGCTAATCTTGCAGGATAGCAAGTTCCAGTCTTGTAAGACCGATGAGGAGATAATAAGCAACATCCGTAGGAGGATAAGCAATGTCATCACAGAGATAAAGCGTGATCATCAACAGCTAAAAGCCAAGTACAATGCCGACAATAAACAAACCGAGGAGATCGCAGACAAGGAGGAACGAGGGTGAGCGCAAGGAGCGCATGGCCATCTACAACACGGCAAGATGGAGGCGTATGAGGGAGGCAAAGATGATCTCCGATCCATTGTGCGAGATGTGCCTTCGGAAAGGGATAACGAGGCCGGCTACCGATGTGCACCACATACAGTCGTTCATGAGCACGAAGGACATGGAGGCAAGGAAGGCTCTCGCTTTCGATCCGACGAACCTGATGAGCCTGTGTGATGAGTGCCATAACGCAATCCATCACGGTAAGAGAAGAGCAGACCCTCCCCCATCTCTTTTTCATGGCGGGAGGTCGTGAAACCCCAGCCCCAGTGCATTCGAAGCGCACGGCATTTTTTCAAAATCGCTAAATATCAATTAGTTATATGAGTTTAGGAAAAAAGTTCATGTTATCGTCCGGTAAGGACAGCTCAGGAAAGGATCGCAAGATAGCGTTCGTGATTCCGGGTGGCGTTAAGCATTTATCCGAGATTCAGGCCGTGATCGACCTGATCAAGCAATATTCGGAGTCGCACGGCGTGGCTCTCGCTGACATACCTCAGTTCCACAGGATGGTGACTTGTTATGACATCTATATCGGTTGCTTTGAGGTGGTTGCGGAGAAGGGCTCTACGATGATGAACCAGCGAGGCGAGTGCGTGAAACGTCCGGAGGTGAACATCATGCGTGAGAACTGGGCGCAGTACCTTGAGATCGCCAAGCAATACGGGTTCACGCCGAGAAGCAGCAAGATGACACCTTCCTCTGGCAACGAGGTAAGAGACACACCAGCCGACCAATTCTTCTCCGATCGCTGACATGAAGGAGTCGGATAAGCCATACTTCAGGTACGTCGCTGACGTGCTGTCTGGACGGATAGTTGCCGGCAGCTTAATCCGTAAGGCGTGCGAGCGGTTTGACTCCCTTCTTGACCGGTACGACTTCCGGGCGGACAAGGTTGACGGGGTGATACGCCTGTTCTCCTTCCTAAGGCACTTCAAGGGGAGGCACAGCGGAAAGCCGTTCATTCTTGAACCGTGGCAGGCGTGGATCGTGGCGAGCATCTATGGCTTCTATAGGGATGACGGTACGAGACTCGTAAATACGGCCTACATCGAGGTCGCCCGTAAGAACGGGAAGACAGCTTTGGCTGCTGGCATTGGATTGAACGCCCTGATCAACGACGACGAGGACGGCGCGGAGGTCTATTTCGCCGCAAACTCCCGTGACCAGGTGAAGATCTCCGCCTGGCCTCTCTGCTCGTCATTCAGCAAGTCGTTTGACCCGAAGGGGAAATACCTGAAGGTGTTTAGGGACACGGTTAAGTACGACCGCAAGCAATCATGGATGAAGGTGCTCGCCGCCGATTCCACCAAGCTCGATGGCCCCAATCCATCTACGTTTATCCTCGACGAGTATCACGCAGCAAAGACCAACAGCCTGAAGGCCGTACTGGAATCCGGCCAAGGAATGCGTGAGAACCCGCTTGAATTGATCATCACGACGGCTGGATTCGACAAGGGCGGGCCCTGTTACGACCTTCGATCGACTGCCATTGACATCCTCGACGGGAGCAAGGAGGACGACTCTTTCTTCATGGCCATCTACGGCCTTGACGTTGAGGATGACTGGAAGGATCCGTCCTGCTGGGCGAAGGCTAACCCGAACATCGGCGTGACTGTGAGGGAAAGCTACCTCAAGAAGGAGATATTGAAAGCCGTCAATACGCCCAGTGACGAGGTGAACGTGAAGACGAAGAACCTGAACATGTGGTGCGATACCGCCATCACATGGATACCCGACGAGCGTGTGAGAGCGGCCTCAGAACGGGTGAGCCTTGAGGACTTCTCCGGCATGGATTGCTGGGTGGGCATAGACCTCGCCGCTGTTTCCGACTTGGCCGCCGTCACGTTCCTGTTCCGCAAGGACGGCATCTTCCACGCCAAAACGAACTATTATCTGCCAGAGGATGCTCTAAACACAAAGGAGAACAAGCAGCTGTACGGGGAATGGCATCGAAACGGCTACCTGACGCTAACGCAGGGCAACGTGATCGACTATGACTACATCCTTAACGACATCATGGAAGTAGATAAGTCCTGCTATGTGAACAAGGTGGGTTACGACGCATGGAACAGTACGCAGTTCGTGATCAACGCCACAGATAAGGGGCTTCCGATGGAGCCTGTAAGCCAGTCCATCGGAAACTTCAACCGGCCAACCAAGGAATTAGAGAGGGTGGTCCTGTCAGATCGCATCAAGATAGACTCCAACCCCATCAACCGCTTCTGCTTCGCCAACGTGGTCATGAAGATGGACTATAACGGCAACATGAAGCCATCCAAGGAGAGCCGGAACAACAAGATCGACGGCGTGATCAGCCTGATCATGGCCTATGGGGTTTACCTTACCTCCCCTCAGTACGAATCTTGCATTTAGATTGAAAATAATCATCGTTTTGCTTGCATAATAATAACTAAATGGTTATCTTTGTGTCGTAATAAAAGAGATAACGATGGCAAAGAAAGTAAAAGAAGTGATTGAGATGGTTGAGCGAGCCGGATGGGTATATTCTCGGACAAAGGGAGATCACCGAATCTTCACGAAAGAGGGGAAAAGGTCGGTGGTCATACCAGGAAAGCTGAATGAGACCATGAAGGAAGGCACATACCAATCAATCCTACGATCAGCGGGGCTGAAATAAGTCCCGCGATCAACTTTATTTGCGAAAAATATAGCTAATATGGACAAAGAAAGAACATTACACGTGGTTATTGAGAAGTCGGACACCAATTATTCGGCCTATATAGAGGAGGTTGACGGTGTCGTAGCTGTGGGATCTACCATTGACGAGATCAAGCAAAACATGCTGGAGTCCATTCGGATCTACAAGGAGGTTTGCGAGGAGGATGGGTTCGATGTCCCGGATGCCCTTAAAGGGGATTATGAGATCTCTTTCAAGATGGACATGAAGTCTTTCTTGGAGTTCTATTCCGGTATCTTTTCCAAACCCGGTCTTGAGCGAATCTCAGGCATTAACCAAAAGCAGCTTTGGCATTACGCATCCGGAAAGAGTAAGCCAAGGCCTGAGCAGGCGATGAAGCTTGAGTCGGCCCTCCATAAACTCGGGGCTGAATTGGTGGCGATCACCCTATAGAACGATCATTATGACTAAGCGAGCGACGATAACCCCTATCGTCGCTTTTTTTATGCCCAAGGCCAAGGTGTTACGCACATTCGGTAAGCGATAAAGCATATTCGAATGGCTAACATACTCACAAGGGCGTTGAATGCCCTTAGAAAGAAAGAGAAGGAGCCGGTCAGCTCCTTTATCAACCTGTCACGCTACGGCACGTCGTCGAAGCCGTCCATGACACTGGCTGCCGTGTACCGTTGCGTGAGCGTGATCAGCGACAGCGTGGCGCAGTTGCCTCTTGAGACATTCCGTCGGGACAACGAGGGCTTCAAGAGCCTTTATACATCCCATCCCGCTTATACTTTGCTGCGTGAGTTCCCGAGTCCTGACATGACGAGATTCACCTTCCTCAAGACGTTGGTCAGCTCCGTGCTGCTTAACGGAAACGGCTACGCCTACATAGACCGTGACGAATACGGAAACGCCCTCTCGCTGCAATTCATCCCCGCCAACCTTGTAACCATCGTGTACATCAACGTGGATGGCATGGAGAGACGCAGATACAAGGTGACCGGGTTCAAGTATCTTGTCGAGCCGACGGACATGATCCATGTGCTTAATTTCTCCTACGACGGCATACATGGCATATCCACGCTTGCCCATGCGAGAAACACGCTCAGTCTATCCTCTTCCGCTGAGGACTACGCCAAGGGGTTCTTTGACGGAGGATCCAACGTGACAGGCATCCTTACCGTGGAGGGATCGAGGCTAAGAGAAGGGCAGCGTGATGACATCAAACGTGAGTGGGCACGCATGGTTAACAACGGAGGTGTAGGCGTGCTGGAAGGTAATATGCGTTACCAGTCTATCAGTATCAACCCGGCCGATATGCAGATGCTGGAGACAAGGCAGTTCAACGTGATCGACATCTGCCGGTTCTTCGGCGTGTCGCCCGTGAAGGCGTTCGACCTGTCCAAGTCCTCCTACTCCACGGTAGAGGCCACGCAATTAGCCTTCTTGACAGACACGTTGGCTCCGCTACTTGAGAATATCGAATTGGAGTTCAAGCGTAAGGTGTTCCGTTTCTCTGAGCGGCCCTATATCGAGGTCAAGTTTGACACGAGCACGCTGCTGCGTGCGGACAAGACGGCGCAATCCTCCTACATGAAGTCGTTGTTTGAGATCGGAGGATTAACCCCCAACGAGGCAAGGCGCATGATGGACATGCCGAGAGTGAAGGACGGAGACCAGCCATTGGTGAACAACGCCATGGTGCCGCTGTCGTTCGTCACGGGTAAGAAAAACGAGACTAATCAGCCTATGTAATACACATGATCGGTAATTGATAAACAGATTGATAAATATGGATAAGGAATACAGAAGTTTTGAGAGCAGGGCTAAAGTGGATCCCGAATCCCGCAAGGTAGAGGGATATGCGCTGCTGTTTAATACGGAGAGCAAGCCGATGTTCGGAGGCGAGCTTGTGGAGCGCATAGCGAGTACCGCCCTTGATGGGACATTGGAGAGAAGCGACGTGCTCTGTGTGGTCAATCATAACCCGGACAGGGGCGTATTGGCGAGATTCCGTGATGGCGGCGGCTCGTTGACGCTTACCGTGGATGAGAGAGGACTCAAATACGCCTTCGAGGCCCCTAATACGGCACTTGGAGACGAGTTAGTGGAATCATTGAAAAGAGGTGACATCACGGAGTCCTCCTTCTGCTTCACTTGCGGTAAGGACATGTACGAAAAGCGAGCGGACGGCGTATATGTCCGTACGATCATTGAGATCGAGCAGCTGTATGACGTGAGCCCCGTGTATGACCCGGCCTACGCAGGCACAAAGGTATCCCTGCGATCCTTCGAGGACTTCAAGGCCAAGGAGGAGAGACAGGAGGCCAAGCGCCTTGCCGAGATCAAGGCAGAGGAGATGCGGGCGTATTACACAGAATTGGATAATAGATACTAACATTAATTTTTTATCGAGAATGGCAAAAGAGAAGAGTATCGCCGAGTTGAAGGATCAGCTTGGCAAGTGCGCGGAGGAGCGCAGCGCTATCCTTGACGCTATCAAGGCAGAGAGCCGCAAGGCCACTGACGAGGAGACCCGCCGACTCGGCGAGATCGCTTCCAGACAGGCGGGCTTAGAGTTTGAGATCAAGTTGGCGGAGGCACGCAATAAGTACACGGGCCCCGTAGCCAATCAGAAGCCGGCCAACAACCTGTTGATCCGTTCCATCCGCGAGATGGCGAACAACCGTGTCGTGTCTGCGGACGTTAACGCCCTGTTCGAGGCTGGCGAACGCAGCATGAGAGAGGCAGGCGTGGCCACCACAGGCGGCTTGATCCTTCCGATGGAGTATCGTGGCGACGTGATCAAGGCTACGGTGGCATCTGACGGCAAGGAGATCGTGACGGAGGACATGTTGGACATCATCGGTCCGATCCGTGACAAGTTAGTCATGGTTGAGGCGGGTGCTACCTACATGACCGGATTGGTTGGTAACGTAGGGCTCCCCTATTACAGCGGTTCTAACGCAGCGTGGGCAGAGGAGACAGCGGCGGCCACCAAAGGCAAGGGCGAGTTCTCCAAGAAGACCATGTCACCGAAGCGACTCACCACCTACATTGACGTGTCCAAGCAATTCTTGGCTCAGGACAGCGTGATGGCCAACAACCTGCTCATGAACGACCTCGCTACGGCGGTGGCTGTCAAGTTGCAGCAGACAGTGTTCGGCAAGCATGAGTCAGCATCCACGATGCCTGACGGCTTCTTCACCGGCACTCCGACTTATGTGTGCAGCGGTAACGCCACTTTCGGCGGCATCGTTGACATGGAGTCCGCTGTTGACGCTGACAACGCATTGGCAGAGAACATGGCTTACATCATGAGCGGCAAGGCGAGAGGCATCCTGAAGAAGACCTTGCGAGCAGCGAGCGTAGCTGAGGGCTTCATCTATGAGGATGGCATGGTTAACGGCTACAACACCTTTACCACCGCATCAATGGCATCCGGATTGCAGTCAGGCTCCGATGAGTTCGGTATCGTATTCGGTAACTGGGCAGATTTGATCGTCGGTCAGTGGGGTGGCTTGGAGATCACTGTGGATAACTTGACTCAGGCAACTAACGGCGCTATCCGATTGGTGGTTAACGGTTACTTCGACGTGATTAAGCGTCGTGATACCTCATTCGCCGTCGGATCATTGAAGTAGGAGGATCTGTCATGTTACTTACGTTGGAGGAGGTAAAGGCACAATGTCGGATAGACCAGCACTATCACGAGGAGGATAACTACCTGTATGATCTTATCGAGGCCGCTGAGGAAAACGTGGCTCAGCGCATCCGGTACAATAATATAGAGGAAGCTTTCCCAGACGGTTCCTTGCCCCCCAGCGTGAGACAAGCCATCAAGATTGTAGCGGCCAACCTGTACGAGAATAGAGAATCCATAGCTCCAGTACAACTGCACAATGTACCTGATAGTTTTTTTGATTCGTTAATTGGTCCGTATGTCAGATACAGTGAGCAGGGGGGAGGAAAAGAAGGATGAGAGCGGGCTTGATGCGTGACATAGTCGTGTTTGAGAGGCCCGTTTCCAATGAGACGGATTACTCATCCTCAGAGCCTTCCTATGTGGAGGCATTTCGTACGTTTGCTTGCGTTACCCATAATTCGGGGAGCCGAGGATCAGAGGCGGACCGTATCGTTAACCCGTACACGGTCAAGATCATGATCCGGATGTACCATAAGGTGGAGCACGGGATGATAGTGAGAATTGGTAACGACAGATACCAGATACTCGACATCAACCCACAGAGATCCCAGAACTGTATAACCATTACGGCGGAGGTCATCCATGAGTAGTGACGCACGATTAGAGGCGAGTATAAGCGGGACAAGGGAGCTGTACAGCAAGATTGACTCGCTTACTGGTAAGGAGCTTAAGAAAGCTATCTTATCCTCGCTCAGATCGTCCGCCTCCATACTGCGAAGGGAGACTGATAAGCAATTCAAGTCACGGGTTAAGCTCGGGAAATCTTACTCGAAGAGCAAGAACGGGAAGGCGGTCATCGGAAAGAGAAGCATCGCACGGGTAGTGATCGACAAGAAGAACCTATCAGCGAAGGTCCATATCATGGATGACTTCAGGGCTAAGTTCTTCGAGCTCGGAACGAAGAAAAGATACACGAGGCAGGGCTTTAATAGAAAGCCGGCCTATAGGGGATCTATCGAGGCGGGGTATCATTTCCGAAAGGCGCAAGAGATCACAAGGGATAAAATATTCAACGAGATGAGTAACAGGGTCGGTAAGGCGATCGATAAGATATACAACCGGAGATGAAGGGATTCATAGAGATTGGAAAGGTTATCAAAAGGTTGGCTAACAGGGCGACTGGAATCAACGGGAAGGTGTATCCTATAGAGGCCCCTTCAGGCGTGAATCTCCCATACGTCGTCTATCGTCGGCAATCCACGCAAGTCGATAGCTGCAAGGATGCCGACGGTTGCGGCGTATCCGCCACCGTCGAGGTAACGCTGCTGTCTGATTCTTATGATCGATCCGTGGCACTCGCCGAGAACTTGAATGATTCCCTCGGAGGTGATCACGTCTTGGATGACATAGGCAATGTCTCTATCAGCCTCATGGACTCCTCTGAGGACAAGGCCGGAGACATATACGCGCAGTATTTCACTTACAGAATTTACATAGATTAAAACATAACGATATGGCAGTTATTAAAGGCAAGGAGTTGATGGTCTTCAAGAAGACCGACACCACATACAAGTCTATAGCCCACGCTACGAACCATACGCTCAACCTCTCGTCCGAGGAGGTTGACGTGTCCGACAAGGATAGCGGTGATTACGGCTCGACGATTCCGGGCATGAAGTCATGGGACATCCAGGCGGAGCACGTTTACGACGACACGGAGGCCGACGGTCTCATCGACGCTTGGCAGTCAGGAGAGGAGCTTGATCTCGTGTGGGGCATGAAGAACGAGGGAGCGGCGAGCGTTCCTGAGGGCGGATGGACACCCAAGACCGGCGGATATGAGGGTAAGGCGGTTATAACATCGTTGACCATCAACGCCCCGTCAGGTGACAAGGCATCCTACACCGTGACATTCAAGGGCAAGGGTGAGTTCAAGAAACGCAGTCAGTCATGATAGTCAATGACACCGTAACCATAGACGGTAAGGATTACCGCCTTGGGCTATCCCTCCGTGTGCATGTCATCTATGAGCGCATTACAGGAAAGCCTGTGGATGGCAACATGCAGACAATGGGCACCGTTGTCCTGCTGTACTCCATACTCGTTGCGTTTAATCGAGACACGTTCCGTATGACGTTCGATGAGCTGTTTGATTATCTCGACAACCACCCGGACGTGTATCAGGATCTTGTCAAGTGGGTATGCGATTACGGGTCAAGAGGAATACCAGAGAAGGAGGAAAATCCGACAGGGGATAAAAAAAAAGGCTGACGGCCTCTGAGATATACCAGAGGCTTGTCATGGTAGGCGGGTACGACCCCTCCTATGTCATGGACAGTATGCCGGACTACGAGATTGATATAGCGTTGTCCGGCCTCTACCTAAGTGACAAGGAGGATTGGGAGCGTACCCGCTTACTGTATTATGTTACCTGCCAGGTCAACAGCCGGAAGAAGCTGTCTCCTAACGAGGTGATGCCGTTACCGTGGGATAAGGAGATGCCTGAGGAGGATACGGAGGAGGACCATGACAGGATAAAGTCTATGATGGAATCAATAGTTAAGGAGAAGAACAATGGCAGCTGATTTAGTGACAAGATTGCTCCTTCAGAACGCTGATTTCGACCGTCAGCTGAAGGAGAGTAAGAAGCAGGTCGAGAACTTCGAGAAGGGCATTAATATTATGAAATCGAGCCTCGGGACGGTCGCGGCCACGTTCGGCCTCGCCATGGGCGCTAACGAGGCGTTCAACCGGGTAATAAGCTCCAGCCAGACACTCGGTGACAAGTACGCGTCCACGATGGAGTCAGTAAAGCGTGTCACGGAGGAGTTCTTCTACGCCGTCGGCTCAGGGGACCTATCCACGTTCACCGGAGGGCTCCGAGACCTCATAGACCTCGCCAAGGAGGCCTATAACGCCATGGACCAACTGGGCAACGTGAACATATCGAGCTCCTACTTCGACGCTAAGTACGGGGCGGCGATGGCGGAGGCCAAGCTTCAGGCAAAGAATAAGACCTTGACAACAGAAGACAGGGAAGCTGGATTCGCTAAGTGGGAACAGGCTCTGTCTGACCAAGCAGGAGTTAACGAGGCGAAATCTAAGGCATTGATGGACGCCATATTGACCACCGTTCGAAGCAAAGCCGGGTATAAGGGTCTTGACGTGAACTTCAAGGATGTCGAGAACGCGCTCGCCATAGACATCGCCACACCGGAGAGGAGAACGGCGCTGAAAGAGATGTACGCCGCCCAGATAGATGAGTTTAACAAGGCCTACGCGGAAGTAGTCAGTAGGAATAGTATAACAACCCAGCAATCGGGTTTCGGAGGCATAACTCAAGAGACTGACCGGAAAAAGGTCAATGCCGAGATGAAGCCGCTTCTCGCCACATACAAGGACGCTATCATAGTCAATACGTTGCTAAACAAGGCTACGGACGAGCAGCTACAACAGATAGCCAGCCTCGGTGCGCAGTACGCCAACGTGGAGCGGGCGCAGGCTGATTTACAAAGAGAATATTATGAGTCCTTGGCAGAGTTCCGTAATAGCAAGAAGTCAGGACCCACGACCGCATCAAAATCCTCCCCCGCTAAGGTAAGTTATGAAGAGGGATCTCTCGGTTATCTCAACCAACAGCTATCAGACTTGCAGAAACAATACACGTCAGCCACGGAGACCTCCACACGAATGGCCATATTGTCCGCTATAGATAGCGTGAACAAGGACAAGAAGGCCATCGAACTGGAGGCTGAGCTTGGAAACCTGAAGCCGCTCGATAGCTCCATGCAGAAGCCGAAAGGGAAGAGCGTGACTGATGATCTCAATAACGGGAATATCAAGGTGAAGGGAGTTGATCCGAAGGCGGTGTCCGCCAATCTCGACTACGTCGATTCCATCAGCCAGATAGGGCACGCCATGGCCGGTGTCACGAGCATAGCCGACGAGGGGGCGGCCTCATGGATCAACTACGGCACTCAGGTCGTGAGCTCCATAGCGTCCGCCATACCGCAGATAGCCGCCCTTACGGTGGCGCAGAAGGCGCAGGCGAACGCGAATATGGGAGCGTTAGCGTCCGGAGCTGGAGCGTCCGTAGCATCCATACCTATCGTTGGATGGATCATGGCTGGTGCAGCGATAGCCTCCGTCATCTCAGCGATGGCGGCCATCCCTAAGTTCGCAGGAGGAGGTATCGTTCCTGGATCGTCCTACTACGGAGACCGTGTCCCCGCCATGCTCAACAGCGGGGAGATGGTACTTAACGGCTCGCAGCAGGCCAACCTGTTCCGCTTGATAGAGGGAGGAGGAGCCGGTCAGATGCAGGCCAAGGTGACAGTGGAGGGTGATAAGCTCGCCGTGTTGATCGACCGTGTGAACGCCAAGAGAAGGAGGGTGAGATGAGCATGGGGAGAATCTATTATGGCCATTTCATCAGCCTTAACGGCGTGAGATATGATTTCGATATATTGGCGGAGGGCTATTCAGGTACGGCCGATGAGGTGACCGTATCGGCCAACCCTCTTACGATCAAGTGGGAGGAGACGGACAAGCTGGAGCCGGTGCAGTCGAGCTCCGCCACGCTGGAGCTGGTATCGCTCACGGACAGGCAGTTCGTAGGGCTATATACCGTCAAGGTGGGCGAGTACAGGCTTGACGTGTACAGGGACGGCGGCCTGTATTGGAGCGGATGCCTCGACCCAGAGGTTTGCGAGGAGCCGTACAGCAAGGAGAGCAAGTACTATGTTAGCGTTACCTTCTCCGACTTCGCCAATCTCGACCGGATGAAGTTCGACAGGAGCGGCTTCCTGACGCTCCGGCAGATCGTCAGCGAGGCCCTATCGAAGACTGGCATCAACACGGGATCGATCATGGAGCACATCTCCATGCGACCGCAGAGCGGCGTGAATGACGACATACTTGATTACGTGTCGATCGCAGCGGACAACTTCTATGACGAGGATGGCGAGCCTATGACTTGGCGTGAGACGCTTGACGAGACGTTGAGGCCATTCGCCCTCCGGCTGATCCAGAAGGACGGTCGGCCTGTCATCTACGACACGAACGCCATAAGCGGCCTGCCCCCTACCCCGGTCAAGTGGATGGGCGATGACTCCTCCTACGAGGTGGACGGCGTGTACAACGACGTGAAGGTGACGTTTTCCCCCTACGAGCGCAAGAGCCTGCTCAGCGATGGCATATCGGAGGAGGACATACCCGATGAGGGCAAGGGCACGACCATGCTCGATAAGAAGGCCGTTGGCGACGAGGTGGGTTTCTACACCTACAAGAGCGACACGGGTAGTGGATCCGTCGTGAAGAACGCCTCCGCCAAGTTCTTCAAGATAGACAGCGTGTATAGCGGGGACGACTGCGCGGGCATCCTATGGTCAGCGTACCCCTATACCAACTTCGTCAACACGCCCTGCCCCTCCAAGCAGGAGATGCTGTTCAAGGTAGTGGATACCGCCTACGTGGGTAACGGAGGCTCTAACGACTACAGGCTTAAGGTATCGCTATCCCTCTGCTTCGACGTACGCTACAACCCGTTCGAGGAGGACTCGCCCGATAACGACGAGAAGGGGTACGGACGCCTGAAGAACTGGGCGAACTTCGCCTACGTGCCTGTGCGCATATTGCTGCGTGACGAGAGCGGTAACGTTACCTATCACTTTTCCAACGGATTAGTGAAGAATAGCAACAGCTTCGCCCATGGGGCCGGTAATTATCGTTGGATAGCCGGAGAGGGCGCATGGGGCGATTGCTGGCTATGCTGGTACCAAGGCAACCGCAAGAGCGAGACGGGGCTTGGCGGATGGCAGACCAACAAGCCGATCATCGGATACTACCGGGGTGAGAAGCTGCCGGCGCAGTTTGACAAGATGGGCAGCGGGGAGTATATCCCCCTACCTCCAGAGCCTGGGTGGATAGAGGTTCAGGTGGGCGTTGGCGTGGATTGCTACGATTACGACAGCGACTCGGCGTGGAAGCTAAGGGATGACCTGTACCCATACGCGAGATGGTGCCTGTACAAGGATCTCACCGTGGAGATCACGGACAAGTTCGGTAAGAGCATAGACACCAAGGATGAGGAGCTGACGGCATGGATCAACAAGGATGCCAAGGAGGAGCTGAAGATAGACACGGTGGTTGGCACCATGGCATCGCCAGCGCCCACGGCGAGAGGGCAGATCGTAACGACATCGGGAAAGGTGCCCATCTACACGATGTATAAGGCTGGCGTGTCCGCCCGCTTGGAGAAGCTGCTGTGCGGAACGGCCTATAGCCTGTACGCCGATCGCAACGTGAAGCTGAGCGGGACGGTGTCGGTATTACACGGGTTCGGTATCTATTCGGAGGCGAACGAGCCGGGTACGTACATGGTCGTAGGCGAGACACAGAGGCTGAAGGATGACATGAGCGAGATAGCGATGACCCGGTTCGAGGCCGACAACTACGAGGGAATAGAATATGAGTAAGCAATACAGCTACATAGAGCGCAGGATACCGGCCACGACGAGAAACAAACGGGTGGCAGGCATGGTTGCTAACGCTGTTTCATCCGTTTCCTACCCTGGTTATCAGCAAGGAGCCGGAGGGTCGATTTACGACATCGACCTCAATGGTATGTTCCAGCTCGATACGGATTCGGATGAGATCGTCGTACTAAAGACTGTCCGCTCTATCATCGTCAAAGAGCTCCTTACGCAATACTCATTCATAGCGGAATGCAAGGCCTCGTTTCAGCAATCTGTTACCATAGACGATGCGCTTAGCGTGGCGACCGCTTTCACGCTTGACGGCAAAACCGTAACAGGCATCTCTACTGGGAAAGATGATCCTTTTGAAAATCCGAGTAGCGAGAAGTTAGCCACTACCGATTATGTATCTGCATGGGTAGATGAACGCTATCTTCGCAAGGACATCGACGACACGGCGCAGGGTAATATCACATTCTGCGCCTCTATCCATTCCAAGGATTATATCGCGGGGTTTGACACCGGGAGGGGGTGGATGATCGAGCAGACGGGCGACACCGACTTTAATTCCGTGGACGTACGATCAAATCTTGTGGTGGGCAACAGGAGCGGATCACCCAAGTTTATCTCTGGTTTCCCT
>JAFBIR010000024.1 GCA_021531385.1 Parabacteroides distasonis | reverse complement strand
AACAACCATCGTTGCTTTCTCGATTGCGGGTGCAAAGGTACGCCTTTCTTTTAAACCACCAAACTTTTCGGCGAGTTTTTTGCGATTTATTTTTCACGAGGTATGCCTGAATCGCCCCTTTCTCCCTCTTATCAAAGCGGTTGAGAACCCCGAGAAATTTCCCCAGTTGGGGAGATATTTTTTGATAACTGGAGAAATGCTTTCTCCCAATTAGCAAAACACGCCCACTACCTTTACTCCGTCTCTATACTTAAGGTATGTCTATGGTGACTCTATACCAAACTCGGTGAAGCTCTAATCCCGAAGTAGAGCTACAATGGAGGAGCAATAGAGGAACAACGGAGGAACATTAGCAGAACTTCCCGTTTCTTTCAACCCAAAAAATCACTACATATAGTGATTGCTCACATCTGCTTTTCCCACTTACTTTGCACCCTGAAAAGAAAATAAAACATGAAGAGACGATACCTATTTCCCCTACTGCTTGGCGCATGTACGCTCCAGACAACTTTCGCGGACAACAACTATGCTATTGAAAATGACACTTTGAAAAGCTATACGATGGATGAAGTCATTATCACCTCCTCTGCCAAGGAGACCAATGCCCTACGCAGCTTGCCAGGAGCCGTATCTATGTTGACCCCTCAACAGATCGCCAGCCGACAGATTGATGCACTGAAAGATATTAGTTCTTTTGTGCCTAATCTGTACATGCCTGATTATGGAGCCAAATTGACTTCCGCCATCTACATTCGCGGTATCGGAGCACGAAGCAGCGGCCAATCGGTTGGACTCTATGTGGATAATGCCCCCTATTTAGATAAGAGCACGTTTGATTTCGAACTGACCGACATTCAACGCATCGAGATATTGCGCGGTCCCCAAGGCACACTGTATGGCCGAAACGCGATGGGCGGTATCATTAATATATATACCCTCTCCCCTTTCGACTTCCAAGGGAAGAAGCTCTCTCTTTCCGCCGGCAACTATGGGCAATACAAGGTGAAGGCCTCTCATTATGCTCAACTGAGCCAAAAGATCGGTTTCACGGCAGCCGCCTATTATGAGCATAACGACGGTTTCTTTACGAATGCTTATAACGGACAGAAGATCGACAAGGAGGACAATGTGGGCGGACGTTTCAAGATAGAGGGTCGATTCAATCCACACTTTCATGCCGCTTACTCCTTTAGTGGTGATTATGTGAATCAGGGGGGATTCCCCTACGGGCTTTTCACAGGCGAAGGCAATACAGATTATCGGATGGTAGAGCCCATCAACATCAATGACCCCAGTACCTACCGCCGCACGGTAATCAGCCAAAATCTCTCGCTCTCCTATCGCAACGACAAAGTGCTATTCACCAGCACTACCGGCTATCAATATTTGAATGATGACATGAAAATGGATCAGGACTTCTCTCCCAAAGCCATTTTTACGTTGAACCAAAAGCAAAAACAACATGCCATCAGCCAAGAGTTTGCCTTGCGCAACCAGACACAAAGTGATTATCAATGGACATTCGGTCTTTACGGCTTTTACAACGATTTACACACAGATGGACCTGTGACCTTTAAGGAAGATGGCATTCAAGAGGTACTTCAACCGGTATTCGACCAATTAAAAGCGAATAACCCCAAGATGCCTTACTTGAAGATCTTGGATGAGCAACTGTATATACCCGGGTCATTCGATACCCCCACTTATGGATTGGCACTCTATCACCAATCCACCTATAACAATCTATTGATCAGGGGACTCTCATTGACTGCTGGTATCCGTCTCGACTACGAGAAACAGCAAATGACCTACGAATCTGCAGCCAAGATGAACATGGGCTTCGGTTTTAAAGCTGAAGGTCCCTTCATCGAGATAGACAAGCTCCTCCCCATCCCTACCTCTATGATGGATGCTACGGTGAAACAGGACTTTTGGCAGGTACTCCCGAAAGTCTCTCTGAAATATGAATGCCATCCCAGTACGTTCACCTATCTATCTGTTGCCAAAGGATATAAGACAGGAGGCTATAACGTACAAATGTCGGCTGATGTCATGCAGGAGCAGATGCGCTACGACATGATGAAGACTTTCCAAGCTTTGATACCAACGATGCAGGTGACTGAACCCTCTACGATCGACCAAGTAGCTGCCTTCAAACCGGAAAAAAGCTGGAACTACGAGATAGGAATCCGAAGCGAACTGCAAGAGGGCGTGCTCTCCGCCGAACTAACCGGTTTCTATATGGATATTCAAGACCTGCAGCTGACCAAATTTGTGAATAGCGGTAATGGACGCATACTGACCAATGCAGGTAAGGCAAAGAGCTATGGCATTGAGGGTTCTTTACGCTGGCGCATCACCAACGACTTAACAGCCGATGCCAACTATGGATACACACGGGCAACCTTCCGGGATTATGACAATGGCGAACAGGACTTTGCAGGCAATGCCATCCCCTACACCCCTCGCCACACGTTAAATATAGGATTGTATTACACCCGTTTGCTACATGGCTGTTGGATTGATCAGATCAGTGCCTCCACCCAGTATGGAGGTGCGGGGAAAATCTTTTGGACAGAGGCAAACGACATCTACCAACGCTTTTACGGTACGCTCAACGCTAAAATCGGCGCACGTAAAGGCATTGTCAGTGTCAACTTGTGGAGCCGAAATCTCACAAATACCCATTATGCCTCTTTCTATTTCGAGTCATTCAATAAGCCCTACATCCAGCAGGGCAAACCCTTCCAAATCGGAGCGGAGATCAGCGTGGCATTTTAATCCGCCACATCGTTATTTTTAGACCGCCTATTGACTGGTAAGCCATTTTTGGCTTACCTTTGCGGCCTATATATGCGTGGTTTATGCACTGAAAGTGCTTACACCCCCTCAAACCTCTTATAACAAAAAGTCAGTATGGCACGCAGAAAGATAACAAATAGTCAAGCCGTATGCATCACGCTCCTTTGGGGATTTCTCTGTTATATCCTCCTGTTCAACAGTGAGAAAATTACAACCGACGTAGTTTTCGCATTAGTTGCTTCAGCTATCATTGTGTTTGTCCCCCTCTACAAGAATTTTAGGCACCGCAATGAGTGACATTTCGTTATTTAAAACGTCAAAATTCATCTAATTGATATTTTTCTTGCATTTTTTCTTACAAATGTTTGCTGCTATCAAAATTTAACTTACCTTTGCCCCGTCATAAAAGGAATATGTTCCGAGTGACAATTTGGTATAACAATAGGTATAACATTTAAATAAGAGAAAAATCAATTATGAAGGCAAGTGAAGTTTTAGACAATCTGAAAAGAAGATTCCCCAATGAACCGGAGTATCATCAAGCAGTATCAGAGGTGTTAGCCACCATCGAGGAGGCTTACAATGAGCACCCTGAGTTTGAGAAGAGCAATTTGATCGAGCGTCTGTGCATTCCCGATCGTATTTTCTCTTTCCGCGTGACTTGGATGGATGATAAGGGACAAATCCAAACAAACATGGGTTATCGCATCCAACATAACAATGCGATTGGCCCGTACAAAGGAGGTGTCCGTTTCCATGCTTCAGTGAACCTTTCCATCTTGAAGTTCTTGGCTTTTGAGCAGACGTTTAAAAACTCACTGACTACCCTGCCGATGGGTGGTGGCAAGGGCGGATCAGATTTCAGCCCGAGAGGTAAATCCAACGCAGAGATCATGCGTTTCTGCCAAGCATTCGTATTGGAGTTGTGGCGCCACATCGGTCCGGATACAGACGTTCCCGCTGGAGATATTGGTGTAGGTGGTCGAGAGGTAGCTTACATGTATGGTATGTACAAGAAGTTGGCTCGCGAGAACACAGGTACATTCACCGGTAAAGGCTTAGAGTTCGGTGGTTCTTTGGTGCGTCCGGAGGCAACTGGTTATGGCAACGTTTACTTCCTGTTGCAGATGTTGAAGACTCGTGGTATCGAGCTGAAAGGTAAGACTGTCTGTGTATCTGGTTCAGGTAACGTCGCTCAATATACGGTTGAGAAGTTGATTTCTTTGGGAGCAAAGGTTGTCACCATGTCCGACTCTGACGGTTATATCTACGATCCGGATGGTATTGACCGTGAGAAATTAGATTACATCATGGAGTTGAAGAACCTTTACAGAGGTCGTATCCGTGAGTATGCTGAGCAATACGGCTGCAAGTATGTACAGGGTGCACGTCCTTGGGGCGAGAAGTGCGACATCGCTATGCCGAGTGCTACGCAGAACGAGATCAACGGCGAGGATGCCCAGAAGTTGTTAGCCAATGGCTGCTTCGCTGTATCTGAGGGCGCAAACATGCCTTCTACACCGGAGGCGATCGAGGCCTTCTTGAAAGCGAAGATCCTTTACGCACCGGGTAAGGCAGCTAACGCAGGTGGTGTTTCTGTATCAGGTTTGGAGATGACACAGAACGCACAGAAGCTGAGCTGGAGCGCTGAGGAGGTCGATCAGAAGTTGCAGAGCATCATGCAAAACATCCACGAGCAGTGCGTGAAGTATGGTCAACAACCGGATGGCTACGTCAACTATGTGAAAGGCGCTAACGTAGCGGGCTTCATGAAGGTAGCCAAGGCAATGATGGCACAAGGTATTCTCTAACGAACGATTGGTGATCATAAATAAGACAAAGGGGGTGTCTCCATGCAAGGAGATGCCCTCTTTGCTTTCTATCTCCATATATCGCTTGACAATCCAAAAAATAAACCTATTTTTGCTCAAAAAAAATAGCGATGATCACAGACGAACTGCAAAAACTCTATGTCCGCCATGCCGGATGTGAACCGGAACAGATTGACGAGTTGCCCTCATCGGGCTCTAACCGCCGTTATTTCAGATTGAAAGGTAGGGAAAGCGTGATTGGCGTGAGTGGTACCTCCATCGAGGAGAACGAGGCCTTCCTCTACATGGCTCGCCATTTCCGGGAGAAGGGATTGCCCGTACCCCAAGTCTATGCCGTGAGCGACAACCATGCCTTCTATATCCAAGAGGATTTGGGCGATACCCTGCTTTTCAACGCCATCGAGAAGGGACGCAAGAGCAGTGTCTTCGATGAGGAGGAGAAACTGTTGCTGCACAAAACCATCACCCGCCTACCTGACATCCAGTTTCGCGGCGCGGATGGGTTCGACTTCAGTCATTGCTATCCACAAGCGGAGTTCAACCAACGTTCCATCCTCTGGGATTTGAACTATTTCAAATATTGCTTCTTGAAGGCAACGGGATTGGAGTTTCAAGAGAACCGTTTAGAGGATGATTTCGGAAAGATGAGCGATGTGTTATTGCGTAGCTCATCCGCCACCTTCCTCTATCGCGACTTCCAATCGCGCAACGTGATGGTCAAGGAGGGCGAGCCATGGTTTATTGACTTCCAGGGAGGGCGCAAAGGACCGGTCTTTTACGATGTCGCCTCTTTCCTTTGGCAAGCGAAAGCCAAATATCCCGAACAGTTGCGGGAGGAGTTGCTGAAAGATTACATCACGGCGTTGCGCAAATACATGCCTGTGGATGAGAGCTATTTCCGCAGTCAGTTGCGTCACTTCGTACTGTTCCGCACCTTGCAAGTGTTGGGTGCCTATGGTTTCCGTGGCTATTTCGAGAAGAAGCCACACTTCATCCAGAGCGTACCGTTCGCCATCGAGAACCTGCGGGAGTTGCTGCGAGAGCATTTCTCAGAGTATCCCTATCTCTCCGACCTATTGCGAGAGCTTACTGGCTTGAAGCAGTTCTCCGACGACCTCTCGAAGCGCACCTTGGAGGTGAAGGTGATGAGCTTCGCCTACAAAAAGGGCATCCCCAACGACACGAGTGGCAATGGGGGCGGCTTCGTATTCGACTGCCGAGCCATCAACAATCCTGGTAAGTATGAGCGTTATAACCATTTCACAGGTTTGGATGAACCGGTGATCCAATTCCTGGAGGAGGACGGCGAGATCACCACCTTCTTGCAGCATGTCTATCAAATCGTGGATGCCTCCGTCAAGCGGTACATGGATCGGGGATTCACCAACCTCATGGTATGCTTCGGCTGCACCGGAGGCCAACACCGCTCCGTTTACTCCGCCCAACATTTAGCGGAGCACCTCAACAAGACTTTCGGCGTAAAGGTTGATCTGGTGCACCGGGAACAAAACATAGAACAAATCTTCAAATCTACATTATGAAAGCAATGATATTTGCGGCCGGATTAGGTAGCCGGCTCAAGCCGCTGACAGACAACATGCCGAAGGCATTGGTACCCGTAGCAGGGAAACCGATGTTGGAGCATGTGATCCTGAAACTCAAAGCGGCCGGATTTAATGAGATCGTAGTCAACATTCACCATTTAGGGCAACAGATTATCGACTTCCTTGAAGCTAACGACAACTTTGGGGTGAAAATTCACATTTCTGACGAACGGGATTACCTGTTAGACACCGGAGGAGGCATTAAGAAAGCCACCCGTTTCCTGATGGGCAACGAACCCTTCTTGGTGCACAACGTCGATATTCTCTCCAACGTTGATCTCAAGCAACTCTATCAGCACCATGCGGAGGGGAAGGCTTTAGCCACGCTATTGGTCAGCCAGCGAAAGACCTCACGCTACCTGCTGTTCAACCAGGAGAACAAACTCTGCGGATGGCGCAACCACGCCACGGGCGAGGTGAAATCCTTCTATCCCTATTTCGACCCCGATCAATACAACGAGTATGCTTTCGGAGGTATCCATGTGATGTCGCCCAAGATCCTCGATTGGATGGAGGAGTGGACAGGCAAGTTCTCGATCATTCAGTTCTACCTCTCCATCTGTGCCCGCACCGATATCCATGCCTATCCCGCCGCGGATCTTCGGCTACTCGATATTGGCAAACCGGAGGCGCTGGAGGAGGCGGAGCGGTTCATCGCAGAAAATCCATTGTAAAGCTGAGATTCCACTCAGGCGGGAAACACGAGCCTCAACACCCTGATCGCTCGCCCCTTCCCGCCATAGAGCCTCTCGTCATAAGCGAAGTCGCCGGTCGGAAGGAAGCCACATTTCTCCATCACCCGCCCGGAGGCAGGGTTATCTACGAAGTAGCCACTGATGAGTGAACGAATTGGCGTGGTCGCACGGATCCGGTCAATCATGGCTTGCAAAGCCTCGCTGCAAATACCCCGGTTCCAATAGGGTCGCCCTACCCAATAACCCACGGTAGGCTCCTCCTTCCAAGCAGGCAAGTTGCAATCGCAGGAGGGGCCATACCCGATGGCACCAACCACCTCATTGGTCTCTTTCCAGACGATCGCCCAGGTCGTATCGTTGTTGAACACCGTGCGGATGATCTCACGGCTCTCCTCCACCGACTGATGAGGAGGCCATCCTGCCCTCGGCCCCACCTCAGGATCAGAGGCTAACCGATAGAGCACCTCCGCATCCGATTCCCGCCACGGACGCAAGCATAGTCTTTCCGTTTCCATATCGCTACACATCTTTTATTTCCGATCCTTTTTATTCTCCCACACCAAAGCCAACGAGAACACCACCTCGATGCCCAACATCATCTCCGCCAACACCGCCGGAGTTTGCGTCAAGCCGACGATCAACGCCAAGAGCGGGATAAGGATGGAGAGGAGCATATAGCTACGTGATTGGTAGAGCCAGCTGTAAGGCATCAAGTGCGCCCCGAAGATCATGGCATACACCATCAGCATCTTTTCCGGCAGTGCGTCGAACACCCACATGGCGATCAACAGATAAAGGATCTGATTGACCGAGAAGAGAATGCCCAACGGCGTGAGCGGATTGGCCTTGTTCTGAAAGTCGATCTTCAACAGGCGAGACAAGCCGTAGGCGATCGGCATCAGCGGCGCCGAGAGGCAAAAAGTAAACAGATTCTTCGCCTCCATGCTGAGCGATGAGAGGTGCAAGGCGAGAATGCCCGCCCAAATAAACACACTGGCCAAAATGAAATGCAGCCCTCGTTGCTGCTTCACGGCGCAATCCCGTCTTAATTCAGAAAATTCCATCACGTTTTGTACTTTAATTTTTCTTATTCCAACCACAAAGCTAAAAAGTTTATAATATAAACTTATCTAAGAAGGAGAATAATTTTTCCCAGGTGCCACAAGTATGCAATTCGGGCGGCTTGCGTAAATAGAAACATCGATTCGAGGCCTCATTGAGGTCGTTTCGCGAGATAAATTATCTTGGGCAGCGTGATAAATTATCCTTGCAATCAACCCTCTCGAATACACTGCAAATATACAACATTCCTTCCTAATACGCAAGCAATTCTTATTAAAATTTTTAATTTTGAGTTTTGAGTCAAAAACCAAGGATCCATAATTCATAATTAACAACCAATTCATTCAAAACTCAAAACACAATTATCAAAGTTATTATAGCGCAACAGTGCAACAGCGCAACAGCTGTTTTCGCCCTATCCCCTTCATATACTCAAATTCAACTTTATATTATAATATAATATTATAATATAAAACTATATTTATACCTATTCCTGCGGAGCAGGGTATATGCTAAAAATCTACTGTTGCGCTGTTGCGCTGTTACGCTTTATCCCTGCATGTGGATGATGCGGGATTGTTTCCAGGTGCGTAATTCATAAACTTTTATGCACCTATCACTTTTTCTACCTTTGTAACGGACTGATTACAAAATACATAACTATCAGGTGAGCTTTATTTGCAGGTGGGCGTGAATTATTCACCCAATGCACCTCGACATATATACCCTACCTTTGCTATCGAAAGCTAAAGGTCACTGGGCAGCGTGGCGGGAGGCTTTCTAAGGGCAGCGGAGATCGCCTCGCAAGATTAGTCGCTTAATTCGTCTCTAATCCCCGATTTTTCGCTTTGAAATCCATGGCCGATACGGGGTGAGAAGATTGGCTCTATATTCGCGTCAGAGATGAACGAAAAAGGTTCAATCCTCTCACAGACACAAATGGGTTAACTGTTCGCTTTGAACGGGTTAGTCTTGGCGAAAAGATTGTTTGTAGGTATTAAGAATAGTAACTAACAAGATTGTTTAATAGGTAAAAATTTAGGTTATGAAGAAGTTAATGATGGCAGTATGTGTAGTGTTAATGGGTATGCAATCGGTAGAGGCAAAGTGTATGTATGAGCCGACGGGTAAGGCTCCCTTCACGATCCGGTTCGGGCAACTCAGCCGCTATCTGGATCTCCAGCCGTCGCAACAGGAGTCGGTTTATCGGATCAGCGAGGCGTTCATGGCCGACCAGCAAGAGGCATTGAGCCGCAGTGCCCGGAAGGAGGAGTTGATGATGCGTGCGTTGCATGCCAACTTGAAGCAGATGAAGGAGGCGCTCAGTGAGGCGCAATATCGCAGCTACGTGCAGTTGCTCAACGTGACGAGCAACAACAATCAGTATGCATCCAACAATCTAATGGATAGCTACTTAGCAAACAACCACTAATGGTCTCCTCCGTAGAGACGTGCCAGTGGTGCGTCTCTGCTTTTTTCGCATGTAATTCAGATGATGGATTACTTGAATGAATAGGGGCATTCCTTGATCAGAAAGAAAGGAGCTGGGCACCCACTTGGAAGAAGGCACGATCGCACACAGGATTCCAAATCGCTGTGGCATGAAGCGGCAAGGTGTAGGAGGCGGTGATCGGCAACCGATAACCTACACGCAGCTCCACATGGATCACTCCCGGTCGGTCGCTGTAGAAAGTGGTACGATCGTCTGACGCACGAAGCGTGAAGGTGCCACCACATCCGACCGCTATATGCCAATCCTGCCGCGCGAGCAACGGATATTCCGCATAGACATAGGAGGAGTAGCGATTCTTCCGATTCTCCGCATCCCGATCCCTCCCGAACAGGATGGTGGATGCTTGCAACTGAAGCGGAAAGGATGCCCCGCAGTGATAGGTCACGATGGCATCTAGAAAACGCCCTGTGGTCGCCGCGGAGTAGTTGAAAAACTCCCGGTTGTTGTAGGTGGCACCGGGTGAGAAATTATAGGTATCCCAAAAGGCTAATGTGAGCCGTTTCCAGCGAAGCTCCAAGAATTGGTTGAACTCTTTGTAATCGCCGGAGGTGTTCGTGCCACCCCAAAGGCCGAAGCGGATGTGTTCACCGGGGTCGTGCACACTGAGCGAGGAGGTCATGACCAAGCCATCGCTCACCTCGATGCCTCGCCAGAGGTGGTTGTTGGCGATGTGGAAATCCCCATCTAACCATTTCGGGCAATAGGGTTTGGCGGCAGATAAAGGGAGGGATAAGGCCGCAAGCAGGATGCCTGCGACCTTGCTCCATGAGCGTGGTTTTTCCATGACTTATGCTTTCTGATCCAAGTCGATGAGCACCTTCATGGCTGTCTCTCGATGGGTGTCGATGAATTGATAGGCCTCATCATATTGCTCAAAGGCGAAGCGGTTGCTCACCAACGGGGAGAGGTGGATCACGTCACGGCTGGCGAAGTCGATAGCCGTCAGGTAATCCTCGTGGCGATACATCATCGAGCCGATCAGACGCAACTCATGCTCACCGAGGTGGAACATGCTGAGGGCGGGATCCTTGCCGAAGACAGCCACCACCACGATGTCGCTTCCCTTCTCGATCGTCTCCATCAGCGAGCGGATGGAGGATTCCACGCCTGCCACCTCAAAACCCACTTGGAAACCCTCGTCGCCAAAGAGCTCGGCGGCCGCCTCCTTCAAGGAGCCTTTCGTCACGTTGAGCGTATGGGCGATGCCACATTCACGTGCCTTGCTGAGGCGCAGGTCGCTCACGTCAGTGATGAGCACCTTTTTCGCCCCTCGCGCGAGGCAGAATTGAGCGACGAGGTTGCCGATCGTGCCGGCTCCGCTCACCACCACGTTCTTGCCTTTCACCTCCGTGCGTGCGGAGGCATGTGCACCTACGGCGGATGGCTCAATCATGGCTCCAAAATCCAATGACATCTCATCGGGCAATCTCAACACCCGCTCCTCATCCACCACGAAGAGGTCTTGCGCAGCGCCATCCGCTTGGAAGGCTTGCACACGCAGGTGCTCACAGACGTTATACTGCCCACGTTTGCAGGGGTTACAGGTGCCACACACCAATTGCGGGCGTGCCGTTACCTTATCGCCCGGTTGGCACTTAGTAACCTCAGCACCACAGGCAACGACCGTACCCGCATACTCATGTCCCTGCACGACGGGGTAGAAAGTGGCCGGATGTAACCCATGGTAAGAGTGGATCTCACTGCCGCAAATGCCGATGCGCTTTACTTGGATCAACACTTGGTGGGCGTTCAAATCGGCTGCCTTAGGCGCAGCCACCTCCTTGAATACGATTTGCTTCGGAGCAACTAATACAGCTTGTCTCATAGTGATTATCTATTTTTTAATTCGTTGATGATGCGATTATAAGTCTCTTTGTTGAGTCGGTAGAGGAGCAGGCAAAATGCGGTCACGATCCAAAGCACACCGGGAATCGTGGAGAAGGCATGTCGCATGATAGCCAGCACTTCCGGGTTTTGCTCGCCGTTGCTGACGTAACCCGCATTGCCCAACGCCAAGGCAAGCAGCGAGGTGCCGAGCGCCATACCGATCTTATTGCCCAAGGAGACGAAGGCGTATTGAAATCCGTCGTTGCGAAGCCCTGTCTTCCACTCGCCATACTCCACGCTGTCAGGAATGATGGCATAGATGGCCGTGTTGAACCCTGAGAAGAAGAACTGCGAGAGCGCCGCAAAGAGGTAGAAGCAAACGGGATCCTCTTTAGGGCTGAAGAAGTAGAGCATGATTAGGGTCATTCCCGTGAAGAGGGAGAAGATCGAAGCCGCCCATCCCTTGTTGCCTGTCCATCGGAACACCTGCGGGAAGCAAGCGGCACCGATGATCGAGGGCACGATGATCGCCATGGAGTAGAAGGAGAAGAGATTGGCCGATCCCTCCACGTAGGTGAAATAGTAGAGCATGTCGGCGTTGCGTCCATAGAGGATAAAGCCGAAAAGCAGTTGCCCCAAGAGCGCCAACAGATAGGGACGGTTTTGCACGATGGCTTTCAGTTGCGTGCGCAGATCGAGTTTTTGCTGGGGAGGGATGGTCACCACCTCCCGCGTCTTGCGGAAGCAGAAGAGGTGGCAAGCGGCGAAAATCAAGCCATAAATCACGGCTACGGAGAGATAACCCTGCTTCGGGTTGTCATTGCCCAACCAACCGATCAAGGGGACGGTGATAATGTTGATCACCCCGATGGCGATCATGGCACTGACTGAGCGGCTCGTGTTCAGTTGCGCCCGCTCGTCGATGTCTTGCGTCATGGCTCCGCAGAGGGTGCCGTAAGGCAGGTTCACGCAGGTATATCCCAACACCAAGAGGCTGTAAGTGATGGCCATATAGACGACCTTCGCCGTTTGGCTCCAATCAGGGTGTGCCCAAAAGGTAAGTACAAGCAGCAGAGCCGTGATAGGTGCCCCAAAGAGTAGCCACGGGCGAAAACGTCCCCAACGGCTGTGCGTCTTGTCGGTGAGCGAGCCGATGACCGGGTCGTTGATCGCATCCCAAAAGCGTGAGAGCAGCATAAAGGTGGCTACCGCTCCCATACTGATACCGAACACGTCGGTGTAGAAAATCATCAGAAAGTTTCCGACAAACATCCAACTAAAGTTACATCCCACATCGCCCATGCCATAGGCGAACTTGCTGATCAGGGATATTTTTCCTGGCATAGAACTTGATTTCATTTTTTATACGTTACTATTGGTGAACTATTTAGGTTTTCTTGCTTGCAAATGTAGCGGGGCGTGAGCGGGTCAGCAATCTTTTTGAAAACCACTTTTTTCGCAACCGTTCCCGCAACCGTTCCCATTTTTCGCAACCGTTCCCGATTATCTGTGTGCGACGGGGGATCATTCGCTTTTTTTCCCTACTTTCGCGGGAAATAATCTGTAACCGCTAAAAATTGAGATACTATGAAATACGTCACCATCATAGATATTGCCAAGGAATTGGGCATCAGCAAATCCACGGTTTCCCGTGCGTTGGCGGGTGATAGCCATAACGTGAACGCCGAAACCATGCGGCGCATCGTGGAGGTAGCTGATCGCATGGGGTATCAGCGCAATGAGTTGGCCGTCAATTTACGCCGACAACATACCCAAACAATCGGTATCCTTATCCCCGAGGTGGTGACCACCTTTTTCATGAATTTCATCGAACATGCGCAACGACTGTTGCGAAAGGATGGCTACCGGGTGATCGTAGCCATCTCTAACGAGGATCCAGAGCAGGAGCGAGAGAATTTACGGATGATGGAGCAATGCCGGGTGGATGGCATCTTGATGAGCGTCTGCCACCACGAGGCGAACATTGATTGCTATCAGCGGATGATCCGCAAGGGGATTCCCATCACCTTTTTTGATCGTGCGGTGGAGGGAGTGGAGGCCTCACGGGTGGTCGTGGATGACTATATCATGTCTTTCTTGCTGGTGGAGGCGTTGATTCGCAAAGGTCGTCGGCGTATTGTGCATTTGGCAGGGCCGAAGCATGTGCGCAATGCGGTTGCTCGTTTGCAAGCGTATCGGGATGCGTTGCGCAAGTTCGGTATGGAGGTAGATGAGCGCTATATCGTGGCGGGCGGCTTGAATGCGGAAGAGGGAGCCGCTGCTATGCGTCGATTCGTGGAGGGCGGGTTACCTTTTGATGCCCTATTCGGCTTTACGGAGATGGCCACCTTGGGGGCAAAGAGCCTTTTGCAGCAATTGGGGTATCGCATCCCCGATGAGGTGGCTTTGTGTTGCATGTCGGGCACCACGCTTTGCACCTTGGTGCATCCGGAGCTCACGGCAGTGGAGCAACCAGTGTATGCCATGGCGGAGACGGCTTGTCGCCTGCTGATTCGCTTGATCGCCCATCCCGATACCCCGAAAGAGGAGGTGATCCTGCGGGGTAATTTATGCTTTCGGGCATCGACATAGGGATGAGCGCAACAGCGTTACAGCGTAACAGGGAAATTTGCCCTTTATCGTCGTCCCTGCGGATATTCCTTGAGGAAAGACGCAAAGACAAAAACTTTTCCAAAAGTGCTATTTGCTCCCAAAAACACTTTTCAAAAAGCTTTTTTTGCGCAAAAAAGACTTTTGAAAAAGCTTTTTCGTACATTTGCCTCACTAATCGGAGCAAATCATGGAAGAACTGACAATGGAAGGGCTGTATCGCAGCTATTACAGGAAAGTGCAACAGGTGTCGATGGAGTTCCATCGTTACCTCTATACGGCTATCAATTGGGACAATTGGGTGATCGGCATCAAAGGAGAACGGGGTGTGGGTAAAACGACCCTGCTATTACAGCATATCAAGGAGACTTTCCCTACATTGGAAAAAGCACTTTATGTGTCATTAGATAACTTATGGTTCTCCACCCATCCATTAACGGAGTTAGTGGAGCATTTCTATACGCATGGGGGAACGCATCTCTTTTTAGATGAGGTGCATCGCTATGCCAACTGGCAAACCGTTCTCAAAAACCTTTGTGATGACTATCCCGACTTGCACATTGTTTATACCAGCTCCTCCATGTTGCAAATTGACCGCCAGCAGGGAGATATGTCCCGTCGGCAAATCGTATATACACTGCGAGGGATGTCTTTCCGTGAATATTTGGAATTTGAAGGATTATACACTATGCAGCCGATCGCCTTAGAGGATCTTTTATCCGCTCATTCCACGCAAGCCAGCTTGATCGCCTCTCAAAACTTCAAAGTGCTACCTTCCTTTGAGGCTTATCTGCGACACGGTTATTACCCTTTTTATAAACGGGAAGCGGATGGCTTCGAGTTTCGACTTCAAGAGGTTGTCAATCAGGTGTTGGAATCAGACTTGCCAGCCGTCGAGGAAATCTCATACGCTACGCTTCGCAAAGCACGCCGGATGCTGATGATGATGGCAGAGCGAGTGCCCCAATTACCCAAAATGAGCGAGGTATATAATCATTTAGAAACAACGCGTGACGTAGGGCTGAAAATCCTGCACGCCTTGCAGCGAGCTGGATTGTTAGGATTCGTATCAGTGCAGCAAAAGGCCTTTAAAAGCCTGTCCAGCCCTGATAAAATTCTTGTAGGTAATCCTAATCTGATGTATGCTTTAACGGCGCACGTGGATGTAGGTGCGATGCGTGAATCATTCTTTCTAAACCAATTATCCGTAAATCATGAGGTGCTATTACCCAAACACGGCGATTTTTGGATTGACCGCAAACTCTTGTTTGAGGTTGGCGGTAAAACAAAGGATTTCTCACAAATAAAAGATATTCCCAATAGCTATTTGGCGGTTGCGGATACTGAGATAGGGATGGGCAATCGTATTCCGCTTTGGATGTTCGGGTTGCTGTATTGATTCCTATGGAAAATGAGAAAAGTCTCTCGTTTTCCATAGGAATAGTTTTCTCTAAGGCTTCATCACGACACCTAAGCTGCGCTTGCCATCCATCTTGATAACGATTGGGCGATCGAAGTGGACATGACGTAGGTAGTCGGTTTCTTCCACAGCCGGCTGATCGCCGAGGAAGGACTCGTCAAACCAACCATCGCCCTTGAAGGGATTGATCGTGAAATAACCGACACCGAAAGAGGTGAGGTTCTGGAAGAAGTGGGTACCTTGGCTGGGATCGACCCGATAGTTCTCCAAACCACACTCCACGATGACTCGTGCGTTGCTGATATGCGGCCATTTCACCGGAATACCTAACCAGGGGTCGCTACTGCCCCAACGACCGGGACCTACCAGTACATACCCTTTCTCACTATCCGTGAAGCTACGGTTCATCCGCTCGATTTCGTAAGCGATCGCCTGCGTATTCGCCGAATTGAAGGCCCCTGTCTTGACATACACCACATCCTGCACATCACTTACGATGCCATGCCCCAAGACACTGGTTGAAGAGAGGATGGTCTCCTCGTTCTTCACCAAGGTCAAATCTTCGTCCATCACCTCCTTGTTATCCACGATCGGACGGATCTGCAAGAGGTAGAAGGTGGCTTTCTTCGGATCGTTTAAGTCGATATTGACCGCAAACTCAATCTCTACGGGTCGCCCCATCTCTCGCTGGCCAATCCCTAAGAGGTGATCCAATGTCGTGGCCAAGGGGAAGACATCATGCTGCAAGATATTGCAGAAAGAGATAATCTTACGGCCACCGGGATAGTAACCGTCGCGAATGATTTGATCGTAAGGATCGTAAGTAGAGACGATGTAGCGCAACGAACCCTCCTTATCCGCATCTTTCACACTAAGTTTCACCAAGTTGAACGCATCATCCACGGAGAAACGTTCCGCCATGTTCTTCAAGTCGAGCGCATAGAAACGGGTTTGCGTCTCCTTCAAGGCGAAATCCATCGTGCTCATCTGTAAGATGTTGTGCGGGTGACGCGGAGAGAAGCGCAAGGTTTGTCCTCCATCTACAATATACTTACCCAAACCCAAGGCGATGTTGGCGATGCCATCCTCTGCCTTCTCGTTGCCAATGGGATAGAAATTCAATGAGCGAGCCACACCTGAGATGGTCGGATAGAAATGGTCGTCATAACGTGTACCCACCACCTCTTGCAACACGACGGCCATCTTCTCCTGGTCGATCAGGTTGGAGGTAGCGGTCATGTAAGCCTTGCTATCCCGATAGAACACGGAGGCATAGACGGCCTTAATCGCATCGCTGACCGTACGCAGCATATCATACTTCTCCTCGATCTTAGGCACCATGTAGGTGGAATAGATACCGGCAAAAGGCTGGTAATGCGAATCCTCCAACAAGCTGGATGAGCGGATCGCAATCGGCCCCCTCACCACATCAAAGAAGGCCATCAAATCCTCAATCAGCTTCTTAGGAAGGCTGGCTCTCAAGAAATAGCGCAAGATGGTCTCATCATCGTTATCGCTCAACGCCACTGGATAAAGTCCGTTTGTCTCCATGAACTCGTCGAAGATATCCGTACAGATCACGACCGTCTTCGGGATCGTCACCGCAAAGTTATCTTGCTCCAAACGGGGATAACGCTTCACCATCGCACCAATGAAAGCCAAGCCACGACCTTTACCGCCCAACGATCCCTCGCCAATGCGGGCGAAGTTACTATACTCATCGAAGCGATCTTTCTGATAGACAGCCACCACGCCTGAGTTCTTCATCCGTCGGTATTGCACGATCAGGTCGAAAATCAACTGACGAGCCTCGTTCATATCCTTGTAATCACTCACATCGACATGCTTCAACACCTCTGCCGGTGGAAACATCGCCCGCGAATAGAAGAAGCGAGAGAAGTGGTTGCGCGAGAGGTGATACACCAACGAATCATCGGGAATCTGGAACACTTTGGTTTGCAAGTCCTTCAAATCCTTAATACGCATGATTTCCTCCTTGGTATGGGGATTGATGATCACGAAATCGCCAAAGCCGAAACGCTCCATGATGCGTGCCCGCAGATCCTGCGGATAACTCTTGGAGTTCTTATCAATAAAGGAGGCGTTCAATTCACCCGCATAGATGGCATTGGCTGCTTCTGACGACTCCAAGACAAAGGGGATAATCAAGCCTGTCTTACGGACATACTGGCCAAACTTATAGCCGGCGTAAGGATCTTTCACCCCGTCGTGCATGAAACTCATGTCGGATATAATACCCAACATATTATCTCTGTATTGGTCGAAGATGCGCACGGCCTCCTCGTAGGTACGTGCCAACTTGATTTTAGGACGGCCACGCATACGCAAGGTGCGTTGATGATCGTTCAACGCCTCCTTGGCAAACATTTGACTCTGCTCCAAGACAAACTTATAGAGGTGAGGCAAAGCTGAGGAGTAAAAACGAACAGAGTCTTCCACCAAAAGGATGATCTGCACACCCACACTCGCCGTATCATCGGGCGCATTCATCTTATCCTCAATCAGTTTAATGATCGCCAACAGCAATTCTGAGTTGCCTAACCAACTGAACACATAGTCGATTGCGCTCAGATCCTCATGGGCGATGCGCTTCGATACCTCTTTCGAGAAGGGGGTCAACACGACGATCGGGATATGGGGGTAATGCACCTTGATCTCGCTCGCAGCCGCAAAGATGTCTCGATTATCCATATTTGGCATACAGATAATCAACTCAAAGTTACGATTCTTCAGCTCGTTCAACGCCTCCTCCTCCGTCGTCACCTGTGTAAAACGAGGGGGATAACGAAGGCTCAACGATGTATATTCATTAAAGATCTGCTCATCGACGCGCCCATCGTCCTCCAGCATGAAAGCATCATATTTTGTGGCAATAAGCAATACATTATATATACGCTTATTCATCAGATTGGCAAAAGGAGTGTCCCTAAACACCAAGTCTTTCAAATTCGGAATACCGCTCATACGTTGATTCTATAGATTTAGCAGGAGTCAAAAGTAAATAAAAAATCGTATAAAATGAACAGCTAATTGCGGGTTCTGACGCAAGAGGGAAAATAAATGCGATTTTCCGAAAAAAGGAAAGCGAAGGACTTGTGCGTTCAAAAGAATTACCTACATTTGCCGTCAAAATGTTATCCTTTTTTTAATTAGCGTATGCTATGAAGACAGAAGTTATTTTATCAGCGCTTGAGGCAAAGCACCCGGGCGAAAAAGAGTATTTACAAGCTGTAAAAGAGGTGTTGTTATCCATCGAGGATGTGTATAACCAGCACCCGGAGTTTGAGAAAGCAAAGATTATCGAGCGACTCGTAGAGCCGGAGCGAATTTTCACGTTCCGTGTGCCTTGGGTTGATGACAAAGGAGAAATCCAGATCAACTTGGGTTACCGTGTACAGTTCAACAACGCCATTGGCCCGTACAAAGGCGGAGTTCGTTTCCACCCCTCTGTTAACCTTTCCATCTTGAAATTCTTAGGATTTGAGCAAACCTTCAAAAACGCCTTGACAACCCTTCCGATGGGTGGTGGTAAAGGTGGTTCAGACTTCGCACCCCGTGGTAAGAGCGACGCGGAGATCATGCGTTTCTGCCAAGCCTTCATCTTAGAGTTGTGGCGCAACTTAGGTCCTGACCGTGATGTGCCCGCAGGTGATATAGGTGTAGGTGGTCGTGAGGTTGGTTACATGTACGGTATGTACAAGAAGTTGGCTCGCGAGAACACCGGTACGTTCACCGGTAAGGGTATGGAGTTCGGCGGTTCTATCCTCCGTCCGGAGGCAACCGGTTTCGGTGCGCTCTACTTCGTACACCAGATGTGTGAGACACACGGGATCGACATCAAGGGTAAGACCGTTGCGATCTCTGGTTTCGGTAATGTAGCTTGGGGTGCCGCTACAAAGGCTACCCAATTAGGCGCTAAGGTGGTGACCATCTCTGGTCCTGACGGTTACATCTATGATCCGGCAGGTATCTCTGGCGAGAAGATCGACTACATGTTGGAGTTGCGTAACTCAGGTAACGACGTGGTGGCTCCTTATGCTGACGAGTTCCCCGGCTCTACCTTCTTCCCCGGCAAGAAACCATGGGAGCAGAAAGTAGATATCGCATTGCCTTGCGCAACACAGAATGAGTTGAACGACAAAGATGCTCAGATGTTGATCGACAACGGTACGCTTTGTGTGGCTGAGGTTTCCAACATGGGTTGTACGGCTGAGGCAGTGGATCTCTTCATCCAGCATCACCAGCTCTTCGCTCCGGGTAAGGCGGTGAACGCAGGTGGTGTGGCTACTTCCGGCTTGGAGATGACCCAAAACGCTATGCACATCTCTTGGACAGCGGCAGAGGTTGACCAGAAGTTGCACCAGATCATGAGCGACATCCACGAGCAGTGCGTGGCTCATGGTAAGGAGGGCGACTACATCAACTATGTAAAGGGTGCGAACATCGCTGGCTTCATGAAGGTGGCTAAGGCGATGATGGCTCAAGGTATTGTATAAATTTGGAATGAGGATTTAGGAATGAGGATTTTAAACAAGTCCTCACTCCTAATTCTTATTTTCTCACTTTACCAGGGTTCTTCTGGATAAAGTCTTTCCAGCTATTATATTTCTTCTCACTCAATGGGTTATTGCCTTGGTAGAAATGGCACATCGCTGCCGCTAAGGCATCCGTCGCATCCAACTTCGGCGGCATCTGTTCATCGGGGATGTGCAACAAACGTTGCAACATAGCGGCAACTTGCTCTTTCGAGGCCTCACCATTCCCCACAATAGACAGTTTAATTTTCATCGGAGCATACTCAAAGATAGGGATGTCTCGCTCTAAGGCAGCAGCCATCGCAACGCCTTGCGCACGCCCCAACTTCAACATACTCTGCACATTCTTACCGAAGAAGGGCGCTTCAATAGCCAGCTCATCGGGATGATACTCATCAATTAGCATCGTGACCCGCTCAAAGATCTTCCGAAGACGAAGGTAGTGGCTCTCATATTTATCCAACTTCAACACCCCCATCATCATCGGCTGGGGCTTGCGCTCTTCCACTTTCAGCAACGCATAACCCATCACGATCGTTCCCGGGTCAATCCCTAAGATAATCCGCTCCATACCTTACTCGTTCAGTGCGATCTCCTCCAGCAACGTTGAGAAACCGACGATCTTTTCCTGATAGCGATCAACCAGTTCCTGTTGCAAAGCCCTACCCTCCTGCTGCAACCATTGGTTCAACGAAGTCGTGTCTTGCGTATGAAACTGCACGGAATAGCTCTCCCCTTCCTCGTTCTCCGAGTTCAAGATGCGTCGCAGATAGGGATCATGCAGCAAACCGCTTGCCGCTGCTTGTGGAATATAACGCGATTTCAGAAAGGCCAAACACTCTGCCAAGATCTCCTTGTGAATATGAAACGTGGTGTTATAAACAATCATTGTTGCTCCTCCTTGATTATGTGATACAAAAAAGGCAGAAACCTTTTCAGATTCCTGCCTTCCTAAGTCGGGATGAGAAGACTCGAACTTCCGACCTCCACGTCCCGAACGTGGCGCGCTAGCCAACTGTGCTACATCCCGATCTTGTTTGCAACCGTTTGTTTTTCGATTACGGGTGCAAAGGTACACCTATTTTTTGAACCTGCAATACCCATGCCCACTTTTTTTCAAGAAAAGTTCATTTCCCCTCTTTTCGTTCCTTTTTTGCGAAAAATCTCATCAAAAGATTTGTCCATCTAAAAATAATCCCTACCTTTGCAGCCGTAATCGAAAACAACGATACAAAAAAACTACTATGGTGCCATAGCTCAGTTGGTAGAGCAAAGGACTGAAAATCCTTGTGTCCCCGGTTCGATTCCTGGTGGCACCACTTAGAAGATCAGAGAGTTACTCAAATGAGTGACTCTCTTTTCTTTTATAGTTACCGCAGCTTCAGCTTCCGCACCAGTGCCTCTATATAGTAATAGTCGGCATAGTTGCAGTAATAGACACCACCCTCTTTCGTTAGAGTCACAGGGTTGAGGAATTGCCCGCTTGCCTCGATGGTGTCTATCTCCAACCCAATTTGTGCACGAGCGTTTGCTATCGCCTGTTCCGTCCAATCGCTTTCCTTCTCCGTAGAGCCTGTTTTTCAAAAAAAAGAGGCTGCGCCTATTTGACACAGCCTCTCTCACATCAGTTAATGTTTACCTATTTTCTGTTTGTGTCATGATGAACAAGCAGTTGCTTCGGGCTTTCCCAAGTCCTAACGGTTACAAAGATAGCGACTCCTCTTTCCCATCTCCAAATAGTTTCGACGAATCGCCCGAAATACTCAACGAATGAAATCTTTGCATCTGCCAATTAGCCCTGTGAACCGCCCGAAAGAGATAGCCTATTAACTATTTCCGCAGATTCCGATCCATGGCAGCAGCGGCCTTACGACCATCGCCCATCGCCAAGATGACAGTAGCGCCACCACGCACGATGTCACCTCCGGCATACACGTCAGGAAGTGCGGAACGCATCTCCTCCTCGCTCACGACAATCGTACCCTTCTTGCTGACCTCCAAGCCGGAGAAGGCACGTGGGATCAACGGATTGGGAGAGACACCGATAGAGACGATCACCTCATCCACATCAATAGTTACGATCTGACCCTCTACAGGTACCGGACGACGACGACCGGAAGCATCCGGCTCACCCAATTCCATCACCTGCAAGCGCATCTGCTTCACACGACCTCGCTCATCACCAATATACTCAATCGGATTATGGAGCGTCAAGAACTCCACACCCTCCTCCTTGGCATGTTTCACCTCCTCCAAGCGGGCAGGCATCTCCTCCTCGCTTCGACGATAGACAATCATGGCACGATCAGCACCCAATCGACGGGCCGTACGCACGGAATCCATTGCCGTGTTACCTCCACCGATCACAGCCACACGCTTACCTTCCAACACGGGCGTATCGCTCTCGGGATTGGCCGCATCCATCAAGTTCACACGGGTTAAATACTCGTTGGATGACATCACACCCACCAGGTTCTCACCCGGGATGTTCATGAAGTTGGGCAATCCGGCACCACTTGCCACAAAGACACCCTTATAGCCCTCGGCATGCAGATCCTCATAGCTGATGGTCTTGCCGACAATGCAATCCTTCACGAACTGTACACCCATTTTGCGCAAGCCCTCGATCTCTACATCCACAATGCGATTCGGCAAACGGAACTCCGGAATACCATATTTCAATACACCACCAATCTCATGCAACGCCTCATAAACGGTCACGTCATAGCCCTTCTTCACCATATCGCCCGCAAAGGAAAGACCGGCAGGACCTGAGCCGACAACCGCCACCTTGATGCCATTCTTCGGAGCCAACTCCGGCAAAGCGATCTGTCCGCTCTCCCGCTCATAGTCGGCCGCGAAACGCTCCAAGTAGCCGATAGCTACCGCAGGCTTACCCATCTTCACATGGATGCACTGGCTCTCGCACTGCTTCTCCTGCGGGCAGACACGTCCGCACACAGCCGGAAGGGCACTCGTCTCCTTCAAGGTCTTTGCCGCCTCCAGGAACTCACCACACTCGATATGTTTAATAAAGGTAGGGATATGGATACCCACCGGACAACCCTTCATGCAGGAGGGGTTCGGGCAGTCGAGGCAACGCTGTGCCTCCTGCATGGCCTGCTCTTTCGTCAAGCCCAGGTTCACCTCCTCCAAGCGGGTATGGCTCCGGTATTCCGGGTTCAGTTCTGACATTTTTACACGGGCCAAGTCCGTGCGTTCTTTATTCTTTTTGCTCTTACGCAATGCCTCACGCCACGGCTCGGCACGACGGGCAGCGATTAATTCTTCTGTAGTCATGATCCAATCAGCTTCTTTATTTCTTTTCAACATCCTTGTAAGCACCTAAGCGCATCATCATCTCGTCGAAATCCACCTGATGAGCATCAAACTCAGGGCCATCCACACAAACGAACTTCGTCTTGCCTCCGACCGTCACACGGCAGGCACCACACATGCCCGTGCCATCCACCATGATCGTATTCAACGAAGCGATGGTCGGCACCTCATACTTCTTGGTCAAGAGCGAAACGAACTTCATCATGATAGCCGGACCGATCGTCACACAGAGGTTGACCGGCTCACGGTTGATCACGGCCTCCACACCATTGGTCACCAAACCCTTCGTACCATACGAGCCATCATCGGTCATGATGATTACCTCGTCTGAGTTTTGGCGCATCTGCTCCTCCAAGATCACTAACTCTTTCGTGCGAGCGGCCAACACTACGATCACCCGGTTTCCCGCCTTATGGAAAGCCTCCACGATCGGCAACAGCGGAGCGACACCTACACCACCTCCGGCACAAACCACCGTGCCTACCTTCTCGATATGTGTAGCTTGACCTAATGGACCGACCACATCGGTCAAGTAGTCACCCACGTTCAACTGACTGATCTTACGAGAAGAACCGCCCACGGCTTGGATCACCAAAGTGATGGTTCCCTTCTCGATGTCCGCACCCGCAATGGTCAAGGGGATGCGCTCGCCCTTCTCGCCCTGCTTCACGATCACGAAATGACCGGCCTTGCGGGAACGAGCGATCAGCGGTGCCTCCACTTCCAATTTCACCACGTTGGCGGAGAAATGTTCTTTGCTTACAATCTTATTCATTTTATGCTGTATTTGTTGATAATTTGTCGAAAATTTTCGCGAATATACTACAAACCGAATGGGAAAGCCCTAATTTTTTACGAAAAATTACCCCCAGCGCCTACACAAGCCCCGATTTTTTACGAAAAATTGCCCCTCGCAAATGCGCGGACCCTGATTTTTTACGAAAAATTGCCCCTCGCGAGTGCGCAACCCCCGATTTTTTACGAAAAATTGGGGCCTCACAAATGCGTAAGGCCCAATTTCAAATTTGAAACGGAGGCCCGCGAGGGCGCGGGGGCCAATTTCAAATTTGAAACGAGGGCCTGCGAGTGCGCGAAAGGCAATTTCAAATTTGAAACGGGGGCCCGCGAGGGTGCGGGAGGCAATTTCAAATTTGAAACGGAGGCTCGCAAGTGCGCGGAGGCCAATTTCAAATTTGAAACGGAGGCCCGCGAGGGCGCGGGAGGCAATTTCAAATTTGAAACGGAGGCTCGCGAGGCGAGAGAATCGGCTATTCGAAGAGCCCCTCGTCGCGGACGAGCATCAGGATGGCGGAATGGGGAACGATCAAGTAGCGTTGGTCGTTGAAGGTGATCTCGTAAGAGGAGTTCTGGAGGTAGATGGCCAAATCGCCCTCGCGGGCTTGCAAAGGCAGGTAGCGCACCTCCTCATCCGCCTTCTTCTCCCACACCTCTCGTTCCTCGTTTTGCGCCGGGAGTGGATAGCCAGGGCCAGCCTTAATCACATAGCCCGCTTGGATCTTCTCACCCTGTTGCACCGTGGGCGGCAAGTAGAGGCCGGTCTTTGTTTGGCTCTGTGGATTCTTCGGCTTGATCAGCACCTTGTCACCAATCATCAAAAACTTGTCAATGTCTTTTTGGTCTATCGCTAATTGCATCGTTTCGTTTGTTTTATGAAATAATCTATTTATCGTAAATGGTGTGCAAACTTACTAAAGAAATCGGGAAGTACCTACGAAAAATCAGGTTTAGACCCATAATTTTTTAGTTGAGCAACTGGCCGTTTTTATTGAAAGAAAACAACCGTTTATAGAATCATCCACGACCGTTTTCTTTGCTTTTCTTAATATTGTCGCGATTTAGCGAGGGCATGTTTAACCCTTGTTAAGTCAATTGTGATTATTAAACGAAGTGTTGACCTAAAAAAAATTAGGATTTATGCAAGGAAAGAAAAACACAGATTCTTTCAGAAGCTGGAGGGCAACCATACTCTCTGCCCTATTGATGATTTCCTGTCTAACGGCCGCATTCGCTCAACAAGGGGCGGTCAAGGGAAAAGTGTTGGATGAACAAGGTGAGCCCATTATTGGTGCGAACGTTGTTGAAAAAGGGACCACCAACGGTACGATTACCGACCTGGATGGTAACTACTCTCTTACGGTGAATGACCTGAAGAAGGCCGTTCTGCAAATCTCGTTTATTGGTTATACCACACTCGAAGAGGGTGTGAAAGGCCGCAAGGAAGTTGACGTGAAGCTGAGCTCTTCCGTTGTCAACCTGGGTGAGGTCGTAGCCATTGGTTATGGTACACAGACCCGTCGAGAAATTACCGGTTCTGTGGCAAACATCTCTGAGGAGAACTTTAACAAGGGTGTCAACCGCGATGCTTCCGACCTGTTGCAAGGTAAGGTAGCCGGTTTGACCATCACCTCTGGTTCGGGTGATGTGACTCGTGGCTCTCAGATTCAGTTGCGTGGTACCTCCACGTTGCAGAACGACCAGGGCCCGATGATCGTCATCGATGGTGTGCCGGGTGGTGATATGTCAACCGTTTCTCCGTCGGATATCGAGTCAATCTCTGTCTTGAAGGATGCCTCTTCCGCAGCCATCTACGGTTCTCGTGCGGCTGGTGGTGTCATCTTGATCACGACCAAACGTGGATCAGGTAACCACACCCAGATCAACTATGATGGCTATGTCACCATGGATAACGTGGCCAACAAGCCAGACATGTTGAACGCACAAGAGTGGCGCGACATCAACAAACAGTTGGGCAACGACATCAGCATCTATGATGGCTACACCGCCGACACGGATTGGTTCGACGCATTGTTGCGCACAGGTATCTCTCAGAACCACTCTCTCTCTTTGTCAGGAGGTTCTTCGAAGAGCAACTATCGTGCTTCTTACACCTACTTGGATCGTAAGGGTATCGCCCGCGACAACTGGATGAAGCGTCACAGCTTCCGCTTCCAGTTCCAGCAACGTGCCATCAACGACCGTTTGCGTATTGGTTTGACCGGTGCCGGCACATTGACCGACATGCAGGCAACTTTCGCTGACTACTTCATCGCGGCTTACAACAACCCGCCCGTGATCCCCGTTTACAATCCGGACGGCACCTATTTCGTAGATAACGACCACGCTTACAACCAAGGTAACATGGTGAAGGCTCAGGACGAGAACTACAAGTTGCGCAAGAATAACTACTTCTATGGCCAGGGCGATATCCAGTTCGAGATTCTCGAAGGTTTGAACGTAAAGGCCAACCTCTATAAGAGCCGTTTCACCAGCGACCAGAGCACTTGGGAAAGCCCGGATAACGCCCTCGGTGGTGGTTCAGGTAACTCACTCGGTGATAGCTCCGATGGTTACGCTATCCGTCGTAATTACGCATGGGATCGTGAGTTGATGGAGTGGACATTGAACTACAACAAGGCATTCGGTGCTGAGGAGAAGCACAAATTGGATGCTTTGGTAGGTTACTCTTGGGAGACTAACCAATATCAGTCTCAGTCATCATTGGCTACCAACTTCGCGGTTGCCTCTATGGGTGCGAACTCCATCCAGACCGGTAACGACTTGCGTATCGGTAACGTGACCTCTTCCAAGAATGAGTATAAGCTGATCTCTTTCTTCGCTCGTGCGCACTATAGCTACGATGAGCGTTACATGATCACCGCTACGGTTCGTCGTGATGGTTCCTCTAAGTTCGGTGCCAATCACAAGTGGGGTTGGTTCCCCTCTGTATCTGCTGCTTGGGGTATCTCACAAGAGGCCTTCATGGAGAATACTCAGGATTGGCTCTCTGACTTGAAGTTGCGTGTAGGTTATGGTGTAACTGGTAACCAGGATGGTTTGCAGCCTTACAAATCATTGGAGTTGTATCAGGCTTACGGTACATACTATGACAACGGTGGTGCCTCTACGGCATTCCGTATCACACAGAACGCGAACCCCGACTTGAAGTGGGAGTCAACCGCTATGTTCAACGTGGGTATCGACTTCCAGTTGTTCAAGGGCCGCTTGGGTGGTACGATCGAGTACTACAACAAGAAGACTTCAGACATGTTGTATAACTATTCCGTGCCGACTCCGACCTATGTCTATGGAACGATTGCCGCTAACGTAGGTGATATGAGCAACAAGGGTATCGAGGTTCAGTTGAACTTGGATGTGATCCGCAACAAGACTTTCAACTGGAATACTTCTATCAACCTCTCTCTCAACAAGAACGAGATCACGAAGCTGTCTAACGACCTCTATTCAACAAGCCGTGTTTACGTGGGTGACCCCTGGATCCGTGGTGCATCTGGTGTGACTTCACACGTCGTTGAGGAGGGTTATCCGGTAGGTCAGTTCTTCATGTTGAACTGCTTGGGTATCGACGAGAACGGTAAGTACATCATGGAGGATGTCAATGGTGATGGTCAGATCTCTGATGATGACCGTACCTATTGCGGTTCCGCACAGCCGAAGTTGACATTCGGTTGGAACAACACCTTCTCTTGGAAGCGCTGGGATGCCAGCGTCTTTATCCGTGGCAACTTGGGCCAGAAAGTATTGAACAACCCGCGTGCCGCTTACGGTAACAACACCTATATCGCTGGTGCCAATGCGATGCAGGGCAGCGACTTGACGACCTTGCGTGAGAACTCTCGCGTTTGCTCATACTACTTGGAGGATGGTTCATTCGCTCGTTTGGACAACATGTCTATCGGTTACACCTTCGATACGAATAAGATCGACTGGTTGAGCAAGGCTCGTGTTTATGTAGCTGCTCAGAACCTGTTCGTCATCACAGGTTACTCCGGTTTGGATCCTGAGGTAGAGAACTACCGTGGTGAGCCGGGCGACGACAACGCAGGTTTGTCACCGGGTATCGAGCCACGTAACTACATGCCGAAGGCACGTTCATTTACGCTTGGTGTGAACTTAACATTCTAATAGTTTAAAAAACGACATTCATTATGACAAAGAATATAATTCTATCTTTAATGGCGGGTGCCTCGTTGCTCTGTTCCATGCCAGCATGTACAGACTTGGATGAGACCGTTTACGACAACCTGCCTTCCAACGCCTTCGGCTCTACGGAGACAGAGGTAAAGGCTCTATTGGGAACTGTATATAAAACATTGAAAGTTTATCCGGCTGATGGTAACTTCCTCTCGCTGGATGAGATGTCAAGCTCTTCAGCCGTGACACCAACCCGTAAAGGTGGTGACTGGTATGATGGTGGCCAGTATCGTGAGATTTACATGCACACTTGGACTTCACAGACCTCTGTGATCAAGGGTGCATGGTCGAACGCTTCATTGGCTATCGGTACGTGCAACGCCAACTTGGAGGTGATCAAGGCCTCTGAGATCTTGACTCCCGAGACAAAAACGCAATACGAGGCTGAGGTTCGTGGCGTGCGTGCTTTCTGGATCTACAAGATGATGGATGAGTGGGGCAATATCCCCTTGGTGACGGACTATAATGACAAGGAACTGCCCGTTTGCCAGCCGCGTCAGACCGTCTTCGACTGGTTGCTCACTGAGGTGTCTGCCATCGCTGAGCAATGCCCGGATCGCCAAGGCAACTACGCGAAGTTCACGAAGGGTGCTGCCTACACGCTGTTGGCAAAGCTCTATCTCAATGCCGAGGCTTGGGGCGTGACTGTAAATGGCAATGCTTATCAGTTAGCGGCTGACGCTTGCGACAAGGTGATGGGCATGGGTTATGCGTTGAACCCGGACTTCAAGACCAACTTCGCTATCGACAATGGCGATTCTCCCGAGGCTATCCTCGCCGCTCCCTTCTCTGAGAGCGATACGGGTAACGACACCCAGTGGCAGATGATGAACCGCACCTTGCACTACAAGGATCAGCAGGCTTTGTCAAGCGGCTTCTCTGCTTGGAACGGTGTCTGCGCACAACCAGACTTCGTGAATCTGTTCGATCAAGCCGATCCTCGTTTCGAGGCCACCTATCTGATTGGTCAGATGTATGACGCATCCACAGGCGAACCGATCATCACGGATCACGGATTGCTATTGGATCATACGATTTCTGTCACCATGCTTCCGGGTACCGAATATGACGGTACAAACTGGGGTGCTGTCAACCAGCAAGATGGTGCACGTTGCCAGAAATGGCCGTTCTCAACCACGTTGACCAGTGCGATGGGTAACGACTTCTATATCTTCCGCTATGCCGATGTATTGCTGATGAAGGCCGAGGCATTGCTCCGTTCAGGCGGCAGTGTGGCTGAGGCAACCGCATTGGTGAACCAAGTACGTGAGCGTGCGTATGGCGATGCGTCACACAACAAGGCTTCCGTTACGTTGGAGGATATTCGCTTAGAGCGTTACTATGAGTTGGCTTGGGAGTTGCACAACCGTCAGGATGACATTCGCTTCGGTGTCTATGAGCAGGGCATGTGGTCAGCTTCTAACTGTACACGTAAGACCGACGCTTATTTGCGTCTCTTCCCGGTATCACAAGATGCCTTCCAGTCTAACGACCGGTTGACGCAGAACCCGGGCTATCCCGCATTCAACTAAAAGAAACGTTCTGTTTTATCGCGTTTTAAAGTTATACCTTTGCGAGAGGTGTCACACCGTGGAGGTGAGGCACCTCTCATTTTTGTTGTCATAATTGTCGGTATTGTCGGGAACCCCTCCTAACTCCTAATTTCTAATTACTGGCTGCCGAGCCATCCCTATCACGTGCGGAGAAACTACCGGTTTTTAATGGTCGTTAATGCGGAACGTCATAAAACAGCATTTTTCAG
>JAFBIR010000023.1 GCA_021531385.1 Parabacteroides distasonis | reverse complement strand
TTCTTTTAAACCACCAAACTTTTCGGCGAGTTTTTTGCGATTTATTTTTCACGAGGTATGCCTGAATCGCCCCTTTCTCCCTCTTATATAGGCAGAACGACATAGAAACGCAAAGGCGCAAACCCCGTAAGAATTTGCGCCTCGCTCTGCTAAAATACACCTAATTTATTAGGGTTCTACTACCCTGACTACTTCTAAATCGAAGATCAAGGTCGTATAAGGTTTGATCGTAACCGAACCTGCCGTACTACCTGTTGAGCCATAACCCATCTGCTGTGGAATCCAAATCAACCAGCGATCACCGGGATGCATGTGTTGCAATGCCGTGCCAAACCCATCCACCACTCCGGAAGGAGCGAACACCGCTGGAGCACCATGCTCAAACGAGCCATCATCAAATACCGTACCATCGATGAACGTACCTTTATAATAGACCTCCACCTGGCTGGTATAATAGATCGGCTCCGTGCTCTCGCCCTCTTTCAATACCTTATACAAGATATAGCCGGCTTCGCTCTGCGATTCGAGCTTCTGGAACTCCGGATCCTTCGCTTGGGCTGCGAATGCCTCATCGTTCAGCTTACGCCATTCCTCATCCACCTCCAACTGTGTGTCGTCATCATCGTCAGAACAAGCCGTATTGACGCCTAACAGACAGAGCAGCATCCAGAAGATATGCCAATAACGCTTCATGGGCTTACTCAATGATTTTCTTCAACAAATTGCGCATGCTGACCTTCTCGCTAATGATGTCATGCAACTTGGCGATAGGCACACGCTCCTGCTCCATCGTATCGCGGAAACGGATGGTCACGCAGTTGTCCACCAACGTATCATGATCGACCGTGATACAGTAAGGGGTACCGATCGCATCCTGACGGCGATAGCGCTTACCGATAGAATCCTTCTCGTCATACTGGCAACGGAAGTCGAAGCGCAACAGCTGCACGATCTCCTCCGCCTTCTCAGGCAGCCCATCCTTCTTAACCAACGGCAAGACTGCCAACTTAATCGGCGCCAACGCTGCGGGCAACTTCAAGACCACGCGGCTCTCGCCATTCGGCAAGGTCTCCTCGCAATAGGAACCAGCCATGACACTCAAGAACATACGATCCACACCAATAGAGGTCTCGATCACATACGGGGTATAGCTCTGGTTCAACTCCGGATCAAAATACTGGATCTTCTTGCCTGAGAACTTCTCGTGCTGGCTCAAGTCGAAGTTCGTACGGCTATGGATTCCCTCCACCTCCTTGAAGCCAAACGGCATCTCAAACTCAATATCGGTAGCGGCATTCGCATAGTGCGCCAGCTTCTCATGATCGTGATAACGATACTTCTCGTTACCTAAGCCCAAAGCCTGGTGCCATTTCAAGCGTGTAGCCTTCCATTTCTTGAACCACTCGATCTCCTCGCCCGGACGTACGAAGAACTGCATCTCCATCTGCTCGAACTCACGCATACGGAAAATGAACTGGCGCGCCACGATCTCGTTACGGAACGCCTTACCAATCTGCGCAATACCGAACGGGATCTTCATACGGCCTGTCTTCTGCACATTGAGGAAGTTGACAAAGATACCCTGTGCCGTCTCCGGACGCAGATAGACCTTCATTGAGCCATCGGCCGTTGAGCCCATCTCCGTAGAGAACATCAAGTTGAACTGACGCACATCCGTCCAGTTACGTGTACCGGAAATCGGACAAACGATCTCGCAATCCAGGATCAGCTGACGCAAATCCTCGAAGTTGGAGTCGTTCATATCCTTCTTATAGCGCTCGTGAATCTCGTTCCATTTAGCCTGATGCTCCAACACACGAGGATTGGTCTCGCGGAACTTCGCCTCGTCGAAAGCTTCACCAAACTTCTTCGCGGCCTTAGCCACCTCCTTATTGATCTTCTCCTCGATCTTGCCTAAATGGTCCTCGATCAGCACATCCGCACGATAGCGCTTCTTGGAGTCGCGGTTGTCAATCAAGGGATCGTTGAAAGCATCCACATGGCCGGAAGCCTTCCAGATGGTTGGGTGCATGAAAATCGCAGAATCCAAGCCCACCACATTCTCGTGGAGCAGCGTCATGCTATCCCACCAATATTTCTTGATATTATTTTTCAACTCCACACCATACTGACCATAGTCATAAACTGCGCCCAGACCGTCGTAAATCTCAGACGAGGGGAACACAAAACCATACTCCTTACAGTGGGAAACTAATTTCTTAAAAACATCTTCTTGTGCCATACTTATACTAATTAACCTATTCTTGCTCACTATGAGGCTGCAAAGTAAATGATTTTTTCCATAGCAACCGTCGTTCTCCCCACGAATTTCGGCGATACAGCCTATACGTACGCATGATATTCCCGGCATAGTAGCTAAATTCGGCTGGCAGCACAAAAGACGATTCCATAAATAGAATGTCCAAGGCGAGAGATTGGACAGGGCGGAATAAAACAAACGACTCAAAACGACGTTACTATAAATGGAATCGTTACTTTCGCGAACAAGAAACAATAAAACAGGGAAACAAAAGATGGATACTTTAGTATTTGCAACAAATAACGCACATAAACTGGACGAGGTCAGGAAAATCACCGAAGGCCTGGTTCATATCGTGAGCTTAGCGGACATTGATTGCCACGACGATATACCGGAGACAGCCGACACCTTGGAGGGCAATGCCCTGCAAAAGGCTCGTTACATCAAGGAGCATTACGGCTATGATTGCTTTGCCGACGATACCGGATTGGAGGTGAAAGCACTTGGCAACGCCCCCGGTGTCTATTCCGCCCGTTACGCTGGCGACAGCCATGACTCAGAGGCCAATATGCGCAAGCTGCTGCATGAACTGGAGGGCGTGACGCAACGACAAGCGCAGTTCCGGACAGCTATTGCCCTGATTTGGAAAGGCGAGGAGCATCTGTTTGAGGGCATTATCCGCGGCACGATCACCACGGAGAAACGAGGCGACAGCGGATTCGGCTATGACCCCATCTTCCAACCAGAGGGACACGATCGCACCTTCGCAGAGCTGGGCGACGACATCAAGAATAGCATCAGCCACCGGGCCTTGGCTTGCCAAAAGTTAGCGGCCTTTTTATCCACCTCAAACTAACCGACGACGATGAGAAAACTGTTACTCATGCTCTTAGCAGCCCTTTGGGTGGGGATGAGCAATGCGGCTGACATCGCGACAGAGGGCTGGAAAACCTATCTCTCCTACTACTCGACCGATCATGTGGAGGAGTCGAGTGAGCGGGTTTATGTGGTTGCCGGAGGAGCACTCTATGCCTATGGGAAGGATGACAACAGCCTGAAGACCTATTATAAAGGACAGGATCTGAGCGATAACACCATCGCTTTCATCCGATTCAACCGGCAAACCTCCTCGCTGTTGATTGTCTATGAGAATGCCAACATTGACCTGCTGAGCGAAAACGGAACGGTGGTGAACCTCCCCTATCTGGCCAACTCCACCACGTTCGGCAACAAGCAGATTAACCAGGTCATGCTCTATGAGCAACAGGCCTATCTCTCTACTGCCTTTGGCATCATGGTGATCGACATGCGCAAGCAAGAGATCAAGGAGACCTACAACCTGCAAACGAATATCACCGCATGCGCGGTGCTCAACGATCGACTTTATGCCGCCACGGATAACAAAAGCAGTTTCGGCAGTTATCTCCTGTACGGCTCACTCAGCGACAACCTGTTAGACAAAGCGAATTGGAAAGCGGAGGATAACGCATTCGCGGATGGAGAGGCGATCACAGACTTAGTTTCCTTCAACAACCAGCTCTTTGGCCTGGTCAAAGGAAAAGGGCTGTATCAAATGAACGAGGGCGCATGGACCGCCTGGATGGGAAAAAGCGACCTTCGTGCCCTCAAGGTGGTGGCCGACCAACTGGCCTGCATCGGCGCACAGCTTTACCTCTTCAACGCCAACCAGTCGTATGAGACGCTCAACCTGACCGTCAATGATGTCAGCACCTATCAAACCAATCAGTTCTGGATCGCCGAGGGGAGCAAGGGGCTTCGTGCGCTGCAACGCAAAGCGACCAACAGCTTCGAGGCCATCAATGAGCCGATCACGCTGAATGGTCCCTACTCAAACAGCGCTTTCGATCTGGTGTTTCAAAACAACCAGCTTTACCTGATCCCGGGAGGGAAAGCATTGACCAACGGCAAACGCTTCGGGTATAGCGGGGCGATCATTCGATATGACCTCGACCAATGGTCGTTCATCAGCCCGGAGGAGACGAAAGCGAAGCTCAATCTCACACCCCGAGACTATACCAGTATCGCCATCACGACCAATGAGGCAGGCGACGAATTGATCTACGCCACCTCGTTTGGCGACGGAGTCGTGGTCTATACCAATGGCATAGCCACAAAACTTTACGACGAGCGAAACAGCCCCATCGAGAATGCCGCCGGATTGAGCCATTCCTATTGTTACATGGATGGAGCCACCTTCGACAAAGCGGGCAATCTTTGGGTCACTAACTCAGAGGTGAACAATGCCATCAAGATTCTGGACAAGGAGGGCAACTGGCACGCGATGAACGTACCGGCATTGCGCAGTATATATACCATCAACGACATCCTGGTCACCTCCACAGATGACAAATGGATCAACGTGCCTCGTGTGACGCCGATGATCGTAGTGGTCAAGCATGGCGAATCGCTCGATGAAGCCGAATCCAACGCCTTTGTCTCTTTCACGGATACAGATGGTAATCTATTCACACCCAGCAATTATACCTGCATGGCTGAGGATAAGAATGGCTTTGTTTGGGTAGGCACCAATCGCGGAGCGATCTACTTCACCCGTCCCACTTTAGCGACCGAAGAGAATACGGCCTCGCTGCGGTGCAACCGGGTGAAAATGGAGAACGAAGAGACCGGCGATCTCTCCTACTTCTTAGACAATGTCATGGTTACCGCCATCAAGGTCGATCAAGGCAATCAGAAATGGATCGGGACGCAGGACTATGGTGTCTATGTGTTGAGCAGCGACAACTCGAGCATTGTCCATCAATTCAACACCTCCAACAGCCCGCTCCTCTCCAACACGATCCATGACATCGAGATCAACAACGAGACCGGAGAGGTATTTATCGGTACGGATAAAGGGCTCAATTCCTATTTAGGAGAGGCCACCGAAGGCAAGGCAGACTATACGGATGTACACGCCTACCCCAATCCCGTCCGCCCAGAATACCAAGACAAGGTCAATATCGTGGGGTTGATGAGCGATTCCAACGTGAAAATCACCGACATCAATGGCCATTTGATCTATCAAACCAAATCGCTTGGCGGACAGGCCACTTGGAACTGCCGCAATGCCAAAGGCGAGCGGGTGGCCTCGGGTGTCTATTTGGTCATGGCGGCCACGCCGGAAGGCAAAGAGAGTGTCGTTACCAAGATCATCGTCATCAAATAGCGCATGGAGGCAGGAAAGCAGGATATCTTAAGTCGCCCACTGATCGAACAGGTAAAAGCGGAGAACAATTTCGATTTCATCCGCTTTTTCCTTGCCTACTCCGTGATGTTCAATCACTTCAGCACCTTGACTGACACCGATCCCTTTTGGTTAGTCAGCGGAGGCTTTCGGGTGAAGGGCTTCTTCATCATCAGCGGCTTCTTAGTCATGTTCAGCTACCTGCGCACGCCCGACAACGGCATCTTTTTCCGGAAGCGTCTGCACCGCATCATGCCGGCCTACCTGCTCACCATCGGGATCTGTTTCTTGATCGGCCTGCTGCTGACGACGCTCCCTTGGCAAGCGTTCCTGGCGAACAGGCAAAGCTGGAAATACCTGCTTTCCAATCTCCTCACGCTCAATTTCATCTGTCCAGATCTGCCCGGCGTTTTCGAGCAGCATCCCATGCACGCCATGAATGGCTCGCTATGGACCATCAAAGTGGAATTGATGCTCTATCTCTGCGTCCCACTGATCTACCAAGCGTTGAAGCGGTATAACAAAGCCATCGTGCTGATCCTCATCTACCTCCTCTCTTTCAGCTACTTGACCCTGTTCGATGGGTTAGATGATCTCCATCCCAACAGTTTCTATGGTTTCCTGAAACGGCAATTCCCCGGACAAATGACCTACTTCCTATCTGGTGTCATCTGGCTCGTCTATTTCCCCTTCTTCAAGCGAGGAATGCGCTACATTTTCCCGCTGAGCCTCTTGATTTTCTACTTCCGGGACTGCTGGCTGTGTCGCCCGTTCGAGCCATTGGCCTTAGCCGCCATCATCCTCACCGTAGCCTATAGTTTCCGTGCGTTGCATATCTTCAACCGCATGGGCAACTTCTCCTATGGCATTTTCTTGGCGCACTTCCCCGTCATCCAATGCCTCATTCACTTCGGTTTAGATAAGTATAGCTTCGGCTTGACCTTGGCCCTCACCACGCTCCTCAGCACCGTGATCGGCATCCTCTCTTGGAAATACATCGAACAGCCCTGCTTATATAAAGGAAAGAAAAAGACGCATATTTTTTGAAACTATGGGCAATAGAATTTACGTTTATCAGCCATCCTTTTTATCGCTCCCAGTTAGGGAAAAATTTTTCTCTAACTGGAGAAAAATTTCTGTCTAATTAGAGATAGAGCCGTAGCGTGCAAAGGCTGGGATACCCTCCTGCGGAGCCTGTCGTTCGCCCTGCTCTTAAACGAATTTTAAGCCTTCGGCGATATCGCCAAAAAACCATCACGGAGAAAAAAAAATCTCACCGTGAAGTGAAGGGTGCTCGCTCCACGAAGAAAAAAAATTTCCATCGTGATGTGATTTTTTCCGCTCCGTGACGTGATTATTTTTTCATCGTGATGCGCCTCGGGAGACGCGCCACTGGCACGTCTCTACGGTCAATGCTAATGTCAAGCCCTCGTCATTAGTAATGGCCAACCTTGAAGATTAGTAATGTATAATCCGCCTTCTTGCGCGCGCACGCACGTACATATATTATTACATATAACTCCTCATTCCTCACTCCTAACTCCTAATTTGATTAATTCCTAATGTAATAAAGTTCTTATTGCGGAGTAGCCTCGTGAGAGACGAAAGGCAGTCACAAAAAAGGAGCCGTCAGGATGCAAAAAGCCTGACGGCTTTTTTTGTTTCGCTTGATGGGAATTGAGGCATCGCACGTATCGCATGAAACAATTTAAAAACGCTATATGATACAAAGTTTTCCAAAATATTTTTCAATAGATTGATAACAAATGGTTTGACATTTTTTAATCTGCTAAAAGTTTCCCAAAACGGATAACTTATGGGGCGACTTGCTATCTTTGCGTCATAAAAAAATAATCAAACTTACAGCAATAGAAATGATACAGACCGTAGTCAAAAGAGATGGCCGCATCGTGGGCTTCAACGAGGATAAGATTGTCTCCGCGATCCGTAAGGCAATGCTTCATACCGATAAGGGGGAAGACAAACAGCTGATCCGCCAGATTACCGATCATATCGCCTTCCGAGGCAATGCGCAAATGACGGTGGAGGCGATTCAAGATGCCGTGGAGATGGAGTTGATGAAGAGTAGTCGTAAGGATGTGGCGCAAAAATACATCGCTTACCGCAACCAGCGCAGCATCGCCCGCAAGGCGAAGACGCATGACATTTTCTTGGAGATCATCAATATCAAATCGAACGATGTGACCCGTGAGAATGCCAACATGAATGCCGATACGCCAGCCGGCATGATGATGAAATTCTCCAGCGAGACGACCAAACCGTTCGTGGACGACTACCTGTTGAGCGCTGAGGTGAAGGAGGCGGTGGCGAATAACTACCTGCACATTCACGACAAAGACTACTACCCGACCAAGAGTTTGACCTGCGTGCAGCATCCGTTGGATCGCATCTTGCAGCACGGTTTCTCGGCCGGTCATGGCGAGTCTCGCCCGGCGAAGCGCATCGAGACGGCCAGCATCTTAGGCTGTATCTCGTTGGAGACGGCACAGAATGAGATGCATGGCGGACAGGCGATCCCCGCTTTCGATTTCTATCTGGCTCCCTACGTCCGTTTGAGCTACATCGAGGAGGTAAAGACCTTGGAGGAGCTGTACGGCCAGGATCTGCATCATCTCTATCAGGCACCGATCGACGATTATGTGACTACGGAATTGACCGGCCTAAGTGGAGAGGCACGCATCCAGCAACATGCGATCAACCAGACGGTCGCACGGGTGCATCAGTCGATGGAGGCCTTTATCCACAATATGAACACGATTCACTCCCGCGGTGGTAACCAAGTGGTATTCAGCTCGATCAATTATGGCACGGACACTTCGGCCGAGGGGCGTTGCATCATCCGTGAGTTGCTGAAGAGCACCTATCAAGGGGTGGGCAATGGCGAGACAGCCATCTTCCCGATTCAGATCTGGAAGAAGAAACGGGGTGTCAGCTACCTGCCGACCGATCGCAACTATGACCTGTATCAATTGGCTTGCAAAGTGACAGCTCGTCGTTTCTTCCCCAATTTCTTGAACCTGGATGCTACCTTCAACCAGAGCGAGGAGTGGCGAGCAGATGATCCGCAACGTTACCTGCATGAGGTGGCGACGATGGGTTGTCGTACGCGTGTGTTTGAGAATCGTTTTGGCCCGAAGACCTCCATCGGTCGCGGCAACCTCTCTTTCTCGACCATTAACATTGTCCGTTTAGCCATCGAGTGCCGCCATCTGGCAAATCCGGAAGAGCGCATTGCCCTCTTCTTCTCCAAACTCGATTACATGTTGGAGGTGACGGCTCGCCAACTGCATGAGCGCATGGAGTTTCAGAAGACAGCTTTCGCCAAGCAGTTCCCCCTGCTGATGTCCGCATTGTGGGTAGGTTGCGACAAGCTGAAACCGGACGATACGATTGCTTCGGTCATCAACCAGGGTACATTAGGCATTGGCTTTATCGGCTTGGCGGAGTGCTTGGTCGCTTTGATCGGCAAGCATCATGGCGAGAGCGAGGAGGCACAAGCATTGGGTCTGCGCATCGTGACCTACATGCGTGATCGAGCCAACCAGTTTTCTGAGCAATATCAACATAATTACAGCGTGTTAGCCACTCCAGCAGAGGGCCTTTCCGGACGTTTCACCCGTCGGGATCGGAAGAATTTCGGTGTGCTTCCAGGCATTACGGATCGCAAGTATTATACGAACTCCAACCATGTGCCCGTATATTATAAATGTAGCGCACGCCACAAAGCGGAAGTGGAGGCTCCCTATCATGACTTGACGCGTGGCGGCCATATCTTCTATGTAGAGATGGATGGCGACGCGACGCACAATCCGGAGGCAATCATGCGGGTAGTCGATATGATGGATAAGTATAACATCGGCTATGGATCTGTGAATCACAACCGTAACCGTTGCTTGGATTGCGGCTATGAGAATGCGGTGGCCAATCTGGAGGTCTGCCCGAAGTGTGGCAGCCGACATATCGACAAGTTGCAGCGCATCACCGGCTATTTGGTCGGTACGACGGATCGCTGGAACAACGCAAAGTTGGCGGAGTTGAATGATCGCGTAACCCACGACTGATGCTCTCGATATTAGCGATTGTAGAAGATACGACGGTGGACGGTCCGGGTTTCCGGACCGCCATTTATGCCGCCGGCTGTCCCAATCATTGTCCCGGATGCCACAACCCGGAGTCGTGGGATATAAACCGAGGCAGCTGGATGGAGACAGAGGCGATCGTGAGCCGTGTCTTGGCCGATGAGTTTGCCAACGTCACCTTCAGCGGCGGGGATCCGATGTTCCAGCCGGAAGGGTTCGCCGAGGTGGCAGCCGCTATCAAAGCCCGCAGTGAAAAGACGATTTGGTGTTACACCGGCTATCGTTTTGAGGATCTGCTGCTTCATCCGCAGCAGGCGCAGCTACTCCGTTACGTAGATGTGCTGGTGGATGGGCCTTTCGTGCAAGCCTTGCGGGATGAAAGTTTACTTTTCCGGGGCAGTAGCAATCAGCGTTTGATTGATGTGCCGGCCTCGCTCCGGGCGGGTGAGGTGGTGCTCTTCCGTTATGATCCCTATCTGTGAATGACCTTTTTTGGTATTCTCGTGTTGAATCCCACGGTTTTTGCGTACATTTGCCCACACAATCATAAAACAAGGAAGAAACATGAAACGGATACTCTTTATTTTCATGGCCATCCTGATGGCTACCGGGTTGGCCTTCGCGCAAAAAAAAGCCGTTATCTCCGCCGAGGAAACCAGCTATAACTTTGGTGTCATCAAGGAAGCGGATGGAAAAGTATCGCACACCTTTGCCATCACCAATGCCGGTGATATGCCGTTGGTGATCACTCGCGTGATTGCCTCTTGCGGATGTACCACACCGGAATGGCCCAAAGAGCCGGTAGCCCCGGGCAAGAGCGCAGAGATCAAGGTGACTTTCGACCCCTCCAACCGACCGGGTCCCTTCACGAAGACGATCTCTATCTATAGCAACGGCAAGACCGGAAGTTTCATCATGAATATCCGCGGCGAGGTGCAGTAGGCCGCTTCGCCCCTGGAAAACACAGACACAACTACTATGCTAAACAGTCACAAAATCATCCTGTTGATCGTGACACTCTGTTGCGTAACCGCGGTTTGGGCCGACAAAGGGGCTCAGATCGTGGCGAAAGAGTTGACCTACAACTTCGGCACCATCGCCGAGGCTGATGGGTTGGCAAGCCATGTCTTCACGATCCAAAACACGGGCGATGCTCCCTTGGTAATCACTCGTGTAACTGCCTCTTGTGGCTGTACACGTCCGGAATGGAGCAAAGCACCGATCGCCCCGGGGAAAACCGGCGAGATCAAAGTCTCGTACGATCCGAAAGGACGGCCCGGTCCCTTCTACAAGACCGTTTCCATCTACAGCAACGGGAAAAGGGGAAGTTACAATTTAGCCATCAAAGGCACGGTTACCCCCAAGCCGGCCAAGCCGGTCTTTGTCTATCCCTATGCGATTGGTCCGTTGAAGCTACACACGAAACAGGTCCTGTTCAGTAGCATCCGCCAAGATGAGACCTTGGGCGAGAAGATTCAAGTCAAGAACGAGGGCGATAGCCCTGTGCAGATTCAATTAGGCAAAGTGCCTCATTATCTATTGGTACAGGCCTCTCCGGAGACATTGGCTACGGGAGAGGAGGGTGTGATCACACTTCTTTTCGATGCCAAGGCAGTGAAACGAAAAGGGCGCACGACCACGGAGATCCCAGTCACGCTCGCGCTCCCCGGCAAGAAGGAGGAGGTAGAGGGCACGATCCATGTGGCGGCTAACCTGATTGATAATTTCAGTAAGCTATCGGCCTCAGAGAAGGCACAAGCGCCTGTGGCTCAACTCTCCGGCACGCTCTTGGAGTTTGGGCAATTGCCGGATAAGCAACGCAGTATTCCGCTCATTGGCGGTAAGGTAATGGCTACTTTCGAGATCACCAATACCGGTAAGACGCCGTTGCAAATCTATAGCGTCACCTGCGACGATGAGCGCATCGACATCTCAGGCGGCAAGAAGGAGTTGAAACCGGGTGCTACCGCGACCTACAAGGTAGGGCTTCACCCGAAGACAGTCAAGACCAAATTAGAAACCCTCATAAACGTAGTGTGCAACGACCCGAACGGACCGATCCGTCTGATCAAGGTCACTGCCTATAAATAGCTATCAGTATGGAACATCCAGAGAATGACGATCTGTATAAAGGATTGAAAGTGAACAAGGGTATCGCCGATGTCCCGACGGTGAATCCCTATATGAAAAAGCGTGTGCAACGCAAGAGCTATACTCCCGCCGAATATGTGGAGGGCATCTTGAAAGGGAACATCACCGTGCTCAGTCAGGCCGTCACGTTGGTAGAGAGCGCCAAGCATGAGCATCAACAGGTGGCGCAAGAGATCATCGAGAAGTGCCTTCCCTACGCGGGAAAGTCTATGCGTATTGGCATCACCGGTGTGCCGGGCGCAGGAAAGAGTACCTCGATTGATGTGTTCGGTATGCACCTCTTGGAGAAGGGACATAAGTTAGCCGTCTTGGCGATCGACCCCAGTAGCGAGCGTTCCAAAGGCAGTATCTTGGGCGATAAGACCCGTATGGAGGCGCTCTCACGCGAGAAGAATGCCTTTATTCGCCCTTCACCCTCTGCCGGTTCATTAGGTGGTGTGGCCCGTAAGACGCGTGAGACCATCGTGCTTTGCGAAGCCGCGGGATTCGACACGGTCTTTGTGGAGACCGTCGGTGTGGGACAGAGCGAGACCGCTGTGCATTCCATGGTCGATTTCTTCCTGTTGATCCAGTTGGCGGGTACAGGCGATGAGTTGCAAGGCATCAAACGAGGCATCATGGAGATGGCAGATGGCATCATCATCAACAAGGCGGATGGCGATAACATCGACAAGGCGAAGTTAGCGGCTACCCAGTTCCGCAACGCCCTGCATCTTTTCCCGCCTTCGGAGTCGGGTTGGTTCCCGAAGGTACTCACCTATTCCGGTTATTACAACTTAGGCGTGAAGGAGATTTGGGACATGGTGGAGGAGTATATGCAATTCACCAAGAAAAATGGTTACTTCGACTACAAGCGCAACGAGCAGGCGAAGTATTGGATGTATGAGAGCATCAACGACACCTTGCGGGATCAGTTCTACAACAATCCGGCGGTGGCCGCACGCTTAGCGACCGCAGAGCAACAGGTGTTGCACAACGAGTTGAGCTCGTTTATCGCCGCCAAGCAGATGATCGATCTTTTCTTGGCCAACATCGGTGCGAAACAGGCGTAACCGTTCCTGTCAGTAATATAATAATCCCGGAAGAGGAGCTTCTCACGAAGTGCTCTTCCGGGATTTTCTGTAGTTGTTTAACAAAATGCTTGTGTCATTTAGATGGAAGCGATCCGCAATGCGTTCAGCAGATCCGGCTTCAACGGTTTGTCGTTCTTGATCGCCTTGGAGAAGGGAACATATACGATCTCATCGTTCTTGATACCGATCATCACGTTACGTTGATCATCCAACAAGGCATCAATCGCAGCCACACCCATACGAGTAGCCAAGATACGATCGGCAGCCGTCGGTGAACCACCACGCTGCAAGTGACCCAAGATAGAGACACGCACATCAAACTGCGGATACTCCTTCTTTACACGCTCAGCGACACCCATCGCACCGCCAGTCACCTCACTCTCAGCTACCAATACGATACTACTGTTCTTGGATTTACGGAAACCAGTCTCGATCATCTCAGCCAACTGGTCCTTCTCTAAAGAGATCTCCGGGATGATAGCGGCCTCCGCACCGGCTGCGATCGCACCGTTCAGCGCCAAGAAGCCGGCATCACGACCCATCACCTCCACGAAGAACAGACGGTCATGCGAAGTCGCCGTGTCGCGAATCTTATCGACGCACTCCATAATCGTATTCAACGCCGTATCATAACCAATGGTTCTATCCGTGCCATACAGGTCATTGTCAATCGTACCAGGCAGACCCACAATCGGATAGTTGAACTCTTGCGCAAAAATACGCGCACCAGTCAACGTACCATCACCACCGATAGTAATCAAGGCATCAATGCCATGCTCCATCAATTTATCGTAGCATTGCTTACGGCCCTCGGGCGTGCGAAACTCCGTACAGCGCGCTGTCTTCAAGATCGTACCGCCACGCTGAATGATGTTGCTGACATTCTGCGTCCTGAAATCCTCGATCTCATCCAAGAGCAGACCTTTGTAACCGCGGTAAATTCCTTTCACCTTTATCCCGTTGTAAATCGCGGAACGGGTCACCGCACGGATGGCAGCATTCATGCCCGGCGCATCGCCACCGGAAGTCAGAATACCTATACATTTCACTGTAGACATAACGTTACCAATTATATGAGTTCAGTCGCAAAAATACTAATTATTTGATTATCTCCTTGCACTTGCGTTGAAAGATAACGGATTTTTAGCTTTTAGTTATTCAAGTCGCGAATGCGTGCCGCCACATCCTCCATCAGCCACTTCGGCGTAGAGGTGGCTCCGCAGACACCCACTCGTCGAATGCCGGCGGGCAGCGGTTCGTTAATCTCCTCAACCGCAGAGATGAAAACGGCATGGGGATTGGCTTTCCGACACTCCTCAAACAGCACCTTACCATTCGAGCTCTTCCTTCCGGCCACGAAATAGACCCAGTCATGCTCCGCGGCAAATCGCTTAATGCTCGGCAACCGATTGGCTACCTGCCGACAGATGGTGTCGAAATAGTTGAAAGAGACCCCCTCCGCCATCCGTTGCTGAATCGCCTCCACAATTGCCTTGAAGCCATCCAAAGACTTGGTTGTCTGCGAGAAGAGGCAGATCGCCCGGTGGAAATCCAGCCGATCCAAGTCAGCCAGTTTCTCAATGACAATGGCGGTACCCTCCGTTTGACCGACCAAGCCGTTCACCTCCGCATGGCCTTGCTTGCCATAGATGACCAACTGCGTGCCCTCCGCACGACTCTCCTGATAGCATTTGTGGATCTTGCGCTGCAGGCGCAAGACAACCGGACAGGTCGCATCCACAATGGTGATCTGGTTCTGTTGCGCCAACGCATAGGTTGAGGGAGGCTCTCCGTGCGCGCGTAGCAACACCTTCGCCCCTTTCAACGTGGCGAAAGCGGCATGATCGATCGTCTGTAACCCTTTGCGCTCCAGCCGTTCCACCTCCAATCCATTGTGTACGATGTCACCCAAGCAATAGAGCGTATGCGTATCGCTCAACTCCCGTTCCGCACTCTCAATGGCATTGACCACACCAAAGCAGAACCCGGAATCCTTATCAATCTCAACCTCTACCATATTATATATAGACTACCTGATCGATACGGCTTATGCCTGTTCCGCGATCACCCGTTGATACTGTGCCAGAATCCATTGCTTCTGCTCCGCCAAGCTCATGTGGGAGTTGTCTAACACCACAGCGTCAGGCGCCTGTCGCAACGGACTCTCCGCCCGGGTGGAGTCGATAAAGTCACGCTGCTTGACGTTTGCCAATACCTCCTCGTAAGAGGCGGGCATGCCTTTCGCTTTCAATTCATCCACACGTCGCTGGGCACGTACCTCCGGAGAGGCGGTGACGAAGAGTTTCAACTCCGCCTCCGGGAAGACCACCGTGCCGATGTCTCGACCATCCATCACGATCCCCTTCTCCTTGCCCATGGCCTGCTGCTTGGCCACCAAGGCTTTGCGCACAAAACCCAAGGCGGCTACCGGGCTGACATGATTGGCCACCTCCATGCCGCGGATCTCCTTTTCCACATTCTCCCCGTTGAGATAGGTATCCGGGCGACCGCTCTCGGCGTTCATTCGGAAAGCGATCTCCAACGCCGGCAAAGCCGCCTGCAAAGCCGCCTCGTCGATCTGATCGCCGGCAAAGAGTTGATGACGGAGGGCATAAAGGGTCACCGCCCGATACATCGCCCCCGTATCAATATAGGTGTAACCGATCGCTTTCGCCAGGTCTTTCGCCATCGTGCTTTTCCCGCTCGACGAATGACCATCTATCGCTATGACTATCTTCTTCTCCATAATTTGTTTCACGGTTTATGCTTTCAACGCCTGCTCAATGTCCGCGATAATATCTTCCGCGTTTTCGATGCCGACAGAGAAGCGGATCAAGTCTGGCGCTACACCGGCCTCTCTCAACTGCTCGTCGGTCAACTGACGATGGGTATGGCTGGCCGGATGCAACACGCAGGTACGTGCGTCTGCCACATGCGTCACGATCGCTGCTAACTTCAAGCTATCCATAAACTTAATAGCCACATCGCGACCTCCCTTCAAGCCGAAGGAGAGCACGCCGCAAGAGCCTTTCGGCAGGTATTTCTGTTGCAACGCATGGTAAGGATTCTCCTCCAAGTCGGGATAGTGTACCCACGCCACCTTGTCGCATTGGCTCAACCAGCGAGCCACCTTCAAGGCGTTCTGGCAATGTTGCGGCATACGCAGGTGCAAAGTCTCCAAGCCCAAGTTGAGCAGGAAGGCATTCTGTGGCGATTGGATAGAGCCCAGGTCGCGCATCAACTGGCTGGTGGCCTTGGTGATATAGGCCATCTTCCCAAAGGCCTTCGTGTAGGTCAAGCCGTGGTAAGAGGGGTCCGGCTGGCAAAGGCCGGGGAACTTGTCGGCATGGGCCTCCCAATCGAAGTTGCCGCTATCTACGATGCAACCGCCTACGCTGGTCGCATGGCCATCCATGTATTTCGTCGTGGAATGGGTGACGATGTCAGCGCCCCACTCAAACGGCCGACAGTTGATCGGCGTGGCGAAGGTGTTATCCACAATCAAGGGAACGCCGTGGCTGTGGGCGATGCGCGCGAACTTCTCAATATCCAATACCATCACGCCCGGATTAGAGATGGTCTCGCCAAACAGCAGCTTCGTATTGGGACGGAACGCTTGGCTGATCTCCTCCTCGCTGGCATCCTGATCGACGAAAGTGCACTCAATGCCTAACTTTTTCAAGGTCACCGCCAACAGGTTGTAGGTGCCGCCATAAATGCTGGTCGCACTGACGATATGGTCGCCCGCCTCGCAGATATTGAAGAAGGCAAAGAAGCTGGCGGCCTGACCCGAAGCGGTCAAGATCGCCCCCACGCCCCCTTCCAACGCCGCGATCTTAGCGGCTACGGCATCATTCGTCGGGTTCTGTAAACGGGTATAGAAATAGCCACTCTCCTCCAAGTCAAACAGTTTGGCCATCTGCTCACTCGTCTCATACTTGAACGTGGTGCTTTGATAGATCGGCAGCACACGCGGCTCTCCTTTTTTGGGTTGCCATCCACCCTGCACGCACAGCGTTTCCGGCTTGAAATCTTGTTGCATAACTATATCTTTATTGGAATCTTTTTTCTGTTCGCGAATGTAGGAAAAATCTTTCAGCCTCCCACCACGCGACCGAAGGGAGTTCACCGGACAGCCGTGGTGTCACGTGCCTGCTTCGCCTGCTGCTTCTCAAACATCTTTCGTTTGGAGATCACATCGGGGGTCGGTAGGTTGTTGTAGTTGCGCCAGGTGGAGGAGCGTTTGGCGTTCTTCTTGTGGGTACGTGCCTTCTTGCTGGTCGCCTCCGCCGCGTCAAACGTAGCCATGGAGGCAGGGGCTGTGGGCGGATTGCGTTTCAGCTCCTCTTGAATCGATTCATAGACGGGGGGTAATCCCTTGAAACGGGGATTATGGTGCCAAAAGACTTGGGGTGGCAGTTTATTGAGAGGCACCTTTCGATGCGGGTTTTGATCGGTGCCGATGTATTCGGAGAAATCCTTGGTGATGGGTGGATCGGGATGGGGCGCCAACTGCGGTGTGCCGACCGGTTCCGCGTTGATCAGCTCACCCCGCTCAATGGCTCGCCTCACCTCCGGATCGAGCTTCACCGTGTCTTGACCCGCCAAGACTCGCTTCAGCCAAAGCGAGTCTTGTGCGGTCCATGACTGTTGAGCCCAAGTAGTTATACTTCCTAAACCACAGAAAAGTAGGATGACTACTCTACGCATCAAACCAAGGGAGGAATTAATAGCCTAACTCATACGGTTGATCCACGGCGGGCACACCTTCGGCCATCCATTTGGGCATCGGAGCCCCTTTCAGGTAGTGGTCGAAGAATTGCGCCATACGTGTCTGGAAATCCTTCTTGTTGGGCATCTTGGTCGGCCAGTGGGGCTCGCCCGTATAGTTGAGCATCCAGCAGGTCTTGCCGAGACGTTTCATTGCCACGAAGAACTCAATGCCTTGATACCAGGGCACATGACCGTCCGCATCGTTGTGCATGATCAGGATCGGGGTCTGCACCTTGTCCATCGAGAAGAGGGCAGAGTTGGTGAAGTAGCGCATCGGATGCGTCCAAGGCGTGCCGCCCTGACGGCTCTGCGTATGCTCATACTGGAAGGCGCGGGCCAAGCCGGAGCCCCAGCGAATGCCACCGTAGGCACTAAACATGTTCACCACAGGCGCGCCACTCTCGAAAGCGGCGAAGAGGTTGGTGCGCGTAGCGAGGTAAGCGGTCTGATAGCCACCCCAGCTGTGTCCGCAGGCACCGATCTTCTTCTCGTCGATATAGCCGGTGTTGATCATGTATTGCACACCTGGCAGCACGCAGTTGTAGCAGCTCTCGCCGGGATAGCCATCGCGATAATGGATGTCCGGGTTGAAGACAACGTAGCCGTTACTATTATAATAATGGTAATCAATCGTTGAGCGGTGCGGCTCCGGCATACGGTAGTTGTGCAATGTCTCGGAGTTCTTCTCATAGAAGTTCACGATCAACGGATACTTCTTGTTCGGATCGAAATTCGCCGGTTTGTAGATCACGCCCTCCACTTTGCGGCCATCCAACGAGATGAAAGAGATCAGCTCCGCCGTGCCCCAGGTGTACTTGCCCTGCTGGGCGATGCCATCGGTCAGCTTCACGGATTGCTTGAAAGCGGTCGTGGAGTGGTGCAGGTCGGGATACTGCGCATAGTTCTCGATCGTATAGATCACGTCGTTCGTGTTTTTCGCCTTCTCGATCGTGCGCAGCATATAATCGCCACCGATCAATTTCTTCGGCGTGGATTTGCCATCGAGACGGGCCTCATAGTAGGCGTAGCCCTTCGTCACCTCGTCGAAAGCCACGAGCAGCTGCGGCTGGCTGAGGTCGATCGTGCGTGCCTCTTTGTCCAAAGCCACCTGATGATAAGAACGTTTCGCCGTACGGCCATCTTTGGTCAGGTTCACCGGAGCCTTCGCGCCCTCAGGATCGAACTGCCACAAATCATATTGGTCATAGAGCAGCAATGCCTTGTCGTCGGCGGTCCAACCGGCCGCGCCGTAGGAACGGGGATAATCGGGCACATCGTTCAGCACATCCCAAGCCGCGAATGTCTGCGGCGTGGTCAGCCGATAGAGCGTGCCGTCCGCCATCGAGCGGGTGTACCAGCAACTGTCGGTCTCTCCATACCAATAGGCATATTTGCCAGCCGGCGAGAGGCGATAACGCCCATAATCGGCTGTGGCTAAAGCCTTGCGGGCACCCGTCTCCACATTGACCGTATAATAGTCGCTGCGGGTACGTCCCTCCCACATCGAAGAGAGGGAGTAAGGCGTGGTGGTAGAGAGCAACGCGAGATCGCCATCGCCCTCGTTGGCTAATTGCAGGTTCGGCAGCTCCTTATCCGCTAACTGCACCAATGTGCCTTTACCGATGTGATATACGGCACGGTAGTTCTTTTTCAAATCTTGTGCCTTGTTGTAGTCCTGTACGGTATATTGCACCGGCTCGTTCCAGCTCCACACCTGCACGTTGGGGCGATTCTCCGCCAACTGCGTCGTGTCTTTCTGACGGGGCTCAGGCGACGTACCGAAATAGAGGCGTGTGCCGGCCTTGGAGAATTGCAGCGTGCCATGCTCGCTGATCACCCAATTGGCCGGGAAAGCCTGATTGCCACGAGCGGCAATCTCCTTGGCGGGAGCCTGTTGCTCAGAGAGGTAGAGCGTCAAGGCCTTGTAGGCCGAATCCTTCTCGGCGCAATAGAGGAAGGCCAACCGGTTGCCCTGCTCATCCAACGCCACCTGGCGATACTCACCCTTGCCGGCCTTGATCTGTTTCGGCGCTCCCTGCTCCGGATTGAGCGTGAAGATACCCGCCTGGCTCGCGTCGGCGCTGGTGAAGGTCAACATGCCGCTCTTCTTCGCGAATTGATAGGCGGTCACAGCGGGGAAGGTCAGCTGCTTGCTGCCGTCCAACGTGCGGACATAGAGTGTAGAGTCTTTGCGGCCTCGCTGATAGGCGATCCAATCAGCCGACTCGGCCACTTTGTAATTGCGCAACGAGTCGATCGTCTCGCTTTTGCCCTCCACGGAGCGGATGACCAACCGATCCATCGGCATCTTCTCCTTCTTGGTCTTGCGCAGCTTCAACGAATCGACTGTCTCCACAGCCGGCACCTCTTTCACCACCAAATAGCGGGAGGAGGCAGAAAACTGGAAAGCGGTAGCCGGATGAAAACGAGCTACCTCGCCACCTTTGGAGGCATAGAGCAACACCGTCGCGTCGCCCTCCCAAGGCTCCATGCGGCAGGCTACCCAGCGACCATCGTCAGAGATGGCCTGCTGCGCGATGCGTTCCCATGCCGCTAAATCATTGATCGTCATCGCGCCGTCATTTGCTTGCGCCCAGCCGGAGAGGCTTCCTCCCAAACAGGCGGCCAGCAAAACATACTTCATCTGTTTCATACTATCTTGTCTATAAATCAAATCGGATTGATGCGCGAAAGTAGCAATATTTCTACCTTTGCGCAAAGATTGTCAATAAACAAGTCAATAAAGTGGAAATATGAAATCTGAAGCACAAAAGTTGAGATGGTATCTGTTCTACCGGGATCAGTTGCTGCTGCAAGAGCGCCCGGAGGGGTTAGCGATTCCTGCTGGCGCAGAGCCTCCCGTGGCGGTCGATCGCGCTTTCACGGTAGATTATCAAGGAGCGGGCACCGCGCGAGCGGCCCACCTCGCCGCGCCCGTGGAGCTTTCGGGCTACCGGATGATGGGGCTGCGCGCCTCGTGGGATCTGTTGCCGCAAGCGGCCTACGACGAGGCAGGCAAAGCGTTTCAATTGCTCTATTGGGACACGCACAGCCGCTATTGCCCGGTGTGCGGCACGCCGACCGAGCAAACCACCCCGATCTGCAAGCGTTGCCCGCAGTGTGGCCATGAGCTCTATCCCCCTATCGCGCCGGCCATCATCGTGTTGATCCGCAAAGGAGAGGAGATATTATTGGTACATGCCCGCAATTTCCGAGGCAACTTCCATGGCTTGGTGGCCGGCTTTATCGAGGTGGGCGAAACCTTGGAGGAGTGCGTGCGTCGGGAGGTGCGTGAGGAGACTGGTTTGGAAATCAAGGAGCTGCGTTATTTCGCCAGTCAGCCTTGGCCCTACCCGAGCGGCTTGATGATCGGCTTCACAGCCACCTATGCCGGAGGCTCCCTGAAGCTGCAAACGGAGGAGCTGAGCACCGGTGCCTTCTTCTCGAAAGACAACCTGCCGGAGATTCCGCGCAAGCTGAGCCTCGCCCGCAAACTGATTGATGCCTGGTTGGCCGGAAAAATTTGATTTTTCCTTGGCTTTCTCATCCGCTTTTCGTAATTTCACGGCGATATAAGTTGAACCGATTGAATCACTTAATGGGATAAGGCGATGAGAACATGTACGAAACAAGCCCTAAGTTGGATCTTGCTGCTGCTGTTGGCTTGCGGCATAACCCCGTTGCGGGCACAAGATCAAGTGGAAGAGCCGTTCATCACCATCAGCGGCATCGTCAAAGACAAGCAGAGCAAGAAGCGGCTTGGCTATGTGAATATCTCCGTGCCGGGCACTTCGGTCGGCACGATCACCAACGAGGAGGGTGAGTTTACGATCAAAGTACGCCAGAGCCTGCAAGCGCGGCAGGTGGAGGTGTCGCACATCGGTTACCTCAACGACGTGATTCCGCTCACGGGGAAAAACCTATCCGATTACACGGTCTGGTTGGAGCCGAATACCAACACCCTGGCCGAGGTGATTATCCGCGCGAACGACCCGCGCATCATCGTGCAGGAGGCGTTGCGAAAGGTGGATGTGAATTACCTCACCACCGGCAGTATGCTCACCGGCTTCTACCGGGAGACCGCCCAAAAGGGACGGCGCTACATCAACATCTCCGAAGCCATCATCGACATCTATAAGACCTCCTATAAAGGACGCAGTGTGGATCGGGATCGCGTGCAGATCTACAAGGGGCGTAAGCTGTTGAGCCAGAAGGCAAGCGACACCTTGGCCATCAAGCTCTTGGGAGGGCCCAACCTCTCCGTCTATGTGGATGTGGTCAAGAACCCGGATCTGCTGCTCTCGCCGGAGATCCTCCCCTATTACGCCTTTCGCATGGAAGAGAGCACCATGCTGAACGACCGCCCGCATTACGTGATCAGCTTCGCGCCGGCGGTGATCCTGCCCTACGCGCTTTACGAAGGCAAACTATTCATCGACAAGGAGCGACTCAGCTTCAGCCGGGCGGAGTTCGCGCTCAACATGGACGATCAGGTCAAGGCCACGGAGGCCATCCTTCGCCGGAAGCCGTTCGGCCTCCGTTTCAAGCCGTTGGAGGTCTCTTTCTTAGTCACCTACAAGGAGCAGGAGGGCGTCACGCGCCTGAGTTATATCCGCAACGAGGTGCGTTTCAAATGCGACTGGAAGCGCAAACTCTTCTCCACCAACTATACGGTCGTCTCCGAGATGGTGGTCACCGATGGACGGGAGGCACAGAGCGGCATCCCCTATCGCTTCGCTTTCAAGGCCGATCAATCCCTGTCGGATAAGGTGCTCGACTTTGCCGACGAAAGTTTTTGGGGCGCCTACAACATCATTGAGCCGACTGAATCGTTGGAGAATGCTGTCAACAAGCTGAAAAAACAGCAAAAGCACAAGAATTAACGGCCGCACCCGCCGCGAAAGGCTTTCTACATGGTGTAGCTGACTCTTCGCGCACCCGCGAAATGCTTTCTACATGGTGTAGCTGAGTCTTCGCGCCCCGCGACAGGTTTTCTACACGGTGTAGCTGAGCCATCGCGCCCCGCGACAGGTTTTCTACACGGTGTAGCTGAGCCATCGCGCCCCGCGACAGGTTTTCTACACGGTGTAGCTGAGTCTTCGCGCCCCGCGACAGGTTTTCTACACGGTGTAGCTGAGCCGTCGCGGGGTGGCAATCTATTGATTAATCCAATCCGCAAACGCCGGAGGCGTGAAAAGATCATAGCCAATGGTGAAGCCGACAGGCTAAACCACTGGAAATCGCAGAAAAACACAAGGAAAACCGAAAAAAGAGCGACAAATGTTTGGCTGTCTTAGGGATACCCTCTACCTTTGTGGCGTATGAGGATGCACAAGGGTGTGTGTTCGTTGTAGAGACATAGCGTGGCTACGTCTCCGCTGCATACAACATAGGAATTAACGTAGAGCGTTTAACGATATTATCCCCGAAGGAAATCTGGACAATTTCAGTTTGCGGATAATAGACAATCAGATGCTCACGCTTCTTTCGATATTTGTCGGGATGGATTGGCTTCAGTCCATTCCATCTTGTGCATATATGGAGGAGCGTGGGTACTGTTGTTTATATTGCAAACAGGGCAGTCCAGAGCCTCCTACGGGATATAATCAACAGTTCCCACGCTTTTTTTATATACAACCGCCATTGAGGGGACGGATGGCCAATTAAACAATACCGCCTATGAAACAGGAGTGATAACATTAACCTTACCTATTTTGATCCGGAGATCAAAACGATCCCCCCGATCAATCCTAATTACTATTTTAATCAACAATCAAAACATATTGAATATGAAAAGAATATTACGCATAGGTATGCTGCTCTGCTCATTCCTCCTCGCATCCGTCGGGTGGGCGATGGCACAGGAAGAAGGTAACCAAACAAATGGGGTAACCATCACCTCCGATTTAAGCCAGGCTCTGGTTGGCCAAGAAACAGTGTATAGCGTCACAACAACCAAAGGCTCAGTAGCAGAGAATACCATGGTACGTGTGACGGTTGAGACCGAAGAGGGTAAGAACTTTGACGTTTTATCTTTTTGGTATTATGAACCAAACGGAGAGAACACCGGTTGGAAAGAATGGCAACCGCTTACGCAAGGCTTTGGCCCTTCCACTGGTTTCCCACTGATCGACGGTACCTCCTATTTTAAGGTAAAACCTACAACAGAAGGAACGTACACTTATACAATGAAAGTGGTGACTGTCGTGTCTGAGAATGAGCAATCTCAAACATTGGCAACAGCTACCTGCACAGTGAATGCAGTGAATATTAATGAACTCACTGCTCCTTACGCATGGATCACAACACAGAGTGAAAGTAGCGGTGTAACAGTCAATTATGCGTCCATTCCCGATGCTATGCGATTTGTAGAGGAGGGTCAGACGATCAAATTATCTGCTGGCACCTTTACGCTGAGCACACCACTGACTATCACAAAGGCGATCACATTACAGGGAGCGAGAGATAAAAGTAACAACATTACTTCTGTTTTGAGCCCAGTTGAAGGTGAGAAAAATTTCAAGGCAGATGCATCTGGTCATAAAAATTTGGTGACTGTTAGTGGAAGTGAGACAGGAAAAACGGTCAATCTGGAATTCTTGAAGATTGAGAAATCCTATGGAAGTGGTTTGAACGTACAAACAGCGATGACTACAGTTATCAATGGCATGAAAATTGAAAGCTGTGCACACGCTGGTATGTTGGTTCACTCTCAAGTAGAAGCTTCCGTTTTGGAGACCCAAAACAACGGTTGGGGTGGTGTCAATATCGACAAAGGCTCTACGAATTACGACCGATTATTGACAATCAAGGGTAATGGCTATAACTTCAAAGAGAACGCCAAGATTTGGGCAGAGAAAGATAATTGTCCGAATCCAAAGGATTTAGTGAAGTTTGAGCCGGGATCTGCAACTACCTACATCTATGACTGGCAAATTGTGCAAGGAAGAGGTGGCAGCCCTGAAAAAGATATGATTTATTGGGTGACTACAAAGTACCCAAAATCATCTAATTTCACATCCAGATTCACCTCAGATTACTCAACTTCAGATAAAAATGGCGTAACCTATTACAATACTAATTTCTATGCTAATGGTAACACAGTCACTGTCTTTGACAACCCTGATGGAACAACAACCATTAGCCTTTCTGACGATGATCAAATAGTTTTGCCGTATGGAAACCGAGTCTCCTTATATGGTGGAGCTAAAGATGCAACGGTTCCTGCTTCAACGATCAACATGTTTGGCGGTCAGCTTCGCAATGTCTATGGCGGTGGTTATGGTTCAATCACAAATACCGACAATCAGAAAAATGGTATAGCAGCTAATGTTACTGGATCTACGAATATCACAATCATTGGGGGAACAGTAACAAATATGCTTGTTGCAGGTGGTCAATACTATTCCAAATCGAATGAAGTAACTATAACAGTTTCTGGAGCGCAAACTTCTTTAAATTGGGTTCTTGGCGGTGGTTATGATGCAGGTAAAACTACAAACACGATTGACACCGAGTTTGAGAATTCCGTAAATGGAACTTCCAAAACGACGATGTCAATTACAGACGCTTCAGCTTCTATTATATGTGCTGGTGGCGGTCAAGGTATCTCCTATTCAAAAGAGGTTGTTGCCACATTAAACAATGTCAAAATCTCCGGTGGTTTATTGGGAACGGGCTCAAACGGCCGTTCGGATAATGTAACAATTACGGCCACAGGCTGTACTTTCACAAAAGATTCAGATCCAATCGAGATCGCAGCAGTGAACCGTGGCCGTGTAGAAAATATCACGATCAATATTGAGGACTGTACATTCAGCGGTAATGCGGCAGATTATTATGCTTATGCCGGTGCGACTTACAACTGGTCCGCTTCTGGCAGCCAAAAGAATGACGCACACAATATTACCGGTTCGGTTACTTGGAATTTCAGTGGCAACAACTTTCCTTTCATCTTCGGTTTAAGCGATGGATTGGATGGAAATTTAACGGTTAATAATTTACCGGTTACGCTTGCTCCTTTCACAGGAAATACGTCAGGCAATAAGACAACTGACTTCACTGTTCCGGCTGGCAAAACTTGGACATTCAATGGCGGTTATACAATCGCTGAAGGCGCATCCTTAACCAGAACCGGTAAATTGATCATCGGTGTGGACACTGAGGAAGCGTTGCAGGCAGCTGTAGCAATGGATGCCGATACTATCAAATTGGCAGCTAAGGACTTTGCTTTGACAAAGCAATTGACCATGAATAAGTCTGTAGCGTTGGTGGGAACCACTGTCGGTGAAAAGACCTCAACGATTAAATATGGTACGTTTACTGGCGGCACAGACCGTGATTCAAAGCACATGATCAGTGTGTTGGCGGACAATGTACTGCTGCAGAACTTGGTAGTTGATGGAACAGGCCGTGCGAATGCTGAGACAAATTCCGGCAGTGCGATCAATGTATATAAAGCAACGGGCGTAAAGTTGGATAACGTAATTGCTAAAAATACGATTGCAGCCGGCTTGATCGTCAATGGTTCAGAAGTAACTGCTACGAACTTCCATACGGAGGGTAACGGCTGGTATGGCGTGAATGTGGATAAAGGCTTAAACGTTACAGAAACTCCGAAATTCACAATTGGCAATAACTGTTCATTTGCAGAGGCAACCGCAATTAAGGCAGATAGCGAAAGCGCTGCTTCCTCTTGGGTTGTTGGCGACGGCTGGGTAATGGTTTCTAAGACAGAGAATGAAGAGACCTTCAAGATCTGGCAGAACGCTTCTGCTCAAGGTATCAACTACGCAATTATCTCTGTTCCGGCAACCGTTGTCTATGGTGATGAAAACTTGCCGCTGTTGAGCAATATCACTCCAGTAGGGGATAAACAGATTAAATTCGATGTGACAGAGGGTTCTGAATCTGTAGAAATCGAAACAGGCACAGATAGCAAGCAGACCCTGAAGATCAAGAAGCCGGGTAAGGCTACGTTGAGTCTGGAATATGATGACGTTACAGTTACACAAGCTGTTGAGGTCTTGAAGCGCACAATCACCGTTTCCGGAATTAAGGCAAAAGATAAGACGTATGATGGAACAAAGCATGTAGAATTAGATAATGAAGCAACTGTAACTGTTTCTGGTGCATTGGATAACGAACTTATCAATTTAGGCTACGACTATGAGTTAGAATCCGCAGACGCTGGAGATGCTGTCCCTGTAAAGATCACAGTAACTGGTTCAGACATAGCTGATAGTAAGAAATTCGATGATTATTACACGGTGGCTGTTGCTCCGGTAACTGCTAAAGTAAGCAAAGCTAAGCTTACAGTAACGACCCAGGCGATAACGGAGATAAATTATGGTACTACTCCAACAGGGTTCGACGTAGATTATTCAGGTTTCGTCAATGGTGAGACTAAAGAGGTTCTCAGCGGCACGCTCCAATTTGATTGCCCGGCAACGAGCAGCTCTTTGGCTGGAACATACAAAGTCACTCCGTATGGCTTAACCTCTAACAACTATGCGATTAAGTATGTGGGTGCTGATTTGACAATCAAAGCTGTTGAGCCGACTGTGGAAATCGTGAGCGCAACGGTAAGCAACAACAGGAGCACCGTTACCGTCAAAGGCCACGTGACTAATAATGGTGGTACTGAGACAATTAAGTTGAAGGGTGGCTTCCAGGCTGGCAATACTGAGAAAGCTTCCGGTTTGACTGTGGATAAGAATGGTTACTTCACAGCTGATTTGACCAATCTGGGCAATGCAGAAATTAATCTGAAAGCTACTGCTAAAGCTTCTGAGAGTTTAGTGGGCACAAGCACAACCGATTTCAAAGTGGATTTGTCTTTGACTCCTCAAAACATTAGCTTTGTCACCAACCTCTCTCGCTTGGTTTATGGTAGCAAGGTAACCTTGGCAGCTACGGGTTATGCAGAGGGTGCAACCGTTACATATTCTGTTGAGGGTGCAGCATTAACACTCGACGAGACAGATGGAAAGACGATCACTGCTGCTAAACCGGGTAAGGCAACCATCACGGTAAAAGCCGAGAAGGCGAACTATATCACTGCTACCGCTAAACAAACCGTAGTGGTTGAGCCGAAGGCTATCACGTATAAACCTTCTCCGATCACCAAGTCATACGATGGAAAGTTAGAGGTTAATGTGAACTGCTCGTTAGAGGGTATTGTTGGAAACGACGATGTTCAAATGGATATCGATAATGTGAAATATCGGTTCTTAGACAAGAATGTAGGGGAGAACAAGCCTGTTGTGATTTCAGAGCCGTTAAAGATAAAAGGAGATGCGAAAAGCTGTTATACTGTCATACAGCCGACTAACTGGACAGGTTCAATCACTTCAGGTGGTAATGTAGCCGTAACGGTTTCGGATGTACATCGCAAGCACAACGAAAGCGCATTGCATTATTCTTTGAGCTTCACAGCCAATGGTCAAACTATTGATCCGATCTACACCGGTCAGATCACTGTGACAGAGAACAACGGTCAGTGGAGAGCTTCATTGGATAATGTAAAGTTCCCGAACTATGGCACCGTATCTCTTGCTTCTGAAAGCGGTACTGTTGAAATCGAGAAGGGTACACCGAAGGTGTTGACTTATACAAGTGGAGCCAATACCGTAGCTGGTTTATTGGTTGATGCTGAGGGATGGACAGGTGTAAATGTTACTACTGAGACCGATTCGGATGGCAAAAAGTATGCAAAGGCTACATACGATAACAACACAAAGAGCGTAAGAGGTGTATCTTTGTCTGAGACATTTACATTTACGGAACACACCTGGACAATTAGACCGAATTCTTTAACGCGTGCCGCTGCTTTGCGCGCTGCAGAACCTTCTACCTCATTAATATATGGACAAACAGCGTCACTGACAAAAGTAAATGGTTTCGCTTACTCTGTTTCCAATCCGGCGGTAATTACCTTGACAGAGAATTCAGGTAATTATACCATCAATGCAGTAGGTGTGGGTGATGCAGCTGTAATTGCTGATAATGGTAGCACAGTAGTTTATCATCGAATCACAGTCACTCCGAAGATACTGGATATCAATGTCTCCAACAAGGATAAGACTTACGATGGTACGACAGTTGCTAATCCAAGTCTGACTATTGAGGAAGCACCCGCCGGTGTGGCCTTAGACCTGACAGGCATTAGCTTCAACTATACGCAAGCGAATGCAGGTGCTGGGGTGACTATCAATCCGACTCAACCAATTGCGTTGAAAGGTGCGAATGCCGCTAATTACAAAGTTGGTTCGATCAGCATAAATGGTACGATCAGTCCTCGTGCGTTGACCGTAACCAGCCCGATCAGTAAGTATTACGATGGCAGCGCAACGCTGACATTGACCGACTACAACGCAACAGGCTTGCTTGTTGGCGAGGCAGCTCCGGCCATTACGGTTAAATTCCTGAATGGGGATGGTGCAGCTGATGCGAATGTAGGTACAGGTAAGAAGTTAACTTGGCCTACCTCTTTGGATAATAGCAACTATACGTTAGCTTCAAATCCTACAACCGGTAATATCGTTCGCTCAACGATTGATGCCGTATTGCCTGCAAGTGCACCCAGTGCAGATGCATTGAAACAGCGTGTTACTCTGACGGTGCGTGAGACGGGCGCAACAGTCAATTGGAACACAATTGGTTATAATCCGACAATCACAACCACAGGCAGTGGCGCTTCAACAGCCTACTACATCAGCGGTGGTGATACAGAGAATTATGCCGTTGTCTATAGCAGTAACCAGTTAGGTTATCGCGCTGATCCGGTTATCCCTGGTGGTGGCGGTGGAACTGTAGATCCCGAACCCGAGATCCCGACCGTATCGAATCCGGTGGTAGCAGAGCGTACAGCAACAACAGCGGCAATTACTTGGGAGAAAGTTTCCGGCGCAACGAGCTACAAGTTGTTCCTCTATGCGAAGAAGACCGATTCCACTCCGCTGAAGACCTATGAGTTCGACAAGGATGGTAAGCTGAAAGCGACAACAATCAGCTTCACACTGACCGGCTTGGAGGAGGGCAAGTCTTACTATATAGAGACAGCCGCTTACAATGCGTTGGGCACACTGCTCGTGAAGAAGAGTGTAGAGCTGAGCGCGACGCCGACAGGCATCGAGGCCATCTCCGAAGGCTCACAGCTCTACACCGTGAAGGGTGCGATTGTGGTAGCTCCGGCAGAGCCGTTGCGAGTAGCAATCTACTCGGTAACAGGCCAGACGCTCTTCAACGACGAGGTTTCTTACCTCACACAGGTTCCGGCCAAGGCTGGCATCTATGTAGTCGTTATCCAGAAGGGCAACGATCGCATCACCGAGAAAGTCTTCGTAAAGTGAGGAATTAGGAATTAGGAGTTAGGAATTGGGGAGAATAAGTCCTCATTCCTAAATCCAAAATAAAAAAAAGAGCCGCAAAGCGAGGGTCGGAATCCGACTACGCTTTGCGGCTCTTTTTGTAGAAAATCTGGTTACTCACAGTGTCTTGTTATAGGATTTCGTATCTTTGTCACCAAGGCAATAGCGAATTATTAATAAAGGTGAGTTATGAACGAGATCAAGCAAATACCCTATGGCGTGGCCGACTTTGTGTCGGTAAGGGAGAGAAACTTGTATTACGTCGATAAGACGATGTACTTGAAGGAGTTGGAGGCACAACCGGATAGCATTTTCTTCATC
>JAFBIR010000022.1 GCA_021531385.1 Parabacteroides distasonis | reverse complement strand
ATTGCTACACCGTGCTGCCCCTCGACTTGCATGTGTTAAGCCTGTCGCTAGCGTTCATCCTGAGCCAGGATCAAACTCTTCGTTGTTCAAATTGTTTCTTTATATCCTCAGCCCGGATTCCGTCTCCTCATCGTAGCCCAAGGTCATCTTCATTGACGGTACTCTTTATCGATATACTCGATTCCGATTCTTGTACTACTTGTCGTATTATGTAAATATCCTCAAAGATCGTCTCGCTATCGCTCAACAACCATCGTTGCTTTCTCGATTGCGGGTGCAAAGGTACGCCTTTCTTTTAAACCACCAAGCGTTTCAGCAACTTTTTTTCAAAATATTTTTCGATAGATGCGCTGGATACAGCTCTTTTCCACTCTAATCAAGGCAATTAAACGCATAGGAAAAGGGTATGTTAAAATGAGGCACGCACTACCCTCCCGTGTCCTGCCGGACTTGATCCGGCATCCCATCCTGTCGACATATCCCCTCTCATTTGAATAGCAAGTTGCATGATTGGATGCGGCGTGCGCAGACGAGTTATCCGTCGTTTACCGATTTTCGGAGAAGGTACTTCGATGACTTGTTAAAGTATATCAGGTCGTTGGGATTGGGAGAATAGTTTCATCCAAATTGTCAGGGGATTTTTTTGTTATTCCGATTCTTTATCACCTTTGCTGTTGTTTCTAAATTCATGGCTATGAATGACTTTAAGCATGTATCTTTTGAGACGGTATCTGACGAGGAATTGCGTTAAGTCTCCGGCGGCGAGGCTAACATTGGTGTTGATCCTTGTACACTGAAAAAGTCTGAGACGGAGTGTCTCAACGCTGGCTGCCGTTGGCAAGCGTATAATCAGATCTGCCAGAGCTCTGGCTTGCGGTTTATCTATTATACCTCTTAGTTGGAGTGGTTTGGAATGGTAGTTTTCTGAGAAGTGCGTTTGGCGATAGCCGTTGCCCCTACCGTCAGAGAAGATATACTTACTTTGTCGGAGAAGTACTACTTACTTGCCCAATGAAGTATATCTTCTTTGAAAAAGGAGTATATCTTCTCTGGAAAGTGTAGAACGGCTCCTACTCGTAATCCACTTCCATCCTATTGGGCGCACATCCTCCGAAGATGCCCAATCCTCCATCTATATTACTATATACCCGGATGGGTTCTGCCAAGCCTGCGTCGATCAAATGATTGGCAAAAGATCTGTCTGACTGATCTTGTAAGGTCTTTAAATACCTATAATAGTCGGCAGAGATCGCATAGAGACGTACGCGCAACCGCTTGGTGGCCTCACTGACATAGTGAGTACTTGTTTGCAAACGTATCGTATAGCTCTTACCATTGATGGTCTCATCGGAGAACACCCGTCCATCATAACCTGATAGATACTGCGAAAAAAGAATTTGATCCAAAGCGGAAGTGCTTTGCACAAAAAGCGGCTCTTCCGCATAATCCAAATAGAGCACTCGCCAACTATACGTAGCCTCTTCCTCATTGATCAGATTCCCCTCCTCCAAGCGGAACAGATAATAGTTCTCCTCCTCAACTGCATCTTGGAAGCTGATGGAGTACACGACTCTTTTTACCGCGCTATCTGCCGTACTTACTTCTCGCACAGCTTTAGCCTCCAATAGCTGGGAGGCTTGCGGGATTACCGTCTCCGCATGGATCGCCTCATAGCCAGGTGCGGAAACCTCTAAACGTAGCCGATCAGCCATTTTAGGCACAAAAGCGGCCTGATAACTGCCTACCGCATTGAACAGGGTATCTCCGGGCACAAAAGGGATTGTCTCCTCATAGTGGTCATTCACATAGAGGCGTACCGTCGCATCGGGTATCACCACATTGGGATGATCATCCGTATAGAACCATGTATGCGTCACGCTCAATCGCAAAGGCTCTCCAGCCACGGCCACTCCATTCACCACAAATCGAGGTGATTCCCGCAAGTCAGAAAGATCCACCTCTGTCAAACAGGCGGTCAAACTGATACCGATTACTATGTACAAGATTCGTTTCATACACTACTTTTGTTAGAATTGATAGGTATAGGAGACGGAGGGGATTACGGGCACGATTCCTACCTGCTTAAATACAGGACGATACACATAGCTCTGCCCAGGTGTATTTACTAAAGGATAGCAATTGGCTCTTCGTTCATCCTTGATGACAAAAAGGGGATTCATACGACAATAGGCGTTGTATAACCCCACTTGCCAGATTCCCATCCGCCCCTTTGTCATAGGCCGATAGAAAGTTAGCCCAATGTCCAACCGGTGATAGGGTGGCAACTGATAGTTGTTACGTCGGCCATAAGCATTCAACGACTCCTCATACGTATTAGGCAACCAACTATCCAAGCGCCCATAGCTATCCATCTGCCATCGAGAGGGAATCACCGGATTGGCCGGTTCATAGTTCTCCACGGAAAGGGTCAAGTGATTGCCGGAAGAGTAGGTCCATGCGGCTGTCAGCTCCACCTTTTGCGAAAGTTTTTGAGAGAATGTCAGATTCACCTTATGCCGATTGTCGTAGCGGGAGGGGAAACGTCGCCCGTTGTCAATCTCAGCAAACTGACGATCTGACCACGAGAGGGTATAACCCAGTGAAGCTCTCCAACGCCTTGCCTCTTTCCGAGCCAGCCATTCCACACCATACGCCTGACCTTTCCCCGCGGTCAGCTTCTCCTCCCAATCGGCAAACGACCCTATCACATGGAAATCATCTTTATAGGCCAATAGATTACGCATCTGCTTATAATAAGCCTCCATGGAGAGGTGATAACCATGCACGCCCTCATAGCCGATGAATAGTGTGCCTTGATCGCTCCGCATAGGACGGAGGTGAGCGGTGGAGGGTACCCAAGCATCCGTGGGCAAGTTGATGTAACTCTCGCTCAGCAAATGGCTGTATTGGTGTTGGCGTGCATAGGACGCTTGCACATGCACACCCGGAAAGGGTTGCCACATCATCGCCCAACGAGGCTCAATCCCCACATATCCCTTTTGTTCTACGAGGAAAAGCGCTAAGCGCACACCTCCACTCATGCGTACGGTCGGACTCAGTCGGAGATCGCCCTCCCCATAGAGGACTCCCTCATGGGTCCACAACTGTTGGTTAGAGAAGCTGCGCTGTGTGGGGTCCTCCAAATTGGCCGAAAGATTACTGCGCTGAGATAGGGTAGCTTCCAGACAATAGCGGTGCAACGTCCAAGACAAACCTCCTTGCCAACGGTGTGCCGCCCAGCGATGTTCCAAAGAGCCACGTAATCCCACGTCCAACAGGTTATTGGATTGCACCGACTCTGAAACAGAAGCCTGATAAGTGGAGGTGTTCGGTTCACCATAACTGTTTCGGGAGAGCGCCGAGGCATGCGTATGGTAGCGGGTGACAAACAGGTTGGCTTGCCCATAGCGTGTGCTATCCACCTGCAGTCGCCACCCTAAGGTAGCCATCAGGTTTCCCCAGCGTAACACCCCCTTTTGCTCATCTAAGTAGGCAGTCTGTTCGGAGGTAGAAGGGGAATCTTTCCGTCCACCCTTGAAAAAATCTGTCCCTTGATATAAACTGAGAAAGAGCAGGTTGTGCGTATTCAGCCGATGATCTAACCGAACATTGAGGTCGTGAAAGGCATAGCGGAAGTTAAACCAATCCCCCCAATCCCGTTTCCGGCTATTGATAATCGCCAAAGTAGGGGCGGAAAGCAGATCCAACCAAGAGCGACGCAATCCGACATGGAAAGAGGTACGCTCCTTGACCAATGGCCCTTCCAGCCGAAAAGCACCTGCAGTCAATCCCAAAGTCGCACTTCCGTGCAACTGCTCGAAGTTGCCCGAACGGGTATTCAGATCCAACACGGAAGAGAGTCGCCCCCCATAACGAGCCGGAAATGCGGATTTGTAAAAGGCGAGGCTACGCACCAGATCGGTATGGAAAGCGGAGAAGAGCCCACCTACATGATTCACCGGATAGATGGGCACACCATCCAACAGGAAGAGATTGTCATCGCCCTCCCCACCACGCACATAGAGGCCTGCCAACCCCTCCGTACCATTCGACACGCCAGGAGTTTGTTGTAAGGTCTTCACCACATCCGGCTCACCCAACAGCGTAGGGGTATGATGAAATTGCTTGCCGGAGAGTATCGCTGCCGCCATCCATTCCGACGTCCCCACAGAATCGTTGATCGCCTCTGCGGTAATCACCACCTCCCGTAGTTGTACCTGTCGGGTAGGTTCAGCCGTCCTCGTTTTTCGTTTCAGAATAATGACCCTCCCCGTTTGGTGATAAGTTATGGGTGTTTCCGCAAAAAGATGTACCAAGCATTCGCTCAAGGGCTGCTGCTCTACGTTTAATGTATAAAGAGGTAAGTCATCCAACAGGGTGGATTCATAAGAGAACGAGACATCCGCCTCGGCCTCCAACTGCGTCAGGATCTCTCGCAAAGAGCGTTGGTTCAGGTGTAAAGTGAGGGTTTTCTCTTGGGCCATCAACCATTGGCTGATTCCCAACAGACCGCATAACAGACACCAAACCAACTTTTTTCGCCTCATGCGTTCAAGGATTAGGGGGATTCTGCGTGATACGCACATCCAACGTTTCGTTGACCACTTGCAATGCCTCTTCAAGGGTCAGTTCCTCCAAGGTAGCTGTCAAGCGTTTATCCGCATCGCCTGAATAGATAAGCGTTGTCTGATAGGCCTGTTCCAGATCAGCAACCACCTGAGGTAAAGGGGTCTCCTCAAAACGCAGACGATGGGTCAGCCAGGCCAACTCATTCGGGTTTGGTTGTGCTGTTACTTTTATACGTGGATCTCCCGAAGTATAGTAGGCCTGCAAACCGGCAGTTAGCGCTACAGAATCCGTTTTTTCCAGCAAGGCAAAACCCACTTTTCCGCTCACGACATCGACCGTTGTCTGCTCCTCACCAACCACCACTTGAAAGCGGGTACCCAACACTGTCACTCGGCTCTCCGCTGTCTCTACCCGGAAAGGACGTGCCTCGTCATGCCACACCTCAAAAAATGCCTTTCCCTCCAAGCGCACTAAGCGCATCTCTTGACCATAGTGCCGTGCGTCATAAGTCAATCGGCTACCTCCCGCTAACGAGATCTCGGTCTGATCTGGCAATGTCAACCGCTTAACTTGCTGCGCTTCGGCTGTAAAGGTCACCCAATCGGGCTGCTTCTGTTGCCATTGATAGAATCCGATGAGGCTGACAAGCAGAGCGATGGAAGCGGCCACTGTCCAGACATAGGCTGATCTCATCCACACACGCTTCAAGGAGGAGATTCCCTGTGTCTCCGCAAAACGCCGCCACGCTCGATCAGGATCCAAGGCTCCTGATCGGTAGCGCTTAGCCACAAAGCGTAGGGCCGCCTCTCTCCGCTTGTCCTGTTCGTCAGCTTTCATCGAAAACCTCTCTTATAACCCATGAAACATTACTTACCCATCTTAAACCGATAGCCAAGGGTCCACATTAACGTGTTGTAGTTCGCACCGACCGAAGGGTAATAGTCTCCCCTGATGCCAGGAGCATACTGCATGGTGTAGGGCTCTCCCTCGTCGCCCAACGAAAGCTCATAACCCACCTTGAACTGCCAATTGTCCACCTCCAGACCTATACCTGTCGTAACACCCCAATCGAAATGGCTATGCCCGACGTAGGGATTGTCGTTCCCCGACTTTGTTCCATTGGCTCCAGATAGCCCCTCCTTAAACGGATAGCCATACTGCTTCTCCAGCACCTCCTTCAGCTCTGGGGTGACGGCTGTCCAAGTAGTAGCCCCATAGTCTCCCCACTCCCAGTCGTTCTTCACAGCGTAGGCGGCATACATACCCGCCTCGAAGTGCATCCGCCAACGGTCGTTCACCTGCCAGGAGAAGTCAGCCACAACAGGCACTTGCAGGAAGTGCTGCGTGATCCTTCCCTGTCGCAAGCCATAACCTATACGATCCTCGTTAACGCTCATTTCTAAGCCCGTAGGCGCACTGTTGCCCCGATTGGTGTAGTATAAACCTGATTTGATGCCGATCCATCCCGGCTTGAAGGTGTAATCCACGCCGACACCCGCACGCATCGCTGGGTGCCAAGTCGTTCCATTCACTCGTTTAGAGACCGTGACCCCCACCTCCGGTATCACGCTCCAACCCTCTTGCGCCTTTACTGTCCCCAAGCAGCAGGTCGCAACCATCATTAACACGAATTTTCTCATCTTCTTTTTCTGTTTTAAAGGTTGATTTACCCCTAAGACAGCGAAGGGTCGAAAAACCCCTATCCCCTTTTCGAAAAAAAATCAATTAAAAAAGAACAGATAAACACGGATCGCCGCTTCACGTAGGCTCTTTAGAGCCTTACCCATCTGATTCTCTACGGTTTTCAGGGAAAGATGCAACCGATCGGCAATCTCTTGTTGTTTCAGGCCATCCCGTTTGGAAAGCAAAAAGATCTCTCGTCGGGCAGGCGGTAATATGTCAATCGCACGCCATAGGCGGGCATGTTCCTCCGCCTCTCTGATAGCCTCCTCTTCTGATTCATCCGCTACATCGGGCATACTATCCGCAGGCATACGCATTTCGGTGCGCATAGCGAAGGAGAGCGACCGATGCTTGACCGCCTGAAACAGGTAGGCTTTCAAGTTCTCGATACACTCTCCAGCTCGCAGCTTTGCCCATACTTCCGTAAAGGTCTGCTGCACAATATCCTCTGCATCGTCCGTAGAGGCGATATAGCGCAACGAGAAGAGGCACAAGGGTTGATACCAACGTTTAAACGCTCCCTCGAAAGCCTCCGCTGTTACCGTTGCTGTCATATACCTTATTAATAAGGACGGAAACCGATGATTTGACGCACCTCATTCAAGGTCTTCGCCGCGCTCTCACGCGCCTTCGCGGCTCCCTCACGTGCCACCTTCTCCATATACTCCGTGTTAGCGGCAATATCAAGGATGCGCTCACGGATCGGCGCACAGAAGGCGTTGATATCAACAGCCAACTGCTTCTTCATATCGCCATAGCGGATCTCGCAGTTGTTGTATTTTTCGTTGAAATAGTCGTAAGTGTCCTTCGTAGAGACAATCTCCATCATGGTGAAGAGGTTCTGGATCGGTGCCGGCTTCTCGCTGTTCGGCTCCGTAGGTCCTTGGTCAGTCACCGCCTTCATCACCTTCTTCTTGATCGTCTTCTCGTCGTCGATCAAGTAGATCGCATTGCCCTCACTCTTACCCATCTTGCCAGAGCCATCCAATCCGGGCACCTTCACACTGCGCTCACCCAAGTGGAAAGAAGCAGGAATCGGGAAGAACTCCACACCGTAAGTCGTATTGAAACGGCGTGCGAAACGGCGCGCCATCTCCATGTTCTGCTCCTGGTCTTTTCCCACAGGCACCTTCAACGCCTTGTGAATAATAATGTCTGCCGCCATCAAAGTCGGGTAGGTCAGCAAGCCAGCGCTCACGCTGTGTTTGTTGCCCTCGTTGAAGATCTCACGCTCCACGTCACCCTCAGAGCCCTCACGGCTGATGTGCAACTGCTGACGTGCCTTGTCCTTGAAAGAGGCGGTACGCATCAACTCGCCAATGCCGGCGTTCATATTCAAATAAAGGTAAAGCTCTACCACCTCGGGCACATCGCTCTGTACGTAGATCGTCGCCTTCTCCGGATCCAACCCGCAAGCCAGATACTCTGAGAGGATCGTCTTTGCGCTGTTACGGATATTATCGGGATGCGGATGCGTAGTCAATGAATGCCAATCCGCAATAAAGAAAAAGCAATTATACTCCTCTTGCATCTGCAAGAAACTCTTCACGGCTCCGAAATAGTTGCCCAAATGCAAGTTTCCCGTGGGCCGGATGCCACTAACAACAGTTTCCATTCTTTCGTTCGTTTATAATTTTCAAGTCGCCGCGAAGATAGTAATATTCAACTAAAAAGGCGATTATTCTCTCAAAAACACTATTTTTGCGGCTTGGTTAGAAAAAGTGGACATTATGAATGTACAAGCTAAAGGTTATCTATTAGGAGCGATCGCCGCAGCCAGCTACGGCATGAACCCGCTCTTCGCTCTCCCCTTGTATGAAGCAGGCATGACACCTGATTCCGTACTATTCTGGCGATACCTCTTCGCATTGCCGGTATTGGCGATCATGTTGATTGCCCGTGGACGTCATTTTCGGTTAGAGAAGCGGCAACTGCTCCCGCTGATTGTCTTAGGATGGCTATTGGCGCTCTCCTCTCTCGCTCTTTTCGAGAGCTACCACTACATGGCGGCTGGCATTGCCTCTACGTTACTATTTGTCTATCCCATTATGGTTGCGTTGATTATGACACTCTGCTTTCGAGAGAAACTGACCAAACTCACTATCCTCTGCATCATGATTGCCCTCTGTGGCATCGGATTGCTTTATCAAGGGGATGACGGTGATACGCTGAGTCTTATCGGTGTGCTTTTGGTGATGGTCTCCTCTTTATGCTATGCTATCTACATCGTGGCGGTCAACCGCCCATTCCTGCAAGGGATTGCCACTTTGAAACTCACCTTCTATACACTGCTATTTGGGGTCTCCCTCTTTATTTTCCGAGTTGATTTCGGACAGAGCCTGCAATACCCCACGCATTGGTATTTGTGGGGGAATGCCATCTGCTTGGCCATTTTCCCGACAGCCATCTCCTTTCTCTGCACCACCCAAGCCATTCAGTGCATCGGCGCAACACCCACGGCCATCTTAGGGGCATTAGAGCCATTGACCGCCGTCTTCTTTGGCATCACGATCTTTGGTGAGGCTATGACTCCTCGGTTAGCCCTCGGCATTCTCCTAATTATCTTAGCCGTTACGTTGATCATTGCAGGCAGCACGGTCACAACCCACCTGCTGCGTCTTCGCAAGCTATTTCCCCGATTGCCGCTCCGTCTCTTTCGGTCGGAGTGAAATCTTCACCTCAATTCCATCATAATCTCCAAAAAGGATCGACGGCCCTCAATATAGTCGGCAAAAACCAACTCGGCCTCTTGGTGATGCAGCACTTGACAATTACCGCATTGATCGCAATCGGCGATGCAACGAAAGCGCTCTCGTATGAAACGGGCGCGCTCGTCACGATCAGATTGTGTAATTTCGGGTGCTTTCATTTGCGTTGTTTCCCAGCAAACTGCTCGCTATAGGCTTGATTGATCTCAGAAAGCTCACGACGGCCCTCGATATAATCCTCGTAGATCTTGTCCACACTGCCGCCCCCTAACCAGCAACTGGAGCAGAGCTCGCATCCGCTATTGCCACAAAAGCCTAACGCCTTGTTGACGATGCGGATACGCTCCTCCCGTGTGGTATCTTTGATCAATAGGCTACTCATACTAACGCCTCCTTCAGAATCTCACCCACCGTTGGATGGGGAAAGACGAAACGGGTAAGCTGCTCAGCCTTCATGCCTTGTTCGATCGCCATGCCTGCAATGACAATCAACTCCGAGGCGGGGTTACCCAGCAGATGCGCACCGATCAACGTACCCTCTCCATCCAATAGGAGCTTGCAAACGCCATTGCCCATCTCGTTCTCCGCCACGAAACGACCTGAGAAAGCCATCGGGATCTTCTTCACCTGATAATCCACGCCAGCCGCCTGCAACTCATCCTCCGTACGACCTACGCCTGCGATCTCTGGATTGGTATAAACCACACCCGGAATGGCTTTATAACTCATAGCATGCGGCTTACCCAAGATATGGTCGATCGCTACCTCTGCCTCACTGACCGCCGTATGCGCCAACAGCGAGAAGGCGGTGATGTCTCCGCAGGCATAGACATTCGGCAAGGAGGTTTGCATATACTCGTTCACTTTCACCCCATTGCGGAAAGGTTCCACGCCTAAATTCTCCAAACCAAAGCCTTTCGTCACCGGGCGGCGGCCCACGCTCAACAAGACCTTCTCTCCTGTCAACGTAAACGATTCTCCATCCTTTTCCACAGAGACCTCCGTGCCATGCACACCCGTCACCTTATGACCCAGGTAGAACTTCACGCCACGCTTCGCATACTCCGCTTGCAACATAGCAGACAGCTCACGATCCATCGGGCCTAAAATCTTATCCAACATCTCCACGACATGCACCTCCACGCCAAGGCTGTTGAAGAAGGAGGCAAACTCCATGCCGATCACGCCACCACCGATAATTACCAACGAGGCAGGCAGCTCTTTGCTCTGCAACGCCTCACGGCTGGTCCAATAGGCCGTCTCCGACAAACCCGGAATAGGTGGAATCACCGTTTCAGAACCGGTGCAAATCAACAGATTGGCCGCCTCATAACGGGTATCTGCCGCTACAATGGTCAGCGTGCCATCCTCCGCACGTCCCTCGATCGAGGCCTCTGCATTGACCACGGTCGCACCTGCCTCCGTCATCTTCATACGGATACCGGCCGTCAGTTTCTTCACCACCTTGTTCTTGCGGGCAATGATCTTTCCCAAATCAAAGGAAGGATTCTCCGCCTTCACCGCATATTTCGACGCATGGCGGATGTTGTCGTAAGTCTTTGCCGAATAGAGCAAGGTCTTTGTGGGAACACAACCCTCGTTGAGACAGACACCTCCCAAGGCATTCTTCTCAAACAGAATGGTGGAAAGTCCACCCTTCGCCGCACGTTCCGCGGCGGTATAACCGGCGGGACCTCCGCCGATGATCGCTACATCATATTTCATCTTTAGGTAGTTTTAATTTGTATCGTAGGATTGAATTGACGCAATTGCTTGACAAAGTCTTTGCGATTGACCGGCGAGATGAGCATCCACGGCCTCCCCTTGCTCCAGATGATCAAACGGTTGAGCGAGAGCGCATAGGAAGAGACAGGCATCACCGTAGGTTCTACGGCCTCTATCTCCTCGATGGCGATTCGTTTCTCCGGGAAGATGCTGCAATGCGCAATCAGCATCCCGTCAGCCGTGATACGATAGTAGGTGTTAAAAAAGACATGCAGCACCAGCAGGGCAGCTAACAGGGAGGCCACGATAGGCACCACCCCTCCTACCAAAAACGCACGCACACATCCGACTATCACCAGAATAATCACCAGATGATAGATCCAGCCCACTTCCGACTTATATTCTTTATCCATGATGTTACTTTTGTTTTGCAGCAAAGATACACCTTCCACAGGAATCCGCAAACATTTACCCCGCTGATATGCATGTTCCCAGCACAGACTGTGCGATTTTCACATAAGCAATCAAACAATAATCGTTACTTTTGCCCCCGAAAAAACAGATACTACCGCAATGAGAGCTTCAACTTTCCCATTCCATCACCAAGGGAACCTTTGGTTGCACCTACTGGCTATCGCCATTGTCGCCGTCTGGGGCACGACGTTCATCTCCTCCAAGCAACTGCTTCTGGCAGGTCTCAGTCCTTCCGACATCATTTTCTACCGATTCGTGATTGCCTACGTCTGCTTGGCTCTCTTCCAACGCCCTTTTCGACTGTGGGCAGACAACTGGAAAGATGAGGGGAAGTTCCTGCTGGCCGGATTATTCGGTGGCACACTCTATTTCCTGACCGAGAACTCCGCCTTGAAATTCACCTATGTCTCCAATGTCTCCCTCATCTGTAGCACCACCCCCTTGTTGACCCTCTTGATGAAATATGGGTTCATGCGCAAGGAACATCCCGGCAAATGGCTTTTTCTGGGTTCTATCCTTGCCTTCTGTGGGGTAGCGATCGTGGTTCTCAATGGCCAATACACCTTTCACCTAAGCCCCAAAGGGGACCTGCTCTGCTTAGGATCTGCCTTGTGTTGGACCTGCTACACGCTGTTGATCGAACGGCTCAGCACGAAATATGCCGTGGGGCTCATTACCCGCAAGGTGTTCCTATACAGCCTCCTCACATTGCTTCCTTTCCTGATGCACGACTCCCTACTGACTACCCCCGACATCCTGCTGTCAGCCCCAGTACTTGGGCGACTCTTTTTCTTAGGATTTGTCGCCTCTTTCCTCTGCTTCCTGCTCTGGAATATCTGTCTGAAACGGTTAGATGCCATTGTCACCACAAACTACATCTATCTCATGCCAGCCATCTCCATCGCCGTGTCTAACCTCACGCTGGGTGAGCGTATCAACGGGATCCTGATCGCGGGAACCCTCCTCGTCATCGCCGGGATGTACTTGGCTCGCAAGTAAAAATAGGGATCAGCTGCGATTTATCGCCCAGAAATGTGTACTTTCGCAGTCTATTATGAATCATTTAAATAAATCATCCATGAGAAAAAGTGGTATATCCATTCTACTATGCCTCCTCGCTTTGCTCACGGTTTGGGCAAACCCCAACGAGTTAGAGGCACGCTTGCAAGCATTAAAAGGAATCAGCGGCATCGAACGCTTAGAATCAGAGACCTATCCCGAGAAATATGTGGTACGCATCACACAACAGGTGGATCCGAAAGATCCTGCAGCAGGCACGTTCACGCAACGTGTCGTGATCGGTCATCGGGGCTTCGACCGCCCGACTATCATTGTCACAGAGGGCTATGGCGCTGCTTACGCCCTCAACCCCAAATACCAAGAGGAGCTGACAAAACTGCTCGATGCCAACTTGGTATTCGTTGAGTATCGCTACTTCTTAGAGTCAACCCCCGATCCCAAAAACTGGGATTACCTAACCGCCGAAAACTCTGCCTACGACCTGCACCATGTGCGGGAGACTTTCGGCGCACTTTATCCGGAGAAATGGGTCAGCACGGGCATCAGCAAGGGTGGACAAACCACTATGCTCTACCGAGCCTTCTTCCCTGACGACGTAGATTTCTCCGTGCCTTATGTCGGGCCGCTCTGCAAAGCAACTGAAGATGGTCGCCACGAGCCATTCCTACGCAAGGTAGGTACGAAGGCAGAGCGCAAACGCATTCAAGCTTTCCAAAAAGAGGTATTGAAACGGCGCAACGAGATGGAGCCGCTCTTGGATCGCTTCTGTCAAGAGAAGGGCTACACTTTCCGTATCGGCATGCCCGAACTGCTGGATTACTGCGTGCTGGAGTATTCCTTCGCCCTCTGGCAATGGGGTACACCTGTCGCCCAGATTCCCTCTACCAAGGCAGATACCCAAACACTTTTCGATCACTTGATGAAGATCAGCTCACCCGATTACTTCGCCGAGGATGGAGCCAACATCTCCTTCTTCGTGCAGGCAGCCAGGGAATTGGGTTATTATGGGTATGACGTGAAACCCTTCAAGAAGCTGCTCAGCATCAGCAGCGCCCATGGCTATCTTAACCGCATCATGCTGCCCAAGGAATTGGTGGACAAAGTAGAGTTTCGCCCGGCATTGTATCACAAAATCCATGATTTCTTACGGGATAATGACCCGAAGATGCTCTTCATCTATGGAGAGATTGACCCTTGGAGCGCAGCGATGGTGCCAATTTTCAAAGGGAAACAAAACGAAAAGGTATATATTCAACCACGGGGTAGCCACCGTGCGCGCATCAGCAACATGCCGGAGGAACTGAAAGCAGAGATTCTGACGCAACTCAATCAATGGCTGGCTGAATAATGTTACCTTTGCTTCGCAAAAGCGAAGATAGGCAGCACCTCAGCAAAACATTCAAGCCAGCTTGATGATTATGCCTTCGGTTTGCACTATCTTTGCAGCAAATATGCTTAATAGAATGAGAAATTACACGCACTATTTTTTAGCATTAGTAGGGCTACTACTTCTTTCTGCCTGCGGAGGAAAAAGGCAAAGGGCCGAGCGCATCATCTCCGTCACGATTGAACCCCAGCGCTATTTCGCGGAACGCATCGCCGGAGAGCACTTCGCCATTCATTGCGTTGTGCCCGCCGGTCAAAGTCCGGAAACTTATGACCCAACTCCTCAACAGATGGTGCAGATCGGGGAGAGTGAAGCCTATCTACGCATTGGCAGTATCGGATTTGAGTTGGCATGGATGAAAGCCATAGCTGAGAACAACCCCCAGCTGCAAATCTTCGACCTCTCCGAGGGGATGCATTTGCTACAAGGCGAGGAAGCAGAAGAAGAGGAGGAGGAACATGAACATGAGCATGGACATGCACACGAAGCCAAGGCTGAAGGGGAACATCATCCTCACCACCACGGTGGTGTAGATCCGCATATCTGGAGTTCCATCAGTGGGGCAAGGATCGTCGCTCAAAACACCTTGGCCGCACTGCTAGCCTTAGACCCAACGAACGCAGATACGTACACCGCCAACTATCAACAGGTCGTCGCACTCATTGACTCTACGGAAGCAGTTATCAACACCCTGTTGAAACCATTGGCACATCGCTCTTTCATCATCTATCACCCAGCGCTCACCTACTTAGCCGCTGAGTATGACATGCAGCAACTTTGTATTGAGATGGATGGCAAAGAGCCCTCGCCCGCTCAGTTAAAGGCATTGATGGAGACCGCACAAGCACACCAAACCAAGGTAGTTTTTGTGCAGCAGGAGTTTGATCAGAAGAATGCGGAGCTGATCGCCAAAGAGACCGGTTGCCAATTAACCCCGATCAATCCCTTGGCCTATGACTGGAGCCGAGAGATGATCCGAATCGCTAAAGCCTTGGCCGATGGAGAAGTTGATTGAGTTGCAGCAGGTAACAGCTGGCTATGAGCAGAAGACCGTCTTACGTGACATTTCATTGACTGTCTGGGAGAAGGACTTCTTAGGCATCATAGGGCCGAACGGCGGAGGAAAGACTACGCTCTTGAAGGTAATCTTAGGACTACTTACGCCTCGTTCAGGCACTATCCATTTCTATGCCGAAGGACAGGAGGTACCCGAATTGAAGATTGGCTACCTACCCCAGATGAGCCTCATCGACAAGAAATTCCCGATCTCCGTCAAGGAGGTGATCGCTTCCGGTTTATCAGCCGAGAAACCGTTGTTCCGCCGTTTCAACAACGCTCAAGAGCAACGCATCGCCGAGGTCATCACCCAAATGGGATTAGAAGAGCTGTCCAACCGCCCTATCGGAGCGCTCTCAGGCGGTCAGTTGCAACGGGTGCTGTTAGGACGCTCTATCGTCTCTCGTCCGCAGCTCCTGATCCTCGATGAGCCGAACTCCTACGTGGATAAGCGCTTCGAGTCTCGCTTCTACCAATTATTGAGCGAGATCAATCGGGAGAGCGCCATTATCTTGGTCTCACACGACATCGGCACCGTCCTTACGATGGTGAAGAATATTGCCTGTGTCAACGAGACATTACACTACCACTCCGGATCGGATGTCTCCGCGGAATGGTTAGGTGAGAAATATGCTTGCCCCATTGAGTTGATCGGTCACGGCGATCTGCCTCACCGAGTACTGAAAAGACATATTTATTAATAGCAAAAATGATTAGCTTTCCTGAAATTGGGTTGATTGTCGGCATAGCGGTCGTGCTCTTCGGCTGCAAGGCGGTGTCGCAGAACCCTTTCATTAGTCGGCAACAGAAGATCCTGTGGATGCTGACCATCGTCGTACTCAACTGGATCGGCCTGCTGTGGTATTACTATACGTTTTATATGAGAGATAAGGATGAATGACCAGAAAAAGATATTGATTACCGGAGCCAGTGGCTTCATTGGTGGATTTCTCGTGGAGGAAGCACTCCGCCGAGGGTATGAGACATGGGCAGGTGTACGTGCCAGCAGCAGCCGGGCTCATCTACAAGATCCGCGCATCCGTTTCATAGACCTAAAATACGACGATCCGACGGCATTGACCGCCCAGTTGGCCGAGTTCGCCCGCAAGGAAGGAGCGTGGGATTATGTCCTGCACAACGCCGGGCTGACCAAGACGACTGACAAACGCAACTTCATGCGGGTCAACTGCGAGAACACCCGCCATTTTGCCGAGGCGTTAGCCGCCGCTGACTGCCGCCCGAAGAAATTTCTTTTGATGAGTAGCCTCAGCAGCTACGGCATCGGCGACGAGACCGGTTTCACACCGATTCGACTGGACGATCCGCAACGCCCCAACACCGCATACGGGCAGAGCAAGTTAGCCGCCGAGCAATATATCCGCAGCCAACAACATTTCCCCTATGTCATCCTACGCCCCACCGGGGTCTATGGGCCAGGCGAGCGGGATTACTTCTTGCAGATCCAGGCGGTGCAGCAGGGTTTCGACTTTGCCGTGGGTAGCATACCACAACGCATCACCTTCATCTATGTCAAGGATTTAGCTTGGGTTGCCCTCACGGCCTTGGAAAAGGAGGAGATTCGCAACCGCCACTATTTCGTGGCAGATGGGGATGTCTATACGGATGCCCAATTCTCACGGCTGATCCAAGAGTTAGTAGGGAAAAAGCATGTGCTCCATGCCCGTGTTCCCCTGCCACTTGTACATCTCGCTTGTCGCTGCTGCGAGACGTGGGGCAAATGGATGAAACGAGGTGTGACCCTCAACAGCGACAAATACCTCATCCTGAAACAGCGCAACTGGATTTGCGACATCACTCCATTGCAGCGAGACTTGGGCTTTGTGCCTGCCTATAATCTACGTCGCGGATTAGAAGAAAGCATCGCTTGGTATCGTCAAAAAGGGTGGCTTTCCTAAATTTTTTGCAATATTTCCTTTAAATCGAAGATTGCTCTTTCATAATTGGGGAGAAAGCACTACTTTTAGTGCCGATTTATCGGATGACGATGTTAACAATATCCAATACCGGTAACAGAGATGAACATATAGAAATGCTAATCGATACTCATTAAACAAAAATGAAACATTTCAAGAGCAAGGCATGTATCCTTGGCTTAGGCGTGATCATCGGTGCGGGCATCATGATCGCCACCTATAAGACATCGGTCTATTTCTCGACCGACGAATCCTGCATGATATGCCATGTGCACCCGCATGTGGAGAACAGTTGGAAACTCTCTAAACATGTTAACAACGGTAGTGGTGTGAAGACCCATTGCGTGGCTTGCCACCTGCCTCCACAGAATCAGACCTGGGAGCATTACAGTGCCAAAGCGAAAATGGGTTTAAAGGATGTATGGGCCTACTTGACGAAAGACAGTGCCGACTTCCAATGGGACACTAAATCGGAGTTGGAATATGCCGTGACCTACATTCCCAATGCCTCCTGTAAGGAGTGCCATCAAAACCTTTTCCCGGAGGGCATTACTGACGATGGCGTGACCGCCCACCTCTACTATGAGGATAACGAGGAGAAGCTGGACCTGCAGTGCATCAGCTGTCACCTCGATGCTGGACACTACAACCCCAACTATGTCCATTCGAAATTAGCCGGTGTGCCCGGAGCCAACAATGCGCAAGCGACTGACACCAGCCTTTTCTATAAGGAGCCGACCGCTGTGACCAGCTTTACGGATTATGTAGAGCAGATTCCCGGTACCCTGGTCTCTTTCAAGATGGTCGCTCTACCCGGCGGTACGTTCCAGATGGGTAGCAACCCCAAGGAGCCGTTCCACCAAGCCGATGAAGCACCTTTACACCAAGTAACGTTGGATCCTTTCTTCATGGCGGAGTTTGAGGTGACGTGGGATCAATATTGGGCTTTCTATGGCAATACGATGAGCGAAGGCCGTACCCCGCCTGAGACAGTCTATGCCAACAACAGCAATCCCGATGTGGATGCGATCTCTGGACCTACTCCCCCGTTTGGCTTCCCCGATCAGGGATGGGGTGGTGGCGACCGGCCGGCTATCACGATGACGCACTACGCCGCAGAGACCTTCTGCCAATGGCTTTCCAAGAAGACGGGCAAGAAGTACCGCCTACCGACCGAAGCGGAATGGGAATATGCTGCTCGCGGCGGCACGGAGACTCCCTACTTCTTTGCAGGCAACCCAAAAGACTTCTCAGATCAAGGCTTCTGGCGTAAGTTCTTCGACGCAAAAACCGATAGCATCAGTAGCTATGCGATCTATGCGAAAAACAGCAAGAACAAGACCGCCGAGCCTTCAGCCGTCAAGGCCAATCCCTTCGGGTTGAAGAATATGTTGGGTAACGTCATGGAGTATTGCGCAGATAAGTATAATCCAGAAGCATACAGCAAATTGGGTGACCATGCGCATAATCCATTGATTACAGAAGGAGAAGAGTGGGTGGTTCGTGGTGGTAATTACACCTCCGACGCAGCCGATTTACGTTGTGCGGCTCGTGGCTACACCAAACATGACGCCTGGTTGAAGACCGACCCGCAACAACCGAAGAGTATCTGGTGGTATTCCGACATCCGAGGCATTGGCTTCCGTGTCGTATGCGAGCCGGATGGCTCCATCGTGACAAGATAATATCGTTCAACATTCATAAAATAGTTATATCATGAAAAAAGAAAACGGAATCAGCAGACGTTCCTTCTTAAAGAGTTCTGCATTGGCAGGTGCGCTGGGCGCAATCGGAACAGGTAGCACCATGGGTGTATTAACCAGTTGTGGCGGTGGCGAGGGAGCCGCAAGCGCCAACAAGCCGTTGAAGCAGCCCGGTGAGTATTACATCCCCGAGTTGCCCGACATGGCCGCAGATGGCAAAGAGTTGAAAGCCGGTGTGATTGGTTGTGGTGGCCGTGGTTCAGGTGCTGCCTTCAACTTCTTGAACGCAGCCAATGGCGTAACGATCACAGCCTTGGGCGATACCTTCCAAGAGCGTGTGGATGATTTGGCCAAGAAATTGAAAGATGAGAAGGGTATCGACGTGCCTGCCGACCATCGCTTCGTCGGCTTGGAGGCTTATAAACAAGTAATCGACAGTGGTGTGGATGTGGTTATCGTGGCTACTCCGCCCCTCTTCCGTCCGGTTCATTTCCAATACGCAACCGAGAAGGGCAAACATGCCTTCTTGGAGAAACCGATCTGCGTAGATCCGGTAGGTTATCGTACAATCATGGCTACGGCAAAGCAGGCACAGGCGAAGAACCTCTGCGTCGTAACCGGTACGCAACGTCACCACCAGCGCAGCTATGTAGCCTCTTACCAAAAGATCATGGAGGGTATGATCGGCGAGATCACAGGCGGTATCGTTTACTGGAACCAGAACATGTTGTGGTATCGTGAGCGTCAAGCAGGCTGGAACGATTGCGAATACATGATCAAGGATTGGGTGAACTGGAAATGGCTCTCTGGTGATCATATCGTTGAGCAGCACGTACATAACATTGATGTCTTCACTTGGTTCAGCGGCTTGAAACCGGTGAAGGCTGTGGGCTTCGGTTCTCGTCAGCGTCGTTTGACAGGTGACCAATACGACAACTTCAGCGTAGATTTCACCATGGAGAACGGCATTCACCTGCACAGTATGTGTCGTCAGATCGACGGTTGCGCCAACAACGTCAGCGAGTTTATCCAAGGCACGAAGGGTTCTTGGGACAGCTCAACGATGGAAATCAAGGACTTGGCAGGCAATGTGATCTGGAAGTACGACAGCGAGGCAGAGAAAGCCAACTTCAAGCAGACCGATCCTTACACATTGGAGCATGTGAACTGGATCAACTGCATCCGTCAGGGCAAGCCTATCATGCAAGCTACAGAGACCGCTGTCTCCAACATGGCAGCGATCATGGGGCGTGAATCAGCTTACTCAGGTGCGGAGACCACTTGGGATCAGATGACCGCTTCTCAACTGGACTACACACCGAAGGACCTGAACCTCGGCAAGATGGATATGAGTGGTTTCGTGGTAGCTGTTCCGGGTAAACCGATTGATAAGAAGTAAGACCATGGACAGAAGAAATTTTATCAGAACAGGTATGGCAGGTGCGGCAATCGCAATGAGCGGTTCCGCCCTCACCGCCTGTGCGGCAAAACCGGCAGAGGCCGCTGCCGAGAAGCCGGGCAAAGGCTTAGAGCTGAAGCTCTCACTGCAAGAGGGCAAGGCACCGGGTGAGACATTAGACGCACAGTTCGACTACATGGAAGAGCATGGTGTCGTCGGCTTTGAGCCGGGTGGTGGCGACTTAGCGCAACGGGTGGAGACCATCAAGAAGGCATTGAGCGGACGAAACATCCAAGTGAGTGCGATCTGTGCTGGTTTTAAGGGATTTATCCTCTCCACAGATCCGGCGATCCGTAAGCAGTGCATAGACACGATGAAGGAGATTATCGCCGCTGCGGGTGAGTTAGGCTCTACCGGTGTGATCATCGTGCCTGCGTTTAACAGCCAAGTACCTGTGTTGCCGCATACTATGGAGACGCGTGACTTCCTCTGCGAGCAGTTCAATGAGATGGGTACCTACGCCGCACAGCATGGGACGACCGTTATCTTTGAGCCGCTGAACCGCAAGGAATGCTTCTACCTGCGTCAAGTAGCGGATGCCGCTTCGCTCTGCCGCGACATCAACAATCCGGGTGTACGTTGCATGGGCGACTTCTGGCACATGACATGGGAAGAGACTTCCGATATGGGCGCCTTTATCTCCGCGGGCAAATACCTGCAACATGTGCATGTGGCCAGCCGTAAGCGTCGCAGTATGCCGGGCGAGGATGGCGAGGCTGATAATTATGTGGAGGGCTTCCGTGGCTTGAAGATGATTGGCTACGACAAGTTTGTGAGCTTCGAGTGTGGCTGCCAAGGCGATCGCGATGTGCTCTTGCCCGCTGCGCTTCAGCTTCTGCGTGAGCAATGGGAACAGGCCTAATTCCTTGTCTATGGCTATTGTTTATGCAAATATGAAATTGAGTGAGGTGGTAGAGGAACACCCCTCACTCATTCCTGTAGTGAACCGTTTCGGAATTCGTTTGGGATTGGGCGACAAGAGCGTACGCACCCTCTGCGAGGAGCATGCGTTAGATACCGACTTCCTATTGACCATCCTGAATACCTACCTCAACGAGGAGTATTTCCCGGAGAAGAAACTACAGACCTTCCACATCTCTCAACTGATTCACTACCTCACAAAGACCAATCAAGATTACCTGCGCTACCAACTGCCTAACATCGAGCGTCATTTGGGCTATTTCATCCAGCAGAGTCCGCAAGGCAATCAGTCATTGGCACTGTTAGGTCGCTTCTTCGCCTCATTCAAAGCGAAGCTGATCGCACGCATCCAACAAGATGAGGAGCGTTGGTTTCCCTATTGCCAACAGTTGATGAAGGGGGATCCACTTCCAGAACAGCCAGATAACCGACAAGAGCTGACTGGCCAACCGGCAGATGATTCCATCGAAGCACTCTTGGCGGATCTGAAAAGTATCATGGTGAAACACCTAACCGGTGCTTTCGATGATAATCTTTGCTATGCCGTGCTGTTCGCCATCTGCAGCTTGGAGAAAGACATCAAGCAGCACAACCGCATTCGTTATCGCATCCTCCTGCCGATGATTACCTCAATGGAACAGTCATGCGCCGAAACAAGAAGATAGCCCTGATTCTCAAAGACACCCTGCGCAGTTGCGGCCTGCAAAGCCTCTTGGTGGACTATTTTCAGCCGGTGGAGATTACTGCTTTCCCAACGTTGGAGGGATTACTTTCCAGTGGGACAGAGAGTTTTGACTATTATTTCACAGAGGCTGAAGCCTTTGCAGAGGGAACAGACTACTTCTTACCCCGCCGCAACAAGACCATTGTGGTGGTCAGTCACAGCGATGGAGCCCATAGCGGCAATGCCTTGCAATGCTTAGCCACAGACCTCACTCCGGAGCAATTGATCGAACAGCTGCAACAAATCTTTGAGGCAGCCCCCCAGCAGGAACTGGAGGGAAACAAAGAGTTATCTTCCCGAGAGATTGATGTGCTCCAATTGGTAGCCAAAGGCATTACCAACAAAGAGATCGCCGACAAGCTGAATATCAGCCTCAACACCGTCTTGACGCATCGCAAAAACATCACGACCAAGTTAGGTATCAAGACAGTTTCCGGCCTTACCTTCTATGCCATCATGAATGGCCTCCTATCCGGGGAAGAGTTCTGAGGGCGGTTGTGAATGAGAGAAAACTTTAAAGTAGTCTAAAAAATAGCAACTGTTTTCTTCATTTTTCCTTTTCCTATTACCTTTGTGAACAAACAGGTGATCATTCTACTTATGTATCGTATCGAAAAAAGAAAAGCTGTTCGTTGGATTTGCATGATCTTGCTATTGCTCATACAATTTGATGCGTATGGATACGACGCATTGAATGCGATGACCCAAGAGGCAGAATATGTTAATCTATACGAAGAGACCGTAGATACAAACACCGAACAAACCGAATGGTCTGACTACCGCTACCGAGTGGTGAAGCAAAGGGCTGAACTGAAATTCACAGCTATTGCTCAAGGGGCTGTTACTACATTCCTATCCGACAGTGTAACGAAGCCCATACATCTGTTCATTCATGCAACCCCTTTAGGAGCGATCGCTTCACATGTTAATTTACTCTATTGTACATTCTTGATTTAGGCCAAGCCACGGTCTAATTACGGATGCGTGCACAACGCTTTCGAGGAATAGATTCCTATCCCTCTATCCAATTTGTGTTCCTAATTTGGCATGATAAGGGCATGTCAAACCACGTTGTATGGAATAAGTAGATCATCATAAATAACTAATCATAAATAAATACAGACATGAAAAAAGTAGTAGTATTGGCAGCCTGCTGCCTATTATCCATCGGAAACAGTTTTGCACAAGACGCTAACGCGTTAAGAGATGCGGGTGATGCCGCTTTGAAAGCGAAGGATTATCCAACAGCCGTAGCGAAATACAGCGAGTATTTGAAGCAAAGCAACTACCAAGACACCGTTCGCATCTTTAATTGCGGTTTCGCCGCCAACCAAGCGAAGAACTATGCCGAGGCAGCCAAGTTTTTCGATATGGCCGTCAAAATGAACTACAATGTGGATGATGCCTATGTAGGCGCGGCTATGGCCTATCGTAACCTCAACCAGACAGAGGACTTTATGCGTACGGCTGAGGCAGGCCTTAAAGCCATCCCTGCGGACAACAAGAACAGAGCCAATTTAGAGAAACTGGTTTACGCCTATTGCATCAAACAGGGACAGGCCGCTCAGAAGAAGGGAAACTTGACCGCAGCCGAAAAGATGTACAAAGAGGTGGTTGAGCTTTCCAACAAGAGCTATCAAAGCAAGGCTTACTATTGCTTAGGTGCCATGATGTATGGCAACGGAGCCAAGGTGCTGCAAGCTGCTACACCGATCGCCACTTCTGATCCGGAGAAATACAAAGCGGAGAAGGCTAAAGCAGATAAGGATTTCAAGGCTGCTAAGGAGTACCTCACCCAAGCCGTTGCCTTGGATCCCAACGACGAGAACTCCAAAAAGATTTTGGCTTCCATTGATGAAGTGCTGAAATAGGAAACTTCATTTTTCAACATACAACTTGATTCCAAGGGGAAGGGAGGGTACGCTTCATGCGCATACCCTCCTATTTTATGACAAATTTCCTGTCTCCTTCACGGCATAAATACGACGGATAATATCGACGACCTTCAAACCCTCCAAGGCAGTGGTCGTGATGGTGGCACCTGCCTCGCCGCTCAAAGCCTCTACCACATTCCGAATCACGAAGTTATGGTTCTGTGCCGACCCCTTATAAGGACCGTAATCATTGCCCGGATTAGTCGGTGCCAAAGTAGGCATCTCGTAATCTTGCACATGGCAATAGGTCACCTCGTTCATGTATTGTCCGCCGATCTTCACGCTTCCCTTCTCTGCCACGATGGTCATGCTGCTCTCCAAATTCTTATCCCACACCGCCGTAGAGTAGTTCAAGCAGCCCATGCCCCCTTTGACGAATCGGAAATTGACAAAGCCGGAATCCTCGAAAGCGGTCAGCGACTGGTGATTGAAATCGGCAAAACGGCCCTGAATATCACAGATATCGCCAAACAGCCAATACATAATGTCAATAAAGTGCGAGAACTGTGTGAACAGCGTGCCGCCATCCAAGGCCGCATCGCCATGCCAACCACCCGGTTTGTAATAACGGGCATCGCGGTTCCAATAGCAATTCAGCTGCACCATATAGATCTGCCCCAACTTACCGGAGTCAATCAACTCCTTGATCCAGACAGAGGGAGGCGAATAACGGTTTTGCATCACGCAGAACACCTCCTTGCGCTGTTTCAAAGCGGTCTGCAAGACAGCCTCCGCATCGGTACGGGTCAACGCCATCGGCTTCTCGATCACCACATGATGACCTGCTTCCAACGACTGGATAGCTAATGAGGCGTGCAACCCATTGGGCACACAGATGTTAATCACATCAATCGCCAAATCAGCAGCTAAAAGGGCCTCTATGCTACTGAAAAAGGGAACGGGATAGGCCTCAATGCCCAACTCCTCCTGCGGACGAACATCACACAACGCCACCAACTCAGCCCCCGCATCCCGGGTGACCATCTCCGCATGGCGCTTTCCTATATGGCCGCAACCGACTACGGCAAAACGGATTTTCTTCATCTCAATGCTTTTACTGATTCAATAATCGTCTCAATCTCCTCCGCTCGCATCTCTGTATGGATGGGGAGAGAGAGCACACTACGGCTCAACCGTTGAGCAACCGGGCATTCGCCCACGATCCGGGCTTTCCCCTGCATCACCACCTGCTCCGTGAGCGAGAGCGGATAATACACCATCGAGGGAACACCCCGTTCCTTCAAGGCGGCTTGCCAAGTCGTTCGTTTCTCTGCCGGTACCTGCACCGTATATTGGTGATACACATGGGTAGAATAGGGCGCACGCCACGGGATTTGCACATCGGGCAACGTCGCAAAAGCGACATCGTAGCGAGCCGCTACCGCCTGACGAGCCGCGGTAAACTCGGCCAGATGAGCCAGTTTCACCCGCAACACCGCTGCCTGCAACGTGTCTAAACGGGAGTTACAGCCCACGATCGCATGGTGATATTTCACCTGTTGCCCATGCGTAGCTATCCTGCGGGCCCGCTCCGCCAACACGGCATCTTTTATGAACAGAGCCCCACCATCGCCATAGCAAGCCAACGGCTTAGAAGGGAAGAAGGAGGTCGTTCCAATATCACCCATCAATCCCGCTGGCGCCTCTGCTCCATCGGCAAAGCGATAGGTAGCGCCCAACGATTGCGCATTATCCTCAATCACCTTCAGCTGGTGCTGCTTCGCCCAACGCAAGATCGGCTCCATATCGGCACATTGTCCAAACAGATGCACCACCACGATCGCCTTGGTACGCGCACTCAAGGCCGCCTCTAACTGATTGGGATCGAGGTTAAATGTGCGGGGATCCACATCCACCAACACCGGGGTAAGCCCCAATAGCAAAGCCGCCTCCGCGGCGGCTATATAGGTAAAGGCGGGAACGATTACCTCGTCGCCCGCCTTTAAATCCAAAGCCATCAGTGCGATTTGCAAGGCGTCTGTCCCGTTGCCACAGGTCACGACAGGCACACCTCCCAAATAGGCAGAGAGCTCAGCGGTAAATGCCTTGACGGCCGGCCCTTGGATAAAGGCACTTTGCTCCAACACGGCATGCATCGCAGGGTCTATCTCCGCACGCAAGCGCTCATACTGCCTGCGCAAATCCACCATCTGGATCGCCTCAGCAGCCATTATTTCACCTCGCTACCCGGTTTCACAGCCTTCTCCGGCGTGATCACCGCCAAACCGCCATCCCAGTTCTCCGCAGAAAGGATCATACCCTCAGAGACAATGCCCTTCAACTTACGCGGAGCCAAGTTGGCGATGAAGCAAACCTGCTTGCCGACCAACTCCTCTGGTTTGTAATGCTGGGCGATACCGGAAACGATCGTACGTTTCTCCAAGCCATCGTCGATGCGGAACTGCAACAGCTTATCCGCCTTCGGCACTTTCGTGCACTCCAAGACCGTACCCACACGAATATCCAACTTCGTGAAATCGTCGAAAGTGATGTTCTCACGGATCGGCTTCGCCTGATAGTTCGCCTCCTCGTTGGCCTTCTTCGTGTCGAGCAGCTTCTGGATCTGCGCCTCAATCACGCTATCTTCGATCTTCTCGAAGAGCAGCTCCGCCTTACCTAACTGATGGCCGGCAGGCAACAGGTCGGTCGCACCCAAGCGATCCCAACCCAACGGCTCCACATTCAACATCTTGTTCAGCTTCTCCATGCTGAAGGGCAAGAAGGGCTCGAAGACGATCGCCAAGTTGGCCGTGATCTGCAGGGCGATGTTCATAATCGTAGCCACACGGTTCATATCCGTCTTCGCCAACTTCCAAGGCTCAGTGTCGGCCAAGTACTTATTACCAATACGGGCCAAGTTCATTGCCTCGCGCTGTGCGTCGCGGAAATGGAAGCTGTCGAGCAGACGCTCCACGTTGGTCTTCACGTCGGCAAACTCCTGCAAGGTCTGACGATCATAGTCGGTCAGCTCACCCGCGGCAGGCACTTGACCTTGGAAATACTTCTCCGTCAAGACCAACGCACGGTTGACGAAGTTACCCAAGATAGCCACCAACTCATTGTTATTGCGTGCCTGGAAATCCTTCCAAGTGAAGTCGTTATCCTTGGTCTCCGGCGCATTGGCGGTCAGCACGTAGCGCAACACATCCTGCTTGCCCGGCAGATCCACCAAATACTCATGCAACCAAACCGCCCAGTTACGAGAGGTAGAGATCTTATCGCCCTCTAAGTTCAAGAACTCATTGGCGGGCACATTATCCGGCATGTTATAGCCGCCGTGTGCCTTCATCATCACAGGGAAGATCAAACAGTGGAACACGATGTTGTCCTTACCGATGAAGTGAATCATGCGGGTCTCTGGATCTTGCCACCATTTCTCCCACGTGCCGAAGCGCTCCGTCTGCTGGTCGCAAAGCTCCTTGGTGTTTGAGATGTAGCCGATCGGCGCGTCAAACCAAACATAGAGCACTTTACCCTCAGCCCCCTCGACAGGCACGGGAATACCCCAATCCAAATCGCGGGTCATTGCGCGCGGCTGCAGATCCATGTCTAACCAAGACTTGCACTGGCCATACACGTTGGGGCGCCACTCCTTATGGCCTTCGAGAATCCACTCTCGCAACCAGCTTTGATACTGGTTCAAAGGCAAATACCAGTTCTTGGTCGGACGCTTTACCAAGCCATGCCCCGGGTTATTCTTGTTCGTCGGGTTGATCAACTCATCGGGTGAAAGCGTCGCGCCACACTTCTCGCACTGGTCGCCATAGGCTCCCTCCGCGCCACAGCGGGGACAGGTACCCACAATGTTCCGATCCGTCAGGAACTCACCCGTTTCCACGTCGCAATACTGCTCCTCCGTGATCTCCTCTAACTTGCCATCGTCATACAGCTTGCGGAAGAAGTCGGAAGCGAATTGATGATGAATCGCGCTCGTCGTGCGGCTATAAATATCAAACGTGATACCCAATTCCTCGAAAGATTTCTTGATGATGTTGTGATAGCGATCCACCACATCCTGCGGCGTGATACCCTCCTTGCGGGCACGCAGGGTCACAGGCACACCATGCTCATCCGATCCACCAATCATCAACACCTCCTCGCCCTTCAGTCGGAGGTAACGTGCGTAAATATCGGCGGGCACATACACGCCAGCCAAGTGTCCGATATGCACAGGACCATTGGCGTAGGGCAACGCCGTTGTTATCAAGGTTCTTTTAAACTGTTTCTCCATGCTTCACCTGATTTATCTTTTTGAAGCGCAAAGATAGCAATTATACGTTTACTTCTGACTAATCATCCCCTTCATCTTGTCCATCAACTGACGAACAGGAGAGAAAAACGGAGTCACTTGCTCTTCATTCCAATCCACAAACTCATCGTAATCACCCTCACACCGCATATTCTGCAACAAGGATAACAAGCGACCATCCTCTTTGGTCAACAATCCAGTTTTCACAAAAGATTGGCTAATCTTCACTATCACTCCCGCATGCGACTTCACTGTGATTCCTTTATCTATCAGCAAGGCATTAGAGAGATAGAAAAGAGCATAATACAAACGATTGATCGTTAATATCCAATGCCCCATATGCGCACTATCAATCGCCTCAATATAGGCTTGTTCAGCTCGACCTATCCGATAAAGAATTAAATCACGTCGGTATTGAGTTTCTAATGGCATAGTTCTACCCCCTCCTCATCAACAAAGTGATATAATGGCGTGATATGGCGTTTCTGCCAATCTCCTCGTCCATAGACCAACGGATTAATCTCTTCATCAATGTCATAGCCTAATTCCATGAAAGGGCAACCATATTCAGCAATATCATCTATGCTACGCTGATCCTTATTAAGAACGATCAAAAGATCCCAATCCGAATCTGGACGAGCATCCCCTCTTGCCCGTGATCCAAACAATACCAAACGGGCATCTTCGGGGAGTATCTCCTTCGCCCGTTCAATAATCTTATTAAGCACCACTTGACTATCCATAGCTTTCAATTTTGATGTTCGCTTCTCCAAACGCAAAATTACTATTTTCTTTGAATGTGCCAACTGCGCAAAACGACAAAAAGCCGCCAGGCATTTTGCATCCTGACGGCTCCTTTTTTGTGACTGCCTTTCGTCTCTCACGAGGCTACTCCGCACTAAGAACTTTTTTACATATTATTAATTCTATTTCCCCGCTTGTTCACCCTCGCAGGTTACTTGGCCCAATGGACCGCGCAGGGAGCTATTATTTATTATGAATTATTTCTTTTCAGTTCTTGATTTACTTAACCACTACCTTCGTAGCCTCACCCTCAACAGCAACTACTACGATACCTGCCGGAGCAGCGATCGTTACGTTGTCAGAAGCAGCTACCTGGTTAGCGATCGTCTGACCCAAGATGTTAGCTACAGTAACCACCTTACCAGCAGCACCCTGTACAGTCACAGCGCCCTGGCCACCGATTACCTGAACACCAGCCTCAGCTGCGATTGCCTCGTTAGCGGTTGCGTCGCCCTCGCCGAGAGTTACAACCAAAGCGTTCTGTGCATTACCCAAAGCAACCTTACCGTTGATGTTCTTCAAATAAGCACCATCCTTCACGCTGCGGATAACATACTCACCCTCAGTTGCCTCATCAGCCAATACGATCTGGAACTTATAAGCGTTCAAACCATTGCTTGCGTTCAAACCAACCTCCTTGCCGGCTACCACCGTATTCAAAGAGTCAGCGTTCACCCAAGTTGCCTGACGGAACATGGCCTTCAAGTCGTTGCCTACCGTGTTGCCCATGTAATAAGTCTTATTGTGTACATAGCTTGCGGTACCCTCATCATAGTATTCTGCAGAATCAGCAGGGTTCCACAAATAGTTGCGTACCTCATCGGCGTTAGCCTTTGTAGCAACCTTGATACCCTGAGAGATATAGAATGACGGAGTAGCCTCCTTCACATCCGTAGTATCCAACCAGAAAGTCAACTCTTTAGCCTCATCCTTTGTAGCGGCGATGATAGCCTCACCATTTGTACCGACACCAATGAAACCACCATTTACAGACTGGAAGCTTGCGTGGCGAGCAACAGAAGCCAAAGAGGGAGTTACCTTACCCAACTCGATAGTCATTGTTGGATTATTGATAGCATAGATAGATGCCTGAGTCAACACACCCGCTTCAGTTAAGCTCATAGCTTTTGTATCAGCTTTAAATGTGGCAGCGTATGTTGCATTAGCATTAGCCTTAACCAAATAAGCAGAGCCATCCGGATTCTCCTTGATTACGAAGTTAACCTTGTCTTTGCTTGTCGTGTACTTATCGGTCCAATCCAAATAGAGATCCTTACCCTGCAGTTTTAAAGCGTAAGTGGTGATTGCCTTATCCTCGAACTTTTTCGTGGCTGTTGTTTCATCCTTCACAATGTAGGCATAGTTAGAGTAACCATAGAGTGAGTCTTTCACAGCTGTGTTCTTGATCAATTCCCACTTTGCTGCATCAATGTCATTCTGGCTGATACGGAACTTATTTTCATTATCATTCACTGCCGGAGCCTGCACATAAAGGTCCTTAGCAATTACACCGGAAGAGATTGCAAACTTCAACGTAGCCACGTCCATCAATTGCTGATCCGTGTAATCTGCATAACCAGCGCTTGGCTTAACTGTAACAGGAATCAATTTAATAACAGCTTTTCCACTATTCAAGCTAACAGTACCTGTACTAGCCTTATATGTACCACCATCGGTTTTACCCCAATTAATCCCCACAGCAGTTCCGGCCATCACTTCATAAACACCTTCGGTTTCGGTCTTGCGAAGCTGAGCGTCGAATGTAGTTTCTGCAATTTCACGGTTCGCGAAAGTGAACTGGCCATTATCTTTATTGAATGCAGTAATTACCCACTGGTTTTGAGGTGCATCCAAATTCAAGTAAGCAGGTCCCTGTGCAAACATCTTAGTACCAGTGTTGTCTCTTAATCCTAAGTACTTTCCATACTCAGACCCGTCAGCGCTACCTACCTCTTTAGCACCGCTTAAGAACTGTACGTTGAATACGGCGGGAGCGTCCTTCTTTAACAAACCAGAAGCCTTCACGATGTTTGTCGTGCTCTTCATACAAACGGTCTCGTTACCACCCGAAGTCATCACGTAAGTGGTACCTGCAGAGGTTACGGCTGTAATGGTAACTTTTTTAGCATCCCACTTCTCTTTATCCGCAGTAGCGTCAGTCATAACTATCGGAGTCGCTTCCACTGTATATTCACCAGGCTTATTAGCCTCATCCATCTCAGTCACAGTGAATTGAGCATTCTGATACGCAATCTGGCCTTTCGCCTTTGCGTCGTTAGCAGCCACCAGTTCACGACCGGTTACTTTCTTTAAACCAAATCCATGACCATTTGCACGGCTGTTACCAGACAAACCATAGTTTACCTCCGGCTCAATAGCTACGAATGTAGAGGAATTGAAAACAGCTTCACTAACGAATTTTCCGTCAGGATTCAAAGCACCTTCTGGCATAGAAACAACAAAGTACGTCACCTCTCCTTCTGCTGGGGTAACAGCCTCCTTTATATTCCAATCGTTTACATCTCCTCTTTTAAAAGATACAGCCACCAACTTTTCGCCCAGCAAATTCTCTTCAGGCTGCGGATCAGCTTTCGGGAAGCCCAATGAGAAACCATTCCCAGTGAATTTGTTCAACTGTCCAGCATACAGAACTGTTTTCTCCTGGGTGTAGATGGCCCATTTCCCGCCATCATTATCCACGCTCAACACTCCATTACTGTTCTTTATTGTTTTACTAGCAGCCAGCGTCGCACCTCCTGTTATATATTTTCCTTCATCAAAAGCCTCCCATGTCAACGTAGTATACTCATCACTTTCCTCACCACTAGCCATATTGGTACCGTCAGCATTAAATGTAGCTATACCTCCTGTCTTTTTGTTGGTAAACTGATATCCTATTACTTCTCCATTCTTTTTTACCACGGTCAGCTTCCACAGGAACTCCTCTTTTCCTTTCACGTCCACTGCTTCCACACCTGCTTTCTCAGCTTTCTCAAAGATTGTTACTTTCTTGTTTGCTTCTCCAACCTCTTTTCCTTTCAGGAAATAGCGATCTTTCAAAGCCACGTCAGCTCCATTACCATACTCAGCAATGTAAAACCATCCATCCAAATCACTTGCCTTTGTATTAGGAGCAAGCTCAGTTTTCTGCGCATTTACCGTAAACGCTGTACCCAATAAAAGGCCAGCAGCCAGTGTAAATAACTTTTTGTTCATACAATAAATAATTTAATTGATTAGTAAATATGTTATAAATAACTCGTTCTTTATTTCAGGAA
>JAFBIR010000021.1 GCA_021531385.1 Parabacteroides distasonis | reverse complement strand
CTTTAGGTAATAACAAAGCCCCAGCTTGTGAAAGTCGGGGCTTTGTGCATAAAAAAAGAAGGCGTGCATTTTGACACACCTTCTTTTACTTGTTAGTAATCGCCGTAATACAATACTGAACCTTCTCTTGTGTTCTCCGACGAACACCTACTGTCATCTTCACTGTGCCGATGCCCACCAACTTATATTCCATAATCAACATACGTTCAAATGGTTGTTGGTTCTTATTGACTGGTTTAGTTTTTCGCTGCGAAGGGTTCTTGGCTTTCCATTCACGATAGAAATCTCGAATAATTTGTGCTCTTCGCTTGATTTCATCTAAAGTATTGCCTTCTGGAATCATAGAAATAGGTTTTGAAAATATAATAATCATGAGGGTGCATCAAAAGAATTGATTGATACACCCTCACTTGCTAAGTATTACTCAACGCCAATCTCATCTACAAACAGGAAGGCGGGAGCACTTGCGCCACCATGCCATACCGGCAACTTGCAGCCACTGATGATCACCTCCACATAGCGCGCCTTCTGCAGTGCGAAAGTCACCTCCTGCGGATAGAGTCCATCCTTGTCGGTCTGCTTCAATATGGCGATCGGCTGATTCACCACCTCTGTAAAGGTCTGGCCATCGTCAGAGACCTTCACCTTGACATTCGAAGCACCCATGATCCAGTCGCCCTTCACCACGTTGGTGTTGAAAGAGACCTTACTAATCTCCATCGGCTCCTTCAAGTCGATCGTTGCATCCACATCCTTGCCTTGGAAGCCCAACCAACGACCGGTCTTGTAGTTCTCGTTTCCATGCAAGCCATCCGCCAAAGCCGGCGCACCGTTGAACTGATAGCCACGGCTCGGCTCCTCTTTCAACGTGATCGGTTTCATCGTCGCCTTGTTGAAAGTAACCTGCTCCCCGAAAAGACGGCTCTTGCTGCCATCGGGACGGATCACTTGCGCCTTGAAATCAGCGTTTGCCGTGATCTCCACCGGTGCCTCATATTTCGCCGAAGCGGTAGTTGGCTCTGTACCATCCGTTGTATAATAAATGTCTCCCTTTCCAAATTTAGAAAGTGTCACGGTCAGCGCACCCTTCTCCGTGTTCGGCTCCAACACCGCATTCACATCGAAGATATGTTTCGCATAGTTGTAATCCAACCGATCATACAACTCAGTCATGCGTACCACACGAGGCAAGAAATTTTGATAGTCTTTCTTCTCGGGAGCGGTCCATTGCACCTCAGCCAAGGCATCCATACGTGGCAACACCATGTATTGTACTTGACGGAAGGTCGGCATATACTCCGTCCAAAGATTCGCCTGCGCACCAATGATATACTTCTGCTCCTCTGGTGTGAGGGAAGCAGGCACCGGCTCAAAGCTATAGACCTTCTCCAAAGGCAGGTAACCTCCGATGGCCAACGGCTCATGCTCCGTGTCGGCTGATTGATAGTAGTCGAAATAGACATAGGTATTGGGGGTCATGATCACATTGTGGTGTTGCTTGGCCGCCTCGATGCCGCCACCCATACCACGCCAGCTCATCACCGTAGCGTTGGGAGCCAAACCGCCCTCCAACGTCTCATCCCAACCGATGATGTGACGACCACGGCTCTCCACATATTGCTCCATGCGGTTGATCACGTAGCTCTGCAGATACTCCTCCGCGGTATGCTTGCTGTCGCCTTTGATGCCCAATGCCTTGATACGAGCCTGGCACTTCGGGCAGCTCTTCCAACGCACCTTCGGGCACTCGTCACCACCCACATGGATATACTCTGAGGGGAAGAGATCGATGATCTCACCCAGCACATTCTGCAAGAACTCTAACGCCTTATCGTTGCCGGCACAGATCACATCGTCAGACACACCCCATTGGGTCCATACCTCATACGGGCCACCCGTACAACCCAACTCCGGATAGGTAGCCAAAGCTGCCAACTGATGACCGGGCAGGTCAATCTCCGGAATGATCGTGATGTAGCGTTCTGCCGCATAGGCGATGATCTCCTTCACCTGCTCCTGCGTGTAGAAACCCTCGTAAGGTTTGCCATCATACTGGCCACTGTTGCGACCAATCACGGTCTCCTTACGCTTCGAGCCGATCTGAGTCAGCTCAGGATATTGCTTGATCTCGATGCGCCAGCCCTGATCCTCGCTCAAGTGCCAGTGCATCCGGTTCATGTTATGCAATGCCAACATGTCGATGAATTGCTTCACCGAATCAGGTGTGATGTAATGACGACCCACATCGAGCATCATACCTCGATAGCCAAAGCGGGGTGCATCGTTGATTGTCGCAGCAGGCAGCGAGACATTCGCTCCCTCCGCATTCGCCGGAATAGACTTACGCAACGTCTGGATACCATAGAAAACACCCGCCGGCGTAGCACCCGTAATCGTGATCTGCTTGCCATCCACCTGCATCCGGTAGCCTTCTGGATTGTCAATCGAGCTATCCAAAGCCAAGACAATGCCTTTGCCCTCACCCTCAGCGGCCGTGAGTCCGAAGCCTGTCAACTCCTTCACATAATCGGAGAGGAATTGCGCATTAGCCGCCATCTCACTATTCCCAGCCGGATAATAGATCTTGACACCAGCGTTCAGCACAAAAGCGCTTCCCTCTGTCACCGTCACCTCCTGTGGTAACGGCACCACTTGATAATCACCCTGCACGGTTGTTCCCGAGCAAGCCACGAGCCCAGCACTTAACACCAAGCCCCATAAATTTCGAACTATGTTATTCATAACTTTATATCTATATTAGCTGTAAATAATGTTGCCCATAGCGTCAAAAAACATTGCCGATGGTTTTGAAAAACATTGCCCATAATTTTCTTTTTCGTTGCCCATAGTTTTTTGGAGCATTGCCCGTAGTTTTTGGAAACGATGGGCAATGATTTTCACTGCGATGAGCAATGATTCTTGACGAAAAAACCGGGAGAGAAACAAGTCCGTCCCCCGGTTTTTTTACTACTTGCGATGCGTTCAAGCAACGCTATCTAAACTTAATGTTGTGCCCACCAAAGCGGAGAGATCGTTACATCCTCACCACCGAGCAACTGGATCGCTGTCGCGTAACCATTCGGATCCGCATTCTTCAAACTGGTCGGATAGCGCAGACGTTGCGGATAAACATTAGCCTTCTGACCTGACTGATAGGTCGTCGGAGTCCAAGTATTCTCCATATCTGTACCCGTAAAGATTGAGCTATTAGCCGGAATATCGAAGAATGGCAAGCCCAAACGACGGTGATCCGTCCACATCTCCAATGCGCCATACGGTGTCTGGGCGATATACTTCTGCGTGATGATTTTCGTCAACTGGTCGTTCAACTTCTTACCCTTGTAAAGGAGCTTACTTGCATCCGGGTACTGGTAAGTCATAGTTTTCGCCTCGTTGGTATAACCATCCACATAGTTTACCGTCATGTTAGTCGGCTCTGTGGTATGCGTAAACTTCACAGAAGTACCAACACGGTTGTAATCCTCAGAGTTCAAGTACGCATCTACGAACTGGCTCACACCGTGGTGCTCGAAGCTCACCTTCACACCTGCCTCGTAAGCTGCCTGTGCAGAAACACCTACGTTCCAACCATAGAGGGCTGCCTCTGCCAACAGGAACTGTGCCTCCCAAGGAGCCGCCCAAATACGAGAGCCGGAAGCGTCACGATACTGCTTACCTAACAATGTCAAAGTAGCCGTCTGACCTGCTGATTGAGAAAGCAGAGGATTCTGAGCCACCTTCTTTGACCAAGCTGAACGCTGACCTACAGGAAAATAGTTCCATGTAAGCTGGGCATCAATCTTCACTAAGTCCTTACCCTCTGAATCTAACAGAGCGTATTGATCATGTCCACTGACAGAACCCTTATCTGTGAAATTCTCTGCCTTCGTATCGTTCGGCATCATCCATACCTTCAAACCACGTGGGTCGATATTGGCAGGAATACCATCCATCCAGAACTGCTTTGTGGGGTTATCGGTGTTCTCATCATAGTGTTGATCAAACTTCAAACCCATATAGTTCATGTCTTTCGTGTATTCAGCCAAGTCGGGACGCTGCTCCGCTACCGGGATACCGCCCAAACCAACCAACAGATTAGACATGGTAGATGAAAGCACCACTCTATTCCAGCTACGAGAATAAACGCCTGCCCAAGCGTTCCATTGGTCATACTCCTTCACCTTAAACATATCGTCCAAAGTCGTGATGATCGGACCACGAGCGGCATCCTCAAACTCAGATTGTGCCTTAGCCGGATCAACGTTAGAGAGCTGCATCGCATAACGCATACGCAAGGTGTTACCAAACTTTTGCCACTTCGCTGCGTCATAACCGTATGCGGGATCACACTTAGCCTCCGTACCTGTCGGCTCTACGCTGGTGTTGATCTGTCCGGTAGCCTCTTTCAACTCAGCAAGGATAAAATCGAAACAATCCTTCTCGCTGCTGAAATTAGGCGTCTCACCCTGGAAAGCATCCAATGGATAGGGACCAAAGTTGTTTACAAACTCAGCGATCAAACAAGCACGCCAAATGCGAGCGAACGACTTCACATTATTATTGAAAGCGATGTCATGATCATTGGTCAACGAACCTGCTTGCTCATTCGCTATATCAATCGCCAAAGAGGCACGTTTGATCCAGTCAGTGATGTAACTGTTTAAATAGTCATTGTTATAACTATCATCATAGCGTCCTAAATTCAGGAAACCCATATCTCCTGATATACGTGCCGCACTCGCCCAGTTATAGACGAAGATACGCTCATGGATATGCGGATCTTGCTGCGCATTGACTATTGCAGCGTTCAATGCGTAATAAGGCTTGACCACTTCCACACCTGCGACAGAAGGATCGACGTTGATCTCCTCAAAGTCGTCGCAAGAGGTAGTAATACCCACAAGGGCAGCACCCATTGCCAAGCCGAAGAATATATGATTCAATTTTTTCATCGTGTTCATGCAATTAAATAATTAGAAACCAAGTGTTACATTAAACAAGAAGGTACGTGATGTCGGAGAACCGGCATTCTCAAAACCGGTCGCATTGGTTGCTGTTGCAAACACTGATTCCGGATCCACACCATTCATGTCACTATAAATCATCCATACGTTGTTGCAGGAAACACCCAACTTCAACTGCTGGAGCGGGGTCTTCTCCAACTGCTTCTTGCTGAAGGAGTAGTTCAATGCCAAGTTACGCAAACGAACGTTGGTTGCGCTATAGAGGTTTGCCTCGCCAATACCTAAGTTACCAGAGCCAGCTACCGCTGTCCAATACTCCTGCGGAGTTACCTCGATTGTGCTCGGGGCATAGCCACCGTTACCATCAGCGATCACACCATCCACAATGAAACTATTACGCTCACCATTTACGACTGTACAAGCAGCCACACCATTTCGCTGCAACATCGCATTCGTACCAGAGAAGATGTCACCACCGAAGCGACCATCAATCAAGAAGCTCAAAGAGAAACCCTTCCAAGTGAAGGTGTTGGTCCAACCCAACAAGCATTTCGCCTGCTGATCACCAATCTTCTCAGCCTTTGAGGTACCCTGTGGCAAACCAGCGGAGTTCAACAGCAACTTACCTGCATATTGACCCTCCTCAACACGCTGGAACTTCGTACCCCAAATCTCACCGTAGTTACCACCGGAAACAGCATATACATAGAGGTTATCGTAGCCACCCAACGTATAGGTCATATTCTTATTCTCCTCACCCGGCAGCAACTCGATGATCTTGTTGTTGTTCTTAGAGAAGTTCAACTGCATATCCCAATTGAAGTCTTTCGTCTGCACCGGAGTCGCGTTCAACATGATCTCGACACCTTGGTTCTCAATGTTACCGGCATTCACCTTCATAGCCGTGTAACCAGAGAGGGAGTTCATCGGGATGTTAAGCAACTGACGAGTTGCGTTAGACTTATACCACGTTACATCCAAGCCCAAGCGGTTGTTCAAGAAGCGGATCTCGGCACCAGCCTCCCAAGACTTAATCAACTCAGATTTCACATCAGCATTATATAAGGTAGAAGAGCTGTAACCAGCGTTCACACCACCTGTATTACCCTCAGAACCGACTCTATAGGAGTTATACAGCTGATAGGGATCCATATCGTTACCTACCTCTGCGAAAGAGATACGAACCTTACCGTAAGTGAACCAATCGGGAAGCGGCTTCTCCATCTTGTTGAACATGTCGCTGAACACCCAAGATGCGCTGATAGAGGGATAGAAGAAGGAGCGATTTTGCTTGCTCAAAGAGGAAGACCAGTCATTACGGAAGGTCGCATCCAAAAATACCCAACCATCATAGTTCAAACCAATCGTACCATAGAGAGAGTTGATCTTCTTCTCGCTCAAAGTCTGCTCAACGCTCAAGTCACCCTTGTCACCGTTGCTCATCCAGAACCAATCCGGAACGATCAATGTACCCAAGCTGTTCTTCAAACCAGTGGCTTTACGTTGCATCATATTACCACCAAAAGTCACCGTACCGCCAATCTTGTCGATCACCTGGTCTTTTTGAGCCGTGAACATAAAGCTGTAGTTGTTCTCGTAGAACTTCTGGAGACCATAGCTGTAACGACCGTTCGTAGAAAGCGGGCTACCTGCATACAACTTTGTCTGTGTCTCGGTGTTATACATATCACTACCAGCCTTGATCTCACCACGCAACCAGTCAGTGAATTTATAGGTCAATGATCCGTTCAGCAAGAAACGATTACGAGAGTCCTGGTTGGTGCTGTAATCCTTCGCCCAATAGGGGTTCAAACCAGCCCCATCTTGCCACCAACGCATTGCACCAGTAGCCGGGTCGATACAATCCTCAAATTGAGAAATATCCACTGTACTCGGCATACTGAACATGGTGTAGAAATAGTTGTCTGAGCGGGCACCGGAGATAGGACGGTTCGTAGCGGTTGTATTGATGTACTGCACCTTTGCGTCAATACCCCAACGGTCATCCTTACCGAAAGTAGATGCGGCACGAGTCATCAAGTTGGTACGATTCAACTTCGCACCCGGAATCTTGGACGCATCATCCATACGAGTTACTGAGGTATAGACCTGTGTCTTACCATATTGCTGCGCAAAAGAAATGTTCTCCGTCGCATTGATACCAGTGTTGAAGAAGTTGCCAACGTTGTCATACCAAGTCAGTTTCTCCTGCTCGTTGTTCCAGTTCGTTACCGTCTGGCCCTCGATCTTGGGACCCCAGCTATTTGTATCTTGAGCACCAAAGATACCGTTAGAACCTTGACCGAATACATTCTGGCGATCCGGTTTCATAAAGATAGATTCCGCAGAGATAGAACCAGAGATCGTGATACCTAAACCGGGATTCTCGCGACCCTTCTTCGTGGTGATCAAGATAACACCGTTACCTGCACGTGATCCATACAATGCGGCTGCGGAAGCACCCTTCAAGACAGACATTGACTCGATATCCTCGGGGTTAATATCCGAAAGACCGTTACCCATATCAGTAGAGGGGTTCCAGTAGTCGTTGTTGCTTGCACCCGTAAAGTTATCCATCGGCACACCATCGACCACGATCAACGGCTGGTTCAAACCGGTCACAGAGTTACTACCACGCAACTGGATCTTTGAAGAACCACCAGGACCATTACTTGAACGAATGATCTGCACACCGGAAACCTTACCTGTCAAGGCATTGGCCAAGTTGGTCTCACGAGAAGCGACCAAGGCATCACCCTTCACCTCCTGCATGGCATAACCCAAGGCTTTCTTCTCACGCTTGATACCCAATGCAGTTACGACAACCTCATCCAACTTCTGCGTGTCCTCGGCTAACTTGATCGTGCCCAAGGGCTCGCCCGTGTAGGGCACTTCGATCGTTGAATAGCCGATGAACGAGATCTGGATCACGTCACCTTTGTTCACGCCTTCCAAGGAGAAATTACCGTCCATGTCGGTAATCGTACCATTGGTCGTACCTTTTACCACAACAGAAGCGCCGGCAACAGGGCCGAAATCATCCTCTACTGTTCCTGTCACCTTCCCATCCTGCTGGGAAACTGCGACACCCTGCGCAATCGGAGCATTCTCCGCATAGGCACTGCCCACTAAACATAAAGCCCCGGCGCAAAGGATTAAGCTAACTGGCTTAAATCTTTTCAACATAACGATGGTTTTAAAATTGTTTCTTTAATAAGAAGTACATTTTGGCGAAATACACCTCTTAATTTTTCGATTCATTTCAGCGTCATTTAGACGTCTTAACTCAATTCGGGGCAAAGATAGAAAAAGATTTATAATCAAAATGCCTTTAATTCAAAATTCGCATCAGAAATTGCGATTTTTACCCACAAAAAAGTTGAATGGCACAAAAAATTTCGCTAACTGACTAAAAAATTTTCTCCAATTAGCGAAATATTCTTTGATAGTTCCTCCGAGAGGAGGATCGACTCAGAACTTGCGATTAGCCATATACCACATATTAAGGAAAGAGGCCTTCGTGATCTCTACCACCTTCTTCCAGTTGATGCGCTCAGCATGGTCAGAGGGCTGGTGATAGTCGGGATGACCATCCGTGTGATACCATATAATAGGTACACCCACGCGCGCGAAGGAGCCGTTGTCACTACCTCCGATCGGGTTGTCCCACGGCCGATAATCGGGTGCCAAATCGAGGTGATAGGTTGCGATCTCCTCTTTCAGCCAATCGCCAAACTGAGGCTTTGCCTCGGTATAGAAATAAACTACATGGTTCGGCTTCGACTCGTCGTTGTTGCGGCCGATCATATCAAAGTTGAGGTAGCCCTTCACCTGCTCCATGCGTGCAAAGGATTGCACGAACGCTTTCGAGCCAAGCAGGCCCTTCTCCTCGCCATCCCAGAACGCAAAGAGGATGGTGCGCTCCGGTTGCTGACCGATTGCCACGAAAGCCCGTGCGATCTGCAGTACGGCCGAGACACCTGAGGCATTATCGTCCGCACCGTTGTAGATCTGATCGCCTGCCAAGAAGGGATCCTTTCCCAAATGGTCGTAATGCGCACCGACAATCACGATCTCATTCGGATTCTTGCCCTCGATCATGCCCAAGACGTTCCGCAAGTCGAGGCGTTGATAGGCATTGGTTTGCCGAATCACGGCCACCGAGTCAGGATGCACCTGCCAACGAGCTCCTCGCTTCTGACGCTCTAAATGATAAGCCTCAAAGGGATGAAAATAGGATCCATCCAGCGGAGCGATCCCCATCGTTTGTAGTTGTGCCGCGATATAATCTCCGGCAACACGCCCCTCACGTGTACCGGCCTCTCGCCCCTCCAAGTTATCACTCGCCAAGAAGCCGATATGGGCCTCCGCTGTCGCTTGATTGATCACGGCCAAGCCCTTCTCCTCCGGACTTTGTGCCCACAGAGCCGCGCTACAAGCGCAGGCCCACAAAAGTAATGCTGTCTTTCTCATTTGCCTTTCTGTTAAATTAGTTGGTTGATGAAACAGCCACAAATATAAGCCTTTTCGGGCAGCTACAAGATGCTACACCAAATAAAAGCGGCACAATAAATTTTTATTTCGTACCTTCGCGTCACGCTTTAGAAATTAAACAGGTATTATTACAATATGATTACAGTCAATAACTTGGATGTGCAATTCGGTAAGCGCATCCTCTTTCAAGATGTGAACATGAAGTTCACACCGGGTAATTGCTATGGTATAATCGGTGCGAATGGCGCAGGGAAATCCACTTTCTTGCGAGTGATCAGCAAGCAATTAGATCCGACACGAGGCAGTGTCTCTCTCGGTCCCGGAGAGCGTCTCTCCGTCTTGAGCCAGGATCACTTCGCCTTTGATGAATACACGGTGATGGACACCGTCTTGCAGGGACATACCACCCTTTGGGAGATCATGAGCGAGAAGAACGCCCTCTATGCGAAGCCCGATTTCAGCGATGAAGATGGAATTCGCGTCTCTGAATTGGAGGAGAAGTTCGCTGAGATGGAGGGATGGAACGCTGAGAGCGATGCGGCCAACCTGCTGAGCGGCTTGGGCATCAAGGAGGATTTGCACTACTCCATGATGAAAGACCTGAGCGGTAAGCAGAAGGTGCGTGTCTTGCTGGCTCGTGCCCTCTTCGGACAGCCGGACAACCTGCTCCTCGACGAGCCGACCAACGACTTAGACCTGGAGACCGTCTCTTGGCTGGAGAACTACCTCTCCAACTTCGAGCATACCGTATTGGTGGTTAGCCACGACCGTCACTTCCTCGATGCTGTCTGTACACATACCGTCGATATTGATTTCAGCAAATTGACGCTCTTCGCCGGCAATTATAGCTTCTGGTATGAATCCAGCCAGCTGGCCTTGAAGCAGTTGCAGAACCAGAATAAGAAGGCAGAGGAGAAGAAGAAGGAATTGGAGGAGTTTATCCGTCGATTCAGTGCGAACGTGGCCAAATCGAAGCAGACAACCAGTCGCAAGAAGATGTTGGAGAAGCTGAATATCGAGGAGATTAAGCCCTCCTCGCGTCGTTATCCGGGTATTCTCTTCACCCCGAACCGTGAGCCGGGCAACCAGATTCTCGAAGTCAAGGGCTTGACCAAGAGCATCGACGGGCAGATCCTGTTCAAAGATTTGAACTTCAACGTGGAGAAAGAGGACAAGATCGTCTTCATCAGCCACGACCCCCGTGCGATGACCGCACTCTTCCAGATCATCAATGGCGAGGAGAAACCCGATGCCGGCAGCTATCAGTGGGGACAAACGATCACCACCTCCTACCTGCCGCTAGATAACTCAAAGTATTTCAACACCGATTTCAGCTTGATCGACTGGCTCTGTCAGTTCTCTCCGGACACCAACGAGGTCTTCCTGAAGGGCTTCTTAGGGCGTATGTTGTTCTCAGGCGAGGAGTTGGAGAAGAAGGTAAGCGTGCTCTCCGGAGGTGAGAAGATGCGTTGTATGATCGCCCGTATGATGTTGATCGATGCCAACTGCATCATCCTCGATACCCCCACCAACCACTTGGATTTGGAGTCTATCCAGGCGTTTAACAACACCTTGAAGACCTTCAAGGGCAACCTGCTCTTCTCCAGCCACGACCATGAGTTCATCCAGACCGTGGCCAACCGCATCATCGAGTTGACACCCAATGGCATTATCGACAAGATGATGGATTACGATGATTACATCACCGATCCGGCGATCGCTGAATTGCGTCAAAAACTTTACGCACAATGAAGCAATTGCGATTCCTGATTTGCTTATTTATCGCATGGTTACCGGTTTTTGCTTGGCAGAAACCGGTATTTCTATGCTATCATCATGCCTTTTCGACCGGTTATGGGCTGCATGATTGCCTACAAGTCATCCTTCATGGCCTGAAATTAGACTGCACAATTGCTGGTTACCTGACCGCCTTCCCGCTTTTGCTCTTCCTCTTTTCCCTTAATGGCTACCAGAAAATATTAAAAATACTAAAAATACACCTCCTTTGCATGGCCATCTTGATCGCGATGATCTTCTCGATCGACCTTGCCTTGTATGAATTTTGGGGTTTTCGGCTCGATTCCACCCTCTTTTTCTACCTCAAATCGCCCAAAGATGCCTTCGCAAGTGTGCCTTTTGGGCTGTTTTTGCAACAATTTATGCTGTTTTTAGGCTATTTCGCCCTTACTTATGGGTGGTTGAGGTTCATTTTACGCTATTTTCCGAAGGGTTCAAACGAGCCTTCCGGAGGCACGTGGCGCTCCAAAACGAAGCAATTCGTGATACTTCTCGTGGCTGGAGGCCTACTTTTCATCCCCATCCGAGGGGGTGTGACCACCTCCACAGCCAACGTGGGCATGGTCTATTTCAGTCAAGATCAGTTTCTGAATCATGCTGCCATCAACCCCTGTTTCAGCTTGATTAGCTCCCTCAGCAAGCAGCAAGACTTCGCTTCCCAGTTCGATTTCTTCCCTGAGGAGGAGCGTGCGGCCCTCTTCGAACAGCTGATGGCACCCACAAAATCCAGCGAAAACGAAGCGGAGAATGGCCCGAACCGGTCACTATTACGCACAAATCGCCCCCATATCCTGCTGATTTTATTAGAAAGTTTCTCTGCCAACGCCATCGAGGCTTTCGGTGGAGAACCGGGCATCAGCCCCAACCTGAATCGCCTGAGTCAAGAGGGCATTTGCTTTACCAACCTCTATGCCAACTCATTCCGTACGGATAGAGGCCTGGTGGCGGTCTTGAATGGTTATTTAGCTCAACCTACCACCTCCATCATGAAATACCCCGCCAAAAGCCAAACATTGCCTGCCATTGCCCGCAGCTTGGACAGCGTAGGGTATCAATCGGACGTGCTTTATGGCGGTGACATCAATTTCACCAACATGCGGAGCTTCTTTTATAGCTCTGGCTACAGCCGGCTCACCTCGGATCAAGACTTCCCGTTGACGGATCGCCTCAGCAAATGGGGCGCCAACGACGACGTGACGTTTGAGCGTCTCTATCAAATGATTGCCCAGCGACCCACTGATCAGCCCTGGTTTACCACCTTCTTGACGCTAAGCAGCCATGAACCCTTTGAGGTGCCCTATCACCGATTGGCACATCCCTACCTCAACACCGTGGCCTTCACCGACAGCTGTTTAGGCCGTTTTATCGACCGTTTCAAGCAACTTCCGGCTTGGCAAAACAGCTTGGTCATCCTCGTGTCTGATCATGGCTTCCGCTATCCAGACGGTACCAAGGATTACGAGCCAAAACGCTACCACATCCCCATGCTTTGGTTAGGGGGGGCTATCGCCAATCCACGTGTCATCTCCCACATCGGCAATCAAACCGATTTGGCAGCCACTTTGCTCCATCAATTGGGCTTATCCGCCGAAAAATTCCGTTTCAGCAAGGATTTAATGGATCCACGAGCCCCCCAACAGGCCTTCTACACTTTCCAGAATGGCTTCGGATGGATTGACGAGAGTGGGGTCAGTGTCTTCGATAACGAGGGCAATCGACCGCTGATAGAGGAGCCACAAAACAGTAGCACTCAGCGACTAACGAAGGGGAAAGCCCTGCTCCAAACGCTCTATGACGACTTAGGGAGGAGATAGCTTCACCCCCTCCTCCCTACCGAGTCTTACAGTTCTTACAGATTACAGTTAGAATTTAGGCATAGGTGCATAAAACACCCCAAGCCCACAGCCTCACGGCATTGACTTGGGGAGAAATTCAAAAATACATGAAAACAAATTAACAAACTCAAAAAAATCTTCGTCTATTTTGCGTAGCTAACCGCACGCGTTTCACGGATAACCGTGATCTTCACCTGTCCCGGATAGGTCATCTCATCTTGGATCTTCTTAGCGATCTCTGTAGAGAGACTTTCCGTCTGCTTATCGTCGATCTTGTCCGCACCGACGATCACGCGCAACTCGCGACCTGCCTGGATAGCATAGGTCTTAACCACACCGGGATAAGACAACGCCAATTGCTCCAGATCGTTCAGGCGCTTGATATAGGCCTCGACAATCTCTCGACGAGCACCCGGACGGGCACCGGAGATCGCATCGCAGACCTGCACGATAGGAGCCAATAGTGTCTGCATCTCCACCTCATCGTGGTGAGCTCCGACAGCATTGCAAATATCAGGTTTTTCCTTGTATTTCTCGCAAAGCTTCATACCGAGTATAGCGTGCGGCAACTCCGGCTCATCATCAGGCACCTTGCCAATGTCATGCAAGAGACCGGCACGCTTGGCCTTCTTCGGATTCAAGCCCAGCTCAGTGGCCATGATCGCACAGAGGTTAGCCGTCTCACGGGCATGTTGCAAGAGGTTCTGTCCGTAGGAAGAGCGATATTTCATCTTACCGATCATACGCACCAGTTCCGGATGCAAGCCATGCACACCCAGGTCGATCGCCGTACGCTTACCGGTCTCAACGATCTCGTCCTCGATCTGCTTCTTCACCTTCGTCACGATCTCCTCAATGCGTGCCGGGTGGATACGGCCATCCTGCACCAGCTGGTGCAAAGCTAAACGAGCGATCTCTCGACGAACCGGGTCGAAGCCCGACAAGACAATAGCCTCGGGTGTATCGTCCACGACGATCTCAATACCGGTAGCAGCCTCCAGGGCACGGATGTTACGTCCCTCACGTCCGATGATACGCCCCTTGATCTCATCTGATTCGATATGGAAAACAGAGATGGAGTTTTCGATAGCGGTCTCAGTAGCCACTCGCTGAATGGATTGAACCACAATCTTCTTAGCCTCTTTATTGGCCGTCATCTTAGCCTCTTCCACGATCTCATTGATGTAGGAAGCCGCTTGGGTCTTCGCCTCGTCTTTCAGCGACTCGATCAAGCGCTCCTTGGCCTCATTGGCAGACAAGCCAGAGATGGTTTCCAAATGCTCGATCTCCTTCTGGTGCATCCGCTCCAGATCCTGCTTCTTCTTCTCGACCAGCTCCAGTTGGGAGGTCAAGTTCTCCCTGACAGCCTCTATCTCACCATTCTTCCGCTGCAGCTCCTCGTGGCGTTGGTTCAACGACATCTCCCGTTGTTTCAACTTAGCCTCCACGGATTGGATCTTGGCGTTGCGCTGAGCGACCTGCTTCTCTAAGTCGGCCTTCAGATGGAGGAATTTCTCTTTCACCTCCAGCAACTTGTTCTTCTTGATCACCTCGGCCTCCTTCTCAGCCTCTCTAAGCTTGGCTTCATACTTCGACTTCAGCAAGTAGCGCATAACCACCCAAACGATGGCCCCACCCAGCAAAAAAGTCGCAATCGATATAATTATCAACGTTCCTGACATTTTATTAATTATTAAACTACCAAATATATAAATACAAAAAAAGCACTACAACATACGGTTCCTGCCGTACCTGTAGCGCGGAAATCTTCCCCAAGTCCTTATATCTTATTTCTTCAAATAGTCTTCCAATTCGTTCGTCAATTGCTGCACCTTGTCCGTAATCGGGCTTGTATCATGCAGATTCTCCAATTGTAGGTTGGTCAACGACAGCTGAAAAGCCACCATAGCCAACAAATCGTCCGTATCTAATTTTGCCTCTGCGGAGAAACGCTGGCGATATTGCCGGATCTTTCGCTCAATCTCGCTCGCCGCCTTTCGCATGATCTCCTCTTCCGCACGTTTAATCCGAAGCTGAAACACATGCCGCTCGGCTATTTTTATCGTTATAAGAAACTCGTCGTCCATCCCACTACTACTCATTTAATAGTGCGATGCACTTGTCCACTTCCCGCACTAACTTAGACAATCGCATCCGTGCGTTCTTCATCTCCTCCTCATTCGCTGAGATGACCTTCGCTGTCAGCAGATTGTCAAACTTGGCTTTCCATGCCGCGGCCTCCTCCCTTGTTCGCTGCAACGTCTCCTCCGTTTGATTCAACGCCCCAGTCAGCTCGACTATTTTTTGCCGCTGTGAATCGCATAGCGCCATCAAATCCCGAACCCGAACCTCAAAAACAGCCAACAATCTATTCTGGTCTTCGGTCATTATCACCAAATTCTACACAAAAGTACATGATTGTTTTGAATTGGGCAAAGAAGATAAAGAATATTTGAACAACAAATGAGCAGAAAAAACAAAAAGGCCGTTCAATCGAATCGAACAGCCCCTCCTAATCTTCCTAAAATACAGGATGTTTACAGCAATGAAACATAAACGTCGGCATCTTTCTCCGTGAACGCCAACTTGCCCTCCTTGGCTAACCAACCCAGAGCAGCATAAACATCTTTCTCTGTCTTGATCTTGGTGGCTTTCTTCAATGCCTTTACACTCATCTCGCCGCCTTCATTCAATGCATTCCATACCAAGCCGGCATTCGTTCCAATTGTCTCGATCATGTTTTGTTGTCTATTAATTAATGATTTACGCCACAAAGGTAGAGAATATCCGACTTTCGCAAAAAATTTAGTATGTTATTTAGCATAAATTAGGCCCAAAACCATATATATAACTATTCTTAACAAGAATACAGGCTTATTTTCCTCCTTTCAGGCCTCAAATCTCCCAAGCCCTGACGTTTTCCGCTGAGGCATATCGTCTTAATAAATCAATGGCATATTCGCCCGCCTCCGACAATCCTTCGGAACCTGAATAACCATTTATAATCATTAAAAGCGAGGTGGTCTCCATCGAGATCTTTGTCCGCTCCTCGTCGCTCGTTGGTGTACCAATGCCGCCCACTCGATCCCGATAGACGGGCAATCCGGCGATGTTCAACACGCCCCTTCCGATGCCTTGATAAAGCTCCCCCTCTCTACCCACGCCCAAGATTAAATTGCCCTCGATCTTATCCGCATCGAACCCGCCGATGGAATAACCTGACCGGATAGAGACCAAGTTGATCAGATCCACCAAGGTGTCAATCCGATAGAGCGGTAGATCACGCAGGATCCGACGCCTCAACGCCTCGGCTGAAGGACGATAGCGATTGGGGTCCTTGCCTAACCGTTTGTAAGCGGTACGTGTCGCCTTAATCGGTGCCCATTTGTTGACCTCCTCGATGCGACAAGTCGCCTTGACCGCTGCCTCCTCGGCCGCAATCTCTTGCCACAAAGCCGCGTCAGAAGGGCTATTTTTCACTTGGCAAGCAATAGCCAACACCTTTAATTCCGGACAAGCCGTCTTGATCTCTGACGATAATTCAATCTGTATCATACCTTTGATTGCACTTTAAAAATACCTGAAACTATCCGACCGCTCTGCACGCCCAACCGTCTGGCCGAGAAGAAACGCTCCCATTGCGAATAGGTGCAAATGCCGGCAATCTCGATATGAGTCGCCTCCACACCTGCCTCCATCAGTTGCCAACGATTAGCTCCCCACAAATCGATGTGGGCTTTTCCGTTATTGGGATCCCGACGCATCAGCCTATAAAGTGGCATACCTGCCGAGGCAAAGGCCTCCACGACCTCCTCGCCCACTTCAAAAGCGGCTTGCGAGATGGAAGGGCCTATCGCTGCCCTTACCAAAGTGGGATCACAACCGAACTCACTTTGCAACTGACGCACAGCCTTTTGGGCGATCCCCTTCACGGTTCCTCGCCATCCGGCATGAACAGCAGCCACCACCGCTTGATCGGGCGCATACAACAACAGAGGCACACAATCAGCCGTGGAAACGGCCACACAGAGCTGTGGCTCAGCAGTCATCAAGCCATCCATCCCCTCCAAGAGTTGTCGCTGCTCAGCCATCGGCTTTGCCAAGAAGTCGGCATCAATCGTCAGCAAACGATCCTCATGCGTCTGATGGGGCATCACGATCCGCGTCACCGGCAAACCAATACGCTCTGCCAAGATAGCCAAGTTACGTCGCACAGCCTCCGGATCATCTGCCGTATAAAGGCCGGGATTCATCGAGCCAAAGGCCATTCCTCGACTGACTCCTCCCTGCCGGGTGGTGAAAAAATGAGAAATGCCACGGCATTCCTCCAACAGAGGCAGCCGCAGCATTTCCTTTTGAAATACCTTATTATTATTCATCCTCGTCGTCCCAATATTCCTCGTACTCCTCGTCGTCATCCAACTCATCGTCATCGACCGGCACGACAAAGTCATCCTCTTCATCAAACACCAACGTGTTCACGTCAATATTCTTATGGACGATGCGCTCCGCCTCGTGGAAGGACTCCTCGTTCAAGGCTTTCCAGAGCAGGTCTTTCAACTCGGTGATGCCCATGCCCGCCACAGCGGAGATAAAGAGGTGCGGAATACCCTCCGGCAAATCGGCTGAGAGTGCCTCGATCAGCTCATCATCCAGCAAATCGCTCTTGGTGATCGCCAATACGCGAGGCTTATCCAGCAAATCGGGGTTGTATTTCTCCAACTCGTTGCTCAAGATCTCATACTCCTTGCGGATGTCGTCGGTATCGGCCGGCACCATGAAAAGCAACAATGAGTTTCGCTCGATATGTCGCAAGAAACGCAATCCCAAGCCTTTACCCTCGCTCGCCCCCTCGATGATACCGGGAATATCCGCCATGACGAAGGAACGGTTATCTCGATAGCTCACGATGCCCAGATTGGGCTCCAAGGTGGTGAAAGGATAGTTGGCAATCTTCGGCTTAGCCGCTGAGACCACTGAGAGCAGGGTTGATTTACCCGCATTCGGGAAACCTACCAAGCCCACATCGGCCAGCAACTTGAGCTGCATGATGATGGTGCGCTCCTGTGCCGGCTCACCGGGTTGCGCATAGCGAGGTGCCTGATTGGTAGAGGTCTTGAAATTGACATTACCCAAGCCACCACGGCCACCTTTCAACAGCATCACCTGCTGCCCATCCTCCGTCACATCGCACAGGTATTCACCCGTGTCGGCATCATACACTACCGTGCCACAAGGCACCTCGATGATCCGATCCTCACCATCCTTTCCCGAACTACGTTTCGCACTTCCGCTCTCCCCGTTGGTCGCCAAGATATGACGCTCATATTTCAAATGGAGCAACGTCCAATAATTTCGGTTACCCCGGAGATAGATATGACCTCCTCGTCCTCCATCGCCCCCGTCGGGTCCCCCTTTCGGAATATACTTCTCGCGGCGGAAGTGAGAAGATCCTCTGCCTCCCTTACCTGAGCGGCAATAGATCTTGACATAATCTACAAAGTTCGATTCAGCCATTCTCTTGTTTGATTACAAATTATCAATTGCCTTCTGGATACGGCCAAAGATCTCCTCGATCGTGCCCATACCCTGGATAGCTACATGCTTACCCTCACCAATATAGTAGTCAGCTAAAGGAGCTGTTTGCGTATGGTAAACCTCCAAACGAGACTTGATCGTCTCCAAGTTGTCATCCGAACGGCCCGAAACCTTTCCGCGCTCCAACAGACGCTTGATCAACTCATCCTCATCCACCTGCAAGTTCAACATCACAGAGACATCCGTGCCACGCTCGTTGAGCATCTTCTTCAAGGCCTTTGCCTGCGGAATCGTACGGGGGAAACCATCGAAGATCACACCCTTCTCCGGCTTCTTGCTATCCAATACATTGGCCAACATATTCACGATCAACTCATCAGGCACCAACTGACCCTTCTCAATATAATCCTTAGCGATCTTACCCAACTCGGTCTCAGCCTTCATCTCACCACGAAGCACATCGCCCGTTGAGATATGATCCAAACCGTACTCTTTGATAATCAACTCGCTCTGTGTGCCCTTTCCTGAACCCGGAGCACCAAAAATAACTACATTCAACATAATTTCTTCGTTTCTATCAATTCTATAATAGTAATCTACATCTACAAAAAGTGAGCGGCATTGCTACTCAACCACTTGATAAATATCCCGATAGGCACGTCCCATCTCATCATAATCCAATCCGTGTCCGACAATAAAGGCCGGGGGTATCTGCAAACCCACGTAATCAGGCTTCAAATCCACCTTCAGTGATTCCGGCTTGAACAACATGGTAGCCAAACGCACCTCCTCAGCCCCCTGCTCACGGAGCTTCGCCATCACTTGGCTCATCGTGAATCCCGTATCGATAATGTCTTCCAACAGGATGATCGTGCGGCCTTTCACATCCACCGAAATCGGCATGACCTCTTGCAAAATGCCCGTGCTCGACGTGCCCGCATACGAGGAATAACGAGCAAAGGTCAGCTCATAAGCGCCATTCAACGCCCGCATCAAATCAGCCACAAACATAAACGCACCATTCAAAATGCCCACAAAAAGCGGACGCTTTCCGGCCATGTCTGATACGATCTGTTGAGCCATCCGCTCCACAGCCGCTTGAATCTCTGCATCAGTGATGAACAGCTCAAAATCCTTGTCTCTTAGGTGAATTCTCTGCATACCTAATCTACTTTATCGAGCGGCAAAATTAAACAAATTCTGAGGAAGAACAAAAAACATTAGCAAGTTCCGAAAGTTTATTATACATTTGCCCAAATCTAAAAACTCACGATTACCGATTCTTATGTTCAAGATATTCGCTACAGATAAAGTAAAAGAGCTTGATCAATATACGATTGTACATGAGCCGATCAGCTCGATTGATTTAGTGGAGCGTGCCGCTTACCTGTTTGTGCAGGACTTCTGTCGCCACTACTCCAAGCAGCAACGGGTCATCATCTTTGCCGGACAAGGCAACAACGGTGCGGATGCCTTAGCCATCGCCCGCCTCTTGAAAGAAGAGATGTTCAAACAGGTCGAGACCTATCTGTTCAACCCAACGGATCACCTATCCGAGGATTGCGAGCGCAACAAGCAACGACTGTTGACCACCGAGCAGGTGGAGTTCATCGAAGTAGGACGAGGCGACTTTGACCTGCCAGAGATTGGCGAGCACGACATCATCATCGACGGTCTCTTTGGATCCGGCTTGAACCGTCCCTTGGCTGGAGGCTTCGCCGCCTTGGCCAACTTCATCAATGACACCGACGCTGAGGTAGTCGCTATTGACATCCCCTCCGGCCTTTTCGGAGAGGACAACCGAAGCAACAACCCGGATGCCATCGTGAAAGCGGATGTTACCCTTACATTTGGTTTCCCTAAACTGGCCTTCTTCTTGCCTGAGAATGCCGAGTACGTTGGCGAATGGCGTGTACTTGATATTGGCATCCATCCAGGCATCATTGAGCAAACCAATACACCTTATTATATGGTAGAGGAGGAGGATGTTTCCGCCACACTGGTGCCTCGAGATCGTTTTGCCCACAAGGGCACGTTCGGTCATGCGCTGTTGCTGGCTGGCAGCAAAGGCAAGATGGGTGCGGCACTATTAGCTGCCAAAGCTTGCCTGCGCAGTGGTGCGGGATTATTAACGGCTCATATTCCTTACCGGGGTGAGACCATCTTTCAGACAGCCTTCCCCGAAGCCATGTTGAGTTTCGACCAACATCCCGATTACCTGACTACCGCACCAGACACCAGCAACTATTCCGCAATCGGTATGGGGCCAGGCTTAGGGCAGCACATGGAATCAGCCGCTGTCATCGAGCGGGTCTTGGGCAATTACAACAAACCGGTTGTGATCGACGCTGATGCCATCAACATCATCGCCTCCAACAAGGAATTGCTGAACAAGATTCCAGCTCGCAGTATCTTGACACCGCATCCGAAAGAATTCGATCGCTTGGTGGGTGAATGCGCCACAGCTTATGAGCGTTTGCTCAAAGCACAATCCTTTGCCGTAGAGCATAAACTGATTGTCGTCTTGAAAGGTGCCTACACAGCCACCTGCACCACCTCCGGAAACATCTATTTCAACAGCTGCGGCAATCCAGGCATGGCTACCGCCGGCAGTGGAGATGTGTTGACCGGTGTGATCTTAGGGTTACTGGCACAGGGCTACTCGCCGGAGACAGCAGCCGTGGACGCAGTGTTCCTCCACGCCACAGCAGGTGACTTAGCCGCCCATGGCGAAGGTTGCGCAGAAGAGAGTCTCATCGCCAGCGACATTATCCGCATGTTAGCTACCGCCTTCAAGGTTGCTCACCGATGAGTCGTTGGATCATAATCTTGTGGATCGGATTAGGCGGTTTGGCAGGTGGCTTTCTCTCCTGCCAAGCGGGCGTAACTGCCGCCTCTTCCTTCGCACGGGCAACTCGTTCATTCCAGTCAGTCACCGTCCCCGCTCAACTTCAGACACCAGCCGAACGCGCAGAGTGGTTGGCACTGCACTACTGGGATCAATTTGACTTCACCGATACGACCGACATCCGGAGCACCCTGTTTTTTGAGCAGGCGTTAAGTGACTACCTCTACATCCTGCAACAGGCTTCACCAGCGCGACAAGCCGAAGGGTTGAAAGCCTTATTGCGGAAAGCAGAAACAGGCTACCAACCAAACGGCACGAACGCCTCTCCCCAACCCTCCCTCCAAAAGGCCTTCTTGAATCGCCTGGATGAACTGCTGGAGGCCTATCTGGCTTTCAGCTATTCCCCCATGCAAGACAATGAGATGTACATCGCCGTATTGGAGTATATCACCCAATCCGACAGCTGGAGCGAGGAGGAGAAGATCCGTCCATCCATCCTGTTAGAGCTTTGCCTCAAGAACCGGAAGGGGACACCAGCCACCGACTTCGACTATGTCGTGGCCGACGGGACGAAGAGCCACCTCTATACCCTCTCCTCCCCTTACGTGATTCTCTTTTTCTATGATCCGGAATGCACCCATTGCCGACAAGAGATTGAGCAGATGCAACATTCCAAGGCACTCAACAAAGCGTTGGAAAAGCATCAGCTTCAGCTACTCACCATCTATCCCTATGCCGACACGACAGCTTGGCGAACTGCTCTTGCCAACCTACCTACCGCATGGATCAACAGCTACAACCCAGAGAGCACCATCCTCAGCGATGAGCTCTATGAGCTGAAAATCATCCCTGCGCTCTATCTGCTCGATAGCCAGAAAAAGGTTCTCGTGCGGGAAGGGAGCCTATCCGAAATTGAGCAGGCCTTAATCCCAGCCAACGAGCAATAAAAAATAGGGCAAGGCAAGAAGACGAATAAAATATTTTGTGTAAGTTTGCAAGCGTTTTAAACGAACACATTTAATTGTATATTTAACATAGTAATTATGGCAACAATTGACACTTTCAACTTTGCCGGTAAAAAGGCATTTGTCAGAGTGGATTTTAATGTCCCCTTAGACGAGAATTTCAACATCACCGACGACACTCGTATGCGTGCCGCTCTGCCTACTTTGAAGAAGATCTTGGCAGATGGTGGTAGCGTCATCATCGGTTCACACCTGGGCCGTCCGAAAGGCGTAACCGAGAAGTTTTCTTTGAAGCACATCCTGGGTCACCTTTCTGAGTTGTTAGGCATCGACGTACAGTTCGCTAACGACTGCATCGGTGAGGAGGCTGGCGTGAAGGCTGCTGCTTTGCAACCGGGTGAGGCTTTGCTGTTGGAGAACTTGCGCTTCTACGCTGAGGAGGAGGGCAAACCCAGAGGCTTGGCTGAGGACGCTACTGACGAGGAGAAGAAGGCCGCTAAGAAAGCAGTAAAAGAGAGCCAGAAGGAGTTCACGAAGAAGTTGGCCGCTTATGCTGACTGCTACGTAAACGACGCATTCGGTACCGCTCACCGTGCACACGCTTCTACGGCATTGATCGCTGACTATTTCGACGCTGATCACAAGATGTTCGGTTACTTGATGGAGAAAGAGGTGAAGGCCGTTGATAAGGTGCTCAACGACATCAAGCGTCCGTTCACCGCAATCATGGGTGGTTCTAAGGTTTCTTCTAAGATTGAGATCATCGAGAACTTGCTCAATAAGGTGGACAACTTGATCATCACAGGCGGTATGACCTATACCTTCACGAAGGCTCAGGGCGGTAAGATCGGTAAGTCTATCTGCGAGGATGACAAGCTGGATTTGGCTTTGGAGTTGATGCAGAAGGCTAAGGACAAGGGCGTTAACTTGGTTTTGGCTGTTGACGCAAAGATCGCTGATGATTTCAGCAACGACGCAAAGACCGATTTCGCTCCGGTGAATGAGATTCCTGATGCTTGGGAGGGTCTTGACATTGGTCCGAAGACAGAGGAGATCTATGCAAACGTCATCAAGAGCTCTAAGACAATCCTTTGGAACGGCCCGACGGGTGTATTTGAGTTTGATAACTTCACACACGGTTCACGTGCGGTAGGTGAGGCTATCGTTGAGGCAACAAAGAACGGTGCCTTCTCATTGGTAGGTGGTGGTGATTCCGTAGCTTGTGTAAACAAGTTCGGTTTGGCCAACGGCGTATCTTACGTTTCTACCGGTGGTGGTGCTTTGCTTGAGGCTATCGAGGGTAAGGTACTTCCGGGTATCGCTGCTATCCAAGGCTAATCACAGAAGTCTATGTATAAAGTAAAGGCTGTCCATGGTCGGGCAGCCTTTTTTATTAAAGTGTTTGTACAAACGCATCCATCTCCTCCGCATGGGCCTCTAAGCTCTGCAGGAGCTTGAACTGCGCCTTCGTACGAATCAAGTTATGCTTCGGGCTATGGATCTTGTAATAGGTATCGCCATTCAGATAGTCGGTCAAGAAACGTACCGTCTGCATATAGGTCAATAGGCGGCCACCGTAGGGCAACAAGCTAATTTCCAAGGGTGTTAAGAATGTCTTCGCCTTCTCCATGTAGCCACGGGTATAGGCCTCAAAGATCGGCAAGTTCACCTCAACACGCTCCAAGCACGCATCATCCTCCGCACCCGTATTCGCACCTGTACGGATAAAGTCACCAATGTCAGACAGCACAAAACCCGGCATCACCGTGTCCAAGTCGATCACGCAGAGCACCTTGCCCGTTTCCGCATCAAACAGCATATTGTTCACTTTCGTATCGCAATGGTTCACTCGCTTACGCAATTTCCCGTCTCGATACAACCGTTCTTGCACACACATCGCCTCCGAGCGAGCCTCTATCTCCTGAACCAGCTCCTTCACCTCGTCCAAGCGACCAGCCGAATCGGCAGCTACTGCCTCACGAAACTGCTGCAAGCGAAACTCCATGTTGTGGAAATTCGGAATAGTCTCGCCCAAGGTCCCTTCCGGCAGGTCAGCCAGCATAGACTGGAAATCCCCGAATGCCTTCCCGGCCTCATAAGCCAATGCAGGAGTCACCGCCTCATAGCTCACACATTGCGGGATCAACAGGCAGACACGCCAATAAGAATCTCCATCAAAATAGTAGTTCTTACCTTCCTTCGTAGGCAAGAAGGTCAACACCTTTCGGTCAATATCCTCCTCACCTCGTTCCTCCAATACCTTTCGAACATGCTCCGTGACGATACGAATGTTCTCCTGAAGCATCTCTACATTCGTGAAAATCTGGTGATTGATGCGTTGCAACACGTAGGGAGCCTCTCCCTTATCGTTGATCACTTTTAAGGTATCGTTGATGTGGCCGTTGCCGAAAGGCTGTGCGTCCACCATCGTCCCCTCCAATTGAAACTGGCTAAGGATGGCCAGTAATTGCTCCTTTGTTTTTGCCATGCTATTCGATTTATAGTTTAAAAAATAGAGGAAGCCTATCTCTGCTAAGCCTCCTCTCTACCTCCTCTTTCTCAGGGAGGACTATATTCCCATTAGTATGCTCTTTCCAGCAACCAAGCATCCTGGAACTGAGGTGCATATTTTGCCTTGATCGCATCGCGGCTATCCGCAGCGTCAGCCTTGTTATCGAAGCTGGCAACGATCACGCGCAACATGCCCTGCTCATTCTCACCTAATACCGCATTATAGCCTGCGTTTTGCATACGCTCTTTCAACGCATAGGCATTCGTGCGATTCTTAAAGCTACCTATTACAACGCTGAAACGTTTCAAACGGCTGGCGTCCTCACCCTGAGCTGCATTGATACGCTCACTGCGGGTAGAAGCCGTTGACGTTCTGGGCTTAGATACCGGGGCAACATCCACAACCTCCTCGGTCTCCTCCACTACCTCAACCGGGGCAGTAGTCTCCTTCTCTTTAGCTTGCTCATAAGCAGTCTTATAGGCACTCTGCTTGGGTTTACATGAACCGAATGCCAGCAACATGCAAACGGCTGTTCCCATCAACCAAATCTTATTCATGACTATCTTTCTTTTTAAAATACATTTTCGACTGCGCAAAGATAGAGAAAAATATCTGAAAAACACATTACATTCACGAACATAAGTTCAAGTGCCAACGAACTTATGTTAAAAGGGCATTTAACATAAGTTCATCGGCTCTTACACCTATGTTCTGACTCTACCTGATTTTAGTCAGTCGTAACTGCCACCACGGTCTGCTCCTCGTCGAGCGCCGCCTTGATATTCTTGCCGCCACTCGTCACCTTACAAAGGCTGATATCATCGCCCATCACATCTTTGATCTTCAGCTTACCCAGCTCCTTACGAGCATACCTGCCTGCGATAGTCTTCACCGAATAAACAGTCAAGTGCATGCCACTATAGGCCCCATGTTGTCCACCCAGGTCGATATAGACCTCCTGTTGCTTATCTTTTTTCTCATTACCCCTCTCAATAATGAAGGCGTTCAATGGGAAAAAGCGATTATAGAAACGGGTGATCTGACCGGAAAGCACCTTGAGCGCATTGTTAATCGCACCCTCAGTCGATTCCACCCAAGACAAGTCATAATCGGAGACATTAAAGGTCTGGCTGTTCACCACATAATCATTAGTTGCATCTTTCACGTTTACCGTCACACCAATAATTGCCTTGTAGTAGGTGGTAGTGTAAGTTTTCTTTTTTGAGTCTGTGTGCGTCTCTATCTGAGTTGTGGTTGACACATTCAAAATCGTTCCATCTACATAGAGCGCCTTCATACCCTCTTTCACCTCACCCTCCTGGAACGCACCATCTATCGCATTAAAACGTCTGACCCCACTGATACCCTTGACGATACTCGCTCGAACCGCCTCATTATAATTATCATGTCGTTGAGTGGTCTTGCCTAACAACAAGGCCTCTCCTACAGCACCCAACACGGAACCCACATTTTCCTTTTGTTGTTTAGGGGTATAACTAAACTCACCGATCGCCACCTTAAATACCGCATTGCGATCCTCCTCCTGTTCTTGCCCCCAAGTCATCTGTGCCATCGGCTGCAAGAAAAGGGCCATCAAAATAATACCAATAAGTCTGCTCATAGCTATTGATTATTTGTTAAGTGATTAAAAGCAATCCTAATTAATTGGTCACAAAGGTAAAAAAATCTTCGTTATTTCACCTAATCATGTATAAAAAAACCTCTGTTGGTGCGTTATATACATCAACAGAGGTTTTATGGTGATCGGGCTGGCTTTTGAACCTTACTCGATATAGCTTTCCGTTAATCCGTTACATGTCCGTAGTTCGTTGATGGTATCATTATGGTATCAAAACGTACGAAAATTATAATTCTTGTTAAAGAATCTGAACCCGTGAGCGTGATTCACGCGCACGAGGCTACTCCAGCTTGATCATACTCTCAAGCTCGTCCTCGTAGATGATACGGATGTCCTTACCAGCATCGATCATCTGTTGTATCTTCTCCATCTTTTTAGGGCCCGGATTCTCACCGACACAGACGATCTGTGTCTTCTTACCGACGCTTGAGTCAATATCAGCGCCCATTCGCTTCAACATGCACGCTATCTCTGATCTTTCCGCGAAATAGAACACGCCAGTTATGACAACCTTCTTGTCGTAGAACGGGCTGCTTGGATCGGCGTTGGAGAGGTCTTTCTTTAATACGTCTCCGCATATAGGAGTATGGAACATCCTTTCCTGCTCACGCCTTCCTGTTAGCACAAGACCAAGGTTCTTGTCTCCACCGTCTAAAAGATAATTGATATATAGCCTTGCGCTGCACTCAGCGTCGAACAGCGCATCGTGATGCTGTGACTTATCCATTCCGCACTGCTCGCACAGCTTGCCAAGATCAACTCCGTATATTCGGTATGTACACTCAAACTCTACTTCTTGCAGATCGCCCTCTCCGATTCCGTAAACCTCCATGTTCTTATATAGAACCGATCTGTCGAAAGTGACGTTATGACCAACCAATACTTGCCCCTCCAAATACGGCTTGATTGACGGCCACAAGTCGAGGAAGGTAGGCGAGTCGGTCGTGTCATCCTCCGTGATGTGATGCACCCGCTTGGCCGCCCAGTCATATCTGTTCTCTGGTGGGCGTATTATCCAGCAGCGTTTCTCCTGTATCACGCCCCTCCTGACAACGACGATGCCAAGCTGGCAAGCCATGCCATCTGTCGTAGCCGTCTCGAAGTCAAATGCAGTGAAATTGATGTCCTTTTTATTTGTCATGATATTTTGATATTTGATTTAAGTCTTCTTTCTTCATGATTCTGTATTACCCGAATATCACTCCAACCTTATAACCCCGAGCACGATGGCGACGGAGTGGACGCTGCTCAGCGGAAGCTCGAATGGCTCGTAGGCCTCGTTGTCGGAGACGATCAGGATGTGATCCGGGTCGCTGCCCCGCTTGATGCGCTTGATGAGGCCTCCCTGGTCGGTGTCTATCACATAGACCTTGCCCCATTGGAAGAAGAGGCCGGACATGTTCACACGCTTGCAGGCCACGATGTCGCCGGAGCTATACTTGGGATACATGCTGCTGCCCTTGACCGGTATGAGGAAGTCAGCCCCCTTGAACACGGGGACCACGTACCGCTCGCACTCGTACTCCAGCACCGTCTGCTCACCTGACAGCGCGCCAGCCATGGCGCTCACCGGGATCAACGGTATGCCCTCCTCCGGATTGTCCGTCGGGGAGGCCACAGGCTTATCGTCGTCTTGACTTCCGAGATTCCTAACCATATCACCTTTTTCAAGCAATAACCAATCTGCTGATATATCTGGGAACTTACTAAGAATGGATGATACAGCATCACTGGATATGCCTTTTGTATTGGCTAAATAACTCTTAGACACACCTATAGTCTGCTCAAACTTATTGATAGACATGCCCTTATAGTCCATTATTAGCTTTATTCTGTCCCGTATGGTCATAGCCCTAATAGTTAAATGATGTTTATATTCCGAGTTTTCTCAGATATATTCATTGTAGTTCTGAGGATTCTAACCATATTTGCACCCGTAACGAAACAGAAACGGATACAAAAATGGCTGTCACGTCTCAGAAGCCGCAACTACGAATATCCATTGGCAAAGATAGGTGGCAGCCATCATAAATCCAACTGTTTCAAGCGAAATTTTTTCGCGGTCGTGTAGTCCAAGTCCACGGCTTTGCGAACAGGGAACGAAACAGAGGCCTGAAGGTCGTACAGCGATGACTTGGACATTGTCGCTGTCCTCCTGAGGGCCTTTATCATTTTCCGGCCTATGACAAGGAACGAGGCGAGGATGGTGGCGGCGGAGCTCGCCCCACTGCTCATCAAGGAGGTCAGGCGGGCCGTCAAGGAGACGATGGAGCGGGACAGGTCGGACAACGACACGATGCTCAACGTGGCGGAGGCGGCGGACTTCCTCAGGAAGACACCCAGATGGGTGCAGGACCATCGGGACGAGATCCCGAGCGTGAAACTCGGGAGACGGAGGGTTTACTCCAGGAACGAGCTGATGGCGTACCTCCAGAGAGGGGGATGCTAAGACAAGAGAAAGAGATCTTTGACATGGTGGATAGACAAAGACCAGCTGGCGACGGAATCCGGGTGACCGGTAGGCGGAGCGGCTGGCACGCCGAGGCATGGAGCCGAGGCGTAGGGCTGGGAGGATTACGACCAGTCCCCATCCACCTCACGATGTAGGCCCGACCTTGGGGCTTGGTCAATCGTCCTCACGCCACGGATAGGCGTGACGGGATGGGAACCCTACATATAACCCTCCGCTTGGACGCGGGAAGCGGCGGATCGGATCCGCCCGGAGGGGCGAGAGTTTTCTTCATGGTTTAAATTTGAAACTCATTTACACTTTTTTTGTTGTTAAATACTTCATTTCATCTGCCCGGATCACCAGTGATGGCCGTCCGGGCTTCCTTTTTCGGACGTAGGCGAGTGAGCGGGTAACTCGAATGGATAATGTGAGTCACAAAATGACGGTTCGTGAAATCTTGGGACACTGGAGGGTTCGACTCCCTCCCGTCCGGCTCGTGCGTAAGGATGCGCATGCTATGAGAGACTGATTTGTTTGGTACAGGCCTAAGGCTGTCGTGGAGGACACCCGAAAGGCCGACATTCCCCGGATCGACCGGGACAAGGCGGGTTCGAGCCCCGCCCGGGGAGCTCAATTCTAAAAAAAGCAATCATGGTAAATATGGATTTTTTCTGCCGCCTCCACGGATACCTGGGGACGGCCATGAGGGCATTGCGCCTTCTGGTAGGCTTGACATTGTCTGGTATAACGAGCGTGGCCGTGCTGATCGGCATAGTGGCGCTCTACGAGAGATGCCCTGAGGCGCACGCCCTGCTGTTCGGCCTGTCCGGCATCGTGGCGTTCGTGTGGATAACGGCGATCCTCGCCAAGAGACGTGATCACGTGGAGGGTGATGAGCCATGATCACCGAGAGGATGAGCTGGGCGGAGATAGCCAGGGAGGTGTACGCCGACAGGATAGACGCCGACAGGCTGGTCTATGGTAGGACATACAAGCTGTGGAGCCGTGACTGCCGTGGCCGCACGAGGTTCCCGGTGTTCTACTCCGCCTCCTACGTGAGCCGGAGCGGTAACAGGTGCACGCTGGCCCTAAGGGCGGAGAGTCGCTCGGAGATGGCCTCGGGGAAGGCCCGGTTCGTTGTCCTGACGGAGATGCAGACTGCGCACGGGACGTATCTCGTCCTCCCGAAGGACGGGGCAGCGATCAACGAGGCGGGTAGGCTACTCGTGATCTCCCCGCACGCCATAAACAGGTACGGCCAGCGGGCGTGCACGGGGAAGAGCGGAGAGGCGTTGCGGGCGGCGATGTCGAGACGGCTGACGACGACGGGTGTCATCGTGTTCCGAAACGATTTCTGCTACCTCGACATAGAGGACGGCATATTGCTCGGCTGCGTGCTGGATGGGTCTGTCTTCATGATGAAGACCTTCATAGGGCATGACACGTTCACACGGATGCACAAGAAGTTCTCCCGTCGATCGATCAGCAGCAGGAACCTGGTAAAGGACGACGACGATGGCGTGGCGTTCACGCTGTCGTACGGGAATGTGAGGCCATTCAGGATAGCGGTTAACATGCCGAACATCTTCAAGCGGGACCCGTTCCGGATTGACGGGCTCGACATGAGGGTGACTATTATATAATGTATAAATAAAAGGATCATGAAAGACTTAGGCTACATGAACAGCTGGGGCACAGAGATCCCAGAGGAGTTGAAGGAGGCATTGGCCAAGGGCTACGAGATCAAGGAGAAGAAGATCGGGCGATGCCTCCATGAGTACACCTGCGAGCAGGGAGATTTCCGGTACAGGATTGATAGCTCAGACTAAAGATATAGGGCGGATGGTGATACGTCTTAGCTTGTCGAAATCCTATTATGTCAATTATCACCCGTTATCGCCACGTTACGGCGGTCGGCATCCGTGCCGTTAGGCGGATCGTCTTCGCCCGCTTCGAGGGAGGTAAGCGGGATTTCAAGAATAATCATTTAAAAATCAATCATTATGACTTACAAGGAATTTTTAGGAGGTTTGGCGCGTATCGACGCGGAGAGAAAGGCGATCATGGAATCAAAGCACAACGAGCGTGACGAGATACGCAAGGAGATAGACTTGATCGGCGTGCAGATGCTACAGCTTCGCCAGAGGAAGCTCGACCTCAGCAAGCGACTGGCATCCATCAAGGTGGAGATCCTCAGCGTAAAGAGCGAGTACTACGACAAGAGAAAGCAGTACATCGCCGACTTCGAGGCGCAGATGCGGGCAAGAAAGATGGAGGGATAGATGATGAGGCGAAGCAAGCTATTCATCAGCGGTCCTGTCAGCGGTCTCCCCTACAAGGAGGCCGCTATCCGTTTCAACGCAGCCGCCAACATGGCCAGTCAGATCGGTTTCGTGCCTGTCAATCCGATAAGGCTCTGTTGCCCGCTTTGGTCGTGGTGGCGTTGCATGGCGGTATGCCTGTGGCACCTGCTGTGGTGCGACGCTGTCCTTATGCTGCGAGGATGGGACATGAGCCGAGGGGCGAGGATCGAGCATCGTGTGGCCGAGCTATTGGGTAAGGTGATTATGTATGAGGAGGTGTAAGATATGAACAAGATAGACTATAATAAGGAAGAAGAGTTCGAGCACAACGGGAGAAGATTCATTCCGATTGACACTTGCGAATTGTGCGACATGAGAGATATATGCGACAATCCGGAATCTATGGGTTGCGGATATGAGCAGCGCACGGATAAGCGATTTGTGATTTACAAGGAGGTCAACTTGCGGAAGGAGTTGTCTAACTCATTCGTGATCTTATTGTCCCTCCTGCTATTCTCTCTGTTCGTGGCGGCGGTATTCGTCTTGTTTTTGGATAAGGATTTTATTCTATCCCTGCTGTTAGCGGTGGCTTGCCTGTTTGTCGTCGTGGATATTATAGTGGATAAAGTATATAATAGGCCATGATACGTAAGTCGTTGCAAGATAAGATAGACTATTCCGTGGATCTCCTTCGGAGATCGGAAGAGATGGCCTTGCGGCTCGACCCTGAGAATGGTTTCTATTTAGCCTTTTCGGGAGGCAAGGATAGCCAAGCATTATATCACATAGCGAAGATGGCCGGAGTAAAGTTCAAGGCACACATGAGCCTTACGTCCATCGATCCACCCGAAGTGATCCGTTTTGTGAAGCGAAATTACCCCGACGTGGAGCTGATCAAGCCGAAGATGTCTATTTACGATATGGCTATCAAGAAGCATATACTACCTACCAGAACGCTTCGATGGTGTTGCGCCGTATATAAAGAGATACATGGAGCTGGTAAGGTAACATTGATCGGTGTTCGTAGGCAAGAGAGCGCGAGGCGAGCTAAACGCAAGGAATTTTCGGTAAGAGGGAGGGGTAAGGATTATGAAGGCAACTTCGATCAATTCTCCGAGCACACTGAGAGCATGGTTACTTGCGTCGGCGGGAAGGATAAGATTCTACTATCTCCGTTGTTAGATTGGACAGAAGCAGACGTATGGGGATTTCTGAATGAATCCGGCATCGCGCATTGCAAGCTGTATGACGAGGGCTTTAAGCGGATAGGTTGCATTTTATGCCCCATGTCCAATTATAAGCAGAAAAAGAAAGATATAGATCGTTATCCCCATGTGGAGCGAAAATGGATAGAGGTGATTCGAAAGCTAATAGAGAATGGGTATATCCGTAGAAATTTCGACGATCCGGAATTTGGCTTTCGCTGGTGGATAAGCGGCGAATCTTTCGATAAGTTCTATGCGAAAGAGGTATTGCAGCAGAAGATTGATTTTGATGCAGCTAATTTCAAAGGAGTAAATGATCAGTTCCAAGGATGAAAAGAGGTATTTGGTACGTGCAAATTTATAAACACAATTATTAAGTTATAGATAGTACATGAAGATAGGATTACTTCCGGTAGATAGCAATTATCCAAACTTGGCGTTGATGAAAATATCATCATATCATAAGGGTATTGGAGATCAAGTGGATTGGTATAATCCATTTGATAAGTATGATTGTGTTTATAAGTCCAAGATCTTTTCTTTCACGAACGACTACGAGCATTCTATTGAAAATACATGTCAAGTGTTTTCTGGAGGTACTGGATATTCTTTGAATAGTCGATTAGAGAAAGAGGTTGAGTATACTATTCCCGATTATTCAATCTACCCATCAATAGATAAAAGAACAGCCTATGGATTTATCACAAGAGGATGTCCGAATAAATGCAATTGGTGCGTAGTGCCTAAAAAGGAAGGTAGTGTTCACGCTTATATGGATGTTGATGATATAGCGGTTCAAGGTAGAAACCGGCTCATACTTATGGATAACAACATCCTCGCTTCTGACTACGGGTTAGATCAGATAGTAAAGATTGTTGACAGAAAGTATATTGTCGATTTCAACCAGGGCCTCGATGCAAGGTTAGTAACGGAAGAGATCGGAGATCTTCTTGCTAAAGTTCGTTGGATTCACGAGATCCGGTTTGGATGCGACACGATGGCTCAAATCGCATACTGTTTTAATGCAATGCAGAAGATTAATAAGTTTCGAGAGCGTCCAGCTTATTATCTGTTATACACAATGCTTACAGATGACTTGAGCGAATGTTATGAGAGACTTAGCGCATTCAGAACCTATCCCAACATAGTAGTTCACGCACAACCATACAGGGATCCATACAGGAGAAATCAAATTCCTCAATGGCAAAAGGACATGGCTCAGTGGGCTAATCGGAGGGTATTTTACAAGGCGACCGACTTCAAGGAATTTTCTCCGAGAGTAGGTTTCAAGTGCAAGGAATACTTTAAATAGAAAAATATGGCAGCAATCTTAATGGAAGAAGAGTATTGGAGAACCTCCCAATTCTCGATAGCCAAATATTACGGAGCGATAAGGCTGAAAATAGGCGGTGAGACGATTGAATATGTAATCGTCAATAAAGAGGGAAAAGACATCTTCGAGTGTTCTTTAGAGGCGGAGAAAGCAGGTAGAGATAAGGCCATCGAACCGGGCGAGCCCGCGGATCTTGTAGATCGCAGATATGTACCTGCTTATCGTATGATTGGGCGCGAAGCCTTTATCAGGATGATTAAGAGGCATCATGACTTAACCCCAGAGATAGCAATGGAGTTAGCAGAAGCGTATATGAAACCAAAAAGTAAGTGATCATGGAGAGAGCGATAGGAGAAGTATTCACTTTTAATGGCGATACCTTTATAGCCATTAAAAATGATGGCGAACATTGTGACGGCTGTTGCTTGGAGAACGAAGGATGTTATGCGTATAATACTGGAAAATGCTACATAAAAGACAGGAGCGATGGTCACGGTGTGATTTTCAAGAGGCTCGATGATATTAAATCTACCAATGACAATGAGACTGAAAGCAACTTGGAAGTCAAGCGTATGGATTTTTCGCGCGTTCTCCAGTATCTCAAAGACGGTGCTGTGGCTCGCAGGGAATCATGGAGCGGCAATAAGAGCATTTTCTTGGCTAAAGACGTGGTTGGTATGCTACCTTTCTTCTGTATAAATACAAAAGATGGGCATCAGGGTGTTTATACCGCTACGGCTTGCGATTTGCTCGCTGAGGATTGGATGATAATCAAAATATAAGATTATGGACAGAGCGATTGGAGAAGTCTTTGACTTAAATGGGGTCAAATTACAGGTAAAAGATGCAGGAGATAGTTGTTTCTGCTATGGATGCTATTTCAATGGGCTTCATTGTCTATGTGATGAAATGCGTTGTCCAGATCAAGCAGGAGCATGTTTTCGGATTGATCGCACGGACAATAAGAACGTGATTTTCGTTGAAGTAAGAGATGATAAAGAAAAGGAGAGTAAGTTATGACAAGAGAAGAGGCAATTAGTTTCCTTGACAATACCAAGGTGTATGTGCAAGGGAAAAGTAAAGAAATTCAAGAGAAGCTGTT
>JAFBIR010000020.1 GCA_021531385.1 Parabacteroides distasonis | reverse complement strand
TTGGTGATTAGGAAAATACGCGTACCTTTGTGCTCAAAAGTAAGGAACCTTTTTGTTGAGCAGTCCGCTCCTTCCCAATTTCCAAATCAAACAGAATATCAAGCGTTTACGAGGATTATTCCCCGTGGAACATTTTGCACAATGCTTCCTAAAATGCGCAATAAAAGGCAGTTTTAGCCCCTTTTGCGCCATTATACGCTACATTGCCTTTTTGTTGAGCAGTGTTCCACAAATGTTCCACGGAATGCCATTTTATGTTCCACAATGATTATCAACCGATTAACAAAATCGGACTGCGCAACGAAATTCCGTGGAACACTATGTTCCACGCCCCTTTTTCCGATGTTCCACGGAATGTTCCACGGGCAGACTGCGCAATTAAATGGAGCAGTCTTTTCCCATTTTTCGCCCCCATTCTTCCCATTCACATAAAGCAATTTTTCCAATTGATTGCGCCATATAATATATATGTACGTGCGTACGCGCACAAGAAGGAGGGTTATACATTAGTAATCTTCAGCGTTGGTCATTACTAATGACAAGGGCTTGACATTAGCATTGACCGTAGAGACGTGCCATTGGCGCGTCTCCACGATGATGACCCCAACGGGGTCTAACCTTCGATAACCGCATATCGCCAGATGTGCGGATTGAGCGGACCTACCCTCCCAACCCACGACCCTAACGGGGTCGAACCACACGGTGTAAACAGGTGCGACCCTTTCAGGGTCGGACGAGAAGAGGTGGCTTTCATGCGACCCGCCCGTCTTCGACAAGCGGTTAACAAGGTGCGACCCTTTCAGGGTCGAAACTACCCGTCATGCACGAAAAGGCCCCCAAACTACCTTTTTTGGCGCATCACGATGAAAAAAAAATCACGTCACGGAGCGGGAAAAATCACATCACGATGGAAATTTTTTTTCTTCGTGGAGCGAACACCCTTCACTTCACGGTGAGATTTTTTTTCCTCCGTGATGGTTTTTTGGCGACATCGCCGAAGGCTTAAAATTCGTTTAAGAGCTGGGAGAACGACAGGCTCCGCAAGAGGGCATTGCAGCCGTTGCACGCAACGGCTCTACCTCTAATTAGACAGAAATTTTTCTCCAGCTGGAGAAAAATTTTTCCCTAACTGGAGCGATAAAAAGGATGGCTGATAAACGCAAATTCTATTGCCCATAGTTTCAAAAAACATAGCTCATCGTTTCAAAAAACATTGCCCGTAGTTTTTTCAACCATTGCTCGTAGTTATTCAAAACATTGCTCGTGATTTTTTCGAACCATGGGCAACATTTTTGGACGGGTTGGCGGAAAGCTTAAAATAAGTGAGACGGCGAAGCTCGCGCTGGGCCGTCTCGACATTTAACCGTTTTAAACAAAAAGAAAAAGTGAGTTAAGGCTTAGATTGTCTAACAAAAATAGGGAATCCAATTTAGCTGCCCAAGTAACGCCTGCTTCTTTTCATGATTTTTCACAGAGCAAGTTCTTTTTTGCACTATCTTTGCTTTCGGTTTACATTATCTTTGTTGTCACAACAACTATACCTATATATAATATAGTCATGGCAGACTTTGACGTTACGATATTGGGATGCGGATCGGCCCTACCGACCACCCGCCACTTGGCCTCCTCGCAGGTGATCGACTTGCGAGATAAGCTGTATATGATTGATTGCGGAGAGGGCACGCAGGTGCAGATGCGCCATCAGCATATCAAGTTCAGCCGGCTGAACCATATCTTTATCTCTCATCTGCACGGCGATCATTGCTTTGGGCTTCCGGGCTTGGTCTCCACGTTGGGCATGTTGGGACGATTGGGCGAATTGGTGATTCATGGGCCGGCTGCCGTGGAAGATTTCATGCGGCCCCTGCTCGACCTCTTCTGCAAGGGCTTGCCCTTTGAGGTACGTTTCAACCCGATCGACCCCACTCAGCATCAATTGGTTATGGAGGATCGCTCGCTGAAGGTCTATTCCCTACCGCTGAAGCATCGCATTCCCTGCTGTGGCTACCTTTTCGCCGAGAAGCCGAAGGCGCCCCACATCCTGCGCGAGATGACCGATTTCTACCAGGTGCCGGTCGCCATGATGCCACGGATCAAGGAGGGAGCCGACTTCGTGACACCAGAGGGCGAGGTGATTCCCAACAGCCGACTGACCCGTCCGGCCGCGCCGCCCAAGCGCTATGCCTACTGTTCGGACACCGCTTTCCAGCCCTCGCTGATTCCCCACATCGAGGGGGTAGATTTGCTCTATCACGAGGCCACATTCGCGGAATGCGATGCCGCCCGCGCCAAAGAGACGTTTCACAGCACCGCCCGACAGGCCGCCCAGATCGCCAAGGAGGCGCAGGTGAAGCGGTTAGTGATTGGCCACTATTCCGCCCGCTACGAAGAGCTGGACGCGTTGAAGCAGGAGGCCGACAGCCTTTTCCCCGGCACAATCTTGGGTTATGAGGGGCTGCGCCTGACGCTTTAGCGCACGGGAAAAGGGCTGCCGCACTAAAAAGCGGGGAATCCTTTTTGGATATGCCAAAATCTTCCTATATTTGTGCCACTTTCAGATAGGTATATGAAGATAGGACATGTCATCGTTTTCGCACTTGCGCTGCTCGCAAGTCATCCGGTTTACGCAACGAGCCGTGAGCCGGAGACCCAGGCACATGTCGTCCTTCAACAGACCGACCCGGAGGGCATTGAAATCACCTGTTCAGAGAATCGCATCCACGTAACCAATGCGCCAGTTGGCAGTAAATTAGAGATTTACAGCGTGGTAGGCATCAAGGTGAAAGAGATTGAGATCAAGCAATCAACCGCCGAATATACGCTCAACATCGCCAAGGGTTATTACATCATCCGCATCGCGGACACGGTGCGCAAAGTGGCGATCCGCTAATTAACACCCCTTTCGTTTGGTTATCTCTGCGAAATGGCTAACTTTGCTCCGAATTCATACTAAAACGAATCAGGGATGAAGAGACTAATTGTGTTGTTAGGGATGGCTTTAGCCTGCGTATTACCGGCTAAAGCACAGGTGGCCTTTGGAGCCCGCGTAGGAGGAGCCTATTCCAGTTTGATCCAGAAGGTGAACGACCGCTCGGAGTCAGGCGCTCGCTTCGGATTCAGCGTGGCCGGTTTAGCGGAGATACCCTTGACCGCCAACAAGAAATGGTTGCTTCGTCCGGAGGTGGCCTTCATGAATCAAGGAGGCGCCTACTATTCCGACCAAGACGTGAACGGCATGGCCCTGCACAACAAATGCTGGTACTACTCCATCCAAGTGCCTATCGACGTGGCCTTCAAGCTGAAATTCACCGATGTCTATCTGACGGTCTTCGCCGGTCCGGCCGTCGATTTCTCCCTCTTCGGCCAGATGAAAAGCCGCGAGACCAATCCCGACCTGCACTTCGGCGTCACCGAGGAGAAGGATCTGAAGCCTTGCGACTTCGGCATCAACATAGGTTTGTCGGTGGAATACAACAAGTTCTTCTTCCAGCTCAACGCCCTCTCCGGCATGATCGACCGCCGGGCGACGAAACGCGAGGGCGAGACCTCCGTCTATCAGAACAACGTCACCCTTTCCGTCGGCTACTTTTTCCGGAAGTAAGGCATCCACGCAGCGCCACGGCGCATAATAACTTGAAAAATAGTTGGATTTGTTTGGTAATTCGGAGAAAAGGCGTACCTTTGCAAGCCGATTATTATCAAATTGTACTAACAGTTTAGCACTTAACCTGTTGCTGAATCAAGAGTGTCCGAAGAGGCAGCAGGAAGAGGCTGGTTTTTTGAGTTATTAATTAATTTAATTTTTAAGCAGTGGATACTTTAAGTTTTAAGACCATTTCTGCAAACAAGGCAACTGTAAACAAAGAGTGGGTCATTGTTGACGCCGAGGGCCAGACTTTAGGTCGCCTTTGCGCAAAGGTAGCGAAGCTTTTGCGTGGTAAGTACAAACCCAATTTCACTCCGCACGTTGACTGTGGTGATAACGTAATTATCATCAACGCAGAGAAAGTCGTTCTGACTGGTAACAAGTGGAACGATCGTATTTATTTGAGATATACCGGATATCCCGGTGGACAGATCGCGTATACGCCGGCGAACCTTTTGGCCAAGGGCGCAGACCGTTTGTTCCGTAAAGTAGTTAAGGGTATGTTGCCCAAGAATCGTCTGGGTGCCAAATTGCTGGGTAATCTGTATGTTTACGAGGGCACAGCGCACAAGCACGAGGCGCAGCAACCTAAGTTAATCGATATAAACTCATATAAATAATCACGATGGAAGTAGTAAATGCAATCGGAAGACGTAAGGCCGCAGTGGCACGCGTTTTCGTAAGCGAGGGTACAGGAAAGATCACCATCAACAAGCGTGAGTTGGAGAAGTACTTCCCCTCTTCAATCCTTCAGTTTATCGTTAAGCAGCCGTTGGCAAAGCTGAACGTAGCTGAGCAATATGATATCAAGATCAACCTCGACGGTGGTGGTTTCAAGGGCCAGTCAGAGGCTGCTCGTTTGGCAATCGCTCGTGCGTTGGTGAAGATCAATCCGGAGGATAAGGCAACGTTGCGTGCCGAGGGCTTCATCACACGTGATCCGCGTGCGGTTGAGCGTAAGAAACCGGGTCGTCCGAAGGCTCGTAGGAGATTCCAGTTCAGTAAGCGTTAATGTTATTTGTGAGTCTCTTACAAGTAAAGCGAAGCGTTTAGTATCTAAATTATTAGGACTCTTTTTACATGCTGACATGCAGGAAGACTACCTGATAGTTGAAATTAACAAGAAAGTAAACGAATAAAGAAAAAACAATGTCAAGAGTAAATTTTGATCAATTATTAGAGGCAGGTGTACACTTCGGACACTTGAAAAGAAAGTGGAACCCCGCCATGGCTCCTTATATCTTCATGGAGCGCAATGGTATTCATATCATTGACTTATATAAAACAGTTGCCAAAGTAGATGAAGCTGCTGAGGTATTGAAGAACTTGGCTAAGCAAGGCAAGAAAGTGCTTTTCGTAGCCACCAAAAAACAGGCTAAACAAGTAGTGGCCGACATGGCTACCTCCGTTGGTATGCCTTACGTGATCGAGCGTTGGCCGGGTGGTATGTTGACAAACTTCCCGACAATCCGCAAGGCGATCAAGAAGATGACCACCATCGATAAGATGGCAGAGGAGGGTACATTTGATAATCTTTCCAAGAGAGAGAAATTGCAGATCACTCGCCAGCGTGCGAAGTTGGAGAAGACATTGGGTTCTATTGTTGATTTGACCCGTCTGCCGTCCGCTTTGTTCGTTGTTGACGTGATGAAAGAGCATATCGCTGTTGCCGAGGCTAACCGCCTGGGTATCCCCGTGTTCGCAATGGTTGATACGAACTCTAACCCCAACAACGTGGACTATGTAATCCCCGCTAACGATGACGCTACAAAGTCTGTAGAGGTGATCTTAGGTGCGATTTGCGAGGCCATGAACGAGGGTTTGCAGGAGCGTAAGGCTGAGAAGCAGGACGCTGAGGCTGCCAATGAGGCACAGAAGAAAGATCGCAAGGCGAAGGCTCCGGTGAAGAAAGAGCGTACAAAGAAAGAGGATGACGAGGCTTTGAACGCTAACGTAGCTGGTAAGTTCGCTAAGGACGAGGAATAATTCTTGAATGTTACACAGCGGTATGTCTGCTCGACGTTTGGCTTTGGTCATCCGCCAGAAGGCATACCGCTTTTTTCAAATCAGATCATTAACATTTTAAATTAAGAAGACAATTATGGCTGTTACACTGGCTGATATAACCAAGCTGCGCAAATTGAGTGGAGCTGGTATGATGGATTGCAAGAAGGCGTTGACCGAGGCTGAGGGCAACATCGACAAGGCAATGGAGATTATCCGTAAGAAGGGACAGGCGATCGCCGCTAAGCGTTCGGATCGCGACGCTTCTGAGGGTTGCGTGTTGGCAAAGAAGGAGGGTAGCTTCGCCGCTATCATCGCCTTGAAGTGCGAGACTGACTTCGTTGCGAAGAACGCTGATTTCGTGGCTTTGACACAGGCTATCCTCGACGCTGCCGTAGCAAACAAGTGCCAAACACTGGATGAGGTGAAGGCTTTGCCGATGGGCAACGGTACGGTACAGGACGCGGTTACGGATCGCAGCGGTATCACGGGTGAGAAGATGGAGCTCGATGGCTACAACGTAGTTGAGGGTCCGTTCACCGCGATCTACAATCACATGAACAAGAACCAACTCTGCACGATCGCCGCTTTCAACAAGGAGTCTGAGGAGGTTGCACACAACGTAGTGATGCAGATCGCCGCTATGAACCCGTTGGCTATCGACGAGTCTGGCGTTTCTGAGGAGATCAAGGAGAAGGAGATCGCCGTAGCTATCGAGAAGACCAAGGCTGAGCAGGTGCAGAAGGCCGTTGAGGCCGCTTTGAAGAAGGCTGGCTTGAACCCCGCTCACTTCGACAGCGAGGAGCACATGGAGAGCAACATGGCGAAGGGCTGGATCACGGCTGAGGACATCACGAAGGCGAAGGAGATCATGAAGACTACGGCTGAGCAGAAGGCTGCTAACCTGCCGCAGCAGATGATCGAGAACATCGCGAAGGGCCGCTTGAGCAAGTTCTTGAAAGAGGTTTGCTTGCTGAACCAGGAGGATATCTTGGATCCGAAGAAGACGGTTCGTGAGGCGATGAAGGCTGCTGACGCTGATCTGCAGATCTTGGCGTTCAAGCGCTTCACATTGCGTGCTGAGTAATTGACGCGTCAATAGAATAGGAGCGGGGTTGTCCAATCGAATGGGCAACCCCGCTTTTTTATCTCCCTTTTCTATGGTTAAATAACTGTAATCATTGGTGGATAGAGCCTACAAGGTTTACTTATTGGTTAACTTTGCAGCAAAAAGGAATGGATGAGTCGAAGTATATAAGGCATATTACCGCTTTTAAGGACTACTTCAAGGATTTCAAACGACGATTGCCAAAGAGTACGTTAGCGAAAATATACCAAGTGTTCATGTATATCATGACAGTTGATATTATTCCCACAAAATTTCTGAAAGCAATCAAAGGTGTTGAGGGTCTATATGAAATACGGGTGGAAGATAGCGGCAATATTTATCGAATCTTTTGCTGCTTCGATCAAGGGAATTTGGTCGTACTATTCAATGCTTTTCAAAAAAAGAGCACGAAAACACCAACCGAGGAGATTGAGCGAGCGAAGCGAATTATGAAAGAATACTTTGACATCAAAAAACAGCATGGTTATGAATAAAGATGAGATGACACAATTAGGGCTTACGCCTATTGAGGATTTAATTACTGAGGATTTTGGCGCAGTAGGTACACCGGAACGCATTACTTTCGATGCGTCATGCGACTCATTTATCATTGGAGAGAAAATCAGAGAGATGCGCAATCAAGCGGGATTGACGCAAGAGCAATTAGCAGAAAAGGTGGGTACCAAGAAAAGTTATATTTCAAGAATAGAAAATGGCAAGTCAGACATTCAAGTCGGTACGCTTTTTCGTATTTTCATGGGGTTAGGCAGACGAGCGACATTGAGCTTTGGATAATACTCAATGTCGCCCGTAAATCCACACTCATATTATTTATTCCCCAACAAAATCGCTGTCCAGAAGAGCCATTCGGCTTCGGCTTGGAGGATCTCCGGATTGATGCTCTCCGTGTTATCTTTCGGATGGTGATAGAAGCCGGCACCGGCTGCCCGGTAATCCATACAGGGATAACCCGCTTGCATGAAGACTGCGCCATCCGTGCGGGGACGGGTGAGGTAACGGTTCTCCCACTTCATCAACTTGCGATGGATGTATTTGTCGTTCGCCGCGGCGGCCACCTCTGCCAACTCCGGATATTTATAGTTGTAGCTCGTCACGATACGCTCGCCTGCGCCTACCTGCTCCAGGTTGATCACCGCCTTAACCTTCTCCTGCGGGAAGATCGGATGCTTCGTATAATAGGTGCTACCGGTCAAACCAGCCTCCTCGCCATCAATACTTAAGAAGACCACGCTGCGCTTCGGCTTGATGGGCGATTTCGCCATCGCTTCCGCCACACCTAATAATACGGAAGTCGCCGAGTTGTTGTCGTTCGCGCCCTCGATGTGATAAGGAATCATGCCAAGGTGATCCAGGTGACCCGAGATGATGATATACTCGTTTTTCAACACCGGATCGCTACCCTCCACCACACCAACAATGTTCTTACCTGTCGCCTGCGGGTTATAGGTGGCATTCATGCGGATATGCGCCCGTTTGCCCATCACGAAAGAGGCCGGTTTCTGCGTCTCATAGATTTGCTTCACCGTCTCCGCATAGGTTTTTCCTGTGCCTCGGAAGAGGTCGTTCACCACCGTATCGGTCACGTGGCAATAGACAAACCCCTCGTTGTAGGGGGCATTCGGACCCGGCACCCACTTATAGAGCAGGCCGATGGCGCCATGTTCGAAAGCGTTGTTGAGCTTCGTCTGATGCAGCGTGTGGTGATACCACTTAGCAATGTCCTCCGGCTCCCGGCTGCGGTTGGGTGTCTCGCCCTCCACGAGGACGATCTTGCCCTTCACGTCAATCCCTTTATAGTCGTCATAGCCCAACTCCGGCGCCGTCACGCCAAAACCACAATAGACTACGTCTGCCTCCACGTCGCCATTGCCCGACATGCCTCCGGCAAACCAGCCATCCGCCCAGTCATACCCTTTGCGGATCCAGACCTTCTCCCCCTTCTTCGCGCCCGGCGTAGGGATCAGGATATCCATCGTGCTGCCCGGCTGAATCTCCACGCAGGGATGCGAAAATTCCTGGATGTAACCACCCTTGTCGCCCGCAGGCTGCAATCCCCAGGCCTCGTAATAGCCCTTCACGATCTCCACCGCCTTCGCCATACCGGGAGAGCCGGCCAAGCGTCCCTCCAAAGCGGGATCGGAAAGTTGTTTCACATATCCAAAAAGTTTCTCGGAAGTGATCGTGCGGTGCATCGCGTCAAGCAGCTGCTCCTCTTCCGTCAGTTTCTCCTGCATGCGGGGCTGTGCCTCCGCAGTGGCCATCGTCAAGGAGAGGATGGCCGCCAATGTGCCTAAAAAGAGTTTCTTTTTCATATACCTGTCTATTTGTTTGTTCTTAAAATTGTCCCTCAAAGATACATATTTCATCGGTTATGTGCCTTATCTATGCGGCCAAGCCCCAGCAAACCCCTCCCAAATGGCCTCGCGTAATCGCGAGAGGGGCTCGCGGGGTCGCGAAATGGGTTTGTAAATTCGCGAACCCATTTTACAAGCCTGCGAAATGGGTTTGTAAATTTGCGAACCCACTTTGCAAGCCCGCGAGGGGGTTTGTAAATTCGCGAACCCACTTTACAGGCCCGCGAAATGGGTTTGTAAATCCGCGAGGCCATTTTGCAAGCCCGCGAAGGGGTTTGTAAATTCGCGAGGCCATTTCACCGGGCCGCAAAGGGCCTTACAAAAAAATGGGCGAAGGGTACCTCTCGGCTGCCCCCGCCCCAGTTTGAGAAAAAGTGTGTGTTATTTCGGTTCTGGCTTTTTCACAAATCAGTTATTCAATGCCGTGTTAACCGTTGTCTCATAAAGCGGGAATGCCCAGCAGTAAGTCGTATGATCAGCTGCCGTAGCGACAACCTCCCAACCACCATCAGTCAGCGGGTGACGATAGTCTTCCGCACGACGGGAGATGTCATAACCACGCATACCCTCGCCCAAGAACTCCCAACGACGCTCGTTGTCGATCGCTGTCCAGAGGGCTGCACCGCTCTCTTTGTAGGTCACCAACTTATCGGATGCCTCGGGGATAGAGCGTGTACGAACCTGCTTCAGGTAGCTCAACGCCGTAGCCTCATCGCCTGCCTTGTAGTAGCACTCCGCCAAGTTCAACAGGATCTCTGCGTAACGGAAGATGGGGATCCACTCCAAGCGAGTAGAATACTCATTGAACTTCTCGCAGTAAGTATAACCCTTTGCGTCGCTGTAGATAAAGCCTGAACGGGCATCCTCAGCCACACCGTAAACCGTCTGGATACCGTTGATCGTATTCACACAAGTGATCTGACCAGCACCGTGATAAACAAAACCTACCGGGTGAGACTGGCTACCGCTCTTGTCGCTATCGCTCATCGGGATGGAGAAGATGTTCTCCTCGGTCAAGGCATACGGCATGTCGAACATCGTAGCGATGGAGGGGATCAAGCTGAAGCCTGTGATCTGCTTACCCTCGTTGATCGCGTTTTGCCAGTCGTTCATACACATATAGACACGCATACGGAGCGCATGAGCGGAAGCCTGAGAAGCCTTGGTCGCATCGAAACCATCCGCACCGAAACCTGCGGGCAGGGCGCTGACATCCTCTGTATCGGCCAGGATCTGCTTGAACACCTCGCTAATTGTCGCAGCCGGACACTCATTCTCGCCCGCACCTGTTACCGCCTTCACACGCAACGGCACGTTCTTCGCATTCGGATCGTACGCATAAGGCTGACCGAAGAGCTGGCTCAAGAAGAAGTAAGAGACGGCGCGCACGAACTTCAGCTCCTGCACATACTTCTTGGCGGTAGCCGCGTCGCAAGGCAACGCATCGGCGTATGTACCCTCGATACCATCAATGAGGGTATTCGCATAGTTGATGCCTAAGTAAGCGTTGTTGAACATGTAGTCGTTCTCGATACAAGAGGCGTTGACCGCATGGTTGTAGGTGTCGCGCATCGTGTAACCGTTGTTACCGTAGTTACACATGTCGTCGCTGCGGTTATCGCCCGCGTCGGTTACAAAACCACCCAAGAAATAGCCATTTTTCGCACGGGCATAGACACCCTCAACGGCAGCGGATAGGCGGTCGGCGTTCTCGAAAACGGCTTGCTCACTGACCTGCAATTCCGGAGACTTCTCGATGAAGTCGCCCTCGCAGCCGGTGCCTACCAACAGGGTGGCTACCGCTGCGGCTGTATATACTAAAACTCTTTTCATTGTTGCTACTGAATAATAAATTAGAATGACAAGTTGATACCAAAAGAATAAGTCTTCGTCAGCGGTGTCGTGTTCTTATCGATACCGGAAACACGGTTGGAGATATCGGCACGAGAGTTGATCTCGGGATCCATACCGCTATATCCCGTGATGCAGAACAGGTTGGTCGCTGTCGCATAGAGGCGGAGCTGAGAGATACCGATCTTCTTCGGCCAGTTCTTCGTGTTGAAGGTGTAACCGATAGAGAGGTTCTTCAAGCGCAGGTAGTCACCATTCTCCACCCAGTCGCTGATCGGGTTGGCCGAACCGTTGGAGTAGTTATCGTTCTGCTCCGGCTTTGCGTAGGTAGCTACATCACCCGGGTTGCGCCATGCGTGCTTATACACATCGGTCGTGTTGTTCCAGAAACGCATATCGGAAGTGGTCGCTTTCGTACCGTTGTAGATCTTGTTACCACCCGAGAACTGGAAGAAGACCGTTGCATCCCAATTCCTCCACGTGAAGTTGTTGGTCCAACCACCGTAGTAGGTCGGCTTCGTGTTGCCCCAGATGTGCGCTTTCCAGTCGTTGATGTCGAGCTTCTCACCCGTTGTGCGGTCATAAACGGAAGCACCTGCGCCACGTGTATAAACCAAGAGGGCCTCACGGGTCGGGTTGCCATTGGCATCGTCCAAGAGTACGACGCGACGACCTGTCTCCTTATCAATGCCGGCTGTCGGATAGAGATAGAGCTGTGCCATAGACTTACCCTCAACGGTAATGTTAGCTGCACCCGTACCGCTCTCTACGATGTCGCTCTCCAACTCCGTTACCTTATTCTTCACATAGGTCACATTGAGGTTTGTATTCCACGTGAAGTCACCTCTCTGGAGCACGATTCCACCAAAGCTGAACTCAATACCCGTGTTCTGTGCCTTACCGATGTTGGTCGTGATAGAGGCATCGGGAATACCGGTTGAGTAAGACTGTGCGGAGTCAAGAATCAAATCCTTAGATTTCGACTTGAAGTAGGTCAACTCGACGTTCCACTTCTCAGCGATCTGACCGGTCAAACCGATATCAGTCTTTGCTGTCTGCTCCCAACCCAAATAAGCATCCGCGATCTTGCTCAGTAAGAAGGCACCGTTGCCATTGTAATAAGAAGCTGCGTATTTAGAGATCGCCGCATAGTTGTCAGAGATATTCGTGTTACCTACAACACCATAGCTGGCCTTGAAACGGAGGTCGCTGAACACACTCTTCAACGGTTTGAAGAAGGCCTCGTCAGAGATACGCCAAGAGGCACTGGCACCCCAGAAGTTACCCCACTTGGTACCCAACGCAGAGAGACCATCTCGACGGAAGCTGCCCTCCAAGTAGTAGCGATAATTGTAGTTATAGCTCAAACGACCGAGGTAAGAAACCATCGAGCGCTCCTCACGACGGTTTGTGCCGGAGCTACTTGCGTAAGTCAGATAGGGAGCCTCCTCATAGACCATGCTCGGATCAGAGAGGGTCGTTGCATAGTAGTAACGACGGCGGAGCTGCATCTCCTGGGCCTCCATACCGAGGGTAGCACCGAAGTGGTGATCATCCTTGATGTCGAATTGGTAGTTGGCCGTGTTGGTCCAAGTCCAAGTCTTACGCGTTGTTGCGTAGGCATAAAGGTTACCGCCTGAAGCATAGCCATCACCACCATTCGGTGAATACATCGTCGTAGAGTTAGTGATGAACCAGTCGATACCATATTGTGATTTGATAGAGAGTCCCTTGATCGGTGTTGCCTCCAAGAAACCGCTGGCGATGATACGGTTGTTCTCCATGCGGCTGGCCTGATCGTCGATGTAAGACATCGGGTTATAGTAGGTACAGCCGATCTTGTTGTTACCATAACCTAAGTACTGGCCATTGTCCATGTAGGCCGTGCCATCCTCGTTGAATGCCGGGATGTTCGGCGGCAAGATCGCAGCCATACGAGAGAAACCGTTGATCGAGTAGAGGCCGTCGCCATAACCACCATCGACGTTCTTCTGTTGCGTGTTGGAGTAGCTTCCGTTGAATCCACCCTTCAACCACTCGTTCATCTTGAAGTTGGTGTTGGCCTTGAAAGAGTAGCGCTTGAACTCATCACCCACCGTGATACCATCTTGATCCATGATACCGGTGCTGATGTAGTAGCTCATATCCTCTGAACCACCCGATACGTTGATGTCGTGGTTCATGATGTTACCGGTCTGGAACAACAGATCGGTCCAGTCTGTACTCAGCACGTTACCCTTGCTGTCGTACATCAAATCATATTTATACTTGTCGTAGAAACCCTTGTCAGTCACACGAGCAGCCGTGTTGCTAACACCCAAGTTCTTGAACTCGGTGTATTGCTCGGCGTTCATCGTGTCGAACATACCGGTTGCCTGTGCGATCGTATAGGCACCGCTATAAGAGACTTTCGCCTTACCTCTCTGGCCGGAGTGAGTCGTAATCATGATGACACCGTTGGCTGCACGAGAACCATACAATGCCGTAGCCGCCGCATCCTTCAAGATCTCGATAGACTTGATGTCGGCAGAGTTAATATCGGCCAACGGGTTCTGGCGTGTGCTGGAAGAGGTCTCCATGGAGATGATCATACCATCTACTACATAGAGCGGCGTTGTGCTGTTAGAGATAGAAGCGACACCACGGATGTTGATCACCGGAGCGGCACCCACTGAAGAAGAGGGAGTTGAGATCATCACACCTGATGCACGTCCTTGCAACATTCCATCTACTGAAGGACCGGGAATGTTCTTGATGGCCTCACCCTTCACAGAAGAAACGGCACCCGTCAAGTTGCGGGCAGAAGTCGTACCATAGGCAACGACAACGACCTCATCCAAGTCTTGAGAGTCTGCTTTCAAGGTAATTGCCATTTTGGGTCGAATGGCCATGGTTTGTGAAACCATGCCGACATAAGAGATTGTTACTTGTTTGGCCCCTTCTGGCGCATTCAGTTCAAATGTACCGTCAAAGTTAGTCACGGTACCCGTTGTAGTTCCTACTACAATGATTGACGCTCCGATCACCGGTTCACCCGTCTCATCTACGACGGTACCTTTGATCGACGTTTGCGCCATTGCTACTGTCCCGCTTAATGCTAATCCGAGACCCAGAGATAGGAATTTTCTCATAAGACAAACGTTTTTTAATTAATGCGCTTAACACACATCCTTGGTTAATTAATTTGATTAAAACGATTAATAGGATAACCTTTCGGCGACAAAAGTAGCTCGTTTGTCTGAATTAGCAAAGTATTTTAAACAAAATGTTAGCGTATTTGATGCAAAGTAATCATTTTGCTTACCCACCAAGCGGGAAGGGCCGTGTCTTTTTGTTACAAAAAAAGCGTGATTCGTACAAAAACCGAATCACGCCTCTTTAAAATTCCGTAAACAAACTCTTAAAATATGTCTTATTTCCGTTTTTTATATCCGGGGGCATCCTCATAAAATTTTTTCTTCTTACCCTCTTTTTTTTCGGCCTTTCGGCTCTCTTTGCGACTTTTAGGTGCCTCATCACGTCGTTTCTCCTTCCGTTTGCCCCCTTCACGCTTCGCTTTGAAGCCGCCAAATCCGGCAGCACGGCCTCCCTTGCGCTCCTTGCGGCCCTTGCGCTTCTCGCCCGGCTCGACACGGGCTTGCGACACCTCCACATGGATGCGTCGGCCATCCACCTCGAAGCCGTTCATCTGGTCGATCACACGCTGTGCCTCCTCCTCAACCACCTCGAAGAAGGAGAAGTTATCATGCAGGTCGATGCGTCCGATCTGCACATGACCCGGCACGCAACGGTTCACCAACTCGATCAGGTCCGGCACGCTCAAGGTGTCAGTCTTGCCAAAGTTGAGGAACAGACGGGTGTAGCCGGCCTCTGCCTCTCCCTTGACCCGCTTCGGACGCTTCTCATCCACCTCCTCGATGTCATCGGCATCCTTGTAATAGTCGATCATGCGGTTGAACTCCAAAGAGACCATGCGCTTGATGATATCCTCCTTGTCCAACCACTCCAGCTTGCGGTAGATGGAGGGCATCAAGCCGGCGATCTCCTCCTCGTTCACCTTCACCTTCTCGATCTGATCCACCAAGTTGAACAGCTGCTTCTCGCAAATCTGCTCGCCGGTCGGCATCACGCCCTTCTCAAACTGCTTGTTGATCACCCGTTCGATCTGCTTGATCTTGCTCTTCTCGCGGATGTGGCAGATGGAAATGGAGATACCGGTCTTGCCCGCACGACCCGTACGGCCGCGGCGGTGGGTATAAGATTCAATCTCGTCGGGCAATCCGTAGTTGATCACGTGCGTCAAGTCATCCACGTCCAAACCACGAGCGGCCACGTCGGTCGCCACGAGCAGCTGCAGGTTCTTGATGCGGAACTTCTGCATCACATAGTCGCGTTGCGCCTGGCTTAACTCGCCATGCAGCGAATCGGCGTTGTAGCCATCCTGGATCAGCTTATCGGCGATCTCCTGTGTCTCCTTACGGGTACGGCAGAAGATAATGCCATAGATATTGGGGTAATAGTCGGCGATGCGTTTCAAGGCAAGGTATTTGTCTTGTGCACGCACCATATAATAGATGTCACGGATACTCTTGTTTCCCTCGTTCTTCACGCCGATCACGATCTCTTTCGGATCACGCATGTATTTCTTCGTGATCGCCGCGATCTCTTTCGGCATCGTCGCAGAGAAGAGCAGCATATTGCGTGTCTCCGGCACCGCCGCCAAGATCTCGTTGATGCTGTCGGTGAAGCCCATGTTGAGCATCTCGTCCGCCTCATCGAGGATCACGTTCTTCACTGCGCCTAAATCGACAGTCTTACGGTTCATCAAGTCGATCAATCGTCCCGGTGTAGCCACCACCACATGTACACCCCGCTTCAAGGCCTTGATCTGGCTCTCGATGCTCGATCCGCCATATACCGGCTGCACACGCAGGTGCTCCATATATTTCGAATAGTCATTCAGATCATCTGCGATCTGCAAGCAAAGCTCTCGCGTCGGGCAGAGCACTAAGGCCTGCGGATAGCAAGCCTCCACATCAATCTTCTGCAAGATCGGCAAACCATACGCCGCCGTCTTGCCGGTTCCGGTCTGTGCTAAAGCGATAACGTCATTGTCTTCTCCCAATAGGAATGGAATCACTTCCTCCTGTACGGGCATGGGCGATTCGTAGCCCATCTCTTGAATTGCCTTCAATATCGGTGCGGCAACTCCTAATTCTTCAAATGTTTTCAAAATACGATTGTTATGTATATATAGGATATTTCTTGAAGCCGCGAATGTACGTAAATTATTCGGACAGACAGCTATAATGTCCTATATCTTTTGCCGGTATCTACCGGTTTGCCGCTAAATAGCGAGTGGCAAAATCGGTAGAGATATAGTTGTCGTAGCTTTGGCATACCTCACCGGCCAAGTCCATGCCGTGCCGGATAATCCGCTCCCAACGATCCGGTGTCAGGTCAGCCAAGTCTTTCAGTCGCACATCCTCCTTCAGCAGACCAAAGATCAAACCGGCGTTGAAGTTATCGCCAGCGCCAATCGTGCTTTGCGGCTCGATAGCCGGGGAGTCATAATGCTGTTTGAAGTGACTGGTGTATAACTCCACGCCTTGGGCGCCTTTGGTCGTGATCAGCCGGTCACAATAGAACTGAATGTGATCGGCATACACCCGCTCCCCATCCTGCTGCCCGAAGAGATTCAGGAAGTCCTCATCCGAGCCGCGCACAATATCAGCATATTCCAAGTTCTCCAAGACTGTCGGCATCAAGCGGATCGCCTCATGCGCATGGGCCTTACGGAAGTTGAGGTCGTAATAGATAATGGCTTTCCGCTCGCGGGCATATTGCAGGAACTCCACCATGCGTGGACGAAGTGCCGGATTAAGCGCATAGTAGGAACCGATGATGAGAATATCGTCTGCCTCGATGCGTGGGAAGGGCACATCCAACCGCTCCGTGGGGTAGTCTTTGTAGAAGGAGTAATTGGCGTTTCGGTTGGCATCAAGAAACGCTAACGAGATCGGGCTTTTCCCATCGGGGAAACGGTCGATATACCGCGTGGAGATATGGTTTTGCTCCATAAATCGCAGAATTAGGTCGCCCACTTGATCCTTGCCCAACTCACTGATGAAAGTGACGGGCACTTGCAAACGTCCTAATGAGATCAATCCGTTAAATACCGAACCTCCGGGCACCGCCTTATAGGGTTGCCCCTCTTTGAAAATAATATCGAGGATGGTCTCCCCGATGCCAAAAACGCTTCTCATAAATCTTGTTTACTTTGTTCTCTGCTCTTCGCTCCTAAGTAACCGCCGTGGTGACGCTTTGCGTACTCCGTGCTGGTGAAATGGATCTGCTGCATCGTGCCTACCACCAATATATCGCCGATGACAGTCATCACCGTCGTGGAGGTGGTTGGGGTCAGGCCTAACGGACAGACCTCTTTCGGATCACCGGTGGGCAGACAGACATCGGCCTTGGCCGCCAACGGGCTATCAGGCTTTCCGGTAATGACGATGAATTGCATGTCGGGCACCAAGCCTCGCACCAGGTCAACCAGCTCCACCAATTCGCGCGTCTTTCCGGAATTGGAGACAAGCAACAGGATGTCATGCTCCCTGACGATGCCTAAGTCACCATGTTGCGCCTCACTGGGATGCAGGAAAGAGGCCGGCGTACCGGTTGAACTGAACGTGGTCGCGATGTTCATGGCGATCTGTCCCGCCTTACCCATACCACTGGTTATCAACTTACCACCTTGACGATGCACATGCTCGACAATCAAGGCGATCGCTCGCTCATAATCCGCGCTCACGGGGATGTGGCGAACCGCCTCCGCCTCCCGCTCCAATATCGAAGAGATAAAGTCTTTATCCATTACTGCAATCTTTTGCTTGTTCCCCGGCAAAAGTACTATCTTTTCAATACATTGGCAAATTCCGATTTGGGATTCCATTTCGGATAGCCCTGTTCATTCGCCAACTGATAACCTAAGTCGAAGAAAAGCTGCACCTCCTGCAACAAGCCGCTGTAATCGTCGCTCTCGGGATGGGTCTGATCGGTCGGCTTATGATAGGTCTCGGCCCAATACTTCGCGATCTGCTCCTTGGCCCACTCCTTGCCATGCTGACGGTTGTCGTTCCATCCCTTGGCGAACATCGCCGGGACACCCCGTTGCACGAAGGGGAAATGATCCGAGCGATAGAACATGCCGTTGTAGGCATCCGGGTCGGGCATGATGTAGCGTCCGTAAGGCTTGGCCAAGACCGCCAACGTGCTATCCAGATCCGAGTTTCCATACCCCGTGATCGTCACGTCGTTGTTCTCGCCCCACAAGGGGAAGACATCCAAATTGATCACGGCGGCCACCTTCTCAATCGGGAAAAGCGGATGCTCCACATAATACTTCGTGCCTAAGAAACCGGTCTCCTCGCAAGTGGGAGAGAGGAAGACGATATTTCTTCGAGGTGCCTGCGGCAGGGCTTCGAAACAGCGGGCAATCTCCAGCATCCAAGCGATAGCTACCGCGTTATCTGTCGCCCCATTGATTAAGCTATCCCCGTTAATCGGTGCTCCATAGCCTAAATGATCCCAATGGCCTAAATAAACCACACTCTCGTCCGTCTCACCACTGCCGGGGATGTAACCCACCACGTTGGGGCTCTCTTGCCGATCAAAGGTGTTCTCCATCTTCACACTGACCGTCGATTGGAGGTCAAACGGCTTGAAGTCGGGCTTCTTCGCCTCGGCGATCAACTCATTCAAGTCATAGCCGTTATCCGCCAAGAGCTGACGGGCCACCTCCTGCTGAATCCAACCATTCAGCGGGCAATGATAGGCCTCGCTATCGCTCTCCACATACATCTTCGAACGTGCGGAAGCGCGAACAACCGACCAAGGATAACCGGCACCTCGGTCCTCATGAATAATCAAGACTCCCTTCACGCCTTGCCGTGCACCCTCCTCATATTTATACATCCAACGGCCATAGTAGGTCATGATGTCGCCATTGAAATAGCTCTCGTCCGTGCTGCCCAATCCAGGATCATTCACGATCACAACAGCCACCTTATCTTCCGGGTGCTCAATGCCCGCATAGTCATTCTTGCCATACTCTGGAGCCACAATGCCGTAACCCGCAAAGAAAAGAGGGGACTCTTTCAAGGTAATCTCCGGCTCGATACGGGCGGAAAAGGCGGTATAATCTTCCAACCAGCTCAAGGAAAGCGTCTGTTTCGGCGTGCGCAAGCGCATCGGCTCCGGGCAAACCGTTCGAGAGGAGATGATGGGCACCGGCTGAAAATAGCTCTCCCCCGAGACGGGTTGCAAGCCCACAGCCTTCATCTGCTCCGCAATATAACCTACCGCCCGATCCGCTCCGGCGGAGAAGGGGCGACGTCCCTCACAACTGTCATGCGCAATCGCTTCCGTATATGTTTTCAAATGCTCGACAGAGGCCACCTTCTTGGCCCGATCTGCCGGATTCCCACCTCCGCAAGCACTGAGTGCCCAGGCGAAAGCCAGTCCCAAAAGAACAATTTGTTTCATTTTCTTCCCTTTTAATAACTGAATGACTCATTTTCGCTGCAAACATACGCAAAAATCACAAAAGTCAACCTCCTTGGCACTGCATTTACGTGCGAGTAAAGAACGATTTCGAGCGAAAAGTTCGCATCTTCACCATTGGAAATCCATTAATAGGTGCGTTTGAATCTGTATCTTTGCGACCGTTTTATTTGAGGAGTAACGACAATGGAATACCTTACACATACATTACCCAACGGGCTGCGCATGGTGCACCTGCCTATCCAAACACCGGTCTCTTACTGTGGCTATGCCATCAATGCGGGTACCCGCGACGAAGGAACGCATGAGCGTGGATTGGCGCATTTCGTGGAGCACATGCTGTTCAAAGGGACGGAGCATCGCAAGGCTTGGCACATCCTCAACCGTATGGAAACGGTTGGCGGTGAGCTGAATGCCTACACCACCAAGGAGGAGACCTTTCTCTATTCCGTCTTTATGGCGAAAGACTTTGAACGGGCTTTCGAGCTATTGACCGACTTGGCGTTTCACGCCAACTTCCCCGAGGCAGAGATTGAGAAGGAGGTGGAGGTGATTCTCGATGAGATAGAGAGTTACAAAGACAGCCCTTCGGAGTTGATCTTTGATGAGTTTGAGAGCCTGCTCTTCGCCCGACATCCGTTAGGACGTATGATCTTAGGAGACAAGCGTGCCTTGCGCACCTTCACGGGCGAATCAGGTCGCTCCTTCACGCAACGTTTTTATGCTCCAAGCAACATGCTCTTCTTCTCGATGGGCAGCAATGCGTTCGAGGATATCGTGTGCATGGGCGAGCAATTGTTAGCGGGCATTGATTTCCCGATGGCGGAACGTAAACGCAAGGCACCCAAACTACAAGAAGCGAAGAGCGTCACGAAGCACAAAGACACCCACCAAGCGCATGTGTTGATTGGCGGACAAGCCTACACGCTGTTCGAGGCCAAGCGAGTGCCACTCTTCTTGCTAAATAACCTGTTGGGCGGCCCAGGCATGAACAGTTTGCTCAATGTCTCCCTGCGTGAACGCAATGGTTTGGTTTATAACGTAGAATCCAATGTGACGCATTACACTGACTGCGGTATGGCGACCATCTATTTCAGTTGTGCCCCCAAGAATCGGGAACGGGCCATGAACTTGGTGCATCAACAGTTGGATACGTTGCGTAATACCGCTCTCACCTCCGCCCGTTTGAACCAAGCCAAGAACCAAGCAATCGGACAGTTAGGCGTTGCCAATGACAACCATGAGAATCTTTTCTTGGGATTAGGCAAGAGTTTCTTGCATTATAACCATTACGACTCGATGGCGCAGGTCGTTGAGCGCATCCGTAAGATTACGTCGGAAGATATACTTGACGTGGCAAACGAGGTCTATGCACCTACCCATCTCTCGACATTGATTTACGAATAAACGCCAGTTGGCCCTGATTTTTTCTCCAGTTAGCCAAAAATATTTCTCCAATTGGGGAAAAAGAAAAGGGATGCCTCTTGAGCGGAGAAGCATCCCTTTCTTTTCGTGCGGCTGAAGGGACTCGAACCCTTACGCCGTGAAGCACCAGATCCTAAGTCTGGCGTGGCTACCAATTACACCACAGCCGCCTAATTCACGAACGAGCGCGAAGATAACAAATTATTTTGAATTGCGAGTTTTGAAGTTGGAATTATGAGGCAGTCAATAGTTCAATGGCTCGCTCGATGAGGGTGTCAATCCCCTTCTCTTGATCCTCCTCCGTGAGCGATACGGGGATTTCGGGGTCGATGCCGAACTCGGTCAACTGTTTCTGTGCATCATACATGGGCGAGGCAGAGAAACGAACCGCCCATCCATTCGGCAGTTCCGAGTTGAATGGCAAGCCACAACCGCCGCCTGTGCGATCGCCCAACGTAGTCACATTCGGCAGGGGATAGACCTTGAGCACAAAATCGTTCGCCGCACTGTAACAACGACGGTTGGTCAGCACTACCACGGGGCGCAACCAACGTATTCCCTCCGAGGGTTCGAGATACTGTGGATAGAGCTCCGAGAAATCATCATGCCCTCGACCTGTTTTATGCTGCACATAGCCCACCAACCGCTTCTCCTCGATGAAACGGGAGGCGATGCGTTCCGCATTCGAGAGCAGACCGCCACTATTGTTGCGGATGTCGAGAATCAATCCTTTACAATCCCTGAACTGATAAAAGATGTGGTTGAGGGCATTGTTGCCCGCCGAGGAGGAAAAGCTACCATAATAAATATAGCCAATCTGCCCTTCGCACAGCGTCGTGTAACGCAAACCGCCGGCAATGGCGTAATCGGTACCTATATAATTATCTTCAATCAGATCCCAGTCGAAGTTCTCGGGATAATCGAGGTACCAATCCCAATAGCGAGAGGTATTGAAATAGGAGTAGAGGTTGGTGTGCCCATCCTTCAGTTCCCGGAGCATGTTGCCCAGCGTGTCAAAAAGCGCATACTGATTCATCGTGTCCGTGATCAAAGTGGCATAACGTTGATGCACCGCATCCCAATCCACCTCCTTATACGAGAAGAAGCAGTAGTTCTCATCCATGATCTTCCACAGCGCCTCGAAGTTGGCACGGGGCGAACGGTCGTATTCATCGGCCTTTTCACAGGAGGAAAGGCATAATAATGACACCAGGATAAGGATACACATCCTGATTGTAGAGACGTAGCGCGCTACGTCTCTACGAATTGAGGACATATCAAAATGTACCCGTGTCATTGCGGGCTTTGACCCACAATCCCTTACTGTTGCGTCCCTACTTGTTAATTGCTTATTCCTCATTCCTAACTCCTCTTTCATTAATAATACGCACTACGTGAAGGGGCAGGCGCTCCCTTGCGGAAAAGCGAGGCGACCTTCACCGTCTCTACCGCTAAGCCGATCACGAAACTACGAGAGACCACATGCGACTGAATGGCATTGAGATCCGTCCGATAATAGTTGCCGAGAAAACCGACACGCAGCGTCAAGGCTCCTACTGGGAAATCGGCAGTCAGCAACTGTTGATAGGCCCATTTGTTGTGAAACGAATTGAACTGTACCACCCCGGCATGATTCCCTAAGTCGAAAATCTCATAATAGGACTGGTTATAATGGGGCGAGAAGCAGACACCGGCGAAAGGAATCGCCCCTTGGTAACGCAAGCGGATCGGATAGCCTTTAATACGCAAGGTGTAAAAGGCCATGGCCGAGAGGCGCAGATCAGCATCCGCCTTGGTGGAGGCGGGGTTGTTGCCGTTGCGGGTGTTGTAGATAAAGCCGAACCAACCCTGCGCCATAGCTCCGACTAAAAGCTGCAAATCGGGTAGGGGAGTGGTGAAATGATAATGATACCCCAAACTGTAGGTAGCGAAGCCTGCCAAGTCCGTAGCGGTAGCGGCACCGTTCTCCGTGCGAGCCAATTCGCCCCGAAAAAGCTGCTGCCGGGAGATGCGTTGATCGGCCAGGCGAGTCATCTGCATCCGCTCATGCAGCACACTGAACCCTGCACCGGTGTAATTGCGCTCGGGTGCGCCGGGAGAGAGGTAGGTATCCATCAAATTATAGCCTCCCATACCTACTAACGTCGCACTATTGGTGGAACGAGGCAGTGGCTCTGTTTGTGCCGAAAGGGAGCTCATCCCCAAGAGGCACATAATCACCCATGCACAGAATAGCAACCTCATCCTATTCATCGAAAAGTTTCATCTGTCCGGTAATCTCGTCCAAAATATCCGATTGGCTCTGGGGGGCTTCATCGGCAGATGCCTCATCGCCCATTGATGGCTCCGGTATTTCTTCGGCTTCTGTAGTCGGGAAACGGGTCGGCTCTAACTCCTCTACCTCCTCCACGAGGTAGTTGCTCACCCGTTTACCACGTGCCTTAAAGCCCTTCACACCCACAAACTCCTCCGCTTCAATCTCCAACGGCTCACGGAAAGAGTCGGCTCCACCAAAGCGCACCGCAATGCGAGGATAAGGCTCATCGGTCAACAGCATCAACCGGCTCTTCGGGTTCTCACCCAAGAAGTTTTGTTTCCGAGCGGAAACCTCGAATTGGAAACGCTTCAAGTAGCAATATTTCTGATCCGCATCGTAGAGCACCGCTGTCCACACCTTCTGCGGTTGGTATTTCTCAATCACCTGTATATCGGAATCATAATGGTTGCTAAGGTCGAAGTTCGTCGCATAAAAATCGCCGTTCGGCTGGATCACCAAGATCTGATCCTCGCTGTGAAACTCGCCCAGCTCCTCACCCCGACCGTCGTAGTTGAGGCGCAACACATCCCGATCGAACCAGACCATCCGACCGCCCAACGTGGAAGAGCCACGCTGTTTGAGCGTAATCTTATGTATCTCTGCCTTGGTCAAGATATTGCCCATCGAGCCACGCCCCTTGATGGCGATCTCGCTAAAGTCCTTCTCAAAAACCAACAGCTTCTGCCGGGGCTTCGGCTTCAAGATCACCTTCACCGTCTCCGCCTCGCCATTCGGATTGGCGCTGAAATACAGAACGCGTGAGCCCTCCGTGCCTCGGGTCAAGTCATACTCTTTGTCGCGGGCCGCACTGGTCACAGCGAAACGCTTGATGTAGTTGGTGCCCACCTTGCCATCCCGATACACCACGTTGTAGATCGTGCGGGTATCATTGCGCTTATAGACATTAACATAGAGCACATCCTTGCCGATAAACATCTTATCGGCCACCTTCACAATCTTGTAAGTACCATTGCGATAGAAGATAACCACATCGTCAATGTCTGAACAGTTGCAAATGAACTCATCCTTCTTCAGGCTCATACCGATGAAGCCCTCCTGCCGGTTGATGTAGAGCTTCTCGTTGGCCTCCGCCACCTTCGTTGCCTCGATCGTATCGAAATTGCGGATCTCCGTACGACGGGGATAGTCCTTGCCATATTTCTCCTTGAGCATCCGGAACCAGTCGATGGTGTAATCGACGATATGCGCCAGATGATCGTTCAGCTTGGCGATCTGCTGCAGGGTCTGCGCGATAAAGTCGTTGCATTTATCGGCATTGAACTTCAAGATGCGTCCCATCTTGATCTCCATCAGCTTGAGAATATCCTCGCGGGTCACCTCCCGCACCAACTTCGGCTTGAAAGGCTCCAAGCGGCTGTCAATGTGCGCCACCGCCTCATCCATATTCGCCGCATTCTCAAACTCCCGGTCTTTATAGATTCGCTCCTCAATGAAGATCTTCTCTAAAGAGGCGAAGAAGAGTGCCTCCTCCTGCTCCTGCTTCTGGATCTCTAACTCTCGACGCAACAGGCCCAAGGTGCGATCCGTAGAGTGGCGCAACACATCGCTGACAGTCAGGAAGTGCGGCTTATCGTCGCGAATGACACAGCAGTTGGGCGAGATATTGATCTCACAATCGGTAAAGGCATAGAGCGCATCGATGGTCTTGTCTGAAGAGACGCCAGGCGCCAAGTGTACTAAGATCTCCACCTCCTTCGCCGTGTTGTCATCAACTTTCTTGATCTTGATCTTGCCCTTATCGTTGGCCTTCAAGATACTCTCGATCACGGTTGAGGTGGTCTTGCCATAGGGAATCTCAGAGATGACGAGTGTCTTATTGTCGATCTTGCCGATCTTGGCACGCACCTTCACGGAGCCACCTCGCTCGCCATCGTTGTATCTCGCTACGTCGATCGAACCGCCCGTCTGAAAATCGGGATAGAGCAGGAAAGGCTCGCCCCGCAGATAGGCAATCGACGCATCCAACAATTCATTGAAATTGTGCGGAAGAATCTTGGAAGAGAGACCGACCGCAATGCCCTCCACCCCCTGCGCCAGCAACAGGGGGAACTTCACCGGCAACGTGACCGGCTCTTTGTTACGCCCGTCGTAGGAGAGTTGCCACTGCGTGGTCTTCGGATTGAAAACGGTTTCTAACGCAAACTTCGAGAGGCGTGCCTCGATGTAACGAGGGGCAGCAGCACCATCGCCCGTCAGGATGTTTCCCCAGTTTCCTTGGCAGTCGATCAGTAGCTCCTTCTGTCCCAACTGCACCAACGCATCGCCGATAGAGGCATCGCCATGCGGGTGAAACTGCATGGTGTGACCGACGATATTGGCCACTTTGTTGTAGCGTCCATCGTCGAGGCGGCGCATCGAGTGCAAAATGCGTCGTTGCACCGGTTTCAATCCATCGTTGATGTGGGGAACGGCACGTTCCAAGATCACGTAAGAGGCATAATCCAGAAACCAATTCTGATACATGCCCGACAGGTGATAGGTCACCTTCGCGTCGCCTTTCACCGGGGCCTTATAGTCGGAATGCCCCGCCTCCTCTTGTGCCTCGGTGTTCTCCTCCGCTGGTGAAGGGATATTCTCCTCCTGTTCGTTATAATCGTCTTCTTTATCTTCCGGTCTCATACTGCTGGCTCTGTTTTCAGGCGGTAAAGTTACGCATTATTTCTCGATATCAAAGCGATGGATCTCCGGGGTCTGCTTGGTATAGGGTGTCCAAGGGGCCAATCCCTTGCCATTCGGATCGCCACTGCGCATGAAGTTCGTCCAATAATCCAACATCGTCTCGCTCAATCGGCCATCCGCCTCAGTGAAAGGTCGCCAGCAACGTTTCCACGTGCCGAACACGAACCAAAGCTCCGAGGAGTGGAACGCACCACAGTTATCACCGGGCAGGGCGCGGGCAAAATGGTAGATGTAGGCCGGTTTCGCTCCATGCTTCACCCGCTCCAACGAGAAATCGCCATAGCTCTGCCCCGTCTTGAAAATCGCCATGTCGTTCTCCGTGCCACCCAGCATGTAGGAGCGCTCCGGCAAACGACCCGCCTTTGTCGCCTCGCCAAAACCCTCCGTCAAAACATAACCATCCAAGATCGGTTGCATCAGGCGCCAACCTTTTTGCTTCTTCATCCAGTCGCCATGCAAGGCCTGCATCTCTTCTAAGGTCAGGGCACGCAACTCCTCCGCGGTGCGATTGCCGAGAATCTCTACGCCCACTTGCTCGGCAGCCGCCAAGGATTCCGTAGGGTCAATCGCCTCCAAGCCACCGCCGCTCTGGATAATGGCCCGCTGGAACTTCCCCTTTGTCAACGGGCTGGCAGAGAGGCAACGCACGCTCATCGCCCCGGCACTCTGGCCAAAGAGGGTGATATTCTCCGGATCGCCACCAAACTGCTGGATATTCTGACGCACCCATTCCAAGGCCGCCAACTGATCGAGCAGGCCGTAATTGCCCGATACCTTCTGTGGGTTCTCTTGGCTCAACGCCGGATGCGAGATGAAGCCCAACAATCCTAATCGGTAGTTGATGGTCACCAAGATCACACCCCGTTTCGCATACGCCTCCCCATCAAACTCCTTCTCATAACCGTAGCCACCACTGAAGGCACCACCATGAATCCAGACCGCCACGGGCAGCTTGGCATCCAACTGCCCCGAAGCGGGTGTCCAGACGTTGAGGTAAAGACAATCCTCGCTACGCACGGGATCGCCATCCGTATAAAACTCCTTATAATAATTGATTTGTCCATCGGGGGTTGGACTATCCACCCGATCGGGTTGAATAGAGGCAGGGCCGAATTTATCCGCCTTCATCACACCCATCCAAGGAATCACTGGTTGGGGTGCCTTCCATCGCAGATCACCCACAGGTGGAGCCGCAAACGGAATCCCTTTATAAATCAACACACCAGCCGTCTCAGTCGGCACTCCTTGAATCTTTCCGCCGGAGACCGTAAGCACCGGCTCCTCCGCACTCATATGGATCGCAAGGCTCGCCAAGCAAGCCAGGATCCAACATTTACAATGGTCCATTCTCTTTTTCATGGAATTTAGTTTTTAATTACGGCCGTAAATATAGCCAATAAATATTGTTTATCCGCTATCTTTTCTCTTACTTTGCCGGGAATAAAAAAGAACGCATGCAGATTATCGTCAACAACAAAGCAATGGAAATGGCCGAAGGCAGCACACTCAGCACACTGGCCGAAGCCTTGCGGCTCCCGGAGAAAGGGGTGGCCGTAGCGGTCAACAATCAAATGATCCCTCGTGAGGAATGGAGCGCGACGAGCCTCCAAGAAGGGGCCCAGGTCGTCGTTATCAAAGCGGCTTGCGGCGGATAAGATACAAACGATTCAAGCAAATCAGAGATAAATGGAAAAATTAACGATCGCGGGAAAGAGCTTCTCTTCCCGCCTGTTTTTAGGTACTGGTAAGTTCCGCTCCAACGAGTTGATGGAGCAAGCGATCCGGACTTCCGGTTCAGAGATGGTGACTGTCGCCATGAAACGGATCGACTTAGAGAATCCGGAGGATGATATGTTGCGCCACATCACGCATGAGCATATCCAACTCCTGCCCAATACCTCCGGTGTGCGCGACGCCGAGGAGGCGGTCTTCGCCGCACAGATGGCCCGCGAGGCGTTCGGCACCAACTGGCTGAAACTGGAGATTCATCCCGATCCGCGCTACCTGTTGCCCGACTCGATTGAAACGTTGAAAGCGACGGAGAAACTGGTGAAGTTGGGCTTCGTCGTGCTTCCCTATTGCCAGGCTGATCCTGTCTTGTGCAAGCGATTGGAGGAGGCAGGCGCCGCTACCGTGATGCCGCTTGGCGCACCGATTGGCACGAATCGCGGCTTGCGCACGAAAGATTTCTTGCAGATTATCATTGAGCAAGCGGGTGTTCCCGTCGTGGTGGATGCCGGCATCGGCTCGCCCAGCCACGCAGCCGAGGCGATGGAATTGGGAGCCTCTGCCGTCTTGGTCAATACGGCGATCGCAATCGCCGCCGATCCTGTCCGCATGGCCAACGCGTTCCGGCAGGCTGTGGAGGCGGGTCGAGAGGCTTACGAGGCCGGATTGGGCAGTGTCAGCGCCAACTTCGAGGCCAACGCCTCCTCGCCGCTGACGGCGTTCTTGCAGTAAAATCAGAAAACAGCATTCATCTATAAAACATTCATTTAATGTTCTCAGAAGTATTAGAAAAGATTGATTGGGATGCCACGACGGAGGCCATCTACGCCAAGAGCGACGCAGACGTACGCCGCGCATTGGCGAAGAGCCACCTCGATGTGGAGGACTTCATGGCCTTGATCTCTCCTGCCGCTGAACCCTATTTGGAGACGATGGCGCAACTGAGCTATCGTTATACCCGTGAGCGGTTTGGCAACACGATGCAGATCTTCATCCCGCTCTATATCACCAACTCCTGCACCAACTCCTGCGTCTATTGTGGGTTCCACGTGAGCAACCCCATGAAGCGCACCATCTTGACGGAGGAGGAGATGGTCAACGAATACAAGGCCATCAAAAAGCTCGGCCCGTTCGAGAACCTGCTGATCGTGACCGGCGAGAACCCGGTGAAGGCCGGCGTACCCTACATCGCTCGTTCGCTCGACTTGGCGCGCCCCTATTTCTCTAACCTGAAGATCGAGGTGATGCCCCTCTCCGTGGAGGAATATGAGGAGCTGACGCATCACGGCATGAACGGCGTGATCTGTTTCCAGGAGACCTATCACAAGGCAAACTATAACATCTACCATCCCCGCGGCATGAAGGCCAACTTCGAGTGGCGCGTGAATGGCTTCGACCGTATGGGACAGGCCGGCGTACACTCCATCGGCATGGGTGTCTTGGTCGGATTGGAGAAGGAGTGGCGCACCGACATCACCATGATGGCGCATCACCTGCGCTACCTGCAAAAGCATTATTGGAAAACGAAATACAGCTTCAATTTCCCCCGGATGCGTCCTTCGGAGAATGGCGGTTTCCAGCCTAACGTCGTGATGAGCGATCGTGAGCTGGCGCAGGTCACCTTCGCCACCCGCATCTTCGACCACGATGTGGATATTTCCTATTCCACCCGCGAGAGTGCCTCCTTCCGCAACCACATGGCGCGCCTCGGCGTGACCACGATGAGCGCGGAGAGCAAGACCGATCCGGGAGGTTACTACTCCTATCCGCAGGCGCTGGAGCAATTCCACGTCAGCGACGAGCGCAAGACGGGCGAGGTGGCTGCGGCGTTGCGTGCCCTCGGCATCGAACCGGTCTGGAAAGACTGGGATCAGTCGTTCGACGAGCTGACCTGCCGCAAGTAGGAAGCGTCAGCGATACCGCCCCGCATCATTCGGCTGCCGCAACATATAGCGGCGATCGAAGGGCGAGCAGCCGCATTCCCGCTGATAGAAATGATATAAATTGGTGTGCGATCCGATGCCGGAACGTGCGCCAATTTTTGTAATCGGGAGGTCACTGTAACGCAGCAGCTCATCAGCACGCATCAACATCCAGCGTGTGCGAAACTCCTCGTTGGTCATTCCCGTCAGCAGGAAGATAAAACCGTTCAGCTCCAAGGGCAACACCCCCAGCTCCTTGCAAAAGCCTGACACCGAAATTCCTCCCCGATGCAGGCGGTCGATGTAGAGATCGAGTATCTCTATGCCCGAAGGCTTGTAGCGGTCGGGCAGCTTCACGTAAGTCACCTGGTTGTCTACATAGCGACGCTCCTCGGTGAACACCGAGCGATAAAGCTGTTCAAACTCGAATTGCGGTTTCCGAGGCAGCGCTGCATGGGGCACATAGCGCTTGCGCTGCAACTCTTTATCATCCCTATGGCTCCTTCCATACCATCTGTCTTTGACTTTGTGCTTTCCTTTCAACATATCCCTTCCATTAAATGAGACAAAAATAGCCAATTTTCCTCTTTTGCAGAGACTATATACTATCTAATTATATAAAAGGATAATATTTAGGCATGCAATATTATCTCATTATATAAAAAGATAATATTGTATGCAGTAGATATTATCCCTTTATATAAAAAGACAATATTGCATGCAGTAGATATTATCCCTTTATATAAAAAGACAATATTGTATGCAATAGATATTATCCCTTTATATAAAAAGACAATATTGTATGCAATAGATATTATCCCTTTATATAAAAAGACAATATTGCATGCAGTAGATATTATCCTGTTATATATTGGGATAATTTCATAGCCATGAGTGGAGGGAAAAACAGGCAAAACCAACCTTTCTAACTGAAAAGAAACAAACAACGGCCCACCGCGGATGGCGTTTTCCGCAGCAGGCCGGATTATATTTCATTGGATAGTTAATCAAATGATGACTTTCGTTATCTGCTTGCCGAGCTTCACGAGATAAACACCCTTCGGCAAAGCGATCTGAGCCGCTCCCTTCACTTGGCGAGTCGCTATGCAAGCGCCCGTAGCGGTATAGACCTTCACCTCGCCCTCAGCATTTTCTATGCAGAGCTTGCCCTCAGTCCCATAGATGTTGGCTTGATCAGCTGCCTCGATGGAGGCGTTGGCGGTTGGAGCCATTAAATCGGAGTCATCATCAGTCGATGCTGTTAGTTCGATGACATCCACATTTATCTTTGTGTCTGTATGGAGATCCGCCCGACTCACGATTGGCAGCCACTGTTTGCCGCCATCTTGCGAAGAGACAGCCATCAAATAGTCGCCCGCTTCGATGGGTTGGTTGATTTGGCAAGTCAATGCCTCAAAATTGGTATCTTTTATCGACTCGATGATTTGAAACACCCGGCTTAAATCCGGACTTGATGCGATCACTTGATCCCATTGCTCTTCGGAGTATTTCTCCATCTCGTCATAGAAGTTTATGTAGGAGTTCAAGTCGATCTTGAACTCCTGTGTCTGCGGCGTGCAAACCAACTCCTTGATAGTGCCATCGTTGGCGAGATGCGCCACGGCAATCTGAGCGGTCTTCGCTCCGAACAGGTCTATCGGGGTTACGCACAACAGATCAATGTCAAAAAGTTTGCCTGGCTCGATTGTTTCGGAGAGGTCTGTCTGAAAAATACCCACCGGTATTTCCTCATCCTCCTCCTTTTCTAACCCAATAGAGCAGTAGGTGAAAAAGTCGGTTGTCGGCTCCTTGGCGGAGGGGATCAGGTTGTAGTGAAGGGTGATGCCACCTGAATAATTATCCGTGGTCGTGCTGGCACCGGCACCCCCCTCATCTTCAATCAAGATCGCATCGATGGGATAGTAGCCATTGTCCTGTCCACCCCAGCCCATATTGAAATGGTAGTAATCTTCAGGGCCGTAGCCATCGCACACAAAGGCGTGTTCACCGCTCATGGAGGAGTAAACCATCGGGCGATTGGCATCGATTTCCTCGTGCAAGATGCGCTGGAAAGCGGCATCGGTCAGCTGCGGCCGATCCATTTGGCGTGCGCCCGTGTATTGGAAATAGTTGATCCAAGCCTTGTGCAAATCATCGTCAAAGGCTCCACTACCTCCATTGGCGGCCAGGTCGTATTCCATGTTGATGCCTGCGCCGATATACTTCATCAGCTTGGCCACCTCTTGGCCTTCTTCCTCGCTAAACATGCCGGGTATATAAGTGTAAATCAGCTTGCTCCAGTCGAAGGCGGGTTCGTCCATGTTGACCGTCAGCTCTCTCTCGTTGGAGACCTTTGTGCCATCCGGCAGGGTGACCGTCGCACCCTTGTTGCTTATCCAGGTGTGCTCTCCACCTTGGAATTTCGTGGGATATTGATGATATTGCATGATGATGGCAGCGGCGGTAGCTGCGCAACCCGTGACGGCTTGCTCCTCCTCACCCTCTGCGTTGGTTAAGATTGGCAGTTCCCAGTTGTAGGGTTCTCCTTGATTCCACAAGGCCGTCTCTAATAACTTGCCTTCATCCGGATTTGGGAAGATGTCGGCATTGTCCGACTTCAGTCCGTTGGCTTGCGCCCAGCGGATCTGCTTGTCGTAGCGACCCAAGAAGGCCTCGACATGAGCAGGCACATCGGCGCTGAAGGAGTTTTGGAACGAATAACCCAAGATGGGACGAGCCACGTCATCGCCGGCAACGATCACGAAGCCGGTGCCGTTTTTTACGTTATACACATAGAAGGAGGGGGCTTCACCTGCCCGAAGCTGGCTCTCGGCCTGTCCGGTATACACCAACTCCAAATCTTGTGTGCTACGCAGTGCGGAATGACCGCTCATGAATCGGGCGGCCGTCTGTGCCGCTTGGTTCGCATCGACAATCTTGCCCGCCATGGGGAGAGCCAATAACGCAGCTGCTAAAAGAGCTAATTGTTTTCTCATAGAACTTACTTTATAGTTGTTACATTTGAAGATACAAAAGTAGCCGTTTATCGGAATGAAAAAAGAATTTCATATAGACAAACAATAGACAAATACCTGTTCAAGCTATTTTTTCATTGATTTTTTGAGCTGTGGTTTGCGAATTGCGTTACTGGGTACGTTTGAAAACAAGGCAAGAGAAGAGCAACATGGCGGTGAAAGCGACGCTGCTCGTCACAGCGGAGCCAACTACCCCATAGGCGGGAATCAGTATGGAGCCAGCGATCAAAAGCGTCACTAACCCGACAGCAGAGCTGGCGGCACTCCAACGGATGCGCCCGCTACCAATGAAATAGTGGCTCAACACGCTATTGCATCCCAAGGTCACGATGCCAACCGAGAGCCCCATGATCACCTGCCGAATCCCAGCAAACTCCTTATTGAATAGCCATTCCGTGTAGAATCTTTCCGGAATACAGACGATAATCCCCATCACCAAAGCCAACGCCAAGGCCGTGAGTCGCAAGAGGCGAAGCGTGATCTGTCGTTGCGTCCGGGTGTCTGTGGTTTTCGCCACCTCTCCATATTCAATAAAGCTGACGCTGCGACTGATGTGCCAGACGCTTTCCGCGATCTTGGTGCCTGCGTCTAACAGGCCCACGCTACCCAATCCACCGAACCGCTCCACCAAGAAATAGTTCAGGCGGGTCGTGCAGTTCTCCGCTAAATTATCCGCACCCGCCCACAATCCGTAAGCAAACATTTCTCGCAAAAGGCGAGGGGTGGCGACGGGCAGCTCCAAAGGTCGCTCCTGGCGCACGTAAGGCCATAAGCGCAGCGCACTCACAACAAACGCAATGCCATTGGTCACGAACAATCCGGCTACATAGGCTCCTACGGTGGGTAAGTGTAACCCGTAATAAAATCCCATCAAGACGAAGAACAGCAATCCGCCTTGCAGCATGAAGGTCAGGTTAAAGCCCTTGATGTCATCCTTTCCCAACAGAAAACGGGCGTTAGCCGTCACATACGAATTGAGCATCGCCAAGAGGCAGATCGCTACCTCGTAGCTTTTCGGCAGGAAGCCGATCAACGCCATTGCGCCACAAGCCACCACCGAGCCGAGCGGCACCCACAGGTAAGCGGGTCGCATCACAGCGCGCATCGAATAGCGATGCATGAAATAAACCAAGGTGTTGCCCGAAAGAATGCCGTTGAAGATCACCACCAAGTTCATGGAGGCTACGATCAAGCCCACCAATCCCACGCCCTCAATACCCAACACCCGTGCGTTGACAAAAATCAGCGCCAAGTTGAGGAGAGCGATCAGATAGCGTGTGCCGATGGTGCCTAAGATCTTCTTGAGCATAGAGTAGGGGGGATCAAAGCCGTAATCCATCCAACAGGCGCACATAGAGGTCGATCGCCTCGCGGATCTCCATGTCGCGGATATATTCATCCGCCCCGTGCGAGCGAGCGGAATCACCAGGTCCCATCTTGACAGAGGGGAAACGCATCAGCGCCTGATCGCTCAACGTAGGTGAGCCAAAAGGCTCCAATCCCATCAACGTCGCCCGGCGTACAAACGGATGATCGAGCGGCGTGCGGGAGGAGCTGAGCCGGAAACTGCGGGCCTTCACCTCGCATTGCACCTGCTGGCTAATCAGGGCGAAAAGTTGTTCGTTGGTATAGCATTCGTTAGAACGAATATCCACCGTGAACTCACAACGGTCGGGCACGACATTATGCTGTGTGCCCGCATGGATAATCGTCACGGTCATCTTCACCGGCCCCAAGAAATCACTCGCCTCCGGGAATTGATAGCTACTGAACCAAGCGATGTCTTTCATTGCCTCGGTGATGGCGTTGATGCCCTCGTTACGGGCAGCATGACCGGCCTTTCCTTTGGCCACACAATCCAATACCATCAGCCCCTTTTCCGCTACGGCAGGACGCATCCCGGTTGGTTCGCCCACCACCGCAAAAGCGATGGGTGGCAACTCCGGCAACACGCTCTCAATGCCATTCTTACCCGATACCTCCTCCTCGCAAGAGGCCAAGAAGATCAAGTTATAGGGCTGCTCCCGCTCCGCCAATTGGCAGAAAGCGGCATAAAGCGATACCACGCTGGCACCCGCATCATTGCTGCCTAAGCCATAGAGACGCCCCTCCTCATCCTCTTCCGGGGTGAAGGGATCACGACTCCAACCGGCAGCCGGTTTCACGGTGTCAATATGGGAATTGAGTAGGAGGGTAGGCTTTCCGAAATCGAAATCGGGGGCGATCAGCCACAGGTTGTTTCCCTTGCGAAACACCTTCTGTCCATTTTGTTGCCATTGGGCTTGTAAATAATCGGCAACGGATTGCTCATCCCGACTGAACGAGGGCAGAGCAATCATCCCTTTCAATAAATCTATCGCTTCGTAATAATTCTCCATATCGCTTGTTTAGTTTAAGAGTTGATCCACCACCTCCCGGTCGCGCATCAGTTGTGCCTTCAAGGCCTCCAAAGAGTCGAATTTCTCATCGCCTCGCACAAAATGCGCGAAAGAAACCCGGATCGGATCGTTATAAATATCACCTGAAAAATGCAGGATATGCACCTCGATCGAAAGCTGGGTGCCGTTATCCAACGTAGGACGACTGCCGATGTAGAGCATCCCTTTATACCGCTGACCTGCCACCTCTACCCAGACGGCATACACACCAATGCCTGGAAGTAATTGCATGGGGTCATCTGGCTGGATATTAGCCGTGGGGAAACCCAACGTGCGTCCTACTTTGTAGCCGCTGACGATCCGTCCGCTGATGTGATAGGCATAGGTCAGCAATTGCGCCGCACGTTCCACCTTGCCCTCTTGCACCAATCGACGAATCTCTGATGAGCTGACAGCCGTATGACCCGCATCAAAAGCCGCAGCCTTTAAAAGCTCGATTCCCCAACGCTGTCCATATTCCACATATTGCTCAAATCCATCCCGACGATCATGCCCGAAGCGGTGGTCATAGCCAATCACCAATCCTTTCACTCGCCATTGCGTGGCTAAGATCCGCAAGAAGGCCTCCGCCGAGAGTTGCGAAAGTGCCTCCGTGAAGTCAAGCACGATGCAATAATCCACACCCGTTGTAGCCAACAGACGCAGTTTATCCGCAAAGCTATTGAGTAATCGTGGCTGATAGGCTTGTTGCAACACCGATCTCGGATGGGTGGGAAAGGTAATCACAGCGGAGGGTAATCCCCGTTGGGCAGCGGCCGCCTTCACCTCATCAATCAAGAAACGATGCCCCAAATGTACCCCATCAAAAAAGCCGATCGTTGCCATCACGCCCGGTTCGGTGATGGCTTGTGTATCGTGGATAACTCTCATGTGGCTGTTTATTCTCCTTTATATAGCAATGAGAGCATGGTCATATCATCGTATTGTGTCGCTCCATCCACAAACGCACTGATTCGCTGTTCCATCCGCCCGATCATCGCCTTGGCCGAAGCGGAAGCTTGGGAACAGGTCTCGATCAAGCGCGCATCACCAAACAATTCTCCTTTCGGGTTCATCGCCTCGCTAATGCCATCCGTATAAAGGAAAAGGCTGTCGCCCGGCTCTAAATGGATCGTGCGCTCATTGTAAGGCAAACCAGACATCACGCCTAAGGCCATGTTGCCCGTTACCGGCAACATTTCAGCCGTTTCTCCCTTGCGAATCCACACCGGTCGGTTATGTCCGCCATTGCTATACACCACGTCACCCGTATGGATATTCAAAACCGCATAGAAAACGGTCACGAACATGCCATTGACGCTCTCGTTACACAGCAGGTTGTTGGATTCGCTGAGGCAAATGGCCGGAGAGTGTTGTCGCAAAGCGGTTGCCCGGATAACTGTGCGACTGATCGCCATAAAGATAGCCGCCGGAACGCCTTTGTCGGACACATCTGCTATGGTAAAACCCAAATGATGCTCATCGACCATGAAGAAATCATAGAAATCGCCACCCACCGCCTTGGCCGCATTCATCGTTGCGTAAATATCGAAGGGTACGCTCTCCGGGAAGGCGGGAAACACCTTCGGCAAGATGGATTGCTGGATCTCTCGGGCCACATTCAGATCATACTGAATCTCCTCCAACTGCGAATGCTCGGCTTGCGCTTTCTTGATAAAGGAGATCTGCTCCACTGCCTTTTGGATGGTTCGCTCCAGGTCCTCCATATCAATCGGCTTCATGGCGAAGTCGAAAGCTCCATGGTTCATGGCCGTACGGATATTATCCATATCGCCATAGGCAGAAACCATAATACATTTCATGGCCGGATTGCGCATCTCGTTGATCTTCGTAAGCAACGTCAAGCCATCCATCTCCGGCATGTTGATGTCGCTCAAGATAATATCAAAATCAGGATGCTCCAAGATCAACTTGAGCGCCTCTAAACCATTGTGCGCAAAAGAAAACTCATACTCTCCCTTGCGGATCTTTCGGCGGAAATACTGGGTGAGCAAAGACTCTAAATCCTGCTCGTCGTCAACACTTAATATCTTGATTGCCATGGTCGATATATTTATTTCGTCACGGGGATACGGATCGTGAAACGGGTGAACTTACCCTCCTCCGAATCTACCTGGATTGTTCCTTTATGTTTCTCTTCGATGATGGTACGGGTGATAGAAAGCCCTAAGCCCGTGCCTTCGCCCGCTGGCTTAGTGGTATAGAAGGGTTTGAATATCTGCTCTTTGACCGCATCCGGCATACCGGTTCCATTGTCTTCGATCTGCAAGCAAATCTGATCTCCCTCTTGCCGCAACGAGACAGCGATCACCGGCTCAAACCCTACAGCGGCACGTTTGCTCTTGTTATAAACCGCATAACAGGCGTTGTTCATCAGATTGAGTACGGCACGACTGAAATCTTGCGGTACGACTCGTTGCAAGGGAAGCCCTGTGGCATACTCCTCACGAATGGTCAGGTTGAAGCCTTTGTAATTCGCACGCATCGAATGGTAGGAGAGCCATACATACTCCTTCACTAACTTGGCTAAATCAGTTGGGATGAATTCATCCTCCTTGCCACGGGAATAAAGCAAGATTCCTCGGATAATGCTGATGGCCCGGTTGCCGTGCTCCTCAATCTTCTGGAGGTTGGCGTGAAGATCACCCACGATCTCATCCAATTCCTCGTTGAGTTCGGCCACACGCTGTTTGGCTTCCGGGGTAAGCAGCTCTTGCTCCTCCGCCACGATGTCTTGTAAGTCTTCCACTAACTTCGCAGACAATTTACTGAAATTGATCACGAAGTTGAGCGGGTTCTGTATCTCATGTGCGATACCCGCGCTCAACATACCTAACGATGAGAGCTTTTCCAAACTGCTCACCTGCATCCGCAATCGTTCTATCTCTTTATTTGGCTCATCCATGTGTCTGTTCCTCCTCTTCTGCTTCTTCTGGCTCAGGCTGCTTGTGCTGCTTGAATGAATAAATGGGTAAGCTGATCAAGAATTGGGTGTATTCACCCTTCTGGCTCTCCACCTCGATACGGCCTCGATGGTTCTGCACGATCTCTCGACAGAGGTAAAGACCCACACCCGCAGCTTCACCGGTGGTCTTTGTCGTAAAGAAGGGAGCGAAAATCTTATCCTTGATTTTCTCGTCAATGCCGGTTCCATTATCTCGGATGGTGATATCCAACTGATCGCCATTTACCTTCAATCCTAAATAGATCTCCGGGCTATAGGCTACCTGCTCCGCTTTGCGCAACACGGCATACATGGCGTTCTTCAGCACCCCATCAATCGCCTTACCCAACTGATCGGCATTCACCTCCATCATCAAAGAGAGACTCAGGTTGTCGAATACGATACGCACATTCTTCTCTTGGATCTCTTTCTCGTAACCCTTCTTCAACTTCTCCAAAGCGATCCGACAGAGGCTATTCATATTGGTGAGAATCAAGACACCTACTCGATCCTTCAACAGCTCCTCCATTGCTTTCACGATACGGACCGTGTTATAGCCATGCGCAGAAATCTTCTTCAAATTATCGCTCATCATGTCGAGCAACTCCTCAGAGTCCTCATAGACATCCTGCGATATCTTGCATTTCTGGCTCTCCAAGTTCTCTCGTAACTCCTTCGCTAAGCCTTCGGAAAGGCTGGCGAAGTTGTTGATGTAATTCAATGGATTGAGGATGCGATCCACCAAGCCTTGTGTCAGCTGACCGACTGTGGCCATACGCTCCTTGCGTACTAACTCATCCTGTGCTTCGGAAAGGGCCGAAAGGGCAGCCGCTAACTTATCCGACTCCTCTTGGATGGCATTTTTCTCCGAGCGGATCTGCTCCGTACGTTCCTCTACCTCTTTCGCTAAATCCTCCTTTATAGCCAATTTTCGCTTCAGAATGAGTCTGTAGATCAACATGGAGACCGTACAAATCAAGGTCAATATCCCCAAATCATTACGTCCCAAGAAGATAAAGTTGAGGGCCATGATGCACCATCCAGCATTGGTGAGCCGCTCCAAAAGCTTCACTCGCCCCTGCAACTGTTTGATTTCCTCAGCCAATGTACTCATGTGAGTATATCTCAAAAATTAATATTCACGCCGACTTGTGCACTGAGGCGTTGCATCGGGTAGCCATAGTAGAGCTCATACTTCTGAGCCAACAGGTTGTTCGCTTTCACATAGAAGCCGAATGTATCGTTGAGCGTATAGGTAGCCGTTAGGTTCAGCTCGTTGATGTTGTTCATTTTGTACTCATAAGTACCGTAAAATTGCGTGTAACGTCCTGTGGCCAAATAGTAATCCAAAGCTACCGCCAACTTGTCGATCGGGCGAACCGTGATACCCGCATTCAGCTCCATCTCCGGCTTTCCCCATGCGTGCGCTAACTCCTTGTCCTCACCTACACCGATCCAATCATCGCCATACTTAGCTTTCCAATTATTATAGACACCTTTCAAGGTCAATTCAAACAGCTGTTGGTAGCTATACTTCAGGTTTGCGCCTACAAAGAGCAAAGTGGTGTTGATATTGTCCATCGCTTGGCTGAAATTGCCAAACCCATTCTCCAAATCAGAGAACTGGGGTACGAACAACACATCGTCGCTCGTCATTTTATAGCCAGCGAATATGTCAAACCAGAAGCCCGGAGCCACGCCGCTCTTGATGCCAACAATCGCATCCAGCCAATTCTGCGAGGGACGCAACTCTCGTGTCGGATCCAAGTAGCGATTGATCTTCGACATCTCATACATGCTATTGGAGTAGAGCTTGCCATTGGCCTTGACATAGAGCTCGGTCTTATCTGCTACCTCTGCGTTAATGGCTACATTCGGAGACGCCATAAAAATATCCTCCTCACCCGTCTTCAGCATCACGTTGGCACCCAACTTCACGTTCCAGTTCTCGCCACCTACCTTATAATAAGGTGAGAGCATCACCTCGGCATGGTTCTCAAACTCGCAGGCATAGAGACTGCCATCCGGCATCGTCTTCTCCGCAGGCAAGCTGTAATTGAAATACTCCACCAAGCCGCCCAAGCCAAAGCGCATGTTCTCGTTAAAGCCCTTGCTCACGTCGAACTTCGCCTCAAAGGTATTCTCTTTCGGGCCATCCGTCTCTTTCGAGATTCCATATTTATGCGAGAAGTTGACGAAACCTAAATCAACCAAATAAGCCAAGTCAGCTCCCTCTTTTGACTCAATGCCAAAGGTAGCGGCGATGGTCTGATTCACTTGGTTTGTCTCCCGATCCCAATTATCCCAAACAGGAGTCCAAGTTGAGGCATCAAAGGGTTGATACAAACCATAGTAATTATAGGCAGAATAACCATAGTTTAAACCCAGGTTAAGCACCGCTTTATCAAATGTATGTCCATATTTGATACCACCCAAGTTGTCGTTCATCTTCGCTTTTACCTTCTCTTCCGGCATTTGAATGTACTTCACGTTCCCATTAGCCGAACGATGCGAGAAAGCGATGCTCAGCTGATCCCGCTCCGTACTGAGCGCATGATAGCCAAAGTCGCCATTGAGGTTCATGAAGGTGCCCGCTCCGAAACGCAAGTAACCTCTCCGTTTGTTATAATCCATCTGGGTCATGATATTGCCCGAGGGGAGCACACTGATCTGCTGCTCCGGATCCATCGCTAAGGTATAATCGGAATAATCAATGGGAATCTTCCGCACCTCCGGCTCCTTCACCACCGGGAGCGTGCTCACCTTGTTGGCATCCTGCACCGAAGGATCATACTCGCGCTCCAGCGTCAGCTGGCGGTTCAGATCCTGTTCCTTCTTCTTGTCCTCCTGTGCGTTGGCAAAGAGAGAAACACCCACTGCCGCCAACAGGCATACGATTCTCACACTATATCTTGTCTTCTTCATCGTCTTACTACTTTAATTTTCCCAATCTATCCTCAATCATCGCATCAATCTCCGCATTGCCCTTGTAGTTGTTCTGCAAGCTATTTAGGTAAACACGTGCCTGCACCTCATCGCCTTGGCGAATGTAAATATCTGCCCAAAGGATGAATCCACGTGCCAACCAATATTGATGCGGTGTGCCGTTCTTTGCGAAGTCTTCCAACACCTTTATCGCCTCGCTATCCTTCTGCTGATCGTAATAGAGTTGTGCCAATCGATATTTCGCCTCAGCGCCTTGTGCCGTTCGAGTGTCTTTACTCAATTCCTTCCAATCAGCCAACGCCTTCGCCTCTTGGTTCAAGCCCACATAGGCCTTTGCCCGAACATAACGAGCCTCCGACATGACCTCGGGTGAGAGCTTCGCCTCTTTCAGCAAGGCCGTAGCAGCCTCCACAGCCTCAGCTAACTGACCTGTCTGCTCTGCGCAACGCATCGCACCTAACTTAGCCGCCTCCTTGTTCTCGGGGGTCTCTGCCACCTGTAACAGCTGGTCGAATCGTTTCAAAGCCGCCTCATACTCCTTTTGCAGATAAAGAATCTCAGCCGCACGTGCCACCGACTCCTCCAAAAACTTCGGATCACCAGCCGCAATAGCAGTCTCATAATGGGGCAAAGCGACCTGATACTGTTTCTCTGCAAAGGCAATCGCACCTAAATAATAATGCGCATTCGTGCTGAAAGCGCCCATTGGGTATTGCTGCAAGTAGCTCTCCAAACTACGTTGTGCGCCCGCATTGTCGCCCCGCATAAAGAGCTTCTCAGCAGCAATATAGGTCAAGGAATCCTGCTCGCTCACCTCTAAATGGATATTGCCACCCAAGGAATTCACATAAGCCGCATAGGCACTCACGTTATTCTGCTCCACATAAACAGCCTTCAAGTCTTGCAAAGCCACCTTTGCCTCATCGCTTCCCGGATAGGCCCCGATAACCGCTTTATAAGCCTCAGCAGCCCGATCCATCTCACCCTCGTTGAAATAGATCAAACCTAACTGAATACCGGCTTTTGACGAAAGCGAACTTTGCGGATATTGCTTCACTAACTGCTCGAACGTGCGGGCAGCGGACGTATTATTATCCAACAAGACGTAGGCACGACCCTTCTCAAACAGGGCATCATCCACATAGGATGAGTTGGGAAACTCACGGATCAGTTGATCCATCAGGTTAATCTTCCCTTTGTAATCCTTTTGCAAGCCCATTACGAAGCCCTTCTGATAGAGCGCATAATCTCCTGCGCCGGGTTGCAACTGAGCGGCACGGCTATATTGCTCCTCTGCCAAAGCAAATTGCCGATTGTGGAAGAGACAGTCACCAATACGGTTATAGGCATCGGCATAGGCAGCCAGTTGCTGGTTACTCTCCAAGTTGATATACTGGCGGAAGCGATTTAATGCCTCATCATAGTCTTTCTCCTTGAAGTAGCTGTAACCCAAGTTATAATGTGCCAAAGCATACATATCAGTATTGCGTTGGCGGGTATTGTTCAGATAGATGCGATAGTCGGAAATGGCTTGTCGGTAATCGCCCAATCGATAATAGGACTCACCTCTCCAGAAGTAGGCCTCATTGCGAGATTCCTCTTTGTATGCCCCCAACTCGATCGCCTGGTTGAAGCGATTGATTGCCTCCTCTAACTGTTGATTCGCAAAGGCTTGCGTACCCAACTGGAATAGGATGTCTTGCTTTGCCTCCAAGATCTTGCGACTGGGTTGCTTGATCTTCTCAATCGAAGTCAGTGCAGCTTGATAGTTCTTAGTGGTCATATAAGTCTCCACCAAATAGTCGTTCACCTTGTCGGCATATTGCGAGTTGGGAAAATCATTCAAGAAATCCTCAAAAATCGTGACGGACTCACCAAAGCCCGTGAAGTTCGTCTCGTGAATCAACAAGGCGTAATTATACATCGCCGCCTCCTTCACCTGTTTATCGAATGAGGCCGTTGCAGCCGACTCAAACGCCATGCGGGCATTGTTCTTATCTTTTAACTTCAAGTAACTCTGTCCCAAATACATGTAAGCATTTTGCGTCAAGGCATCATCGCCACTGACCGTCTTACCCAATTGATTCACGGCCTTGGCATACTCCCCCTTATTATAATAGCAAACACCCAATAGGTAGAGATCGCCACGCAAAGGACTATCCGTGGTCGCCACATACTGGCTTAGCCATTCAATCGCTTGCGCCTCATTGCCTACATGATAGGCTGAGTTACCCATCATACGATAGACCTCACTGTTATTCTGACTGTTCGGATAGGCCGTCAACAGCTGCTTACCCTCACTGATCACCTTGCTATATTTGTTTTGGATAAAATAGATCTGCGTGATGTAGTAGAGCGATTGCTCCTTAAACTCCGGATGATCCTTCAAGCGGCTGAATGCCGTCAAAGCCTCCGGGTAACGTCCCTTCGCATAGTCGATATAAGCCATGTAGTAGGTTGAAGCCTCCTTGTAGCGCTTGCCAATCTGTGCAATACGTGCGAAATAGCCTCTCGCTTTCTCTAAATCATCCTGTTGCAACAAGGCGTATGCCAAGCGGAAACTATACGCCTCCTGCTGTTCCGCACTAAGCACATCGATATTCGACCGATTAAACCATTGGATCGCCTCCGCATACCAACCTTCGCCAAAGTAAGTCGAACCAATCAAGAAAGCTACCTCATCCGCATGTCGAGAGGCTGGATAAGCCTCCAAGTAGCTCTCTAACAACTCCGCAGCATTCGGCCGTCCCTGCTCGTAGGCAGCAGCAACCAACATATAATCTGCCTCCTGAATCAAGTCCGCATCCGTCGCCTGCAGCTTATAAGCCGAAAGCTTGTCGATACACCCCGAGTAATTCTTCAGGCTAAACAGTTCCTTACCCTCCACGAACAAGCGGTTCGGCCCCTCCGTTTGATAAGCCCGTTGCCCACTCGCCACATGGCTACCTATCATTAGGCACAATGGAATCAATATTCTTCTCATCACTCCTTTTTTCTTTTAACAGGGCATCTAAATCCATGCCCCTCAGTTTGAATCGCAAATATAGATATTAATCCGTTAATCACCAAGCAGTGTCCGATTGGATGTCATCGGGAGTCTTAATTATCAGATTTATCGGCAAGCTCAATCTGCTCTATCGAAAGGCCTGTACAACGAGCGATCATTTCTACGGGAAGTCCCTCTGCCTTCATCTGGCGTGCGACCTCCAAGCCCTTGTTCATCTCTCCTTCCGCACGCCCTTCCGCTAAGCCTTCTTCACGTCCTTTAGCCAAACCCTCAGCACGTCCCTCAGCACGTCCCTCCTCAAGACCTTCCCACTTAGCGGCATCTACGATACCTAACTCGATAGCGATATTGTTTAAGTGCTCATCATAAGCCGCACGTTCCTGTTTGTTCATTGAATAGTAGAGAAGCTTCTTGCGAGCCTCGCCCAACCCTGGAGCTTGTGTGTCAGGACTAATAACCCCCTCTTTCAAATACTGCACCCATTCCTCAATAGGAGTGACAGCCACTTTGTTAAACTCATTCACACGGATGAGAATGTACTCAGGAAAAATCTCCTCCGGAGCACGAGACACCAATGCATTCTTTTCTTTCTCCTTGATCTGCAAGCAATCATGCGTATGGACACCTATGAAGCGATTCTGTCCATGATACAGGTAATCCGTACCCTTACCCAAGTCGAAATAAAGGATGCTGATCGAATAAACCTTCTTCACCTTCTCATACCGGTCCCCTATTTGGATATGCTCTGTAATCGCCTTAGCCACCCCATACAGGATGCGCTCCAAGAAGTACAGCTCACGCGTGTTCTGCACCTCGATGATGATGATCTCCCCCTTGTCGTTTTTCGCCTTGATATCCACACGGTTAAACTTATCATCGCTCCTTGATTGATTCCCCTCGCTTTCAAGTATCTCCACGATGGTGATTTTCTCGCCGATAAATACGGTCAAGAATCCTTCCAACACATCAAAATTAGCCTTCTGGCGGAGCAATCGCTTGATCGCCCAGTCAAAACGGATGCATTTATCTCTTACTTCGTCCATCTTCATTCGTTTTAAGGTTTTCTGCAAAGATAAACATTCCCAACCAGATGATCGGCCGTTTCCCGCTTATTTATTGCAATAAACACGAAGACATCCATTCATACACCACCCGGTTTTGCGAGAAACCGACCTAAATTCGATAAATATCCCGCATTCCTATTCTCATCATTTTTCAACCTTTAATAATTCTATCCGATTATGAATCACAAATCCGTTATCCGCATACAATTCATAGAGTCGCTGGATATTCTTCTGACATTGCTCGGCCGTGAACGCATTGTTCCAGATACGCATACCACCTGCGCTCAACGAGGAAAACTCTGTCTTGTACCAACCCACTTGATACCCCTCTAACCAAGTTCGCAAGCAAAGCTCAATGTCATCGAACTGGAAAGGGGCAAAACTAAAATCAATATGCTTCAGTTTTTCCATGAAAAGAGCCTTGTTGATCCACATAGGAGCCCGATCTACATGAGCTACAAAGCGGAAATCTGCTAATATCCCATCCGCATAGGGAACGATCTCAAACTTCTTTTGTTGCTTATCGATAGCGAAATCCATGCCATCCTTTCCACCCAAGATCGCCATCTGAGGATATTGCTCAAACAGATGGATCGCCCGATCCACCCAGGTCAAATCCTTGAAATCATCATCATCCTGCATCAAGGCGATATATCGTCCATTTGCCATCCGGATAGTCTTGTCATACATCACATTCTCATAGAGATCATTGGCACGAACCAAAAACTCATTCGCCCGTACCAGATAGCGACTCAACCGATCATGATGCACCAACTCCGACCCGTCATCGATCACGAGAATCTCCGCCTTCGGATAGCTTCTCAGTTTATCCACGATATGCATCACCTGCAAACTCTTATTGTGCGACTGGATGATGAACGTCACCAACGGCTCATTGACATAACCCTTGGCCGCCCAATCCGCATAACACTTCTGCTTCTTCTTGACCACCCTTTTCGTCAATGCCAACTTTACCTTATCTAAAAACAGACGAAATTCCATAACTATTTCTTGATTAAATACCTAAAATAATCACTACAAGTAATAGGAAACAAAATAGCTCTCAATAGAGAAACAACCATATTATGCTCTGGTACATAAAAGATTCGATCACGAAGCCTCACACAAAGACATATCAACCGAAAAAAAGCAGACAAAGATTCTTTTGACTGATAATAAGCCATTTGCTGTACGGTATTCTTGCAGGTTCCTTCCATAGGAAATGTTAGCAGAAACTTATAAATCTGCGCAAAATGAACCCGCATAGCCGTTCTCAATACTTTATATTGGGTCCATGTGCGCTGCAATGTACATAATCCATTCCATACAGTTTTTTGGTAATCAACTGGTCTCGTATAGGTAGCAGCTGTAGCATAACGACGTTGATTCACTAAGATTTGATCACAAAACGATATACTACCATATAAAGCCGCTACCACTTGAAACAACTGGTCATACATGAATATTTTCAAACCTTCATCGAGATTGGGAATTTTCCCCAACAGATCTCTTCTCAGAATCTGTGTATGTCCTGCCACTGCACTTGCATAGATCAAACGCTCTGGCCTCAAATTCGGTATTCGTTCATCAAAATGGACTTGAATGTCTTGACCCGAAACAAATGGCTTAGAAAAACCACAGGATAGCAAAGCATCCCCCATAGAAGCTAATTGCCACTCAATCTTGTGAAAATCCCAAACATCATCTTGATCAGATAGTGCGATAAAATCTCCTGTTGCATGCTGTATAGCTGTAAGAAAATTTTGATTGATTCCTAAAGAAAATTCATTTTGAAAAACCTTTATGAAAGGATAGCGACGGGCATAGTCACACACAATAACCATCGTCTCATCTGTAGAACAATCATCTTGCACGATCATCTCATAGATGGGATAGGTTTGCTGAACGATAGAGTCTAATTGTTCCCTCAAATATCGTTCTCCATTGTAGGTACACATGACCACAGATACTCGCTTGACTTCTTCCATTCCCCTATATTTTAATAATTTAAAGTTATATCACAATTAGAGATAGAAGAGAACTGTCGGTCATACCACCATTTCTGGGGTTTGATGATCAGCTTGTCAGGATGACTATTCAGCCAAGCGGCCCACCAAGAGAACGTGCTGTTGGCTATGATCGTATGTTTACATTGGGCCATCAAAAAAAGATCCAAATAACTCTTCTCGCCTCGATTCGGTTCCATGAAGGTCACACCCTCACGTCCCTTGAACAGCTCTTGCACATAATTCACATCTTCAGAGAACACATAAAAGTGAGCCTTCGGGCAATGTTGCTCAATGATCGAGCAAGCCTCCTGATAGTAGATGTCCGGAAGAGACAATCCACTAAAGTTCAAATAATCCCCTCTGCGGACATGAACTGCCACGGACTCCCTCTCGCCCATCTCCAGCAGCACAGTATCGAAGACTGAGGGAAACCCCGGACAAGCAAAAGTCTGCCGAACGGCATCCTCAATACGATCCAAGTAGTAGGGATTCGGGCAACCTGAAACCACGCATTGATCCATTTTCTCCATCTCCTCCAAAGTGGGTGTATATACATTCAAGTCCACCTCCTTCCAGTTATATTTCCGGCAATGAAACCGAAAGAGATGCCGCATCTTCCAAGGAGACAACAGCGGGAGGCATCGATAACGTCGTGCCAGCTCGGTGTAGTATCTCAGACGTCTTTCACGGGTATGAAAACTCGCCAAGGAACGACTTAGTTCTACCGATTGCTCAATCGGGAACAACGATAGAATCTCTGGACCATTATGCTCATTGATATATTGATAGAGCGACAGATCCAACTCCACCTCCTTCCCAAGATGCTTCAAAAAAAGCGCAAAGGAATATTGCAACATTTGATTTCCTAATCCTCCACTCAACTTGACTACAACCATACTTGATGCTTCTTCAATGGGTGAACAATACTTTTCAGGAATTCCATCGGCTTCCTTCTCGCAACCGGAAAAGAAAATGGCACAATGGGAAAGAGAGACGCCCCAACCACAACCAAAAACGCACATAATAGATCACCTCATGTCTGTTCAAACGCAACATCTTGGCATGTGTTTCCGGTTCTCTTCGAGCCAGATCCCGCAGGAATTCTCTTAGGCGTTGATCATAGTCCTTGTCATAGTTCCCATAGCAGATATACATCTCATAGATAGATCCGATCAAGGATTGCAACATGGATGAACGCAAACGAACTGCCAAAAGATTTCCTGAGAGATAGCTTCTATCCGCCAACATCCGATTCACGATCGGCCAACGATGCGAGATGTTTTTCTTCAGGGAAGACAAGGACATGGATTGCTCTTCCCTACCCAAGAAATACTGATAGAGCGAGAGATCAAAAGCCTCAAACGTTTCTGCTTGGCTCAAAGGATAGAGGATGTATTCCGTGTCCGTGTAGCACACTCCTTCCGTCTGCACATAGTGAATAGCCCTCAGAAAGGAGAGGCGATAGGTCAGCTGGTGCATGTTGAAACCCACATCAGGCAGTGAGAATTGGCGCAAATACAAAAGGGAACCATAGGGAATACGCTCCTCTCGAATGGAACGTACCTGTTGCTTATTCATGTCATGAACAACAAAATTGGTGAAAGCACAATCAGCCTCACAAGTTTCCAATTCGGCTAAGAAAGCTTTCAATGCCTCCGAATCAAACCAATCATCGGCATCAAGAATCCGAAAATACTTACCTTTAGCGACCTGTAGGGCTGCATTCACCGTGGATCCATAGTGTCCATTGGGCTTATCGATCACCACGACAGATCCTGGATGGGCTGCTTCATACCCTTTGGCAAGCTCCAAGGTACGATCCTTGCTACCATCGTTCACGATGAGAATCTCCAATCGGTCAAGTGAAGGGATCAACAAAGAATCGACACAACGAGAAAGGAAAGACTCCATGTTATAGGAGGGGATACATATACTCAACAACTTATTCATAGCCAAACTGATTTAGTACTTTCTCCACAATCGGAGCCATATCATAATAGCGATACTCAGCCAAACGCCCACCAAAGATAACATCTTGCTCGGCAACAGCAAGTTGTCTGTATTGTTCTGCTAAACGATTATTATCCTCATCATTAATCGGATAATAAGGTTCCATTCCTTCTTGGTATTCCATTGGATATTCTTCACTGACCACAGTTGTAGGCAGATCGTACACCTCAGTACCAAACCGTTCAAAATGTTTGTGCTCAATAATGCGCGTGTAAGGCACATCGTGAGATGTATAGTTAATCACAGCATTCCCTTGGTAATTTGGCATGGGTTCCACACGTGTATGGAAAGAAACCGTGCGCCAATCTAATTTACCCAACGCAAAATCAAAGTATTGATCCAAAGGACCTGTATAGATTAACTTATTTGCGATATTCCGCCAATCATGATAGGTTGAATGGAAGAAATCCACGTTCACTTCACAAGGAATATCTTTTAGAAAACCATCAATCAATTGATTATAACCGCCAATAGGAATGCCTTGATACCGATCATTGAAATAGTTGTTATCGAACGTCAGACGAATTGGCAAACGCTTAATGATGAAAGCTGGCAATTCCGTACATTTACGTCCCCATTGTTTCTCCGTATATTCCTTAATCAATCGCTCATAGATGTCATTCCCGACCAAAAGTAAGGCCTGCTCCTCTAAATTCTTAGGTTCACGATCTCCTATTTGCTTCTTTATCACTGATTGTTGTTCTGCTATCCTTTTCTCTACATCCTTGGGGGTTTTCACATCATCCCAGATCCGACAAAAAGTATTCATATTAAAAGGCAAATTATACAGATTTCCCTTGTAATTCGCCAAGGGAGCATTCGTGAACTGATTAAACTCCACAATCGTATTCACAAAATTCCAAATCTTCTTACTGTTCGTATGAAAAATATGCGCTCCATACTTATGTACATTGATGCCTTCTATACTCTCGCAATAGAGATTTCCTCCAAGGTGGGGACGTTTCTCTATTACTAAGCATCGTTTCCCCAGCCGATGGAGACAATAGGCAGCAGCCGCACCATAAAGTCCTGAACCAACTATCAAATAATCATATCGCATGTCATTCCATTTTTCCCTCGCAAAGTTACTCGAATTTCCGAATCCTCCTCCAATCATCTGGACCGATTCATCTTTCCCAGCAGAAACTCTACACTTTCCCTGAAAGCTACAGATCCACTTTGCCATAGGATAAGCAGATAGACTATGACCGAAACTAGCACCTTGACCACAAAACGCATATAGATAGACTCCAAAGGATAGGCGACCCACCAACCCGCACCCATCGCAATAGCTGTTAAAAACAAATATGGCAAGATGTCTTTCAAAAGATCTCGCAACTGAATGCCACAGATCCGATGGGCAAAGCAATGCCAAGCAAAAAGCCAGCAGAAATAGGCTACTACATAGACCCCTACCATCCAAAGGATACCTAATGACAAGGTCAACACCAACACCAGCAGCTGCACAATCCCGAACACTATGTTGGCATAGAAATAGATGTCCGATTTCCCTTGACTGATCACCACATTCTTATACAATTCACAAATCGAGGTAAAAGCACCCCATACACACAGCAAACGCATGATAGGAACACAAGGCAACCATTTGTCCGTCACCGTGATGACTATGAACTCATCGGCTACCAGCGCTAAACCAAACATCAAGGGAAAGGAGACAAAGGCCGTAAAACGAATCATCTTCCGCAATACGTTACGCTGACGATCTCGATCATGCACCACTTGTGCCAAGACTGGTTGTGCGACTCCCGTGATCATGCCGTTGATCAATCCTCCCCCCATATTCGTCCATTTAGAGCCTTGCGTATAGTATCCCACCTGTTGAACCGTGAAAAACTTGCCCAACAACAGCGAAAAGATATTCACGGAAAACTGATTGAACAGGTTGGTCATCAGCAGTTTCAGGCTAAACGAAAAGAACTCTCTCAAAGGTTTCCAAGAAAAAGAGAATGTGGGTCGCCAAGGAGAATAATACCAACGGAAAAAGGTACCAATTGCTGCGAATAGTGCGGTTTGAATTGCGATACCCCAATAAGCCATGCCATTGAGTGCCATAATCAGCGCAATCACATTGGATAGGAGCAGCGTAAGGATATCCATCTGAGCTCTTTCCTTAACCATCAAGTTCTTAAATAGATAGGCGGCTTGTGCTGTTCCAAAACAACAAAACAAGAAACTGAGGAAAGTGATTCGAGAAACCCACAACAGATCAGGTTGCCCAAAGAAATCAGCGATTAAAGGTGCTGAAAAGAAAAGGATCACATAAACCACAATGCCAACCACGATGTTGAACCAGAAGACGGAATTATAGTCCTCATGGGTAATGTCCTGCTTATTGGTTAAAGCAGCTGAGAAACCACTCTCTTGCAAAGAGTTGGCAATACCTGTAAAGATCGCCAACAATCCTACCATGCCATAATCACCAGGGGAGAGGATGCGGGAGAGAAAGATACCAAAAAGCAAGGCCAACGCCTGCTGCACCCCATTGCTCACACCTCCCCAGAAGAGACCCTTCGCTGTCTTCTCCTTTAATGATTGTTCTGCCATTGTTAGTTATCGAAATAATTCAGAATGGCTACCTATTCGAACTACCTCAATATAGTCATCATCAACCCAAATCAACAGGAAATCACTTTCAACATGACATTCCATGCACCCTCTAAACTCACCTGTTAACGGATGGGGCCTGTAAATCATAGGTAACACTTCTCCTCGTATTAATAAGCTTAGCACATCATAGAGTTTCCTCATCTTTTGAGGATCATTTCTATAACGTTTCAAATCCTTCTTGGCCTTTGAGCTATAACGCAATTGTTTCATGGAATTTCGTTAATAGAATTCATGAAACTATCAAAATTGGTCATATCAATAGTCCCGGCATAACCGCCAGACTTTGCTTCAGCAATTGCCTCAACCGTCTCCGCATTGGGATAATTATACATACGTTCCTTACCAGACTTCCTCGCTTTCACAGAGATCTTCCCAACCCCTCTGATTAATTTCAAAGTTCTTTTCAAATCTTCAAGGATGGATGGATCGTTCAACTCGAAAGTCACTTCCAATGGTGATGATATAGATGTAGTTGCCATATTGTCCCTCCACTAAGTTTCTATTTGGGAACAAAGGTAATAATTTTCAGGCATTAAGGATATGAAAGGAGTAAGAAACGGTGTCGCCTGCCAAAACAATGGGATAAGAGAGATAAAACAGGATGATAAAAAAGAGCTCTATCCGAATAGAGAATGTCTCTGCTATGGATAGAAAAAGGCAAAGAAGCCTTATGATTTTTTTGTTCCATTGTTTAGGATGCACGTTCAAAAGCATGGAACGTACGTTCAAAAGTACTGAACGGACATTCAAAAGTTTTGAACGAACATCTTCTTAGGTATCTCAAACAATTGCTATGGGATATAAAAACAGTTTTATCGCATGGGGGAGGCTGTCCGAAAACCCACTAAGTCTTGACTGACATTTGACCTCATGTTATTCTCTCGCATAACCGCTATTTTTATTGCTTT
>JAFBIR010000001.1 GCA_021531385.1 Parabacteroides distasonis | reverse complement strand
CACCTCTTCCCATTCCGAACAGAGAAGTTAAGCCTCGTCACGCCGATGGTACTGCGTAACAGTGGGAGAGTAGGTAGCCGCCGTTTTAGTAGAGAGGGAGTCAGTCCAAAAGATTGACTCCCTATTTTGTTATATGCATAATTAATTGTACTTTTGCAAATCTATTATTGCTAAGAATAAAAGATCTTATATGGATATTGAAAAGAAAGAGACAAAGGAGGTAAACAAATTATCACTTTTGATTGTGGTGGTCATTGTTTTGGTATTGGGAATCGCAGGTGCGGGTTATTATATTTATCATCAACAGCAACAAATGGGAGATTTGATGGAGTCTTTTAATTTGGAAAAAGAGGCTTTGGAGGATGAGTATAATGAATTGTCTCTTCAATACGAAGGATATAAGTTTAGTGTGGGCAATGATTCCTTGATAGCCTTGTTATCGACTGAGCAGGCCAAAGTGCAACGTCTCTTGGAGGAGTTGCGTACAGTAAAGGCTACCAATGCGAAAGAGATTGCTCGCTTAAAGAAGGAGTTGGCAACCTTGCGTAAGATTATGCGCAATTATGTGCAGCAGATTGACTCCTTGAATAGAGAGAATGAGCAGTTGAAGGTGGAGAAGAAGGAGGCTGTGCAGAAGTATCAGCAAGCGACATCTCAAGCGGCTACATTGAAAAAAGAGAAAGAGAAACTCACGGAACGGGTGACTTTGGCCAGTCGTTTGGATGCGACGGACATTCAGGTGACCCCTGTCAATTCCCGAGGAAAGTTGGCGAAGCGTATCAAGAATATGCAGCAGTTTGTGTTGACGTTCAAGATCGCAAAGAACATAACTGCGCCTGTTGGAGAGAAGACGGTTTATGTACGTCTTATGAAGCCAGATGATGATATTTTGATGAAGAATCGGTCGAATGTCTTTCCTTTTGAAGGCAAAGAGATTGGCTATTCCATGAAGAAGCTGATTGAATATGAAGGCGAGGAGGTGGCCGTAACGATGTATTGGGACATTGAGGAGTTCCTTTCGGCAGGTACTTATCGAGTGGATATTTTTGCGGACGGTAATTTGATCGGGCGGAATAATTTCACGCTGAAGGATTAGCCTATGTGTTGCTCGCCTGGACTTGCCTCATTCTTGGTCTTGATCCCTGCTGTATTATCACAAAATGAAGCCTTTGTCTCAGAATTGGAGGCTTGTGTGCAAGAGGTTTCTATCCGAAAGGGGGAATTATTGATCCGGGCAGGCTCGATTTGCCAAAATGCCTATTTCATCAAGAAGGGACTCTTCATGAACCAGTACGTGAATGAGAACGGCCATGAATGTGTGACCGGTTTCTCTTCAGATGAGCACTATCCCTTCCTATCGACGACGGGTTATTTCACGCAAGAACCAACAGGCTTTGAGGTGAAGGCATTGGAAAAGGGCGAGTTACTCTCTTTTTCTCGTTCAGACATTGATCGCCTTTCATATAATTATCCCGCTTTTGCCACCTTTTACCAAAACGTAATGCTCATGCTGATCTCCAAATTGTATAATATGTTTGCAGTGCGGCAAACCAGTAGCTCAGAGGAGTTTTTACGTTATCTTTATGCGCACCAACAATGGATAGTGAATCGTGTGCCTGACAAATACATCGCTCAATATATGGGTATCAGCGATTCATGGTATTGCAAACTGAAGAAACGTCTATTCGAAGTTTAAGTGCACTCCTTCTGTTAATCTCTTTTATTGAATTAGTTCAAGTTCATCTTCCCGATAATCCCTTACCTTTGTGCTGTGTTTTGAGTTTTTTATGGAAAGGATTCTGACTGTTTCCACCGAAGGCTCTAAAAAAGAAAGGCATGAAGAAAAAAGTAATCTTATTAGGACTGTTTATAGTGGCTGTGCAGTGGATTCAGGCACAAAAGCAGTTAACGCTGGAGGAGTGTCGCCAATTGGCGATACAAAATAACAAAGAGCTTCAAGTGGCTCGGGAGAGGGTGAAGGTGGCCGATTACGAGAAGAAAGCGGCTTTCACGAAGTATTTCCCGCAACTCTCAGCGAATGGTGCTTATTTGTGGAATCAGAAAGATTTCAATCTCTTGGATATGGGGGCGCTTTCAAGCTCCTTATCCTCTTCTTTAGGAGGGTTGGCCAGTTTGCCGATGGTGCAGCAACTCTTGGCGGGTGTGAATGATATTCAGCATTTGGATATACAGAATGTGTGGGTAGGCAATATTGCCTTGGTACAACCCGTATTCATGGGGGGAAAGATCATTACCTATAACCAGATAGCGGATTACGCCCGAGAATTAGCTCGTTCCATGCAGGACACGCAACTGCAAGACTTGATTTATCGGACGGATGAGACCTATTGGCAGGTGATCTCTTTGGTGAATAAGAAGAAGTTGGCCGATGCCTATGTGGAATTGCTGCAAAAGATGGATCAAGACGTGACCGCTATGATTCAGGAGGGTGTCGCTACCCCGGTGGATGGCCTATCGGTGAAAGTGAAGCTGAATGAGGCCGAGATGGCACAAACCAAGGTGGAGAATGGTCTATCATTGTGTCGGATGCTGTTGGCACAGCTGTGTGGATTGTCTTTGGATCAGGAGATGACGTTGGCTGACGAGCAGCTGGAGGATTTTCCAACGCCCTCTTCGCAAACTGCGGTAGATGTCAATGAGGCCTTTATGAATCGGAGCGAATTGAAGAGTTTGGAATTGGCCTCATTGATATACAAACGGAAGGAGCGGATCGCATTGGCCGAGATGTTGCCCAATGTGGCTTTAGCTGCCAATTATTTGGTGACCAATCCGAGTCTGTTCAATGGTTTCAAGAACGATTTTGGCGGGATGTTTAACATCGGTGTCATGGTGAAAGTGCCCATCTCTGGTTGGTGGGAGGGTACCTATAAACGCAATGCCGCCAAAGCGGAAAGTCGCATCAAGACCTTGGAGTGGCAGCACGCACGTGAGCAAATAGAATTGCAGGTCAATCAGTCCATGTATAAGGTAAATGAGGCAGAGAAAAAGCTGATTGCCTCCTCCCGTAACATGCAGAATGCCGAGGAGAATCTACGTACGGCCAACTATGGTTTTGAGGAAGGGGTGATTCCCGCTTTGAATCTGATGGAGGCGCAAACGGCTTGGGTATCTGCTCGTTCTACCTTGATTGATGCCCAGATCGAGGTGAAACTGACAGCGGTTTATCTGAATAAGGCATTGGGTAAGTTATCTGATAAATAGTGATGAAACAACGAAATAGGAATTTAAAATTGTAGAGCGATGAAGGAGACAAATAAATATTCTATCCATAATTTGGTATTGACTTTTTCCTTGGTTTTGGTTGTGATTGGGGTGGTGGCATTGGCTGGTTTCTTTATGATGACCCCTCCGGATGATGTCATAATGGGACAAGCGGAGGCCACCCAAGTGCGGGTATCCGGTAAAGTGCCTGGCAGAGTGGTCGCTTATCGTTTTGGTGAGGGTGATCGTGTGAAGGCGGGTGATACATTGGTCTTCTTGGATACACCGGAGGTGATGGCAAAATTGCAACAGGCCGAGGCTGCTCGTTCTGCGGCTGAAGCGCAAAATGCGAAAGCCCAGAAAGGAGCGAGAGCACAAGAGTTGACTGGAGCCTATGAATTGTGGCAAAAGGCATTGGCGGGATTGACCATTGCTCAGAAATCATACGATCGCATCCAAAACTTGTATGATAAAGGGGTTGTTTCCGCTCAAAAACGAGATGAGGTAGAGGCGAACTATAAAGCGATGGTCGCTACGGAGAAAGCGGCTCGTTCGCAGTATGAGATGGCGAAAGAGGGTGCTCGTAAGGAGGACAAGGCCGCTGCGGAGGCGATGGTACGTCGGGCAGAGGGTGCGATCGCTGAGGTGGAGTCATACGTGAGTGAAGGTGCTTTACTCTCGCCGATTGATGGAGAGGTATCTGAACGTTTCCCGGAGGTAGGTGAGTTAGTGGGTACAGGAGCGCCTATTATGCACATCACGGATTTGAACGATATGTGGGTTACTTTCAGTATTCGGGAGGATTTGTTGACCCATGTACAGATCGGTACGGAACTGAATGCTTTCATTCCAGCTTTAGGCGATCGTGCGGTGAAGCTGAAGGTCTATTATATGAAGGATAGAGGAACTTATGCGGCTTGGAAAGCGACGAAGACCAACGGCCAATACGATGCGAAAACCTTTGAGGTGCGTGCACGGGCAACAGAGGCCATTCCCGATTTACGCCCGGGTATGTCAGTTATTTTGAAGAAGAAGGGGAACGAGATTTTATGACTTTGCAGGAAAGTTTGGTTCGGATAGGCAGTGTGTCACGTCGAGAGCTGCATCGATTGACCTCACAACCGATTTACCTCTTCTGTATGGTCGGTGCTCCCTTGATCTGTTTCATTTTCTTCCTCTCTTTGATGGGGAAGGGGTTGCCTACTGATCTGCCGTTGGCCGTGGTGGATGAGGATAACAGTGCCACTTCTCGCTCGCTGATTCGACAGTTGGATGCGTTCGAGCAGAGTCGGGTAACTCTGTTGACCGCCTCTTTCGAGGAGGCACGCCAAGCGATGCAGCGGGGTGAGGTGTATGCCATTATCCGTGTGCCGACCCGTTTCAGTGTGGAGGCGACTACGGGTAAACAGCCTATGCTATCTTTCTATACCAATGGTTCCTATCTGATTGCGGCTTCTTTGCTGTATCGTGATCTGCGTACGATTTCTGTCTTGGCAGGAGGTGCGGTCGGGCTGCAAACAGGCTTGGCAAAAGGCTATACCGAGGCTCAAATCATGGGGCAATTACAACCAATCGTCGTTGATACGCATCCGCTGGGTAATCCCTGGCTGAATTATTCGGTCTATCTGAATAATACGATCTTGCCCGGTGTGTTGCAGTTGATGGTTTTTCTGGTGACTGTTTTCAGCTTGGGTACGGAGATTAAATATGGTACCGCTAAGGAGTGGCTGGCTGAGGGTTGCCAGTCGATGACGGTTAGTTTGCTGGGCAAGCTATTGCCACAGACGGCGATTTTCACGTTGGTAGGGTTCCTGTTGCTCGCTTTACTGTATGGTGTCCAATCCTTCCCGCTATTGTGTGGGTGGGGACCGATGCTGGCGGCAATTTTTCTATTAGTAGTGGCTTCGCAGTCAGTTGGTGTGTTCATGTTTGGGGTGATGCCAACCTTGCGTTTGGGATTGAGTGCCGCTTGTCTTTTTGGCATGATCTCCTTTTCTATCGTAGGCTTCTCCTTCCCGGTACATGCGATGCACCCCACATTGCAGGCATTGGCTCGTCTTTTCCCGCTCCGTCATTATTTTCTGGTTTATGTGGATCAGGCGCTGAATGGCCGTGCGCTCAGTTATACCTGGAGTGAGTATGCTTGGTTGTTAGGCTTCTTGGTGTTACCCTTCTTGATTGGGAAAAACTTGAAAGCCGCACTCCTGGATTTTGAGTATATACCTTAAAATGAAATTGAAAATGAATGATAGAAATAGCGCTCATACGCATTGGGGAAATGGGTTTACTTCGTTAGTCACGGTTTGGCGTGATGAGTTGAAGGCTGTGTCTAAGGATGCCGGTGTGTTGATTTTCTTTTTCATAGTGCCCTTGCTTTATCCCGTGCTTTATGCTTTTATCTACAACAACGAGGTGGTTAGAGAGGCCAAGTTGGTGGTCGTTGATCAGAGCGATAGTTATCTGAGCCGTGAGTTCACCCGTCGGGTGGATGCTACCCCTGATGTGCAGGTGGTGGGTGTCGTGAACGATATGGTGGAGGCAAAACGCATGTTGGATGAGAAGCAGGCGTATGGCATACTCTCGTTCCCCGCTGAGTTTAGCAAGGAGGTCTATGCGGGTCGTCAGACGCAAGTATCGCTCTATTCCGACATGAGTGCGTTGCTCTTTTACAAGTCTTTCTTGATCGCTGCCACGGATGTCTCGTTGGAGATGGGCAGTGAGGTGCGTATGCGCAACCATCCGGCTTCTACGGATAAGTTGGCGGAGATCACGTCTAATCCCATTCCGTATGAGTCGGTCAGCTATTACAATACGCCCAATGGATTTGCCAGCTTCTTGGTGCCTGCTATTCTGATCCTTGTCTTGCAACAGACCCTGTTGTTTGGCATCGGTATGCGTTTCGGTACGGAATGGGAACGGCATCCCAATCTGTTGCTAAGACAGCCACCGATGATTCGGCTATTGGGTAAATCGTTGGCTTATTTGATCCTTTACATCCCCGTTGGCCTCTGGGTGTTGGTCATCGTCCCTCGGCTGTTTGGTTTGCCACAGGTGGGAGATCCGGTAGCGATCGGGCTTTTCCTGTTGCCCTATCTGTTGGCATGTATCTTTTTGGGATTGTTATTGGGCAATTTCATGCCCAGCCGTGAGGCACCAATGATGCTGTTGGTGTTCTCTTCCGTGATCCTGATATTCATCTCGGGTATCTCTTGGCCTTGGGCGGCTGTCCCTCCTTTCTGGAAGGCGGTAGGCTTTTTGTTCCCCTCTACACCCGGTATTCAAGGCTTCGTGCGTCTTAACACGATGGCGGCACCCTTCCATGAGGTAGCGGATAGCTATCTGACGATGTGGGCGCAGACCCTGCTCTATTTAGCGCTGGCTTATGTGGCTCAACGTTGGAGAAACAGAAAAGTTATAAATTCTCTTTGAGATAGTCTTCTATGGTGAAATGGGCCTCTTGTAAGCTATCGCCCGCTGCATGAATGGAAGTTTGAATGACAAGGGATTCTTTGTGCATCACACATCGATCCAAAAAGCTGAGAATATCATACAACTGCTCAGTCATCGGAGTAGATGAAATAACATGGCCGGCGTTTCCTATGCGGTAAAAAGTATAGGAAGCGCCTGTTTTGTCCAAGCTCTCTGCGATAGCGGCCGATCCCCATAAACCTCCTACGTCAGGTAGAGCGGCTTGTCGGTAGGGGACAGTGCGATCTGCATCTCCATGAAATAGGAGGATAGGGCAGGGACGTTTGGGCCATGTAGGAGCCTTCACATCGGCTATGGCACCAGCGAAAGAAATCACTCCAGCATACTGGAAACCTGCTGGGAGAACAGAGATTCCAGCATCAGATTGACAAAGTTGATATTCAGCTTGTAGCACACTGATCGCACCAGCGCTGGAGCCACTGAGTATGATGCTTTGTGGGTCTATCTGCCAGCTTTCACTGTGATCAATGACATAACGGGTGGCTGTATAAAGATCGCTGACAGCGATTTGGATGGCTTGTTGTAATGCTTGCATGAAATCCATTGGACTTTTCACTTGTTGTGCGTCCAACGTTTTTAAGGCAGTACGGTAGTCAATGGAGATAACCGTGTAACCGTGGCGAGCTAAGCACTCGAAATAGGGAATGTATTCACTTGAAGCCCGATCTCCACCTCGAAATCCTCCGCCAAAAGCGAAGAGCACAACGGGCTGTTTTGTGTCTGTTTTCTCCATGCAAACATAACGATCCAGTCTCAATGTATCTGTTCCTTCAATGGCAAATACCTCTGTCTCTTTCTTTAATGACTGCGTATTTTTTGTCGGAATCGGTTGCTGACAGGCTGCGAAAACAAGCAAACAGCACAATACCCCCAACAGACTTTTTCTTGGTAATCTCATTGTCTATAACTACTTTTATTATTCATGAAACACAATCGCAAAGGTAAGCTAATTTCTGATAGGTCTGTCTTTTTTTGAAGAGAAGTAGGCCATGATATAAAAAAAACTGACAGCAACTGCACTGCCAGGTTTTTTAGGAGGTTTGCTTATGCATCAATTCCGAAAGATCAGGTTCTCATCTTGACGGTCGATGATAATCGGACACTCACGGTTAACCTGTCCACCCAAGAGGGCTTTAGAGAGCTCATTGAGCACCATCTTCTGGATGACACGTTTCACAGGACGTGCACCGAATTGCGGATCATAGCCCTTGTCGGCTATTAACTCCACAGCCTTATCCGTGAAGTCGAGTGTTACATCGTTAGCTGCCAACATCTTCTTGACACTGTTCAATTGCAAGTTGACGATTGCACGGATCTCCGGCTTGCTCAACGGAGTGAACATAATGATGTCGTCAATACGGTTGAGGAACTCCGGACGGATGGTCTGCTTCAACAGCTCCAATACCTCGTTCTTTGTCTCCTCAACTACCTCATCGTGGTTAGCCGCCGTCATTTTCTCGAAATGATCACGGATCAACGATGAGCCCAAGTTACTGGTCATGATGATGATCGTATTCTTGAAGTTGACCGTACGTCCCTTGTTGTCGGTCAATCGGCCATCATCAAGTACCTGCAAGAGGATGTTGAACACATCCGGGTGCGCCTTCTCGATCTCATCGAACAGGACGACAGAGTAGGGCTTTCTTCGGATTGCCTCAGTCAGCTGGCCACCCTCATCGTAACCTACGTATCCCGGAGGTGCACCGATCAGACGAGTCGCACTGAACTTCTCTTGATACTCGCTCATGTCGATACGGGTCATCATGTTCTCGTCGTCAAAGAGGTAATCTGCCAACGCCTTCGCCAACTCGGTCTTACCTACACCGGTCGTACCCAAGAAGATGAAGGAGCCAATCGGTCGTTTCGGATCTTGCAGGCCTGCACGGCTACGACGAACCGCATCCGAGATGGCATTGATAGCCTCATCTTGACCGATTACCCGTTTGTGCAACTCCTCCTCCAAGTGGAGCAACTTCTCCCGCTCGCTTTGCATCATCTTGCTGACAGGGATACCTGTCCAACGAGAGACTACATCGGCAATATCGTCGCTATCCACCTCCTCTTTGATCATGGCAGCTGCGCCTTGCATCGTCTTCAGCCGATCCTGCAAGGTGGCGATCTCCGCTTCCTTCTGCTTGATCTTGCCGTAACGAATCTCAGCCACCTTTCCATAGTCGCCTTCTCGCTCCGCCTTGTCTGCCTCAAACTTCAGGCTCTCGATGTCGATCTTGTTCTGCTGGATCTTATTGATCTGCTCTTTCTCACTCTTCCACTGCGCCTTCTGCTTGGTCTCCTCCTCTTTCAAGTCGGCAATTTCCTTATTCAGTTGCGCCAGTTTCTCCGTGTCGTTCTCTCGTTTAATCGCCTCACGCTCAATTTCCAACTGCTTGATACGGCGAGAGACCTCATCCAACGATTCCGGGACACTGTCGATCTGCATGCGCAGACGAGCGGCTGCCTCATCCATCAGGTCGATTGCCTTATCCGGCAAGAAACGATCCGTGATGTATCGAGAAGAGAGCTGTACGGCTGCGATCAATGCATCATCTTTGATACGCACTTTGTGGTGGTTCTCATATTTCTCTTTCAAGCCACGCAAGATAGAGATCGTGTCCAACTCGCTCGGCTCATCCACCATTACGGTTTGGAATCGACGCTCCAGCGCCTTATCCTTCTCAAAATACTTCTGATACTCATCGAGGGTCGTGGCACCGATACTTCTCAGCTCACCTCTTGCCAAGGCCGGCTTCAAGATGTTGGCCGCATCCATGGCGCCTTCGCTCTTGCCAGCACCCACCAAGGTGTGAATCTCATCGATGAAGAGGATAATCTCGCCATCCGATTTAGTGACCTCATTCACCACAGCCTTCAAACGCTCCTCAAATTCACCTTTGTATTTCGCTCCGGCGATTAACGCACCCATATCCAACGAGTAAATCTGCTTGGATTTCAGGTTTTCAGGCACATCCCCTCTTACGATTCGATGGGCCAATCCTTCAGCGATAGCGGTCTTACCGACACCCGGCTCACCAATCAAGATCGGGTTGTTCTTCGTACGTCGGCTCAAGATCTGAAGCACACGTCGGATCTCCTCGTCTCGTCCGATAACCGGGTCGAGCTTGCCACTTCTGGCCCGCTCGTTGAGGTTGATGGCATATTTGCTCAATGCCTCATAGGTGTCTTCCGCCGATTGGCTGGTCACCTTATTGCCTTTGCGCAACTCCTCGATGGCTTGCCGCAACTCCTTCTCCGTCACGCCCGCATCTTTCAATATGCGTGAAGCGGTACTGTTCTCGGTGAACAACGCCAAGATGATAGGCTCCAAGGAGACATATTGATCCCCCATTTTAGAGGAGTAATCAATGGCCTTTTGCAACACCTTGTTGGCATCGTTGGAAAGGTAAGGCTCACCACCCGATACTTTCGGTAATGATTCGATCTGCCTGTCGAGCACCCGATTCAAATTCGGGATATTCACTCCTAATTTCTGAAAGAGAAAGTTTGTTACACTTTCACCCGTCAGAATGACAGCCTTCAACAAGTGCTCTGGCTCGATAGCCTGCTGGTTATTGCGAGTAACCAGTTGCACCGCTTGCTGGACGGCTTCTTGTGATTTGATTGTAAAATTGTTCAGGTTCATATAGTTATTCTCCTTTCTTTTCTGTTTTTGTTATCGAATTACACCTTAACCTCTACAAAGAAAATGCCAAAGCATTTTTTGTGTTAGAATCCTGTCATTTTGACATGTATATTTGCTTGTTTACTATCATTTTGACTGAAGTACGGACAGGATAGCACGTTTAATGCGGTATAGCAACGTGGTTGGGGAATAGCCGCAGGGATTTTGATGGGCAACGCTATGAAAAACTACGGGCAACGCTTAAAAAAATCATGGGCAATGTTTTGAAAAATCATGGGCAATGTTTTAGAAAAAGATGGGCAACGATTTGCCTACTGTTGCCCATTGTTTAATTGGCGCATCTAGGAGTTGTTTTGTTTTTGTACCCATGGAATAATCTTGACATGCAAAAATACATTTTACATCGGATAGCCGACTATATCCAGAATTAATTCGTACATTTGCTTCTGTTAGTTTTCTAAAAATCGTAGAACCGTGGGTAAATACATAGAAATGAAAGTGCATGGGTTGGCTAATAGTCAAGTGCAATCTGGCGCCTATGCGTTAATATTGGCGGAGAAGGAGGGCACTCGACGGATTCCTATTATTGTAGGAACCCCTGAAGCGCAATCCATTGCTATCGCCTTGGAGAAGATTCACACACCCCGTCCATTGACGCATGACCTGCTCACGTCGTTGCTTAGTGCTTATCAAGTGCAGGTCAAACATGTTCTTATCTATAAATTTGTGGACGGCATCTATTATGCTGAACTGGAGTGTACCAATGGAGAACGGGAGGTGACGGTAGACACCCGCACTTCGGATGCGATAGCCATTGCATTGCGGGTGCGTTGTAAGATTTATATTTTGTCTGATATTTTGGATGAGTGTGGCGTGGAGACAGGCGGAGAATTACGCCGTACGTCAGACGCTTCTTTGGATGCAGATAACCCAAGTGATCCGGATGGTCAGCAGAATGAACAACAGGTAAAACGTTGGCTGGCTAATGCTTCTGAGAAAGCTATTAATGAGCGTTTGCAAAAGGCGATAGAAGAAGAGAATTATGAATATGCCAAGCTCTGCCAAGAGGAGCTGAAACGACGTAAAGAGGGAGGAGCGTAAACCACATGTTAAGAGGATTATTAGGTGTCGCAATCTTGCTGGCGATTGCGTATGCCTTGAGTTTTGATCGAAAACGGATTGATTGGAAACTGGTTGGCGGTGGCTTATTGATGCAGTTGCTTTTGGCTTTGGCCATTTTGCATCTGCCTTTCATCAGCCACTTGTTGGAGGGGGGTGGTAAGGTGTTTGTCAAAGTGATGGACTTTACCGAAGAGGGTCTTTCCTTTTTGTTGGGCCCGTATGCTTCTAAGGCCAATGGCTTCAGTTTTTTGTTGCATTCCCTTCCAGTCGTGATCTTTTTCTCTGCCTTGGTCTCGATTGGCTACTATTGGGGAATCATCCAACGGGTAGTTGGGGCGATTGCTTGGCTCTTACGTAAGTTTATGAATATTTCGGGCGCAGAAGGCTTGGTTTCCGCAGGTAATATCTTTATGGGTATGACGGAGGCTCCGGTAATGATTAAGCATTACCTGCCGACTATGACGAAATCAGAGCTGTTCTTAGTGATGGTGACTGGCATGGGTACGATCGCAGGAACGGTGATGGGTTCCTATATCAGCCTGTTAGGAGGAACGGATCCTGCGCAGAAAGTGTTGTTTGCCACCCATCTTTTTTCTGCCTCCATCATGGCTGTACCCGGCTCCATCGTGATGGCAAAGATGATTTGCCCACAAACGGAATCCGTGCATGACTTGCCCGATACACAGACAGATATGCGTCAAGCGAAGAGTCTGTTGGAGGCGATTGCCAATGGCACGGCTACAGGTGTGAAGTTGATGACCAATATAGCCGCCATGTTGTTGGTGTTTATCTCTTTAGTAGCGTTGGCTAACTACTTCACGGAGGGACTGATCGGTCGTTATACGGGGTTGAATGATTGGATCGTAGAGGTGACGGATGGTAAGGCAACCGGCTTGACGTTTCAGTTTCTTTTAGGCGTGGTCACCGCTCCTTTTATGTGGTTGATCGGTGTGCCTTCTTCTGATATTATGTTGGTAGGTTCTTTGTTGGGACAGAAGACCATTCTCAATGAGTTTGTTGCCTACTTTCAGTTGCAGCAATGGAAAGAGGCAGGCCTTTTCCTGTTTGATAAATCCATCATCATGTCCACCTATATCTTGTGTGGTTTTGCCAATATCTCCTCGATCGGCATTTTGTTGGGAGGATTGGGTGTGTTGGCTCCAGAGAAGAAGGATTTGATTGCCCGCTTGGGTGTACCTGCCATGATTGGTGGTGCGTTGGTTTCCTTGCTTTCCGCCACGTTGATCGGTATGATTATTGACTAATAGAAATATATTAAATAGAAGACCGTGCAGATATTTTATACGCCAGATATTACAGCGAATCCAGTTTTGCCGGAAGAGGAGTCCGGTCATTGCGTGCGGGTGTTACGCCTGAGTGAGGGCGATCAGATTCTCTTGACAGATGGGAAGGGTGCATTCTATAAAGCGGCTATCACACAGGCACATCCTAAACATTGTGGCGTGGAGTTGTTAGACAGTTGGCGACAGGCTCCTTTGTGGCCCTTCTTTGTACATATCGCCGTGGCTCCTACGAAGAATATGGATCGGATGGAGTGGTTTGTGGAAAAGGCTACTGAGATTGGCATAGATGCGATTAGTTGCTTGAATTGCCGCTTCTCTGAAAGACGGGAGATTAAGCCGGCACGATTAGAGAAGATCCTGGTCAGTGCCATGAAGCAGTCTCAGAAGGCGACGTTGCCTCAATTGGAGGGTATGGTGGATTTCAAGGATTTTGTGCAACGTCCTTTTGAGGGACGGAAGTTTATCGCCCATTGCGAGGAGGGGGAGAAACCGCTGTTACGTCAACTTTACCACCCCAGAGAGCGGGCCTTGATCTTGATTGGACCGGAGGGCGATTTCAGTCCGGAAGAGATTGCTTTAGCCAAAGCCAATGGTTTTGAGGCGATTTCTTTAGGGGAGAGCCGTCTGCGCACGGAGACAGCCGCTTTGGTGGCCTGCCATACGTTGCATGTGCTGAATCAATAATCTTTAAATTGGCCTTTGGCGCTGTGGTTCACTTCGCTTTTCAACTGGAGAATCGAATTTTAATCGTATATTTGTGGCCTGTGTAATAGGCAAAAAAGAAGAAAAAATGAGTAATGAATTAGATGATTGGCAGTATGACGATGACGAGGCGGTTCGCTTCATCCAGAATTATTTGCCACAGGAAATGAAAGGAAAGTTCAAAGATGATGATATCTTGTATATTCTGGATTTGATCTATGAGTATTACGAGACAAACGGATTGCTTGGTGACGATGACGACGATGACAAGGAGGTGGAAATCGACGAGGATGAGGTCGTTGAGTATGTGATCAAGAATGTGAAGCGTGACCATGTAGGCCGTTTTGAGCCAGAGGAGGTTCGTTTCATCGTGCAGGGAGAAATGGAGTATTGCGACTCGCTCAACATGTTTGATTGAGAAGAGGGTTGCATGCTATAAGCATTTATCTGTAATCATAAAAGAAAGGGAAAAATGAAGAATTGGAAGCTTTTATCCATTATGATGCTGTGTATAGCGGTGTTGTTCAGTAGTTGTGGAACCTGGAATAACACGGCGAAGGGTACGGCTATTGGTGTGGGCGGTGGCGCTGCTGCTGGTGCAGGCATTGGGGCGATCGCTGGTAATACTGCTTTGGGAGCGGTGATTGGTGCGGCTGTTGGTGGAACGGCAGGTGCATTGATTGGCAAGAAAATGGATAAGCAAAAGAAGGAATTGGAACAGACTTTACCAGAGGAGGCGGTTGTTGAGACCATCAATAACGGTGAGGCGTTGAAGGTGACGTTTGATTCCGGTATTTTGTTCGCTACAAATTCCAGCACGTTGAGTGATGCATCCAAGAGTGCTTTGCGCAGCTTGGCACGTAGCTTAGAGGCGAATCCGGATACGGACATCAAGATTGTGGGTCACACGGATAGCACAGGTAATGTGGACTATAACCAGACATTGTCAGAGAAGCGTGCGAAGAGCGTGTATGACTATTTGATGAGTGACCAAGGTATTTCCAGCAAACGTATGAATTACGAGGGCAAGGGGGTGCATGAGCCTGTGGCTGACAATTCAACTCCTGAGGGACGGGCCAAGAACCGTCGTGTTGAGATCATGATTCTCGCCAATGAGACCATGATTCAGCAAGCGCAGGCGGGTACGTTGAAATAAACGAGACAACAAATCTATTTCAGATCCATCGGTGAAAAGGTGACCGGTGGATCTGTATTATTCATTTAATCTACTCAGTTCGTATGGAACAACAACTACTAAAAGAAAGACCTCGTATTGAGGTGGTAGACGCTTTGAGAGGCTTTGCGGTGATGGCCATCATCCTGTTGCACAACATTGAGCATTTCAATCTGTATAGTTTCCCGGAACCGGCCAGTGATTTTATGGCTGCTTTGGATCAAGGGATATGGGCTACGTTGTTCTTCCTGTTCTCCGGTAAGGCGTATGCCATTTTTGCTTTGCTGTTTGGCTTTAGTTTTTTCATCCAGGATGAGAACCAGTTGCGAAAAGGGAAGGATTTCCGTCTGCGTTTCGCCTGGCGTTTAGTATTGTTGTTTTTGATAGGTAATGTCAATGCCGCTTTTTTCCCCGGTGAGATTTTGGTGTTGTATTCCATATTAGGTTTTGTGTTGATACCCTGTTGCCGGTTGAGCAATCGTTGGGTGTTAGCGCTTGCTGTTCTGTTGATGTTGCAGCCGATGGAGTGGGGCAAATGTTTCTATGCGTTAGCCCATCCGGAGTATGAGGCGGCAGCGGCAAGCTGGAGGCTTCATGCGAGAGATCTCTATCCGGCATTGATGGCGGATGAATTTTGGCAGATGATTCGGACGAATCTGTGGCATGGACAGCTCTTTAGTTTACTATGGGCTTGGGACTATGGTCGTTTCTTCCAGACCTCTTCGCTTTTCCTGTTAGGAATGTGGTTGGGTCGTCAGGGGCTTTTCACGCATTTGGAACAACATCGCCGGTTTTGGATCGGCGTTGGTTTGACCGGTGCGCTTTGTTTTGTGCCACTCTATTTCTTGGTTGATGCATTACCGGGGTGGATTGTGCGAGCAGAGGTGTTGTCGCCGCTTTCTACCATTGTCTCTTCGTTGCGTAATTTTGCGTTCATGAGCGTTTGGGTTTCTTTGTTCTTATCGCTTTGGCAGGCGGAAGCTCCTCGCCTGTGGTTGAAGCAGTTGGTGCCTTATGGCAAGATGAGTTTGACGAACTACCTGACACAGTCATTGGTCGGTTCGTTCCTCTATTTCGGGTATGGATTGGCCCTGTATGATGATTTAGGAACAACAAGCAGCTTTACGGTAGGTGTAGGATTATTCCTGTTGCAATTAGGTTTCTGCCATTGGTGGTTGCGTCATCACCAGCATGGTCCCTTCGAGGCACTATGGCGTAAGGCGACTTGGATAGGTGCGAAGTAAAAGCTGTGTATATGCGGTCAATACTGATAGTTGAGGATGATATTACCTTCTCATTGATGCTGACCACTTGGTTGGGCAAGAAGGGGTTCCGTGTGCAGTCCGTCTCCTCGGTCAAGGAGGCGAAGCAGCGTATGGAGGGAACGTTTTACGACTTGGTTTTGTCTGATCTTCGTCTGCCGGACGGTGATGGTATTGCGTTGCTGCATTGGATGAAAAGCCAATGTCCCACCGTACCCGTTATTCTGATGACCGGCTATGCGGAGATTCAAAGTGCTGTGTTAGCCATGAAATCGGGAGCAGCGGATTACATCGCTAAACCCTTGAATCCGGAAGAGTTGTTGAACAAGATCAACGAGTCGTTGGCTTCGAATGCGGAATCCGTGGTATCGCAAGCTTCCTCTTCTTCCTTGCCGGAGCCGAATCTTTATATTGAGGGACAAAGCGCAGCTGCACGGGTGCTTTATGAGCATGTGCGTTTGGTGGCACCAACGGATATGTCCGTGTTGGTGACAGGAGCCAGTGGTACGGGAAAAGAGTATGTTGCCCGACGCATTCATGCGGAGAGTGGTCGCTCCAAGGCTCCTTTTGTAGCGGTAGATTGCGGAGCCATTCCAAAAGATTTGGCTGCTTCTGAGTTCTTTGGCCATGTGAAGGGCTCTTTTACGGGTGCGATTGATCATAAGACAGGTGCTTTTGTGGCGGCGGATGGCGGTACGATCTTCTTGGATGAGATCGGTAATCTGTCGTATGCGGTGCAGGTGCAGTTGTTGCGGGCGTTGCAAGAACGTAAGGTGCGTCCGATAGGCAGTAACCAGGAGATTCCGATCAATGTGCGTTTGATCTCCGCTACGAATGAGAATCTTCGTGCGGCTATTGAGAAGGGCGAATTTCGTGAGGATCTGTATCACCGTATCAATGAGTTCTCGATCCGTATTCCTGGTTTGAAGGAGCGGCCGGAGGATCTGTTGCTCTTTGCGAACCATTTCCTGGATTTGGCTAACAGTGAGTTGCGTAAGGAGGTCGTAGGCTTTGACCGGGAGACCATTCAATTGTTCCAATCCTATGCTTGGCCGGGTAATTTGCGCCAGATGAAAAATGTGGTGAAATATGCTACGCTCTTGGCTTCCGGCCGTTACATCACTCGCCAGGAGCTGCCGGAGGAATTGTTAGAATCGATTAGTAAACCATCAACAACTGATTTATCGTTGCATGATGAGACCCATGAACGCGCACTTATTTTAAAGGCATTAGCCGAGAGTGGAAATAATAAGACTCGGGCGGCTATGCTTTTGGGTATTGATCGAAAGACACTTTACAATAAGTTGAAAAACTATCAATTGAACTAATCAAAGTACAAAGAGAGGAATGACTGATTTAATACCAGTCTTTGTGTTTCATATAGAACCAAGTAAGGCAGCCAATGAGAAGTAAGGCTCCCCAAGCAAACAAATAGCCATATTCCCATTCCAACTCAGGCATGTAGTGGAAGTTCATACCCCATACTCCGACTAAAAAAGTAAGTGGTATGAAGAGTGTGGAAACTACGGTTAAACGTTTCATGATGGTATTCATGCGCAGATCATTGTTAGAAATGTAGAGATCAACCAATGAGGAGGTGATCTCTCTGCAATTTTCCGTAGTCTGAATTATAAACAGAAGTTGGTCTTGTAGATCATTGTATATAGGTGCGAGTTCCTGATTTATCAAGTTTTGATTGAGAATCAGCTTATTGAATTGCTCTTTGAGTGGTTGTGCAATTCGCTTCATTGCCATGTATTCCTTGCGATGTTGCTGGATGAGTGCTCCAATCGTACGACTGTTCGTGCTTGAGGGAGTAATTAGTTGTTCCTCGATTTCCATCAGAACATCTTCTATCTTTGATACTGCCTCAATCATGCCTGCAAAGAGTGTATTGAGCAAAAAGGCTAATAATAGGCCTGATCCCTTTTGGCGGATGTTCAGTCTGTTGTGTTCAATGGCTTTGTGTACAATGTCAAAAACGGGATTATCACTCTCAGTAAAGGTGATGATCGTTTTGCCACAAACCAAGATACCTACGTGCTCTGTCTGCAGGGTATGACCTGTCTCTATAGAACAGTCTTTGAGAATAATAAAGGTATGTGTGCGATCGCTTTCAATTTTTGATACATGTTGAGGTGTCAATACATCTTTGGCATCTACGTCATGCAGACCAAACTCTTTGACGATGCGCATCACGGTTTCCGCATCATTCAATCCGCAAACCTCTAACCAATTGATTTTCTCTGGATCGATTAATGGCTTGAAAGAGCATTCCGATGGACTCACTGCTTTTCGCTGCAAACCTTGTGCGTTGTATTGTGTGAGGCGGATACCGGTAGAGGTAGGCAACTCTCCGGCATAGATATACTGTTCAGCCAAATGACGATTGGATAGGTGTCGTTTGTGATGTACGTTATCCTTCCGCTTCATAAGATTCTATTAGGCTAATTCGACAACGGTAATGCCTGCGCCTCCGAATTGGACGTGCTCGTCGTGGAAACGGCGAACGCCGGGGACGCTGGCTAAATATTCCCGGATGAGTTGCCGGAGAATGCCGGTGCCAGTGCCATGCAAGATACGTACCTGATTGGCTCCCACTTGGATCGCATCATCAATAAAATAGGTAACCGCTTGTAACGCCTCATCGCCTCGCATCCCTCGTACGTCAATTTCTTGTTTGAAATGCAACTTCTTTTCGTGCATCTCATCGGCGGTCTGAGAGCTGATGAAGGTGCTCTTCTGAATCTCCCGCTTAATCTGCCCTTTGCTGACCTTCTCTAATTGATCAACCTTGACCGTACTCTTAAGCATACCGAAAGCTACGACCGCCTGTTTGCCCTGCAACTCCATTACTGTTCCTGCGGAGGTTTGCCCCTTGAGACGAACAGAGTCGCCCACCTCGATGGTGTTACGATCGAATTGGGGTTGAGCGGGAGTCTTCTGCTTTTGCTGCTTCCTTTGGTTACGCTCTTTCAGCTTGGCCATCTTGCGTGCGATGCGATCATCTTCCTCCTCTGTATCTTGTACGGAGGCTTTAAACTCCTCCAGCGCCTTGCGGGCTAACTTGGTCTGTTCTTTCTCGGCTTGTGCCTCCTTGATCTCACGCACGGTATTCTCAATGCGTGCATTCGCCTCCTGCAGGATGCGTTGTGCCTCGGCTTTCGCCTCACGGATAATCTCTTTCCGCTGTTTATTCACGTCGGTCAGATCCTGCTCATAACGTCCGACGATCTCCTCCAGTTTCTTCTCTCGCTGACGAATATTCTGCCGTTTGCTCTCCCAATATCGTTTGTCGCGCACAATATCTTGCAGGTATTTATCCATATTGATATAGTCGGCACCCACTTTGGCAGAGGCCTCTGCGATAACCTCCTCTGGCAAACCGATTTTACGGGCGATCTCCACCGCAAAGGAACTCCCCGGATTACCGATAGAGAGCTTAAAGAGTGGTTGCATCAAATGGCGATCGTAGAGCATCGCTCCATTGACGACACCTGGTGTGTCTTCCGCAAAATGCTTCAAGTTTTGGTAGTGTGTGGTGATTACTCCAAAACTACCGTTACGATTGAAACGATCGAGCAGGGCCTCAGCGATTGCCCCACCAATCTGCGGCTCGGTGCCACTGCCAAACTCATCGATCAGCAGCAAGGTACGTTTGTCGCAATGCTTGACGAAATACTTCATGTGTGTTAGGTGGGAACTATACGTACTGAGATCGTTCTCAATACTTTGCTCATCGCCAATATCAATGAAGAGTTGCTCGAAAATACCTACTCTGGATCGCTCATGGAGCGGAATCAGCAATCCGCATTGCAACATATATTGTAGCAAACCAACGGTTTTCAAGCAGACGGATTTACCACCGGCGTTCGGACCGGAGATGATCAAGATGCGTTTCTCCTCGGTCAGTTCAATGTCTAACGGGACAACCGACTTGCCCTGTTTGTACAAAGAGAGGTAGAGCAATGGATGCACAGCACCAGCCCAATCTACCTGTTGTTTATCCTCTACGATGGGTTTAATGGCCTTGATTTGCTCAGCGAATTGCGCTTTTGCTTGGATGAAGTCAATATCCGCTAAGAACTCATAGGCCTGCAACATGTCTGGAGTTAGGGGGCGGATTACGTTGGTAAACTCTGTGAGGATCTTGACAATCTCTCGACGTTCTTCTCCTTCTAACTCCCGAATCCGATTATTGGCTTCTACGACTACCTCCGGCTCGATAAATACCGTCTTACCGCTTGCAGACTCATCGTGCACAATACCTTTGATCTTTCGCTTAAAAGCAGGAGCGACAGGAATCATCAGTCTGCCATCTCGCATCGTGGGAGCCACATCTTTATCGACAACACCCTCTGTCTGTGCTGCTCGCAAGATGGATTGCAAGCTGCGTGAGATACCACTCATCGTGATCGTCATCTCTCGACGGATCTGAGATAGGGTCGGAGAGGCACTGTCTTTCACTTTGCCAAACTTGTCGATAATGGCATCAATTTGCCGGACAACTTGTGGAAAGACGAAAATATCTCCTGCCAAGGCGGTTAGAACCGGGTAGAGGATCTCTCCCTCTTCATCAGGCTTCAGGAAATTAACGATATCATTGATGGTTTGAAGCGAACGCTTGAGGTCAAATAACTCTCTTTCATCCAACCAAGTACCTTCTGGCCTAATGCGCTTTAAAGAATAACGCACGTCAAAAAAGAAGTTGCCTGGGAACTCTCGATCGCCATGCAGGATGCGCACAAACTCGTCTGTCTCTTCCAGACGGCGACAAACTTCCTCAAACTGCGTACAGAAACTCATGTCTGCCACTCGCTCTTCGCCCAGAGGACTCAAGCAACGTTCAGACACTAATCGACGGATCTTATCAAAACCCGTTTTTTGTTCGAAATTAGTAGGATATACCACGCTTTCCTATTTTATTATTGAATTTCAACAATGACCTCTGTGCGTACAACAGGACGGACAGTGATATCCATGACCTGTCGGCCTCGTTTCACTTGGAACACACATGCGTTGTTGCCCGAAGGGTTGATGTAGGGTGCAAAATAATAGAGATAGGTAAAGGCGGAAAGATAATCTGTGTTTGCCGCCGCATCAGCTACCTGCGTATATTTGAACAAATCCCAATTCATGCAATAGCGGAAGCCATTTGCGTCCGTGAAACGAGTCTTGGGATCGCGTAGATCCATGGTGTGACTGATGAATCGTTTGTAGGCTGCAGAAAACTCCTCTGCGGAATGGTTCATCTTGTGTTTGCCAATCTTTTGGATCACGTCACGTGCACGGATACCTGCTGCGTAGGCTGGCGATTTACGATCCACATCCAGCACATATTCCAAACGATCAATGTCGTATTGAATGCCGGTGTAATTAAAGCTCCGACGATTGACAGTGTATTGCGGATTACGCATGTATGTCAGATAAGGGAACTGCATGAGCATCAACGGAACGTGGATACGTGCGTACTCATCCAATCGGAAAGAACTTTCCATCAATTCATTGGCCTCGCATTCCCACAGTACACGTCCAGGCACCTCTTTCTGGTCCACGAAGCGAACACCTAATTGCAGCAAATACTCAGCCTCTGATTCTGCCGCTGCGTAATTCAGGAAGGGCAGTTTCACCATTTTACCCTCTGTGAAATCATAGCGGTAGGTTAACTCTTTATCTACAACAATCTTATTCGCTCCCTTATAGTTCGGGTTTTTATCAAAGAAATAGTAAGTTTGAACAAGTATGTCTGGCTGTTCGCTGTTGGCCTCCATCCCTTTCTTGATCAGCTCACGTTCGATACATTCATTGATATTTGTCTCTAATTTGCGGTTATTCTCATCAATGCGGGCGAAGGTGAAGGTATGGAAGTGGGCGAAATCCACCTCCTCTGTCGTGACAGTGGTCTTGAACGGACAGATGAACCGTTGCTCGGCGGTTGTTTCCAAGCTATACATCGCGAAGGCGGAAGCCAGCTGATCCTCCGTGATGGCATTGCTTTTCTTGCATTCCTTTTTGATTTCGATTTGGCGAGGAATGCCGGAGAGGTTGCTGACGGTGAGTGTCACGGAACTATTTCCTGTGGCGTTGAACAATTCCTTGACCTCCTCTGGTGCCACTTCGGTTACGTCAACGCCATCAATCAACTCAATCACATCGTCCACTTTCAATCCGGATTGCTCCGCTGAAGAGTTGGGTATTAAGCTACGTACCACTGGTTTCTCGAAACCCCATTGGCTTCGTTGGCTAAGTTCATACGCAAAACCTAAGCGGCAAACCGTGGAGTTATTCTGTGCCGTGGCATACAAGGTGGCCGTTAAGCATAAAATGGAAGAGAGAAGCAAACGTTTTGTCTTATCGTTGAATTTCATCATAACCTATTAAAATACTTACATTTTTAATTGCTACGGGTCTGCGATAGGGTGTTTCACCCTCATTCAAGTCCCCGTATTTTGAAGCAAAGGTAAAGATATTTTTCGATGCGACGTACGCTTGGCAACATATTTGCATAGATAACGATGAGTATGTGTGCGAATAAAGCGCTACGGATAGTTGATTTGAGGATTACTTTATTTGTATATGTTGCTCATAATGAATAAGAAATATAAAAATAAATAGATAGCTATGGATACAAAGAATCCGAAAGAAACAGAAAAGGAAACTGCCAATCCAGAGGAGATGGAGCAGCAGAAGGTGACAAATTTGCAGGATAATCAGACAGAAAAGGCAGAAGAGACGACCGAACAAGACAAAGTGGCGGACGATCTGACAGCCTTGCAACAAAAATATGAGGAGTTGAATGACACACATCTGCGTTTGCGTGCCGAGTTTGACAACTACCGCAAACGGACGATGCGTGAGAAGGCTGATCTGATCAAGATGGGTGGTGAGAGTGCCTTGAAAAACTTGCTCCCCGTGATTGATGATTTTGAGCGCGCTTTGCAGAATATCCGTGCGACAGAGGAGATGGATGCGATTCGTGAAGGGGTGGATTTGATCTATACCAAGTTTATCAACTACCTGGGTCAGCAAGGAGTGAAGGCTATCGAAGCGGTTGGTAAACCGTTCGACACGGAGGAGTTTGAGGCGATTGCTACGATTCCTGCTCCGCAGCCTGATATGAAGGGCAAGGTGATTGATTGCGTACAGACGGGATACATCTTGTATGACAAAGTGCTTCGCCATGCGCGAGTAGTGGTAGGAGAGTAATCTGTAAACCTGTAAAGCGAAGGATTAGGAAAAGGAAGAAACGAGGATGGATAAAAGAGATTATTATGAAGTGCTGGGCGTAGAGAAAAACGCCACGGCAGACGAGATAAAAAAGGCCTATCGTAAGAAGGCGATTCAATATCATCCCGATAAGAACCCGGGTGATAAGGAGGCGGAGGAGAAGTTCAAGGAGGCGGCTGAGGCCTATGATGTCTTGAGCGACCCGCAGAAGCGGCAGCGTTATGATCAGTTTGGTCATGCGGGAGTAGGCGGTGCTTCACAAGCTGGTGGTGGCTTTGGTGGCGGTATGTCTATGGATGATATTTTCTCTCAGTTTGGCGATATTTTCGGTGGTCACTTTGGTTTCGGTGGCTTTGGTGGCTTTGGCGGAGGCCGCAGTGGAGGCCGCCATGTGAGCCGAGGCTCCGATCTGCGCGTGAAGGTGAAACTGTCTCTCAAAGAGATTGCCACGGGTGTAGAGAAGAAGATCAAAGTGAAGAAATATGTGCCCTGTTCGCATTGTAACGGAACGGGAGCTGAGGGTAGTGATGGTTTTAAGACGTGCGACACCTGTAAAGGTTCGGGCGTAGTTACCCGCATTGCCAATACCATCTTGGGCCAGATGCAGACACAGAGTACCTGCCCGACTTGTGGTGGCGAAGGAAAGATTGTAGTCAAGAAATGTCCGCATTGCAACGGCGAGGGCATCGTGCGTGATGATGAGATCATTACGTTGAATATCCCAGCCGGCGTGGCTGAAGGAATGCAGCTCTCCATGTCAGGAAAAGGAAATGCCGCTCGTCATGGTGGCATCAACGGTGATCTGCTGATCTTAATCGAGGAGGAGCCGCATCCCGAGTTGATTCGTGATGAGAACGATTTGCTCTATAACCTGTTGCTGACGGTTCCGCAGGCGGCATTGGGTGCGACCGTAGAGGTGCCGACCGTAGATGGTAAGGCGAAACTGAAGATCGAGCCGGGCACACAGCCAGGTAAGGTCTTGCGTCTGCGCAACAAGGGTCTGCCCTCTGTCAATAGCTATGGTACGGGTGACCTCTTGGTCAATGTGAGTGTCTATATTCCGGAGAACTTAACGGCCTCGGAGCGTAAGGCCTTGAACAACTTGGCTGACTCGGAAAACTTCCAGCCGAATAAGACGGTCAAGGAAAAACTTTTCAGTAAGTTCAAGCATTTCTTCGACTGAGCAGATATTGTTGGATAGTTAGGAAATGATTTATGGCTTGTTGGTATCAATTACCGCAAACCATAAATCATTTTTTTTGTGCTTGGTTGTTCAGCGTCTCATCTCCCAGAAGGCGACTGCGGAAGCTGCCGCCACATTGAGCGAGTCCACGCCGTGTGCCATCGGGATGCGAGCCACATAATCCGCTTCGGTAATTGTCGTTTGCGGAAGGCCATCCCCCTCTGTGCCTAAAATAATTACCAGCTTCTCCATCCGTTTGAAGCGCGGATCATCAATCGGAAGCGCATCAGGAGTGAGGGCCATAGCCACTGTTTGGAATCCCAAGGAGTGTAGCGCCGAGAGCGGTTGGTCAAACCAGGTCCACGGCACTAAGAACACGCTGCCCATCGAGACACGGATCGCCCGTCGGTTGAGTGGATCGCAGGAGTTGGGGGTCAGCAACACGGCATCGATGCCCAAGGCCGCAGCCGAACGGAAGATGGCACCGATATTGGTAGTATCAACCACCCCTTCAATCATGGCGATGCGTTTGGCGTCTTGGCAGACTTGAGCGACTGTCGGCAGGTGTGGACGGCGCATGGCGCATAACACACCCCGTGTGAGCGTATAGCCTGTCAAGGTAGCCAACAGTTCCCGCTCGCCGGTATAGATGGGAATGTCGCCACAGCGTGCCAAAATAGGTTGAGCATCGCCCTCGATATGCTTACGTTCGCATAGGAGGGCAATAGGCTCATAACCTGCCTCCAAAGCTACTCGAATCACTTTGGGGCTTTCGGCTATGAAAATGCCCTCTCCTTCCTCTTTTTGCTGGCGTAGTTGAGCCTCCGTGAGGCGACTGAACAACTCCACCCCTGGATGTGCTAACGAGTGAATCTCGATGATCGGCATCACTCGGTCAGTTTGAAGCGTAACCGCAAACGTCCGTCGGCATAGTCGTAGGTCAACAACTTGAAGTGACCAATCTCCGCGGTGTTATTCACATGCGCCCCAATGCAGGCACAAGCGTCATAATCACCGACTCGCACGATGCGCAACGTCTCGCTGGCCTCTTCAGGGAGTTTGCTGAGATCCACAATGGCCGCTGCCTCCTCACGACGCATAAACTCAATGGTGATGGGCAGGTGCTGGTCGATAACCTCATTGACTTTTCGTTCGATTTCCGCCATTTGTTCAGGCGTAGGCGCCTCGCTTAATTCATAATCGCACTTCGATTTCTTACGCTCAATGTGCGCATTGCGTGAACGGGGGCAGCCGAAAAGGCGTACCATAGTTTGATTCAGAATATGCTCTGCGGTGTGCATAGGCGGATATTCCGTCTTGTTGTGTGCATTTAATTGTATTTCTGATTCCATGTCAAAACAGCGTTTGAACTCTTGTTCGAAATTAGGGGTAAAACATTGTTTGCCAAGATTGGCTTTGATCTCTTCGATGGTCCAGAAGCGGGCATCGGCTAACTCTTCGGGATCGGGAGAGAAGGGACCTTCGTAGCAGGTACGATAGGTATTCACCAACTCCTTTTCCACCGCTGACTCGAATACGTAGCGTTGCACGAACTGAGGGGTAAAATCAGTTACGCCCAACTCCTCACGTACCTCTCGCCGGAGGGCCTCCTCGATGGTCTCTCCGTAATCGACATGCCCTCCGACAGCGGTGTCCCATTTGCCGGGCTGAATGTCTTTACTTAAGGAGCGTTTTTGTAGGAAGAGGTCGCCCTTCTGATTGAAAATGTGGAGGTGTACCACGGGATGCAACAGTTTGCTGCCACTATGGCATTCTTGGCGGGTGGCTTTGCCGATGACCTCACCCGCCTCGTTGACCAAAGGAAAAACTTCCATTGAGAATTTTGAATTATGAATTTTGAATTAAATCGTGTACATACGCTGTTTGGCAGCCTCGAAAGCGTGGACAATCTCTTCCATCACTTCCGCTACGCTTTGCTCTTCATGGAAGAGGGAGGCGATTTGCCCGATCTCCAACTCTCCGTTTTGCAAGTCTCCCTCGAAGATACCCTTTTTCGCACGGCCCTTGCCTAACAGCTCACGCAGCTCCTCTGCGGAGGCACCACGTGCCTCGGCCTCTTCAACCGCTGTCGTGAAATCGCCCTTCACCAAACGGGTAGGGGAGAGCTTCTTCAACAGCAGTTTGGTGTCGCCCTCTTTGAGGTTAAGACAAAGCTGTTTGAAATTGTCGTGGGCGGAGCTCTCTTGGGTTAATGCGAAGCGAGTACCGATCTGTGCGCCCTCCGCACCTAAAGCCATGACTGCTAAAAGTCCTTCGCCCGTAGCGATACCACCCGCCGCCAACAAAGGAAGCGAGGTGGCTTTCCGAACTGCCGGAATCAGGCAGAGCGTGGTCGTCTCCTCACGGCCGTTATGCCCGCCGGCCTCAAATCCCTCCGCCACGATGGCGTCCACACCTGCCTCCTCGCATTTGGCCGCGAATTTGGCGCTACTTACCACATGAGCCACCTTGATGCCTGCGGCTTGCAGACGGGCGGTCCAGGTCTTGGGATTGCCAGCTGAGGTGAAGATAATCTTCACACCCTCGTCGATAATAATTTGCATGAGGCTCTCAATCTCTGGATACATCAACGGCACGTTCACGCCAAAGGGTTTCTGCGTAGCTGCCTGACATTTACGGATATGCTCACGTAAAACCTCGGGGTGCATAGATCCAGCTCCAAGCAAACCTAATCCACCAGCGTTACTGACCGCTGCAGCTAACCTCCAACCGCTACACCATACCATACCTCCTTGTATGATAGGATATTGTATATTGAAAAGTGCACAAATTCTATTCATGATGTCAAATCTTTTTATGTTTTTGTGTGCGCTAAGATAGCGATAATTTTTATTTTAACGCGTGCGAATAACAATTTGAAAGGAAAGATTCCCTAAAACTTTCTTATCTTCGCGCCGTGAATTTTAAATACATTTATATTTAGGTTATGAACAAAATGCTAATGGCTGCCGGTTTAGCAGTTATTTTGGGAGCTTGTTCCTCTCAACAGCAAAGTGATGTAGCCAAGACTACACCCAATCCGTTTTTCACGGAGTACACCACACCTTTTGGCGTTCCACCTTTTGATCAGATCGAGGTAGCGCATTATAAACCTGCGTTATTGAAGGGCATGGAAGAGCATGTCAAGGAGGTTGAGGCGATTGTTTCTAATCCCGAAGAGCCAACTTTCGAGAACACGATTGTGGCGCTCGATCAATGTGGCCAATTGTTGGAGAAAGTAATGTATGCGTTCGGCGGTCAGTCGAGTGTGAACACCAACGATGAGATTCAGGCGTTGGAGCAGGAGTTTTATCCCATGTTATCCAAGCACTCGGATGACATTCGCATGAATCCGAAGCTGTTTGCCCGTGTGAAGGCGGTTTATGAGAAGAAAGAGCAATTAGGTCTCGACAAGGAGCAGATGAAGCTGCTGGAGGAGACCTACAAAGGGTTTGCCAGAGGTGGTGCTAACCTGTCAGAGGCAGATCAAGCGAAGTTGCGTGAGCTGAATACGAAGATCTCTACGCTGCAGCTGACCTTCAGCCAGAACGTGCTGAAAGAGACCAACGCTTATCAGTTGGTGATTGATAATGAGGCAGATCTTTCCGGCTTGTCGGATGACGTGAAGGTGAAGGCCGCTGAGACAGCCAAGGAGAAAGGTTTAGAGGGCAAGTGGGTCTTCACCTTGCATAACCCGAGCGTGATGCCTTTCTTGCAGTATGCCGACAACCGTGAGTTGCGTCGTCAGATCTTCGAGGCTTATACACATAGAGGCAATAACAACAATGCCAACGACAACAAAGAGATCGTGAAGCAGTTGGTGGCCGCTCGTTTGGAGAAGGCCAAGCTGATGGGCTATAAAGACTATGCCGCTTTCGTGCTGGAGGAGAACATGGCGAAAGATGAGAAGAACGTCTATGACCTGTTGGATCAGGTGTGGACTCCGGCTTTAGCCAAGGCGAAAGAGGAGTTGGCCGACATCAATGCTGAGATCAAGAAGGAGGGTGGCGACTTCGAGGCAGCTGGTTGGGACTGGCGTTACTATTTCGAGAAAGCCAAGAAGGCGAAGTATAACGTCGATGAGAATGAGATGCGTCCCTATTTCGAGTTGGGCCATGTGCGTGAGGGTATCTTCTACACGGCCAATAAGTTGTATGGCATCACCTTCACGGAGATCAAGGATATCCCGAAGCCCGATCCCGATGCGTTTGCTTTCGAGTGCAAGGATAAGGATGGCACGACGTTAGGTGTGCTCTATATGGACTTCTTCACCCGTCCGGGCAAGGGTGGTGGCGCTTGGTGCGGTGGCTATCGCTCACAAACCTATAAGGATGGCAAGCGTGTGCCGCCGATCGTGACGACTGTCTTCAACTTCAGCAAGCCTGCTGAGGGACAACCGGCCCTGTTGACGGCTGACGAGACAGAAACTGTCTTCCATGAGTTTGGCCATGCGTTGCACAGCCTCTTTGGGGATGTACATTATTATGGGGTAGCCGATGTGCCTCGTGATTTTGTCGAGCTGCCTTCGCAGGTGGATGAGCACTGGGCGTTCGAGCCGGAGGTGTTGAAGGTCTATGCAAAACATTACCAGACAGGTGAGGTGATCCCGCAGGCGTTGGTAGATAAGATGATCAAGGCAGGTAAGTATGGCCAAGGTTTCGCTACGACAGAGTATGTAGCCGCTTCCTTGTTGGATATGGACTATCACGTATTGAAAGAGATTCCGCAAGATTTCGACATCGAGAAGTTCGAGGCTAAGATGATGGGCGACCGTGGTTTGATCAGCCAGATTCCGCCGCGCTACCGCACGACCTACTTCGGTCATACGATGGAGGGTGGCTATACCGCAGGTTATTATAGTTATATGTGGGCAGAGGTGCTGGATGCTGATGCGTTTGAGGCCTACAAAGAGACGGGCGACATCTTCAACCAGGAGGTGGCTCAGAAGTTCCGTCAGTATGTCTTGACGCCGGGCGGTATCGATGATGCGATGGATATGTATGTCAACTTCCGTGGCAAGAAGCCGAGCATTGACCCGCTGTTGAAAAACAGAGGCTTGAAATGATACTTGAGTGTAAATCAATAATTAAAAAAGAAAGAATGAAAAAGTTAATCATGGCAGCGGGCTTGGCAGTGATGCTGACCGCTTGCGGCTCTCAGGAGAAGAAAGCCGCAGAGGGAGAGAATCCCTTCTTCACGGAGTATAACACTCCGTATGGTGTGCCTCCCTTCGATCAGATCAAGTTCGAGCACTACAAACCGGCCATCTTGGCTGGTATCGAGGAGGGTCGCAAGGAGATCGATGCGATTGTCAATAACCCCGAGGAGCCGAACTTCGAGAACACCATCGCTGCGTTGGACAAGCAGGGCGCTTTGCTGCGCAAGGTGCAGATCGTGTTTGGTGGACAGAACGGTGTGAACTCTAACGACGAGATGCAGGCTTTGAGCCGCGAGATGTCTCCGCTGTTGTCTAAGTATAGCGATGATATCAACTTGAACCCGCAGCTCTTCGCTCGTGTGAAGGCCGTTTATGAGAAGCGCGAGTCTTTGGGTCTCGACAAGGAGCAGATGAAGCTTTTGGAGGAGACTTATAAGGATTTTGTTCGTGGTGGTGCGAACCTCTCAGCGGAGGATCAAGCGAAGTTGCGTGAGTTGAACAGCAAGATCTCCATGCTCCAGTTGACCTTCGGTCAGAACATGTTGAAAGAGACCAACGCTTATAAGTTGGTGATCGACAATAAGAAGGATCTCTCTGGTCTGCCCGATAACTTGATCGCTACAGCTGCTGAGACAGCGAAGAAGTTAGGCATGGAGGGCAAGTGGGTCTTCACGTTGCAGAACCCGAGCGTAATGCCTTTCTTGCAGTATGCAGACAACCGTGAGCTGCGTAAGCAGATCTTCGAGGCCTATATCAACCGCGGTAACCACGACAACGAGAACGACAACAAGGCCGTTGTACGTGACTTAGTAGCCGCTCGTTTAGCGAAGGCTAACTTAATGGGTTATAAGGACTATGCCTCTTTCGTGTTAGAGGATCGCATGGCGAAGAACTCCGAGAATGTCTATAAGTTGTTAGACGAGGTTTGGAAGCCGGCTTTGGCCAAGGCAAAGGAGGAGTTGGCTGACATCAACGCCGAGATCAAGAAAGAGGGTGGTAATTTCGAGGCTGAAGGCTGGGATTGGCGCTACTACTTCGAGAAAGCCAAGAAGGCGAAGTTCAACTTGGATGAGAACGAGGTGCGTCCTTATTTGAAATTGGAGAACGTGCGTGACGGTGTCTTCTATGTAGCTAACAAGCTCTATGGCATCAACTTCAAGCAGTTGAACGACATGCCGTTGCCCTACGAGGAGGCACAGTGCTTCGAGGTAACCGATAAGGATGGCACGTTACTGGGCGTGGTTTATTTCGACTTCTTCCCCCGTGCCAGCAAGCGTGGTGGTGCATGGTGTGGCACTTACCGTCCGCAGTCTTACAAGGATGGCAAGCGTGTGCCACCGGTTGTAACGATCGTGACCAACTTCACGCAGCCCTCTCCGGGTCAGCCCGCTTTGTTGAGCGCAGATGAGGCGAATACGTTGTTCCATGAGTTTGGTCATGGTTTGCACAACCTCTTTAAGGATGTACACTACTCTGGTGTTTCTGGCGTTCCCCGCGACTTCGTGGAGTTGCCTTCACAGATCAACGAGCACTGGGCGTTCGAGCCGGAGGTGCTGAAGGTCTATGCAAAACACTATCAGACAGGTGAGGTGATCCCTGCTGAGTTGATCGAAAAGTTGGATAAGAGCGGTAAGTATGGCCAGGGCTTCGCTACGGTAGAGTATTTGGCCGCTTCTTACTTGGATATGGACTTCCATGCCTTGAGTGGCGAGCCGAGCGATCAGAAGGTGATCAAGTTCGTGGATCAGAACAACCAAGTGCCGGCTAATCTCGACGTGATGGCCTTTGAGCAGCAGACGTTGGGTCGTCGTGGTTTGTTGAAGCAGATTCCTTCTCGTTACCGTACGACCTACTTCAACCACACGATGGGTGGCGGCTACACCGCTGGTTACTACAGCTATATCTGGTCTGAGGTATTGGATTGTGACGCTTACGAGGCTTATACAGAGACAGGCGACATCTTCAACCAGGAGGTAGCGCAGAAGTTCCGTCAGTATGTCTTGACACCGGGTGGCATCGACGATGCGATGGTGATGTATAAGAACTTCCGTGGCAAAGAGCCGGGTACCGATCCGTTGTTGAAGAACCGTGGTTTGAAATAAATAGGAGTGCGACTGGTTCGCATTTCCTAAGGAATACATAAGGAGGGGCAGAGCCGTTTTGCGGTGTCTGCCCTTTTTTTGCATTTTCGTTGCCCATGTTTTTTCAAAACGATGGGCAACCGCTGGAAAAATTACGGGCAACGTTTTTTGAAACGATGGGCAATGTTTTCCAAAACGATGGGCAATGTTTTTTGAAACGATGGGCAACGTTTCAAAGATCGGCTTGCGCCATTCGTTGATGGCTTTACTACACGGTGTAGAAAGGAGCGCGCAAGCCGCGACGGGTTTACTACATGGTGTAGTAAGGTCCGCGCAAGCCCGCGACGGGTTTACTACATGGTGTAGAAAGGTGCGCGCAAGCCCGCGACGGGTTTACTACACGGTGTAGTAAGGTGCGCGCAAGCCCGCGACGGGTTTACTACATGGTGTAGTAAGGTGCGCGCAAGTCCGCGACGGGTTTACTACACGGTGTAGAAAGGGGCGCGCAAGTCCGCGACGGGTTTACTACACGGTGTAGAAAGGGGCGCGCAACTCGCGGAGAGATTTATAAAGGATTTTAAGGCTCTTTTCCCGATATGCATAATTCTAAGAGCGTCTTCAGTTAATGGAGTCGCACTTCCCTTTTCCTTTTCAGATCTCAAATTGTCATAAGGAGTTAAAATCTATTGTAATTTGCTTGGAGTTGATGAATCTATTAACGAGATGAAAAAGACTCAAAAAACAGAATCAGAGAAAAGAAAGAAGAATCTCGATTGCACGTATCCTGGCAATTCCGTATTTCAGCTTGGCCTGGACCTGGATGAGGCAAATCCTCTTTTCGGTTCTATCGATTCTTCTTAAAAAAAAGGAAGTCGGACGAGTACTACAATTTCTTCACACTCTTCCCTTCAAGATGTAAAGATACATAAAAAATAAATTCGATTCATTTTTTTGACACTATTTATTTGTTCGCTTTTTCGAAAATACCCTCAAATCCGCAACTACGCGCATGATATGATACAGAAGCGAAAAGAATCTGCATCGTTAGTAAAAAGGGTTCACAGCACAGCTAATGTCACCATAAAGACATACAAGATGTTTTCCTGGGACAGTTCGTTTATTGCCCTGAGGATGGTGTCGGCGCTACAGGTGCGGAGTGAAGGGAAAGATGCCCCGCCAAGTGGGTGGTGACATCCTCAACGCAAGAACCGCCGCAGAAATAAATGCATAGGAGGGAGCGGATGATTTCGCTGTATTGATAACCATAGAGTTTGCACCTCAACCCAAGTGTTGAGTCAATTGTAGAGGAGAGAAGGGAGGAAAATTGCTCCATGATTGGGAATATGCCTCCAAAAGGAGTGATTTTTTTTCGGATTTTATTGCTATCTTTGCCATGTCTGTTACGTTTTTTATTGTCTTTGGATTCGCAACACTAAGATAAGTGAAAAGTCTAACATGACAAATTCCTGGGCAACATTTTGCTGCCCAGGAACTTATAAAAAATAATTATTAATTATGTTGCGGAATTAAGGAGATTTAATTTGTATTTTTGCCATGTCATATTAGAGTTTTGCTTGTTTTCTTTTTGCAACACTAAGATAAGTGAAAATTCTGACATGGCAAAATCCTGGGCAACTTTTTGTTGCTCAGGAACTTATAAATAAAGTTAAATTATAGTGTTGCGGAATTAAGGGTTATCATTTATTCATGAGGTTTATGATGCAGATGCTATATCTGTATCCGTAACCCTTTATAAGAAAACAAGTATGGACTTTAATAAAGCTCGATTATTATATCTTATCGTATTTTTCCTGTATTCCGGCCTAAGTGTGTCCGGACAATCGATTCATGTTTCAGGAAGAGTACTTCAACAAAATACGCAAACACCTGTTGAGTTTGCTAATGTCGTTCTATTCAAACAAGATTCAGTCTTTCTGAAAGGAACAACGACAGACACTATCGGAAGATTTGAATTTGAAAATCTTCCCACAGATAATTATGTGCTGTCAGTATCCTGTTTAGGATTTGAAACAAAGCGGATTTTGATACAGAATCTGACGGAATCAGCACAAATAGATGTGTATTTGAATGAAAATGTTTTGTTACTTGGGGAAGTGGTGATTTCTGCTTCTTCCACAATAAACAAGATTAACCAACGGATTGTGTTCCCGACAAAATTGCAAATCAGCCATTCTGCCAACGGAATGCAATTGCTGAATACAATGATGCTTCCCGGCTTGAACATCAATCCGATGCTGAATACGATTTCATCATCCGACGGCGGGAAAGTCATTTTGCAGATTAACGGCGTAAATACCACGCCGGAAGAAATTCAGACCTTGCAACCCCGCCAAATCAAGCGGATAGAATATTCGGATTATGCAGGTATCCGATACGGACATGCTTCCAAAGTTATCAACTACGTGGTAGTAAGGGATGATAAAGGCGGTGTTGTTGGTGTGGATTTGATGAACTCGCTGAATATCCTTGCAGGGGGCGATGTTTTCTTTGCCAAATTCAACAAAGGAAAATCGGAATATGCTTTGAACTACACCGCAGCGTTTCAACGCATCAACACGAATAACAGAAATCGCACAGGTAGTTATCAGTTTGAAAATTCATCCCCTATATTGAGGGAAGAAATCAGTGCCGGAGGTGATTATTCGTACCAAATGCATGATTTTTCGCTGACATACAACTATCAGCAGAGCGATTCGGCTTTTTTCAATGCCAAGTTGAAATATAATCTGAGCAATCAGCCTCACAACGATTTCAACAGTTTTCTAAAAGAGAATGGCACGGACAAAGGGTTGATTTTTGACGGAAGTCAGCAAAAAATTAATGTTCCTACCATCGACTTGTATTACCAGTATGGTTTACCCAAAAATCAGAAAATATATGCTAATGTGGTGGGGAGTTATGCGAACGCAGCATCTTCGCGGAATTACTGCGAATACAACGATGTTGATACTCTTTTCAGCGAACGTTCGGAACTGTTTTCCGATAAATATTCACTGATTGCCGAAGGCATATACGAAAAAGGATTTGCCCATGGAAATTTGAAATTCGGGATAAAACATATTCAGTCGTTTACAGAGCAGACAATTAATCAGGGCGAGGAATTCAAATCGGATTTGAATCAGGCGGAATCGTCGGTTTTTGCAGAGTGGTTTTATAGTAAGGGCAAATTCAGCTATAGCTTGGGACTTCGCCTGAATCGCCTGCATTTTTCCAATGTATCTGTTACCAAAAGCTATTACCATTTCTTACCCAAAGCGATGGTTGGCTATCGGTTCAGTGATAATTCTTTTATCCGGTATGATGCGGAGATGAGTCAAACGAATCCAACCCTGATGGAGTTGGCCGACACGGAAATCCGTCTTGACTCGTATCTTGCCGAGAAAGGGAATCTGTTGCTTCAACCGTACCTGAATCTGAATAATAATTTATATTACGAAAACAGAAAAGGGTTGTTCGCTTTCAATGCAAGCCTGCATCATCACTACAAACACAATCCTATCATGGAATCGAAAAGAGAACATGGAAATGTGTTCCTGACAATGCCCGAAAACATGAAAGATTGGAATAAGTATAATGCGGAGATAACATTGAAAGTAGGGATGATAAAAAACTTCCTGCAATTTTCGGTTACAGGAGGCTTCAACCACTTTGACAGTCGTGGGAACAACTATTCGCATACCCATTCTAATTTTTATTACAGGGCAGATGTTTTGGCAATGTATAAGAAATGGATGCTGATAGGCCAGCTACAGCCTTTTGACGAAAGGTTATACGGCGAAACCGTCATAAAGGATGGTAATTATCACTACTTGGCTATCCGGTACAATGCGACTAATTTTTCTTTTGGCATAGGTGCGTTCAATCCGTTTAAGAATGTTTCCCGAACCATTATGGAAAACAAAAATGCACAAGCGCCTTTCCGAAGAGAAAGTTTTAGCGATGCATCCCGAATTCTCGTTGCCACGCTCACTTGGAATTTTAATTTCGGAAAAACTCATCTTGTCGGTACTAAATCGCTGAATAATCAGGATACCGACTACGGAATCAAAGGAAGTTATAAGTAAGATTAGGTGTTGATTTCAACAAATTCTGTATTATGTATTTCTGGCAAATCTATCACTAATTATCTTTCAGCGACATGTTGTTGCTTCGCGTTCACTGAATCCTATCGGAATTCAGTGAACGCCTTTGTGTGTCGTCAACTGACGATATCATCCTTTTTTTTACTCAAAATCAATAAAAATGAAAGATAAGATAAAAAACATTGCAGAAAAATTAGAACATCAAATCAGGATGCATGAACTCGATTTAAATGACAGGATTAAAGATATTCCTCAAATAATATTGCTGTTGGAACAGGGGTTCTCGGAATTGAAAGAAATAGTTTCGTTTTATAAGTTCAAAAGTGAAATGGATGAAATATTCTTTTTCAAGATAATAAAACCCAAGTTTTTTAGTAAACTAATCTATTACAGGAAAGTGTATAACATCGAAATGATGCGCCCCAACGGACAAGATTGTGTGCTGAAAAATTATTTCATCAATGAACTGAATCAGTTAGAGAATTTCTACAATAAGAACATTGATTTCTATAAATACTACCGTTCGGGAAGTACGCATTTGGATAAGTACTTTTTTCTGAGAGGAAAACAAGATATTCAAATGACAATGGAAACATTTTATTTTGAAAGAGACCCTAATTTTTCTACGATTTGCGATTTTAAAGTTGCAAAAATAGTAGCAAACGAAATGTTGCGAATTTATCTGAATCCTAAAATCCGCAACTATCATCCAATACACGATTAAGGGTAGATTTATGAGTCGTTAGTAGCAGCTTTCAGTAAAAAGCAACAGCACAACATCAATATGTAGCCACCATCCCCTTACCCCACGATGCGACTTGAGGTAATACGCAGATTCAAACCGGAAAGAAAGGATTCTTATCCGAATTCTGTTTTGAAGGGTTTTGCATAAGCTCGGTTCTCTGTGTAGATATTCAGCACGTATTGCCTTGCAGTCATGATCCACTTGGCAGGTACGGAGATGAATCTGAAGACAAAAGCCTTTATGCGACTCGTTTTCTTGAGCCCAAAAGCCTTGGTGTCAAGCCTGCTCATGATGGTCTTGTAGAAATTGTGTATCAATGCAGTAAGCAGAAGAAAGACAGTATTCTCCGCCATGAATGACTTGGGGAGCCTGCTCCAACCGAATCCGTTGTTCATGTCGTCAAAGATACGTTCCTTGCCGCCACGCAGATTGTAGAATTCAACAATGTCCCTTGTCGATGACTTGTAATCGTTGGTCAGAATACAACGGTAAGTGTATTCGCCTTCCCACAGGTCAAGGTCGCCACTGTTGCGTCTTTGTCTCTGGATGACAAGACGATAGCACTTGCCTTCCCATTTCTCAACGAGAATGGAATTGAGTTCGAACTGGATGCCGTTAATCTCCTCCGTCTTCCATCCTCTCAGAGCAAAGATGTCATTGTAGAGCGAACTGCATCGGTTGGCACGGATGTAGAAATGTTTGCAATGCTTCTCTATCTCACTGACGATTTCCTTCGAGCAGGAACCGCAGTCTGCCCTGAAGCGATTTACACGGATGTTCTGGGATTCCAGAAGAGCGAAGAATCTCTTATGGGTGTCTGCCTGATGAAAACGCACATTCGTGTTACCATCGCTGTTCTCGATATAGACTATCTTGTCACCGATAACATATACGCCAGGCCTGTAGCCGAGGAACTTTTTGTAGGTCGGTTTTGCATCATACTTCTCCGTTTCAAGGAACTGATGGTCAAAGTCAACATCGTATTCCTCAATTTCCTTCAACTCGCCTGTAGAAACCAAAGCGTTTATAAGCAATGTGTTGAGTTTGTCTGCAGTATTGAAATCATAGGTCTTGCCTTGGTCGGAAGTATAGGAGATGTTTTCCTGTGTCAGTTCCTTTATGGCTCTGAGAATCGTGTCGGCACTGCATGTGCGAAATGTCGGATGAAGCGAGAGGTGGTACATCAGATGAGTGGTGACATCCTCTATGCATGAGCCGCCACAGAAATAAACGCTCATAAGCGAACGGATGATTTCGCTGTATTGATAACCATACAGCCTGCATCTCATACCGAGAGTTGAGTCGATTACAGATGAGAGATTGGAGTCAAATAGCTCCATTATTGAAAAAATTCCTCCAAAAGGAGAGAGTTTCTCAGATTTTATTGCTACCTTTACCATGTCTGTCGGGTTTGATACATATTTTGATTTGCAACACTAAGATAGGTGAAAAATCTGACATGGCAAAATCCTGAGCAACTTTTTGTTGCTCAGGTACTTAAAAAGTTATATTTGTAATAGTGTTGCGGAATTAAGGATACAAATACCCCTTACCCCACCATGCGACTTGAGGCAATACGCAGAATTACGAGCATAAGTTGTCGGTGTTATCCAAAGTCATTCAGGAACACATCAGCATAAGCGTTGTTGCATGAATAGATATTCAGCACATACTGCCTTGATGTCCTGATCCATTTGGCTGGCACAGAGATGAACCTGAAGACAAACGCCTTGATGCGGCTTGTTGCCTTGAGTCCGAACCTCTTCACGTCAAGCCTTCCCATGATGAGTTTATAGAAGTTTCGTATGAGGGCTGTAAGCAGAAGAAATACCGTGTTCTCGTCCATGAAGGATTTAGGAAGCCTGTTCCAGCCGAATTCGCCCGCCATGTCGTCGAAGATGCGCTCCTTCCCTCCACGGAGGTTGTAGAATTCAACAATCTCTCTATCGGAAGACTCGTGGTCATTTGTAAGGATGCAGCGGTAGGTGTATTCTTCTTCCCACAGGTCGAGTTCGCCGTCTATCCGCTTCTGTCTTTGAATCACGAGACGGTATGCCTTCCCTTTCCATTTCTCGACGAGAATGGAGGCCAGCTCAAACTCAATGCCGTTAAATTCCTCCTTTTTCCACCCTCTGAGCGCAAAGATGTCGTCGTAGAGCGAACTGCTGCGGTTGGCACGGATATAGAAGTAAGCATCCGAAGAACTACAGGTTTTGAACCTTTCTATACACCAATAGCGACTGTCACTATAAATCTAATAGATGCAGTCGCTATTGTTTTGTTGAACCTATATGTTGCAGTTGGGATTAGTTTCCAGATTCTATAGCCTGTTTGGTCAACACACTTTCCGAATGTTGCAACTTCATGTGGAAGCAGATTCAATAGTTCCTCATGAATAGCCTTCTTATGATAGGGCATTCGGGCAATGATGTCATTCAAGTAATCCCTTGGATTCACTTCGTGCGCCTTGCAGGGCGCTATCGGGAAACGATACAAAATACCCAGGGTGTCGCTACGCTCTGCTCTGGGCTCTGCGCTTGTTGCCCTTTCAGGGCGGAGGATACTTAGGGGTCATCCGAAGCGGCTTTCTTAGCTTCTAATGTCTAATCGCAGAGGAAGGTGATTAGACATGCAATTAGACAAGAAAAAAGCATTTAATTTGTCTAATCCAATGCGTATATATATATATATACGCAATTGGACAATTAGACAAGACAAAATCGGGTAGCCAAATTCGGTTCAATGGATAGTCGAATTCGTTCATTAGACAAATTGGTGGACAAATGGAAAAGGCTTTTTGGGATAAATCTGCTCCTTTTCTTGCCTATTTAGCCGAAAACGTGTACTTTTGAGGCAACTTAAATTCTTAATTCATGATGACTAACAGAAGAGACTTTTTGAAAAGTGCCTCCTTGCTGACTTTGGGAGGTCTGTTTGCCGGAAAGGCAACGAGTGTGTATGCGTCGAATGGGAGCGCTTCGCCCGTGGCGAATGCGTCGAAGACGATCGGTTTGCAAATCTATTCTTTATCCAAGGAGCTGTATGAGGATGTGCCGGGTGGCTTGAAGAAGGTGAAGGGGATGGGCTATACCAACTTGGAATTAGCTGGTTACAAAGAGGGTAAGATCGGTGGTGTCGATATGATGGAGTTCAAGAAGATGGCGGAAGATGCCGGCTTGAAAATCACCAGCTCGCACGTGAACCCTCCGACGAGAGACTATACGAAGGAGAGCTTGCCTAAGATTCAGGAGTATTGGAAGCGGACAGCTGACGATCATGCGAAGTTGGGCGTGAAGTATTTGATTCAACCGGGTCAGCCTACGACGCGCAGCGTGGAGGAGACGAAGTTTGTCTGCGAGGTGTTCAACGAGGCAGGTAAGATTGTGAAGGCGGCTGGAATCCCCTTTGGCTATCACAACCACGAGATGGAGTTCGCGAAGGTGACACCGGGTGGCACGGAGTCGAAGTTTGGCCGTCGGGTGCGTGAGGGTGAGTTGATCTATGAGTTGTTCCTGAAGAACACCGATCCATCGTTGGTTTTCTTTGAGATGGATGTTTATTGGGCAGTGATGGGTCAGCAGGATCCGATCCAATGGCTGAAGAACTGCAAGGATCGCATCAAGGTGCTCCACATCAAGGATCGGGCCGTGTTAGGCGATTCGGGTATGATGAACTTCGAGAAGATTTTTGCCCAGGCGGCTGCCAATGGCATCAAGGATTACTTCGTGGAGTTGGAGCGTATGCCGGACGGACGCACGCAGTTCGAGGGCGTGAAGGGTTGCGCCGACTATCTGTTGAACGCACCTTTTGTGAAGTAATATGCTGACCAGAAGACAATTTATCGGCTCCGCCCTCATGGGGGCGGGGTCGTTTTTGCTCTTAGGCTGCAAGCCAAAAGGAGGCGATGCGCTTCCTGAGGATGGCGCTTATGTCACGGCGGAGACTGCCTATGGCAAGGTGAGAGGCATTCGTGAGTTGGGTGTCAACATCTTCAAGGGCATTCCGTATGCCGGATCGGTCTCTGGAGTGCACCGTTTCGGGCGACCGGCACCGCTGAAAGCGTGGAGTGGTGTGCGGGATGCCTTGCAATTAGGTACGCCTGCGATGCAATTGCCTACGACCGTGTATGGCAAGGATGAGCCGGCTCCGGGCGAGGATTGCCTCTTCTTGAATGTTTGGACGCCTGCGAATGATGGGGCGAAACGTCCCGTGGTGTTCTATAATCATGGAGGCGGTTACGCTACCGGCTCGGGAGGATCTCTGGCACAGGATGGGGCGAACTTGGCACGTCATTTCGATGTGGTGGTGGTCGAGACCAACCATCGCTTGAACATCTTTGGTTTTCTCTATCTGGGAGCGATTGCTGGTGAGGAGTATGCCACCTCGGGCAACAACGGCATTCTTGATATTGTAGAGGGTTTGAAATGGGTCAAGGCCAATATCGCCCAGTTCGGTGGCGATCCGGACAATGTGATGATCTGTGGAGAGTCGGGTGGAGGCTATAAGACCTCTATATTATATGGTATGCCAGCAGCAGCGCCCTATTTCAATAAGGCTTCTATTGAGAGTGGTCCCGGTTTGCGGATCAACTCCTTGGAGACAGCCGCTATGGTTGCTGAGTTGACCTTGAAGGAGTTGGGCATAGCTAAGAATGATTGGCGCAAACTTTTCGAGGTGCCTGCAGAACAGCTCTTTACCCTTCAAGGGCAGATGAATAACTTTTTGCAGGGAAAAGCCTTGAAAAAAGGGGAGCGTTTTGGCTTTGCCCCTGTGGTGGATCAAGTCTCTATCTTGGCGCATCCTTTTGTGCCTGCGGCTCCGGCATTGTCGAAAGAGAAGCCGGTGATGGTGGGGTGGAACGCCGATGAATACATCTTCTTCCTGATGACTGGTGGCAACTTGGAGCCCTTGAAGTTAGGCGCCAAGGAGGACAAGCGGGTGGTGGAACTGTTGCGTCCGCAGTATGGGGCGCATGCGGAGGAGATCGTCCGCACCTATCGGCGTTGTCGTCCTGAGGCTACAGCTTCTGAACTTTATGTGGCGATTACCTCGATCGCTATGATGGGGTTAGGCTCTATCGAAATCGCAGAGAAAAAGACCCGACAAGGAGGGGCTCCTGCTTATCTCTATAATTTCTGTTTCGAGCATGGTGGTAAGGTGCCCGGCACCGATTATCCGATGAGTACCCCTCATGCGATGGACATTGCCTACAAGTTTGACAATGTGGAGGCGGGTGGTGGCTTGACAGGTGATCGTCCGGAACGTATGCAGGCAGCGCATGCTTTTGCTTCGCTTTGGACCTCTTTTGCCCGAAATGGCAAACCTGGTACGGCGGAGTTACCGGAATGGCCAGCTTACGACTTGACCCAACGATCCGTGATGCAGATTGATGCGCCCTGCTCGGTAGTGGCCGATCCACAGCGGGCAGAGCGTGAGATGTGGACGGCATTGGGCTATATCGAGGGATAATTTCGGCTCCGCTCTCTTAGGGGCGGGGTTATTTTATAAACCTTTAAAAGTAATAATTGTATGACTACAAACAATGAAAAAAACGATGTGCGCCTCGTCTCAGATGAGGAGTTAGAGCAGGTAACGGGTGGTGCAATTTATCCAGCTGGGAGTTATCCTTGTTATGAGTTTTATAAGACAAAAGAGGAATGCCTCGCTGATCGGCACTGCGAATGGGAGAATGGTTGCTACGACCCAGATGATAGTGATTCAAACCTGGAATGATCCTTGCGATGAAAGACTATTTATCGGCTCCGCCCTCTTGAGGGCGGGGTCGTATGAAAGTTGAGGTGAGCGGTGCTTTCTAAGCATTAGATCGAAATTTATGCCTATCTTTGCATCTCAACGAGCGGAGATAGGCGGCACCTCAGCAAAACAGTCAAGCGAGCTTGCTGCTTTTGTGTTCGGTTTGCACTATCTTTGCTTGCCGAAAAAAATAGAACAAGGAATATGCCTTTAAATTTACAACAAAATTTACCGGCGATCGAGCTACTCAAGAAAGAACACATCTTTGTGATGGATTCCTTGCGGGCGGAGAAACAAGACATCCGTCCGCTGCGAGTAGTCGTGTTGAATTTGATGCCGCTGAAGATAACGACTGAGACCGATTTGGTGCGTCTCCTGAGCAACACCCCTTTGCAGGTGGAGTTGGATTTCATGAAAATTAAGGGACATACGCCCAAGAATACTCCTATCGAGCACATGCGGAAATTCTATAAGGACTTCGAGGCGATCCAGGGAGACTACTACGATGGCATGATCATCACGGGAGCCCCGGTGGAGCAGATGCCTTTCGAGGAGGTGAGCTATTGGGAGGAGGTGACGCAGATCTTCGATTGGGCGAGAACCCATGTTACCTCTACCTTATATATATGCTGGGCGGCACAGGCCGGGCTTTATCATTTCTTTGGCGTGCCGAAATATGACCTGCCAGCGAAGATGTTCGGTGTCTTTCGGCATACGATCCGGGAACCCTTCACTCCGATTTTCCGGGGGTTCGATGACGAGTTCTTCGTGCCTCACAGCCGACACACCGAGGTGAGGAGAGAGGACATCCTGAAAGTGCCTGAGCTGACGTTGCTCTCCGAGAGTGAGGAGAGTGGGGTCTATATGGCGATGGCCCGTGGCGGACGTGAGTTCTTTATCACGGGACATTCGGAGTATTCACCTTACACCTTGAACGATGAGTATATACGCGATTTAGGGAAGGGATTGCCCATCAGTAAGCCCCATAACTATTACCGCAATGACGATCCGGCACAGGGACCGGTGGTGCGTTGGCGTGGACATGCGAACCTGCTGTTCACCAACTGGCTGAACTATTATGTCTATCAAGAGACGCCTTATCGCATCGAGGATATTCAACAGCTGGGTGACTTGCGATGAGAAGTGAGAGTTGTCGTCCGATTGAGTTGTTAGCGCCTGCGCGGGATCTCCTTTGTGGGAAGGAGGCGATCTTGCACGGGGCAGATGCGGTTTATATTGGTGCGCCACGTTTTGGCGCGCGCTCGGCGGCAGGAAATAGCGTTGAGGACATTGCGGAGCTTTGCGCTTTCGCTCATCTTTATGGGGCACGTATCTACGTGGCGCTCAATACAATTTTGCGAGAGGAGGAATTGCCGGAGGCGCAACGCTTGATTCATCAACTTTACTCAGCGGGGGTGGATGCCTTGATCGTTCAAGACATGGGTATTACCCGTTTGGATTTGCCACCTATCCCTTTACATGCCAGTACGCAGATGGATAATCGCACGCCTGAGAAGGTGCGCTTCTTGGAGGAGGTGGGTTTCACGCAGGTGGTATTGGCGCGGGAATTGACGTTAGCGCAGATTCGTGCGATTGCGGAGCAGACCTCCGTGCCTTTGGAGGTCTTTGTGCATGGGGCGTTGTGCGTCAGCTATAGCGGACAGTGTTATTTGAGCGCTGCTTTGAGCGGTCGCAGTGCCAATCGGGGGGAGTGTGCGCAATATTGCCGCCTGCCCTATCGGATGATTGACGCCGAGGGACGAGAGATTGTTGCGGGCAAACATCTCCTTTCGCTGAAAGATATGAATCGTAGTGATCAGTTGGAGGAGCTGTTGGATGCCGGCGTCTCCTCCTTGAAGATTGAGGGACGACTGAAGGAGGTCTCTTACGTGAAGAACGTAACGGCCTATTACCGTCAACGATTGGATGCGATCTTTGCCCGTAGGACAGAGTATCGCCGAGCCTCTTATGGGCGGAGTCATTTTGATTTTACGCCTGCCTTGGAAAAAAGTTTCAATCGCGGATTTACGCCATTCTTCCTGCATGGCCGTCGGGCAGACATCACCAGTTTTGATACGCCCAAGTCGTTGGGTGAGCCGATTGGCACCGTGAAAGCGTTGAAAGGCAACTCCTTCACGATCGCGGGGGTGAAGGCGCTGCATAATGGAGATGGCTTGACCTTTTTCAATGCACGAGGCGAATTGGAGGGTTTCCGGGTGAACCGGGTGGAGAACAATCAGGTGTTTACACTTGATCGACCAATGATCCGTCCCAAGATGGCCCTCTATCGAAATGTGGATCAGGCGTTTGAGAATACATTAGCCAAACCTTCGGCTGAGCGTAAGTTGGCGGTGGAGATGACCTTCGCTGACAATCCCTTCGGCTTTACCTTGAGCTTGAAGGAGGAGAGCGGTGCCCGTGTCTCTATTGGGAAGCCTTTCCAGAAGGAGTTGGCACGCACGGATCAGTCCGCCAATATCCGTACCCAGTTGGCTAAGTTAGGCAATACGCCCTTTGAGGCTACGACAGTGGAGGTGACCCTGCAAGAGCCTTGGTTTGTGCCCTCTTCGCTATTGGGAGAGATGCGTAGGGAAGGGGTGGAGCGTTTATTGGCCGCTAAACGTATTCGTTATCAGCGAGAAGAGCGGAGACTGACACCTACTGACGCACCCTATCCGGAGAAGCGGCTGACCTATTTAGGTAATGTGTCGAATAGCCAAGCAGAGGCCTTTTATCGGGCGCATGGCGTGGAGGAGGTGGAGCCGGCTTTTGAGCGACAGCCTCGCACGGAGGTGCCGTTGATGTTTACAAAGCATTGCTTGCGTTACAGTATGGGGTGGTGCCCTAATCGGCAGCAGGGAAAGTCACCCTTCAAGGAACCTTATTATTTGCAATATAAGGATACGTTGCTTCGCTTGAAGTTTGACTGTGCGGCTTGTCAGATGTTGCTATTTCAAACCAATCAAACTAATCATAAATAATTGACAAAGAGGATGAAGAATTTTTGGCTATTCCTGTTGGGGGTGATGGGACTGGTCTCCTGTGCAGAGAAACCGTTGGATCCCAATAAACCTGTTTATGTGACTGTAAAGACCACGATGGGTGATGTGACTGTCGTGCTGTATGATGACACGCCTTTACACAAGGAGAATTTTATCCGGCTCTGCCAAGCAAATGCCTACGAAGGCTTGTTGTTCCATCGGGTAATCAAGGAGTTTGTGATGCAGGGAGGTGACCCAGAGAGTATCGCGCATGAACCAGGTGTGCTTTATGGGGATGGCTACGGCGGTTATACGGTGCCCGCTGAGATTTTGCCGAACCATTTCAATAAGCGGGGCGCCTTGATTGATGCGAAAGACATTGATGCGATCAATCCGGAACGTGCTTCGGCAGGTACCCAATTCTGCTTCGTGCAGGGAAAGGTGCTGAATGATGAGGAGTTGGCACAAAAAGAGGCTCGTATCAATGAGATTCGTCGTAACTGGCTTTATTACAAGCTCCGCAAAGAGTTGTCTCAACAAGATCCAGCTTTGGCGGCTGATTCGGTGGCATTAGATAGCCAAGTGGCTATTCTCTTGGAGGATACGTTAGCCGCGATGGGGCCTTACGTGATTCCTGCCGATCGTCGGGAGATTTACAAGACCATTGGAGGCGTGCCCCATTTGGATGGCTCGGTGACGATCTTTGGCGAGGTGGTAGAGGGATTTGACATCGTTGAGAAGGTTACGCTCATGAAAACCGACAAGAATGACCGTCCGCTGACCGATGTGATTATTAAAGGTACAAAGGTCTTCCAGCGGTAGATCTCTTCCCTTCAAAGGCGGATGCGTATTTTTTTCGGTTGCTAAATTACCAATTGAAAAAGAAAAAAGAGAATAAGAAGTGTGCAATTGTTTGATTTGTGCTATATTTGCGGACGAAAATCTAAGCCGTAAATGCATTTGAAGTACTTGCACTGTTTATGTCTGTGTGTTCTGTTTCTTTGTTTCGGTTGTATGCCGGAGAAGAAGCCCAAGCAATATGTGATTGGTGTCTCGCAATGTGACTTGAACAACGCTTGGCGTAAATCCATGATCCAAGACATGCGGGTGGAGGCTTTGAATCATCCAGAACTGGTGTTAGAGGTGGCGGATGCCAACTATAACTCAGATTTACAGATCAAGCAGATTGAGCAATTCATCCGGAAGCGGGTTGATCTCTTGATCATCTCGGCCAACGAATCGGAACCATTGACTCCTGTGGCAATCAAGGCCTATCATTCGGGCATCCCTACGATCATTTTGGAACGCAAGATAGAAAGCGATCAATACACCGCTTTCATCGGTGCGGATAATTTCGGTATAGGTCGTCAAGCCGGTGACTTTGCTCGTAATTTGTTGAACCAGGAACCTCATGCCGAGGTCTGGGAGATTTGGGGCATGCGGGGCTCGTCCGCCTCTTTGGAGCGTCATGCTGGTTTCATAGATGCCCTCGATGATCAGACCCTCCCCTTGATCCGGGAGATTGATGGCCAATGGGAACCTGACACCGTGGCATCCGCTATCGCCTCCATACCAGACCTTTCCAAGGTACGAGTGGTCTATGCCCATAGTGACATGATGGCGTTAGCAGCCCGTGAGGCCATCGCTAAACGGGACTCGACATTGCTTCCCCATATTCATTTCATTGGTATTGATGGCCAATTAGGTAAGGGATTGGGTGTAGAGGCCGTGGTTGAAGGCAAGTTGGATGCCTCTTTCTACTATCCGACGGGGGGAGGAACAGCGATGAAGGTGGCTTGGCAGATTTTGACTGGGCAGGAACATTCAAAGAACTATGCACTCAGTTCGGCCATCATTGATAAGGACGATGCGGGGACACTCTATCTGCAGTTGGATCGTTTGGAGGACTATCAGCGTCAAGTGAGTGTGCAGAAGGAGATGGTCGATGACCTGCTCCACCGTTACAACTTTCTGCGTGACTCGCTGTTTATCATTTTGTTTTTGATTGTGATGTTGATCGCTTCGTTTGGCTATCTGGTTTCCGTTTTGCGTAAATCACGAAAAATCAATATTTTGCTCCGCGAACGTAATCGTTTAGTGCGTCAGCAACGGGAGGAATTAGCAGAAGCCAAGCGACAGATCGAGGAGGTGACCGCCCAGCGTTTGAAGTTCTTCACGAATGTCACTCATGAGGTGAAGACTCCGCTCACGCTCATCCTCGGTCCGCTCAACAAGATGGAGCAGGATGCCCCTGAGGGCGCTTTTGTCGATGACATACGGATCATCAAGAAGAATGCCCAACGGTTGCGACAAGTGATTGAGCAACTGTTGGATTTTCGTAAGATCGAGTTCAACAAGATGGGGCTGCGTGTCAGCCATACGGAGTTCGTGGGGTTCACGGCGGAGATCAAAAGTTGCTTTGATGCGCTTGCGGAGAGTCGTAATATTACCTATCGGTTTGAGCCTGAGATGCGTTCGCTTTCTCTTTGGATTGATATGGACAAAATGGAGAAGGTACTCACCAACCTGCTTTCCAATGCTTTCAAGTTCACACCAGAGGGTGGCTCAGTCTGCATTCGTCTTCGTGAGCGAGAGGAGGAGGCGCTTCTCTCGGTTGAAGACAGTGGAGAGGGGATCCCGCCAGAGAACTTGCAGGTCATCTTTGAGCGTTTTTTTACCAGTGGACATGGTTATACCACGGGCACGGGTATCGGTTTGCACTTGGTGAGGGAGTTCGTCCAGATGCACAAGGGGCGTGTTGAGGTGGAGAGCATTCCGCAAAAGCGTACCTGTTTCACCGTGCATATCCCTAAGGGACAGTCGCATTTCGATCCCTCTTGTGTCTTCCTCAATGATGCCTTGGAATCTGTGGCTGATTTTGTCGAACCAGAGCCGGAGGTGATCCGCGAGAAGTTGAGTCGTGTCTATGACCAGACGGTGTTGGTGGTCGAGGATGATATTGAGATCCGTCCCTATCTGGCCAAAGAGCTTAGTGCCAACTTTCGGGTGCTGACCGCCGAGAATGGAAAGAAAGCGTTGGAACTGTTAAAGTCAGAGTCTGTCGGATTGATCTTGACCGATGTGCTGATGCCCGAGATGAATGGCTATGAACTTTGCCAGCAGGTGAAGTCCGACATCGCCTTCAGCCATATCCCCGTGGTGCTGTTGACCGCCTTGGGCGAGGACAGCCAGCGTATGTATGGTTTGGCGAAGGGTGCCGATGCCTATATCCCGAAGCCATTCAACATCGATGTCGTCAAGCTGCGTATCATTAACCTGTTGGAGGAGCGGGAACGTTTGCGAGAAGCATTGCGCACGGCCAGTGAGAATCTGGAACCCTTGGGTGGAAAGGCTATGGAGGAGACAAAGAGTATGGACGATCTTTTCATGAGAAAATTCATCCAGCTGATTGAGGAGAATTTCTCCGATCCGGATTTCAATATCGAAAAGGGAAGCGAGAAGCTCGGGCTTTCCCGTGTGCATCTGTATCGCAAGGTGAAGGAGCTTTCTGGCATTAGCCCGATCGAGTTCCTCCGGAATTATCGCTTGAAACGGGCGACGGCACTCTTGCGCCAACGTTCGGGCACGATTAGTGAGGTGGCCTATTCCACAGGATTCGGATCCCCGGCTTATTTCTCTAAATGTTTCAAGTCTGTCTATCAGATCACCCCGACGGAATTCATGGATTCGCTTGCTTAGGCATGAAAAATGTTGCGTCTCCTGTCAATTTTGTTGATTCATGCTCTTTTTCTGCCGCGTTGTTACAAAAGTCATTGCATTCGTTGCAAATTTTATTGGTAGGAGTCTCGATATCGCCCTACTTTTGCGTTGTCAACGATCGGAAGTGCATCCGATCCAGATAGAACGAAAGTTTAGGAATACGCATGAAGAAAGAAACAGAGAAGGAACGGAAACCTATAGTAGTAGGAATTGGTGAGCTGTTATGGGATATGCTTCCAACAGGCAAGAAAGCCGGTGGTGCTCCGATCAACTTTGTCTATCATGCCTCTCGGTTGGGTGCAGAGGGCTATGCCATAAGTGCCATAGGTGATGATATATTGGGCAAGGAGATCATTGAGGAATTGGATAGATACCACATCCAGCATCTCATTGAGAAGGTGCCTTATCCAACGGGTACGGTCAAGGTGGGGCTGACGGAAGAGGGTATTCCTTCGTACACGATCAGTGAGCGGGTAGCGTGGGATCATATTATAGCTACCTCGAATGCGGTTGATCTGGCGGAGCAAGCCGATGCTATCTGCTTCGGAACTTTGGCTCAGCGTTCCGCTCAATCTCGGGAGACGATTCAAGCGATCTCGTCGTTCGCACCGACGGATGCCTATCGGTTGTTCGATATCAACCTTCGTCAACATTATTATAGCAAGGAGTTGATCGAAGAATCGTTCTATCTGGCCAATGTGCTGAAGGCAAACGATAGGGAGTTTGCGGTGTTGAAAGAGCTGTTTGGGCTGACTGGGTCAGAGAAGGAGGCGGCACGATGGTTTATCGAGAAATACGACTTGCGTATGTTTGTGCTGACAGCGGGTGCATCGCATAGCACGATTTATACAAGAGAGGAGATTTCCACGTTGCCTACGCAGCCAGTACAGGTGGTTGACACGATAGGGGCAGGAGATGCGTTTAGTGCGGCCTTGGTCATAGCGCTGTTGAAAGGCAAGAGTTTGGAGGAAGCGCATCTGGAGGCCGTGAAATGTGCCGCTTTCGTTTGTTCGAAAGCGGGGGCGTGGCCCGATTATGAGGAAAGGTAATTCGTTTTATATATGTGTTTAGATGATTAGGATGCTTTTGATGGTGTGTTAGCTTTTAAGGCAATTAGATTTTAGGTTATTTTTTATTGAAGGCAAAAAGGAAAAGATGGTTTAGTTTTAGGTTAGATTAGATTGGGGAAGAGAGGGTAGGTCCTTTGTGGGTCTATCCTCTCTTTTCTTTTACCCTGATCTACTTTGTCCTAAATGAGGCATTCTAAAAATAAAATGCTACATTTGCCCCGAAAAACGTAATGAAATGAAAGTAATAGACTTGATAAACCAAAGCGAGAGCACAGCTTTCTCGTTTGAGATTTTGCCTCCCTTGAAGGGCAACAGTATTCAGAAGGTGTATAATGTGATTGATAAATTGAAAGAGTTTGATCCGAAGTACATTAATATCACCTCCCACCACAGCGAGTTTATCTACAAGACCCTGCCTGATGGCAGCTTCCAGAAGGTGAATATCCGGAAACGTCCTGGATCTGTGGCGATCGCTTCCGCTATCCAAAATAAATATGGCATTCCGGCGGTGCCTCATATCATTTGCAAAGGATTCACCAAGGATGAGACGGAATATGCCTTGATCGACTTGAATTTCTTAGGCGTGAATAATCTGCTCCTGTTACGAGGGGATATAAAGACGTTGGATGCCTCACAGCAGAATCCGGAGCTTTATCATGAGCATGCGACCGACTTGCAAGCGCAGGTGAACCGTTTCAACGAGGGTATCGCACTGGATGGCTCGCATATTGATGGCATTGAGACTCCCTTCTCGTATGGTATGGCTTGCTACCCAGAGAAACATGAGGAGGCCCCCAACATGGAGTCTGACATCTTTTATCTGAAAGAGAAGGTGCGTCAAGGTGCGGACTATTTAGTGACGCAGATGTTTTTTGACAACGAGAAGTATTTTGCGTTTGTGGAGCGTTGTCGGCAGGAAGGGATCACGGTGCCCATCATCCCCGGTATCAAACCGATCGTATTCAAGAACCAGCTGACGGTACTGCCGAAGATCTTCCGTTCGGATATTCCGGAGCCTTTTGCCCAGGAATTACGCAAGTGTAAGGATGACGCGGAGGCCAAGGAGGTTGGCGTAGAGTGGTGTATTCAGCAGTGCAAGGAGCTGATTGCGCATGGCGTGCCCAGCCTTCATTTCTATACGATGATGGCATCTGACAGTGTCTATCGGGTAGCGAAGGAAATCTATTGATTTATGGGGAATATATCGTTGCAAATAGACACCACACGCTGCGTGCATTGTGGTAAATGTGCCTGGGTTTGCCCCTCTGAGATACTCCGTCAGGATGGGAAGGGGGGAGAGATCCGTGTTGAGCATCCGGAGGAGTGTATCGCCTGTGGACACTGCGTGGCGGTCTGTGCGGCGGAGGCAATTCAACATTCGGCCTTCCCGACTGGTAGTACGCATCCAATCGACTATCAGCAATTGCCTACATCCGAGCAGTTGTTGGCTTTGATGCAGGCACGTCGTTCCAACCGGGCATTGACCAACCGACCGGTTCCAAACGAGGCTTTGGCGCGTATCGTGGAGGCTGCCACATTGGCTCCTACCGCTACGAACGCCCGTTTGCTCTCTTTTACGGTGGTGACTGATCCTGAAAAGCTGCGTGCGGTGGCCGATTTCACCATTCAAGTGTTCGATAAGTTGGCGAATCTGTTGCTGAATCCGGTGGTGAAATGCTTGATGAAGCCTTTCCAACCGGAGCTGTACGAGAAATATGCCCCGATGTTTGTCTCTTTGAAGGAGGCTTATGCGAAGGGTGAGGACCCGATCTTGCGGAAGGCGACAGCTTTACTCATTATCCATAGCCCTAAGTCCAATCGTTTTGGGGCGGAAGAGGCTAATTTGGCTTATCAGAATGCCTCCTTGATGGCAGAGTCGATGGGCGTTAGCCAGATTTATATGGGCTTTGTGTTGACTGCTATCCGTCAGGCGAAGAAGGGTGCTTTTTCACGCTTGTTAGGCATTGATGGAGAGGTATTCGCCTTGATGGGATTGGGCATGCCAGCGTTCCGTTATCCACGAGCGGTGGATCACAAGGTGCAACCTATTCGCTTCATCGAGGCGTCTGGTTGCAAATGAAAGTTAGAGAATCTTGCTTTTCAAGGAATAATGTCTTATAATTTGACGTATATTCGCGGGAAAATCTAATGAAGCGTAAAGATATGGAGAATTTGAATTGGTCTGAGCTTGGTTTTGGCTACATCAAGACAGACTACAACATCAGATGTTATTACAAGGATGGCCAATGGGGAGAGTTGGAGGTTTGCTCTTCTGAGATCTTGAATATTCACATGGCAGCGACCTGCCTCCACTATGGTCAGGAGTCTTTCGAGGGCTTGAAGGCATTTCGTGGCAAGGATGGTAAGATTCGTGTGTTCCGTATGGACGAGAATGCGAAGCGTATGCAATCTTCCAGCCGAGGTATTAAGATGGCAGAGTTGCCCATAGAGAAATTTGAAGAGGCAGTGCGCAAGGTGGTGAAGTTGAACGAGCGTTTCGTGCCGCCTTATGAGAGTGGTGCCGCCTTGTATATCCGTCCGTTGATGTTAGGTTTAGGTCAGCAGGTGGGTGTGAAACCGGCTCCTGAGTATCTCTTCGTGATGTTCGTCACGCCGGTAGGTCCCTATTTCAAGGGTGGCTTCCAGCCTTCTAAGGTTTGCATCTTGCGAGAGTATGACCGTGCGGCTCCTTACGGTACGGGTACGATTAAGGTCGGTGGTAACTATGCGGCCAGCTTGGTAGCGGGCGAGATCGCTCATTCTAAGGGCTATGCGGCTGTGCTTTATTTGGATCCGAAAGAGAAGAAATACCTGGATGAGTGTGGTCCTGCCAATTTCTTTGGTGTAAGAGGCAACAGCTACATCACACCGAAGTCTCACTCTATCCTTCCCTCTATCACCAACAAGAGTCTCCAGCAGTTGGCTGCCGACAATGGTATGACGATTGAGTGCCGTCAGGTGCCTTTTGAGGAGATCGCTACGTTTGATGAGGCTGCTGAGTGCGGTACTGCCGCTGTGATCGCTCCGATCTCTCAGATTGATGATTTGGACGAGAACAAGTCTTATATCATTGCGAAGGATGGTAAGCCAGGTCCTGTTTGCGAGAAGCTTTATCATCAGCTTCGTGCGATCCAGTATGGTGATGCTCCTGATCCTTATAATTGGGTGACGATTATTGAATAAGCGGATAACAACAAGGTTTTTGAAGTAGATAAAAGAGGCTAAGTGATTGAGTTCGCTTAGCCTCTCTTGCTATATGGATGTTTTTTATGTGTGATTACGATTACCTGGGTCTGGTTAATACCAAGTCTGTCCGTCGCGGTAGTTGCTGTGCTTGTCATATTTCAGGTCTTTAAGCAGTGACGAGCTTACAGCAATGCTGAACGAGTAGGACTTGTAAGGACCGATAGGTACGAAGTTGGCGGACATGTTCCAGCAGTGCAAATCACGAGTGATGTTGCAGGTCATGTAAGAGATCTTCTTCGCGTCGAAGTCATACGTCGCATTGAAATTGAATCGCCAGTTCTTCGTGGGCTGAATATTGCCGTTGAAACTTAACGAGTGCGAGAGTGCGTATTTGTACTCTCGCCTTATTTTATCAAATGAACCATAGCGAAGGGAGAGACCATAGTTGAAAGAGAAACTCCAAGGGATAGAGGCTATGGTATAGCCATCCTCATCGGTATCTCCTGTCTCTTTCTTCTTCCCTAAGAGGCGCCCACTTTTCTTCTCTGTTTCTCCGTCGTTCTCGGGGTCGAGTGTGCTGTTGGGATCGTTTGGATCTGTTGGGTTCTCGTTATTGGCTGTCGTGTTAGACTTCTTCTCGTCGCCTCCTCCAAACCATTTCTTGAAGGTGTCATTATTAAAGGTGTAAGAGAAGCTGGTGCTCGTTGAACGCAAGCGACCGATACCCTTACCCGCTTTCCAACGCGGAATATTGACACGTTGTCCATTCTCATTATAAGTATAGGTATCGAATACACCATTGAGGTTCAACGTATAGCTCTTGGAGAGTTTCAGGCGAAGACCCACGTTGAGATCACTCCATTGGAATGAATCGGCAGCCATGTTATAGCTCATGCTCAAAGAGAGTTTATCAATCAAGCTGATCTTCTTGAATCCGGTTGAGTCTTTGTCGGAACGAACCTTCATCTCGATGTTGTTGTTGACCGAGAAGCTGATATTGCCCTGTTTACCGGTACTGGGTACACCATACATGTTGTGGGCGAAGGGTGAATAGGTATATTCGTGATCCACACCGTTGGCATCTTGATAAACATACGTCTGGTAATAGCCGAAACGGGTAGAGCCGAAGTCGGGGGCTGCGCTGACCGTAACCGAAGGCTCCATACGATGGCGAATCATCTCTACCTTTTTGCCCAAGAAGGGTAACGGCTTGAAGAAACCGTAAAGTGTGGTGGAGGCTGAGATTGATCCATTGAAATCATAGATCCGATAGAAGCCGTAGGTCGTATCCCTGGCCACTAAGGTCTGCTTTTGGGGATCATAAGCCCGCTCGATCTTGCTGGTGTACCAACGCTCCTTGTAATTGAACGAGGGTGAGATATTGATATATTTAAAGAGCTGGAAGGTAGCACTCAGCGGGATGCTGTGTTGCATGGCGTTATTCCAGTCTTTGATCAAGTTCGATTTGAAGAGCAAGTTTTCCTTGGTCGTGATGCTGTTGCTGAAGGTTCCTGAATAACTCATGGAGATCTTCTCATACCAACGCTCCTTGCCGACAGCCCGTTTCCGCTTGAAAGGGAAGGTACGGCTCATCGTGATGGTCATGCTGGGGAGTGTGACTGCGATAGAGGAGTCGCGGGTAGTCTGGTTGATACTCATGTTCGCCGAGATGGTGAACGGGTTATTGGCGAAGCGCTTCGTGATGTTGATCGAAGAACTCTTCGTGTTCTGGTTGACTGCTGCGTAGCTTCCTGTGCTGGCGTAATAACTGTTTTGGTTATTCCGGTCGTAGGAAGAGGTCGAGAAATTAACACTGGCCGAGAAGGAGAGATAGGGATTGGCCTTGGAATCCTGCGTGTGCGACCATCTCACCTGAAAATCTTTTGACAAGCTATAATCGGGCAATCCTTTGTCTCCCAACTTAGTCACCAAATAGGAGGCGTTGAAACTACCGGAATACTTATAACGTTTCTTATACGATGATTTGGCAGAGAGTCCCCAAGAGCCTTTCGTATAGATCTCCCCCAACACCGCTAAATCCATGTAATCGCTCAGCGCGAAGTAATAACCACCGTCTCGCAGGAAGAAACCTCTGGAAGACTCATCTCCGAAGGTCGGCATGATGATACCAGAGGAGTAGGTGCTGGAGAAGGGGAAAAAACAGAAAGGTAATCCGATAGGATAGAGGGGTACATCCTCCATAACCAAATAAACGGGGCCGGTCACAATGTTCTTGTTCGGCCGCACCTTCGCCTTGGTCATCTGGATGTAGAAGTGGGGATGTTCATGCTCGTCACAGGTCGTGTAGCGTCCTCCCACCATGTTCAAGATATCGCCTTCCATCTTCTTCGTACGTCCGGCGGTGACGTAACCCTCACCCTGTTGGGTGATTACATCGGTGATATAACCCTTTTTCGTGCCGAAGTTGTAACGCATGGTCTTCGACTCGTATTGCTGCTCCCCCTCCTTAAAGAGCGGATAACCAAACTCCTGCCCAATGGAATCCAAACCGAACTTCGCATAGACAATGCTGCTGTCCATGTTCATCTCGATCAGCTCAGATTGCAGCTCGATGTTTTGGTATTTCACATCGCCCTCACCAAACAGATAGGCCCAGTTGCCCGCTGTCATGACGATGGAGTCCGTCGCTTGATAGGAGACTGGTGCGTCCAATCCATTCTTTTTGGGAACGGAGTCGGTGGCCAATGCCGCACTATCTGTTGGGGCTACCAATAGACTATCTTGCGGAACGTTTAGACGATCGGCTGCGCTTGTGGTGTCTTGTTGTGCCCGTGCGGCTGTACCCACGGCAAGCACCATACATAGTATGAAGAGGACTTTCTGGATTAATCGCATTATTCTTCCTTTGCAGTCTGTAACAGCCCGCAAATGTATAATAAATAAGTGAGCCCTCCCGATTTATTCCCCTAAAAAGAGTTTACACCAAGCTGCGAAACGTGCCGCCGTGTCGCTACCATACCGGGAGAGACTGATCCGAATCTTGTCAATAGACTTCTCTTTGCCCAACTTTGTCTTGCTGTAAAACTTGTCAGCGAAGCAGATAAGTTGCTCCTCCAAAGAGATGGGAAGCATGTCACGATGCGGAATCGGCCAGTTCATCAGCTCAATCATCTCTAAGGAAAGTCCGGTGCCGGTATGGCGTTCGCATACCCAGGCATGTTGCGGATAGCCTTCTGCCCGCATCAACTCAGCGCCTAAGTAGCCATGACAAATGTAGTCGGCCTCGCCGTGGCAGTCGATGGAGGGGGCTTTGCAACGGAAGATACCGATGTCGTGCAGCATGGCTGCCTCCTCGATGAATGGGATGTCTAAGTTCATTTCGGGATGCATCCGAGCGATGGCCAACGCTTTGTTGGCCACGCTTCGGCTGTGATCCACTAAGATCCGGTAGGCATCAGATTCTACCGGATAATATTTCTCGATGATTTTGATAGGATCCATTACTGTCTAAATTATTGGTACCCTTGGAACCATTTACCTAATTTCAAGTCTTTGATGTCAATGCTTTGCTCTCGTTGTCCTTTGAGATACTCAGAGAAGTAATCCACCATACGCCAGTAGAAGTACTCGTTGTACTCCTCGAAGTGGTGGCGCTGGCCGGGGATGAACAGCATATCGAAACGTTTCCCAGCTTTGATCAGTTCATCCACTACGACAATGGTATTAGCGGGGTGTACGTTATTATCCACATCACCATGAATCAAGAGCAGATGACCTTTCAGGTTCTTCGCCAACTCCTGGTTGGTCGGGATTTGGCTCTCAAAAGAGATGTTGCCCGCCTCATCGGTGATCTCCTTCACGCCATGGTGCTTCTCGCCCCACCAACGGTTGTAGATGTTGTTGTCGTGGTTGCCGGCACAAGAGACAGCCACCTTGAAGAAATCGGGATAGAGCAGCATGGCGGCTGTGGACATGAATCCACCTCCGGAATGGCCGTGAATGCCGACCCGGTTAATGTCCATGTAGGGATAGCGGGCGCACAGTTGCTCGATCGCAGCCTTATGGTCGGCTAAGGGATAATCACGCAAGTTGCCATAGCCGTAGTTATGATACCATTTCGAGCGGCTGGGGTGTCCACCACGATGACCTACGCAAACCACGATGAACCCGGCTTGTGCCAAGCGGTCTGTGCGGGGATTCAAGGGAATGTAACGGAAGAAAGTTCCCTCGGTTTGCGGACCTGGATAAACATAGTTGATCACCGGATAGACTTTGGTGGAGTCGAAGTCAAACGGTTTGAAGATGACTCCGTAAAGATCGGTCACACCGTCGGCCGCCTTCACCGTGAATGGCTCCGGAAATTGGTAACCGTTCAGCTTCAATTGTGAGAAATCGCTTTCTTCTAAGGTCATTAATCGGTTGCCTTGGTTGTCATAGAGGGCGGTTGCCGGCACGGTGTTCACCCGTGAGTAGTTATCCACGATGTAGCGTCCTTGCCGATCCATGCTGGTCAAGTGGAAATAGTTGCCCGGTGTGATCGCTTTCAGCCCTGTACCGTCGAAGTTCACCCGATAGAGGTGCTCGTAGTAGGGCGTAGTGTCCTCTTTCTCCCGCCCGTTGGCGATGAAATAGACCACTCGGCTCTTGCTATCCACCTCTACGATCGCATCCACGTGCCAGGGACCTTTGGTAATCCGGTTCTTCAACTGCCCCTTGTTGTCATATAAATAAAGGTGTGCCCAGCCATCTCGCTCGCTCCATTGGATTAACTCTTTTCCGTTGTCGGTCAACGCCAAGGGACGGCTTTCCATGGAGGTCTTCATGCGCTCCTCAATGAGGGGACGAATGGAATCTTGACCGATCGTGTAGGCGCAAATGTCGATACGCTTCATGTCACGGCTGACACGAGTGAGGTAGAAGGTTTCGTTGTCGCCCAACCAGATGGCTTGTCGGTTAGCACCATCATGCAGCTTGTCCGGGCGTGTGGCCAAGTTGATCGTTTGATCTTTGAAGCGATCGGTGCGAATCTCCTTGCGGCTCTTTTGCTCCATGTCGAAAAGGTAGAGATGGGTTTGCGGGGAGCCAGCCTCTCCCGGCATCTGGTATTTATAGGTTTCCAACGTGGGGCGGGGCTTGGCGGTGTTATGCACTACCCACAGCTCTTGCACGTCTCGTTGGTCAGTCAAGGTCGTCACGAAATAGCGTCCGTCTGGCGACCAGTTACCGTTGACATATTTCCGTTTATGATCCAACAACGAATCGGTATTCATCAGGTTGCGAGGCATACCGAAGGCGAAATGAGGCACTCCATCCGTGGTTAACGCGGTCTCTTGAATACCTTCCGCCTTGGGGTTCTTTTGTAGCTTCTCAAAGTCCGCATAGCTCATCGTGTAGAGATTCAAATCCTTCGCGTAAACGACCTGACGCTTATCAGGTGAGATGTTCGCCCAGCGGTTCGGTGTCGGCAGGTCGCTTTTCTTGATAGTTTTGAGTGCCTGTGTGGTGTAGTCGTAAGAGAAGGTGTATTGACCATGCGCCCCCTTCAACGAGAAGGTGAAGGTGCGGTCATCTTCTTGCAAGTTCATCCCCTCCAAGGCTAACTGCTGTCCGGCGAAGGGCTCTTCGGTCAGTTCGCTGAGGCGTGCGGCCAAGTCATCCCGATCGAAAAGCTCTTGTTTTCTGCGCGTGTCCGGATCCACCACATACCAACGGGTACCGTCACTCGTCTTATAGTCATACCAGAATTTCGAGCTGTTGTGGAAATAGTGAGGTGTCACCGTATAAGAAAAAAGCCATTGCTCTGCATTGGAGGGAGCAAAACGGCGGGCTTGCGTGTATTCAGGCAAGACCTCTTGCGCTTGCAGGGTCGGGGCGATGGCCAGTCCACTTAAACAGAGCGCATAGCATAGTAATTTCAGTCTCATAATGTTTCAATGTCAAATTCGACCCCAAAAGTATAAATTTCTGTGAAAACATTTCGTACTTTTGCCGCCAAATTCAAGGCTCGTTACTAAAACTGTTTGGTACGTTGTCCTGTTTGGTAGGTATAAGGCTGATGAAATAAGTTTTGAGATCATGAAACGACTACTTATTGTGCTGATAGGTTGGCTCTGTTTGGCTACGCAAGCCAAGGCGGAAGGTGGTGAACTTCGGTTAGGCGCAGAGCGAATGGAGGTGGTGAAACGTTTGTTGCAAGGGAAAAAGGTGGGCTTGGTGGTCAATCAGACCTCTATCTTGGAACAGAAACAGGTGCACCTGTTGGATGCGCTATTGGCTGAGGGGATTGATGTACGCAAAGTGTTCGCTCCTGAGCATGGTTTCAGAGGTACGGGTGATGCGGGTGCGGAGATCAAAGATAGCCGCGATACGAAGACCGGTGTACCTATTATCTCTATTTATGGGAAAAACAAGAAACCGACGGGCGAGCAGTTGGCCGATGTGGATGTCGTCGTGTTCGATATTCAAGATGTGGGTGCTCGTTTTTATACCTATATTAGTACGATGCATTATGTGATGGAGGCCTGTGCGGAACATCATAAGCCCTTTATTGTGCTCGATCGTCCCAACCCGAACGATTTTGTAGATGGCCCCATTCGTCAACCGGGCTTCGAGAGCTTTGTGGGTGTGGATCCGCTTCCCATCTTGCATGGCTTGACAGTGGGCGAGTTAGCTTGGATGATCAATAAGGAGGGGTGGCTGAAGAGTACACCAGACACTTGTCAGTTGAAAATCGTGAAAATGGAGAATTGGAAGCATGGCGATCCCTACTGGTTGCCGGTGAAGCCATCGCCCAACCTCTCGAACGACCAAGCGATTCGGCTATATCCTTCGCTCTGTTTTTTTGAGGCGACGAATGTCAGTGTAGGTCGTGGCACCTATTTCCCTTTCCAGGTGTTAGGTTATCCGGATCCGAAATATGGTGATTTCACCTTCACGCCCACTTCATTGCCGGGCTTTGACACCAATCCGTTGCAAAAAGACAAGCTCTGTTATGGCGTGGATCTGCGAGAGTTGCCCTTTGAGGGAGGATTGACGTTGCGGTTCTTCTTGGAGTTCTATGAGAAGTCGGGTGACCAGAAAGCCTTCTTCTTTTCTCGTCCGCAATGGTTCGACCTGTTGGCAGGCACGAAGCAACTGCGTTTTCAGATCGTGCGCGGCCTGACAGAGGAGGAGATCCGGGCCAGCTGGCAGCCGGAGTTGGAGCAATACAAGAAAATGCGGAAAAAATACCTTTTATATCCAGATTATCCCACGCAATCAAATTCAAAGAAAAAATAAATGAATAATTGGAAATCAGCAGCTAAGGAGGCCATTCGTTTTCGCCGTTTCGAGCGTCGGAACTATTCGGCTTTCCGAAGCATGCACAAAGTCATTAACATCGGTGTGGTGAGCGCATCCACTCTGCTTTTCGCTTTGCCTGCGAATGCGCAAGCACAAAAGCCCGTGGAGCAAACACTGCAAAGCGCATCCACACAGGTCGATTTGGAAGAGGTGGAGGTGACCGCCTCTCGTGCGCCTATCGCGCTCAACCAAGCGACCAAGATTGTGACGGTCATTCCCGCCCAAGAGATTGCGGCGGCCCCCGTCACCAGTATCCAGGATCTTTTAGAGTATGCCGCTGGCGTCGATGTCCGTCAGCGAGGCGAGGGAGGTACACAGGCGGATATCTCGATCCGTGGCGGTACGTTCGACCAGATCGCGGTCCTTCTCAATGGCATCAACCTTTCTAATCCCCAGACGGGCCATTACAGTTTCGATATTCCCGTCAATCTTTCAGACATTGAACGCATCGAGGTCATCTCAGGACCCTCCTCCCGTGTGTTTGGCGCCAGTGCCTTTGCGGGAGCGATCAATATCATCACGAAGAGTGGCCAATCCAACAGGATCTCGACCGACAACTACGCCGGTATGCACCAGCTTTGGAAGTTGGAGGCGGGTATCGACCATGTGGCGGGGCAATTTGGCCAACGCTTTTCTGCGGGTTATGCCCATTCCGGGGGCTATACTGAAAACACCGACTACAAACAGCTGAATCTCTTTTGGCAATCGCAGGTGAAGAGTAAGGAAGCTGATTTTCAATTCCAAGCGGGTTATAACGACAAGGGATATGGTGCAAACAGTTTCTACTCGGCCGCTTATCCCAACCAGTACGACAAGACCCGCCGTTTCTTTCTCTCAGCGGGAGGGGAGACCAAGGGTAAGATCCGTTTCACACCTAAAGTATATTGGACACGCCATACCGATCGTTTTGAGCTGTTCCGTAGCGATCCCGCCTCTTGGTACACCGGCCATAACTATCACGAGACGCAGGTGTTTGGCACCAACCTCAATGCGGCTACCACTTGGAGCTTAGGTGCCACCAGTATGGGCGTGGAGTTCCGCAGCGAGGGTGTGCGAAGCAATGTCTTGGGTAATGAAATGAAAGAGCCGCAGGATGTGCCTTTCGAGAAAGAGGGGCAATACACCAAGAGTTATAGCCGGAGCAATATCAGCTATTTCTTGGAACACAATGTGTTGCTCAATCAATTTACGCTTTCTCTCGGTGTGTTGGCCAATTATAACTCTGCGTTGAATCAAGGGGTGCGGTTCTATCCCGGTGTGGATGCCAGCTGGCGTTTTGCGGATAATTTCCGGTTGTATGGCAGCTGGAACCGAGCGTTGCGTATGCCTACCTTCACGGATCTTTTCTATTCCAGCAAGACCAATATTGGTAATCCCGATTTGAAGCCAGAGGAGAGTGAGGCATTTGAGTTGGGCGTGAAGTATGGCACCTACTTCCTCCGTGCGCATGTGGCCGGTTTCTATCGAAAAGGCAAGAACATGATCGACTGGGTGAAACAGAATCCCGATGATCTGTGGGAGAGCCGTAACCTGACCGAGGTGGATAACATGGGTGTGGAGACGAACGTCAGCTTCCTTCCTACGGAGCTCATGGGCGGAAACTGTTTCGTGCGGAAGGTGGAGTTGGGCTATGCCTATATCCATCAGAAGAAGGAGAGTGCGGATTACATTTCTAATTATGCCTTAGATTACTTGAAGCATAAGTTCACGGCACATCTGAACCATGCCATTTGGCGAGGTTTCTCCGCATCGTGGTATCTGCGTTGGCAGGATCGGGCAGGTAGCTACACGAAGTATGAGGCGCAAAAGCCGGCCTATGAGGAGCCCTACGCTCCCTATTGCGTCGTCGATCTGAAACTCAATTGGCAGCATAAGGCGCTCAATCTCTATGCGGAGTTGAACAATCTGTTCGACGCAACCTATTATGACTTAGGCAACATTCCGCAACCCGGTTTCTGGTTCAGGGCAGGTTTCAACTACACCTTTGCTTATTAAATAAAGGTCTTGCATGGCTTGAAAAAAAGCATGGCTGATAGGCTTGCAAAACATTGCCCATAGTTTCCCAAAACATTGCCCATAATTTTGGAAAACGTTGCCCGTAGTTTTTTCAAACATTGCCGATGATTTTTTATTTCGTTGCCCATCGTTTTCGCAGGCGATGGGCAATGTTTTTTCAAAGGCTTATTGTCATGCTAATGTTTCTTCCTATCACGAAAGCAGTCCCATGATTGTAAGAGATTAATTCGATGGCTTTGCTTCGTCAATTTTCAAGTTTAGATGCAATTCTCTTGATATTCTCTTTAAATCTTTAATTTTCACTTCGTTGCACAAAATACTATAGATATACCAACCATCCAGTTCGTGTTGCCAACTAATCTTTCCGTCTATACGTTTGGTTCGGCTAACTAAATTGTATCCACTGTGCATAATATTCAACATGTGGATTCGCTCCAATCCAATGCGACGCAATACTGTATATTCATTTACGCCAATAATTATCAACAGAGCTTGTCGTATTTTTCTATCTTGCACGCATGTTGCTTGGTCTCCTTGTCGTAGCTGATGCCTACGAGGAGGATGTCGCCTGTGTAGTCGGCAATCTTCGAAGGATAATTCTTTTGCTTGATTTGGCAGATGGCAGTATCTACCAAATGGTTGAATTTCAACTCGATTATGAGTGCAGGCTTGGAGACGTTGCGACGAGGAATCATCACAAGGTCGGCATAGCCCTTGCCTGTGGCGTACTCACGATGGATGACGTATTCGTTCTTCGCCCAGATATAGGCAATGGAAAGCACACAGGCAAGCGAGTTCTCATCGTTGTAGGCGAGAATGCTGGTGTTCTCATCATGGGCAAGGTCGATGGCTTTCGCCACGGCTTGCTCGTTGCCCGAGATGGTGGCGGCGAGAAGGTTTCGGGAATTTTGTATTGTTTTGGCCAAAGCCTCCCAAGATGTAGCCTTTATCGCATTATTCAATTCATCTCCAACTTCCTTGTTAGGAACATAACACTCGAATGTATCATCATCATACGCCAAATAACCAAGATGAATTAATACGGTCAAGACATCATTCTTGCTACGTACAATGTTCATATCATTCGTGAACTCTGTCGTATCAACATACACATGCTCCCCAGAGAGCATACGGATGATATCATCCTTAAGCCCTTCGAAATTCATTTGGATATAAGTTCTGACAGAATCGTATGCGCCAGTTGTTGACCAGTAGCTTTTGCAAACTCCACGCTGCAAGGCTTTCATGACGGAATAGGGATTGTAGATGGATTTCTCCCTGCCGATACTATATCCGTCATACCATAATTTCAGGTTTTCCATTGACACATTATGCCGTTTGGCCAGCAAAAGAACCTCTTGTTCCGTAAATCCGTAACATGCAGCAAGGTAAGCTGGATCTATCATGGAGTATTCGTTGAAGTTGTTCAATGCCGACTCCGTATTATACTTTTTGATGGGCAGGATGCCTGTGAGATAGGCTCCCGCAAAGACCTTGTCTGAATCCTGCGTTTTGAACAAACGGCGGAGCAACATTACATATTCGTCCATAATGGTCGGAGTGACAGTTTCAGGGTCGCCCTTCATTCTCTGCCTACCGGGGAACTCGCGACAGATGGCATCCCATTCGTCGATGATGAAGAAGAACTTTTCTCCAGTAGCATTGTGAATAGCAGAGAGTACTCCCATAAGATCTGTTGTCTCCGAATAGTCAATGTCTGGGAAACTCTTCTTTAGTTCAGAACACATTTCATTCTGGATGTTACGCACGATATTCACACGCAGTTCAGGCCGTGCAGTGAACGAAGTCACGTCAAGATAGAGCACACTGTATTTGTTCAAGTAGGTTTCGAACGTCTTGTCTTGTTCAGCCTTCAATCCTACGAAAAGCTCACGTGAGTCGCACGACTTGTCGTAGTAGGCACACAGCATTTTGGCTGCCATCGACTTGCCAAAGCGTCGGCAGCGGGTTACGCAGCTATAACGGCGCTCGGAGTTGAGTGTTGCGTTGATTAATGGTATCAACGATGTCTTGTCAACATATTCGCTATTAACGATGTCTCGGAATTCACTATTACCTTTATTGATGTATGTACCCATAATCCATTATTTTTTGCGGGAGACGCAAGCCTCTATTCCATTCCAAAGGTACTGGTTTTATTTGGGACAGCCAAACGGCTAATCCATTTCCTGCTATTTATTTTTGTACTAACTTTCCTGCAACGCTACTCTTACTCCGAGGCTGCTCTTATGTTCCTCCGTAGCTACTCAACTCTTCCTCTAATCGGGAATTAGAGAATGATTAGAGAACGTTCCCTCAACGCCCTTATCGCTCCATGGCTTTTCTGTCTGATAGTGGAGGAATAGCATAAGAAAAAGTGAATTTCCTATGCAATCCTCCCTTTAAATCAATCGATATCTATCACTTGGAAATGCTTGTTGAATGTAATGTCGAGACCATTGGACAATTCCACCTCGTATTCATTCTTGTTGATCTCAATCTTCCTGACTGTCTGTTCTGGGTAATTATCCTGCAGGTAAGTGTAGATAGCCTGCGGGATCAATTTTTCGGGCACGGGATTCTGCTTGCAGTCAATCTCCGTCACATTTCCCTTCTTGTCGAACTCGATTTTAGTGCCATTTTGCAGCACCACATCATAGCTCTTGTCGATAATGCCTGACTCAACAGTGACAAGCGTCACCTTTTGATTATTAAAATGTTGAGAGAGAACTGTTTGAGCGTTAACTGGAAGTTCTGTCACCTTGATAGGTTTGTCGTTGTCAGCATTTGCTGGAGTAAAGAAGGCCATTGCAAAGCAAATGACAATCATCAGAGTTTTAACTGTTCTATTCATAATGTAATTATTAAAGTTATTAAATCATTTGATTAAGTTTCATTTTTCCTATTCTCAGTTCATAATGATCCGGAAAAGTATATACTGTTAAGCGGGTTAAACGATTTCAGTTTCGTTAGTGGATCCGCAAATTCAACAAGACAGTGCAAATCTACAATATCTTTTTGTGAATGCATTATTTGGGGAGTTAAGAAATATGTCATGGTGGCGGTTTCGATAAATGGGATCAGCGCATGAAATACTTGGCTGAAATTAGGAGTTGTATGAGATATTTCCCTATTTTTGTCGGCAAACCAAAATAAACCAGTCTGTTTTATGTGTAGCAAGTCTTTTTTTGTGGGTGTGGCTGCAGCGATTGCTTTGGCTTCGGCCATGACAACCCAGGCACAGAACGTCCTGTTCCGTAGTGATTCAGCGCATCATGTCTATTATCGGATTCCGGCCATCGTGTCCCAAGGGAACACGCTTTGGTGCTTCGGTGATGATCGTTCCCGTGTGACGGATGCGACCGCATGGGGTGACATAGGCTCAGTCGGAAACTTGAGTGTTTTGGTACGACAGAGTCGCAATGGAGGACGTACATGGTCTCCGGCAACTGTCGCTGTGGAGGGAAAAGGAGAGACAGGTTTCGATCGAGGGCATGGCGATGCCGCTGTGGTCTGCGATCGGGAATCGGGAAAGTTGCTCTTGATTTGTGCTTCGGGAGAGGTGAGCTATGGACGTTCGAATGTGCAGGTCTCTCGCACGGTGGCGGCCGACGGCTCCTATCGCTATGCGCTCGATTTGAGTAAGGCCCAACGGGTGGGACGTTACTACAGTTCCGATGGTGGAAAGAGTTGGCAAGGAGAGGAGATCTCGGAGTCCATCTATACCTTATATGATTATGCTTCGGCGGAGACCTACGATGAGGGACGAGGCAAAGTCCCCGTGGAGCGGCTTTTTTTCTCCAGTGGCCGCATTTGCCAGAGTGCGCAGATCAAGGTAAAGGACTACTATCGAATCTACTCCGTGCTGACCACCAACCGAGGGAGCCTCGTGGTCTATTCGGATGATTTCGGAGAGAGCTGGCTGCCTTTGGGAGGTGCGGAGGCCTGTCCGGCTCCAAAGGGGGACGAAGCCAAGGTGGAGGAGTTGCCCGATGGACGGGTGTTGCTGAGTAGCCGTATGCTGGGGGGACGTTATTTCAATATTTTCAGTTATTCCTCAGCGGATCAAGCTGAGGGTACCTGGGCAGAGCCGGTTGCCTCTACATCGTTGGAAGGGGGGACGGCCGGGCAAGACAATGCTACCAATGGTGAGATCTTGATCGTGCCTGCCAAGGGGCGTGACGGTAAGCCAGTGCATATCGCCCTGCAATCCATCCCCTTCGGCAATACCAAGGGAAGCTCCCGCAACGTGGAGCGTCGTAGCCATGTCTCGATCTACTGGAAGGTGCTGTCCTCTGCGGCCGATTATGCGTCGCCTGACTGCTTCTTGACCGGTTGGACCCGTTATGAGGTGACTGCCGCTAACTCCGCTTATTCGACGATGGTGCTCGATGGCAAAGGAAACATCGCATTTGTCTATGAGGATAATGGGGAGCAAATCCGTTGTGGCAGTCAAAACATGGAGATCTACGATTTGACTTTCCGGTCACTCCCCTTGGAAACGATCACGGCTGGGGCCTATCGGTATGACAAGCGGAAAAAGACTCATGACAGGCAGCGGGAGTAACCCCCACAATAGCTTGAAGTATTTTGGGCGTTTGTCTGCTCACTATGAGTGGTTTTATGCGATCTAAATAAATACCTTGCGTCTCGCAACGCAACATCAACGCTAATCCAAATAACAATACGAGAATATGAGCTGTAATCAATTTCAACAAGAGAACGTCGCTGACACCCTATTTTCCGTAGGCCGTAGATTGCTGAAGGGAAACTGTGTCGAGCAAGATATCCAAAGAGCCAAGGAGCTGCTGACAAGAGCCGCAGAGCTGGGACACCGTGGGGCCCATGAGCTGTTGGCGAGCATCAAAGCGCAGGAGCCTGCACAATCTCCAGAGGATCGGACAGAGTGGAACAAGATGCGCTCTGGTCAGCTTTATGATTGGAGCGATCCTGTCATTGATAACAGTCTGAGACAATCAAGGCTGGCCTGCGAGCGATTCAACCGGTTAGGGATGGATCATGCTGATTATCGAGAAGTTCTGGAGGCCATGATCCCCAATGTCCCCCAGACAGTGACGATACTGCCACCTTTCCATTGTGATCATGGGAATGGATTACATTTTGGGGAGGGAGTCTTTGTCAATTACAACGGCATGTTCCTGGATGCCGGCGATATCACCATAGGCAGCCGTACCCTGATCGGCCCTAACTGTTCGCTTTACACACCGAATCACCCGATGGACTACCTGCAACGCCGCAAGACCATAGAGACGGCTCACCCCATCAAAATCGGTGAGGATTGTTGGTTGGGTGGCAATGTCACCGTCTGTCCGGGCGTGACGATCGGAGATCGGACCGTGATAGGAGCGGGGAGCGTGGTCACACATGACATCCCGTCCGACTGTCTGGCCGCCGGTAATCCCTGCGAGGTCATCAAACCGTTAAACAACGAAACACGTTGACAGCCGTCGTACGCTCCCGACAGTTGCTCATCTATCGCAATGGGAAAAAAGTATTGGTCTTGGCGGGCAAGGCCCAGCCCAAGATCATCCGAGAAGACAACATACAACAATTGATTAACGAAAAATAGAGACATATATGAAAAGCTTTGGACAAAAATCGTGGATGCTTCCACAACCGGTGTTGATCATCGGAACATACGACAAAGAGGGTAAGCCCAATGCCATGAATGCTGCTTGGGCCGGACAATGGGATGCCAAGGAGATCATGATCGCTATGGGCTCGCATGCCACCACGGAGAACCTGAACCGCAATCGTGACTTTACGGTAGCCTTCGCCACTCAGCAGACCCAGGTCGCCGCTGATTATGTGGGTATCGTCTCGGCGAAGAACGAGCCCAACAAGATCGCAAAGACCGGATGGCACACAGAGAAGGCCGAGCACGTGAACGCCCCAGTGTTCACGGATTTCCCGATGACCTTGGAGTGTCGGATCATGACTAAGATAGACGAGACCCCGGAGGGTTACTACATCGTCGCCGAGATCGTGAATATTCTCGTGGACGAGCAGTATCTCGCCGAAGATGGCAAGCCCGATGTAGAAAAAATGAAACTGATCACATACGACCCTATCCATCATGGCTATATCGCTTTGGGTAATCGTGTCGGAAATGCCTTTTCAGATGGCAAGCAATTAACCTGAAACACAGTATGACGTTCGCCAGACGGAGTGCTGCGATCATGAGAGGAGCCTATCGCTTCGATCCGAAGCGATAGGGGGAAGGTTTATCGCCGTATCTCGCCGTCCGCTGACAGTTTGCCTGCGGCCTTGATGTATTTGAGGTAGGCCATGTAGTGCTGATAGCGAGCGTCGATGGCACTCTCATGAGCCGCTTGCCAGAGGGCATTGGCCTCTAAATGGTCGGAGAGGGTTTCTACGCCTGCCTTGTATTGGCTCTGGCTCACCCGTCGGTTCTCCTCGGCCTGTTCCAACGACTGGGTGGCGATCTCCTGTTCCAAGGCTGCCTCCTCCAGGTTGTTGTGGGTAGCCGCCAGTTCCAGAAGCATCTGCTCGTTCAGGTTCTCCTGCTCCAGTTCCGCTTTACGAAGTGCCTCCTTGGCTGCTTTCACTTTGTTGTGTCGTTCCCCAAAATGGAAGAGCGGGATGGTGACGTTCACCATGACTGAGGCATTTGCCTTGTCGAAGAGGTAGTTGTCGTTCACTTTGAACCCATGCAGGTAGTTGTAGCCAGCCATCAAACCCACTTGCGGCAACATCTCCGAACGGTTCAGTTTGATCTGCTGCTCGGCGATCGCTACTTTGTTTTGCAGGATGGCATATTCCGGGCGGTCGATGATCTCCTTCCAGTCTTCTACGCTGGGAACCTCTGGCAACTCGTCGGAAACCATTACCACACTATGCAGTGGGTAGCCGATAGCATGGCAGAGATTCATCGTGGCGAGGCGCAAGGCATTCTCCGCCTTCTTGCGATTGAGCGTGCACTCGTTTCGTTTCACCTGTACCTTCAGCACATCGTTGCGCATCTTCATGCCGTGCCGTTCGGCGCTCTCCACGTTCTTGAGTAGCTCATCGAGGAGGGCTTGGTAGTGTTCTGCCACCAATTTCATCTCCCGGGCTTTCACCACTAAGGCGTAGGCCTCGTCCGTTTGGAGGATCACCTCCGTAGCGGTGAGTCGCTCGTTCTGCTGAGCCATCTCTCGGCTAAGGCGGGCAATGCGGTTGGCCGCTCGTATTTTCCCACCCATGTAGAGCGGTTGCTCCAAGGAGATACCTCCGGTGTAGAGCCAGCCCAGCTCATACTTCATCTCCAATCCCGGAAAATAGGCGAAGCCATTGTTGGGCAAGAAATTTCCGGAAGCGTCGGGTACAAAAGTGGGCAGGTTGCCGCCCGCTATGCCCAAGGAGCCATCGGCCGTGCTGTAGATAGCCGTACCACTGGCTTTGAAATCGGGGAAGAAGAGGGCTTTGTATTGCTTTTCTGTGTAGCGGGCTTGCTGGGTCTGTCGCTCCGCGGCTGCGATCTGCTTGTTGTATTGCAGAGCCTTCTCACGACACTGTTGCAGGCTCAGCACCTCTTGGCCTTGGGCGGCCATGCTGCTGCCCAAGGCGATAGCGAATATCCAATAGCTTAGTTTCATTTCGTTTCGTTTTTGATGTGGAAGAATAAAGCATAGAGAATCGGGATGAACAGCAACGTCACCACCGTACCGAAGGTTAGGCCGCCCATGATGGCTGCGGCCATGGAACCAAACATCGCATCAGGCAGCAAGGGGATCATGCCGAGGATGGTGGTCAATGCCGCCATGCTGACCGGGCGCAAACGACTCTGCGCACTGTTGATCAATGCCGTGATGGGCTCCACGCCTTGTCGCAATTGCAACGTGATCTCATCCATCAAGACAATGCCATTTTTCAGCAACATACCGATCAAGCCCAACGTGCCGACAATCGCCACGAAGTTAAAGGTCTTGCCCGTCAGCAGCATGACAGCCACCACGCCGACAATCACCATCGGGATGCAGCTGAAGATGATGATTGGTTTACGATAATCCTTGAAGAGCATGATCAAGATGGCGATCATCAAGATGATAGCCAAGGGGAAGTTCTTGAACAGGTACTTCATGGATTGGTCGCTGGCCTTTTTCTCGCCTTGCCATTCCAAGTTATAGCCTTTAGGCAAAGGAATCTGTTCGATCTCCTTTGCGATGGATTGCCGGGCAGCTTCCGTCTCCACGCCACTGACTGGGCTGCATTGCACTCGCTGACTGCGTTGTCCGTTGTAGCGTGGAATGACCGGATCCTCCCAGCGCACATCAATCGAGCGACTGATCTGTCGGAGCGGTGTGCTGCCCATAACTCGGTCGATCAGTTCGTCCTTGTCGATATTACCACTCTTCAACTGCAACAGCGTCTCCTCGGTAAGGAGACCGTTCAGTTGGGGTAGGGTGGAGAAGACCTGCGTATTGGCCAGGTTGTTGATCGGCTCACCCTTCTCATCGAGACATTTCACATAGATCGTGTTGGCATGGATGCCCTCGTAGAAAGTGCCGACTGGAATACCCCCGTTGGCAGCCAATAAAGACATGCTGACATCGCTGCGGCTCAAACCCAAGGCACGTGCTGCGGGTTGGTCGTAGTCGATATTGAGCATGGGCACCTGCGGCTCGTAGTCCGTTGTGATCAGTTGGACATAGGGCGAGCGTGCCATGATGGCCTTGGCACTATCCGCCAATTGATGCAACACGGCTGGATCGGGACCCGTGAATTGAGCCTCGATGGGATATTTCTTGAACATCAAGTTGTAGCGTTTCACTTTGACATAGGCATCCGGGAAACGAGCGGACAGCTCGGCTTGGATCTCGTTGAGGTTGTTTACCAACTCCTTCGGAGAGGTGAAATCGACGATCAACTCGCCATAGGCCAACGAGGGATTCGCTACGCTACGTACCAAGTTGTAGCGTCCCGGTGTGCCACCGATGGAGGTGGTGATGTGGGTGATCTCCGGACGGCTTTGCAGGTAAGCGGCCATCTCCCGTAGCTCCTTCTCGACACGGGTGGAGTTGTTGCCTTCCGGCAGTTTGTATTCAATATATAATTGATCATAGACCATATCTGGGAAGAAGCCTTGCCGCATGAAGCGATAGCCCACTCCGGCCAGTAGCAACAAACCGATCATCAAGCTGACAAAACTCCAGCGATGGGAGAGACCGAATCGCAAGGCTTTCCGCAGCAAGGCATAGGTCTTTCCCTCGTAGGGCTGGGCATTTGCCGTGCCTGTTGTCACGGCGGGATGCAGTTTCCGGTTCGCCATCAGTGGGACGTGGGTCAACGCTAAGATCCAGCTTAATAGCAGGGAGACAGCCAAGACGATGAAGAGGTCACGCGTATAGACACCTGCTGTGTCGGGTGACATGAAGATGGGCAAGAAGGCAATGATGGCGATTAATGTGGCACCCAGCAATGGCATGGCCGTTTGTCGTCCGATGGCGGTCAATGCCTCCATCCGAGGCTTTCCGTTCTTTAGATCGACCAAGATGCCATCGACAATCACGATGGCATTGTCCACCAACATACCCATTGCCAAGATGAAGGCACCTAAGGAGACACGTTGCATCGTGCCGTCAAACGACTGCAAGAATAGGAAGGTGCCCAGCACCGTCACTACCAAGCTGACTCCGATGATCAGTCCGCTCTTGAATCCCATGGTCAGCATCAAGATGAAGACCACGATCGCCACGGATTCGATCAAGTTGATCACGAAGGTTCCCAAGGAATCCTTCACACGATCCGACTGGAAGAACACTTTGTGGTAGTCGATGCCTACCGGGAAACGATCCGCTTTCAATTCCGCCAATTTTTTCTCCACCTCGGCACCCACCTTGACGATGTCGGCACTGCTGGAGGCTGCAATCAAGATGCCCAACGCCTGCTCACCATCTCGTAGCAAGGCGTTTCGGACAGGAGAGGCGTAGGTCTTTTCAACTTTGGCGATGTCGCTGATGCGCAGTTGATCCTCGTCATGTCCTTGGATTAGCATATTGCGAATCTCTTCAACAGCGGTGAACTTATCACTCACGTTGAGGCGCACACGCTGCTCTCCGTTGTCGAAGTAGCCACTATAGTTGGTGCTGTTGTGCCCGTTGAGGGTCGCCAACACCTCTGCGGGCTTCACGCCGAGATTGGCCATCCGATCCTGCAAGAGGCTGATCTCGATACATTCCGGTCGTTTTCCGTAGATCTCCACCCGCTCAATGCCTTCCAGCTCGTTGACGTTTCGTTTCACCAGTTCGGCGTAGTCCGCCAGCTCACGATCGGAGAAGCCGTCTCCCGTCAAGGCATAGAACAGGCCATAGACATCACCGAAGTCATCCTTCACGATGGGTGTGCTCGCCCCGCTCGGGAGGGAGGCCGTAGCGTTGTTCACCCTTCGGCGCAGCTTGTCCCAGCACTGCTCCACCTCCTCGTTTTGCGTGGTGGTGGTCAGCTCCACTTGGATCAGCGAGAGGTCGTTGAAGGAATAACTCTCGATGTTGTCCACGTTGCCCATGCTGCGGATCTGTTTCTCCAGGGGATCGGTCACCTCTAACTCCACTTGGTGAGCCGAGGCACCGGGATAGGTGGTCACCACCATCGCCAGCTTCACCTTGATCTCCGGATCCTCCAATTTGCTCATTTGGTAGCATCCAAAAATACCTCCAGCCAGCAACACCGCGATCAAGAAATAGATCAGGTTGCGGTTGCTGAAGCTCCATTTACTTATATCTATCATAACAGGCCTCCTACGTTAGTTTCGCTGGTTTGGGGCATCGGCTTCACGTGGATGCCCTCTTTCATCTCCCGTACACCTGCGGCGACAACTTGGTCACCAGGTTTCAGTGAGTTATCTACGGCTTTCACCACGGCATTTCCATTGCTCAGCAAGCGCAAGGTCTCTACTGGGCACGCCTTTACGGTCCCTTCCGCTTGATAGGTGAAGAGCAGGGTCTTGCCCCCCTCTGTGCGAAGGGCAGAGGTCGGCACGATACATTCCGGTGCGCCTTCCACCTCTGTATAGCGGATGGTGACCATCGTGTTGATGCCGGGAGAGGGCATAGGCTTTGCGCCATCGGCCAGTTTCAGTCGCATGGTGTAGAGCTGGTTCGCATTGGCCTTAGGCGTGATGCTGATTGGCTTCAGGCTGTAGGTCTCTCCCGGATAGAGATCGAATGTGCAACTGAATGTGCTGAATCGATCTCGATGAATATAGGCGGCGGCAGGCAGATTGATCTCTACCTCAGGTGTCCCTCCGCTGATCATGGAGAGCACCGGCATACCGGCTCCTACGGTCTCGTGCTCCTCGAAGATCCGTTTCTGGATAGCACCGGAGAAGGGCGCATAAAGTTTGGTATAGGCCAACTCATCTTGATGATGTTTGTATTTGGCCGTGATCTGCTTGAGGCCGTAAGTCGCCTTGTCGTTGGCATCCGTCGTGGCGGCTCCCTCTTGGTAGAGTGCCATGACACGCTCAGCCTCAGCCTTCACTTGCAGGTATTGCGCTTCAGTGGCATCGAGTTGCACTTGGTAGTCGGTCGGGTCAAGTTCGGCCAGCAATTGCCCCGCTTGGACCGGCTTGCCCTCATCCACATAGATACGGGCTAACGTGCCACTCACCTTGAACGCTAAATTCACATCTTGAGCAGCCTTCACCTTGCCCGGATATTGCAAGTAGGTCTCTTCTGAGGCCGCTTTCACCTGTTCCAGTTTGACACTGGGAACCATCTCTTTTGGTTTGTTCGGTTCTGTGCATGCGGTGATCCACAGTCCTGCCAGGATCACCCAACTTCCATAATATTTTTTCATTTGATGCATATGGCTATTACTTTTGGGAGCAAAAGTAGTTCGCTTCCTCCAGTGTGGAAAGGTGCATTTGAATGGTAGATTGTTCGAAATGTCCGATTTGTTCGATTTCCTACGAGCTATTTGGCCAAAATGTGTTTATTTTGCTTGCGAATAGCTGGAAAATGGAACAATTAAGCAATAGTAGTCAAATGATCGGTGGTGCGCATCCGGAGTTATTCCCTTTTCGCGTGTCTTATCTTGTCAAGCGCAGCGAAACGCTCTTTTCTGAAGGGCAGGTACTTTCCAATGCGGATCGTTGCGGTATGTTTATCTGTGAGCGGGGAGAAGTGGAGGTCTCGTTTGAGGAGCAGACCTATGTGATTCATCGGGGAGACATGTACATCTACTTGGCTTCCAGCTTGGTGCGTATCCGTAAGATTCATCCGGACACCGAAGGCTTTCTGCTGGATGGCAATCTTGATTTCCTGACCGTACTGGCCAATCGGGTGTTGAATGCCGAGCAGATTCTCTTCATCCGCTACCATCCCTGTTTAACCTTGACGGAGGCACAACACAAAAGTCTGCGCCATTCCATCCATGCCTACGAGGAGCGGTTGCGTGAGCTCTACTCGATCTCCTCGATAGATGCTGGCAGAAGAACCGTGCTTAGGGAGCTCTATCAATCGTTAGGTAGCTCTTTCTTCTTTGAGGTCATCTATATCTATCTGACCAACAAGCCGCTTGATCCTAAGCCGTTGAGCAACCGTGATCAGGTCTTCCAACGCTTCTACAATGATCTTTCCCGTCACTATTGCGAGGAACGTGAGGTCACCTTCTATGCGGCCTTGCAGCATGTCTCTCCTCGCTATTTCTCCAGTCTCGTGAAAGAGGTCTCCGGCCGTTCAGCCAGTCAATGGATTGTGCAAAAAGTGATTGCCGAGGCGAAGGCCCTGTTGGAGATGCCGGATCTCAGCATCAAGGAGATCGCCACTCGTTTCAACTTTCCCTCGCAGTCTTTCTTCGGCAAATACTTCAAGCACTATGTCGGCTGTTCTCCCAAGGCGTATAGGAGGCAATCTGGCTATTGAGTAGCTACTGCCAATGTACAAGTTACGGTCAGTGTATGAGTTTCGTCAGACGGGCGAAACCTGTTTTTCAAAATGAAAAGCCTACCCTTTCATTTTGAAAGGGTCACTCCATGCGCTTGTAGCCTTGAGATAACGGTTTTTTCATTGATAGACAACCTGCTGCGAGGAGAGGTACGAAGTTGGCACTATTTTTGCATATCCTTCATCGTAAGAGGAAGATATGGATATGGAAAATGATACAAGCTATTTTCTCGACCTGATACGTCGATCGCATCGGGGCAGGTTCAAGATCTACATCGGCATGATAGTCGGGGTGGGCAAAACCTACCGGATGTTGCAGGATGCCCGTGAGATGCTCCGCCAAGGTACGGATGTACGGATAGGCTATGTGGAGACGCATGGCCGTCCCGACACGGTGAAAGCACTGAAAGGGCTGCCCGTTATCCCCCGCAAGAAGGTGTTCTACAAAGGTAAGGAGATGGAAGAGATGGATCTCGATGCTATTCTGCGCGTACACCCAGAGATCGTGATTGTAGATGAGCTGGCCCATTCGAATGTGGAAGGGTGCCGCAACGCTAAGCGGTGGCAGGATGTGATGGAACTGCTCAATGCCGGCATCCATGTGCTCTCGGCGGTTAATATCCAGCACATCGAGAGCTTGAACGACGAGGTGCGGCAGATGGTGGGCATTCAAGTGAAAGAACGCATCCCCGACTGTGTGCTGCAGGAAGCTGATGAGGTGGTGAATATCGATCTCACAGCGGAAGAACTCGTGGAACGGCACAGGAAATATCCTGCAACTGCGTGAGCTGGCACTGAAAGAGGTGGCTCTACGGGTGGGGAAGAAGGTGGCGGATGAGGTGCGACCCCAAGAACGGAGGGTAAATGGAGTGGCACGGTTGGTGGTTTGCGTGAGCAGCAACAGTGAGACTCAGCAGCACATCATCCGTAAAGCTGCTCGTGTGGCTGATATGTATAATGCCGAATGGATAGCGCTCTATGTGCAGACTTCGGACGAGCAGACCGACCGCATTCCGTTAGATGCCCAACGTCACCTGATGAGTCATCTGGAGCTGGTCATGCAGCTGGGCGGGCAAGTGCAGCAAGTGGTTTCCGACAACGTCGCGCAGGCTATTGCTGATGTCTGTCGTGAACAGCACGCAACCCTACTCTGCATGGGGCAGCCCTCCCTCGCCTTTCCTCGCTTGCTGATGCAAGCGGGGCGTTATCGGAAATTATTGGCTGAACTGAAAAGAATGGGCGTAGATTTGATTATCTTCGCATAAAATAGGAGTCAACTAAAATTAGTAGTAATGTTTAACTGAGTCAACTCTTTTTAGGGTTAAAGACAACATGTAGTCAACCTAAATCGGGAAACTACACTGGTCAACCTGTCGAATGAATAAAAGAAATAGGTGTCAACGTGAACTATAAATAATTTATTAACCGGTCAACCTCTTTTGTGATTAGGACTATTTGCGGTCAACTAATTTAGTTAAACCACAGTGACATTCAAAAGGCCGGATTATAATGCGAATGTCCCAATAGATGTCACTAAAGATGTCCCAAAAGATGATACAAAAGACAATAACCCACTAAAAAGCGATTGGAGTTTCGTTGCACTTGCCGAAAGATTGCCGAAAGATTGCCGAAAGGAAGTTCTTGACACTCTTAGGCTTATAGTCAATAACCCATCTATCAAGCACAAGGAAATTGCCGAAAGGCTTGCAGTTTCCGAAAGGACAGCAGGAACGTATGTTGCAGAATTGAAAAGATATTGCATAAAACGTGTCGGAGGAAATACTTTTGGGCATTGGGAAGCTAAATAATATGGTAAAGTTAGATGAAGTAAGCAATAAGTAAATATGATACAAGACCTCTTCCCACCCTCAACGAGGGTCAACAGGATAGTTCCCAAGCGGACATTCATAGACAAATTGGAGGCCATCATCAGCGGGCGTGAGGAACGCTATCAGGTGACCGCCATCGCCAAGATGCACCTCCTCTATGCCGTGCTGCGTGACACCTCCATGGCCAACGACAGCGTCGCCACCAACTTCGAGCAGCTCATGGACAAGGTGGCTCATGCCCTTCAAGTGGAGCGAGGACTTGCCCGCAACGAGCATTTCCGTGAGATAGAAGAGATGGCACAGTTGGGCAACGGCACAGCACGACGTGTGACCAGCATGTTGCTTTCACGTGCAGCATGTATGGGCATCGCCTGCAATGCCGATCAGCGCAAGCCCATGGTTAAGATGGCACGGGAGTATTTCCAAGGGGCATTGACGGGCAAGGAATTAGCCAAAGGGATGGAAGGCAATGTGCTCATCTACCGCTCCTCCACAGGCAAGGTGAATGTCTCCGTGCTGTTCAACCAGGAGACGTTCTGGCTGTCGCAGCAACGGATGGCGGAGCTGTTTGGCACAGCCGTATCAACGATAAACTATCATTTGAAACAGATAGATGAGTGTGGGGAAGTCCATTTGTCCGATGCAATTAGAAAAATTCGAATTCTCTCGGAACAATGGGACGAGCAGGGCGTGACACTCAAAAGGCCGGATTAATTTCATCCGATAGCGATACGACCCACTCGTTTCGTTTGTGAGCGGTTCGTTCGGAGATGCGGGTTAGGTTATCCTTTTCATAGGATAGGATCAACAAGCGATTTTGTTGCAGGGCCTCTTCATAGATTTGAGGTACTTGATGATACATGCCTCTGGCCAAGACAACAATGATGCCACACTTGCCTCGAAGCAAGATCTTCAGTACCTCTCTCTCCATCCGTGAATGAAACCCACTGACCACGGCCACCTCCTCCCGTTGGCTGATCGCCGTTGCCCAATCGAGTGTGGGCAGTACGGAGAGGGTAGCGATTTGGCGGGAGGCTAAGAAGCCGATCTTTCGCTTTTGCAGTAACGCAATGTTCCCAATAGCGGTTCGGTATGTATTATTCGTTGTCATTCAATTCATCTCCCATCCGATACTTGATGTCATAGTTGATAATGAAATCCAATTCCTCTTCCGTAAATCCATAGTGCTTTGCTAAGACTTTGTCGATTTCGTCGATCTCTTTTTTGGAATATCTTGGATATAATTCTTGATAAACCACATTTCCTTTTGTTTTATAAGAAGTTGATTTAATAACACTGTTTTTCTTTAGACTTATCATCAAAGAATTGCATTTCTCTGATAATAAGTTCATGCTAAAATTGGATAGAAAAATACGATTTAAATCTTTAATAGTTAGATGATAACAATCTGAATAACAAAAATATATCAAGGCAAATATGGAACTATTCATATAGGCTACAAGTGTGTCCGCCATACTTTTGCTATTGATAGCTATTGTTTTTAAAGTGGATGATGTTGATTGTATTCCATTAACCTCAAAAAAGGGAATGAAGTTAAGAGATATGTTGTAATATGCTATCCCTGCATTTCTATAATATATCTTATAATTTCCTGATATTATATTATAGATTATAGGCTTGTTTTTGTTTATCTTTTCTAATATATGGGGTATAATTTCGTTGCCTATTTTGGGATATGATTCACTAATAATATTCTCCTTGTTTTCGGTATAGTGCATTTTATTAGTAAATAGAAATGGTCGTTCAATAGTTGCCCATCGTGTATAGTTTGTTGTATGTATTTTATGTTGAGTTGATTCTTTATTTGACATGGTTATAACAGAAAATAAACTTCTAACACCTTCAAATAGTTTACCTGGATGCCAATCTCCTGCTAAATTGTAGAGATAGATTGAAGCGTATAGTTTAAATAAAAAAGTCCTTAATGGAAGCATCCTTTCTGTTGTTATGATCGACATTGGAATAATCATAGAGAATTTTGATGTACCATTAATAATATTTGCGGCTCGTTCCATTACATAAGCATATAAGTTACCGCATGATATAGTTTGATAATAGGTGAGTTGATATATATCAGAAACAGCTAACCCTGTTGTCCTGTCCTTTTTATTATACTCCACATACGGCGGATTCCCAATAATCACATCAAATCCTCCATTGTCGTGGATGATTTGATAGAACTCTGCTAACCAATGGAAGGGTTGGTGAGAGGCCAACCATTGCTCAAAAGGTATATCTGCGGTGGCCTTCCAAAGGCGTTGGTTCAGGGAATGGTTGAGCGAAGCAAGCCGTTCTTTCAGTTGTTGTTTGGCCTGCTTGAAGGCTACCATGTTCTCGCTTTGTTGCATCTGTACCATCTTGAAGAGTTCGTAGGCGGTAGCCACTTTCTGCATCTCGCTTTCCACCTTCTCCTTGAACTCTTGGTTGGCAAACATATCCCCTTCAATCAGATCCCGCTCCAACTCTTTGGCTGTCGCATAACCGACCAAGGTATTGCCGCAACGGATATTGAAGTCGATGTCGGGCAATGGATCCAAGCCCAAGTTTTCCGCACGTTTATCCACCTCCACGACGGCTACCATTTTGAGGAACAGGCGCAACTTGGCGATCTCTGTCGCTTCCACCATAATATCCACGCCATAGAGGTTGCGCAAGATGATGCTCTTGAAGATGAAGTATTGGATGTTGCTGCGGTATTTGTGGCTGATCTCCTCCAATTCTGGCTTGAAGAGGAGTGGATTTTGCGCATGAAACTCCTGCATCCGCTCGATACACACTTCGTAGAGTGGTTCGAGGATATTCATGGCCGCAAAGAGGAACGCACCACTTCCACAAGTCGGATCGAGAATGGTCACCTGTTGCAGGGCTTTATAGAAATGGAGGATGAACAGATGATCTTCCGTGTTATGCAGGAGGTCATAGACAAAGGAGCGAATGTCCAGATTATAAGTGATGAAATCGTTGATGTGCGTGATCTCACCCTGCTTGATTTTATGCAGCAGGGATTCGCAGCGTTGCAAACGGTCGATCGTTTCCCGCCAGATTTCTGTGGGCAAAGCGAATCGCTCAGGTGTCTTAGTGTTCCATTGCGCCCGTCGCTCAAGTAGGTTCGGTTGGGTCGTGTCGATGCCTATGGCGATTGTTTTCGGTATTTGTTGCTGCCAATCGGGGCAGTAGCCTTTCTTGACGGCATCGTATATATAACGATCGCCACGCTGTTTCAACCAACTCCAGACATAGCCTTCGGCGGTGAATGCCTTGGGAGAGGTCTCGGCTACCCGATCCATCAAGAAGGGAAGGATGCAGTTCTTCCCGATGTATTCCGTAATGTCCTCCTTGGTGTAGTAGGCACCCATCTGGGCACGGTCGTTGATGTATTGCTCGAAGATGTAACCCAATACATCCGGATTGATGTCTTTCCCGCTGGCGGTGATGCGTGTGTCGAGGTGCCACCGCCAGGTGTCGAAGAAGTTGAACAGACGGATGAAGGCCTCGTCCTTGATGTCGATGTCGGCATAGTCGTGCTCCAGTTGATGCTCGTCGAACATCCCTCCATTCAGGTAGGGTATGCGGCCATACATCTGTTCAAAGTCAGCGTCGTGCTTGGGCTTGTTCAATCCATCGTGGAAAAGCCGGGAGAGGAAGCCTCGATAGAAGGATTGGAAAAAGCGGTCTTGCCCCTTCTCTTGGCGCACCCAATGCAGTTTGTGTTGCAGGTAGTCGAAGTCCCCATTCAGGAATCCTTTCTTCTGGATGAAATAACAGAACATGAGTCGATTGAGCATCACCGAGGTGTACCATTGCTTGTTTTTGTTCTTGGCAACATTGGTGATGTGGTCATCAATGCCCGTGATGAAGTCGGCAAAGGCTTTGTGCTCCTTGCGGAAGCCGGTGTAGAAATCCTTCGTGATTTTCTCCGAATTGACCGCAAAGGTGTGTTGCACCTGTTCCTTGACATCCACGATGGTGGTCTGTTGCCCCAAGTCGAAGGAGAGGCTGTCTATCTTGGCGAACAGGAAATCGGCCTTGTCGGCTGACTCATACTCGATGGTGACAATGTCTCGCTTCTCAACGGTCTTGACGGGTGCCATCCATTGGTGGTGCGCTGTGCCGGGCAGATAGAAGATGCAGATATAATCGTAGGCCATGTTCCGCAGCTTATAATCCAGCTTCTTGCAGAGGGAGGAAGCGGGTATGTGTTGCACGGGACAGGTGATGATCTGGAAACCGTTTCGTTCGGCGATGGTGGTCATTTGATAGCTTTTCCCCTCGATGTCGATCGGCGGCATATCGGCTTGGCCTTTGAATTGGTTCCAACCCATCTCGGTGATGAACAATCCCTTGAAGTCATTCGCTTGGATATATTGATTGAATACATTTCGTCTCATGGTGTCTGTCTGTTTCTAAAAGTTTATGATTCTTGTTGTAAACCCATCGAGCAAATGATGGATGGCTCTTTCTTGCGGTTGGGATCTTCCTCCACACGGCAGAAGCAACCATCTTTCCGCATCTCCAAAATGGTATCTACCATTTCGTCGAGAGTGCTGTTGCGGAGCATACGCCCCAGTGTGCCTTTTGCGCTTTCCAATAGGGGGAAGTTGTAAATCTCGTCAATGGCCAACTTCAACAGCTCTTTCTTCTCTTGGTTGAAAAAGAGCGTGGCGGGTTGGCTATAATATTGTTCGAGCAAACGGCTGATGCGGTAACGTGTAGTGAAACGATTGCCCAAAGCACCTCCGTAGGTGATCGTCTCGTTCTCCAAGCGCTCGATCGCCTTGGCCACCAATTCATGGTGATTGGGCAAAGGTTCTACAGCCGGGGTATGCTTGTCGCACGCCATGGCGCTCAGGATGCGTTTTTGCGATTGACTGACGATGTTTCCTGAGGGATCCAGCCAAGTCAAGATGTCAAAATCGTTGCGGGTCTTTGCGTAGGTGATGACTCCACCAGGCCATGCGTCGGGCGTGGATTGGGTGGAATAGATCACGTTGTTCAAGGCCGGAATGAGCGCTTTCAATGCAGGATCGGCATCAGTGGCGTTCTTCCATATTTGGAAAGCATGTGAGGAGAGATCCACCTCATCGTCACGCTCCTCGTCCAAGATGCCGCTCTTCTCGTTGTACAGATTCCGTAGGTTTTGTTCGTTGCCCTCGAAAAAGTATTCATCGCTGCCAACAATGTTTGCGTTCGCATTGATGCGATCGTTGAGTTTTTTCTTCAGGTGAATGAGTTTTTCCAGTTTGTCCGCAGGCAAGAAGGAGTAGCAATAGATTTGATGGGCTTTTTGTCCGATTCGATCCACACGACCCGCACGTTGAATCAAACGGACAATGGCCCATGGCATGTCATAGCAACAGACGATGTGTGCGTCTTGCAGGTTCTGTCCCTCGCTCAAGACATCGGTTGCGATGAGCACTCGGTATTGTTCCTCGGGGGAATAGTGCTTCTCGTTGCTGACCGGTGAGAATCGTTCAACTACCTCAGTGGGCTTTTGGCTGTCTCCTGTCACGCTGATGACATGCCTTAATCCTCTTTTTTGCAATTGTCTGGCGACATAATCGGCTGTGTCAGAAAACTGGGTAAAGACAACGATCTTGTCGTTGGGATGCGTTTCACGCAACAGGCGCTCCAGCTCATTCAGTTTCGGATCTTGGTCAGGCTCCCATTGGCCACAGAGTTTGATCATTTGGATCAGTTGCTCGCAATCTTTCGTCAGCTGTTGCTTCAAAGTCCGTTTGAAATAACCGGAGTGAATCCAGGAGCAGTTGTCTTGTTCAGCGAGACGTTCGTAATAACGCTTCGCCAGCTGCTTATAGCTATCTATTTCTGTGGGGAAAGCGAGCAGCATCTCCTTTTCTTGTGCGTTCCCTTGGTTTGCTTCGTTGAACAGGGATTGGTTGCTGTCTTCGTCTTCCACATAATTGTCAGCAAACCCATTCTCGTCGCCAATTGGAAGCGGCAGTTTGTTCTCGATTGCGTAGATAAAGAGGGCGTTGCGTAGGATATGCCGATAGACCGTCAGCAGGAAAGCATAGCCACTGCTGTCAATGCGCTTGAAGAAGGTACTCTTGCAGAAGCCCATCATGCGTTCGCCTGCCCGGGAGAGGTGCTCCTTGATTTGCCGTTCCTGAGGTGTGATGTCAGTGGCTTTAGCCTCGTCAAAGTACTTGATCAAGCCATAGCGAGGCAATTTGAGTGAATTCATCAGCGTGACCATCTCGTCGGAATAGAGACGGCTGTATTGATCGCCCGCTGTCGTGTGGAACTTCACCGTGCGAGGAATGCGATCGGGGAAATAGGACTTTGTTCCATCTGGCAGTAGCAGGTACTTGCGGTGGGTCTCCTTGTCTTCTTTGGCGTAGTTCTCTTTGATGAAGGTACGTGTTCGGCGGATGAGGAACATCCTGATGAGATCGCTCCAATCCTCTGTATGCTGGCTTTGCTCAAAAGCACGGATGGAACGCATGTGGATGTCGCTGTGTCGCCGTTGGAACTCCCGTTCGCCACCAATGCTCTGGATGTAGGCTTCCGGACGAATACCAAGATCTTGGTCTGCATCCACGAATAGCCGGAGTTGATTGCCTAAATCCCGGAAATCCTTGTTATAGGGCGTAGCGGTCAAGAGCAATACCTTGCAATCCAACTTTTCGATCAAATGACGGATTTGCTGGTAGCGTTGTCCGCTGGCGTTGCGCAGGTTGTGGCTCTCGTCGATGATGATGAGTCGATAGGAGCGCATGAGGGAGGCATCCATCGTTTTCGCCATGGAGCGGATGTCGGCTTTCAAGTCATATTTGATTTGATACTTCTGCCACATCGTTTGCAGATTGGCGGGACAAATGATCAAGGTGCTGCCTGCGTGGTTCTGCTCCACGAGCTTGGCGATCGCACAAGCGGTGATGGTCTTTCCCAATCCCACCACATCGCCAATCATCGCTCCTCCTAACTTGTCGCTGTTGAGTTTCTTGGCAGCGATCTTGACCGCTATCTGCTGGAAATCCAACAGGTCGTGACGGAATTGGATGTCGAGTTTGTATTCCCCAATGCTCTCACGGGCGTCTTGACTGAGGTGATAGGCGGTTTTCAGATAGATGTAGTAGGGTGGGATAGGGATCTCTCCGGCCCAGCTCTCGTCGATGATGCGAATCAGTTCTTCGGTCAGATCTAAGCAAAAGCGATCGTTCCACCGGTCGTCGAACCAGTTCGCTAATTTTTGGGCACTGTCGCTGTCGCTAAATTCCGCATTCAATTCCCCCTGCTTGGTCAATCCCGCGTAGGTGAGATTGCTGCTGCCCATGATGGCTTGGATGGGGTTGAAGGTGTCTTGTGGACGGTAGGCCAAGTAGAGTTTGGCGTGCAGGGGCTCTTTGAGGTATAGTTTCACGCATACCTTGCCCGCTTTCATTTGCGCAGAGAGATGGCGCAGGGTCTCCTCATCTTCTTTGGTAGGCTTTCCCAATTGCAGTTGCCGCTTAAAATCTTGGGCGATCAGCCGTTTGCTTTGCTGGGCGAACTCTGCATCGGGTAACTGTTCGTTCTTGGAATAGAGGCAACGCACCAACTCCTCATCGGGGCGATGCATACCAATCAATAGGCGACATACACGCTGTTTGCGTTCATCTTGTTCATAGATCTCCTCACCCGGCAAGCGATCCACCTGGTTCATGACCAAGCTCCATCCCCGCAGGTTGAAGTAACCAATGCAACAATCTATGCGTGTGACTCCGGTGTTGCCGATGATTCCTTGCAATCCGGTTGTGAATTTAGTCTCTATGTTGTCGTAGATCCTTGCCATTCCTTGTTTTCCTCTCTCAACGGCCAAGGACTCCGGCAACCGTTCATGTTCTGTAGATAAAAGGCTTGCTGAAGACATAAAAAAAGCGTGAAGCCCTGCACTGTCGCTCGCTTCACGTTCTGAGGCTCCTAGGAATGGCCCTATGTGTCGAAACGAGCAACGACGAAGCCCCACGCCGATGTGTATATATACAACCTCAATACCCAAAGAACCATTGGCGTAAGGATACACCAATGGCCGTTGGGCATAACGAGGGCTGCCTATAACAAACCCACGGGGCATTCACCGCCACTTTTGTTTTTGACACATATCTTGAAATTTTCCTAGGATTTCAGAACGTCAAAACCAAAGCGTAGTAAACGCCTTTCAATATGTCTTGCCCTCCCCTCCGTTCCGTTCCTTGCGAGACGGCACGATCGGCGTAGGACGTGACAAAGATACAGGAAAAAAGTGAGTGCGCAACAAACGTGGAGGAAGGAATGCGTAAGTATTGCCTATCTTTTTCCAAAGAAATGGGAGGAAAGATTTGGAGGAGTAGGGAAAAAGATGTAACTATGCAGTATTGAAATCTTCGTTCCACTGTGCCGAATGTGCGTTCGGCTGTGCGGAACGGCGGTTCGGCTGAGTGGAATGTCCGTTCGGCTGAGGCGAACGGAGATTTTGATGCCTTTCGTTTACTTTTTATATTCAATAGAAAAACATGCCAAAGTACAAGTTACAAGAAATGTATGACGTTCGTCAGACGGGGGAGAGGAGAGTCTATCCCAAGTTGGATGCGTATCGGTTGTTAGACACCGAGGAGTTGATCGAAAAGATGCACAGTTATGATCGGGCGATTTCGCCCAGCGTGATTCGGGCAGTGTTGATGGGCTTGAGCGACACCATGAAGCGAATGCTGTCGCAGGGCTATACGGTGAAGGTGGATGAGTTGGGTACTTTCTCGCTGTCGTTGGATTTTGACGACGATAAGCCGAAGGTGATGCAGCAGGCGGATGACAAGATGGCCTATCGACACGTGACGGTGAAGAACGTCAACTTCAAGGTCGATCCGTCGTGGTTGAAGGATTTACGCAATGAAACGGAGTTGGAGCGGGAGATGAGTGGCGTGAAGGTGATTAAGAAACAGCTTTTCACCTTGGAGCAACGCATTGAGCGGGCTTTGGCGGTGATTGAGCGAGATGGATTTATCGGCTTGACGGATTACGCGGCAATCAATAACTTGAGTCGTACGAGTGCTTCGCAGGAGTTGAAGATGATTTGTGCCAATCCGGATGGGCCGTTGGACACCAAAGGGCATGGCTCACATAAGGTGTGGGTGAAAAGAAAAGGGATGCACTCTGCGTGAGCACATCCCTTTTATTAGGACATCAGTTTGTTTGCTGATTAATGGCAGAGCATCTCCGGTGTGATGCGAGCGAATTTCTCTTCGTCCGCACGGCGTAGCTTCACGCTACCATCGTTCCAGTTGGAGGGCCAACCACCGATGATATGACCTAAGAAGACTACCTTCAACTCATGCAGGCCCTTGGCCAAAGCTGCGGAGTTGTCTTTGCGAGAGAAGCGCTTCACCTCGCCCTTGTTGTCGATCATCAACTTACCGTCGATCCAAACCTCCTCTAACTCAGAAGAGAGGAAGTAAACGCCATCTTCGGGGATATTGACATAACCCGTAGCGACTGCGGCATATTGCTTCACGTTACGCATACCCTCATCAACTTTCACATAGCTGGTCAAGTCACGCAACTGCTTGCAAGGTACCTCTTTCCACTCCTTCACGTTGGCTAACTGAGAAGACTCTAAGAACATGCCATCTGCTACCTGCATCTTCAAGCCCGGTGTCGTCTTCGCTACCTCCTTGGCAGGTGCCAATGCCTGCTTCTCCACGGTGATCACACGGGTTTGGCTCATCTTACCGGAAGGTAACACAGAGCGGATCTTCAACGTGGTTGTCTCTGTGATGTCGAACGGATCTGTATAAACAGTTGACTCCGGTGTCGGCTCGCTGCCATCCAACGTATAGACCATCTTCACGGGACGGTTGGCCTTGAAGCTCATCGTGGCCTTGTCAGTGAAGGCGACGAAGTTGCAAGAGCCATTCGGCTGCTCCGGCTGCGGAATGTAGTAGTTGATGTTGTGTCCATCCAAACGTACCTGTGCGTTGTCGATGCGGCGCTCAAAATCCTTGTAATCCTTGCGATCCAGCGGAGACCAAGCGATCTCAGAGAGCGCCAAGATGCGGGGATAGATGCGATACTCCATGAGGTCGGTCGTGTACATATACTCTGACCAGATGTTACACTGTACACCCTTGATGAAACCACCTTTACCCTCTTTGGCTAAGGTGTCGGGGATGGGGTTGTAGCTGTAGGTCTTCTCCAACGTGGTGTAGCCACCGATAGAAACCGGGTTGATCTTCGGATCGCCCTGGAAGTGGTCGAGATACATACCCTCGCTACCCGGAGTCATGATCACGTCGTGGTTCATGCTGGCCGCTGCGATACCGCCTTGTTCACCTCGCCAAGACATCACGGTAGCTGTAGGAGCCAAACCGCCTTCGAGGATCTCATCCCAGCCAATCATGCGTTTGCCTAACTTATTGACCACTTTCTCCATGCGCTGTACGAAGTAGCTCTGCAGCTTCTCCTCCGCGCTGTGCTCTTTATCGCCCTTCAAGCCTAACTCACGGATGCGTGCTTGGCAGAGCGGGCAGTTCTTCCAGCTGGTCTTCGGGCACTCATCACCACCGATGTGGAAATACTCACCCGGGAAGAGAGCGGCAACCTCTGTGATTACGTTCTCCAAGAATTCAAACGGCTCCTCTTTACCCGCACACATCACGATGTCTTCTACACCCCAGATGACACGCGGTGTGCCTGGCTCTCCCTTGCAAGAGAGTTCGGGATAAGCAGCGATAGCAGCCATCTCATGACCCGGCAACTCGATTTCCGGTACGATTGTGATGAAGCGATCAGCCGCATATTTCACGACCTCCTTGATCTCCTCTTGAGTGTAGAAACCACTGTATTCCGTTCCCTCACCGTCGATGCGCTTTGAACTGATCTCGGTCAGTTTCGGATATTTCTTGATCTCGATACGCCAGCCTTGGTCATCGGTCAGGTGCCAGTGCATCCGGTTGATCTTGAACAGGGCGAGTACGTCGAGCTGTTTCTTGATGTTCTCCACAGGGATGAAATGGCGGCAAGGATCGAGCATGATGCCGCGATAGCCAAAGCGTGGCTCATCCTTGATGCTCACGGCTGGAGCTGTCCAGGCGATGCCTTTTACTACGGTTGGGTTCTCGATCTCTGCGGGAAGCAACTGCAAGAAGGATTGCATACCATAGAAGAGACCTTGCGGCGTTTTTGATTTGATAGTGACGTTTGAATTGGTCACGTCCAAAGTATAACCCTCATCGTTCAGATCGAGGTTGCTGTCGATCAGCAGAGAGAGACCATCAGAAACGGCTTTGTCCGTTACGCTGATTTGGTAGCCGGTAGCCGTGTTCAGCTTAGCGGCGAAGAACTCAGCCACCGTCTTGGCCTCCGGAGTAGAGGCGTAGAGCTTTGTGTTTTTGCTCAGCTTGAAGTTCCCTTCGTTTTGTACTAAGCTCACGGGAGCCGGAATAATGTTGATTCCCTGATTATAAGGCATAACCTTCGTCGGGGAGTCACTGCAGGAGGCCATACAGGCCAGGATTGCGCTTGCGCAAAAGAAGGCGAGCAGCTTTTTCATGTTGTGTTTTATATTTAAATTGCTAAACTATGATTCGAAAAAAACGGTGTGCCCAAACGAAAGTTCTTCGTTTAGACACACCGCCTAAAGTATATTACCAAGCAAAAATTGGATAGTCTTTCATGATGCTATTGACCTTCTCACGTACAGCGGAGATGGTTTTGTCGCACTCAGGCGCGCTCAACACAGTATCAATCAACTCTACGATCTCGCCCATCAACGGCTCCTTAGCGCCACGAGTCGTGATGGCCGGTGTACCGATACGGATACCAGAAGTCTGGAAAGCGGAACGGCTGTCGAAGGGAACCATATTCTTGTTGACCGTGATGTCTGCCGCTACCAATGCCTTCTCTGCTACCTTACCAGTCAGATCAGGGAACTTCGTGCGCAGATCGATCAACATGCTGTGGTTGTCTGTACCGCCAGAGATGATCTTGTAGCCCTTGTCGATGAATGCCTGAGCCATGGTGGCCGCATTCTTCTTCACCTGTGTCTGGTAGGTCTTGTACTCCGGCTCCAATGCCTCGCCGAAAGCGACAGCCTTCGCTGCGATCACATGCTCCAACGGACCACCCTGGATGCCAGGGAATACAGCAGAATCCAGCAACTGAGACATCATCTTGGTTACACCCTTCGGTGTCTTCTTGCCCCAAGGATTCTCGAAGTCTTTGCCTAACAAGATGATACCACCGCGCGGACCACGCAAAGTCTTGTGTGTCGTAGAGGTAACGATGTGGGCATACTCCAACGGGTTGTTCAGCAAACCAGCAGCGATCAAACCGGCTGGATGCGCCATGTCGATCATCAACAAAGCACCTACTTTGTCGGCGATCTCACGCATACGCTTGTAATCCCAATCACGAGAATAGGCGGAGCCACCACCGATGATCAATTTGGGTTTCTCACGCAGAGCAACCTCCTCCATCTGATCATAATCCACGCGACCCGTCTCCTCATTTACATTGTACTCGGTTGCCCGATAGAGAATACCAGAGCTATTGACCGCTGAACCATGAGAGAGGTGACCTCCATGCGCCAGATTCAGACCCAAGAAGGTGTCGCCCGGGTTTAATACCGCCAACAGCACGGCTGCGTTGGCTTGTGCACCGGAGTGCGGCTGCACGTTTGCCCACTCTGCATTGAAGATCTTTTTCAGTCGCTCGATAGCGATCGTCTCGCTTTGATCCACTACCTCACAACCGCCATAATAACGCTTGCCAGGGTAACCCTCGGCATACTTGTTGGTCAAGCAGCTGCCCATGGCTTGCATCACCTGGTCGCTGACAAAATTCTCGGAAGCGATCAACTCAATGCCTTTCAACTGACGTTGGTGCTCCTTCTCAATGATGTCAAAAATAATGTTGTCTCTTTTCATTACGATAGGTTTTATTTTGCAATGATAGTTCTTAACTCCTTTTCAGTTGGTAAGAATTTTGCGCAAAGGTACGATATGTTTTTAAACCAGCTATAAATAACGGGCTTTTCTTACCATTTGGTGATTGTCACGTTGCGGAACTGTACATCCTTGCCCTCGCTTTGCAGACCGATGTAGCCCTCTTTTACCTTGTTGGTTCCCGTGTTTTGATAAACACCATTGATATAGACAGTGATCACACCGTTCTTGACAAAGATGTTCGCCTCGTTCCATTCGCCAGCCGGCTTCTCAGAGGAATCGTGTGCCTTCTTGACCACCGGGAACTGGGGGCGGGGACCAGAGAACTCCGCTAAATCAGAGCCACCCAACAAGACGAAGTCGCCTGCGTCGCCAGCATGAAGCTGACACTCAATACCATTGGGGAAGGGATTCTTGGGATCGGCGATCAGCAGGAAGATACCACTGTTTGACTCACCGTTCGGCCAACGCCATTCCACGTGCAGCTTGTAGTCGCTATATTTCTCTTTGGTGTACATATAGCCAAATGGATCTCCTTTGATATGGATCAAACCCTCCTTGACACTGAAAACCTGCTCAGCCGGCACGGCGTTCTTATCTACCACGAAGTTCCAGTTAGACAGGTCTTTGCCATTGAACAATTTCTCGCTCTTCTGCGCGTTGGCTCCTGTAACGAGGCCAAACAGCATTGCGGCCAAAATGGCCATCGAAAATAGGCTCTTTTTCATCTTTTACTATAATTATATATGTATATACTTCTCATGAATTAATCGGCGATGAGCTTGCGGTAACGTACGCGCTTCGGCTCTACATTGCCTTGTGTTTTCCGCTTGTACTCCTCATACTCTGAATAGGTACCCTCGTAGAAGACTACGTTGGAATCTCCCTCGAAAGAGAGAATGTGTGTACAGATACGGTCGAGGAACCAACGGTCATGCGAAACGACTACCGCACAGCCGGCAAAATTCTCCAAGCCCTCCTCCAACGCACGCAAAGTGTTCACGTCGATGTCGTTGGTCGGCTCGTCGAGCAACAGCACGTTGGCATCCGCTTTCAAAGTCAAGGCCAAGTGCAGACGGTTACGTTCACCACCTGAGAGTACGCCGCAGGCTTTTTCCTGATCCGATCCGGTGAAGTTGAACTTAGAGAGGTAAGCACGGGCGTTTACCTCCTTACCACCCATGCGGATGAACTCTTGTCCGCCGGAGATGACTTGATAAACGGATTTCTTGGGATCAATATCTTTGTGGGTTTGGTCGGCATAGCCGATGCATACGGTTTCGCCTACCTTGAAAGTTCCCTTGTCGATGCTCTCCAAGCCCATGATCATCTTGAACAGGGTCGTCTTACCTGCGCCGTTCGGACCGATGACACCCACGATGCCGTTAGGCGGCAACATGAAGTTTAAGTCGTCGAACAGCAGTTTATCGCCAAAGGCTTTCGCCACATGCTGTGCCTCAATGACCTTGTTGCCCAGACGCGGACCGTTCGGGATGAAGATCTCCAATTTAGCTTCACGCTCTTTCTGGTCTTCGTTTAGCAAGGCCTCGTAAGCGTTCAAGCGGGCTTTGCCCTTGGCATGTCTGGCCTTTGGAGCCATGTTGATCCACTCCAACTCACGCTCCAACGTTTGGCGTCGTTTGCTGGCTTGCTTCTCCTCCTGCGCCATGCGCTTGGTCTTCTGATCCAACCAAGAGGAGTAGTTGCCCTTCCAAGGAATGCCCTCGCCACGATCCAACTCCAAGATCCAGCCTGCCACATGATCCAGGAAGTAACGGTCGTGCGTGATACAGATCACGGTGCCTGCATATTGTTGTAAGTGCTGTTCTAACCAGTCGATGGATTCCGCATCTAAGTGGTTGGTCGGCTCGTCGAGCAATAAGACATCTGGTTGTTGCAACAGGAGGCGGCAAAGTGCGACACGGCGACGTTCACCACCGGAGAGCGTATCGACCACTTGATCCTCGGGCGGACAACGCAAGGCATCCATCGCTCGCTCCAAGCGGCTGTCGAGGTTCCAAGCGTCGGTAGCGTCAATCCGATCTTGCAGTTCGGCTTGTCTATTGATCAAGGCATCCATCTTGTCGGGATCCTCCAAAACCTCAGGATCTGCGAAGCGTTCGTTCACCTCCTCAAACTCCTTGAGCAGGTTTACGGTCTCCTGCACACCCTCTTGTACGATCTCCTTCACGGTCTTGCCTGACTCCAGCTTCGGATCCTGCTCCAAATAGCCTACGGTGTAGCCCGGCGAGAAGACCACCTCTCCTTGGTAATCCTTGTCGAGCCCTGCGATGATCTTGAGCAAGGTGGATTTACCGGAGCCGTTGAGACCGATGATACCGATTTTCGCCCCATAGAAAAAGGAAAGATAGATGTTCTTCAATACCTGTTTTTGAGGCGGATAGATCTTGCTAACGCCTACCATTGAGAAAATAATCTTCTTGTCGTCTGCCATATAAAATAAGGTGTTTATAGATTGTTTCTGTTTTCTAATAAGATTGGACAAATTTAGGCATATTTGTTGGATTATGGGGCTTGTCTCGATGAAAATCGCTAAATTCGCGATTTTGATAGGTTAATTTATCGAGGTTAAGTTTCAAAGAAGACAACTAAAATATTACGATTGTGGCAGATACAAAGTACATTTTCGTTACAGGCGGTGTGGTCTCTTCGTTAGGTAAGGGCATTATTTCCGCATCATTAGGTAAGTTACTTCAGGCAAGAGGTTACAAAGTGACAATCCAGAAGTTCGATCCCTACATTAATATTGACCCCGGTACCTTGAATCCGTATGAGCATGGCGAATGCTACGTAACGGTTGATGGGCATGAGGCAGATTTGGATTTGGGCCACTATGAGCGTTTTTTGAACGTCCAGACAACCAGGGCCAACAACATCACGACAGGTCGTATTTATCAAAGCGTGATCAATAAGGAGCGTAAGGGTGATTATTTAGGGAAGACAGTGCAGGTCGTACCGCATATCACCGATGAGATCAAGCGCAACGTGAAGTTGTTGGGTAGCAAATATAAATTTGATTTTGTCATCACAGAGATTGGTGGAACGGTGGGTGATATTGAGTCTTTGCCTTTTATTGAGAGTGTTCGTCAGTTGAAATGGGAGTTGGGTAAGAACTGTCTTTGTGTGCACCTGACTTATGTACCTTATATCGCCGCAGCTAAAGAGTATAAAACGAAACCGACCCAGCACTCCGTAAAGCAGTTGCAAGAGTCAGGTATCCAGCCGGATATTTTGGTGTTGCGTACGGAGCACGAATTGAGCCAGAGCCTGTTGCGTAAGGTGGCGCTCTTCTGTAACGTGGCTGAGGATTCGGTGATCCAGTCGATCGACGTGCCTACCATCTATGAGGTGCCTTTAGTTTTGCAGCGTCAGAAGATGGATGAGGTGGTGCTGCGTAAAGTAGGTATGGAGGTTGGCCCGACACCGGAGCTGAAGGCTTGGCGGGAGTTCCTTGCCTTGAAGGGTTCTGCCACGGAGACGGTTAAGATTGGTCTGGTAGGTAAGTATGTGGAGTTGCAGGATGCCTATAAGTCTATCGATGAGTCTTTACTGCAAGCCGCCATTTACAATCACCATAAATTGGATCTGCACCTGTTTCATTCCGAGAAGCTCAACGACCAGAATGCGGCTGAGCAGCTGAAGGATATGGATGGTATCTTGATCGCACCGGGATTCGGTCAGCGTGGCATTGAGGGTAAGTTTGCGGCCTTGAAGTATGCCCGTGAGCACGATGTGCCTTGCCTGGGTATCTGCTTGGGTATGCAGTGTATGGTGATCGAGTTCGCGCGTGACGTGTTAGGTATGGCGGACGCCAATTCCACTGAGATGCAGCCGAACACCAAGCATAAGGTGATCGACTTGATGGCGGATCAGAAGAACGTGACCAATATGGGTGGTTCGATGCGTTTAGGTGCCTATGATTGCATTTTGAAGGAGGGCTCAAAGATCCGTGAGGCGTATGGCAAGGAGCACATCCAGGAGCGTCATCGTCATCGCTTTGAGTTTAACAGTGAGTATCGCCATCAGTTTGAGCAGGCTGGTATGATGTGTACGGGAGAGAATCCGGATACGGGCTTGGTCGAGGTGGTAGAGATTCCGGCCTTGAAATGGTTTGTGGGTGTGCAGTATCACCCGGAGTACAACAGCACGGTGGTTAATCCCAATCCGTTGTTCCTCAGCTTCGTGAAGGCTGCGATTGAAAATAAGAAATAAAACAATATTAAATAAGTAAACGTGGATAAAAATACAATCACAGGGTTTGTGCTGATTGGCGTCGTGTTGTTCGCCTTCAGCTGGTTCAACCGCCCAACGCCAGAGCAAATCGAAGCGCAACGTCGTTATCAGGATTCATTGGCGCAGATCGAGCTGGCGCAGCAAATGGAATTGGCTCAAAAGGAGCAACAGGCAGCAATGCTGCAAGATTCTATCAATAACTTGCCAGACTCTGTTCGTATGCAGAACATGCGTCAACGCTTTGGCGATTTTGCGCAGGTAATGACGGGTGAGGAGCGACAGACTACGATCGAGAATGAGCTACTGGAGCTTCGCGTGAGCAATAAGGGTGGTCGTATTGTCTATGCCCGCCTGAAAGAATATGATGATTACCAAGGGCAGCCGTTGGTGCTTTTTGATGAGCAGGGCAGCGAGTTGAATTTCTCGTTGGTTACAGCGGATAATCGGGTAGTCAATACGTCGGAGCTCTACTTTACACCGGTTCAGCAGGGCAAAGAGGGCTTGACCATGCGTTTGGCAGTGGGTGAGGCTGGCTATTTGGATTTTGTTTATACCCTCACACCGAATGATTATCGGGTAGGTTTCAGCATCAAAGGTACCGGTTTGAATGGACTCTTGTCGCCTAATACACGGGCGTTAGACATGGTGTGGACGCAAGATATTCGTCAGCAGGAGAAGGGCCGTTCGTTCGAAGAGCGTTATGTCTCTCTCAACTATAAGGTGGTGGCGGATGATGTGGATCGCTTGAGCGAGACCCGTGATGACAGCAAGCAGATCTCCAACCGTTTGCGTTGGATAGGCTTTAAGGATATGTTCTTCTCTTCGGTGTTGATCGCGAAGGGTGAGGGCTTTGCCGAAAGCACATTGGATTCGAAGATGATCGCTGCGGGCAATGTCTTGAAGCATTTCAAGGCATCTACCTCAGTGCCGTTTGATTTGCAAGGCCGTGAGGCGACGGAGTTGACCTACTTCTTTGGTCCTAACAAGTTCGCTTTGTTGAAGGAGTTGGACGAAGGAGAGCCAGAGGGGGCAGAATGGGAGTTGGAGAAGTTGGTACCGTTAGGATGGGGTATCTTCCGCTGGGTGAACCAATACTTCGTCATTCCGTTGTTTGACTTCTTGGGTGGTTTCATCTCCAACTATGGTTTGCTGATCTTCTTGTTGACGGTGATCGTGAAGTTGATCCTCTTCCCGTTGACCTATAAGTCTTACATCTCCTCGGCGAAGATGCGTGTGTTGCGTCCGCAGGTGGAGGAGATCAACGCCAAGTATCCGGGTCAGGAGCAGGCGTTGGAGCGTCAGAAGGCGACGATGGAGTTGTATAGTCGTGCCGGTGCGAGTCCGATGAGTGGCTGTCTGCCGATGTTGTTGCAAATGCCGATCTTGATCGCCCTCTTCATGTTCTTCCCGTCAGCCATCGAGTTGCGCCACCAGAGCTTCCTTTGGGCAAACGACCTCTCTACCTACGATGCGATTGTCAGCTGGGAGGCTAACATTCCCTTAATCTCCAGCTATTTCGGTAATCATATCAGTCTTTTCTGTCTCTTGATGACCATCACGAACATCGTCTATACGAAGTTTAACATGGAGATGACCAACACGGGTCAGCAGCAGATGCCCGGTATGCAGGCGATGATGTATCTGATGCCGTTGATGTTTTTGGTATTCTTCAACCAGTACGCATCCGGTTTGACCTATTATTACTTCATCTCCACTTTGATCACGATTTTGCAGACGATCTTCTTCCGCTTCACGATCGACGAGGAGAAGCTGTTGGCGAAATTGGAGGCCAACAAGCGGAAACCGATGAAGCGTTCCGGTTTCATGAAGCGGTTGGAGGAGATGCAGAAGATGCAGGAAGAGCAATTGCGCAAGCAGAAGGAGGCTCGTGAGGCCAACAAACGCAGATAACCAACATAAATCAACTCATATATCATGACAACAAGACGTAATTTCTTGAAAGCCGGATCACTCTCCTTGGCGGGATTGATGGTTGGCGAAAAGATGTTAGCAGCCGTTGCTGCCCCTGAAGAGACAAAAGAGAGCTACAGCAAGTTAGCGGCTAAAGTGACGGGTGATTTCACCACGAAACGCCCGGCTCCGGCCGATCGTAAGTTCTCGGCTAAAGCGGTGGAGGAGAAGATCAAGGCGGTGAAAGCCAAGATCAAGGATCCGAAACTGGCATGGATGTTTGAGAACTGCTATCCGAACACCTTGGATACTACTTGCGAGTTCAAGATGGTGAACGGAAAACCGGATACGTTCGTGATCACGGGCGATATTCACGCCATGTGGTTGCGCGACAGCTCAGCACAGGTTTATCCCTATGTGGTGTTGGCCAAGAAAGATAAAGAATTGCAGCAGATGCTGGTTGGTGCGATCAATCGCCAGACGGCTTGCATCTTGATCGATCCCTATGCGAACGCTTTCAACGAGGGACCGACAGGTAGCGAGTGGGAGAAGGACCGTACGAAGATGAAGAAGGAGCTGCACGAGCGCAAATGGGAGATCGACTCCTTGTGCTATGCGATCCGTTTGGCTTACCACTATTGGAAGGAAATTGGCGATACCTCCGTGTTCGATGCGAACTGGGAGCAGGCGATGGAGGCGGTCTATCGCACCTTCCGCGATCAGCAGCGCAAGGAGAACAAGGGCCCGTATCGCTTCCAGCGTGTGACGGAGCGTCAGGGCGACACGATGCTGAACGATGGCTGGGGATCCCCGGTCAATCCGGTAGGTTTGATTTTCTCTGCTTTCCGTCCTTCGGATGATGCGACGCTGTTTGGTTTCTTGATCCCCTCCAACCTGTTTGCGATCTCCTCGTTGCGTCAGGTAGCCGAAATCCTGCGTACGGTGCGCAAGAACAACGATTTGGCGGCTCGCTGCGAGGCATTGGCTAATGAGGTGGAGCAGGCCGTGAAGCAGTATGGCATTGTGGAGCATCCGAAATACGGCAAGGTGTATGCCTACGAGGTGGATGGCTTTGGCGCTCGTGTCTTCATGGACGATGCCAATGTGCCGAGCTTGTTAGCGTTGCCTTTCTTGGGCTGTCTGCCCGTGAACGACCCAATTTACCAGAACACCCGTCGTTTGGTATGGAGTACGGAGAACCCCTATTTCTTCAAGGGCAAGGCTGGCGAAGGTATCGGAGGCCCACACATCGGCTTCGACTATGTATGGCCGATGAGCTTGATCATGCGGGCGACGACTTCAACCGACGAGGCGGAGATCCGCTATTGCATCGAGACCTTGCGCGACACCGATGGCGGCACCGGTTTGATGCACGAGTCATTCCATAAGGATGATGGTGCGAAATACACCCGCTCTTGGTTCGCATGGGCCAATACGCTTTTCGGCGAGCTGATCGTTAAGTTGCAAGACGAGGGCAAGCTGAAAGACCTCTTAGGATAATCATTTCGTAGAGACGTGGCAGTGCAGCGTCTCTACTATTACAGCATGAGAGACGTAGCACGCTACGTCTCTACATTTTTAATAAACAATTAAATCTTTTCCCATGAACCATCAACGAGAATCCCTCTACCTTTTAACAGGCATAGCAGCATTGGCAGGAACCTCCTGCAGCCAGCCAGCCGGGGAACAGACCGCGCAAAAGCCGCTGAACATCCTCTACATCATGACGGATGACCATTCGTTTCAAACACTGAGTGCCTATGACGGGCGTTACATCCAGACCCCCAACATCGACCGCATCGCACGGGATGGTGTTCGTTTCACCAATAGTTTTGTGGCCAATTCCATCAGTGGACCCAGCCGGGCCTGCATGTTGACGGGAAAGCATAGCCACAAGAATGGCTTTATCGACAACGAGCACACCTTTGATGGCTCGCAGCAGACCTTCCCGAAGCTGTTGCGCCAAGCAGGTTACCAAACGGCGATGATCGGGAAGTGGCACCTGACCTCCGATCCGACCGGTTTCGATTATTGGAACATCTTGATAGGTCAGGGCGATTACTACAATCCTACTTTCATCGATAATGGCGAGAAGCGGCAGATCGAAGGCTATGCCACCAACATCACGACCGACTTGGCATTGGATTGGCTTAGCAACAAGCGGGACAAGGAGAAACCCTTCTGCCTCTTGCTGCATCACAAGGCCCCGCATCGCACTTGGATGCCCGACACCTGCGACCTGCGGCTTTACGACGATGTGACCTTCCCGCTTCCTGATAACTTCTACGACGATTATGCGGGTCGGACGGCGGCGGCCGAGCAGGAGATGAGTATTATCGAGGATATGGATGTTGTTTACGACCTCAAGATGGCCGATAAGGAGAATGAGATTCATTCCAATCCCAACTTGGAGGGAGCGGGTCGCTACATTTATAATAATATGAATCCGGCACAGAAGGCGGCTTGGGATGCCTATTATGACCCCATCATCGCCGATTTCAAGGCGAAGAAACGCACGGGCAAGGAGTTAGCGGAATGGAAATTCCAGCGTTATATGCACGATTACTGCCGGGTGATCCACTCCGTCGATCGCAATATCGGCCGGGTGTTGGACTATCTGGAGGAGCAGGGCTTGATGGAAAATACCCTGATTGTCTATACCTCCGACCAGGGCTTTTACATGGGTGAGCATGGCTGGTTCGACAAGCGCTTCATGTATGAGGAGTCTTTCCGCACACCGCTCTTGATGCGCTTGCCGGGTGGCAAGCGGGGAGACATCCCGCAGTTGGTGCAGAACATCGACTATGCGCCCACCTTCTTGGAGTTAGCCGGTGTGGCCGTTCCTTCAGACATCCAGGGCGAGTCGTTGCTGCCTTTGCTGAAAGGGGAGGAGCCGCAAGATTGGCGCGATGCGCTTTATTACCATTATTATGAGTATCCAGCGGAACATGCGGTGAAGAAGCATTACGGTGTGCGGGATGATCGCTACAAGCTGATCCATTTCTATGACGACATTGATCAGTGGGAATTGTATGATCTGCAAGCCGATCCGAAGGAGATGCACAACCTCTACGGGCAGAAAGACTATGAGGCGATCACTCAGCGTATGATGGCGAAGCTCAAGGAGCTGCAACGTCAGTATGATGATCCGATAGATCAGTAGGCGGTCGATCTTGCCACGTTGGCAAAGTCAGACGCATAGAGATAAAAAAAGAGGATGTAGCCACTTCAACTACACCCTCTTTTTGTTGGGTAAAAATCAACGTTTGATAGGAATCCCTTTATTTATATAGACCCTCTCTTGAGAGTTGCTTCTCTAAGTTGGCTACGCCGAGGGCGATGATCGCTGTGGCGGTAGCCGTGTGCTCTTGATATTCGGGGACGTTCTTCGTGTAGAGGTCGCGCTCCGTGTGCCAGATCTCTTGGTACTCGAAGTTATAACCCTTGAAATCCTCCGTGGTGAAGCCGATCGTCGGCACACCCTGCATAGCGAAGACAGAAGCATCTGTGCCACCCATCTTGGTCGGTTTCTCGCGGGGCTCAGCCACCTTCACCTCAAACGGATAATCCGGACGGATCTGCTTGATCGGAGCCGTGATCTTCACGAAATCATCATACATCGCCTGCGGCACAGAGATACCTACAGGAGGCTCCGGACCACCGTCGCGGTTGAACATGTTGGCGATCTTCGGCAGTTTATCCTTGTGTGCCTTCACCCAAGCTTGTGCGCCGAGCAAACCAAACTCCTCGCCGGCGAAACCGATGAAGATGATGGAACGTTTGGGTTTCGCACCGGAAAGGGCGATCATACGCGCTGCCTCCATCATCGGGCCGATACCTGTGCCACAGTCAATGCCGCCGGTCGCCACGTCATACGCATCCAAGTGACCGCTGACGATCACGCACTCATCCGGGTATTTGCTACCCTTGATGGTTGCTACCACGTTGTGGTATTTGATCGGACCCAACTTGAAGTGGTTGCGGATGTCGAACTCCAACTCGAAGGTGCGGCGTTCAGCGACCATCTGCTTGATGATGTCGAACTGATGCTCGTCGAGCTTGATGTCGGGCACTTCAGGCAGGTTGTCGAAGTTGGTCTTCGGGTCGTTCATCATCTTGCGGTCGTAGAGCGCGCGGATGGGCACTGCGGAAGACTGGATGAAGCCCAAGGCACCAGCCTCAACCATCTCCTTGTAATACAATCCCGGGAACTCCTTGTAAGGAAGCATCTCGTTCTTCTCGCCGTTCATGTAGTTGCGGCGGCGCAACTCTTGGTTCTTCTTGGCGATCTCAGCGTTCTCTTTCTTGATCTCGGCACGGATGGAGTCGCCAGCCGCTGAGCGGTCGATCGGCCAGCCGGTGTTCTTGCCGGAGATCAACACCCAAGCCCCCTTCAAGGTAGTCTTGATGCGCTTGAACTCCTCGTCAGAGCGCGGCTCCATCACCACATGTCCCTTCTGCACGCCCTTTGTACCGGAGGTGTAAGAGGGGGTTGCGAAGTGCAGCGTCATGCCGTTTTCGCCCAGCATTCGTCCGAACCAAGGACCACGGTTGAAGCCCACGGGCACCTCGCCCGCCTCTTCCAAGTGGGCCTCGATACCCCAACGTTTGAACTCCCGAAGCATCCACTCCGCTGCGTTCTCGTAGGCGTCTGATCCGATCAGACGGCCACCGAAGCGGTTCGTGAGGATGTCCAACTGATGCATCACCTGATTATCGGTCTGCCCGATCTCAATGATTTTCTTTGTGGCGGCATCCTGTGCTGTGACAGGAGTGAGGGCCATGCAAGCCAACGCCGCGCAAGTCAGTACTAATTTCTTCATACAGCAATTTGTTAAAAATTCGGCGCAAAGATAGTGCAAATCGAACGTAAAATCATCAAGTTTGCTTGCATGTTTTTTCATTATTCGCTGCGTGTGCTTGCGCCGCTGTCCGTCTTGCCACCTACGCCAGCGCCGAGGCGGGCGGAGATTAGCACGCGGTAACGGTCGATTAGGGCGTTCCACCAGGCGAAAAGATCCACGTAGTCTGCGTCGCCGAGCACCATGGCCCATGCGTTGAAGAGGGTCACCAACGCCTCATAGCTCTTCTGGAGGCTTGCCCGTGTCACTTTGGCCTTCTTCTTGCTGCTGCGTCTCATGCGTTCCTCCACCTGTTTCTGCATGGCCGCCTTGAAGCGCACGTTGGCCGCTTTCAGTGCGTTTAGCCAGCCTGGCAGCTCCGGCAGGGCAGTCACCGCGGCCCAGTATCGTTCTGATTCCGCCTCTTGGATCAAGTTTTCCACCAAGCTGGTCTGTTCGGAGTGGCTGATGCGGGTCTTATCTGCGTATTTTTGCGCCAAGATGGCCAGCAGTTGCCCTTGTGTCCGCCGCTCCGCATCGTAGTGGTTCGCGTAAATGCGGATCTGTTTCAAGAAACAGCTTTGTGCATTGTCGCGTTGTTGATCGGCGGCTTTCAGTTCTCCAGAAGTGTGCCATCTGCCACCTCCCATCAGGCTGTCGTCATAATCCTGCACCATCCGGGCGAACAGGGCGATCTGTCGCCCGATCTGCTCATGGGTGGTAAAGGGGGATTGGCGGAGTTTCTCCTCTAAAACCTTGCTAAAACTCAGAAGCTCATTCATGCGGAGCCTTCTGATCTGCGAAAAATCTTGTATAGCGGCCATATTGGTTGAATTTTTCTACAAATATACTATAAATCAATACTTAATCTATATAAATCCAATAGAAAGTAATTCTATTACGTATTAAATAATTATTAGTTGAATAAAAGGAATATCTATTCAGTACTAAATTAGATTAAAACATTAATGAAAGCTAATCATTCAGTATTGAGAAAGATTAAAACCTTAATGAAACCAAACTATTCATTGTTTTATAAGACTAATTTATAAATAAAATATACCTATTTATTACTGAATACTATTAAATCATTTAGGAAACATAATAATTAAGTACTGAATATAAATCACTCTCAATAAAAATGATACAAAATGATACAGAAAGGCTATTTTTTGTACATTTGCGCCATTATTGATAGAAATAAATGAGCATTCTGCGAAGCATAAAATGGTTGAAGCCGCTGCTGGTAGTCCTTTTCGTGAGCTACTACATAGGCGGCACGGCCTTTACGCACACTCATTTCTATCATGCGCAACTCATCACCCACTCACATCCTTATTGGCCGAATGCGGACGGATTGCCCGGCCACGAGCATAGCTTTGCGGCGTTCGAGACGATCGCCCTGCTCAACCATTTCACGATGGAGGCCTTTTCGATGCCGCTCTTCACGGCTGCGTGGGTGTTGCTTCTTTTATTGTTTTCCGTATGCCTGGAAAGGCCTGTCTGGCATCTTTCCCGGCGACCTGTCTCCCGAGGGCCTCCCTGCCCGGTCATTTCTTTATAGATAGTGAGAGATGATATAGTACGGACAAACAATAAGTTACTCTTATATGAAACATTTGAATTGGCTGTTGCTGTTAGCAACGGCCCTCTGTGCATGTAGTGGCCAGAGGAAAGCAGAGGATGCCTCGAAGCAGGTCATCCTTCAGGATCGTTTGATCCATGTGGGAGCGGAGTCGCCCGTTTTGGCGAAGTTGGAGACCGCCCCTGTTAGTAAAGAATTATATCGCATAGAGTTCACCACCTCCGGCGTGGTACGTGCGATACCCTCCCGTTATGCGGAGGTGGCTTCGCCGGTGGAGGGGCGTGTGGTGCGCTCCTTTGTGCGGTTAGGACAGAAGGTGGTGCCTGGTAGTCCGCTCTTCGAGATCAGTGCGCCTGCTGTGTTTGAGGCGGGAAAGGCCTATGCCCAGGCGAAGGAGGAGTTGGCGTTGGCCCAGAAGAACCTGAATCGTGAACGAGACCTGATGCAGAATCGGGTAGGTGTGCAAAAAGCATTGGAGGAGGCCGAGGCAAACTATGCCGTGCAGCAACAGGAGTTTGCGCAGGCCAAGGCGGCATTAGAGGTTTTCCAGATAGATCCTGAGCAGTTTGTGTTGGGTCAGCCCCTGATTATCCGTTCGCCAATCGCTGGCGAGGTGGTCAAGAACCGCTTGGTGATGGGTCAATATCTGAAGGAGGATGCAGACCCGGTGATGATCGTGGCCGACTTGGAAAAGGTCTGGGTCGTAGCCAACGTCAAGGAAAAGGATCTGCCCTTGGTGCAGGCCTTGGAGGAGGTGGAGATTCAGTTAGTGGCGCTGCCCGACCGGAAGTTGACGGGTCAGATCTATCACATCAGTGAGCTGCTGGATCCCGACACGCGCTCCGTGGAGATCCTGATCGAGTGCGACAACCGGGAGCGACTGATGAAGCCGGAGATGTATGGCATGGTGAAGCTGAGTGATAAGGAGGCCTCCTTGATTCGCATCCCGACCACGGCCATCCTGCAAGAGGAGGAGTCGATGTATGTCTTGGTGGAGGAGGCGGAGCGCACCTACCGCAAGCAGCCCATCGAGGCAGGGCAGAGTGAGGATGGGAAGACTGTCGTGCTGAGTGGCCTGCGTGAGGGTGAGCGGATTGTCGTGAAGGGCGCTTTCTATTTGTTGGATGCCAGATAGGAGGGAGCTGCCATGAAACGAGTGATTTATACGGCGATTCATCGGCGAGGGCTGATGTTCGTCCTGTTTCTTTTCCTGGCCGTTGTCGGCTATTACGCCTGGACACGGTTGGCGATTGATGCCTATCCCGATATTTCCGATACCACGGTGCAGGTGGTGACCCAGGTGCCCGGCTTGGCGGCAGAGGAGATTGAGCAGCAGATCAGTATTCCCATTGAGCGAGCCATGAATGGCTTGCCGGGGTTGAGCGTGATGCGTAGCAAAAACACTTTCGGCCTATCGACGGTGGTGTTGGTCTTCGACGATGGCATCGATGATTATTGGGCCCGCCAGCGGGTGCAGGAGCGGTTGGTGGATGTGGAGCTGCCTTATAACGCGGTGCCGGGATTGAATCCTTTGACCTCTCCGACGGGCGAGATCTTCCGCTACATCGTGGAGAGTGATCGGCTGAACCTGCGCGAGATGACCGACCTGCATAAATGGGTGATCATCCCGCGACTGAAGCAGGTGACGGGTGTGGCGGACGTGAGCAACTACGGCGGCATCACCACCCAATATCAGATCGAGGTGGATCCCTACAAGATGGAGCAGTATGACGTGACCTTGTCAGACATTGCGGAGAAGATCGAGAAGAACAACGTGAACGCCGGCGGTAGTATGTTGAGCCGGGGTGATCTCTCCTACGTGATCCGCGGGATCGGCTTGGTGAAGGACTTGGAAGACTTGGGGCACATCGTGATCAAGACAGTCGGGGGCGTGCCGGTCTATTTGAATGATATCGGTACCTTAAAATATGGTACCTTGGAGCGGAAGGGCGTGCTGGGCTTTACCGATGCGGAGCGAGACTACTCCGATGGCGTGGAGGGTATCGTGCAGATGCTGCGTGGCGAGAATCCCTCGCAGGTGCTGGAGGGGGTTCATGCCGCCGTGGAGGAGCTGAACAGCGAGATCCTGCCGGAAGGCACCCGCATCCATCCCTTTATGGACCGGACGGAATTGGTGAACACAACCTTGCACACCGTCTCGCACACGTTGATCGAGGGAATGGTCTTGGTGGTGCTGGTCTTGATTCTCTTCTTAGGCAGTTGGCGAGGCGCACTGTTGGTGGCGATCACGATCCCGCTCTCGCTGCTGATCGCCTTTATCCTGATGCACCTGACCGATATTCCCGCCAATCTGCTCTCGTTGGGGGCGATTGATTTCGGTATCTTGGTAGATGGCTCGATCGTGATGATGGAGACGATCTTGAAGAAGCGGGAGCGGCATCCGCAGGAGCTGTTGCAGGAGGAGTCGATCCTGAAGCGGGCTACGGAGGTGGCTCGTCCGATCTTCTTCTCTACCTTAATTATTATTACTGCTTACCTGCCGCTTTTCGCTTTTGAGCATATCGAGCGCAAGCTGTTCACGCCGATGGCCTATACGGTGGGTTATGCCTTGGTGGGCGCGCTGAGCGTGGCGTTGCTGCTGATTCCCGGCTTGGCCTTCATGGCCTATCGCAAGCCGCAGAAAAGTTTTCATAACCGTTGGTTGGAACGGCTTGCGGCACTTTACCATCGGGAGATCGAACGGATCGTGGAGCGCCCCAAGCAGGTGATTGCACCCTTGGTGCTGATCTTGATCGGTGCGGGTGTGCTCAGCTACACGGTGGGAAAAGATTTCCTTCCTCCGTTGGATGAGGGCTCCATCTGGATCCAGGTGCAGCTGCCGCCGGGTATCTCGATTGAGAAGTCGAAGGCGATGGGTGCGGAGCTGCGCAAGACCTTGCATGAGTTTGAGGAGGTCTCCTACGTGATGACACAGGTAGGTCGCGACGACGAGGGAGCCGAGGCCTTCTCGCTCTCGCATGTGGAGTGCGGCGTAGGTTTGAAACCGTATAGCACTTGGAAGTTTGGTAAGTCGAAAGCGGACCTCATCGAGGAGATGGCGGAGAAATTAGCGACGATGCCGGGCTACACCGTGGGCTTCTCACAACCCATTATCGACATGGTGATGGATCAGATCGCCGGGGCGCATAGCGATTTGGCGTTGAAGATCTATTGCGAGGATGTGGTGGAGGGTCGGCATCTGGCGGATCGCTTGGCGAACCTCTTGAAAGAGATTCCCGGAGCGGTGGATGTGGCGGTCGATCAAGAGCCACCGCTGCCGCAGTTGCAGATCATCGCCGATCGGGATCGCATTGCGCAATATGGCTTGAATGTCTCCGACGTGGCTGATCTGATCGAGTTAGCGATCGGTGGCGCCTCCATCTCGCAGATCTTTGTCGGCAGTAAGAGCTACGACGTAATCTGCCGCTTCAACGACGAGAGCCGCAACTCGCCGGAGAAGATCGGCAACCTGTTGCTCACGACCGGTGCCGGGGCGAAGATTCCGCTCTCGCAGGTGGCCGAGGTGAAGATGACGACCGGAGCCAGCACCATCTCGCGAGAGATGAACAAACGGCACCTGACGGTGCGCGTCAATCTGCGCGGTGTCGATCTGACCGCTTTCCTACAGCAGGCGAACCAGCGTATCGACAAGGAGATTACCTACGACCATCAGGCCACTCGCCTGAAATGGGCGGGGCAGTTCGAGAATCAGCATCGTGCGTATAGTCGCTTGGGAGCGGTCGTTCCGTTGGTTTTAGGCGTGATGCTGCTGCTCCTCTTCGCGGCGTGCGGCAAGTTCCGGCAGGCGGCGTTGATGATGAGTGTCGTTCCGTTGGCGCTTTTCGGGGGGATGTTGGCACTGAACCTACGAGGCATGACACTCAACGTCTCCTCGGCGGTGGGCTTTATCGCCCTGATCGGCGTGGCGATCCAGAACGGCGTGATCATGCTCTCGCACATCAATAACCTGCGTGCGGAGGGTAAGGCGTTGAGAGACGCGGTCGTCTTGGGCACGCGTCACCGTTTCCGCCCCATCTTGATGACCGCTACCGTAGCGGTCTTGGGTCTGTTGCCCGCCTCGATCAGTACCGGTATCGGCTCCGACGTGCAGCGTCCGTTGGCGACGGTGATTGTCTATGGATTGCTTTTTGCCACGGTGATCACGCTTTTCGTGCTCCCTGCGCTGTATTATTTGATTGAACGTCGTTATGAGGGCAAGGATAAATCAGATTTGGAGAATGAGAAGGAGGAATGAGGTATGAATAACAAGAAACAATGGAGCAGTCTCCTGTTAGGACTGTTTTTGGCAGTGAATATGAGCTTGGCGCAGACCCCGGTCAAGTTGTCTTATAGGGGTTATATGAACAAGGTGATCCATGACAACTTGGGCTATGCGGCAGAGCAGTTGAATGTGCCCGTGGCGCAGGCGGAGGTGACGGCGGCGAAGGTTTTCAACGATCCGAACCTTTCGGTGTCCTATTATAATAATGAGAATAATACGCTCCAGATGGGAGAGGGCGTGGAGGTGGAGCTGAGCAAGACCTTCACCTTTGGTAAGCGTGGGGCGAACATTGCGTTGGCCAAGAGCGAGCAAGCGCTTTCCGAGGCGTTGCTGGCCGACTATTTCCGGCAGCTCAGAGCGGATGCGACGGTGGCCTATTTGGAGGCGTTGCGGCAGCATCGGCTCTATCAGGTGAAGCAACGAGCCTATGAGAATATGTCTCAGTTGGCCCAGAGCGATAGCATTCGTTACCGGTTAGGGGAGATTCGTGAGGTGGATGCTACACAGAGCCAGGTGGAGGCAGGCGTACTGCGTAACGAGTTGGCGCAGGCGCAATCGGAGATCTATCGGGTTTTCAGCGATCTGAGCTTGATGACAGGTACCTTCAGTGCCGATACCCTCTTTGTGCCAGCGGGGGAGTTGCAACTGCCTGCCCGTAGTTTTGTGTTGGCCGATCTGTTGAATGAGGCGTTGCAAACGCGAGCGGATCTCGTGGCTGCCATGCGGAACAAAGAGGTGGCTTCAAAGGCATTGAAGGTGACCCGCCGAGAGCGTAACACGGATGTGGATCTTTCGATCGCCGTCAGTCGCAACGCAAGGGTACACAATGAGGAGGCTCCTGCGCCTCCCTTTACCGGTGTGACTGCGGGAATCGCTATCCCCCTGAAATTCTCCAATCTGAATAAGGGAAGCGTACGTGCTGCCCGGTTACGGGAGCAGCAGGCGGAATTGCAATATCAAGAGGCGCGCCTGCAGGTACAGACGGAGGTGATGCAGGCCTATTGGAGCTATGAGCTATGCAGCAAACAGGTGGAACAGTATGACAATGGGCTTCTGCGCCAGGCGGCAGAGGTGATGGAGGGGAAAAACTACAGCTATCAGCGTGGCGAGGTCTCTCTGTTGGAGGTGCTCGATGCGCAACGTACCTACGATGAGGTGCAGGCACAGTATATCGAAACCCTGTTCAATTACAGTGTAGCTTTGGTAGAGCTGGAGCGGGCTGTCGGGTTATGGGACATTACCTTTGAGTAAATCTGGCTGCAAATGGATAAAAGAATCCCTTGAGGCAATTGTGTCGCTTCAAGGGATTCTTGTTTTACACCCCCTCGTGAGCAGCGTAACATGGATAGGAAGTCTTTTGGAGGTGATGTTAAATTGTTCTGTAAAGATGTTCTGAATATACGATTTATTTAATTTCCTCCTTTTTTTATGGAGATTTCACACAAAAACGTTTCCCAATCCATAGAAAGGAATAACTTTGTGCGCAATTACTGTGGAAAAATACAAAATCAAATATAGCATAGGAAATGGATACAAAGATTCAAGAACTGACCGATAAAATCTACAAAGAAGGTGTAGAGAAGGGTAACGAGGAAGCAGGGCGAATCATCGCTGAGGCGAACGCCCAGAAAGAATCAATTGTGAAAGCCGCTGAAGAGACGGCCGCTCGGATCGTTGCGGAGGCGGAGAAACAGGCGGCCGAGCTGAAGAAAAACACCGAGGCCGAGTTGAAATTGTTTGCGTCACAATCAGTCGAGGCATTGAAGAGTGAGGTGACGAACTTGATCACGGGTGACATTGTCAGTGCGAACGTGAAGGCTGCGGTGACAGATCCGGCTTATATGCAGAAGGTGATCCTGGAGCTGGTGAAGAGTTGGCCTGCTCAGGAGTTCTTGACAATCCAGGCGTCGGAGGCGAGCGAGTTGAAGGCCTATTTCGAAGCGAACGCGAAGGCGCTGTTGAATAAGGGGTATAAGATTGAGCAGGTGAATGGCAAGAAGGCCTCCTTCTCCATCGTTCCCGCGGATGGCTCCTATAAGGTGACTTTCGGTGAGGAGGAGTTTGTGGAGTTTTTCAAGGAGTTCTTGCGCCCTCAACTGATTGAAATGCTGTTCTGATATGGGTAAGTACTATTATTTGGTATCTGGGCTTCCCGATATCTCCCTCGATGATGGTAAGTTGGCTTATACCGTTGCCGATTTCCGGGCAGAGATGGAGGCGACGCTGTCGGCGAAAGACCAGAAACTGATCGACCTTTTCTTCTTGAAATATGACAATGCCAACCTCTTGGCTTACTTGAAGGATCCCGATGCATCGTTGGATCCGCGTGGGCGTATCGCCCGTGAGCAGTTCGAGGCGGTTTACAAGGCATTGAAAGAGGAGGAGAAATTGCCGAAAGATGAGGCGATTCCTGCCTATCATGTGACGTTCATCCAACGCTACTTAGCGGAGGAGCAGAGCGAGCAGAAGGGCGAGAAGGCACAGGTGTCGTGGGAGGACCAGTTGGCAGCCCTCTATTACGAGGCGGCCATGAAAGCCCCGAACCCCTTTGTCGCTGGATGGTTTGAGCTCAATCTGAATATTAATAATGTACTGACGGCGATCACTTGCCGTAAGTATGGCTTTGATAAATCCCTCTACATCGTGGGTCACAACGAGATTGCGGAACAGATCCGCACCTCCAACGCACGCGATTTTGGGTTGTCGGATGCCGTGGAGTATCTGCCGGAATTGCAGCGTATCGCCGAGGAGACCGACCTTTACGCCCGCGAGCGGAAGATTGACCTGTTGAAGTGGAAATGGTTAGAGGATCAAACTTTCTTCAAGACTTTTGACATGGAGCGTGTTTTCGCCTATCTGTTGCAGCTGGAGATGATCGAGCGCTGGGTGAACTTAGATAAGGTACGGGGAGAGCAAACTTTCCGCGAGCTTGTCGGTGCGATGAAGAAAGGAAGTGACCATGCGTTGGAAGAATTTAAAAGAAACAATATAAAATAATTATGGCTACGAAAGGTATTGTAAAAGGAATCGTATCCAATCTGGTAACCGTGGAGGTTGACGGTCCGGTTTCCCAGAATGAGATTTGTTACATTTCCGTTGGAGGCGTGAAGCTGATGGCGGAGGTGATCAAGGTGATAGGCAAGAATGCCTTTGTACAGGTGTTCGAGAGCACGCGTGGTATGCGTGTTGGCGATGAGGCCGAGTTCCAAGGACACATGTTGGAGGTGACGTTGGGACCGGGTATGCTCTCGCGCAACTATGATGGTCTGCAGAATGACTTGGATAAGATGCAGGGTGTCTTTTTGAAGCGTGGTGAATATACATTCCCCTTGGATAACGAGAAGAAATGGGCATTCAAACCTTTAGCCAAAGCTGGAGACATTGTGGGCGCTGGCGACTGGCTGGGCGAGGTGGATGAGAACTCACAGCCGCATAAGATCATGGTGCCCTTTACGTTCCAAGGCACTTACACCGTGAAAGAGGTGGCTGCTGAGGGTGCTTATACCATTAATGATACGATGGCGGTCTTAACCGATGCGAATGGTGCGGAGGTAAAGGTGACGATGGTGCAGAAATGGCCGGTGAAACGGGCGATTACTTGCTATCGTGAGAAACCCCGTCCATTTAAGTTGCTTGAGACAGGTGTCCGCACGATTGATACGGTGAACCCCATTGTCGAGGGTGGTACGGGCTTTATCCCGGGTCCCTTCGGAACGGGAAAGACGGTGTTGCAACATGCGATCTCCAAGCAGGCAGAGGCTGACATCGTGATCATCGCAGCCTGCGGTGAGCGTGCGAATGAGGTCGTTGAGGTCTTCACTGAGTTCCCTGAGTTGATCGACCCCCATACGGGACGAAAGTTGATGGAGCGTACGATCATCATTGCGAATACCTCTAACATGCCGGTGGCAGCCCGTGAGGCTTCCGTATATACCGCTATGACCATTGCCGAGTATTACCGGGGCATGGGCTTGAAGGTGTTGTTGATGGCTGACTCAACCTCTCGTTGGGCACAGGCGTTGCGTGAGATGTCTAACCGTTTGGAGGAGTTGCCCGGACCGGATGCCTTCCCGATGGACTTGTCTGCGATCGTAGCTAACTTCTACGCACGTGCTGGATTCGTACATTTGAAGAATGGTGCTACCGGATCTGTTACCTTCATCGGAACCGTGTCTCCTGCCGGTGGTAACTTGAAAGAGCCAGTGACGGAAAATACCAAGAAAGTAGCCCGTTGCTTCTATGCGTTGGAGCAGGAGCGTGCTGACCGCAAGCGTTACCCGGCTGTCAATCCGATCGATAGTTACTCCAAATATCTGGAATATCCCGAGTTCCAAGCGTATATCTCTAAACACATTTCTCCCAACTGGATAGAGAAGGTGAATGAGATTAAGACCCGTATGTTGCGTGGTAAGGAAATCGCTGAGCAGATCAACATCTTGGGTGATGACGGTGTGCCTGTGGCTTATCACGTTACCTTCTGGAAGTCTGAGTTGATCGATTTCGTCATTCTCCAGCAGGATGCCTTCGATGCAATCGATGCGGTGACTCCGTTGGCTCGTCAAGAGTTTATGTTGGATCGAGTAGTGAATATTTGTCGTGCTGAGTTCCAGTTTGACACGTTCTTGGATGTAATGGATTATTTCAAGAAGATGATCAATATCTGCAAGCAGATGAATTACTCGGAGTATCAGAGCGAAGCATTCAAGCAGCACAACGCTGAGTTGGATGAGTTGTTAAAGGAGAGAATCGTAAAATAAACGTGATGTATGGCAACAAAAGCATTTCAAAAAATATATACGAAGATTACCCAGATCACGAAAGCGACCTGTTCGTTAAAGGCGACAGGCGTGGGGTATGATGAGTTAGCCTCTGTCGATGGCAAGCTGGCTCAGGTAGTTAAGATTGTCGGCGACGAGGTGACGTTGCAGGTTTTCTCTGGAACGGAGGGTATCCGCACCAACGCCGAGGTAGTGTTCATGGGCAAGGCTCCCTCTTTGAAAGTGGGCGACCAACTGGCAGGACGTTTCTTCAATGCCTATGGTGAGCCGATTGATGGCGGACCTATTCCTGAAGGACGTGAGGTGGAGATTGGTGGTCCCTCTGTGAACCCCGTGCGTCGTAAACAGCCTTCTGAGTTGATCGCGACAGGTATTGCCGGTATCGACTTGAACAACACGTTGGTGACAGGACAGAAGATTCCCTTCTTCGCAGATCCTGACCAGCCTTTCAATCAGGTAATGGCAATGGTAGCCCTTCGTGCTCAGTCAGATAAGATTATCTTAGGTGGTATGGGTATGACCAACGATGATTATCTTTTCTTCAAGAATACCTTTAGCAACGCCGGTGCCTTGGATCGTATCGTCAGCTTCATCAATACAACAGAGGATCCTTCTGTGGAGCGTATCTTGATTCCGGATATGGCCTTGACGGCAGCGGAGTATTTCGCTGTGGAGAAGAATGAGAAGGTGCTCGTCTTGTTGACCGATATGACCAACTATGCCGATGCCTTGGCGATTGTATCCAACCGTATGGATCAGATTCCTTCCAAAGACTCTATGCCGGGTTCTCTCTATTCTGATTTGGCGAAGATCTATGAGAAGGCGGTGCAGTTCCCTGCTGGTGGATCTATCACGATTATCGCTGTGACGACCTTGTCTGGTGGTGATATTACCCATGCGGTGCCTGATAACACGGGTTACATTACGGAGGGTCAGCTCTACTTGCGTCGTGATAGCGATGTAGGTAAGGTCATTGTCGATCCGTTCCGAAGCCTCTCTCGTTTGAAACAGTTGGTAACGGGTAAGAAGACCCGCGAGGATCACCCGCAGGTAATGAATGCAGCGGTTCGACTCTATGCCGATGCCGCCAATGCGAAGACCAAGATGGAGAATGGTTTCGACTTGACCGACTACGACAACCGTGCCCTTGCTTTCGCAAAGGATTATTCATCGAAGCTGTTGGCGATCGATGTCAACCTCGATACCACTGAGATGCTCGACGTGGCTTGGGGATTATTCGCCAAGTATTTCAATCCGGCCGAGGTGAATATCAAGCAGGTATTCGTGGATAAGTATTGGAAGAACTAACGTATAGTAACATTCACACATGGCTATAAAGTTTCAATATAATAAAACGTCACTTCAGCAATTGGAAAAGCAGCTGAAGATGCGTGAGCGCTCTCTGCCTACGATCAAGAGCAAGGAGAGTGCCTTACGTATCGAGGTGAAGCGTACCAAGGACGAGGTGAGCAAGTTGGAACTTCAGCTGGAGCAAGAGATACAGAGCTATGAGAATATGGTAGCGCTGTGGAACGAGTTCAATCCTGAGTTGATTGTCGTGAAGGATGTCTCCCTCTCGACGAAGAAGATCGCGGGTGTGGTCGTTCCGTTGTTGGATGAGATTAAATTCGAGATCGGACATTACAGTCTCTTTAATGCCCCCGCTTGGTATGCTGATGGTATTGACCTGCTCAAGAAGCTGGCACGTACAGGCATAGAGGCGGAGTTCGCAGGCATGAAGCTGGAGTTGCTGGAGCACGCCAGGAAGAAGACCACGCAAAAGGTCAACCTTTTTGAGAAGGTACAGATCCCTGGCTATAAGGATGCGATCCGTAAAGTGAAACGATTCATGGAGGACGAGGAGAGCCTCTCTAAATCCTCACAGAAGATCATGAGGTCTAATCAAGAAAAGCGCAAAGCGAAAGAAGAAGAGGAGGTTGCTGTATGATCGCTAAAATGGAGAAACTGACCTTCCTTATCTATCATAAGGAATATGAGCACTTCTTGACGGAGTTGCGTACGCTGGGCGTGGTACATGTCGAACTTAAGCAACAAGGAGAGAGCGACGAGAAACTACAGGCTCTTTTGCAGCAGTATGCCTCTTACAAAACGGTACTCAAGGAGATGTCTGCACTTGCGGCCAATGCGGTACCGGGGCACTTGGAGGAAGAGGCCACGATAGAGGCTACCCTTCGGAATTTCGAGGCTATGCAAAGCAAGCAGCAGCAGCTATTGGCTCAGCTCCCGGCATTGGATCGTGAGATTGCTTTGATGGAGCCTTGGGGAGAGTTCGATTGGCAAATGATTGAAAGCCTGAAGGCTAATGGTTGGGTGATGCAATTCTTCTGCTGCCCTGAGAAATCGTTTGATGAGGCGTGGCGGGATAGTTGTCATGCGACGGTAATTAGTGTGAAGGGTGGACAGGCCTATTTCGTGACGGTCAATCAGGAACCGGTGGAGTTGGAGGCGGAGACAGTTCGCTTGCCTCACCATCGCCTTTCTGAGCTGAGGAGTCGGCGGGATGCTTTGAATGAAGAGATAGCCTCTTCAAAGTGTGGTTTATCGGCCTATAGCATTACACATGTGCCCATCGTAGAGGCCGCTATGCGTGTTTTGCAGGGTGAGATTGACCTTTTGAAAGTGAAGCTGGGAGGTGAACGTATGGCGGATGGTGCTTTAGTGCTGTTGGAAGGCTGGGTGCCTGAAGAAAACAGTGCGGCAGTTCGTCAGATGCTGGAGGCCAGCGGTGTTTACTACGAGATGCGCCCTGCAGAGAAAGAGGAGAATGCGCCGATCAAGCTGAAGAATAATGCGGTGACACGTCTCTTTGAGGTGCTCACTAAGATGTATGGAATGCCTGATTACGCAGAGTTTGATCCGACCCCAATGTTGGCGCCCTTCTATGCGCTCTTCTTCGGTCTCTGTGTTGGCGATGCGGGTTATGGTCTCTTGTTGGTGTTGTTAGGACTTTATCTTAAGCGGAAAGTGAGTCATTCAATGGCTGGCATGATGAATCTTTTGATCACCCTTGGTGTGGCAACGACTATTGTGGGTGCTTTGGTGGGTACCTTCATGGGGGTGGAGCTGGTTAGTCTTGACCTACCGGAGTGGATCAAGCAAAGCATGATTGTCGGCAAGTTCGGTGATACGGCTTACGATAAGACGATGATTTTCGCCTTGATCGTGGGTATGTTCCACTTGATTTTTGCGATGACGGTGAAGGCTATTTGTGCGACTGTACGGTTTGGCTTCAAGAATGCCCTCTCCGAGTGGGGCTGGTGGCTCTTTGTGGGTGGTACGGTGGCTGTTGCCACGCTCAACTACCTCGATGTCCTTTCGATGGATCTCGCAAAGACCGCTTTCATTGTGATCAGTGGTATATCGGCGATCGGTATTTACTTACTCAACAATTTGAAACGGAATGTCTTCATCAACGTGGGCGCCGGACTTTGGGCTACCTATAATATGGCGACAGGTTTGATGGGCGACTTGCTTTCTTACCTTCGTCTCTATGCGCTGGGTTTGGCTGGCGGTATGTTGGGAGGTGTTTTCAACACGTTGGGTATGCAGTTGCGTGACAGTCTTGACGGAGTACTCTTTGGGATTCCGGGTTGGATCTGTTTCGCCCTTATCTTCGTCTTCGGTCATGGTTTGAACATTGCCCTCTCTTGCTTGAGCGGTTATGTCCACTCTATCCGTTTGACATTTGTGGAATATTTCAAGAACTCAGGTTATGACGGTAGAGGTGTGGCCTACAAGCCCTTCTCCACTGCCAGTACAGAGAATGAGTAATTAAGATCAATCAAAATAAGTAAATCAGAATATTAATAACAATTTAAAATTATAATCATTATGGACTTAACTCTTTTATTAGGTTATTTGGGACTGGGCTTGATGTTAGCCCTTGCAGGTATCGGTAGCTGCTACGGAACAACCATCGCAGCGAATGCGGCTGAAGGTGCTTTGAAGAAAGACCCCTCCAAGTCTGCCGGTTACATGATTCTTTCAGCCATGCCCGCTTCACAGGGTTTGTATGGTTTCGTTGCCTTCATGACAGCGGGTGCGATCACTCCTGAGAATGCGCTGTTGAAATTTGGCATGGGTGTTAGTGTTGGTCTGGTTTTCTTGATCTCAGCTATCCGTCAGGGCCAGTTGTGTGCTAATGGTATCGCTGGTATGGCTCAAGGGCATGATGTGCAGACCAACACCATGATTTATGCTGCGTTGCCGGAGTTCTACGCAATCTTGGCATTGGTAGGTACTTTCTTGGTATAAGCGAAGCGCTCATAATCATCATCCTATATTTTTTGGTAGAAAGGGTGTGTCGTTGGGATTTATCCTGGCTGCACACCCCTTTTCTATGAGTGTCAGTCTATGCGATCCGACTATCAGGCGTGGTGATAGCAGGCTTCATGTAAGGTGTAACTATATAAAGAAATGAATATTAATTGTTTGATTTTCATAGTATTTGGATGGTTGTTTGGCGTATCTGTTGGATGTTCGCAAGGGCAAATAAAAATAAAGCAATCGGATCAGTCCGGTGATAGATTATTGCAAAAGGAGCTGACTGCGCTTTCGACATGGCAGGCGGGCGAGACGGTCAGTGAGGCAGCTGTAGCAGCGTATGGCATTGATCGTTGTTTCGTAGTGGAGGCCATTTGTGATTCGATTTTCAAATGTATGCAAGGACATTCTTATCGGGAGGGATGCCCAGTCAGCAGGGACTCCCTACGCTATCTGCGGGTGCTTCATCGGGATGTGACAGGTGTGATATGGATGGGTGAGTTGGTGTGTCACGTAGCTATCAGTGAAGATCTACTATACATATTCAAGGCGCTGTATGAAGCGGCTTATCCTATTGAGCGAATGCGGCTAATTGATCTGTATGAGGGAAACGATGAACGGTCAATGGCGGCCAATAATACATCGAGTTTTAATTTTCGCCGGGTGGCAGGAAGTCAGAAGCTGTCAAGCCATAGTTTAGGCATGGCAGTAGATGTGAATCCACTTTATAACCCTTACGTGCGGCAGCGAAGCAATGGAACGTTCACCGTAAGTCCCCGTGCGGGAGAGCCTTATGCCGATCGATCAGCTACATTTCCTTATAAGATTGAACGGGGTGATTTATGCTGTCGTCTTTTCAGACAACATGGTTTTCAGTGGGGAGGAAGTTGGATACGGGTAAAGGATTACCAGCACTTTGAGAAGAGTAGGTAAATAGGTAATAAAAAAGGTGGCTTAAGCCACCTTTTTATTGCATGCCTTCTGTTGTCACGCTCTTATCAATCTTGGCAACGAGGCCTTGAAGTACCTTACCGGGACCTAACTCAACGAAGTGAGTGGCGCCATCGGCAATCATGTGCCGTACGCTCTGTGTCCAGCGGACAGGGGCCGTTAGCTGTGCGATCAAGTTTGCCTTGATTACTTCAGGATCCGTCTCTCCCTTCGTGCTGACATTTTGATAAACAGGGCACTTAGGAGCTTTAAAAGTAGTGCTCTCAATAGCGGCAGCCAATTCGGCACGGGCCGGCTCCATCAGCGGAGAGTGGAAAGCGCCACCTACTTTCAGCTTCAATGCACGTTTCGCACCGGCTGCTAACAGTTTCTCGCAAGCAGCATCGATGCCAGGGATTGAACCAGAGATCACGAGCTGACCTGGGCAGTTGTAGTTTGCGCAAACAACTACCTCATTTTCAATGCTGGCACAAATTTCTTCCACCTTCTCATCAGGCAAGGCTAATACTGCGGCCATTGTGGAGGGAGTTGCCTCGCATGCCTTCTGCATCGCTTGGGCACGCTTGGAAACCAATACCAGACCATCCTCGAAAGAGAGGGCACCTGCGGCTACGAGGGCTGAAAACTCACCGAGGGAGTGACCGGCAGTCATATCGGGCTGAAAAGCATCGCCCAATGTTTTCGCCAAGATCACAGAATGGAGGAATACGGCGGGCTGTGTGACTTTCGTCTGTTTAAGATCCTCATCCGTACCGGCAAACATCAAGTCTGTAATGCGGAATCCTAAGATCTCATTCGCTTTCTCAAATAGCTCTTTGGCAAGGGGATTCTCATCGTAGAGGGCTTTACCCATACCCACGAATTGCGCTCCTTGACCAGGAAACACATAAGCTTTCATCTTTCTAATAATTTTCTAATTTCAGTTTTTTAATACCGCGCAAAGGTAATAAAATTGCGTTTACTGGGCGACTTCTAATAACAAATTGTATCTTTGTCCCCGTTCAAAGAGATATATTAACAATTTTAATAAAGTATAAAAGTACAATTGTCATGAATGAATTACTGTTTATTGGAAATTTAGGAACAGGTGAGATTATTATTATCGCGATCATCGTTTTGTTGCTCTTCGGCGGCAAGAAGATCCCTGAGTTGATGAAGGGTATCGGTAAGGGCGTGAAGAACTTCAAGGATGGCGTGAAAGGATTAGAGGACGACATTAAGCTCGACGATACGGACACTGATAAGAAGTAAGGCGGAAGATGCAACAAGATGAGATGTCTTTCTGGGACCACCTGGAAGAGCTGCGTTGGACGTTATTCCGATCTATTTTAGCCCTTTTCGTTTTTGCGATTGCGGGCTTCTCGGTGATGCCTTGGCTGTTCGACCATGTGATCATGGCGCCTTGCTCTTCCGATTTCATCCTTTACAGGGAGTTGTGCAAGATCAGCGAGCATTTGCCTTTCCTGCCCGATTTCTGTAATGATGATTACCATGTGGATATTGTCAACATTAAGTTGGCGTCCCAGTTTTTCACACACATGACCAGCTCATTCTGGCTGGCGCTGTTGCTGACGTTCCCCTATTTGATGTGGGAGGTCTGGAAGTTCATCAGCCCGGCATTGTATGAGAACGAGAAGAAGAATGTCCGTTGGGTGTTCCTGTTTGGTACGCTGATGTTCTTCGTGGGATGTGCAGTGGGTTATTTCCTGGTTTTCCCGATGACGCTGCGTTTCTTGGCGACTTATGAGTTGAGTGCCATGATTACGGAGCAGGTTTCACTGGATTCCTACATGGATAATTTCCTGATGTTGATCTTCGTGATGGGAATTGTCTTCGAGATGCCGTTGCTCTCGTGGCTACTCTCACAGTTAGGGTTGCTGAACCGTTCTTTCTTCCATAAATACAGAAGACATGCGGTGGTAGGCTTGCTGGTTGCCTCTGCGTTTATTACGCCGAGTGGCGATCCATTCACGCTGAGCGTTGTGTTCTTCCCGCTGTATGGCCTCTATGAGTTGAGTGCCTTCTTCGTGAAGAAAGCGCCGGTGGAAGAGGAAGAAGAGGCTGAAGATTAACCTTATGATAGCATTTGAGTTTTGAGTTTTTAAGTACTTGCGGCTTAAGACTCAAAACTCTATATTATTTTAAAAGATTCCAAACTAATAATTGATTGTTGACGACATGAAACACATTCTTTCGGGGGTATGTTGCGTGGGACTTTTATTGTCTTGTGCCCCTAATCAGACAATGCAACAGGAAACTGCTGATTTAGCGGGCGTGGTAAACCCTATGATCGGTACGGACTTCACGGGAAATACCTATCCCGGAGCACAAGTGCCATTCGGCATGGTGCAACTGAGCCCAGACAATGGCCTTCCCGGTTGGGATCGCATCTCGGGCTATTTCTATCCGGACTCAACGATTGCTGGTTTCAGCCATACCCATCTTTCGGGTACTGGCGCTGGTGATCTCTATGATATTCTTTTTATGCCTGTCACTCGCCCTTACGAAGAGGCTGAGGGACCTTTAGGTATCTATTCCGGTTTCTCGCATGATGAGGAGAGCGCTTCGGCTGGTTACTATCGAGTGCGCTTGAAAGATTATAACATTGTGGCGGAGTTGACGGCTACTGAGCGTTGTGGCGTGCAGCGCTATACCTTTCCTGAGTCAGATGCCTCTATCTTCTTGAATTTGAAGAAGGCGATGAACTGGGACTACACCTTGGATTCTCAGATTGAGGTGGTGGACTCTGTGACCATCCGGGGCTATCGTTTCTCGCAGGGATGGAGTCCGAAACAGCATGTCTTCTTTGAAACTCGCTTCTCTAAACCTTTTGAGGCAATGCAGTTAGACACGACGGCAATTGCTACGAAAAGTAGAGGTCGTATTGGTACCGCTACGGTGGCGCGCTTCGATTTCAAGACAGCTAAGGATGAGCAGATTGTGGTAGTGACTGCCCTTTCAGGCGTGAGTGCCGAAGGAGCACATAAGAATCTTGTGGCGGAAGCACCCGACATGAATTTCGACGGGTATCGCCAGCGTGCTGCAAAAGTATGGAACCAGGAGTTAGCCAAGATCGAGGTGAAGGGTGGTACGTCTGACGACCGGGTGAATTTCTACACGGCATTGTATCACTCCATGATCGCACCTACGATCTATAGCGACGTGGATGGTGCTTATTTTGGACCGGATGGGCAGACTCATGCGGGTGAGGGCCATACGAACTACTCCACTTTCTCGTTGTGGGACACCTATAGAGCTGCGCATCCGCTGTTTACTTATACGCAACCGGATCGGGCTAACGATATGATCAAGGGTTTTCTGAAGTTCTATGAGCAACATGGAGCGTTGCCGCTGTGGAATCTTTATGGCTGGGAGACCGACATGATGATTGGCTACCATGCTGTCCCTGTCATCGTGGATGCTTATTTGAAGGGAATTGGCGATTTTGATGCAGAGAAGGCATTGGAGGCTTGCGTGGCTTCCGCCAATCGGGATGACTACCGTGGCATTGGAGAATATAAGCAGTTAGGTTATGTGCCGGCTTATAGCGATCCGAAGAAGTGGGAGAGTTGGTCTCTTTCTAAGACGTTAGAATATGCGTACGATGATTATTGCATCGCTCGTATGGCTGAGAAGATGGGTAAAGCTGAGATCGCTAAGGAGTTTTATGCCCGCTCACAGAATTACCGCAACGTCTATAATCCCGCTACCAGCTTCTTCCAGCCACGAGATGAGCAGGGTCGCTTCAATTCGAAGTTCAATCCGGATGAATATACCGAGGACATTTGCGAAAGCAATGGCTGGCAATATATGTGGTCAGTGCAGCAAGATATTGATGGCCTGATGCAATTGGTGGGTGGCAAGGCTCGTTTTGCTGAGAAGTTAGACAGCATGTTCACCTATGCACCTGCTTCCGACGAGGAGTTGCCGATCTTTAGTACAGGTATGATTGGCCAATATGCCCATGGCAATGAGCCGGGTCACCATGTGATTTACCTATTTAATAAGGTGGGTGAGCCCTGGAAGACGCAACAATATGCTTCGAAAGTGATGCGTGAGTTGTATCAGAACACGCCGGCCGGCTTGTGTGGCAACGAGGATTGTGGCCAGATGTCGGCATGGTTGGTATTCAGTGCGATGGGTTTCTATCCGGTGGATCCGATCAGTGGAATGTATGAGATTGGCACTCCACTCTTTGAAGAGGTGAAGATGCAGTTGGCGAATGGGAAGTGCTTTACCGTGAAGGCACCGGGTGCTAACGCAGAGCGCATTTATGTGCAATCTGTTAAATTGAATGGCGCTCCTTACAACAAAAGCTACATCACGCATGAGCAGATCATGAGTGGTGCGACCTTAGAGTTGGAGATGGGGGCTGAGCCGGGTCCGGTTTGGTATGAGTAATCATAAATAATTACTATAAAATAAGAAATAATGAAATCTATTCTTGACAATCGTCCCGCATTGGCAAAAGCTGTGAACGACGTGGCAGAGGTAGCAGGTTACCTCTGGCAGAAGGGTTGGGCAGAGCGCAACGGCGGGAATATCACAGTGAATGTTACGGAGTTTGTGGATGAGGAAATCAAGGCTATGCCGGCAATAACAGCTCCGACCCCTATCGGTTCACATCTACCGTATCTGAAGGGATGCTATTTCTTCTGTAAGGGAACGAATCGCCGTATGCGTGACTTGGCTCGTTGGCCGATGGAGAATGGTTCTGTCATTCGTATCTTGGATGACTGTGCGCATTATGAGATCATCGCTGACGCACCGGTGAAGCCGACCTCTGAGTTGCCCTCTCACTTGGCTGTACATAATCGTCTGATCGAGAAGGGATCACCCTATCGTGCCTCTTTGCATACCCACCCGATCGAGTTGATTGCCATGACACATAGCCCTCGCTTCTTGCAGGCTGACGAGGCAACGAAAGTGCTTTGGAGTATGCTTCCGGAATCGCGTGCCTTCTGTCCCCGTGGCTTAGGCATGATCCCTTATAAATTGCCGGGTTCTGTGGAATTGGCAGAAGCGACCATTCAAGCGTTGGAGAAGCAAGATGTGGCGATGTGGGAGAAGCATGGTGTCTTTGCGATCGATACGGACATCATCTCCGCTTTCGATCAGGTGGATGTGATGAACAAGGCTGCTTTGATCTATATCGCCTCAAAGAACATGGGCTTCGAGCCTGACGGCATGACACAGGCACAAATGGATGAGATCAAGGAGGTATTCCATTTGCCGGGATAAAGCATAGACAGACATAAAACAATCAACATGAAACGATTCATGCTTACGGTGGCTGCGGCCTTGCTGGCTCTTCCGACGATGGCGGATGAGGGCATGTGGCTGTTGCCGCTGATGAAACAACAAAAGTATGCCGACATGCAGGCGTTGGGCTTGCGGTTGGCGGATACGGAGGTATATAACGCTGAGGGACCATCGTTGAAGGATGCTGTGGTGCGCTTCGGTGGCGGTTGTACGGGTGAGGTTATTTCATCGGATGGCCTGGTGTTGACCAATCACCATTGTGGTTACGGTAGTATTCAGCGTCATAGCTCGTTGGAGCATGACTATCTGACGGATGGCTTCTGGGCTATGTCGAAAGCCGAAGAGCTGCCCAATCCTGGCTTGACCGTCACCTTTATTGATCGTATTGACGATGTAACCGACTATGTCTTGGCAGAATGGGCCAAGCGGGGAGAACCAAAGAGCATGGATTTCCTCAATGCTTCCTACCTGAATAAGTTGGCAAAGCAAAAGGTGGGAGAGGCCTACTTGAGCAATCATCCCGGTACGGAGGTGGAGATCAAGGCCTTCTATGGTGGTAACAAATATTATATGTTCACCAAGAAGGTGTATAGCGATGTGCGTTTGGTAGGTGCGCCTCCCTCGTCAATCGGTAAGTTTGGCGCTGATACCGACAATTGGATGTGGCCTCGTCACACGGGCGATTTCTCGTTGTTCCGTGTTTATGCCGATGCCAATGGTGAGCCGGCTCCCTATGCTGAGAGTAATGTGCCGTTGCATCCCAAGCGTTGGTTGAAGCTCTCCCTGCAAGGCGTGCATGAGAACGACTTCGCCATGATCATGGGTTTTCCCGGCCGTACCAATAAGTATTATACCTCTTGGGAGGTGGCTGAGCGGCGAGACATCGACAACCGGGTGCGCATCGGCATGCGAGAGGTGCGTCAGCAAGCCATGCTGGAGGAGATGTTGGCCGATCCGGCTGTACGCATCCAGTATGCCAGCAAATATTCCTCCTCGACCAATGCCTATAAGAATGCTATTGGTAGCAATTGGGCGATCAATAAGCGTGATTTTGAGCGGGTAAAGGCTGAGGAGCAGAATCGGTTGTTAGAATGGGAGCGTGTGCGGGGTGGTAATATGTATGCGCAGGCATTGGCGGAGATCGAGCAGATGGTGACGGCTCGTAAATCGTTGCGCTTCCGTAGCTGGATGCTTGATGAGGCATTGATCAGAGGTGTTGAGTTTGCGAAGGTGCCTACTGCGATCGACTCCTTGTGTCAAGCATTGGAGGGCAAGGATGCGGAGGCGAAGAAGCATCATTTGGCTGTTTTAGAGAAAGCATATCAGGCATTTGCTAATAAGGACTATGCCGTGGAGGTGGATCGAAAGGTGGCGAAAGCCATGCTGACGGCCTATCGCGAATGGATGGGTGAGGAACCCCAACCGAGCTATCTCACTGAGATTGATAGCCGTTTCAAGGGTGATGTCGCCGCTTTCGTTGATCATCTGTTTGCGACTTCCATCTTCGGTAGCGATCAACAGTTTGCTCGTTTCCTGCAGAAACCGACGGTGAAGGCCTTGCGCGAGGATCCGATGATTCGTTTCGCACTGTCCGTCCAGGAGGAGAAGAAGGCGTTGGATAAGGCTTTGGCTGGATTTGATACGGGTTATGCCTTGGCACATCGCACCTATGTGAAAGGTCTGTTGGAGATGTATGGCGATCGTGCCAACTTCCCTGATGCCAATTCTACCCTGCGCCTTGCCTACGGACAGGTGAAGGGATACAGCCCCAGGGACTGCGACTATTATGGCTATCAGACCACTTTGGAGGGTGTGATGGAGAAAGAGGATCCCAACAACTGGGAGTTTGTCGTGCCCGATCGCCTGAAGGAGTTGTATGCCGCGAAAGATTTTGGCCCCTATCAGACGGCGACAGGCAAGATGCCGGTGGCGTTCTGTGCGACGACGCACACCACGGGCGGTAATTCCGGTAGTCCTGTGATGAATGCGGATGGTGCCTTGATCGGTATCAATTTTGACCGTAACTGGGAGGGTGTAGGTGGTGATATTCAATATCTTCCCGATTATCAGCGCAGTATTATCGTAGATATTCGCTATGTCCTCTTTGTGATTGACAAGTATGCCAACGCTGGTTATCTGCTGAAAGAGATGGATTTAGTGAAGTAAGCGATGGTTGTAAAAAACGTTGCCCATACTTTGAGAAAACGTTGCCCATCGTTTTGAAAAACATTGCCGATAGTTTTAGAAAACGTTGCCCGTGGTTTTAGAAAATCATGGGCAATGTTTTTTTGTCCGTTGCCCGTAGTTTTGGAAGGCTATGCCGAATAGAGGAAAAAAGAAAAGGCCGTCTCCTTGAAAGAAACAGCCTTTAATGGTTGCGGAGGCAAGACTCGAACTTACGACCTTTGGGTTATGAGCCCAACGAGCTACCACTGCTCCACTCCGCGATGTCGTTGCAATCATTCTCGATTGCGAGTGCAAAGGTAGATATTATTTTTGAAAAAACAAATTTGGAGCACTTTTTTTTTGTTATGCTTGGTGGAACCAATCTTTTTTGAGTACTTTGCGCACATTATTCAATAAAATGTGCAATTCATGCCGACGACAGTTTCAAAGACACGAGATATGTTAGTGGATGTGGCCAGACAGTTGTTTGCCCGCATGGGAGTGGACAATACAACGATGAACGACATTGCGCAGGCATCTCGTAAAGGCAGACGAACACTTTATACCTATTTCAAAAGCAAAAATGAGATATTTTTGGCCGTAGTGGAGTCTGAGTTGGATCAACTTTATAAGGTGCTGCTGGAGGTGACCTCCCGCAATATTCCGGCAGACGACAAGTTGGTTGCGTTCATCTATGCTCGCTTGGATGCGGTTAAGGCGATTGTCTTTCGGAATGGCACGTTGCGTGCTACTTTTTTTCGGGATATTTGGCGGGTGGAGAAGGTGCGTAAGAGTTTTGACTTGCGTGAGATAGAGATGCTGCAAGGCATTTTGGATGAAGGGGTTAAAACGGGTGTTTTTCAAATGCCCGATACAGATATTACGGCTTTGGTGCTTCATCATGCTTTGAAAGGGTTAGAGGTACCCTATATTCGTGGGGTGATGGGTGATAATATCAGCCAGCGAATCAAACGAAGGGAAAATGTAATCAACTTGATTTTTAATGGAATAAGGGTGAAATAGATAGAGAAATATAAAGATAGAGTTTGAAAAAGGATTAATTTAAGTAAAGGTAAAATGTTTATTAATGCGACTGGCTTTTATGTGCCTGCGGATCGGGTAGATAATGAGCATTTCCGGGAGTTGAATGGATTGACGAGCGAGTGGATCGAGCAGCGAACAGGTATCTTGACTCGCTCAAAGGCTAAGCCGGAAGAGAACGTGAATACAATGAGTTTAGAGGCAGTGCGGGATGCGCTTCCTCATTTACCGTATGATATCAAGGAGGTGGATCTGATCGTTTCCGCTTCCTATTCACCGCATGACACGGTGGCGACGGCCGCGCATACCGTGCAGCATGTATATCAGATCGCTGGTGCCAAGGCGCTTTATCTTTCGTCGGCTTGCTCCTCCTTCATGAATGCCTTGGAGGTGGTGGAGGGTTACTTCGCTTCCGGCAAGGCAAAAAAGGCTTTGGTGCTCTCAGCAGATAAAAATTCGGCCTATTATAATGAGACAGATCCGAAGGCGGGACACCTTTGGGGAGATGCGGCAGCTGCCTTCTTCCTCTCGAAGGAGCTTGTGAGCGAGACGGATGCAGAGATCTTAGAGGTTTATACCTGTGGCTTGGGTGATTTGCCCAAGGCGATGGAGGCGGTGCATTTGTTCCCGAAAGAGGGCGGTATTGCTATGCCGGAGGGTAGAGATGTCTTCATGCAGGCTTGTACCTACATGCCAAAGAATGTGCTTAACCTGTTGGCCAACCATGGCTATACCTTGGATGATCTCTCTTATTTCATTGGTCATCAAGCCAACATGCGCATCATGGCGAACATCGCTAAGCAGCTTAACTTGCCGGAAGAGAAATTCTTGCATAACATCGAGGAGTTGGGTAACACTGGCTCGGTTAGCTCCGCTTTGGTCTATGCGCAAAATGCGAATCAGTTCAAGTCTGGCGATTTGGTGGCACTCACTGTATTCGGTGGAGGCTATTCTACGGGCGCCTGCTTGATCAAACAACGATAATAGTTAATTTACTAAACACAAAAAGTTATATGAAATTATTAGAAGGTAAGGTAGCAATCATTACGGGTGCTGCCCGTGGCATTGGCAAGGCCATTGCTTTGAAGTTCGCTGCTGAGGGTGCGAACATTGCGTTTACGGATTTGGTCATCGACGAGAACGGTTTGGCTACACAGGCTGAGATCGAGGCATTGGGCGTGAAGGCGAAAGGCTACGCTTCAAATGCGGCTAATTTCGAGGATACACACAATGTAGTGGCTGAGATCGTGAAGGATTTTGGTCGGGTAGATGTGTTGGTGAACAACGCCGGTATCACGAAAGATGGTTTGATGATGCGCATGAGCGAAGGACAATGGGATGCGGTGTTGAATGTCAACTTGAAGTCTGCGTTCAACTTCATTCACGCTGTTTCTCCGATCATGATGAAGCAACGTGCGGGTAGCATTATCAACATGTCTTCTGTGGTGGGCGTGCACGGTAATGCTGGCCAATGTAACTATTCCGCATCGAAAGCGGGTATGATTGGTTTGGCTAAGTCTATCGCGCAGGAACTGGGTTCTCGTGGTATTCGTGCCAATGCGATCGCTCCGGGCTTCATTATTACGGATATGACCGCCAAGTTGCCTGAGGACGTGAAGGCTGAGTGGTGCAAGAAGATTCCTTTGCGTCGTGGTGGTACGGTTGAGGATGTGGCAAACATCGCTACTTTCTTGGCTTCTGATATGTCTTCATACGTCTCTGGCCAGGTGATCCAGGTTGATGGTGGAATGAATATGTAATAGGAAATTTTGGGTTTTGGATTTTGAGATAGAATGGTGTATGCCTAATTCAAAATGCAAAACCCAAAATGAAATAGTTGTATCATGGAGGTAATTTACGAGGACAATCACCTGATCGCGGTGGATAAAACCTGTCGGGAGATCGTTCAAGGAGATAAAACGGGTGATACCCCTCTTTCTGAGCAATTAAAGGCTTGGTTGAAAGAGAAGTATCAGAAGCCAGGAAATGTCTTCGTGGGGGTCACGCATCGGTTGGATCGCCCGGTCAGTGGGGTGGTACTATTCGCCAAGACCAGTAAGGCGTTGGCGCGCTTGAACGAGATGTTTCGTTTGGGACAGGTCAAGAAGACCTATTGGGCGATTGTCAAAAACAAGCCTGAGCAAGAGGAGGGTGAGTTGGTCAATTGGTTGGTGCGCAACGAGAAGCAAAATAAGAGTTATGCGTATGACACGGAGCGTCCCGGTGCCAAGCAGGCGATTCTGCATTATCGGTTGATTGCCCGTTCCGATCGCTATTACCTGTTGGAGATTGACTTGAAGACGGGCCGTCACCACCAGATCCGGTGTCAGCTGGCGCACATGGGTTGTCCCATCAAGGGTGACTTGAAATATGGCTTTGAACGTTCTAACCGGGATGGTGGAATTAGCCTTCATGCCCGTAGTGCCGCTTTGATTCATCCAGTATCTAAACAATCATTGCATATTGAGGCTCCTGTGCCCAACGATCCTCTTTGGCGAGCGTTGGCAGAGGCGGTAAAATAGCTGATGGATTAAGTTCAAGGGAGGGTGTATTGCCGAATTTTTTCGTAAGTTTGCGCTATCATTATCATTGAACTTAAAACGAGTAAGCTATGTCTGTAAAATCGTATATCGAATCCAATAAGGATCGTTTTCTGGAGGAGCTGTTCTCGCTCATCCGTATTCCGTCTATTAGTGCGAAACAAGAGCATCAACCTGACATGTTGGCTTGTGCCCAGCGTTGGGCGGAATTGTTGTGCGCATCGGGTGCTGACCGGGCAGAGGTGATGCCGACGGCTGGTTTCCCTGTGGTCTATGCGGAGAAGATGGTGGATCCCGCTGCGCCTACGGTATTGATCTATGCTCACTATGATGTGCAACCTGCTGAACCTTTGGAGTTATGGAAGAGCCAACCTTTCGAACCGGAAATCCGGGACGGTCGTATCTGGGCCCGTGGCGCTGACGATGATAAAGGCCAGGGTATGATCCAGGTCAAGGGATTTGAAACGGCGATCCATGAAGGATTGTTGCATTGCAACGTCAAGTTCATCTTTGAGGGTGAGGAGGAGATCGGTTCACCCAGTTTGGAAGCCTTCTGTCTGGCCAACAAGGAGTTGTTGAAGGCGGACGTGATTTTAGTGTCTGATACCAGCATGGTAAGCAAGGAGACACCTTCATTGACAACGGGTCTGCGTGGCTTGGCTTATTGGGAATTGGAGGTAACGGGTCCTAACCGTGACCTGCATTCGGGCCATTTTGGAGGTGCGGTGGCTAACCCAATCAATGTGCTCTGCAAGATGATGGCCGATATTACCGATGCCGATGGCCGTATCACGATTCCCGGTTTCTACGATGATGTGGAGGAGGTTTCTCCGGCTGAGCGAGAGATGATCGCTCGTATTCCTTTTGATGAGGCGAAATATAAGCGTGCCATTGATGTGGATGCCCTGTTCGGTGAGAAGGGATATTCGACGTTGGAGCGAAACAGTTGTCGCCCCTCTTTTGATATTTGTGGTATTTGGGGTGGCTACATCGGTGAAGGTAGCAAGACGGTGCTTCCTTCGAAAGCCTATGCCAAGGTATCGGCCCGGTTAGTGCCGCATCAGGATCCCGCAAAGATTAATCAGCTGTTTATGGATTATATCGCACAGGTTACTCCACCGTATGTGCGGGTGAAGGTGACACCCAGCCATGGCGGTTTGGGCTATGTTTGTCCGATTGATCTGCCCGCTTATCGAGCTGCGGAGCAGGCGGTAGGTATCGCTTTTGGACAGAAACCCTTAGCGGTGCGTCGGGGTGGTAGTATTCCTATTATCTCTACGTTTGAGCAGGTACTGGGCATCAAAACGGTCTTGATGGGTTTTGGCTTGGAGCAAAATGCGATCCACTCGCCTAATGAGAGCCAGGAACTGGAGATTTTCTTCAAGGGTATTGAGTCGGTAGCTGAGTTCTATCGTATTTATAAATAAGCATGGGTCGGTATGAGCCTATTGATTAAGAATGCGTTGTTAGCAGGCGAAGCTACGGATATTTATATTGAGGGCAATGAGATCCGTCAAGTGGGGCCCTCTTTGTCTTGCGCTGCCGACAGACTGATAGACGCTACCCATAAGGCGGTGATACCAGGATTGGTGAATGGGCATACACATGCGGCCATGACCCTGTTTCGGGGTTTTGGTGATGATATGCCCCTCAAACCTTGGTTGGAGGAGAAGATTTGGCCGAACGAGGCGAAGCTGACGCATGAGGATGTCTATTGGGGCGTGAAGTTGGCCTGCTTGGAGATGATCAAGAGCGGGACAACCACTTTCCTGGATATGTACATGCACTTCGGAGCGGTAGCGGAAGCGACGGAGGAGATGGGGTTGAGAGGTGTCTTGTCTGGTGCCTGTTTCGACCATTTCAATCCCGAATTGTCGGAGCGCTGTAAGCGGTCGAATGAGCGATTGCTGCAAATGGTTGGGCAGTATGGCACTCGGATTCAATTAGCCTTGGGCCCTCATGCCATTTATACGGTCTCTGGCCCGTTGCTGCAATGGTGCGATGCATTTGCTAAGGAACACGCCCTGTTGATCCATCTGCATTTGGCGGAGACAGAGGGTGAGGTGGAAGATTCCGTGCGTCGTTTCGGACTGACACCGGTGAGGTATTTGCATCAGTTGGGTGTGCTGTCTCCTCGTTTGGTGATTGCGCATGGCGTGTATGTCGATGAGGAAGAGTTGCAAATGTTGGCTGACTATGGGGTTAAAGTGATTCATAATCCAGCCTCTAATATGAAGTTGGCTTCTGGCTACCGCTTCAAATACCAAGAGATGCGGGCCTTGGGGATTCCAGTAGGGATTGGAACAGATGGTTGTGCCTCTTCCAACAATTTGGATATGATAGAGGCGATGAAATTGGCTTCTCTGTTAGGCAAGGTGTGGCGAAAGGATCCTGAAGCGCTGACGTGTAGGGAGATGTTCGCCTCGGCTACAGAGATTGGCGCTTCGCTGTTAGGACTGAAAGCGGGTAAGATTGAGGAGGGCTATTTGGCCGATCTTTGTTTGATCGATTTGTGTCAACCGGCCTTTACGCCCAATTTCGACTTTGTCTCCAATTTGGTCTATGCGGCGAATGGCAGTTGTGTGGATACCGTCATTTGTGATGGTAAAGTTTTGATGGAGCATCGGCATGTGCCTGGTGAGGAGGAGATCATGGAACGTGCCGCTGCGATGGCTTATGATTTGGTGAAACGATAAAAAGGAGGAATAACGATGGAGATGATACCTACTCAACATTATCAAGAGGCGGCGGCCTATTTGGCGAATTGCATTCGGAGGCAGCCGAAGATTGCGATTATATTAGGTAGCGGTTTAGGATCGTTGGCGGATCAGATTGAGGATCCGATCGTAGTGCCTTATGTGGAGATTCCGCATTTTGTGCGCTCTACGGCAATCGGACACAAAGGTAATTTCATCTGTGGACGATTGGGTGGCAAGGAGGTCTTGGCGATGCAGGGCCGGTTCCACTACTATGAAGGCTATACGATGCAACAGGTCACCTTCCCTGTGCGGGTGATGAAGCTGCTTGGCGTGCAGCATCTGTTGGTCTCAAATGCGGCGGGAGGCATTAATCCCTCGTTTAAGTTAGGTGATCTGATGATCATTCGTGACCATATTAATATGTTGCCTAATCCCTTGATCGGTCCTAACAATGCGGATTTCGGTACCCGTTTTCCCGATATGACACGGGCGTATGACCGGGAATGGATTCAACGAATGGAGGAGGTTGCGTCCGATTTGGCTATTCCGGTAAAGAAGGGAGTCTATGTGGGACTTACCGGGCCATCGTTTGAGACTCCAGCAGAATATGCCTTCTATGGCAAGGTAGGAGGAGATGCGATAGGCATGAGCACGGTTCCAGAGGTGATCGTGGCTCGTCATGCAGGTATGCGTGTGTTTGGCATGTCGGTCATCACCAACGAAGGTTATCATTTTGCGGACGATTTTGTGAATGATGGGGCAGATGTGATCAAAGCGGCGAACAAAGCGGCTGCCATTATGACTCAGTTGTTTACGGAATTGATCCGAAAAATGTAGAAAAAAAGTGAGGCAAAGGTTTGGTGGTTTCACAAAAATCACTACCTTTGCAATCGCAATCGAGAGAGATTGAGGGTCATGCGGAAGTAGCTCAGTTGGTAGAGCATAACCTTGCCAAGGTTAGGGTCGCGGGTTCGAGTCCCGTCTTCCGCTCTTTTTATGATGGAATGCCCAGGTGGCGGAATTGGTAGACGCGCTCGTTTCAGGTGCGAGTGGTTTTGCGATCGTGCAGGTTCGAGTCCTGTTCTGGGCACATCAAAGATGCGTAGGTGGTGGAATTGGTAGACACGCTACTTTGAGGGGGTAGTGCCGGTTTACGGCGTGTGAGTTCAAGTCTCATCCTGCGTACAATTCATATCAAATAGTTGTTTTAATCAGGGGTGCGCATTCGTGTGTATCTCTGATTTTTTTTGTCCGCATGGGGACTTTTGTGCGTGAAGGAATGGAAAATTTCTGTACTTTTGTCGCCTTGCATAGCGAAGTGAGATGAAGAAAGAAGAGAATCAATTGGGCAGGGTGTGGGCATTGATGCTTTTCACCTTGCTGTTTTGTTTAGGTGCCTATTTCTTGCCAGAGCGGATAGCGGGTCATGCGCTGAGGCGGTTGGATATGCTGTCTGATTTCAGCGATACACGGAGCACGATAGCGCTGATGGACTCCTTGCGTCGGCAACTGACGATGGAGATGGACTCGGTGGAGGTGGATTCCGTGGAGATGGAGCAGGAGCAGATCCCGGCTATTGCGATTGATTCCACGGCATTGGCTGTACGGGATTCATTATATAAGGCAATGTATGCCATTGAGGAAGCGGATAGTTTAGGAAGTCGTATTGAGGATTATTCCATAGGACATATCGGTTTGAGTCGTTTCTTTGCGGCATTGACGCAGGAGGTCACTCAGCGCCCTGTACGTATAGCGGTCTTAGGCGATTCATTTATTGAAGGAGATATTATGGTAGGCGATCTGCGCAGTGGTTTGCAACGGCAGTACGGTGGGCGTGGTGTTGGCTTCGTGCCGGTTCACTCTGTAGCGGCCCAATATCGTCCGACTGTGACCGAGCGAGCGGAGGGCTGGGAAACATGGTCCATCTTGAAAGATCGTGAGCAAGCTTACACTTTGCCGGGTATGCTCTTTACGGCGGAGGAAGAGGAAGCGTCGATTCACGCCAAGATGAGCGATCGTTATCCGGAATTGGAGGAGGCCTCTACGCTGAAGGTGATTTATGCGCAGAATCGGCAAACCATTATGCACTTATCCACCAATACACTGGCAGATACCTTGAAGCTGCCTCTTCCTGCAACGGAGCAAATCACACAGATGGAATGGCAGGGTGCATTCAATGAGGTAGATCTGCGTTTCACGCAGGCAAAAGGTTTTCAAGCGTTGGGCATAGTGATGGAGGATGCCACGGGTGTGGTAGTGGATAACTATTCGTTGCGAGGCCACTCGGGATTAAGCCTGGAACGGTTGGACTCGGCCTCTTGTGCCGCTTTTCGCCAGATCCGTCCTTACGATCTGATCATTTTGCAATATGGTTTGAATGTAGCTCGGGATAGCGTAATGAATTATGATTGGTATGCGCAGCGGATGTTGAAGGCAATTGCGCAGGTGAAACGTTGTTTTCCGGAGGCTGATCTACTTATGATGAGTGTATCGGATCGTAGTCGCCAAGGCGAGCAGGGCTTTGAGACCATGCCTGCGGTATTGGCCTTGCTTCATGCGCAGCGGAAGGTGGCTAAACGAGCCGGTATCCCCTTTTGGAACCTCTTTGGGGCGATGGGTGGCGAGAACAGTATGGTGCGTTACGTGGAGAACAATTGGGCAAGCAAAGATTATACACATTTAGGTTTCCGGGGAGGCCGCGAGGTGGCTAAGGCCCTGTTGGAGGCATTGGCTGCAGAAAAGGTATTTTATGAAGAGATGGAGAAAAGGATGGAGTAGGAGAGGCCTGTTTGGCTTGTGCCTGATGACTATCGTTGCCTGGCTCCCGCTGGCGGCACAGACGGTGGTGCCGGAAACTGTGGTGACCGATTCGGTGATGCGAGCAGGGAGAGACACGGTGGCTTTGCCGTCGTTGAACTATTCCATGCGTGTGGGGAAAGATACGTTGATGTGGCCTGACACGGCTGCGGTATGGCGTCGTTTTTTTGCGGAATTGGATTCGCTCCGTGCGGGAAAAGACACGGTGATTAGCATTGTGCAGTTAGGCGATTCGCATATTCAGGCGGGGCATTTCAGTGGACAGATAATGCGTGAGTTTCACCGTGTCTTCGGCAATGCAGGCCGGGGATGGATCGCTCCCTTTAAATTAGGGAAGAGCAATGAGCCGGATGACTACTTCATTAAGTCTGACATAAAAGATTGGATATGTGGCAAGTGTATTCAGCACGAGCGGAAAACGCCCATTGGAATCGGAGGCATCGGTATTCGTTCATTCACCTCCTCTATCCACTGGGATGTAATTATTACGCCCGTCAATGGTGCAGGGTACGCTTTCAATCGGGCGATTCTGTATCGGGGAGATAAGGCGATGCCCTTCTTGCCGACAGGGCGTTCAAAGAGCGATGTGCGTTTGGCGAGTGCCAATTCGCTTTGTGCCCCCGGTGTGATGGCAGATACCCTCTATTGCAATCAATTGGTAGATACCTTGTTTTTACAGAGCAGTAGGCGCAAGGTGGACAGTGGGGAGTTGTTGCCAGCATCTACCTTTAAGAATCTCTATTATGGATTGTCGTTGACCAATGGATCGCCGGGGATCTTGTATCATGGCATTGGTGTCAATGGGGCAATGTTTACCCATTATACCGATACCGCCTACGTGAAACAGTTAGCGCTTTTACAACCTACTCTCCTGATTATTTCTTTGGGTACTAACGAGACTTTTGGCCGTCGGTTTCAGTCGGAGGAGTTTGAGGGACAGGTGAAACAGTTCTTGGTGATGGTGAAGCGCTATCTGCCGGAGACAGCGATCTTGTTGACAACCCCTCCAGAATGCTACAAGCGCATCTGGGTCAATAAAAAACGGCAGTTTACACGCAATACACAGACCGAGGTAGCGGCATCGACGCTTCGCAAGGTGGCGAAGGAGGAGGGAGTCGCTTGTTGGGATCTGTTCCAGACAACGGGAGGCAAACAATCCTGTAAGCGTTGGCTCAACCAACATCTGTTGGGGAGAGACCGCATCCATTTTATGCGTGAGGGCTATCATGAGCAGGGGCTTTTGCTGTTTAGGGCACTTATGCAGGCATTTAATCAGTTTGAATAAAACAACATGGAGATCATAGCAATAGGTTCACAGTGGTTGGAGGCGCATCACTTCTCTTGGGAGAAGTTGATAGACCTGCTGGCTTATCATCCGGAGGCTCCGATGCTTTTTAGCAGCGGACTGTTCTTTTTTCTCTTTTTTGGCTTTCTATCCATCTATGTGTTGTTACGTCGGTGTATGTTGGCACGCTTGGTGTATGTGACGCTCTTCTCGCTCTATTTTTATTATAAGAGTAGCGGTTTGTGGTTTGTGTTACTTTTGTTCACCGCCTCGTCTGATTACTATATTGCCCGGGCGATACGAGAGACTACGCGGGTCGCTCGTCGCAAAGCCTGGGTGACGCTCAGCCTTTGTGTGAATTTAGGGCTGTTGGCCTATTTCAAATACTTCAACTTCTTGGGTGAGACAATCACTCAACTGTTGGGAGGCGAATGGGAGAAGCTGGATATTTTCTTGCCAGTAGGTATCTCTTTCTTTACTTTCCAAAGTTTGAGTTATGTGATTGATGTGTATCGGGGACGTATCGTGCCACTCAATCGTTGGATAGATTATCTGTTTTATGTCTCCTTTTTCCCGCAATTGGTAGCTGGTCCGATTGTACGAGCAAGAGACTTTATTCCGCAAATCTACCGTTCTCCTTGGGTGAGTCAGGCGGAGTTTGGCGAGGGACTTTTCTTGGTGATATGTGGTCTATTTAAGAAATGTGTTATCTCTGATTACATCAGTCTGAACTTTGTCGATCGGGTGTTTGATGCCCCTTTGCTCTATACGGGTGTGGAGAATCTGTTGGGTGTTTATGGTTATACATTGCAAATCTATTGCGACTTCTCGGGTTATTCCGACATGGCGATTGGTATCGCCCTGCTTCTGGGCTTCCGGTTCAATATAAACTTCGATTCACCCTACCAATCAGCTACTATTACAGAGTTTTGGCGGCGTTGGCACATCTCACTCTCCTCTTGGTTGAAAGACTATCTGTATATCTCGTTGGGCGGTAATCGTCGTGGAAAGGTGCGTACCTATATCAATCTGTTGATCACGATGCTATTAGGCGGTTTGTGGCACGGAGCTTCTATGCGTTTTATTTTGTGGGGAGCGCTGCATGGTGTAGCATTAGCCATCCATAAGTGGGTGATGGGGCTTTTCCCGAGTTTTAAAGCGACAGGGGCAGACATGCCAGTTTGGAGACGTGTCATCGGTGTCTGTCTGACCTTCCATGTGGTTTGTTTTGGGTGGATTCTGTTCCGGGCCAATTCGATGCAAACGGTTGGAGAGATGCTTTCGCAAATCGTGACGCAGTTTCATCCGGAGGTATTCCCGCAGTTTGTTTGGGGATATAAAGGGGTGTTTAGCTTGATGTTGATCGGCTATGTCATCCATTTCCTGCCGCGAGGCTGGGAGAACCGGTTGCGTCAAGTGGTGTCTGATTCTCCAGTGCCTGTGCAGGCCTTTTTCTTAGCGCTGGCTGTCTATCTGGTTGCGCAATTGAAGAGTGCAGGGGTGCAACCTTTCATTTACTTCCAATTTTAGTAAAGCATCAATGTGTCTATTGCCTGCCATCGGCCGACTATTCGGGCAGATGGTCCTCCTTGTAATTTATGGGGTGGGTTATAGGCCTCTATCGGCCTCTTTTTGCAGTTGGGTGGCTAAATGGCGGCAAGCGGGGCGATTAATCTTTCCAGTTTCAGTCAAGGGGATCTCATGCGTATAAAAAATGGATTTCGGGCGTTGGTATTTGGGCAGGCTGATTAGGCTGTCTGGTGCCAAAGCATCACCCGTATATAGAAGGACGATTCGTTCGCCAAATTTAGGATCGGGCAGTGAGGTGATAGCGAAAGGGTGGTTGAGGATGGGCTTTAGGCTTTGTTCGACCTCCTCTATCTGTATCTTGATCCCGCCTGTGTTGATGATATTATCCTTTCGCCCGAGGATAATGAAATTTCCGTCGGGATAGAGTCTGGCTACGTCGTTGGTGACCAATGGCTGATCGCATACCAATGGTGCCTCGATACGCAGTGTCCCTTCCTCTGAGAGGGAGACTTGCACACCTTCGAGGGGTGTATAACGAGGAGAGGCCTGTGGGCCGTTCAAGCGTCGCAAAGCAATGTGCGAGAGCGTTTCCGTCATGCCATAGGTGGAATAGATGGCACCAGGAAGGGTACGAATAGCCTGCTCCAGAGCGGTGTCAATGGTACCTCCGCCAATCAGTAGCTGTTTGATGCCCATCAACATGATTTGTTCCTCCTTGTGTTGTAAGCTGTTGTAGATTTGCAGCGGAATCATGGCGGCGAACGTAGGTGAACACTTGACGTGCGCCAAGGGATGACCAGAAGGTACCGCTAAGCGCAGGTCTAACTGGGCCACTAATGCACGTACGACGACCATCTTCCCGGCGATGTAGCGTAAGGGCATACAGAGTAGGGCACTGTCTCCCGCTTGTAGCCCCAAGAAGCGACAGGTCATCTGTGCGCTTTGCATCATCTGTGTTTTTCGTACACAGAGTGCTTTCGGTGCACCGGTCGATCCGGAGGTATGGACGATCAGTGTAGGGGAGGGATCGAACCACTCTTGCAGGAAGGCTTTCAGCTCCTCAACGAAATGATCCATTTCCGGCGTGTTTTCAGGCACGGAGATACGGTCGATCTCCGACGCCGTGTAGGTCACTCCCTCTACAAGGATTTGTTGTTGGGAACGTTCCAATTGATAGATTGTGTTCATCGAATGAAAGTTTCTATGGTTGGGAAAGCACCTGAGGGATCGAACCAGAGACTATCTTGCCGAATCTGTAGAGGCATGTCGATGTTGTCGGTAAAGAGCATACCTGTTCCCAATCCTTGAGGAAGGGTGGGTCTCATCTGGGCGGTCCATTGGGCGATTGCGTTAAGGCCGATGTTGCTTTCTAAGGCTGAAGTGACCCACCAGCGCTCCTCTTTCTTTCCCTTGTTGAGCAGTTGCATCAAACGGATCCATTCTGCGCAGCCTCCGATGCCTCCATGCAGGGAAGGCTTCAAGATGATGTAATGTGGCCTGATGGTTTGCAACAGAATCTGTTTCTCCTCTTTGGTATGAATGCCAATCAATTCCTCATCTAAGGCGATGGGGATTGGACTTTCATGCACTAAATAGGCCATTCGATCCCATTGACCTGCTGCGATCGGTTGCTCGATCGAATGGATATTCCATTCGGAAAGACGTTTGAGTTTCTCCAGCGCTTCGTTAGGAGAGAAGGCACCGTTGGCATCTACTCGCAATTCGATGTCTTGGTAAGCGAATTCTCGGCGGATTCGTTTGAGCAGTGTGAGTTCTTGGTCAAAGTCGATATTCCCGATCTTGATCTTGATGCACCGGAAACCAGCAGCTAACTTCTCCTCGAGCTGTCTCAGCATAAAGGGATAACTGCCCATCCAGATCAATCCATTGATGGTGATGCCGGTTTTGCCATTGCCAAACAAACTGTTCTCCTGCCAGGCTCCTTGTCGTTGAAGCTGCATCAATCCAGTCTCAAAAGCGAAAAGTAGGGAAGAATGGTGCGTGATCTCCTGCAGCCGAATCTGCCGAAGATTGTCGATTGCTTCTAATTTTTGTACGGCCAGCAGCAATTCCTGTTCAAACGTATCCGTGAGTTCAGGGCTTAAACCAGGTAGTGGAGCACACTCGCCGATACCAAACTTTCCGGGCAGTAAGGGAGAACGAAAAAGGAGATACCACACTTTCCGTTGGAGGAGCACACCACGCGAAGTACCAGCCGGACGCTTGAAATGGAGCGTCCGGGGGATAATCTTAATGGTCAGAGGTTTCATGGATCAAGGGAATTTGGGATAATCTTCAAAACGAGGACGACGTTTCTCTAAGAAGGCCTTACCTCCCTCTTGCGCCTCATCGGTCATGTAATAAAGCATGGTGGCGTCGCCTGCCAATTCTTGGATACCAGCCTGTCCATCCAGTTCGGCATTCAGTCCGGCCTTGATCATCCGTAGCGCCAAGGGACTGAGTAGCATCATCTCTTCGGCCCAAGCCACATACTCATCCTCCAATTGGTCCAAAGGTACGACCTTATTGACCATGCCCATCTGAAGGGCCTCTTGGGCGTTATACTTCCGGCAAAGGAACCAGATCTCACGTGCTTTTTTCTGACCGACAATGCGTGCCAAGTAAGAGGAGCCGAACCCGGCGTCGAAGCTACCTACACGAGGACCTGTCTGGCCGAAAATGGCATTCTCTGAAGCGATCGTCAGGTCGCAGACTACATGCAACACATGGCCTCCACCGATAGCGAAACCGTTGACGGCGGCGATTACTGGTTTCGGGAGCGAACGGATCTGCTTCTGTACGTCCAGCACATTGAGACGGGGAACACCATCTTTGCCGACATAGCCACCACGTCCTTTGACGTGCATGTCGCCTCCTGCACAAAAGGCGGTGTCTCCTGCGCCGGTCAAGACAACGACATTGATATCCGGTCGTTCACGGCAGATGTAAAGCGCATCGCTCATCTCGGTGGTGGTGGTAGGGGTGAAGGCGTTACGATACCGCTCTCGATTGATTGTGATCCGGGCGATGCCCTTGTAGAAATCGAATAAAATCTCCTCGTATTGTTTAATGGGTGTCCATTCTCTATGTGTTGTCATTGTGCAAAACTATTTTTAAGTTGATGATAATAGGCTTTCAATAATTCTATGTCATGAGCGGCATCTGTAAATACCTCGATCAGCATAGGCTGTGTAGAGGCGGTCTCTGTTTGGGTGAACGGAGGCAATGCGGCGGCCAACTCCTCCGCATTGTGTACCGATTGATAGTGGAAGCCTCGCTCTTCTGCCCATCCTTTGGCGGAGGTTTGATGCTTGCCCGTTACCAGTTGATGTGCTTTCTCTTGGAGGTGTAATCCCGGTAGGGATTGGAAGATCTCACCACCGCCGTTGTTCAACAACAAGATGCGCAGATTCGGTCGTAGGTTACGATTCCATAAGGCATTCATGTCGTAGAAGAAGCTGAGGTCACCCAGCACTACGAAGTTGAGGCGAGCGGAAGCCAAGGCATAGCCCATTGCGGTGGAAAGCGATCCCTCGATGCCGTTCACACCGCGGTTGCAGCAAACCTCCACGCTATCAGGGAGGGTGTAGAGTTGTGCGTAACGCACCGCTGAACTATTGGCCAAGTGCAGAGCCGATTCGGCAGGCAGGGCATGGAGCAACGCACCCACGGCGGCCATCTCTGAATAGTCAAACTGGGGCTCTGGTATCTGCTTCGAACGATATTCCCAACCTTTTGGATACTCCACCTGGCGATTCTCCAACAGGTAGGCGATCTTCTCCAAGAACTCGAAGGGATCCATCTCGATGACGGTGGTTAGGCAACCAAAGGTATCGACCACCTCTCCGTCGAGCGAAACGTGCCAATGCTCCTTGGGTGGATGGTTCCGCAGGTAGTTCTTTAACCGTTTGGAAACGATATGTCCACCATAGGTGATCACCAACTCCGGCTTCAGCTGTTCTTGCTCCGCTTCGGAGAGTGCGTAGAGCAGAGCGTCGAAATTCTTGATGGGCAGTCCCGGTACGATGCGGTTGCCGATGTGCTCGGTCAACCAGGTGAAATGTTTGTAGAGCAATTTGCAGATTTTCTTCTCGAAAAGGTAGATCAAGCTCATTTGTCCGGCGATCACCATCCGTTTGCTATACCCGTTTAAGCGGGTGATCAGCTCATCGTATTGACGGTCATATACGTTCAATCCTTGGTAGCGGGTAATCACACGCACCTCAGGCAGTTTCTCTGTGGTGAACCGGAAGAGTGGCTCAGCGATGGGCACATTGATGTGCACCGGCCCTTTCCCATGATGATGCAGGGCCAGCAAGGCCTCGTTGATCAATCGGTTGCCATACCATTCCTCCTCTTCTGTATGGATCTCGGGTAACTGTACGGCGCGTTTGACCAACGAGCCGAATACGCCCGGTTGGGGCAGGGTCTGTCCATCCATCTGCCCGATCCATGCGGCTGGCCGATCGGCGGAGATGACCACCAAAGGCACCTGCTGGTAGAAGGCCTCCGCCACGGCGGGATGGATATTCAGTAAAGCGGAACCAGAAGTGCAACAGATTGCGGCGGGCTTACCTCCATGTAGGGCTAATCCCAAAGCAAAAAAGGCTCCACTCCGTTCATCGGTGATAGCATGGCACTGGAAAAACTCCTCCTCACACAACGCTTGTATGATTGGCGTATTACGGCTGCCTGGGCAGCAAACGATGTTACGTACACCGTGCGCCTTCAGGAGCGCTACTAATTGTAGAATATTCTTTTTATCACTAAACACCTGTTATCTGAATTTCAAGTTTAACATGTTGGATGAAGCAATCGGCGCATTGTGTCCAATTTGATCTCAGTCTCCTGCCATTCCTCGGTCAGTTGGGAGGCTCCCAATAGGCCTCCCCCCGCATATAGCTCGAAATGCGTCGGCTTGATTTGCATGCAACGCAGGTTGACGTAGAGGTCACTATGCCCTTGTGGGTCGAGCCAGCCGACAAAACCGGAATAATAGGAGCGATCATATCCCTCCTCCGTTTGGATGAAACGAAGGGCCCATGCTTTAGGCAATCCACAGACAGCTGGTGTGGGATGCAATCGCTCTAATAGTTCACCAATTTGTGAGGGATCGGGCAGGGAGAAGAAGAAATCGCTCTTTAGGTGGCAGACTTCTCCCGCACGAACTGGATAGGGGCCCTGCTCATCTCCTTCGATACCCAATGTTCTCAGTTGATCATGGATGTATTGTGCGACCAGATGTTGCTCTTGCCGGTTTTTAGGATTCCATTGCTCCTCCACCTTCCCGTCACGCAGAGGTTGTGTCCCGGCCAAGGCTACAGTATGCCAATGGTGCCGTTCGCCGGAAAGCAGGATCTCCGGGGTGCTGCCCATCCAGGTGCCTGTCTGCGGCGTATAGCAGAGATAGACAAATGAACGGATATAACGAGCTACAGCTGCCAAGAAACTTTTCCCTACGGAGAATCCCGCCAGCTTTGGCACCGATTGTTTGCGTGAGAGCACCAATTTGCGCTCAGGATGATGGTGTAGGGGGTGGGTAAACAGCGCAAAACGCTGGGCATAATCAGCTTCTGGAGTCGGCTTGGCGCTCTCCACGGTGGATATTTCCCGATTGCCTGCTTCACCCTGATCCGGAACAGTCCATTCTCCCAACTCTTCCGGCTCCAGTACCACGATAGGATGTGCCTCGCTCAGCTGAAAAGGAGCCATCACGAAACCTCGCATCCCCGTCAGTTCGGAGATAGCGGCTAATTCATGCGGGCGGCCTTGTCGCTGGAGGGCATAATGAATCTGCTGTTCGCCCGGCCCGATCCAGGCGGCAAAGGCGTGGCCCGCTGCGATATGGTTGTCGATTGTTTGGTCTATAGCATCCATTATTTCTTTTTCAAAATGCTGTTCACGACACGCACGCTGGAGACCAGTTTGTCGGTAGAGGTGAACACATCTACATTCCACACGTGCGAGGAGCGTCCTTTATGAATAATGGTACCAACCGCACGCACAGTATCTCCCTCATGTGCAGAGGAGACATGGCTACCGCTCACTTGCATACCTACTACCATCTCATCCGGCTTGGCCAAAATCATGGAGCCCATACCGGCCACAGTCTCTGCCAAGGCCAAGGTGGCACCTCCGTGCAGAATGCCAAAAGGTTGGCGGGTACGCTCATCCACCGGCATAGTGGCCTCCACCCGGTCTTCGGAGGCATAGGTGTATTGAATGCCGAGGTTGCCCATCAAGGCATGTTTAGAACGGGCGTTTAGCTGATCTAAGGGTACATCTGCCGGACGTATGGCTGCTAAGATTGCCTTCTCAATGGCTACCGCCACGCCATCCATCGTGTTGGGAAGGGTGGTGAAATCAGCGCAGGCCTTTACGGAATCGCGTGCGTTGCCCATGGCTACACCCGTACCGGCCAATTGCAACATAGAGACATCTGCCACACCATCACCAATGGCCACGATCTCCTCTGTAGTCACCTTCAGCATCTCCATCAAGACAGCCAGCGTGTTGCCCTTATTGATGAAATGGGGCGCTACCTCCAAGAAGTAGTCCTCAGTGAGGAAAGCTTCTAAGACACCATCCAACCGCCGTTTCCAATGGCTCTCCAAGCCACGCAAGGCCTCACCGTCATCGCTGGTCAAGATACACTTGCAAGGGGAGAAATCAACAGCCTCGATAAAATTGTCCGTTCCGATGATGCGCATCTTGTTCAGTTCCGCCTCCTCCTGCACATGCAAGTTATGCGGATCGTTCGTCAAAATGAAATCTTGGTGATAAGTGAAAATGGTAAAACCATTCTCGTTCGCTTTCCGGTAGAGATAGGGAATCATTTCCGGATTGATACGCTTCTCAAACAGCAACTCACCCGTCTGGGCATTGATGATTTGGCCACCGTTGTAAGAGAGAATGAATCCCCCATAATGATTCAGCTCCAAGGCTTCCGCCAATGGTTGTACCCCTTTGGTAGGGCGTCCGGAGGCCAATACGATATGTACGCCCATCTGTTGCGCCTTCAATAGAGCGGCATGGGTACGCTGTGTAATCTCCTTTTGGTCATTTAATAATGTACCATCTACGTCTAAGACTAATAATTTGCACTGCATAGCGATCCGATTTTAAAGTGAGTGATCCACTAACGACTTTCCGATAGCTGGAAAGCTGTATAATGAATTTAGCGAGCAAAAATAACGATTCTCCCTGCATTCCCCAAGTCTTTTTCCAATAGGAGAAAAATTTTTCCCTAACTCGTGGAGTGATTAGCTTAGTTTCCCTCTGATTTGAATTAAAATGTGTACCTTCGCGACTTGTGGGTCTGCATAGACTCGGAAGAATAAGTAAACACAAACATTGTATATATATTAATATGTATAGAACGAGGACTTGTGGGGATTTGCGCTTGGCAGATGAGGGCTTGGTGGTGACACTGGCCGGCTGGGTGCAGCGTACCCGTAAAATGGGAGGTATGACCTTCGTGGATCTGCGCGATCGGTATGGCATTACGCAGCTGGTGTTTAACATGGAGCAGGATGCGGCGCTTTGCGAGCAGGCGAATCACCTGGGCCGTGAGTTTGTGATCCAAGTGACTGGTACGGTCAGGGAGCGTTCGAGCAAGAACGCCAATTTGCCGACGGGCGAGATTGAGTTGATCGTCTCGAAGCTGAATGTGCTGAACAAGGCTTTGACACCTCCCTTCACGATTGAAGAGGATACTGATGGTGGCGATGACCTGCGTATGAAATATCGTTACCTGGATTTGCGTCGGGCGGCTGTGCGCCGCAACTTGGAGTTGCGCCATAAGATGGCTTTCGAGGTACGTCGTTACCTGGATGAGCAGTCTTTCTTGGAGGTGGAGACGCCTGTATTGGTGAACTCTACGCCGGAGGGTGCCCGCGACTTCGTGGTGCCTTCTCGTATGAATCCGGGGCAGTTCTATGCACTGCCGCAGAGTCCGCAGACGTTGAAACAGCTGTTGATGGTGTCTGGTTTCGACCGTTATTTCCAGATTGTGAAGTGCTTCCGTGATGAGGACTTGCGTGCGGATCGTCAACCGGAGTTCACGCAGATCGACTGTGAGATGAGTTTCGTGGAGCAGGAGGACATCTTGGAGTTATTCGAAGGATTGATCAAGCATCTCTTCAAGACCTTGCGTGGTATTGAGATGAAAGAGCCGTTGCGCCGGATGACTTGGCAGGACGCCATGAAGTATTACGGTAGCGATAAGCCTGATTTGCGTTTTGGTATGCCATTCGTGGAGTTGATGGATGTGATGAAGGGTCATGGCTTCTCCGTGTTCGACAATGCGGCTTATATCGGGGGTATCTGCGCAAAGCGTGCGGCTAACTACACCCGTAAGCAGTTGGATCAGCTGACGGAGTTCGTAAAACGTCCGCAGATCGGTGCGAAGGGTATGGTCTATGCCCGTGTGGAGGCAGACGGCCATGTGAAGTCTAGCGTGGATAAGTTTTATACGCAAGAGGTATTGCAGCAGCTGAAGGCGGCCTTCGACGCGGAACCGGGCGACTTAATCTTGATTCTTTCGGGCGATGACGCCATGAAGACTCGTAAGCAGCTTTGCGAGTTGCGTTTGGAGATGGGTAACCAGTTAGGCTTGCGTGACAAGGATCAGTTCGCCTGCTTGTGGGTGATCGACTTCCCGCTCTTCGAGTGGAGCGAGGAGGATCAACGCTTCTATGCGATGCACCATCCGTTCACCTCGCCGAATCCGGAGGATATTCCTTTGCTGGATAGCGATACAGGCGCTGTGCGTGCGAATGCCTATGATATGGTGATCAATGGTGTTGAAGTGGGTGGTGGCTCTATCCGTATCCACGACAGCCAGTTGCAAGATAAGATGTTTAAGTTGTTGGGTTTCACTGAGGAGCGTGCGCAGCAGCAGTTTGGTTTCTTGATGAACGCCTTCAAGTATGGTGCGCCCCCTCACGGAGGTTTGGCTTTCGGTTTGGATCGTCTAGTGTCTATCTTCGCCGGGTTGGATTCTATCCGCGATTGCATCGCTTTCCCAAAGAACAACTCCGGTCGTGACGTGATGCTGGATGCTCCGGGTGAGTTGGAGCCGGGTCAATTGGAGGAGTTAAGCCTGAAGGTTGAGCTGAAATGATCAAGATCAAGGAGATCCTGAAAGAGATTGAGCTTTTCGCCCCGCTACCCCTGCAAGAAAGTTTTGACAATGCGGGGGTACAGGTGGGCGATGTGAATCAGTTTGCCACCGGTGCCTTGCTCTGTTTAGATGTGACGGAGGAGGTGATCGAGGAGGCGAACGATCGGGGGTGTAACCTGATCATCTCCCATCATCCGTTGGCTTTTCGTCCGTTCAAGTCGTTGACGGGACGTACCTATGTGGAACGCTGCTTGATGAAGGCCTGCAAGTATGACTTGGTGATCTATGCGGCACATACCAATTTAGACAATGCTGTGGGTGGTGTGAACTATCGCTTGGCGGAGTTGCTGGGGTTGCAGAACGTGCGCATCTTGAGTCCCCAGCAGGGTGCTTTGCTGAAGTTGGTGACCTTCGTGCCGGAGGCGCAGGCCGAGGTGGTGCGTCATGCGCTCTTCAATGCGGGTGCGGGATCGATTGGTAACTATGATTGTTGCAGTTATAACTTACATGGCGAAGGCACTTTCCGTGCGCAGGAGGGATGCCATCCTTTCTGTGGCGAGATAGGAGAGTTGCATACGGAGCGGGAGGTACGCATTGAGACCGTCTTGCCGGCCTATAAGCAGGCGGCGGTGATGCGTGCGTTGCTGTCGGTGCATCCCTATGAGGAGCCGGTGTTCGATTTCTATCCCTTGAGCAATAGCTGGTCGCAGGCAGGGTCAGGTGTCGTAGGCGAACTGCCTGATGCCGAGGATGAGTTGAGCTTCCTGGAGCGGGTGAAAAGCATCTTGAAGGTGGGTTGCGTAAAGCATTCCAAGCCTACCGGACGACCCATCCGAGAGGTGGCGCTCTGCGGTGGTAGCGGAGCCTTCTTGATCAAGGAGGCGATCGCTTACGGAGCGGATGTACTGATCACCGGAGAGGCGAAGTATAATGATTTTTACGATGTAGAGGATCATATTCTGCTGGCGGTCGTGGGGCATTATGAGTCGGAAGTCTGTACAAAAGACATATTTTATAACGTTATATCGAAAAAATTCCCTACATTCGCGGTGCATTTTTCGAATGTTAATCAGAACCCAGTAAATTATTTATAGAATGGCTACAGATAAACAATCAGCTGACAAGGAATATACCGTGGAGGAGAAACTCTACACGTTGTATCAACTTCAGACGATTATGACGGATATCGACAAGATCAAGACGCTGAGAGGCGAGCTTCCTTTGGAGGTACAAGACTTGGAGGATGAGATCGCTGGTTTGGAGACCCGTCTTCAGAATTATCATGCGGATATTGAGGATATCAAGGTGGACATTGCAGATCAGAAGCATCGGATCACGGAGTGCAAATCGTTGATCGAGCGTTATACGGCCCAGCTGGATAATGTGCGCAACAACCGAGAGTTCGACAACCTGTCCAAGGAGATCGAGTATCAGGGTTTGGAGGTTGAGTTCTCTGAGAAGAAGATCAAGGAGTTCACGGAGGAGATTCGTAACCGTGAGCATGAGATCAGCGAGTTGAAGCAGCTGTTGGAGGGTCGTCGTGCCGACTTGCAGCAGAAGGAGTCTGAGTTGGATCGTATCATCGCAGAGACCAAGCAAGACGAGGAGAAGCTGCGTGAGCGTGCGAAGAAATTGGAGGTCACGATTGAGCCGCGTCTGCTGACGGCGTTCAAGCGTATCCGTAAGGGTGCACGCAACGGTTTGGCTGTAGTCACTGTGCAGCGAGGTGCTTGTGGCGGTTGCTTCAATAAGATCCCACCTCAGAAGCAGTTGGATATCAAACTCCGAAAGAAGATTATCGTGTGTGAGTATTGTGGTCGTATCATGATTGATCCTGAGTTGGCGGGTATTGAGGATTGATGCAAGCAAACAGATAGAAGCGAAAGGTTCCGGCTCATGAAAAGGGTCGGAACCTTTTTATTTAAAGCGAGGGAAAGGCTATGTTTCAGGCGAAGGTAGAACGGTTTATTCGACAGCAAGGGCTGTTGACCGGTAAGCGACCGGTAGTGGTAGGACTGAGTGGAGGGGCAGACTCTGTCGCTCTCTTGGGGGTATTGGTGCGGTTGGGGTATCCTTGTCGGGCTTTGCATTGTAATTTTCACCTCCGAGGGGAGGAGTCGGATCGTGACGAGGCGTTTGCCTGTCGGTTTGCGGCATCCTTGGGAGTTCCTTTCCTCAAAGTCGATTTTGACACGACAGGTTATGCGGCTGCTCATCACGCATCGATCGAGATGGCGGCCCGCTCCCTGCGCTACCGTTGGTTTGAGGAGCAGCGGCAGGCCTTCGATGCGGAAGCGATCGCGGTGGCTCATCACCGGGATGATAGTGTGGAAACTTTGTTGATGAATCTCTTGCGGGGGAGTGGCTTGCGAGGCTTGGGTGGTATTCGCCCCCGTAATGGGCAGGTCGTTCGTCCCCTGTTGGCGGTGAGTCGAGCGGAGATTGAGGAGTGGTTACAGACGCAAGGTTGGGATTATGTGACGGATAGCAGCAACCTGTCGGATGCCTTCACCCGCAATTTTATGCGTCTGCGTGTGCTTCCCCTATTGGAGCAGTTGAATCCGGCCGCTCGGGAGACGATCGCTCGTTCGGCTGCGCATCTTTCCGCCGCCGAGCAGTTGTATGATTTCATGGTGGAAGAGGCTCGTAAAGCGGTGTTTATCACGGCTGACTCGCTGTCGATAGAGGCTTTGTTGCGCTATCCCGCACCGGAAACCTTGCTCTATGAGTGGCTGCGTCCCTATGGATTCAGCCGGATCGTGGTGGGTACCCTGTTTGAGGCACTTACTGGCCTCTCCGGCAAGCAGTTCTATTCGGCTACACATCGGGTACTGAAAGATCGTGATCGGTTGTATATCGCCCCTTTGCAAGAACAGCCTGCTTGGCAACCGGTGATGATTCCGGTCGCTACGGGCGAGCTGACGCAGCCGTTACCTCTCTCTTTCCAGCTGCTGGAGCGTACCCCCGATTTTCAGATGGAACGTACACCTGACATCGCCTATTTCGACGCAGATAAATTACCGGATACACTCTCGCTACGTTTACCCCAGAGGGGGGATTGGTTCGTTCCTTTCGGTATGCGAGGTCGGAAAAAGCTCAGTGATTTCTTTGCGGACCAAAAGATGATGCGTTGGGAAAAGAGTCAGCAGCCGTTACTCTGCGCAGGTGATTCGATTGTTTGGGTGGTTGGACGAAGAGTAGATGACCGTTTCCGTATCGAAGAGGCTACGAAAATGATATTTTGCGTGAAAAAAATCGGACAAAGCAGGGGGAAATCATAAATTATAGCTATATTTGCGCTATAAAAATACCCCGCAGATATATCTCTGATGCTTCAATTAGAGGAATAATCCGGTTTAAATGAGTTTGTAATTTGATTAGCAAGATTACCAAAGAACAAAAGGAATACCTGTGAGTTATTTTGCCTATTTAATAGGCTTAGACAGGTTGATTGTTTATATTAATACCGCAGTATGCAAAAATATAACATTATTGAATTGAATGAAAAGGAACTGCCTGATCTTCAAAAGATCGCTGAGGAGTTGGGCATTTCAAAAGTCAGCGAGTTAGACAAGCAAGCGCTGGTATATCGGATATTGGATGAGCAGGCGATCGTGCTTGCCGAAGAGAATAAGAAAGAGCCGAAGAAGCCCGAGGGACGGAAACGGGGACGCCCGGCGAAAGCGAAGGGAGCTCCTGAAAAGCCGGCAGAGGAACCGGCGGAAGGAGAGCCGGTAGCGGCGGCAGAACAACCTGTGGAGGCAGAGAAGGCCGTTGAGACACCGGATCCTGCTCAGCCGAAGCCAAGCAAGAAGCGGAAAACAAGAGTGGCTGCGGTTCCCGTGGTTACTGTCGATCCTAATCAACCGGTTACTGAGCCGATACCGGAGCCTATGCCTGCCTTGAGAGACAAGGAGGAGCCCCAAGCGCCTCAGGCAAAAGTAGAGCAACCCCTCTTCAATGAATCTGCAGCCGTAGAGGTCAAAGAGGAGTTGGCGCAGCCGGAAGAGGAGCTGGTTTTCTCAGACACTTTAGTGACAGCCGAAGTGGAGCCGATGGCAGTAGCCGGAGCACCGGAGGAAAAGGCAGTCGAAGAGGATCGTCGGAGATTGGTGTTCCGTCATCCGGATGCGAAATCAGTTCTGGATCAGATTTTGCCTATTCAGCCTGCCAAGACAGAGCCGAAACAACAGCCGCAGAATAAGAATAACAACAATAACAATTCGAATAACAACAATCCGAACGCAGCTCCCAACAATGGTAATGCAGCCAATGCGCAGCCGCAGGAGAAAGCCTACGATTTTGATGGGATCTTGACCGGCACCGGTGTGCTGGAAATGATGCCGGATGGCTACGGTTTCTTACGTTCTTCCGATTATAACTACTTGACCTCTCCGGATGATATTTATGTTTCCCAATCTCAAGTGCGTCTGTTTGGCTTGAAGACAGGTGATGTGGTGGAGGGTACGATTCGTCCGCCGAAAGAGGGCGAGAAGTATTTCCCCTTAGTAAAGGTGAATACGATCAATGGCCGTTTGCCAGAGGAGGTGCGCGATCGTGTGCCGTTCGATCATTTGACACCGCTCTTCCCAGATGAGAAGTTTATGTTGACCGAGCGTAAGTCGCCGAAGGTGTACGATAAGATTGCGGTGCGCGTGGTGGATCTGTTCTCGCCGATTGGTAAGGGACAGCGTGGGTTGATCGTGGCGCAGCCGAAGACGGGTAAGACGATGCTGCTAAAGGATATTGCCAATGCGATTGCTTTTAATCATCCGGAGGTTTATATGATTGTCTTGTTGATTGATGAGCGTCCAGAGGAGGTGACCGATATGGCCCGTAGTGTGGATGCGGAGGTGATTGCCTCTACGTTTGATGAGCCGGCGGAGCGCCACGTGAAGATCGCCGAGATCGTTTTGAACAAGGCGAAGCGGATGGTAGAGTGCGGTCATGATGTGGTGATCCTGTTGGATTCGATTACCCGTTTGGCCCGTGCATACAACACGGTACAGCCTGCGTCAGGTAAGGTGTTGTCTGGTGGTGTGGATGCCAATGCGTTGCAAAAGCCGAAGCGCTTCTTCGGTGCGGCTCGTAACATCGAGAACGGAGGTAGCTTGACGATCTTGGCTACCGCTTTGACAGAGACTGGTTCGAAGATGGACGACGTGATCTTCGAGGAGTTCAAGGGTACAGGTAACATGGAGTTGCAGCTCGATCGTAAGTTGGCGAATAAGCGTGTCTATCCGGCGGTGGATATCACGGCTTCCAGCACCCGTCGTGACGATCTGTTGCAGGATGAGGTTACGCGCAATCGTATGTGGATCTTACGTAAGTATCTGTCGGATATGAACTCGTTAGAGGCGATGGAGTTCGTGAAGAAGCAGATGGAGCAGACTCAAGACAATATGGAGTTCTTGGCCTCTATGAATGGATAAGGGGTAGCGTTTGTTATAACCGTATAAAGAAAAACCTCCACGATCACCTGATCACGATCGTGGAGGTTTTTTTATAATGCCTATTTTGATTTTCGCCCTTTGCCTCGGCTGCTGCCACCTCTTCTGGAACTGTTTTTCTCCGGCTCATAGCGCGGGACCTCACCGATTTGCGGATCAACGGGTATTTTATAAATGTCCTTTTTCAAGAATTTCTCGATGTGGTGGAAGGCGGCCTGCTCGTTCACGCCTACGAACGTAATCGCCAATCCCTCCCCGTTGGTACCTCTGGCAGTACGACCAATGCGGTGTACGTAATCCTCCGGATCATGGGGAATGTCGAAATTGACCACTAACTTGATGTCGTTGATATCGATGCCGCGAGAGACAACATCCGTGGCAACCAAGATATCCACATGCCCGCTCTTAAACTCTTTCATGACCTCCTCCCGCTTGCTCTGCTCCAGATCGGAGTGCATGGCTGCTACGTTGAACTTCATGCGTCGGAGGGTAGTGGTCAGCTCCTTTACCTTCATCTTTGAGGAGGAGAAGATAATGACTCGTTGCGGATGGCTCTCGGAGAAGAGTTGCTCCAAAATCTTGATCTTCTGCATGTCATAACAGATGTAGGCGGTTTGCATGATCGACTCCGGCGGACGGGAGATGGCGATTTGTACCTCCTCAGGATCTTTCAGGATCGACTGTGCCAATGTCCGTATTTTGGGAGGCATGGTGGCTGAGAACATGATGGTCTGGCAGTCGTCGGGCAGCTGCTTATAGACCTGCATGATGTCGTCATAGAACCCCATGTCCAGCATACGGTCGGCCTCGTCCAAGACAAAGAAGGATACTTTCGAGAGATCGACCGTACCTAATTTAATATGGGAGAGCAAACGCCCCGGTGTGGCGATCACGATGTCGGCACCCAGCTCCATACCTCGTTTCTGCTGTTCCCAGGTGATGCCATCGGTACCCCCGTAAACGGCCACGGCAGAAATACCGGGAATGAAATAGGTGAAACCCTGTATCTGTTGATCAATCTGCTGGGCTAACTCACGCGTCGGGGCCATGATCACGGCGTTGATTGCGTCTTTAGGGAAGTTGTATCGGCTCAGTTCGCTAATGATGGGTAGGACATACGCGGCGGTCTTACCGGTACCGGTTTGTGCGCAAGCAATGATGTCTTTGCCCTCCAAGATAATGGGGATGGTCAACTCCTGCACAGGGGTTGTCTCCTCAAAGTTCATGTCATAGAGTCCGTCTAAGACGGCATCTTCCAAGTCTAATTCATCAAATCTCATCTGTTTCTTCTAAATAACGGTTCAAGATACTGCCACAAGGCATACCTCTTTTTACCACGTTAGGTAATGCGCAAACGTGAGCGACTCAAAATCAGGAATCACCTCATGGACCAACGGACGCAGTTGTTCAGCCGGGTTGGTCGTACTGAGGCCAATTACCCGCATACCGGCAGCTCTACCAGCCTTGATGCCATTGAAAGAGTCTTCAAAGACCAAGCAATGGGCGGGGTCTTCATGCAAATCCTCGGCTGCCAAGAGATAACACATCGGATTGGGCTTACCTTGGGTGATCCGATCGGCGGTGACTACGGTGTCGAAAAGGCCATCCAATTGGAGCACCTCGAAAGCACGCTTGATCTTCACGTCGTCGGAGCTGGTGACTAAGCCTGTTCGTATGCCGTTGGCTTTCAGGAGGTGCAGAAACGCTAAGGCACCCTTAACCGGAGGCATAGGCAGTGTATGATCGAAATGGTTAGACTCCCGGATAACCATCTCTTGGAACTCCTTCGAATAACCAGAGAAATACTTCTCGATGATAAAGGGAAGGGTAGTCCCTTTGATCAGTTGATTGAAGTTGGCTATCCCTAAGCCATAGCGTTGGGCTGCCTCTCCCCAATAGCGATCGTAAATAGGTTCGGTGTCAGCAATGACACCATCGAAATCAAACAAGGCGGTTTTGCCCGTTGTGCTTGTGTTTGTCATATCTCTTTTCTTTACAACTGTGGACAAAGGTACCAATAAAAAGTTTATCTTTGTGCGGTTAATAGAGTATATAATCCATACAAAGGTTAAATAAGAGATGAAAACACTGATCATAGGTACCGCTGTGAGTGCGGTTTTAGTATGTGGATGCGCTGGAAATCAGGCTCAGAAGGCCAATGAACCGGTTGCGCAAGAGGCGGCTGCGGTAGAGCAGCCTCAAATGAATCAATTGACAGCACAAGAGCAGGCTGACGGTTGGCAATTGCTGTTCGACGGAAAAACGACGAAGGGATGGCGAGGTGCGCATATGGATCATTTTCCTGATCACGGTTGGCTGATTCAGGATGGCGAGTTGATCGTCTTGCCGGCTGATGGGGGTGAATCGACCAACGGCGGTGATATCGTGACGGAGGAGGAGTATTCTGCGTTTGAGTTCAGTGTGGATTTCAAGATTACGGAGGGTGCGAATAGTGGCATTAAATATTTCGTGACTGAAAAAGAGCAACAGAAGGGTTCCGCTTACGGGCTGGAGTTCCAGATCCTGGATGATGCGAAGCATCCCGATGCGAAGCTTTATACGACCTATCCCGGTAGTCGCACCTTGGCCAGTCTTTATGACCTGAAGAAGAGCGAGGGTGTGCGTTTCAATGGTGTGGGTGAGTGGAATACGGCTGTGGTGAAGGTCTTCCCCAACAACCATGTGGAGCATTGGCTGAATGGCGTGAAAGTGTTGGAGTATGAACGTTGTAGCCCGGAGTTCCGCGAGTTGGTGAAGGGCAGCAAATATGCTGATCCGGCCTATAGCGTAGGTGGAGCGTTTGGTGAGGCGCCGAAGGGCCATTTGCTGTTGCAGGATCATGGCAACAAGGTCGCTTTCCGCAACATCAAGATCAAACCCCTCGCTTGATGCGACGGGTGCGAGCCGGTGAAGTTACAACTATTAACATTTGCTGTTTCTTAGGTAGGCTGAAAAGCACTACTTTTGCGCACTAAATATACATGAATGAAGAAGATTGTATTAGTAGGCATACTGATGGCGGTTGTCTTGGCTTCTTGCGGGGAGTATAACAAGATACTGAAAAGTACAGATTACGAGTTGAAATATTCCTATGCGAAGAAGTATTTCAATGAGAAGCAGTACGCAAAATCCGCTACCATTTTGGATGAGCTGGTGACGATATTCAAGGGAACAGCTTATGCGGAGGAGTCTCTGTATCTGTTGGCGCAGAGCTATTACGGACAGAAAGACTATCAGACAGCCTCTCAATATTTCGAGACCTATTACACGACCTATCCCAAGGGGGAATTCACGGAGTTGGCTCGTTACTATTCCGGCTATGGCTTGTACCTTGATTCCCCCGATCCTCGTTTGGATCAGTCGCAGACCTATAAGGCGATTGAGCAGATGCAGCTCTATTTGGAGTTCTATCCGCAGAGTGAGCGGGCGGCTGAGGCGCAGGAGATCCTGTTTCAGTTGCAAGAGAAGTTGGCCTACAAGGAGCTGATGGCTACTCGTTTGTATTTCAACCTGGGTACCTATATGGGTAACAACTACCAATCCAGTGTGATTACGGCACAGAATGCCTTGAAGGACTATCCCTATTCCAAGTATCGGGAGGAGTTTATGTTCTTGATCATTCGTGCGAAGTATGAGTTGGCGCTGGTCAGTGTGGAGGAGAAGTTGCAAGGTCGTTATCGGGATGTGGTGGATGAGTACTATACCTATGTGAATGAGTATCCGGAGGGACGATTCCTGAAGCAGGTGACGAAGTACTTTGAGTACGCCAACAAGCGAATTACAGATGTTTATTAAGCGAAATTAATCAGATAGTAAGAAAATGGATTACAGAAAAACAAATGCGCCTACCAACACGATCACACGAGATATGATCAAGTTGTGTGACCAGACGGGTAATGTGTATGAGACAGTTGCGATTATCGCCAAACGTGCCAATCAGATTTCCGTAGAGATGAAGCAGGATCTGGAGAAGAAATTGCAGGAGTTTGCTTCGGTCAACGACAATTTGGAGGAGGTTTTTGAGAATCGTGAGCAGATCGAGATCTCTCGCTACTATGAGAAATTGCCGAAGCCCACGTTGATCGCTGCGAAAGAGTTTGAGGACGGCAAGGTGTATTTTCGTAACCCTGCCAAAGAGAAGAACAACTTATAGTCATGTTACAACGAATACAGACGGTCTATTTGTTGTTGATCGTGGCGCTCACGATCGCGACCCTGTTCTTTCCGTTAGCGGTTTTGCAGGCGGGGAACGACCTGTTCTCATTTGACGCATCGGGTGTCAGCACCATGATGGGTGAACCGGAATTGATTTACCCGACATGGGGACTCTTCGCCCTGGTCGCGGTCATTGCGATCGTGGCGTTGGTGACGATCTTCCTGTTCAAGCGTCGCATCCTGCAGATTCGCCTGTGCGTGTTTAATGCGCTGTTGATGATAGGCTTTTATGGTTTCTTTGCCTATTTGGCCTATAATTTCACCAGCTCTTTTGCGGAGATGAGCTTGCAGGTGAAATTTGGTTTGGCATTCCCGTTGATCAATCTGATCCTCGATTACCTGGCGATCCGTAACATTGGTGCGGATGAGGCATTGGTTCGTTCGTTGGATCGGTTGCGTTAATGCTCTGTTTGCCAGGCTGTGAAACCTTTTCTTTATCAAGTAGCCGCTTTGTTCTATGCCCGTTATGGGGCAGAGGTGAGCCGTTTGGCGTTTGTATTTCCCAATCGCCGAACGGGTCTTTTTTTTCAGAAATACCTCACGGAGGTGGCGAAGCGGCCACTTTTCTCTCCCGCTATCTTAACGATCAATGATCTCTTTGCCCGCTTGGGAAAGCGACAGATGGCTGATCGCATCAGTCTGCTCTTCCTGCTTTATAGTCATTACATCCGGTTGAGCGGGACGGATGAATCGTTTGACGACTTTCTCTATTGGGGTGAGCTCCTTTTGAATGATTTTGACGACATCGATAAATACATGGTCGATGCCCGCCAATTGTTTCGCAACCTTTCTGATCTGAAGGAGATCGAGCAGGGCTTTGATTACCTGACGGAGGAGCAGGTCGCTGCGATCCGTACCTTTTGGCAAAGTTTCAACCAACGGAGTGAGGCTTCCAACCGTCGGCATTTCATAGCGATCTGGCAGATCCTGTTTGACCTTTATACCCAATTCCGTGCGGCCTTGACGGCGGAGGGGAAAGCCTATGAGGGACAGCTTTTCCGTGAGGTGGCTGAGCAAACGGAGGCCTATCAATTGCCCTATGAGCAGATTGTGTTTGTCGGGTTGAATGCGCTCTCCGTAGCGGGGGAGCGGTTTCTCGATCGCCTGAAGCAGCAGGGGGTAGCCGATTTTTATTGGGATACCTGCTCCGCAAAGGTGTGCGATCCAGACAACAGAGCCTCCTATTTTGTGATGCGGAATGCGGAGCGTTATCCTTCTCGTTTCCCTTTGCCAACGGAGGCTCATCAGGAAGCCCAAATAGAGGTGATAGGTGTGCCCTCGGGAATCGGACAGGCCAAGCAGTTGCATACGTTGTTGCAGGCGTGGTTCCCGACTGACCAGGTCTCAGCGGAGGAGGCGTTGCACACAGCGGTGGTCTTGCCGGAGGAGTCGCTGTTGATTCCGGTGTTGCATGCGATCCCTTCCGAGATTACGCACATCAATGTGACGATGGGTTATCCTTTGGCCGGTACCCCCATCGCCTCGTTGGTGGAGGCGATCATGGCCTTGCAACAGCAGGTACGCTGGATCGATCGCCAACCGAGATTTTATTATGCGCAGGTTTTGCCTTTATTGAACCATCGTTATCTGCTCGCTACCGATCCGGAGGGTATCTCTGCGTTGGTAAAGGAGATCGTGGAGACGAACCGCATCTATATCGAGCCGGATTTCTTGGCGAGGACTCCCCTGTTGCAACAGCTCTTTGTGCCGGTGCAGCAGGCTGCTGATTTAGCTGATTACCTCATCCGCTTCTTGGAGGCGCTCAATAAGCAGCTGACGGAGCGTCCGGTGGATCCCGACGAACTCCAGTCCGCACGCGGCCAATTGGCGAAAGAGATCGAGCAGGAGTTTATTTTCCACTATTTCGCTACGATCAACCGTATGCGGGAGGTGATGCGTGCGCATGCGGTGGAGATGCGGTTAGATACCTTTACCCGTCTGCTGAAACGCTTGGCTGATCGGGTCACGATTCCTTTCCAAGGCGAGCCACTTTCTGGTTTGCAAATCATGGGTGTCTTGGAGACCCGTGCGCTTGATTTCGACCGTTTGATCATCCTCTCTATGAACGAGGGTGTTTTCCCGCAGCATAAACCGGCGAATACATTTATCCCTTACCACCTACGTCGTGGATTTGGCCTGCCTACTTATGAGCACCAAGATAGCATCTGGGCTTACCATTTCTATCGCTTGATCGAGCGGGCGAAGCAGGTGAGCCTACTCTATGATACCCGTGCTACCGGTCTGCGAAGCGGTGAGGTCAGCCGTTTTGTGCATCAGCTCCGTTACCATTACCGGGTTCCCCTGCAAGATAAATGGGTGGTGTATCAGGTCGCTTCCCAGCCTCCTACGCCGTTGGTGATCCCGAAAGACGAGGCAGTTAGGCGTCAATTGGCGGCATTCCGTAGGGGAGGTGAGCGGGGGCTATCTGCCAGTGCGATCAATCGTTTCCTTCATTGTCCCCTCTCTTTTTATTGGACCGACTTGGAGGGCATTCAGGAGGAGGATACGGTCTCCGAGACCGTCGAGAGCGCTACCTTCGGTAGCATCCTGCATAAAGCGATGGAATCTCTTTATGGGCGTTTTAGAGGGAAAATGGTGACTGCGGATCTGTTGGAAGCCCTGCAAAAGAATGAAGCGCTCCTGCGGGATACCGTGACCCGAGCCTTCGCTTCCGAGTTCTTTAAGACGGATTCGGTCAAGGAGTTGCGTGGACAGAACTACCTGAACGGGGAGATTATCCGCAAGTATGTGGAGCGAATCTTGGAGCAGGATAGGCGGCTCACTCCCTTCACTTACTTAGAGTCGGAAAAGCGCATAGAGGGGTGGATCTCGTTGACCGATGGTTCACAGATCCGCCTGAAGGGTTTTATTGATCGAGTGGATCAGGTGGATGGAGCGGTGCGCATTATTGACTATAAGACAGGTGGATGCACGCCGCAATTTACCCAGATAGCGGATCTTTTTGATCCGCAGGCCACCTCTCGTCCGAAAGAGGTGATGCAAGTGTTCTTCTATTGCTGGATGTATGCCCAATGGGCGGGACAGTCAGCGGCCACCCCGTTACAACCGGGCATCTATGCCGTACGCGACCTCTTTAAGGATGCGTTTGATGCTTCGATCTATTATAAACCGAGCAAGAAGGAATCCCTACGCGTAGGGGATTTCAGCCAGTTCTCAGACTCCTTTGAGGAGGCATTACGCCATTGCCTCGATCAACTGTTCGATCCAGCCATCCCCTTCACGCAGAGCACGCCGAAGGGTTGTTCCTATTGTTCATTCAAATCGCTCTGTGGGCGGTGAGCAAGGCGACCAGCTGTTCTAAGTAGCTCTGATCCACTTCGTCAAACGCACCTAATCGGTCGCTGTCTATATCCAATACGGCGATCACCTCTCCATCCGCTTTTACGGGTACCACGATCTCTGAGCGGGAGGCGGAGTTACAGGCGATATGTCCGGGGAAAGCATCCACATCCGGTACGATTACTGTTTCCGCACGTTTCCAAGCCGTTCCGCAAACCCCTTTGCCGAAAGCGATACGGGTACAAGCAATCGGCCCTTGAAACGGACCTAACACCAGTTTATCCCCGATAACTCGATAAAAACCCACCCAAAAGAAGCCAAAGGTTTGAGCCAAGGCTGCTGCCATATTCGCCATTCCGGCGATACGATCGCTCTCTCCTTCTACTAACGAGACCACTTGAGGCAATAATATAGCGTATCGTTCCTCTTTGTTCCCTCCTGAAATTTTCAAATCTTCTGCCATAGCTTTTCTTTTATACTACATGTTCCTTGTTTATCTCCCAAAATTGAAAATTGGTGATTCCGTGCGGGCATGATCCATGATCGTGACCAGCTCAGCCACTTTCTCTTCATTGTTTAAGTTGATCGATCGTAAGAATTTCAGTTTGTCGCATAGAATGCTTTTTGTTAGCAAAAATAGGGATTCTTTTGGGTTGGCATGGCCTAAATTGGGACATTTCTGCATATTTGCGGCTGGGAGTTGGAGAGTATGGAAGAAGTGTGAGATGCATATATCCTATCCATATTTAAAAGATATTAATGCAAAGAAGATTTGTGCCGAAAAAGTATGCTGCATAACATAAATTCTCTATATTTGCATCGTGTTTTTCATGGTATTAGATTTAAGGTTAACAATTGAGATTGGCTGTCCGTGATGGATAGCTTTTTCCGTTTATAGGAGCTACTTTCCTTGCGCACATCATTTCCTTCTTGAAATAACTCTGCTGTTTCTGTAAACACCGTCGGCGTTTGCAAGAGTACCAATGCTGTTTATGAGAACAGCGGCGATGTTTTGAGTAGTTTAAGAAGTCTTTTCACTTTGTTATTGCATAGCAAAACGTTTTCCATTGTATAAAGTCTCCTTTTTCTTTACTAAGAACAGCCGTGTCTCGTAGCAAGAAGTCTATGTGAGGATAGCCTATGCGTTTGGTTGAGTGAATGTGAAGGCGGATCGCACGGATGAAGATTTGTCACGCAAAGCATGTGGTGTCTGGATATTTTTGCTACTTTTGGGAGTCTTAAATAGCATACGAAGATGAAACTATATCATAGAATGACGTTGAAGGCGTTTGTGGAGGCCTGGGAATCGGTACAAGGGGTGGAATCCGCATTCCGATTGGAGACGGTGGAGTTGATGCATCGTGTGCCGGTGGCGGAGATTGATTATAGTTTGTGGCTACTGCGGCGAGCGATTCAGGTCTATGAGACGGCCCATGAGATCCCGGAGGAGCAGAGCAAACGGAATATGCCGTTCTTGCGGGAGGGTACTCGTATGTTGATCGGTCCGGAGCAGGGGACGTTTATTGCCTCGTTTCGGGAGGATCCCTATCCGGATGCCTGCACAGAGCCATCTGTCATGTTGGAGTTGGACTACAAAGCCTTGGCGGAGCATTGCCTTTTTGAGAATCTCTCCCTGCTCTCCTGTAAATATGACAAGGATGCGTTTATCGCTTTCTTGCTGCCACAATTGGAGCGGGAGTATGACAAGGTCTTTTTCAATGCGGAGCATACCGGCTTCAAGAGCGATTCTCGCTTTTTCTCGTTGTTGCGCCTGGTTTGCATGGAGGGCTGTGAACCGCAGAAAGCGGCAGAGAAGGAGTGGCGTTTAGTCACGACCTGTCCCAATGAGGAGGCGCTTTATCGCTATGAGGCGGGTGATTTGATTCCTTACATGCATGTGGAACTTCCGGTGAGTTGCGTGCGGCGCATCTTTTTGCTGGATCAGTCTCGTCAGCCGTTGTTGTTCGGTACGCTCAATGGCTTCTTGAAAAGCAGGGGATTGCCGGTGGCGCAATTGTTGGGATTGGAGTAATTTTAAATCTATATAGAGGTATGGTTGTTTTATCGAATGACGAATTGGCTGTTCAAGTGGCGGAACATGGTGCGGAATTGAGCAGTATCGTGGCGAAAGCGACGGGTAAGGAGTATTTGTGGCAAGCGGATCCCGCTTTTTGGAAGCGTCACTCTCCGGTGCTTTTCCCTATCGTGGGCAGTGTGTGGAACCAGACGTATCGGGCAGAAGGGGAGAGCTTCACGCTCTCACAGCATGGATTCGCGCGCGATCGGGATTTTACGTTGGTGCAGCAAGAGCCGCATGAGGTACGTTTCCGGTTGGAGAGTGATGCGGAGACTTTGAAAGTCTATCCTTATTCGTTTGCCTTGGAGATTGGCTATCTCTTGGAGGGACGGCAAGTGGAGGTGCTTTGGAAAGTGACGAACTTGGGGACGACTCCTATGCACTTCCAGGTCGGAGCTCATCCGGCTTTCTATTACCCCAATTACGTGGTGGACCAGCCGGAGAGAGGTTACTTTGGCTTTGGCGAGGTGAACTCGTTGGTCTATCGGGCGTTGGCTGAAAAGGGCTGTGTAGGAGATGAGGTACGTCCTGTGCCATTGGATGCGGAGGGTTTGTTGCCGCTCGATGTGCATACGTTTGATATTGATACCTTTATCTTGGAGAATAGCCAGATCAATCAGGTGGATTTGTTAGATAAGGAGAAGCAGCCTTATCTCTCCTTACGCTTCACGGCTCCTGTGGTGGGCCTGTGGTCTCCTCCTACGAAGAACGCACCGTTTGTTTGCATTGAGCCTTGGTATGGCCGTTGTGATCGGGTGCATTATACCGGTGAGTTCAAGGATAGGGATTGGGTGAATCATTTGGAGGCAGGCGAAAGCTTTGAGGCTTCCTACATGATTGAGATTCACTAAAACAGCATACCAATCGACATGCTCATCACATTGGTGCGCTTGTTGAGTTGGATCTCAAAACTGGATTCGGGCGATGAGGAATAGAGCTGCTTAAAACTGGCCTCTGTTTGATTCAGCCCGAATTCATAGACAAAATCGAAGAAAAGCCGACCGATACTAACCCCCATACCGCTGACAATATTGACACCAAACGGAGTGTCATCGTTCACGAAGCGTATCTCTCGGGCATCAATCGCCATGTTATAATCCAACTTATAGTTGTATTTCACCTTCGGACCGACCATGAGACTCAGTCCGTAGGGGCCTTGTTTGACTAAATGATAGCCTAATAAGACGGGCAATTCTAACGATTGCGTACGCATTTGCAGGTTGCCCTTCAGAGGGGGATCGGCCTCGCCCTCAATTTCCGGGAAGTTGATGACGAAATGGAGGTGGCTACGGCCATAATGCCAAGAGGGGCTTGGCTGAATATAGAAGCGCTGGATATTGAAGCGGAAGAAAATAGCAGCCAAATAACCAACCTGATAACTGGTTTGGAATTGATTCGCCTCGAAATCGAGCACACGCAGGGAGTTAACCACTGGAAGGGTCGCATTGAATCCCACCTTGGCACCGAAGTTGAATCTCTTCTCCTCCATACGCAAGATACTCTGTGCGCTCAATGCCTGGCACAAGAGGCCAAACAGTAATCCAATGAATAGTCCTTTTCGCATAGTTGCCCTCTTTGGTTAGGATTTCTTCCGCTTTTGTACGGACCAGCCAAATTTGCCGACCAACTCGCCTAACTCGTAATACTTGCCATGCGCATAGGCCAAAGGATTGGCTTTGCGAAGGTCGAAAGCGCCGGTCGTAGGATCCATATAACGTTCATCCGCTTGGACATTGACCACTTCGGCGATGAACATATCGTGGCTACCCAAAGCCATGACCTCCTTCACTCGGCATTCGATGCAGAGTGGTGATTCCTCTACGGTAGGCGCATGTACCACGGTCGCTTTCCCTGGCGTGAGGTTCATCTCCTCAAACTTATGGTGATCTCTGCCGGAGTTGACGCCACACCAATCGGTTGCGTAAGCCAGATCACGGGTCGTCAGGTTGATGACAAACTCCATGTTCTTCTTCAAGATCGGGTAGGAGAAACGCTCCGGACGCACCGAAATATAGCACATCGCCGGATTGGTACAGATCGTACCAACCCAAGCGACGGTAATGAGGTTGTATTCCGACGGCTCAGATCCGCAACTGACCAAGACGGCCGGGAGCGGATAAATCATGGTTCCCGGTTTCCAATCTTGTTTCACTTGATAATGATGTCTTCTTTGTTGATCTTACGCTCGCAATAGTGGCATTTGATGGTGCCTGTCTCTTTGTTGATCACATGGAAACGGGTCGGCATCGGCTCGTTGTTGGTGATACACTTCGGGTTGTTGCACTTCACCAGGCCCACCAACTCATCGGGCAATGTGACGGTCTTTTTCTCCACCACCTGATAGTCCTTGATGATGTTGAGCATCACGTTCGGTGCGACTAAGGCGATGCGGCTGATCTCATCCTCCGCAAAGAACTTGTTGGCGATCTTGATCATGCCTTTGCTTCCCATCTTGTTGCTGGGGAAGTTGTTGCCGATCGTGATCTGGTTCTTCTCCTTGTCGAGTCCCAGCAAAGTAGCTACCTTGAACAACTTGTCTGAGGGGATATGATCGATAGCGGTGCCGTTCTCTAAGGCGGCTACCTGCAATTCCTTATTCTTGACTTCTGACATAGCTATTTCAATTATGAATTATGGATTATGGATTAAAAGTGCTTAATCCGTTACCTCTAAGCCTAATACTTCGCAAATGATAGCTTGACGAGCGAACAATCCGTTGCGTGCCTGCTGGATGTAGTAGGCTTTGGGATTATCATCTACATCGTAAGCGATCTCGTTCACGCGGGGCAGCGGATGGAGGATGCGCAGGTTTTCCCGGCTATTCTTCAGCATGTCGTTGCGCAGGATATAGACATTCTTCACACGCTCATACTCTTCCATATCGGTGAAACGCTCTCGTTGCACACGTGTCATGTAGAGAATATCGGTCTGGTTGATGATCTCTTCCGTGAAATCGGTATGCTCCTCGTATTTGAGTCCGTGCTGATCGCAGAAGTTCTTTTGCTCGTCGGGCATACGCAGCTCATTGGGCGCCACGAAATGGAAGGTCGGGTTGAAATGAGACATACCGACAATCAGTGAGTGCACCGTGCGGCCATACTTCAAGTCTCCTACCATGGTGATGGTCAAGTCCTCTAATTTGCCTTGCGTCTTGCGGATGGAATAGAGATCCAGCATGGTCTGTGAGGGATGCTGGTTGGCGCCATCGCCCGCGTTGATGATAGGGATATGGGTCACCTCAGAAGCGTAACGAGCGGCACCCTCCAAATGGTGGCGCATGATAATCAGATCCACGTAGTTGCTGACCATCAAGATCGTATCTTTCAAGGTCTCCCCTTTGGAGGAGCTGGTCGTCGAGGCGTCAGAGAAACCAATTACCCGGCCTCCTAAACGGTTGACCGCGGTCTCAAAGCTCAATCGGGTACGCGTAGAAGGCTCAAAAAACAGCGTAGCGGCTACTTTGCCTTCGAGCAATTTCCGGTTGGGGTTCTTCTCAAACTTCCCGGCATTATCCAAGATCCGAAGAATGTCCTCTTTGGAACATTGATCGATTGAAACTAAACTTTTGCTCATCATAGATTGTATAATGTTTCTTATATGCGCGAATGTATAAAAAAAGCGGAGACCGAAAGGCCTCCGCTTTGTAATTTATTTTAAGAAATCAGCTAATTGTTTGGGAACGTAAAACGTATTGTTCTTATCTACGTAAACGACCACTGACTGGAGGCGAATCTCCTCTTCGCCCTTCTTGCCGGACTTCACGATATTGGAGAAGGGGGCAATCGTCAGCTGTTTCTTCTTGTTCTTCTTATTCTTAACTACCAATGAGGGCGATCCCTTCTCTTCGGCTGAGGGAATGATCTGACAGTCATAGCCTTCAAATACCTCGGTGTGCGGTACGAAGTTGGCGGCGGTGAGCTCCTCCAAGTTGCCGTGTGTCAAACCGAAGAGGTTGCAGAGGTATTCATTCAGCTCGATGTTGGTGTTCATACCGATCGGCAGCGTGCCTTGAGGATGATAAGCAGCCAAGAAGACCTCCTCACCCGTGTGTCCGCCTGTCGTGAAACCGAAACAGGTACGAGAGGTGATGATCTGCGCCATGAGACCGGTCAGGTTGCTGCTATACATGGAGGAGTTATCACTTTGCTTGCGTTGCTCCATGGGGATCGGGCTGTTCTTATAATCTTTGCAGTTGTTCAGGGCATTCATCTCCTCGTCGGTCAGCTCAAAGCCGGCATAGGTGCGGAAGATGTTTTGCACCTCGCTGTTGGGCACGCTGTTGAGCTTCTTGGCAAAGCCTTCCGCTGTCAGCTTATACAGAGAGAACTGGTGGAAGAGCTGGTCTTTGGTCAGCTTGTCGTAACCCGTGCAGGATCTGCGGCCAAGGCTGATACCGCTATTGCCATGGTCGGGCAATACCACCACCGCCGTCTCTCCATTTTGGCGAGCGAACTCCAATGCGGCACCACACGCACGGTCGAAGGCCAAGAAATCGGTAGCCATACCTACGGGATCATTGCCGTGAGCGGCCCAATCCACCTTGCTACCCTCTACCATCAAAAAGAAACCATCCGGATCTTTGGAGAGTTTCTCGATGGCTTTGCGGGTCATCTCCTCGATAGAGGGTTGCTGTGCTGGGTCACGATCGAGGTCGTAAGCCATTTCTTTGTCTCCATAGAGGGCCCACATCTTGTCGCCTTTGTCTGCGCGCATCCCGTTGAGGTCATTGCGATAGACATTGTAGCCATTGGCTTTCAAGTAGGCTTCGTCTGCCTCGCTCAACAGGCTTACACCGCCACCAATCACGACATCAAGGTCGTTGTGGGCCATCTGTGGAGCGATCCATTCATATTTGCCACGGTTATAGCTGTGTGCGGAGCAATCCGCCGGCGTTGCGTGCGTGAACTCACAGGTGAATACCAATCCGGCAGCTTTACCTTTCAATTGCTTGCCGGCCTCCAAGACGGTGGTCAGCGGCTGGAAAGCACGAGCGGGATCGGTCGGGTAAATATCGTTATCGCCATCGTGCTCCGGGTAGGTCGATACATAACCGGTACGGCTCGGTTGCCCCGTCATGTAGCAAGAGGTGGTCGGAGCGGAGTCGCCAATAGGTGCGTTGGAAGAGTGCGTACGCACGGTACCGCACAAATAGGGGTCGATATTCAATTTGGGTTTAGATGGATCTTGATACCATTGCAACCAGCGAGCAATAGAAACGGTCGCCAACGATGTGCCATCCGGAATCATAACGATCACATTCTTTACCGGTTTCACGTTCTCCTTCTCAATGGCCTGCATCGGCATTACGGCGGCTGCCAATAGAAGAAGGGATACAACTTGCTTTTTCATGTTTATATGTGTATTAGTTAATAAATAGACTATTTATCCAGGCGAAGGATCTCTTCAGGGGCACAGGTCAGCTGCTCGCCGCCCGTATCTGTCACCAAGAAACTGTTTTCAACACCAACGGCTCCAATGCCTGGCAAAACGAACTTAGGTTCTAAAGCGAAGACCATACCGGCTTGCAACGCGTCTTTCGAACGGGGAGTCAGTACCGGCAGCTCGTTGATCTGAAGGCCAATGCCATGACCGACAAACTTAGCCTGTTGGCGTGTACCCATGAAATTAGCCGTCAATCCGGCCTTCTCCACCCGATCGGCGGCGATGCGATAGAGCTCGGCGCAGGGTGTGCCCGGACGGATCTCCTCCTTTACGGCTGCTTGGATCTCCAAGGCCACTTGATGCGCCCGATAGGCCTCCTCTGGCAGACGACCGACAGAGAAAACACGGGTCATATCGGTGATGTAGGGGGTATAGTTTCCGGCCATATCAATCATGACAGCCATACCCTCTTTGAGCAACGTTCCATTGGCGCCTAATGGGCAGGCCTCATTGATGCCACCACCGCCTAACGCAAAATCAAAAGGAGAGGGGGTTTCCGCGTTGTCACCAGCCAAGAGGCTACCCATGAAGATGTCCATGTTCGGCCCATATGCACGGAACAGGCCGATCGAACCGTTGCGACGCATACGCAACTCAATCTCGAATTGCAGCTCCAAGTCGGTCATGCCGGGGCGGTAACAGGCGGGAATCTCCCGATAGGTCAACTCATGCTGACGGGCAGCGATCCGGAATTGCGCAATCTCCATCGGTGTTTTGATGCGTCGGATCATGCGCATGAACAATGAGCCATTGCCCACCTCTTTAGGCTCCCAGGCTTTCAACAGCCGTTGTGCTTCGTTGTAACTCAGCTCATCCAACTCTAACAGCAATCGTTCGGGACGAGCCAATCCGGCCTCCGCTAAAAGGGTGGGAATCTCTTCCGGCTTTCGGATATAAACCAGTTGCTCGCCACTCAGTCCGTTCGGACGCTTGACGAAGAACCAAGGCTTACCCTCCACGGGGAGGTAAAAATAGCCGCTGTAAATGTGGCCAGTAGTATAAAGAAGATTAACATCAATGCTCAACAGACACGCATCCATGCCCATCTCCTTGAGCCCTTCTCTCATCCGATCCCATCTGAGGGTCAGATCTTGTCTCAGTGCTTCCGCGATCATCTTTTTTCTATGTTCACTTTTTATTGCCTACAAAGGTAAGAAGAAATTACAAGCTCTTGTTGATTTCTTCAATGAAATCGAGGATTTCTTCTCTACCCTCTTTATTCTCAGACGAAGAACAGAGCATGGGGGGCAGCTCTTCCCAGGTGCCTAACATCGCCTCTTGATAAGCCTTGATGTTCTCTTTGAGGCGCCCTCTTCCGATCTTGTCTATCTTGGTGAAGATGATGGTGAAGGGCACATCGTTTTCGCCTAACCATTCCATGAACTCCAAGTCGATCTTCTGGGCCGGGTGGCGACAATCGATCAAGACGAAGAGACAAACCAATTGCTCACGCTCTAAGATGTAATTCTCAATGATTTGACGCAACTGTTCCCGTTGTGCCATGCCTCGCTGAGCGAAACCGTAACCGGGCAGATCGACCAAATACCACTCCTCGTTGATCAAGAAATGATTAATAAGCAAGGTCTTACCCGGTGTAGCGGAGGTCATGGCCAATCCCTTATGGTTGGTCAGCATATTGATGAGGGAGGATTTTCCCACGTTGCTTCGTCCGATGAAAGCGTATTCGGGCAGGTTGCCCTCCGGACATTTCCGTACGTCCGTATTACTAATGACGAATTTTGCGCTTTTAATGTGCATGTGTCGTATGAATTTGGGGTTGATGAATGGAGGTGAGCCATAAGCCTGCGAAGGTCAGCCCACCGTTGATCATAAGCATCTCATAGCCGAATGTATAACCTGCGTATTGCTTGGCCACATAGTTCAACGCAAAGCAGAGCAGGGGAGAGGCTACGCAAATATAGGGCACAAAGCAGTCGATCGGGCGACGCTTCGTGAAGAGTCCGAACGTGAAGAGTCCTAACAACGGGCCGTAGGTATAGGAGGCAATCAAATAGATCGCATCAATCACGCTCTTATCGTTGACGGCCTTGAAGGCCAAGATAATCAGTACAAAGAGGATCGAGATCAGCACATGTACCTTCAAGCGAATCCGTTTGGCTTGATGGGCCTCCTGCTTCTCAATGCCTAAGATGTCGATGCAGAAGGAGGTGGTCAAGGCTGTCAGGGCAGAGTCTGCGCTACTGAATGCGGCGGCAATGATACCGATCGTAAAGAAGACCAAGATGGTATTGCCTAACAGCCCGGAGGTACAGAACATGGGTAGGATGTCGTCGCTCAGCTCCGGCAACGGGATGTTTTGTTGCCCGGCTAAGGTAAGCAGTAAGACACCTAACGAGAGAAAAAGGAAGTTCACCGGCGTAAAGGCGAAGCCGTAGGTGTACATGTTCTTCTGCGCATCCCGCAAGGTTTTGCAAGATAGATTTTTCTGCATCATGTCTTGATCCAGTCCGGTCATCACAATCGTGATGAAGATGCCGCTCAAGAACTGCTTGAAGAAGTTTTGCGTGCTGTGCCAGTCACTGAACTCGAAGAGCCGGAAATGGGGACTCTCCACCAAGGTTTGCGCCATGCCTGCGAAGTCCAATCCTATCCGTTCCTTCACCTGCCAGATAATCACCACCAACATGGCTACCAAGCATATGGCCTGCAACGTGTCGGTCCAGATGATGGTTTTGATGCCACTGCGGAAGGTATAGAGCCAAACCAGCAGGATGCTGATCACGGCTGTCAAGGCAAAGGGAATATGCCAGGCGTTGAACACGTAGGTCTGCAGAATCAACACCACTAAATAGAGCCGGGCGGCCGCTCCCACGATCTTGGATAGAAGGAAGAAAGAGGCCCCCGTCTTATACCCCCGTCGCCCGATGCGGTCATCGAGGTAGGCATAGATTGAGGTCAGGCGTAATTTATAATATAGAGGTAGCAGCACGTGCGCGATCACGATGTAGCCGAAAAAGAAGCCAAAGACCGTCTGCATGTAAGTCATGTCAATCGCTCTCACCATGCCCGGTACGGAGACAAAAGTCACGCCCGAGAGGGAGGTGCCCACCATGCCAATGGAGACAATATACCAAGGAGACTTTCGGTTGCCGAGGAAAAAAGCCTCGTTGCTGTTGTTGCGCCCGGTGAGCCATGCGATGAGTAGGAGCAAAGCAAAATAGGCGGCAATGATGGCCAAGATGAGATAACTATTCATGAAAATGTTCTGCTTTTTGAGGGCACAAATATAATGCAAACTGAGTTAATAACCGCCACGGAATGTTATTTTCTTATTCATCAAGAAGTTGACAGCTCCATAAACAAACAGGCCTAAAAACTGTCCGAGGTATTCATTGAGACCGATGCCCTCCACCATCAGGAGCAGGAAAAGAAACTGGGTGGCGTAAGCGCATCCGAAAGCGAGGAGAAACAGGGGAATTTCCTGCATGAACCTCCCCTGACGCGCTGAAAAGACCCAATACTTGCTCCATACGAAGTTGTTAATCAAAGAGGCTACATACCCCGCTACGTTCGACCAGAGATAGTTGCAATCCAATACATCCATCAAAAGCCAAATAACAATCGCCGCGATCAGGGCATTAAAGGTGCCCACGATGGCGAAACGCAAGATACGAACAGATTCTTTCATTTCCCTAATTCCTAAATTTGAGAGCAAATATAGGGCTTCCGACGGAATAAAAACGAAACTTTTCTTCTATATTTGCAGCTGTGCTTACCATTTAAGCATACGACTATTAATTTGTTTTTGTAATTATGATTCGATTAAATTGCTTTATCCAAGTAAGCGCTGAGAACCGCGCTGAACTGTTGGCCATCTCCAAGGAGTTGGTGGCTAAGTCATTGAACGATAATGGATGTATTGCCTATGATATTTTTGAGAGTGCGACACGTCCGGAGGTGATGATGATCTGCGAGACCTGGAAGGATGCCGCTTGCCTTGATGTACACATGCATGCGCCTCACTTCACGGAGCTGGTGCCGAAGATCCAGGCACTTGGTGCGATGAAGATTGAGCAGTTTGAGTTCTAATTCTTTTGAAGGCTTAGGCGATGGATGTGTCAGAATAGGATTTTGCTGACGCATCCATTGTTAGTAAATAGATGAGTAATAACCAATTTAATGTAAAATAAAATGAACAAGAAACTTACTTTTGGAGCGTTGGCGGCTATAGCCTCCCTCTCCCTTTATTCTTGTCAGCAGCCAGCGGCACCTGCCGCAACGGCTGAGGCTGCCACACCGACAGTCACGAATGAGAGCTTACTTCAGATCGTGGAAGACCTCCCGACGACACAGGCTTTCTTGAAAGATCCTATTCCTGACGAGGATATTCAGCGCATCGTGAATGCCGGTATCAATGCGCCCAGTGCCATGAACAAGCAACCTTGGCATTTTACCGTGGTCAGCAATGCGGAACTGATTCAGCAGATGGCGCAGGATCAGCAGGCGGCGATGAAGAAGATGCAGATGCCCCCGAAGGATGCGCCTAAAGCGGGCGAAGGCGACAAGCCGAAACCACCGACGAGTAAAGGACCGAAGTCGGCTATGGGCGATTCGCCTGTGGTGATTGTCATCTCCTGTGCCGAGGGTTCTGAGCTGGATGCGGGCTTGGCTTGCGAGAGCATGAACAACATGGCGAATCTGTTAGGCTATGGCACGAAGATCGCCAGCTCACCTTCGATCTACCTCAACGGGGAGAACAAGGCCGCCTATTACGAGAAGTTACAGATCCCGGAAGGCCAACGTGTGGTCACCGTCTTGTTGCTGGGTAAGATCAACACTGAGCTGTATGATGCGAAGACCGCCGCGACACCTCGAAATCCCAAAGAGCAGGTGGTCTCTTTCGTGAAATAAGGAATTAAAAATGAGAAGGGTGGCCTTGTCGGGTCACCCTTGTTTGTGCTTTACTTCAACTGTTCTACCAAGAAACGAACGGCTAAGTCAGTCACCTTCCGCAAGTCTTGCGAGAACCCGTGGTCATGGCCCTCCATGCGGTGATAGACGCTGCCCGGCCATTGCTGATGGAAACGCTCACCATAGGTAAAGGGCACCACCCGGTCGCCCGTCCCGTGAATGATGCAGGCAGGCCCTTTGTATTTGGCGGCAGTCTCATAGATCGGCAACCAGAAAGCGGTTTGGATGTAATCCCTGCCCAACTTCAAGCCACCGAACATCTCCACATACTCGGGTGGATTCAGTGGATCATACACCTTACCCATCGTATTGCCTCGAATGGCGTCATCACGCAACACCGCAGCCGGTGCCAGCAGCACCACGGCAGCCACCTGCTCCGTGCCTAACTCACCAGCTGTCATCGCCGTCACCACACCCCCTTGGGAGTGGCCCGACATAGCGATCTTCTCCACGTAGGGCAGCGCCTTCACATAGGCAAACACCTTCTTGGCATCCTCGATCTCATTGGGGACCGTCATCTCCTGGAAGTCACCCTCACTCTCACCGTGCCCATTGAAGTCGAAGCGGATAGAGGCGATTCCTTGCACCTCCAAGCTGGCTGCCATCTGCTCCTCCAAGGGACTGTCTTTCTTACCCATGAAGCCGTGCATCAGCATCACCATCGGCACCTTCTCGCCCGCCTTTAGTTCCGGTGTCTGGATCACCGCGGCCAGTTTCCCTTTCGACCCTTCGAGGGTCACCTTCTCACTCTTGGCGTAAGCGCCCGTCGAGAGCAACAACGCCATCAATCCAATCGCAATCTTTCTCATAAGTTATGAAGCATATATAACCATTTTTGCAAAGATCAAAAGAAAAAGTGAATTTGGCAAGCGGAATAGCTATTATGTGTCTTTATACTCGGCAGCATCCTCAAACTCCGCCTCATTCCTTGATTTCTTGCTAAGATACAGGGCATACGTTCACCTTATGATTCACCTTGTCTTGGATAGCCTCCGGCTGATTATTTCAGATATAACCAACCCTTTTCTACTATATAGCGGTCTATACCCTCCCGCTCTCGCAAGTCTTCGATTTCAGCAAGGTGCATCTCTTCGCCGACGATGCCAAGGCTCTCTTGGCCTACGTGGAGAAGTGCTATCAACAAACGTTGTAGGTGGGTCACGGCGTGGGTGTCAAAACTAAACCTGCATATGTTGTGGTGGCATCAAAGCAGGGACACGCCTTTTGAGGATTCAGGTCCCGGTGGCCACGGATCGCCGCATGAGGATAACGCTGGCGAAGCGTCAGCAGCAGTTGACGGAGCGCATGGCATTGGGCGTTCGTACGGGTATCGGCCGGACGCCCTGCCTCGTCTAATCCTCCTACGTAACAAATGCCAATGCTGTAGGCGTTGTAGCCCTTGCAATGTGCGCCCATCCGTTCCTCCGGCCGACCCTGTTCTATGGAACCATCGAGGTGAATCAAGTAGTGATAGCCAATCCCGTTCCAGCCTCGTTGGCGGTGCCAGCGATCCACCTCAGCCCGGCTGACCTCCCTGCCGGCGGGCGTAGCCGTGCAATGGATAATGAGTAACGTCACGGGGCGCAGCGGCCTGTTGGCTTGTAAAAAAGAGGCCCCCAAGTCGAGGCCTCCGTCCATCTTTTTCATAGAAATATAATCATTAAGCGTTACTTGAAAGAGCCTTATCAGGCTTTTCCTTACCCTACAAAGATAGCTAATAATTCCGTTATTAGCAAGAGTTTAAGAGGGAAATTCAGGCTCCTTTACTTCAAAGGCTCTGTGCAAACCTTGCGGTAGTTACCTTGTGAGAGGCGTTGCACAAGGCCATACTCATAGAGGAAGAGGCGGAGGTGGCGCCAGCTCGTCGATTTGGCGATATTCAGTTGCGGAGCTATTGCGTCGAATTGCTCGGTCGTGAAGGTTTCCGGCAAGGCATTGAACAGCTCCTTCTGGCTGCGATTCAGCTGTTTGCTGGGCTGCTGTGCCGCCTTGGGCTTCATCAGGAGCGTATGGATCTTGGCTGTGTGTTGCAGCAAAACATCCACCATCTGGCGGGCCACCTCGAAATCAGCGGCCTCACATACCAAATGTCCCTCTCGCAATACCTGCTGCAGGCGATCCGGCTCATCCACTAACCGGCAGACGCTGATCACCATTGCCAACCGGAAGCAGACCAATCCCAAGCGGAAAATGCTCGGCTCGATCTCGTCGCTAAAGAGCGAACAATACTCCTCTCGTAACTGCTCGAAGAAGGGGGTGAAAGCCTCCTCCTGCGCAGCCGTCAGCTCAAAACGGATCATCCGAGATGCTGTGCGCAAGGCATCGTGCACCGGTTTGAAGCGTTGGCCTAAGGCGAAGAAACGGTCGCTCAACACCACCTCCTTCTTGGCGAACACGTTGCGAAAGCGGTGAAGCGCCTTGAAATAGAGGAAGAGGAAACGACTGAACAGACCATTCTCCGCATTGGGAATCAGGTTAAGCACCTGCTGTGGCGTACCACTCAACAAGATGCTCCAATGGGGATGCTCGATCTCCACCCACTCCCGGTCCTTACGGCGGCTGTAGCCGATCCGCTCCCCATGGAAAGCACTGCGCATCCCGGCGGAGTAGTTGCCGTAGTCCGTCTTCAACGTGTCCGCCAAGGTGTCGCCCTCCGTCTCGAAGGTGAGTCCCACACCGCCGTTGTCGTTGAGCGCCTCGTAAGCCGAGGTGGCACTACTGTTGGCATAGATGATGTGGGAGCGATGGGGCGGCTCCTTCGGCGGGATCCCATCCTTGTTTTTAGAGTCATTCCAAGCCTGCATCGCTACATGGTATTCTGCCATCTCCTGCTCGTAAGCCTGCCGGATGTCGTTCAGGATCGGACGAATCAGCTCCAAGGCGCACTTCATCTTGCCTTTGCCGGAGCCGGCGCGGGCGGTGATGAAGGCGAAGAGGCTGCTGTTCACCCAGTCGTTGTCATACACCCCCTTCACATTCTGACAGACACTGCTCAACACTACAAGACTGCTCAACAACAGCAGATCCTGCATCGTTTCTGTGTCGCCTGCCTCCACGATCGCTTGCAAGAAGGGAGTCAGCAGATCCTTGATACGAGGCGTGAAGCAGGGCAGTTCATCCATCGTTTGCGTATCCATTGACGCTGTTGAACGGCTCAAATTCTCACTTTTCTCACTTTTCTCACCTTTCTCATTTTTCTCAATTACGCATTTCGTCGGCTGTTGGCTCGTCTCCACCTGCCCAGCGATCTGCTTGCCTAACTCACTTCTCATAACGCACCTCCTTCCGTTTCTATGCCACTGGTGAAAAATCCCTTGCCGCATTCGCCCAGCAACTTGTAGGCGTAGGGCGCCAAGTTGTAGCCGCAAGCGTCGATTACGATCGTCCTCACCAGCCAATACTCGTCAGGCAACATCGCTTTCAGGGGAATATAGACAATTGCTACGTCGCCATCGAAATCCTCTCGTTTCGCCTCCGCTAATTTCTCGTCGAGGAAGCGGCAGAGCGTCAAGTTGCGTAAACCCTCCAACTCTTGACAAACCGCATCCAACTCTCCGATCAACGCCCAGCGTCGGCTGTAGTTCGCCAAAGGAGCCTTCTCCTCGGCCTGTTTCAACTCGCTGATCATCCGTTCGATGATCGCTCTCAACTGCCCAACCGGATTATAGGCCCGGCTGCGCATCTCATCGGCCCGCTGCATCTGTAGGCCCAAATTTGTTTTCTTTCCCATTGTTGATTTATTGAAAAAGAAAAAGTGGTCTCGCTTCCCCTTGCCGGCAGGTCCACGATTTACCCCCGCATCTATGCTGTTCGAGGCGCACGGCTCTGCGCCTCTCTGCTGAGTACAAATGTCGGGAGAGGCATTAGGAGAGCCAAAGAAAAGCGGTGGATGCAGGTGGAATCCACCCACATCCACTTTCAAGGCAAAAAGGTGTAGGTGGAAAACGGGTTATTCACCTTCGAAGATGATGATCTTATTGGCTTTAGCCAAGGCTGTTTCGTTATTGTCATTCATGTAGTTATGAATGGCATTCCATTTCCCGACCAACGCAAATTCTGATTCAAATTCTGCTTGTGTGGGCACATCGCTGAGATAGCCTTTCTGTTGGGCGTGCAGCAACACGGCACCCACCGCCGCACCTCTCTTTCCATCGATCAGTTGGTGGAGGCGCTCCAACAGCTTTTTAGGCTCTGAGTGGAGAATCAGGTGGAGAAATTTTGGGGTGGAATGTTTCTTTTTCTCCATCTCTTGTAGGTGTTTTACATTCTGATTAAACAACTTAAGTTTTGCTTTTAGTAGGTTGTTGATGTTAGGATCTCCACCTGTTGCTTCGTTAATTGTAGAAAGTAATAATGCTTTTAGCGATTGAAGGAATGCTTCATTGTTGTGATAATTCAGAGCGGCTTGCTCCAAAAGGTTGTCCAGTTTGATATAATCAGGAAGCCTGATCTCCTCAGCTGCCTGTTCAGTAACAGATTCGTTCGTAAAAGGTTCTTCGGAAATCGTTTCATTGCTCTGAGGCTCATCGGTAACAGGCTCGTTAGCCAAAGGCTTGTCAGATGCTTCCGACTCGGTAGGGAGGGGTTGCGGTGTCTCTTCCAGTTCGATGCGAAGGAATGGATCGAAGCAACTCTCTCTGAAAAAGGAATCTTTGATGCAGTTTTGTATGCTTTTTAAAATTGTTGCTTTCTGCTCTTTACCTAAACATGGATGGTACATGATCTTTGAGGCTAATCCACCCCATATCAGCACTCGTTCCCATTCTTGATTAGCTCTATAGCTGAATAGAGGAAAGAGGGCGCTTGATTTTCTCATGGTTGATTCGAAAAATGTATCATAGTAGGTCTCATTGTCAGAATAGTCAGGAGACAACTTATTATGAAGCCCTTTCACGAGTTGTCGAGGAAAAGGATCACTGAATAAAAGGGAGGTCAGATGGCGAATAACATTGAAATAAAGAAGGATAGGAAGGCTCTCTTCCTTGAATATATCACAAGGATCAAGACTGGAATCATCATTCTCATAATAACACTCCATTAGGCAATCCGCTATCTTTATTTCTAAAGGCGTAAGTTGACGAAGGTCTTCCCGTGTTTTCAGTGTACATACGATCGTAATCATGATATTACATGTTTGATTATGCCTCTAAAGGTAAACATTTTTTCTAAATGAGAAAATGAGAAGGGTGAGAAAAGTGAGAAAAGTGAGAAAAGTGAGAATTTCGGCCCCTCTTACCGCTCCTCAACCACTTTCCTGAGGCGACCGTAAATCACCTTCAGCGTGTCGAACTGGCGGATCAGTTCGTTGATGGCAGCTACGGCATCGTTCTCCAATAAAGGAATAAAACAAATAGAGACGCCGCACTGCGACGTCTCCGTTTGACTCCTCTGCAGGTAAACCTATTTGGGCAACCTATGACCCGCAGGCACTGACACCGATGGCTCCCGCTACGGCGGAGGCCACGGCGATGATGATTTTGAGGATAACCTCCCAAGTTGACTTCTTCATGATGCTAACTTTTTAAGAATGAATAATAGAAATGGATGACTGGAAAAGAAGAGGAGCCGAAGCCCCTCTTGCGCTAAACAACGTCCGGGTTCTCCGGTTCGGGCTCTGGAGGTGCCTCCTCAGTGGCCGTCTCCAAAGGATCGGTGCTGAACGAGATACGGATCAACTTGTCCTTCAAGGCTGTGGAGGGAAGGAAGTGGATCTTTCGGCGATAGATCTGATCCACGGACACCTTCGCGGCCTCGTCCACCATCTTGGCGTTCACACCCACTCGGAAGATGCCCACTCCCGGCAATTCCACGCTGTGGCCATTCATCAGGAAGTTGATAAACGATTGACGGATGGCATACATGGCCGCCGACAACTGCGCCTGGTTGATACCGGAGTTCTGCGCCGCTAACTCCAACACTTCGTCGCCATCGATCTTCGAGTAGGTGACCGCTCGGCTGACATAACCCTCCTTGTCCAGGATAGCGACCCGCTGAAAGGCCGCGTTCACTTTCATTTTGCTCATAGATTTACAATCATTAAACGTTAAACAAAAAACCTCGTAACTCTCTCATTGTTACACTACAAATATACAAATTCTTTCCGGAATAGCAACACTAATAGGCGTTTATTTTGATCTATAATTTGATTTTTTTTCGCAGAAATATTGCCCATGATTTCATAAATCATTGCCGATACTTTCAAAAAACATTGCCCGTGGTTTTAAAAAACGTTGCCGATGAAAATGGAAAACGTTGCCCGTGGTTTTCTCATGGGTTGCCCGTCATTTTGGAAAACGATGGGCAACGAAAACTATACACTTGCCGAAATACAAATAAAAGGTTATTTTTGTCGTGTAAATTGGGTAACCCGCAGGTGCGGATTGTTGGCTTGATGGGGATAAACCATAAACAGAAAAGACGATGGAGACATTTAAAGAGCTTATAGCGGGCGAGCAGCTGGTGTTGGTGGACTTTTTCGCCACCTGGTGCCAACCCTGCAAGATGATGCATCCCGTGTTGGAGCAGGTGAAAAAGACGTTGGGTGAGCGGATCCGCATCATCAAGGTGGATGTGGATCAAAATAGGGAGACGGCGCATCAGTATCAGATTCAGTCGGTCCCGACGCTGATCTTATTCCGGCGCGGCCTTCAGGTGTGGCGTGGGAGTGGTGCCGTCTCGAAGGCGGAGTTGCTATCCGTGATCGATCCGTTTATCCAGTGAGCCATGGAAGAGCAGATCACATTACGAGATGTGGCCAACTATCTGGATCACGTAGGCATCCAGTTCATGGCCACAATCGGTTTGGATGGCAAGCCGAAGGTTCGCCCGATGCAGTATATGGTGTTGGAGGACGACAGGCTCTGGTTCTGCACCAACGCCAAGAAAGAGGTGTATGCCGAGCTGCAAGCGAATCCTTGCTTAGAGCTTTGCGGCTGCAAGTTAGAGCCGGATGAGCTGCAAACGCCGTGGATCCGTTTCTCAGCGGAGGCTGTGTTTGAGGAGCGGCAAGACATTCGGGATGCGATTATCGAGAAGAGCGCTATCGTGAATGCGTTGTATAAGCATATGCGGACAAACCCTATTTTCAAGGTGTTCTATCTGAAGCATATTGACGGCTGGATGACCAACTTAGGCAACGTCAAAGGCTTGGAGAAAAGGGCGGAGTTCGCGAAACCGATACATTTTCAATTTTGAATGGCGATGAAGAAGATTATCAATCCTTGGGAGGGGATGCCGGGCTACCACTGCATCGGCTGTTCTCCCAATCACCCGTTTGGGTTTCACCTTCATTTTTATGAGGATGGCGAGGATATTGTCAGCCAGTGGCAGCCTACGCCCGATTACCAGGGATGGCTGAACACGTTGCATGGTGGCATACAGGCCCTGCTCCTCGATGAGATTTGTGGTTGGGTCGTTACCCGGAAATTGCAGACGGCGGGCGTGACCTCTCGCATGGAGACGAAATATAAGCGGCCAGTCTCCACCTCCGACTCGATGCTTACCCTTCGGGCGCATATCGTTGAGCAGAAACGGAATATCGTCCTTATCGAGGCGACGCTGGCAGACTCAACAGGGCAGGTTTGCACGGAGGCGGTCTGTACCTATTTCGTGTTCCCGAAGGAGAAGGCCGAACGGGAGATGCATTTCAGGGAGTGTAGAACGGAAGAATGAATCATTAAGAGACGATTAGGATAATCATAAAGAAAATACTACGATGAAAAAAATCTTATTTATTATTGGTTCCTTACGTAAGGAATCGTTCAACAAGAAGCTCGCTGAAGAGGTGGAGCAGATGCTTGCCAGGCATGCGACGGTGGAATATCTCGACTATTCGGATGTGCCACTGATGAATCAGGACATCGAGTTTCCTGCGCCCGAACCGGTCAAGAGAGTGAGGGGGAAAGTAGCAGAGGCGGATGCACTCTGGATATTCTCTCCTGAATACAATTACAGTTACCCCGGTCATTTGAAGAATCTCATCGACTGGTTGTCACGTCCGCTTGTGGCAGGAGATCGTCAGACTCCGCTTGCCATTAACGGAAAGAAGGTGGCGCTGAGCGGTGCTGGTGGCGCATCGGCAACAGCCAAATGCCGTGAGAAGCTGACCGAACTGCTCACGCTGCCGTTTATCCGTGCTGATGTGATGACAGAGCCTCAGACGGGCATCCAACTGAATATGGAGGCTTGGACGGAAGGGCGCATGATGCTGACCGAAGCACAGAGGTCTAGCTTGAAACGGCAGGTGGATGCATTCATAGACTATATTAGCGATTTACACATTACAAAGAAAGAGACAACGAATATTTCTGACTTATTTCAAGTACTGGACTTACTCGATAACATGAAAATCCAGTATTGGTTAGATGGTGGGTGGGGTGTAGATGCTTTGTATGGCAAGCAGACCCGGACGCATCGGGATATTGACATTGATTTCGATGCCCAATATCATGATGAACTTTTAACACTTTTGCAAAAAAAAGGTTATTTGATTGAGACGGACTGCTATCCAAACAGAATAGAACTTCATAGTGAAAAATTGGGGTATATCGATATCCATCCATTTGTATTGAATAGCGATGGAACTTCCAAACAAGCTGACTTGAATGGGGGATGGTATGAATTCCAGCCTGATTTCTTTGGTACGGCTGTACTTGAGGGAAGAACTATTCCATGTATATCATTAAAAGCTCAGAAGGTCTTTCATACTGGATATGAGCTTCGTGATAAAGATATACATGACCTTGCTATACTTGAACGAATATAATGTGAACATGAATAAAAGAGAATACGCACAAACTAACAAGGATTGGCTTACAGCAAAGGCGCAGGAAGAGGGAGTGAAACCGCTCCCCAAGGGTATATATTATAAGGTATTGGCAGAGGGCAAGGCTGACGAAAAGCATCCTACGCCCCGAAGTATTGTCACCGCTCATTATACTGGAAGAACCATCAATGGCAAGCAGTTTGACAGTAGCCTTGGTGGTGTTCCGTTGGCAATCCGCCTTTGCGACCTCATAGAGGGTTGGATCATCGCTATGCAGCAAATGTGTGTGGGCGACAAATGGGAGGTCTATATCCCTGCCGAAATGGGTTATGGCAAGTTCTCGCAGCCGGGAATCCCCGGAGGTTCCACGCTCATCTTCGAGATTGAATTGCTTGGCATTGCCTGACTCACAACGGTGAATGAATCTATGATACAAACAGTAGATTAATCATGAAGACTAAGATATTGATTACGGGTAGCAGCGGTTTCTTGGGAAGCCGATTGGCTTACTACTACAGGGAGAGGTTCGATTTGTTGTTGCCATCGCACAGCGAATTGAACATCAGTCGTGAAGAAGCTGTCAAGGCTTATATGGAGGAACATCGTCCAGAGGTAGTCATTCATTGTGCTGCATTGAGCAATACGTGGTATTGCGAGCAACATCCGGAAGAATCACATCGAGTGAATGTGCAGGGAACGGTAAGGATTGCGAAGGCTTGTAAACAAATCGGTGCCAAACTCATATTCATGTCCAGCGATCAAGTGTATAATGGTACACCTCTGCTTGGTCCACTCCGGGAGGATGACTTGCTTCAACCCGTCAATATCTACGGTCAGCACAAGTTAGAGGCAGAACAAAGGGCACAATGGAATTTGCCCGAATCTGTAGGGTTGCGACTGACATGGATGTATGATATGCCCGGCAGTCACATGAAGCTGAACAGCAACCTATTGGTCAACTTGCAAAAAGCATCTGACGAGGGGACAACCATGAAAGCCGCTATACATGAATTTCGTGGGATTACCTACGTTTGGGATGTGGTCAGGAATATGGAGAAGGCACTTTCTCTGCCTGGAGGCATATACAATTTTGGGTGCGGCAACACCATGAACAGCTATGAACTCCATCTGAAAGTTGCTACGCTCATGGGATTGAAAGAACCGTCAGCATGGATTTTGCCGGATCAAGAGCGATTCTCTGAGCAAAAAAGGAATCTGACCATGGATTGCTCGCTCATCGGAGCGCACGGCATTCATTTCCATGATAGTGTTGAAGGAATACAAGAGGCCATACAGAGACCTTTCCGCACAGCATAACAAGGTGTAAAATAGCCGATAGCGGTATAAACAGGAACGGAGTGGGGGGATTGCCGCTCACTCCGTTCTCTTTTGTTCGTTGACCGTTTATTCCGCTTGCATGAAATACTCCTGAAGGATGTCACGCACCTTCTCTGGAGTGACGCGACCATATACTTTTCCGCCGATGGTGACTACTGGCGCTAAGCCACAGGCACCGACACAGCGTAGGGTATCCAAAGAGAAGAGACCGTCAGACGTTGTCTCGCCCACCTTGATTTCCAACTCTTTCTGAATCTCCTCCAATACCTTCTCCGCACCACGCACGTAGCAGGCAGTACCCAGACATACAGAGATGGGGTGCTTGCCCTTCGGCTCCATGGTGAAGAAGGAGTAGAAGGTAACGACGCCATATACCCGGGAGACGGGGATATGCAGATCGGCCGCGATGACCTGCTGTACGACTTGGGGCAGGTAGCCCAACAGCTCTTGGGCGGCATGGAGAATGTTGATCAACTCTCCGGGGTCGTTATTGCGTTCCGCACAGATAGCGTGCAGTTTCCCGACTTGTTCTTTAGATAGATGTCCGTTACACATTTTCTTCCTCTTTTTCGTTAAACAATCCGACTACTACTTCCTTACGGTCACGATAATGCGTATGCAATAGCTTATGCGCCAATGGACCACAAGGCTCACCCATGTATTCTTTGTAAAGTTGCTGTACGAAGGGGTTCTCGTGGCTCTTACGCAGCGGCTTCTCCTCGTCTGCTTGATAGAGCGCAGCAGCCCGTTTCTTCAATACCTCCATACGTCCCTTGTGGAAAGGCTGGCCACCGCCACCGATGCAACCGCCTGGGCAGGCCATTACTTCGATCGCATGATAGGGAGAGGTTCCATTCTTTACCTCCTCGATCAGCTTGCGGGCGTTGCCTAATCCGTGGGCGATACCAATCTTAATCGGTGTACCATTGAAATCGATCGTCGCGCTACGTATGCCTTCTAAGCCTCTAAGCTCCTCGAAATCGACTTTGGGCAGCGGCTGTTTCGTATAGATCTCGTAGGCGGTTCGGCAAGCAGCTTCGATCACACCACCGGTCGTACCAAAGATCACGCCGGCTCCGGTGGATTCGCCTAATGGATTATCAAATTCACCGTCGGGAAGCTCCTCGAAATTGATGTTGGCGTAGCGGATCAAGCGCGCCAACTCACGGGTGTAGATGGAGTAGTCCACATCCGGGTTGCCATCGACGGCGTGCTCCGGACGGCTGGCCTCATATTTCTTGGCCAAGCAGGGCATGATAGATACCACTACCATCTTCTCGCGGGGGATACCCATCTTTTGGGCGAAATAGTTCTTCGCAACGGCACCGAAAATCTGTTGCGGGCTCTTCGTGGTGGAGAGGTAATCACGCAACTCCGGGTAATGCTGCTCTACGAAGCTGACCCAACCTGGACAGCAGCTGGTCATCAACGGGATCTTGACAGAGGGATCGCCCGCGAGGTATTGGCCAAGGCGTCCTAACAGCTCGGTTCCCTCCTCCATGATCGTTACATCGGCTCCAAAGTCGGTATCGAATACGTAGTCGAAGCCCAACTGACGCAGGGCAGTCACCATCTTACCAGTCACCAAAGTACCCGGCGCAAAACCGAAGTCACGCCCTAAAGCGGTACGTACGGCAGGCGCTGTCTGTGCGATGACGATCTTGTCTGGATCTGCCAAAGCTTCCAATACAGGATCTTGCGTGTTGCGTCCGCTCAAAGCGTTGACGGGGCAGACGGAGACACACTGTCCGCAGTAGGAGCAGGTACTGCCGGCGATGTCACGCTCGAAGGCGGTGGAGACAGCGGCGTGGAAGCCACGGTTGACAGCCGTCAAAGCGCCTACGGTCTGGATCGTGTTACACATCGTCTCGCAACGGCGGCACATGATGCACTTATTGGGGTTGCGCACAATAGAGGGCGAACGGTCGATCTCGAACTCTGACATCTCGCCCTTGTAACGAATCTGGCGGATGCCCAAGCTATGCGCTAAATTCTGTAACTCGCAATGTCCGTTACTACTACAAGTCAAGCACTCTGCCGGGTGGTTGGAGAGCAACAGCTCCATGACGGTCTTGCGTGCGTTGATCACACGAGGAGTATGCGTATGAACGACCATGCCTTCCGTGCACTCCTGCTTGCAAGAGGGGGCAAGGTTGCGACGCCCTTCGATCTCCACCACGCAGATGCGGCAAGCACCGGGATTGTTCTCATAGTGTAATTCCTCTAACTTCATGTAGCAGAGCGAGGGGATATGGATGCCTATACTTTTGGCGGCCTCCAAGATGGTTGTGCCTTTGGGCACCTCCAATGTTTTGTTATCTATGGTTAATTTAACTGTTTCCATACTAAATTGCAAAATGATTAATGAACATAAACGGCTCCAAACTTACACTTATCCAAGCATGTACCGCAGCGGATGCAGGCTTGCGCGTCGATGACGTGCGGCATCTTGCGATCACCCTTGATGGCACCCACCGGACAGGTACGTGCGCAAAGCGTACAGCCACGACATTTCTCGGGGTTGATGAAGTATTGCGTCAAGTTGCGGCATTGATGAGCCGGACAGCGTTTCTCTTTCACGTGCGCCAAATACTCCTCCGGGAAGTTGTCCATCGTAGAGAGTACCGGGTTGGGAGAGGTCTGTCCAAGACCACAGAGCGCCGTATCTTTAATCACTAATGCTAAATTGCGCAGGCGGGTCAAATCCTCCTCTGTTCCGTTACCATTGGTGATCTTTTGCAGAATCTCGTTCAAGCGCTTGTTGCCGACACGGCAGGGGGTACACTTACCGCATGACTCCTCCACGGTAAAGTCGAGGTAGAATTTCGCCATCGCTACCATACAGTCGTCCTCATCCATCACGATCATACCTCCCGAACCCATCATGGAGCCGGCAGCCAGCAGGTTGTCATAGTCGATCGGCAGGTCAAGATGTTTCTCCGTCAAGCAACCACCAGAGGGACCACCTGTCTGCACCGCTTTGAATCGCTTGCCATCCTTGATGCCTCCACCAATGTCGAAGATCACTTCACGCAGGGTCGTACCCATCGGTACCTCAATCAGTCCTACGTTATTCACCTTACCCGCTAAGGCAAACACTTTGGTTCCCTTGCTCTTGGCGGTGCCGATACTGCTAAACCATTGCGCACCTTTCAGCAAGATCACCGGCACGTTGGCATAGGTCTCGACATTGTTCACGTTGGTCGGGCAACCCTTGTAACCTTTCTGGCTGGGGAAGGGAGGTTTCACAGTGGCCTCACCTCGCAAACCTTCCATACTATGGATCAAGGCTGTCTCCTCACCGCAGACGAATGCACCTGCTCCATAACGAATTTCAATGTCGAAAGAGAAGTCGGTGCCAAAGATATGCTCCCCTAACAAACCGCACTCTTCCGCCTGTTTGATAGCGACCTTTAAGCGGTGTACGGCCAAGGGATATTCCGCACGGATATAGACCAAACCTTTGGAGGCGCCTGTGCAATAGCCGTTAATGGCCATCGCCTCGATGATCGAGTGGGGGTCACCCTCCAAGATGGAACGATCCATGAAGGCACCGGGGTCACCCTCGTCGGCGTTGCAGACCACATATTTCTGGGGAGCCTGCTCTTTGCGGGTGATTTGCCATTTCAAACCGGTGGGGAATCCGCCACCACCACGTCCACGCAAACCACTATCCATCACCTCCTTGATGACCTCTTCCGGTGTCATCTCGGTCAAGGCCTTGCCTAAAGCCTCATAACCGTCACGGGCAATGTATTCGTTGATATTCTCCGGGTCAATGAAGCCACAGTTGCGCAGGGCTATACGCAATTGCTTTTGATAGAAGCGAATATGTTTGGAGTCGGGCACTGCGCTTTTCGTCTCGGGATTGACGTAGAGCAGGTGCTCCACCTTGTGGCCATTGACGATGTGCTCTTGGATGATTTCTCCCGCATCGCTGGGTTGTACCTGAACATAGAAGGTATTGTCAGGGATAATCTTGACGATCGGTCCCTTCTCGCAGAAACCGAAGCAACCCGTACGAATCACCTTCACTTTGTCTTGTAATCCCGCTTTGATAATCGCCGCATGGAGATTCTCCATGATTTGCTCACTTTGTGAGGCACGGCAACCGGTACCACCGCAAACCAAAATCTCATACCCATCATTGGTACAAGAAGAGGCGGAATCGGCTACTTGAACAGGCTGTTCAGGAGCGTTACTTTTCTCGCGTAAATCCAAGGAGGCTTGCATCGTTTCTCGCATCCTCCTTAGGTCATTCAATGTCTTGATCTTATTCATGGTCTTCATGGATTAAAAATGGTTACGGGAAGGGGGATTTTCCCGCCTCAGCCGTTGCCATTTGTTACATATTTATGCAAGCAATTTTTCTCTAATGCGCAAATTTAGGGATTCGGTTTGATAATTATGCAATAATTGGCAAGAAAATGCACAATTTTCATTACTTTTTTCTCATTGTGCTTCCACAGCACTGGATTGGCTGATTTTTGAGAAGGGGGGAACGCTATGCGTCAACCAGATGTTTCCGCCTATGATGGATCCTCGCCCAATGGTGATACGTCCCAACACAGAGGCATTGGAATAGATGGTGACATGGTCTTCGATGATCGGATGGCGGGGCAGGTCCATTGGCAGTCCCTCTTCATCCAACGTGAAATTCTTTGCTCCCAAAGTGACGCCTTGGTAGAGGCGCACATGGTTGCCGATGATGGTAGTTTGGCCAATAACGACACCCGTCCCGTGATCGATACTGAAATATTCGCCGATTTGTGCCCCTGGGTGAATGTCGATACCGGTATAGGAATGGGCCATCTCAGTGATGATGCGGGGGATGAGGGGAACTTGCAGCTTGAAGAGCTCATGTGCCACTCGCTGATGGAGGAAGGCGACCATGGCTGGATAGCAAAAGATGACCTCACTGGCACTTTTGGCCGCCGGATCGCCATCCAAGATCGCTTTCACATCGGTCGAAAGCAGATGCTTCACGAGGGGTAAACGGTCGATGAAATCCAAGGCGATGGCAGAGGAGCGGGCTTTGGCTTCCTCGGAGGTTTTTGCGTCAAAACAGAGTCCGTTGTAGGTCTGCTCTTGCAGTAGGTCATAGATTTGCTCTAAATGAACGCCTGTGTAATAAGACATAGAGCTGTGTTTGGCTTCTCCCGCTTCGCCGAAGAAACCAGGAAACAGCACGTTTCGTACCAACAGCATCATCTCTTTCAAGGCCGTGATAGAGGGCGAGGGTTTCTGATGCAGCGGAATGTAAGGATAGGCTGATTCCCCTGCGTCAGATAACCGCTCCACGTTTTGTTGGATGTGCGCTAAAATATCGGCTCGTTTCATAATCAATTGTCCCAAACAGGATCATATTTTAGTAATGAATTTGTGTCTGTTCCCAAACCGATATAGATTTTCTGGTTAAGTACATACATGCAATGGAAACCTCGTTGGGTCGAGGGGAGTTGCGATTTCTTCGTCCATCCCTTCGTCTGAAGGTTGTATCTCCAAATGTACCAGTCAGTATCAACGACGTAGATATAATCATTGAGTGAAACAGCCCCCAATACTCCTGTCCCAGGGAAGACCGTTTCTTCCTGCCAACTCCATGCGCCATCTGTGGAAGACCATAATTGCAAATTATAGGTAGGCGAACTATAATCTCTGCCCGTCATACCCCATCCTGCATACAGTGTGTTATCGATGCTCAATGCTACACCTCCAAATTGTGCGGTGGGGAAGCTGGGGCGTTCAGACCAACTGGATGATTCAATATTATAGGCCCAACCGCCGGTGGCGATACTGTCATTCGCTGCACGTCCACCGATGAGATAAGCAATGCCATCTTGTACGCATGATGCTGCCCGATAAAGGCCTTGGGGTCGGCTCGTCTGATCTTCGGTTTTCGCCTCCCATACATTAAATATAGAGGAATAGAAATAGAGCTCATTGGTGACTTGCCCTGACTCATTGAGACCGCCAAAAGCCCAGAGACCAAATCCTTGACTGAAAAGCACCTGCTCGCTCAACGCCTTGGGTTGAGAACGAAGTTGCATCCATTCATCCCGAGAGCGTGCGCCGTATGCCCATAATTGATCGGAACGGGTAGCCCCTTCGTCACCACCTAACAAGATGCCTACATTGTCAATCACCGTGAATGCGGTGGACCCGGAGATACGATGTCCTCCCGTGAAGGGTGCCATAGGTGTAAGGATAGCTGGCGTGGTGATTGAAATCTCTTCACCATAGGCCGTACCCTCACTGTTGGTCGCATAGGCTCTGAGGTAATAAACCGTTCCTCCTCTCAATCCATCTATTTGTCCGGAGAAAAGCCCCATACCTGATCCTAAAGCCTTATGGCCTAAAGCTTTTGATAAGGATACTTGCGGCTGTGTATTCCAGCAGATACCTGATTCAGTCACGGAAGAAGCTCCCTCTGCTAACACTTCGCCACCAACCACGATATAACCCTCTTTCATTTGAGCCGTACCTACTGCTGTGGTGGTTAATGTGGGCAATGTGCTTAAAAGGATAGTACGGATACCTGCTCCTTCCGTGTAGCGTGTACCCATCGCATTGGTCGCATAACCTCTGACATAGTATTCTTTTTGTTGCTCCAGTTTAGAGATACGTCCGATAAATTTACCCACTCCTTCGCCACAAATTACGGTGTCACTCGCTTCAATGGTGGGGTATTCGCTGGTGCTGAAACAGAATCCCCACTGAGTAACGGGAGAATCCCCTTCATCTGTGATGTTTAACTGGAAATCAGCATATTTATAACTCGTCGTAACCAGTTTGAAATCTTCTTTGTTGAGAAGAGGTAATCCATCTGTCGTGGTGAATGATTCAATCTGTGCGCCATTGTATTCGCCATACTTATTCTTGGCATAAGCACGGACATAATAAGTGGTTGAAGGTTTCAATCCGCTTATTGTGCAATAGAAAGAATCTGTCGCCATGGGGATCACAATCAAGGAGTCCGCGTCGGAGGGTGTGGCTTTCGGCATCAAATAGATCCCTCGTTGCTCTACGGCTGCCTCTCCTGGTGCGGTGATTAAGCCACCACAATCTACTTTTGTCGCAAAGATGTGGGTCGGTTGCAAGGTTTTTACGCTACCTAATCCATCGGCAGTCTTGAAAGAGAGTACATCGCCAAAGGCTGTATCTACTTCGTTGATAGCAAATGCCTTGATAAAATAGTCTTGGTTGGGGATCAACCCTTCGATGGTTGCATCAAACTTGGCTTTCCGATCGGATACCGCTTTTGATTGCTTTGTTTGGAAAGAGAAGTCAGCTGTGTTTCCCCAGCAGAAACCTGATGCGGTCACAGGAGCGCCATTTTCTTGTACCACCTCTCCACTGACAGAGACTGTGGTGGCGGTAGATCCTAAAATCTCCAATGTTTCCACGGTTGGTTTCTTCGCGTTCTTGAGTCCTCCCTCCATAATCGGGTCCTCAACGCAACCGTTCATTAACAGGGCTATTCCCAATGCTATACTATATAATTTATATCTCATGAGAAATATACGTTTTTAAAAGAAAACACCGATGCCGGCATTTAAATCCATGTATTTAAAGTTGATGGTGCTACAACCTGCACTTAGGAAGAAATGGTTTCCTAACTTGACCATCGCATCAGCTTCAGCTGCCACACCTGTATATGAGGAATCCATGTTTTTGCACCAAAGCTCTCTGCTCTGCTCATATTGCTCATAATTGTGTGTGGTAAATGAGTATAGGAGAGCCCGTTCACCATATCCTACACCTGCAGAAAGATAAAGCCAAGGAGCACATTTCACGACTAAGCCAGCTGTCCCGGAGAACGTGTTCTTTTTTACTTTTTTTGAAGGTGTTAAGGTGTAAGACTCGTTGCTCGCACCTGAGAAATTGATGATTTCTCCTTTGTCATTGCAGCGATCCGAATAGTCGTGGAAAGACATGTTGGTCTTAAAGCGTACATACCATCCGATGTGTGAGGCTACGCCTCCAAAAGTCAGCCCATAAGGTGCCTCGATAGAGAACGCATAGCCCACAAAGAATTCCATGCGTTGGCGAGGTGTGGAGATGGCAATCGTATCCACTCTATGTGGCTCAGGAGTGGGAGGTGCCAACAGGTTCTGTTGATAGGTTTGCCAATAGGAGGCCAATTCCTCGCTTTTCTGCGTGCCGATTCCTTCTGTGTAATAAACGATCAGTAGGTCTATGGCCTCCAAGTCCTCCTCCGTCGCTCTCACGGAAAGACAGTTGAGGCACTTGGTCATCAAACTACGCATAGAGGGACGCATCTGCTTTTGTCCTAACCAGATGGTGGTTAGCTGTTTGATGCTATAAGCGTCGCAATCAGCCACACCTTCCTCATACCACATTTTTGCATCGCTATAATCTTGCCTTTTCATTGCCTCATCGCCTTTCCGATTGTACTCAGCACGCTGTTGTGCCCAGAGTGCCAGTGGGAAAACGATGCAGATGAGTCCTATCCAAATTCTTCTCATTACTCTTAAATCGCACAAAGATTGTTATTCATTCCATTTAATAATAGCTTAATCCTTCTCCGACCAATGTTCCATCTGTATTGTAAATGTCAAACAGATGATCCGGTCGTTCGAAGGCACGGCCCTGTTCGGCGATACCTACACTAATGTATTTGCAGGGAATACGTTCTTCTCCCTTCGTGTCAATCGCTCCATATTTATTATTTGCTTTTTTTCGGACGATCTTATATCGGCCGAAAGCCATTTTCTCTTCATATTGTGCTATTCTGTCAGCTATTTGTTTTTGTTCAGCCAATTCATCGCATTGGATTAATAACCGTACGACCTCTTCTGTCAGTTTCGTTTCCTTTGCTTGGGTTAAATCGGCTTTCGCACCGACAAAATCAGCTTTCGCTAATTTATCTTTACCTGACTCCAACAACGCTTGGTATTGGCTATCCACATTGATGGATGGCGGCATCGGCTTACTATCTAACGGCTTAGCAGGGGGATCTGCCTGTCGTTTTTCTTCTGGTTGAGTAGGCCTGTTCCCTGTTGAGGAAGGAGACCTGGTTTCCGTTTCACGGGTTTGAGGGGTAGGCTTATTCTCTTCAATGGGTTCTCCTTTTGCTGTTTCCTCCTCTTCTTGTGTCTGTTCCTCTTTTGGGGGGATAGTAGACAACGTTTCTATGGGCATACTTCCTTCTTGTAAAGAGGTCGTTTTTTTAGTAATCTCCGTATGTTCTCGTTGCCAGAAAATAGCGAAAGCCGCACTAACCAGAGCTACAAATCCGATCAACAGCGCCACGATTCGCTTGATGCGAGAGGGTTTTGTCGGTTGAGCAGGCTCTTGTTCCTCTACGGGTTGAGCAGCAGGCGAAGCTACCATTGTCTCTTCCTCATCCGATGGGAGCGAGGACTGGTTGTTCCCTTGATAGACAAGGGTAGTTTCCTCTTCCGTGGGCGACGTGGCAGCTTGTTTCGCAGGTCGTTCAGGCTTGAATGTCGTTTGTGGCAACTCGCTCAATAACTCTTTGATAGAAGCATACCGATCTGAGGGTATGATTTGCATCGCTTTCAGAATCACCGCTTCCGTTTGTTCACTAATCGCCGGATTCAGCTCACGAGGGCGTTTGAGAGGACGGGTAGCTCGTAGGATGGATTCCGTAGGGATCTTTCCTGTGAGCAAATTGTAGATAGTCGCTCCCAGGGAATAGATGTCCGGGCAAGGAGAGAATTGCTGTATGCCCTCATTGTCGTATTGCTCGATAGCCGCGAAACCTTTGGAGAGCGTAAGCATGGTCGTGCTGGTCTCCTCTTGCTCAATATCATATCGCTTCGATACACCAAAATCAATCAAGCGGGCATTCCCTTTTTTGTCAATCAGGATGTTGCTGGGCTTAATATCCAGATGCAGGATATTTTTCTCATGTACAAACTGTAACGCCTCTCCAATCTGACGGATATAATACAGCACTTGATTCTCAGGTAACATGCCCTCTTTTTCTAAAAGAGACTTGAGCGAATAGCCATCGATATACTCCATGGCAATATAGGCCGTGTTATGTTCCTCGAAAACCTCCAGCACATTGACTATATAGGGGTGATGCACCTCTGAGAGGATACGTGCCTCTTTGATGAGTTTTTCCTTGAACTTGTCAAAGAGCTGTTTGCCTGTCTCTGAATGGACACGAACAGCTAACGTATCTGGATCCCGATAGCAATAATCTTTGAAAAAATACTCCTTGATGCAAATGGGTACTTCTGTCTTCACAGTGCCTAAAGGGCCTTTTACTTCTGTGTACCAGATACCTTTATAGGTTATACCAAACCCACCTTGCCCAACTACATGGGTAAGTCTATATTTCCCATTTTGCAGAAGATGTTCGTTTGGCAAATTCATATTCAGTCTTATTTAACTTCTATTTAATCTGCCAAAGGTAATTCTTTTATGCTAAAGAATAAAGAAAAGAAAGAAGATTTTGTTTGAAACGTGTTGTTCCTTCCGTTTTTCGTACAGGTATTACATAGAATGAGTAGTTATCTTTGGTCTTTCCTTCGCAAATTTCCAAGAGATTATCCTTGATCGTTGTAGGATTATGCGCATCGGCGAATAATTGTAGAAGGTGTTCATCATCTATGCGTTCCAAGGTGCCGTCACTGCATAGAAAGAGCCAGTCACAGGTCTGAATATCTTGCCATTGGATGACTTCAGCCTCGGTGGGGATGTGACTCCCTTGGATGGCTCGCAGAATGAGATTGCGCTGAGGGTGGATGCGGGCTTCAGTGGGAGTGATACGTCCTAAACGCACTAAAGAATTTACTAACGAATGATCTTCTGAGCGATAGAGTGCCTTCCCGTCACGGATATAATAAATTCGGCTATCTCCGATATGCGCCAAAGTCAGGCTCTTCTTGCCTATGTAAGCCAATGTTAAAGTAGTGGCCATACCGGTCGCCTCCGGATGCTGTTGCAGATAGGTGTCAAAACGTGTCTCCGCATAATGTACGGCTTGCTGGATAAACTCGACGGTAGGATCCTCATCTCCTAAAAACGTGGTAAAATAGGTCTGTATGGCATCGCAAGCCAAGGCGCTGGCTATCTCTCCACGCTCGGCGCCTCCTACCCCGTCGCATACCAAAAAGAGTCGCTGACTACTTTCTGAATACTCTGACGATGGATAGATGCAATCCTCATTGTTTGCTCTGCCACCCTTCTCACAAACCGCACAAGGCTTACCAATCGTTATCATTACAAAACCAGCATTTAATCATTAAAACGGATCACCGTATGTCCTAAGATGATCTCGTCGTTATCATTGAGGACAACCACTTCTCCGTCTCCTAAGTAATTGTTGTTATATAACGTATGATTTTTGCTGTTATTGTCGGAAAGATAATGTTTGTAGCCTCCTTTGCCATCTTTTTTCACTTCAATGACCGCATGTTCGCGACTCATTGTGCGATCTCCCGTTTGGACGGGTAGGGTAGCTTTGGATGCGTTTGATTTACGTCCGATGATGAACGTCCCTTCCTGCAAGGAGAGGTGTTGCTCCGGTGTGTTCTGATCAGGCAAAACGGTAAGTCGCCCTAAGCCTGTCTTCAAGGGATGTATCAAGATGGTGTCAGGTTCACTGTTCTCTTCCCCGTTGTTAGCGGAAAGTAAAGATACGGGAATAGCCCCTTTGCACTTGGGGCATTTGAAAGAGGTAAGACCGAGGGGAATCTTCCCCTCGTCCACCTTCAATCCAATTAGGCAATGTGGACATTTAATGGCTATCATACAATAAACGTAATGTCAGCGTCATACATGTCCGTTGCAGTCATGTCCAACGTGTCAACGTCGGAAAGCATTACCGTATCGTCAGCCAATGTGATAAAATCTTGATGATCAACCTCTACGAAGTCCATGTCTTCAACAACGATCGCTTCGCTTAAATCTACATCCAGATTATCCACATCAACGAGCACGGCATCTGCGGGCATGGCATCATTGCCATCTAACGTCACAAATGTGTACTCCTCTTCTTGCATAACCCTTGCTTTTAAATGTTTAAACTAATTGAATCCGCAGCAAAAGTAATAAATGCTGTGGATTGGGCTATCGAAGAAGAAAGCTTGCAATCAAACGTCAGAATTTACTGTACAAACAGATAGGTTTTAATGAACAAGCGTTCATTTGTCTGTGTCTCTCGCCCATTTTGCCTTACAGGAGGAGACTGGGCACTGTTTTCGATTGAGCAATGACTCCCATGGAATCTCGCCCAAGAAGGTGCCGCATTTGGGGCAGACATAATCAATCTTGAATTGGTTGGCTAACGCTTGCAGCTGCATCGGGATCTTGGCGGCCTGTTTGGCTCCTAAATAGATACCGACTGTGGGTGCGACTATCGTAATGAGCAGGCTCAGACCGAATAATGTCGGACTACCTTTTCCTAAAAAGCCAACGACCACACCGATCACGCCAGGCAACGCAAAAGGTAACGATTGCATCAAGCGTGTCTTGAATTGGTTGGAAGATTGGATCCGTACCTTCTCTTGGATATAATGATCATAGACTGTTTTCAGTTTAGCGAACTCCTCACTATAATCGTTTCCTGCTTTCAGCAGATCGGAGAGGGTTAAGGTGAAATGTTCTCCTAAACGGATCTGATCACTTTTCGAGATGCGTTTACGGGCTATCTGTGCCTCATTCACGAAAGTCCCATTGGTAGAATCCAGATCTTCCAACAACCAACTGCCGTCTGGCTCAGAAACAAGACGGGCATGATGCCGACTGACCTGTGAGTCATCGGCTACGTACACGTTGTCGTTGGCTTTGCCGATAGTAATGATCATGGTACTTTACGCTTACTTAGACTCACTATCTGTTGAAGCCTTTCCCATCTCTTTCTCCAGACTTTCCTTTAAAACCTTCAAAGGATCTTTGGAGATGACTACCTCTTTGGCTTTTCCCTCTTCGGTCAACAGCAATAGACGTTGTTTGGGAAGGTTAATTTGCAAGATGTGATTTTTGTTGATGATGTGGCTCTTTCCTACACGCATCAAGATTTTTCCTACACCTTCTACCTGCTTACCTAAAATCTCCTCAATTTTGCCGATGTTGATCGCAAAAGTAAACTGGATACCACTGGAAAGCAACAACTTCGTATAATTGCGATCCGCTTCAAAATAAAGGATTTGTCCAATTCGGATTCTAAGTAATTCGTCCCTGGTTTTTATGATTAGATATCTATCCATTTTGGTAGTGTTTTGCAAATAGTCTTTTTTACAACTGCAAAGGTACGTTCTTTTGTGTTGCAAACCTAATTTTGTGGGTAGAAATCTATTCTTTAGGTAAAAGTAAACCCCTCAAGATAGGCTCTTGAAGGGTTTACTAAAAATAAGTATGGGCTATTATTCTACTAATCCTGCCTCTTTCAACATATTGATGAAGCGCATGATGTCTGCCAAGCTGTCAGCGTCGGGGAATTGTGCGTCTTGCATCTTCTTGATATCTAAAACGCTGAGTTTGCCAGAGGTGGTCAGTTTGGCAATGTCGTCACTGTGCGCCAGGCTTAAACGAGCACTTTCGCCCTTGATTAATTGATGCTTCGTGAGTAGTTCTTTTGGGATATTGCGCAACACGCCATAGCCTGTTTCTTTCACTTTTACTGTCGCATGCGGGAATACCTTTGCGGCTGCTTTTTCCTCAGTGGTCAGCTCCACACGCTTCGGTGCGGTTGTGCCTAACATAGTTGCACGGGCTTTCATTGCAGCGTCAATCTCTTTGCCATTGCTTTGCGCCTTCTCGGTGATGAGAGCTTGCAGTGTGGCAATGTGTGCTTTCAGAGATGCGCTGCTCGGAGCTAACTCCAGCACGCTCTCCAGTGTGGCCTGCTCGTTGAGCAGCAGGGCATCTTGATCAAAATGTGCTTTCTTGTAGGCAGCAGACAATTGATCAGCAGGAGCTTGTGTCAAGATGGATAGATCTTCTGCTGCTTTCAAGGAGAGACGTTTGGTCGCTCCAGCAGATACCTCACTGGCAATCGCCAAAGCGGATTGTTCGTCGGCGGAAGCAATGGTGTAAGCCGTAGCCGCTGCCAAGACAATGGCACGATGCAATTGCGTCGGGTCGCAGATAGAGGGACGGTCTCCGGAAGTGTGATAGTAATTGTCCGGCCAAGTAATCATGATCACAGCAGGCACCTGTACACCCCAATCGTTCAACACCTCGTGATCGGAAGCGCCATAGTGGGCATTGATGGCATAGTAGAAGGGATCTTGCGAACCGGTCAAGCTATATACCGGCTTCAAGGCATCCGGGCGTCCTACACCTGTAGCCACAAATGATTTGTTGGTTGCTCCCATATAATGATAAAATGACTCCGCCACATCGTTGAGGTAGTGTGGATTACCCATTGTGGTGCGGTGTAAGCAATAGTAAGAACCACTTTTACTCAGCCACAAACCAACCATATCCAGATTGATGCCACAGAGTGTACGATCTAATATTTCTTTGTGCTGTGTAGCCCAAGGAATAGAACCTTGAAACTCGGGCACCCAGAGAAAGCGCAGGCTACGTTTCGGGCGGGGCAGACGGCCACTCTCAAACAGTTCATTCAAGGTACGTGCCACCTCGATTAAGGCTGCTGATCCGGAGATATTATCATTGGCTCCCAATTTCACATAGCCTTCAAAGAGGTGGGCGGTGAAGATCACCTCCTCGGCGTTCGGATCCGTACCAGGGATGACGCATGTGGGTACCTCCAAATCGGTATCTTCTTCTGTGACCTCCACCTTGGCATGCACAGTGATCTTTTCACCTCTCAGCAAGCGGTCACGCAGGGCATAGCCATCACGAGGGGTTAGGTTGAAGCAGAAGGTCGGCTTCTCGCTGCGAATACCGGAGTTCGGGATTTGGATCGGATCAATCAATGGGCGAGGACCATAGAAGCTGATCACACCTAACGCACCAGCGGCAACAGCCTTGTCATGAACACGGGAAGCGGCGGCTTCTGTCACGGCAATCTTTCCTTTCAGATCTGCTGCGGCTATCTCATGCGCTTCCCCTCGGCCAATCCATGCCAGTTGAGCCGTTACATCCGCATTCTGGCTACCTTGCCCCAGGATAGCGGCCAGATCTTGATAGTCAGCGATTTTTACCTGCTTCGGAGAAACTTCCCAAAGTGAGGCACTAACACCATCCCAAGCCTTCGTTTTGCCTACCTCTTCGATGGTGGCGTTTGCGATGCCAAAACGCTTCAGTTGAGCTACGACATATTCTGATTCCATGAAATGTCCTTGGTAATCGGCATGTTGACGATCACGCTCATAAGGGGCAATGTCCATGATGTAATTGAAGGCACGATCGCCCGAGGATTCACCGACCAGCTGGTCATAGTACGCTTCTGGAAGCAAGCAATGATTGAATGGGGTCGTGTAGTTCTGACCCGAAGCGATCGTGGATAGGCAAGCCATTCCAGCGATGCATGCATGTTTAAATAGTTTCATACTCATAATGATTTGTATTTGTTTGATCATATATACTAATTGTTCATCATTTTTTAGATACATGTCCTAAAAACAGAGTAGGTAGATTGCGCATAGCACTAACGCTATCGCTGAGAGATGATCGACCTGACGACCATAGCGTAAAAAGAAATTGCGCATGACACCCCCTGCCATCAACCAGGTCAGATTGGCTCCCGGTCCCGCTATCAATAGCCAAGCGGCTGCCTCAAACAGATCCTCCAGTCGGTCTGAATAGGGGAGTACAAAGGTGCTAAACACTGTTAGATCGAAGAGAAGCATCTTTGCATTTGTCAGTTGTACTAACATACCGCTTACAAAACCACACTCTCTCGATTTAGTGGTTTTATTGGCCCCACCACTTCGCCATATCCAGTAAGCCAAGTAAAAAATATAGGCCGCCCCTAATACTTTCATATAGCCTACGTAGGAACCAAAGGCTACTCCTAACAGGTGTGTCAATAGAGCCATGACAGAGACAGCGATGGAAAAGCCAACCAACATGCCTAACCACATCACCAACGAAACCCGACGGCCGTGGCGCAATGACATGGTTAATGCGTATATATTGGCAGGTCCCGGGGTGAAACCAACAAGCAGAATCTGCAGAAGAAGTGTAGGAAGGTGTTCGTTCATGCTCTCAATGCTACTTATTCACACCGCGAACTTACACAATAAATGGCAAGATGAAGGTGAATATTTCAAAAAATCATGCGTGATGTTTAAGAATGTCGGCGAATGTGCATCGCATTCGCCAACATTTAAAATAGTATGGAATAGTTGTTTACCATTTGGCTTCGATGGTGGCTCCAGGGAAATAGTGGGTCAGGATGGCATCATAGGGATAGCCCTTTGCGCCCATCACAGCGGCACCAATTTGGCAGAGACCTACCCCATGTCCCCATCCTGCTCCCGTGAGAATGAAGCGGGTGGGTATATCATTGGCCCCCATCTCTTTGTCCACCACGAAAGCGGAGCTGTATAGGTGAGACTCGGAGAGTGTCCTACGAATCTCTAACTCTTTGCCGATGATGAGGCTGCGTTGGCTTCCAACGATTTTTAAGCGTACGATACGGCCTGATCCGCCTCTTTCTAAAGGAATCAAATCGAGGATACGTCCAAAGTCGATACCTGATTTCCTTCGTATCAGTTCTGCTAATTCTTCTTGGATGTAGCTCACTTGCCAACGATAGAAGTCGGTGGTTTCTTGGTCGTAGTTGTTGAGCACTTGGCTGAGAATCTCCTTGTCTGTCGTGTGGCAGAAGGCAGGAGGAGCGGTACGAATCCATTCTTGAGCCATGGCCTCATCAGTCAGGTCGGGAAACTCCTTTTCGGGTGCGTCTCGCAAAACGGCTAGGTAGGGATGATTAACCGGTTCCCAACAGTTCTCAAACCGCTCGGTCACACCTCCGCAACATTTTGAGAAGCGGGCATCACAGATGGCACCGTCGTAAAGCAAGACTTCACCTCGTGTCTCTTGAATGGCTTCCTTCACAACCGGATTGGTCTCTCGGGTGATTCCTTGATAGCGTTGACAATGGTCGTCGGCACAGACATCAAACAGTGTGTGATCTTCACGGTCGTACCAGCGAATCAGTTGCTCCTCATCTTGTTGGCAGCTGGTGTAGGACTTTTCGGCCTTCGTTAATTGCTGGTTTTTCTCGATCTGTGCCAGGAGCCAGCTGCGGGAAATGACTGCATGCGCTTTCAACAGTTGCTTGGAGGCATTGGCACTCATCTCTGAGGAGATCACGCTTGTAAGGTATTCTTCGGCATCAATCTGATTGATTGCCACGATCCTTTCGTCGGTTACCGCTAAATTGAGCGCCCCTCGGAAACGTTGGTCTTCCCGACGTTGCCAGTGGAAATCCACTCCGATGGTCACGGCCTTGAGATCGAATGAGCAGCTCTTCTCATCAGTCGGCTCAAAGAAGAGATCCTCGTGGAGCTTGCCGTTAAACAGGATCTTATTGTTAGTCCATATAGCCCGTTGCTCTCCTTGCAGTTCCTCTCCTGTCTCTGTCTCGATGTAGGGACCATTGAGCATGAAGAGGATGGATTTCTGGGCCATGATACCCACATTAACCATGGGGGTATTCGATTCTTTTAGTTTAGGTATTCTCATTTTTCTTTCTTTGCTTGTAAGGAATTAAACGTCAAATAGGCAATCAAGGCGATATACATCAGGATGGCTACGCCTTCCGCTCCTCGGCTGGAAGCCCACTCCTCATTCATGAAATTGATGCCGCCGAAGCGCATCGCTGCACTTACCACTCCCATCAAGGCTCCGCCGGCAATGAATCCGGATGCTAACAAGGTACCCTTCTCCAAACGAGCGGTATTGATGCTTTGGTCTTTGCTTCGGCTACCCACGTACCAACTGATTGCACCTCCAATCAGGAGTGGCGTATTGAGGTCGAGAGGTATAAACATACCTAAAGCGAAAGCTAAGGCTGGAACCTTGCAGAAGTTGAGTATGATGGCTAATGCCGCACCTATGCCATAAAGAATCCACGGTGCGCCTGCTCCACTCATCAATGGCTCGATAACAGCGGCCATAGCGTTGGCTTGGGGAGCGGCTAATTGACCGGTAGTGAACCCGTAGGTCTGGTTGAGAATCAGGATTACACCACCCACGGTAGCAGCAGAAACTAACGTGCCCAGGAATTTCCAGGTCTGCTGTTTAGCCGGTGTGCTGCCTAACCAATATCCAATCTTCAAGTCTGTGATGAAACCACCTGCCATAGAGAGTGCGGTGCAGACCACTCCGCCGATGATGAGTGCGGAGACCATACCGGCCGCCCCTTTCAATCCGACGGTCACCATGATGATAGAGGCAAGGATCAGCGTCATTAATGTCATACCGGAAACAGGATTAGTTCCTACAATTGCAATGGCATTGGCGGCAACCGTCGTGAATAGGAAGGCGATCACACCGACCAACAACAGTCCGATTACGGCATGGAACCAATTATGCAGTACGCCGAACTGGAAGAAGAGGAAGGTGACGATCAAGGCGGCGATGATGCCGATGGTTATCACCTTCATGGAGAGATCTTTCTGGGTACGTAGTATGGCGCTCTCGGTGGCCTCGCCTTTGCCTTTCAACTCTTTGGCCGCTAAACCTACGGCTCCCTTGATGATGCCCCATGACTTGATGATACCAATTACACCAGCTGTGGCGATACCCCCGATGCCAATGTGACGGGCATAGGTGGTGAATAGTTGCTCCGGACTCATGCTGCCCACTGTAGCCGTGATGGCGGCATTACCTAAGGTAAGCACTTGATCACCAAAGAAGAGGGAGAGGAGTGGCAGGATGATGAACCATACCAAGAAGGAGCCTGCACAGATAATCAAGGAGTATTTTAAACCGATGATATAACCTAAGCCTAACACGGCAGCTCCCGTGTTCACCTTGAAGACCAATTTCGCCTTGTCGGCCAATAGGGCTCCGGCCTCTATCACCCGTGTGCTGATTGTCTCGCCCCACCAGCCGAAAGAGGCTACGATGAAGTCATACAAGCCACCTATCAATCCGGCGAATATCAACGGCTTGGCTTGGTTACCACCCTTCTCGCCGGAGACCAATACTTGTGTGGTGGCTGTCGCCTCAGGGAAGGGGTATTTGCCGTGCATATCGGAAACGAAATATTTACGGAAAGGTATTAGTAACAGGATGCCGATGATGCCGCCTAACAAAGAACTCATGAATACTTCGAAGAAATTGACGGTGATCTCCGGATATTTGTCTTGTAAGATGTAAAGAGCGGGCAGCGTGAAGATGGCTCCGGCCACGATCACACCGCTGCTGGCACCAATGGATTGGATCATGACATTCTCGCCCAAGGCGTTCTTGCGCTTGAAGGCATTGGAGAGTCCCACGGCGATGATGGCAATGGGGATGGCTGCCTCAAATACTTGACCCACTTTCAGGCCTAAATAGGCAGCTGCTGCACTAAACACGATAGCCATCAGCAATCCCCAGAGCACAGACCAGAGTGTTACCTCCGGGTATTGTTTGTTTGGCGACATGAGAGGCTCGTAATGCTCTCCCTCTTTTAATTCTCGATAGGCGTTCTCGGGAAGCCCATTCGTCATTTCTTCATTATCAGCTTTCATGATATTAAAATGTTAGTTGTTATTCCTGATATGTGTCTGGAAGGCCAGACGATCGGTGACAAATGTACACTTTTTACCGGATAATCGCAAGGGGATTTCTTTTTTTGGTTTCATAATTGGGGCATTTCTTTTATATTTGCGGTTCGAATAACAAGAGACGGAATGAATCAACGATACCCCTCCACGCTGTTGGAGCATGCTGTGAATGAGTTGGCCTCCCTTCCAGGCATTGGTCGGAAGACCGCTTTGCGTTTAGCACTCTATATGTTACGTCGAGATCCAAGCTATACCGAGCGTTTCTCGGCAGCCCTCTTGACCCTGCGTCGGGAGGTGAAATATTGTAAGGTGTGCCATAATCTGTGTGATGAGGAGATTTGTTCCATCTGTGCCAATCCAACCCGCGATCATTCGTTGGTTTGTGTGGTGGAGAATATTAAGGAGGTAATGGCTATTGAGAATACTGGCCAGTTCCGGGGGGTCTATCATGTTTTGGGCGGCATTATCTCTCCAATGGAGGGGATCGGCCCGAATGATTTGGAGATCGAGAGCCTCGTGAAGCGGGTAGCCGAGGGGGAGGTGAAGGAGGTAATCCTGGCGTTAAGCACGACGATGGAGGGAGACACCACCAACTTTTTTCTCTATCGCAAACTTTCTCCGTTAGGCGTACGAATCAGTGTGATCGCCAGGGGCGTGGCGATAGGCGATGAGATTGAGTATGCCGATGAAGTGACGTTGGGACGCTCGATCGTGGATCGAACGGAGTTCACCTTAAAAGGGTAGGGCATACCGCCAGTCAAAACGATATATATAATAAGGTATAAAGCATGGGTTACGACGAGATAAAACTATCCATTGTCATTGTCAATTACAATGTAAAATATTTTCTGGAGCAATGCCTCTATTCGGTGCGTGCGGCCACGACTAATTTGGATGCGGAGGTATTTGTGGTGGATAACCATTCCAGCGATGATTCATTGGCTTATCTGAAACTCAAGTTCCCGGAGGTGATCTTTATTGAGAACCCTGAGAATGTAGGATTTGCGAAAGCGAATAACCAGGCGATTGGGCAGGCTAAGGGGCAGTATGTCCTTCTGCTCAATCCTGATACGGTGGTGGGCGAGGATAGTCTGCGTAGTTTGTGCTACCAGATGGACGAGGATAAGACGATCGGTGCGTTGGGTGTGAAGATGCTGAATGCCGAGGGGCATTTCTTGGTGGAGAGCAAGCGCTCGTTTCCCTCCCCTTGGGTCTCTTTTTGCAAACTGTTCGGTTTGGCGAAGCTCTTCCCTTACAGTCCTTTTTTCTCGCGTTACAATCTGCCCTATCTGAATCCTGATAAGCCGCATACGGTGGAAGTATTGGCAGGAGCCTTCATGCTCTTGCGTCATGAGGCGCTTGACAAGGTGGGACTGTTAGATGAATCCTTCTTCATGTATGGCGAGGACATAGACCTCTCTTATCGCATCGCACAGGCGGGCTACAAGAATCTCTATTATCCGGAGCGGCTGCTCCATTACAAGGGTGAGAGTGCCAAGCAGGATGATAAACGCTACATCGAGGCCTTCTATGGGGCAATGCTGATCTTTTACCAGAAGTATTACCCCAACTCCAGTGCCCTGTTGCGAGGCTTGATCAAGATGGCTGTACGCTTGAAAGCGCTCATGGCTTCCGTTAAAGGCCCCTCTAAGCAGAAGAAAAAGGGTTTGCCTCATCGTCGACTCTTGGTGATCAGCGATGCCGACCATTATGAACAGGTGAAGATGGCTTGTGGGGAGGCGATGCCCTCCTTGGAGCGGGCTAACTTGTGGAACTTGGATGAGGAGCGAGTGATGAACGCTATCTGCCGGCGAAACCAGATGAAGGGCTTCACGGATTATGCCTTCTGTTATCCTGACGTTCGTTTCGAACAGATGCTGCTTTTTATGGATACACTGAAAAGCAGGCAGGTCTCTTATCATATTTTTAACACCAAAAGCGGGCGGTTAGTTTCAGCCGGACAGTTATGAGGCGGGTTTTAGCGGATGAGGAGATCCGGCTGCGGGCCTTGGAGCCGGAGGATTTGGAGGTGTTGTATCGTTGGGAGAATAATAGTGCTCTCTGGGAGGTAGGAGACACGTTGGCCCCCTTCTCCCGCTATGTCTTGAGGCATTATATCGCCGAGAGTGGTCGTTCGCTCTATGAGGTACATCAGTTGCGGCTGATGATAGAGCAGGAGGAGACGGGGAAGGCAATCGGTATTGTTGATCTGTTCGACTTTAATCCACATGCCAATCGGGCTGCATGTGGCATCCTGCTTGATCCTGCCTATCAAGGACAAGGGTGGGGCACCCGTTCCCTACGCCTTTTGATCCGTTATGCGTTTGATCGATTGGCTTTGCACCAGCTGTATGCGCATGTGCCTGAGGCCAACCTGCCCAGTCAGCGCCTTTTCCTGCGCTGTGGCTTTCAACAGACGGGTTGCTTGAAGGAGTGGATCCGTGTGGCGGGTGGATTCGCCGATGTACGTGTGATGCAACTCTTTGCCGATCAATTCAGGTTGGGATCTTTGGGGTAGGTGGTCCAAAGCTGGTAGTCCTTGCCCAATAGCCCGACGGAGTCTTTCCAATAGCGATCGCCTTCCGCTTCAAAGATCGAGTGGAGAGAGCCTTTCGCTACAGCCCACGCATTCTCCTTGATCTCACGTTGTAATTGCCCCTCGCTCCAGCCGGAATAGCCCAGGAAGAAACGTACTTGATGTTGAATGGGATTCCCCTCCAAGATATACCGCCGCAGGGCGGCGAAATCGCCGTCGAAATAGAGTGAGTCTCCGATTGGCTTCGATTCAGGGATGATTTCTTTGCCTAAAGTATGAATAAAGAAGAGGCGGTTGGTCGATACCGGGCCTCCTAAATAGATTGGCATTTCTGTGCAGGCCGCTAAATCTTCGAAGAACGTATTCACCCGCAGCTCCGTTTGCTTGTTGATGATAAAGCCCAATGAGCCTTTATCATCATGCTCCACCAATAAAATGACCGAACGTTGAAAGTAGGCATCCTGTTGAAAAGGCTCTGCTACGAGCATGCGTCCCTCTCGGGGAAGCACGTTGTTGTGTGCTATTTTGAAGATGTTATTCGAGGCCATGGTATGCTTGATTTATATGTTCTAAATTTTCCGCCAATGTAAGGCCTTTTTCCTTAAGCACAAAAAAAGAGGCAACCGAATCGGTCGCCTCTCTCCATAATAATTGTTAAAAGGAATTATTGGTTCATCTCCTTCTCAATCGCCTCAAACTTGTCACCCATGTTGAGGTTGTAGTAGATACCTCTCAAAGCGATCATGTAGTCACGCTCCTCCGGCTTTGCTTGATGAGCCTTCTCGAAGTAAGGCAGCGCTTTCTGGAATAACTCCTTCGCTTTGTTCAGCTCCTCTTGATACTGCTTTGCGTCGTTGATCATGTTGGCCTCACCCTGCTTGTTGACAGCCTGGTTGTAGTACACACGACCTAAGTTAGAGATAGACTCGATGTAGTCCGGGTTGATTGCGAGCGCTTTCTGGAAATACTCCTCAGCCTTTGCATAATCCTTCAAGCCGGTCTCATATACACGACCCATCACGTCATAGAGCTGCGGGTTGTTCTGATCCTTAGCGATAGCCTGGTTGAGGTAGCTGATCGCCTCATCGTTGCGGTTTGAATAAATGTAGTTGTTGATCAAGCTCAACAGATAGTAGGGCTCCTCAGGGAACAGCTCCATACCCTCTTTTAAGGTCTTCTCCAAACCTACAGAATCCTTTGCCTGCTCATACTCGTAGCAGAGATACTGGTACACGTCGTTGCGGCGGTAATCGGTACCCTTCGCACGCTCCAAGGCAGCGACAGCCTTCTCATGGTTGTTGATCTGTGTAGCGGCTACAGCTGCATAGAACTGCACCGTCATGAAGTTAGAGTCGCGTTCTGCTGTCGGCGTGCCCTTGAACATATCCAGATCAGAGATCTCCAAGTACTGCTCGAAGAAGTCAGAAGCCTTCTGATAATCCTTCTGATCGAAGTAGTACGCACCACCATTGATATAATACACATGGTTTGCGCCTAAGATACCCTTGATGTCCTTTGCGAAACGGGGTTTCACCTTGCCCTTCTCGTTCGGCTGCTGATCCAGCTCGTAAGCCTTCTTGAAGTAGGGAAGGATTGCACCTAATGCCTCATACATCTTTGCCTCGTCAGGTTGCTGACCCAACACCTGCTTCGTACGCTCGTTGCTGAACTGCTGATCCTCAATATAGCCAGCTACATACCAAGTCTTTGCGTCGTTCTTGGTCTCAGCGTTGTCCAACGCACCCTTGATCAAGGATCTGGCCTCCGCATAATCCGCATTTTGGCTTTTGGCGATAGACTGCGCTTGGTTAACTGCGCTCTTCTGTGCGAAAGAAGCGGTAGCGGCTACGCACAGTGCCATTGAAAACAATACTTTCTTCATCGTCTTTTCTTTTTTGAGATTAATATTAATACTTGCTATCTAAAATCGTTATGCTGTTTATTACTCATTTGTCTCTTCCTTGGACAGGGTCTCAGGTGTTTCGCCGGTCTCCTCAACCTGTTCCTCTTCGCTCTCGGAGAGTACCTTACATACGGAGGCTATCTCGTCGTTGCGTTTCTCCAAGTTGATCAGGCGTACGCCCTGTGTAGCCCGCCCGATCACGCTCAGGTCGGCTACGTTGAGTCGAATAGTGATGCCAGACTTGTTGATGATCATCAGGTCATTCTCGTTGGTGACGTTCTTGATAGCCACTAACCTGCCGGTCTTCTCGGTGATGTTGATGGTCTTCACGCCCTTGCCGCCTCGGTTGGTGATGCGGTAATCCTCAATGGAGGAGCGTTTGCCATATCCCTGCTCAGAAACCACCAATACCGTCTCCTTCTCCTTGTCTTTGATGCAGATCATGCCTACGACCTCATCCATGCCATCCTCGTCGAGCGTCATGCCACGTACACCTGTGGCGGTACGTCCCATCTCACGCACGGTGCTCTCGTGGAAGCGGATTGCCCGCCCGTTTCGATTGGCGATGATCACCTCGTTGTTGCCATCGGTCATGCAGACTTGGATCAATCCATCATCCTCACGCAGCGTGATGGCGTTTACGCCGTCTCGACGCGGACGAGAGTAGGCCTCCAGTAACGTTTTCTTGATGACACCCCGTTTGGTGCAAAAAAGCAGGTAGTGTGAGTTGATGAACTCGGTATCGCGCGTAAGGTTCTTCACGCGGATAAACGCCTGTATCTTGTCGTCTGCCTCGATGTTGAGCAGGTTCTGGATCGCCCGTCCTTTGGCGTTCTTTGCTCCCTCGGGGATCTCGTACACCTTTAACCAATAGCAGCGTCCCTTCGCCGTGAAAAAGAGCAAGGTGGCGTGCATGGAAGCCGGGTAAATATACTCCACGAAATCCTCGTTGCGGGTCTCTGATCCCTTGGCGCCTACACCTCCTCTGCCTTGCGCACGAAACTCGCTCAACGGTGTACGCTTGATGTAGCCCATGTGCGAGAGGGTGATGATCATCTCGTCGTCAGCGTAGAAATCCTCCGGGTTTAGCTCCTCAGAGGCATAAACGATGTCGGTCTTACGGGCATCGCCCCATTTAGCCTTGATCTCTAATAGCTCATCCTTGATCACCTTCATACAAAGGTCATCGTTGGCCAAGATCTCTTTCAAATAGTTGATCAATTTCTCAATCTCCTCATATTCCGCACGCAACTTGTCTTGCTCCAGTCCCGTCAGCTGACGCAGACGCATTTCGACGATCGACCGCGCCTGGATATCGGAGAGCGAAAAACGCTCTTTCAGGCGCTCAATGGCATCTTGTGGGTTCTTCGATGATTTGATGATAGCGATTACCTCGTCTATGTTGTCAGAAGCGATGATCAATCCCTCCAAGATATGGGCGCGCTCCTCAGCCTTACGCAGGTCATACTTCGTGCGGCGGATCACTACCTCATGTCGGTGATCCACGAAAGCCTTGATCAAATCTTTTAGGTTCAGTAGCTTTGGACGGCCATTCACCAAGGCGATGTTGTTGACACTGAAAGAGGATTGCAACGCGGTCATCTTATAGAGCTTGTTGAGCACCACACTGGCGTTGGCGTCGCGTTTTACGTCCACCACGATGCGCATACCTTGACGGTCAGTCTCGTCATTGACATTGGAGATACCTTCCAATCGCTTCTCATTGACAAGGTTGGCGATGTCTTTGATCAACTCAGCCTTGTTGACTCCGTAAGGGATCTCGGAGATCACGATTTTCTCATGGTTGTTCTCCACCTCAATCTCCGCTTTGCCACGGAGTACGATGCGTCCACGGCCTGTCTCAAACGCCTCTTTCACGCCCGCATATCCGTAAATAGTCGCTCCCGTGGGGAAGTCGGGCGCCTTGATGAACTGCATCAAGCCGGCCACATCAATGTCGCCCTTGGTGTCGATATAGGCCACGCAGCCATCCAGCACCTCGCTGAGGTTGTGCGTCGGCATATTGGTTGCCATACCGACAGCGATACCCGAGGCACCATTCACCAGCAGGTTCGGGATGCGGGTAGGCAATACGGTCGGCTCTTTCAACGTATCATCAAAATTCAATTGGAAGTCAACGGTATCTTTGTCGATGTCTCTCAACATCTCTTCGGCCAGCTTGCTCAAGCGAGCCTCCGTATAACGCATGGCGGCGGGGCTGTCGCCGTCCACGGAACCGAAGTTACCTTGGCCATCCACCAGGCAATAACGCATGGCCCACTTCTGTGCCATGCGCACCATGGCGAAATAAACGGAAGAGTCACCATGGGGGTGGTATTTTCCGAGGACTTCTCCTACAATTCTCGCAGATTTCTTATAAGGTTTGTCGGAGGTGTTACCCAGTTCGTTCATACCGAACAAGATGCGGCGATGAACCGGCTTAAAACCATCCCTAACATCGGGAAGAGCACGTGAAACGATAACCGACATTGAATAATCAATGTAAGCCGTTTTCATTTCCTCTTCAATGTTAATCTTTATAATTCTGTCTTGATCAACCATTTAGATTTATATTTATTACACTAAATTTCTCACTTGTCGAAAATACGCACGAAGGTACGGTTTTTTCTCGTAGCAAGAAAGAAATGGGGAGAAAAAATAGTTGGTTTTCGATTAAAAGCGTTATCGCATCCATGGATTACACGCTACTTCCAGTGATGGTATAAACGTTTCCGGCGGGCTTGAAAAACATTGCCCGTGATTTCACGAAATGTTGCCCATCGTTTTGAAAAACATTGCCGATGGTTTTGGAAAACGTTGCCCGTGGTTTTACGAGGCATTGCCCATTGTTTTGGGAAATTATGGGCAACTTTTTTACGGGGGATGGGCTGCCCGTAAACCGAGAGGGCAGGATGGATGCTTTGGAATGGCACGGTTTTTGATAGGAAATATAATATAGTTTGCGTACTTTTGCGCACTCGTACGAAAATGTACATTATATTTTTAGTGTTTAAGAAAGCATGATAAGGTATTCGAAAAGATTGATGGAAGTGGTTGAATATAGCCGGGAGGAGGCGATGCGGCTCCGTAACAGCTACATCGGCCCCGAACACTTGATGCTTGGTCTCATTCGTGAGGGGGAGAGCTTGGCCATGCAGGTTATCGAACGTTTGGCGGTGGATCCCAAGGAGATTCGCCGGAAGATTGAGCGAGAGATTGAGAACGTACCTGATCAAGAGGTATCCGACCAGTGTGAGATTGTGATTAGCAAGACTGCGGAGAAGTTATTACGTATGAGCCAGCTGGAGGCTCGCCGGTTACGGCAGGTTGAGGCAGGCGCTGAACATCTTTTTTTAGCTATGCTGAAGGATTCAGAGACGCTGTTGGCGCAATGGCTGAAGGAGATGGGGATAACGTATGACTCTGCGAATAATATGTTGATGAGTATGATTGGTAACATCGAAGAAAAGAGAGAGGAGATTGATCCTGTCTTGGGGATGAGAGAGGTGCCTGAGGAGCCTTTTGACGACGAGGAACTGGATGAGATCTCGGATGGCTATACCGACGAGGAGGATGACGAGGATGAGGATTATATGCCTCATAGAGATCCTGCTCGCTCTGCCGGAGGGGCTACAGGATCAGCCGCTCAAGGAAAGAGTGACACGCCCGTACTGGACAACTTTGGCACGGATATGACCCGTGCCGCTATGGAGGGACGGCTGGATCCGATCGTCGGGCGGGAGAAGGAGATCGAGCGATTGGCGCAGATCTTGAGTCGCCGGAAGAAGAACAACCCGGTGTTGATAGGTGAGCCAGGTGTGGGTAAGTCTGCCATCGTGGAGGGATTGGCTACCCGCATCGTGGAGCGTAAGGTGTCTCGCATCTTATTTGACAAGCGAGTGGTGAACTTAGACATGGCCTCCATCGTGGCCGGCACGAAATACCGTGGTCAGTTTGAGGAGCGTATTAAAGCGATTCTCAATGAGTTGTCGAAGAATCCGAACGTGATCTTGTTTATTGATGAGATCCATACGATCGTGGGAGCGGGCTCTGCGGCTGGCACGATGGATGCGGCTAACATGCTGAAGCCGGCTTTGGCTCGTGGAGAGATTCAGTGCATCGGCGCGACCACCTTGGATGAGTATCGGAAGAACATCGAGAAGGATGGCGCCTTGGAACGTCGTTTCCAGAAGGTGATTGTCGATCCGACTACGGCAGAGGAGACTTTGCAGATCCTGCACAATATCAAGGATCGCTATGAGGAGCATCACAACGTAAGCTACACGGAGGGTGCGTTGGCCGCTTGCGTGAAACTGACCGACCGTTACATCAGCGATCGCAACTTCCCGGATAAGGCGATTGACGCACTCGATGAGGCAGGCTCACGGGTGCATGTGGCGAACATCGTGGTGCCGAAGAGCATCGAGGAGCTGGAGGCACGCATCGAGCAGACGAAGAGCGACAAATTGGCAGCGGTGAAGGCACAGAACTTCGAGCTGGCAGCCAGCTTCCGTGACCAGGAGCGTCAGTGCTTGTTGCAACTGGAGGCGGCAAAAGCGAAATGGGAAAAGGAGCTGGAAGAGCATCGGGAATTGGTAGATGAAGACAAAGTGGCAGAGGTTGTGGCCATGATGTCAGGCGTGCCCGTGCAGCGTATCGCTAAGGCGGAGAATGTGCGTCTGTTGGAGATGGCGGATGTGCTGAAGTCGAAGGTGATTGGCCAAGATGAGGCCGTGAAGAAGATTGTCAAGGCGATCCAACGTAACCGGGTGGGCTTGAAGGATCCGAACAAGCCGATTGGTACCTTCATGTTCTTAGGCCCTACAGGTGTAGGTAAGACCCATCTGGCGAAGAAATTGGCTGAATACCTGTTTGACTCGGCCGATGCGTTGATCCGTATCGACATGAGCGAGTATTTGGAGAAGTTCGCTGTCTCTCGCTTGATTGGCGCACCTCCGGGATATGTAGGCTATGAGGAGGGTGGTCAGCTGACGGAGAAGGTACGCCGGAAACCCTATTCGGTGGTGTTGCTGGATGAGATTGAGAAGGCGCATCCCGATGTGTTCAACCTGTTGTTGCAGGTGCTGGATGAGGGGCGTTTGACAGATAGCTTAGGTCGCCGGATTGATTTCAAGAACACGATTTTGATCATGACCTCCAACATCGGTACCCGTCAGTTGAAAGACTTTGGCCGGGGCGTAGGTTTCAGCACGCCAGGCAATGAGACCGACAAGGAGTTCTCCAGAGGCGTGATTCAAAAAGCGCTCAATAAGGCGTTCGCCCCGGAGTTCTTGAACCGTATTGACGACATCATCATGTTCGACCAGCTGGATAAGGAGGCGATCCATAAGATCATTGATATTGAGTTGAGCGGTCTGTACAAGCGGGTCTCTGCTTTGGGCTTCTCATTGGTGATCACCGATGCGGCGAAAGACTTCATCGCCTCCAAGGGCTACGACGTGCAGTTTGGCGCTCGTCCGCTGAAGCGTGCGATCCAAAAATACTTAGAGGATGAGATGGCTGAATTGATCATCCGGGCGACGGTGGAGCAGGGCGATCGGCTCACGGTTGATTTCGATGCCGAGTCGCAGCGTATCACTACCGCTATCCAGAAGAATGAGGAAATAGTGGCTAATAGCTAATAAATTCATGTAATTATGTCAGTTGCAAAAGTAGATGACAACAGGAAGGTGACAACACGTCGCCTGATAGAGATGAAGCAGCGTGGAGAGAAGATCTCCATGCTGACTGCTTATGATTATTCTATGGCCAAGCTAATTGACCAAGCGGGTATGGACGTGATCTTGGTGGGCGATTCCGCCTCTAATGTCATGGCCGGTAATGTGACGACTTTACCGATTACACTCGATCAGATGATCTATCATGGTAAATCGGTCGTAAAAGCCGTGAATCGGGCCTTGGTGGTAGTGGATCTGCCTTTTGGTACCTATCAAGGAAACTCCAAGGAGGCGTTGGCTTCTGCCATCCGTGTGATGAAGGAAACCCATGCCGATTGCATCAAGCTGGAAGGTGGCTCGGAGGTGCGTGAGTCGATCGAGCGCATTTTGTGCGCAGGTATCCCCGTCATGGGCCATTTAGGTTTGACCCCGCAATCCATCAATAAGTTTGGCACTTATGCGGTGCGGGCGAAAGAGGAGGCCGAAGCGAACAAACTGATCGAGGATGCGCACTTGTTACAGGAGATAGGTTGTTTCAGTTTGGTGCTGGAGAAGATCCCGGCCAAGTTGGCAAAGCGTGTTTCCGAGGAGTTGGCGATTCCGACCATCGGTATCGGTGCGGGAAATGGCACAGATGGACAGGTGCTGGTGATGCATGATATGCTGGGTATCAACCAGGGTTTCTCACCCCGTTTCTTGCGTCGATATGCTAATTTGGGGGAGGAGATCACCCATGCGGTACAGGCCTACATCGAAGATGTGAAGACCGGTGATTTCCCGAATGAGAAAGAGCAGTACTAAATGTAAAAAATATGACAGGTTAACCAAGAAAAGATATGTTGTAGAACATGTTTTGCTTAAATATGGTTAAGTGAATGCACTTTTCTGGGGAATCAGTGTGCTACATTGCACAAAGTCCCTATATTTGCAACGTGTTTTTCATGGTATTAGATTTAAGGTTAACAATGAGATTGGCTGTCCGGGATGGATGGCCTTTTCTTTTTGTTATAACCCGCTGAAATCAACCTCCGTGAAGAGGAGAGAGGGAATACGCCAGCTGGAGACAGGACAGGGATCGTTACCCACGGCGGCTAAGTGGCTCCATAATGAGAGCATATTGCCGGTAATGTTCATCTCGGAGAGCGGTTGCGTGAGTTTTCCTTGTTCGATCAAGAAGCCCTCCACGCCATACGAGAAGTCGCCTGTTGAACTGTTGCAATTACCTCCATTGAATCCCGTGACGAAGATACCTTTATCCACGCCTGCGATCAATCCATCCAAATCTTGTGTGCCCAGCTCCATGGTCAGGACAGAGGGCGAGCTGATGGTTTGCTGTACGCCCATCTTGTTGGCACTGTAGGTATCGATGTAGTAGGTGCGCAGGACGCCCTTGTCGAAGACTGTGCGAGGCTGCGTGGCAACGCCCTCGTTGTCGAAATAGCGTGCTCCCAGGGTCCGGGTGAGGTGTGGCTCATCACGCAAGATGACATGCTCGCCCATCACCTGTTGCCCGATCTTGTCGAGCAAGAAGGAGTTCTTCTGCTGGATGGCAGAGCCGTAGAGCGCGTTGATCACGGGTGAGAGCAGCTGTCCGTAGTTGCGGTTATCGACCACCATGGTGTATTTGCCGGAGGCCACTTTGCGCTGTCCGATCTTGCGCAGCACGCGCTCAAGGGCTTTGGTGCCGATGCCCTGTTTTGTCAGGTCGCTATAACGAAGGGCTACATCATACCAATAGGATTCCGGGCGGGCATCCCCCTCACCATGGATGCTGACATTGGCTGAGAGGCTGAAATAGGAGCTGGCCGTCTCTCCCTCAAAACCGTTGCTGGCCACGATATAGCGATAGTCATCGCCATCGCTGTAGGAGGAGTTGGCAGAGATGATCCGGTCATCTTTCCCCATCATCTCATCGCAGACCTGCATAGCGAGTTGCAGCTTATCGTCGGGTTGCACCTGGGCAAAGTCGGGATCCATCAACTCCAAGCTGGGTTGATCCCCTTTGTAATAGAGGCTTGCGTCGGGCAGGGTACGTGCCTTGTCTTCCGCCAAGAAGCGAGTGGTGCTGATGCCCTGCTGGATGAAGCGTTCCAGCTGTTTTTTGTCTAAGCGGTTGGTGGAGTAGGAGCCGAAGCGGCCATCCACGAAGAGGTGGATCGACATCCCGTTCTCTGAGGCTTGCTGCAAGCGATCAATCTTCCGGTCTCTGATCTCGAATGAGCTGTTCGATCCGTTGTAGATTTGCACGCGAGAGGCTTGGCAACCATTCTTCAACGCATATTCCATAGCCCATTGGGCCAACTGTTTATTCTCTTTTGTAATCATATTAGTTCTCTCCTCCTACTGTTAATTTGCTAACTAAGGCCGACGGCATACCGCAGGTGACGGGGCAGGACTGTCCATCCTTGCCACAGGTCCAGGTGCCGTTGTCCATTTTGTAATTGTTTCCGACCATGGTGATGTCGGCCAATGCTTTCGGGCCGTTGCCGATGATGTTCACATCCTTGATCGGCTGGGTCAGTTTACCATTCTCGATTAGGTAGCCATCCTTCACATAGAACGTGAAGTCGCCCGCGCCGATCTGCACCTGTCCGTTGGTGAAGCTGGAGGCGTAGATGCCCTTCTTCACGGTAGCGATCATCTCCTCCTCGGTGACGTTGCCTGCCTCCATATAGGTCGCTCGCATACGAGGGATCGGGGTCATGCGGAAGGATTCACGACGGCCGTTGCCGGTCGGTGCGATGCCATAATACTTCGCGCTGATACGGTCGTGGAGGTAACTGGTCAAGACACCCTCTCTGACGATGTAGGTCTTTTGTCCCTCCACACCCTCGTCGTCGATGTTGACAGAGCCGCGGTTGAAGGGGATCGTGCCATCATCCACCACATTGATATGCTCGTTGCAGATCTTCTTGTTCAGCTGATCGGAGAAGATAGAGGTATTTTTTCGGTTGAAGTCGGCCTCGAATGCGTGTCCGATCGCCTCATGCAGCAGGATGCCGGAGCCACCTGCGCCCATCACCACCGGCATCTCGCCTCCCTTGGGCTTGATCGCCTGGAAGAGGATTGCCGTCTTATCGACAGCCTCTTGCGCCAACTCGTCGATGAGTGCGTCTGTCAGGAACTCAGCGCCCATGCGGAAGGCCCGGGCCGCGTAGGAGTTCTCGATGCGTCCCTGCTCCTCCATGATGCAGACGGCACCCAGGGTGACCATCGGACGGTAGTCGTAATACATCTCTCCCTCCGAGTTGCAGAAGAAGATGTGTGAGGTGGTATCGCCCAGCGAGGCTTGCACCTTCATCACCCGCTGATCCTTGGCGAAGATCTTGTCGTTCAACTGCTGCAAGTAAGGCATCTTGTCGTTGATAGCGATCTCGTCCCAGGCGGTCTGCACGTGGTAGAGATCGAGGCTCGGTTTCAATTCGCTCAGGTTGACCGGAGCCGTTGCCGCGTTCCCGTTGGCGATACGTGCGGCGGTGTGTGCCGCCTTCAGCATCTCCTCCAGGGTGACGTTTTCCACGTAGGCATATCCGGTTTGATCGCCAGAGAGCACGCGTACGCCCATGCCGAAGTCGATGTTAGAGGAGGCCCGATTCACGGTGCCATCTTGCAAACTGATGTTGTTCCGGTAGGAGTCCTCGAAATAGAGATCGGCGTAATCGCCTCCCTTTTCTAACGCTGCCGTCAACACTTTCTTCAAATCGCTTTCGCTCACCTTGAAATAGTTCATGGCGAAAGCAATGCCTGCGGCTTTTGTCGCTGGCCCTGATTGACATCCCTCCAAGAACGAGGGAGCGGCTAATGTGCTTAACATGACCATGCTGCCTGTTTTGATAAAATCACGTCTATTAAAGTTCATATCGCTTTGTTTTTGCCCATGCCATCACGTTGGCAGGTGGGCGTTGGTTCAGTAACTCTTTTTTCATGTAATCCATATAGGGGGCCACATGCTGGAAGAAGCGGTGGTAGCCTTCGCAAAGGTAGTTTAATCCCGGTTCGCCCGTAGCCGTATGCAGGAAACGGTTCTTGGGGCATTCTCCGTTGCAAGCGAAGAGGTATTCGCACTCCCGGCATTGCGTCGGCAGTTTGTCTTGCTTGTCTAAGCCAAACTGTTGCTGCCGGGGGCTGTACATCATCTCTGTCAAGGTCTGTTGGCGGATATTGCCCAATTTGTAGGCCGGAAAGACGAAATGATCGCAGCTATACAGATCTCCGTTGAACTCCATCGCTCCGGCGTGCCCGCAATAGCGCGCCAAGGAGCAAATGCCCGGTTGCTCGCCTACCCAGTTGGCCAGCGTGGCGTCGAACAGCTGGATGAAATAGGTGCCTACATCCTCCTTGATCCACTCGTCGAACAGGGTGCAGAGAAAGTCGCCCCACTGCGCCGCGTTCACCGAGAAGGGGGCCAACCGAATCGCTTCATCCTGCTCCTCCGGGGTGGTTAATCGGGTGCCCTCCGGATGCTGGCCCAATCGCTCTACGATGGGTGAGAACTGGATGTAGTGACATTCCAACTCCTTGAAGAAACGGTAGAAACCGATCGGGTCTGTCACGTTGCGATCGTTCACGACCGCCATCGCGTTGTATTCCACGCCATGTTTTTTCAGCAATTCAATGCCCTTCCGCACTTTGTAATAGGAGGGAAGCCCCTGTTTGTTTCGTCGGTAATGGTCGTGGATGGCTTGCGGGCCGTCGATGGAGAGGCCGATCAAGAAATTGTTCTCCCGGAAGAAACGACACCACTCGTCGGTCAGCAGCGTACCGTTGGTTTGCAAGCAGTTGGCCACTTGCCGCCCCTGTGCATATTTGCGTTGCAGCGCCAATGCCTTTTGATAGAAGCTGAGCGGACGCATCAGCGGTTCTCCGCCGTGCCAGGTAAACAGCACCTCGCCCATTGTTTGGCAAGCCATGTATTGGGCGATGAAACGCTCCAAGAGCTCCTCGCTCAAGATCTGGTTTTTGGCCTCGGGATAGAACTTGCCCTTTTCCTGGTAGTAACAATAGTCGCACGCGAGGTTGCAAATCGAACCTACGGGTTTGACCATGACATAGACGGGACGGGCGAATGGGGAAATATAGCTGTTGTGCATCACTTTTTCTGTTTTTTAGCCTGTTGATAATCCTTGATGAACCCTTCCGCGATCCATTTGGCCAAAGCCTGCCGGTTGTTGCTGAGGATAAATCGTTGTTGATCGTATGCGTTTTGAATGTTTCCTAACTCCACGAAGAGCGAGGTGGGGAGGGTATGTCGCAAGACATATAAGTTACGTCCCTCGACGGTTCCCGAGAAGCCTCGTCCCGGCTGATGATGCCGGTATTTATGGGCGAAGGTCTCTTTCATGGTCTTCGCCAACTGCTTGCTGGCCGATTTCTTTTGTTGGTAATAGAAAAAGACATCCGTCCGTTGATGCTTGCTCCGGCTGTCGATGTGGAGGAAGATGGCCCGTTTATAGGCCTCTTTATCCTTTTTCGCGAGGGAATTGATCATGTTCACCCGCTGCTCTAAGCGGCTCACCTGGTTGAAGGGGATCGTGTTGCCCATGCAGGTCTCCCGCTTGCTGTTCTTCAGGAACTGCTCGTCGCGAATGCCATCTTGCGCGTCTTGGATGATGATATGCACCTTGGCTCCCTTTTCCAACAAGACACGGGCCAACCGGAGCGTGATGTCGTAGGCATACTCATCCTCATGCAGTTGATGGCCATTCATCTTGCCGATCGCGCCGGGGTCAGGGCCTCCGTGTCCGCTCACCAAATAGAAACAGGCTCCCTTCAGCTCGGAGGAGGTTACTTGGTAGTTCGCTAAAGCCTTGCCGAAGAGGGGCTGGTAGTTCTTCCGGGCCGGGGTTGTCGTTTCCGCGGCAGGAGCGGAGGCCTTCGTGACCGGCTTCGCTGTGCTGTTCGTTTTCGGGGGCAACGTATATTTCACGCCCTTTAGCAAGCTGTAGTTCTTGCCGAATTTGCCTTTGTTCAGTTGGATGAAAGCCTTGCGATAGGTAGCGCCCTCCCGGTCAAACCGCTTCAGGAATAGCTCGATGCCCTCCCCATTCTTGGGCGTGGCTTGCTCTTGGGCATGCAGTCCCGTTCCGCTAAGTACAATCACTAACAGAAGCAGCAGGAGTCTATACTTGTTGAATAGGATCATGTTGTTCCACCTCGTTTATTTATTCGCCGCCAAAGGTAAGTAAAAAAGAGACACCCAGGCAAGGGCTGCTTAAGAAACCGTCTCCTCCGGTTCGATGGGCTCTTCCGGGGCATCCTCCGCCGTTTTCCCCTTCGCCCGTGCGCTCCGTCGGGTGACCGTCTCGATCGTCCGTAAAATCTCCGCGTTCATCCGGTCGATGATCTGCTCTATCCGTGCCGCCTTCTCTGCGTCTCGATCCATATAGGCCGCCGTGAGGTAACTGGCTGTGATCAAATCCGCCAGATCCGCGAAGGCCTCCTCCACGACCGGCCGGATCTGCACCATGTTGACGCGGTACGTGCGGGTCAGCCGCTCGTTTGCCCGTATCGAGACCTCCGTCTGGAAATGCTCCGCGGATTGCCGCAGCTCCACCACCTCATTCGTCAGCCCCAGCGTCTCCACATCTGCCGCGTATTTTTCGCTCTGCAGCTTCTCCGTCAGATCCAGCACCATCGCGATGGTCTCCGCATAGTTTTTCACCATGACTCCCTTATAGGGCGCAAGCGCGAAATAGACCCGATCGGCTGCTTCGGCGATTTCCGGGACGAAACTCTTCCGGTAGGCACGTATCTGAAAGCTTAACGCGCTGTATCGCTGGTGGCAATTCTTTTTCGCTGCCTTCACCGTTTCCGTATTGGCATATTTTTGGCTGTTGAGATAGGCCTCATTCTCCCTTTCGAAGGCATCGGCAAAGGCTTTCCAGTATTCCTGAATTTTTAATTCCGCTGCCATCTCCTGCGTAATGCTTTCCAATAAGGAATGAAACAGGCTGTAATGCTCTCCATTCCTTACAAAATCCATGTATGTTCGATCCAATATCTTTTTCATGATTTCCAAATACTATGAAGGTTTAACAATGAACGATGACAAGCTTTCCAAAAATCTTTACAGCCACAAATATAACTATTTTATACTTTCCAAATCGTATGAAAGTCTAACTGAAATCTATTTTGTACATCCAAAAGGTTTAGAAATTATATATGATAACTATTTTAAGCTTCCAAATAGTTTGGAAAGTATAAATAGAAACTCTTTCAAGCTTTCAAATCATTTAGAAAGTACAAATAAAAATCATTTTCATCTTCCAAATAATTTAGAAATGCAAGACTACCTCTTTCCCGAACGGCGCTAACGATAAGCCGGCCATCTTGAAATGTTGCTTGGCAAACGGGATGCCAATGATGGTGATAAACAGCAACACACCAAAGAAAAGGTGCACCAAGCAGGCCCATAGGCCACCGAAAATGATCCAGATCAGGTTCAGCGGAATGCGCACACAGCCAATCGGGCCATCCGTCTCTTTTACCTCGGCCCCGAACGGCCAGAGACACAGCAGACCAATTTTGAATGTTTGTAACGCCACAGGAATACCAATAATTGTAATGGCCAAAGCCAAACTTCCTGTAAAATAACCAATGGCAGCCTCCAGTCCTCCGAAGATCCACCATAATAAATTTCCAATAATACGCATACTCTTTATCGTTAAGTTTACCGGAGCAAAACTACGGAATTATTTGGCTTGCCCCATCGGATCAGCCTCTTTTTCTGCTTCAGCTAATTCGATCGGTGAATTTTTAATCGGATAGTTGTATTTGGAATATGTTGAATAAATAGTAGGGAATGGTACTTTGTTATTGAAAAGTATTTATATACATTTGTGGCATATTTAAAAACTATGAGTTAAGGTTGGATTAATTAATAAGAAAAATGGAGAAGATTATTGGACTGATAGATGCGCCATTTACTCCCTTCTATGCGAATGGAGAAGTGAACTACGAGCCGATCGAAGCGTATGCCAACATGTTGGTAAAAAATGGGTTGAAGGGTGTGTTTATCAATGGATCATCGGGTGAGGGCTATATGCTCACCGAAGAGGAGCGAATGCGGTTGGCTGAAAAATGGGTCAGTGTAGTGCCGGATGGATTCAAGGTGATCGTGCATGTGGGCAGCACCTGCGTCAAATCCAGCTTCCGCCTGGCTCAACATGCTGAGCAGATTGGTGCGTGGGGCATTGGTGCGATGGCGACACCGTTCCCCCGGATCGGACGGATCGAGGAGCTGGTGAAGTATTGCGAGGAGATCGCCTGCGGAGCGCCCCATCTGCCCTTCTATTACTACCACATCCCGGCATTTAACAATGCTTACTTGCCGATGCTGGATTTCCTGAAAGCGGTGGATGGACGCATCCCTAACTTTGCTGGTATCAAATATACCTACGAGAGCCTGTATGAGTATAACCAGTGCCGGTTATATAAGGAGGGGAAGTTTGATATGCTGCATGGCCAGGATGAGACGATTCTGCCCTGCTTGGCGATGGGTGGCGCGCAAGGGGGCATTGGTGGTACGACCAATTACAACGGTAAGGAGTTGACCGGTATCTTGGAGGCCTGGGCCGCCGGCGACTTGGAGACGGCCCGTGAGCGACAGAACTTCTCGCAAGAGGTGATCAACGTGATCTGCCGCTATCGGGGTAATATTGTCGGTGGCAAACGGATCATGAAATTGATCGGTTTGGATCTGGGGCCCAACCGTACGCCGTTCCGTAACCTGACGGATGACGAGGAGGCGGCCATGAAAGCGGAGCTGAAGGCTATCCATTTCTTCGATAGATGTAATCAATTTTAAATCAAAAGGTATATGAACCCAATTAATAATCCCACAGCCTACCTGAAACAATGGGGGGAGACTTATCGTCGTGAGTTCTTAGAGCATGTCATGCCATTCTGGATGAAGTATGGCTTGGACAAGAAGAACGGTGGTTATTTTACCTGTCTGGACAGGGCGGGTAATCTGATGGATACAACCAAATCGGTTTGGTTCCAAGGCCGATTCGCATTCGTGTTGGCCTACGCATACAACCACATCGAGCGGAACGAGGCGTGGTTGGAGGCCTGCAAAAGCGGCATTGACTTCATGGAGAAGTATTGCTTTGACAAGGATGGTCGCATGTTTTTCGAGATCACGGCGGATGGCGTTCCCGTCCGGAAACGTCGTTATCTCTTTTCAGAGACCTTCGCGGCGATCGCTATGGCGCATTACGCATTGGCTTCCGGCGACAAGAGCTACGCGGAGAAGGCGGTCGAGCTGTTCAAGATGATCTTGCACTACAAGAATACCCCGGGCTCTACGGAGCCGAAGTTCAGAGAGGGATTGGTGGCGAAGGGACACTCCTTCTGCATGATCCTGATCGACACGGCCGCCCGCATCCGGGAAGCGATTGACGATCCTGTCTTGACGCAGCAGATCGAAGAGTCGATCGCGGAGCTGCGCAAGGATTTCGTTCACCCGGAATACAAGGCGATCTTGGAGACGGTGGGGCCGAACGGTGAGTTTATCGACACGATGGCAGGTCGCACCATCAATCCCGGCCATTCCATCGAGACCGCTTGGTTTATCCTGGACGAGGCGAAGCATCGCGGCTGGGATCCGCAACTCACGGAGATGGGCTTGCAGATCTTCAACTGGTCGTGGGACTGGGGATGGGACGCGCAATATGGCGGTATCAGCTACTTCAAGGATTGCAAGCATTTCCCGCCGCAGGACTATTGGCACGACATGAAATTCTGGTGGCCGCAGTGCGAGGCGATCATTGCGACGCTGTATGCTTACCAGGCGACGAAGGATCCGAAATACCTCGAAATGCACCAACTCATCAATGAGTACACCTTCAACCATTTTCCAGACAGGGAGTTTGGCGAATGGTATGGCTACCTGCATTTTGATGGCAGCGTCTCCCAACCGGCGAAGGGCAACCTGTTCAAGGGGCCGTTCCATATCCCGCGAATGCTGATGAAATGCGCTTTATTGTGTGATGAACTAACGGCTAAGTAATAGAAATAATGAGGAATAAAACTTATTATCCTTGGGTTGTAGTAGGGCTGCTTTGGGTAGTGGCCCTGCTCAACTACATGGATCGCCAAATGCTATCTACGATGAAATCGGCCATGATGGTCGATATTATTGAGTTGGAATCTGCTGCCAACTTTGGTCGGTTAATGTCTATCTTCCTATGGATTTATGGCTTCATGAGTCCCGTGGCCGGAATGATCGCAGACCGTGTCAACCGTAAATGGCTGATCGTCGGTAGCCTGTTTGTATGGTCATTCGTCACGCTGATGATGGGTTTCTGTACCGATTTCAATCAGATCTATTACCTGAGAGCGTTGATGGGGGTCAGTGAGGCACTTTACATCCCCGCAGGTCTTTCGCTCATCACCGATTACCATCAAGAAAAAACACGTTCGTTAGCTGTGGGCATCCACATGACCGGACTTTATTTAGGACAGGCCCTGGGTGGTTTCGGCGCTACCGTGGCCAGTCGGTATGGTTGGGAACAGGCCTTTTTCACCTTCGGTTTGATCGGTATCGGCTATGCGTTGGTCTTGATCCTGTTCCTGCATGACAAGAAGAATGAACAGCAACCGTTTCGGGCTACTGTCGCACCGCCGCTGCAAGAGCATCCCGTGCGTGGTGCGATCAAGGGGTTGGGGGTCATCTTCAATACGTTTGCTTTTTGGATCATCCTGCTCTATTTCACCACCCCGAGTTTGCCGGGTTGGGCTACTAAGAACTGGTTGCCGACGCTCTTCTCTGAGAACCTGTCGTTAGACATGGCTCAGGCTGGTCCGCTATCTACCATCACGATCGCCCTCGCTTCTTTCTGCGGTGTGATCATAGGCGGTGTCTTGTCTGACAAATGGGTGCAGCGCAACGTGCGAGGGCGTGTCTATACCGGTGCGATCGGTTTGGCTTTGACCATCCCGGCCCTGCTGCTGTTAGGCTTTGGGGATTCCTTCCCGATGATTGTCGGTGGCGGTCTCTGCTTTGGCTTGGGCTTCGGTATCTTCGATGCCAACAACATGCCGATTCTTTGTCAATTCATCTCACCCCGTTACCGGGCGACGGCATACGGCCTGCTGAACATGACCGGAGTCTTCGCGGGAGCGGCCATTACGGACTTCTTGGGTCGTTCGACCGATGCGGGTAATTTGGGCCATGATTTTGCGATGTTGGCCGGAGTGGTGCTGGTCGCTCTGGTGATCCAGCTCATCTTCCTCCGTCCGAAGGTGGATAATAAATTGGATGATTGATGCGGATGGCGTTGAGGAGGGACTATATCCTGATCTGTCTGTTCCTTTGCGGATGGATTTGCGGAGTGCGTTCGCTCCGCGAGACCTCTCTATTGCCACGACCGCAACTACCTGATTCCGTAAATCCGTATTCAAAAATCGTTGAACCTATGACTGCATGGACAAAATTGGCTGATCTGCCGGGTGTGGATCAGCGTGAGGCATTAGGTGTCTCCGCCCCTTTTGCCGGGACCCACAATGGGTCGCTGATCGTGGCTGGAGGATGTAACTTCCCGGATAAACCGGTAGCGGAGGGAGGAACCAAACGCTATTACGACGAAGTCTTCCTGCTCGGTTCGGAGGGCTGGAAAATGATAGGTCACCTACCTACGCCGGTAGCCTATGGTGCTGCCGTGAGCACGCCGGAGGGGGTGATCTGCATCGGTGGTAACAATGCGGATCGAAGTATGAAGGAGGTGATTCGCCTTGCTGTATCAACCGGAGGCGATGTGTTGGAGATCGACACCTTGCCCTCGTTGCCCGTGACGATGGACAATATGGCTGCCGCATACGCTGATGGACAGCTTTTCGTGGCGGGAGGGAATGCCGATGGCGCACCTTGCCGCAGCCTCTACCACCTCGATTTGACGCAAAATGCCCTCGCTTGGGAGGCGTTGCCCGATTTCCCAGGAACCTGTCGGGTACAACCGGTCTTGGTCGCAAAGGGTAATGGAGAAACGCAACAACTCTATTTAGCGGGCGGATTCCAACCGATCGAAGGTAATCAAGATGCCCTTTTACCCACAGAGCTGCTTACTTTCGACACATCCACTCGTATGTGGCGCACGGAGAGTGAACTGCCCTCATTGGAGGATGGGGGTCCACGCACCTTGACGGGAGGCAATGCGCTCTTGTGGGGTGATCATCAGATTCTCTATTTCGGAGGGGTCAATTACCAAAAGTTTGCGGATGCGGTCAATCGTCCGTTACGCTTGAAAGCGGCGGAGACTGCCGCTGATACAGCCACCTTGGATAGCTTGCGTGCGGAGGCTGCCCAATACCTGCGTCACCCAGTGGAATGGTATCGTTTTAATACCGACGGGTTGGTGTATGATACCGAAACCAAGCAGTGGAATCAATTAGGGCACCATGAACCCTTTGCTCGGGCGGGTGCGGGTGCCGTCATCACCGATCAACAGGTAACCGTCATCTGCGGTGAGTTGAAACCGGGTATTCGCACGCCACAGGTCAATCAATTGGATATGAGTGCGGTTGTTCCAGCTCCTTTTAGGCGATAAAGCCAAACGGCTCACCCTTTTGGAGGGTGAGCGTGTGACGCTAAAACTTCTTGGCCCGGATGTGGCAATAGGGCTCGCCTCCTGTCTTTGCGTAGTATTTTTGATGGTACTCCTCGCCGATCCAGAAGGGAGAGGCGGGCAGGAGGAGGGTATTCACCTCATAGCCTTTGCTACGCAAGAGGGCGATCACGGAAAGGGCCGTGCGTTGCTGCTGCTCATCTTGATAGAAGATGCAACTGCGGTATTGCGGCCCTCTATCATCGCCCACCCCGTCTGTCTGCGCCGGATCATGTATCTCGAAGAAAACCTTGCAGAGCGTTTCGTAACTCACCTGCCTATCGTCATATTCGACAAGGACAGCCTCCACATGGTGGGTCTTGTGGTCACGCACATCGGCGTAGGAGGGGAAACGCTCCTCCCCACCGGTGTAGCCCACCAAGGTCTGCTTCACTCCCGTAATCTTTTCCAGCTCATGCTGTACGCCCCAGAAACAGCCTCCGGCGAAAATAGCCGTGGCGTAACCCGACTCTGGCTGATACAACTTGATTTGTGAGCACTCCTCGATAGCCGCCTTCACCATCTCCAACGCTTTGCCATGTTTCTTTTGCAGATCCGGATAGGCTTTTCCGCGGGCATAGTTATGTTGCAGGTCGTTGTATTTCACCTGCAAGGCAATGGGATTGCCGGATTGGATAATCGCTTGCACATAGTCGAAATAGGGCGTTCCCTTTTCGTGGGTGAGCCATCGGAGCGCATGAACTACCCCGACCGGTATGCCGGCTTGAAGCAGGTCGTCGAAGGTGTAGTCGCTGTCTTCGATGACATCATGCAGGAACCCCGCTATTTTCTCCTCATCGGTATGTCCCATCAAGCCAACGGTGATCGGGTGCAGGATAGCCGGATAGCCATCTCTGTCGAGCTGACCGGCATGGGCTTTTGTGGCGATTTGTAGCGCCGTATCAATAGGATGCTGTTTCTGTTTATTATCAGGTCTGTTGTCGTTCATGATCAATAGGAATTTACGGAGGTGACGAATTTGTCGCTCCAGCTTTGCAAAAATAGAATGTTTCCGCTCAGCAGAGAAACGAAATGCGCTTTTTTCCCGATGAACAAGGATTAATACTCGTTCCGATAACGAGATGGGGAAAGCCCGGTATGTTTCTTGAAGTAGCGACCAAAGAAGGATTGATCCGCGAAGTGCATGCGGTTGGAGATCTCCTGGATGTTGAGCCGGCTGTTCTTGAGCTGATGCTTGATCTCCGTGATCGCATGGCGGTCGATGATCGACTTGGTGCTCTCTCCACCTACGGTGAGGACGATGTTGGAGAGGTAGCGCGGGGTGATGTTGAGCGCTTTGGCATAGAAGGTCACCTCTCGCTCCGTAGCGCAATAGCGTAATACCAATCTCAAGAACTCCTTGAAGAGCATCTCTTTGCGGTTGACCCATTTACTGTCGTTGTTGGGGAAGAACTGGCGCGTACGGCTATAGAAATGGAAAAATAGATTCTGGATGTGGTTGGCGGCCATCTGACGGCGATAAGGATTCTCGCGGTCTTGACTGACATCCTCTAACAGATGAGCGACACTCTTGATCAACGCGACTTCCCGCTCGTCGAGGAGTACGCAAGGTTTCTCTTTGATATAGCGGAAGAAGGGCGGCTCCAAACAGTTTGATAGCTCATGGAATAGCTCTCCAAGGCAGGCGATGCAGAGCAGCCTGAAATTGGGTGATGCGTGGTGTACCTGTAAGACGGCGTTGGGCAGGAGCACCAACTGGGAATTAGGCTCTAACGTGTAGCGCCATAGATCTACCTCTATCTTTGCCTCTCCCTCTAAGCAGAGGAAGATAAATGCGTTTTCTGACTGGATATATATGTTTTTCTCGCCTGCGAAAGCGCGCTCACTGACCTCGAAAGGTTCTTCTTCTGATATGTGCCAAAACTGTTGCATGGTTTTTCCTAATATTGTTCGCAAAAGTACCTCTTTTTGTTTTTCGTGCGAAGAGTCGTTCCTGTTTTTGCCAACACCTGCTAATTCTGTGCCTCTCCAAGGCAAAATTTTGCGCCTACCTTTGCGTCGTTTTTAATAGGTAAACTAATTTTTCATAGGAATGAGACAACTAAATTTGAACGGACGACCGATGCGGTTGACGATGGCGATCGGTTGTGCGCTGGCATGTGTGATGAGTGGTTGCAAGGAGGCGCAGACGGAGCAGGCGGTGGCGGAATATGCCATGCTGACGGTGACGGCTGCCGACAAGGTGCTGAACACTCCCTACTCAGCGACGATCCGTGGACGACAAGACATTGCGATTTATCCCCAGGTAGCTGGTTATTTGACGAAACTCTGCGTGACCGAGGGCCAGCGGGTGAAGGCCGGCCAACTGCTCTTCGTGATTGATCAGGTGCCTTACCGGGCAGCCTTGGAGCAGGCGGTGGCGAACGTGGCTGCCGCGGAGGCGAGTTTAGCCACTGCGAAGCTGACCTATGAGAGCAAGCAGGCGCTTTTCGAGAAGAAGGTGGTGTCTGACTTCGATCTTCGCACGGCGGAGAATGCCTATCTCTCTGCGAAGGCTGGTCTGGCGCAGGCCAAGGCATTGGAGCTGAACGCACGTAACAACTATTCTTATACAGAGGTGAAGAGTCCCGCCAATGGCGTGGTGGGCACGTTGCCCTATCGGGTGGGTGCCTTGGTGAGCCCGTCGGGCATGCCGCAGCCGCTGACTACCGTGTCGGATAACTCAGACATGTATGTCTATTTCTCCCTGACGGAGAATCAGCTGCTGGGGTTGATGTGCCAGTATGGCTCGAAGGAGGAGGTGCTCAGCCAGATGCCGGAGGTCTCCTTGCTGCTGAATGACGGAAGCGCCTATGCCCATAAGGGGCGTGTGGAGAGCATCAGTGGCGTGGTGGATCGCTCAACAGGAACGGCCAGTTTGCGTGCGGTATTCCCCAACCCGGAGGGGCTGTTGCTGAGTGGCACATCGGGCAACGTGGTGCTGACCAGTGCGCTGAAGGATTACTTGGTGATCCCACAGGCGGCGGCTTTCGAGGTGCAGGATCAAGCGTATGTCTATAAGGTGGTCGATGGGAAAGCCAGTGCCTCCCCGGTGAAGGTAACCCGTGTGGATGGTGGCCAGGAGTATATCGTGGAGCAAGGCTTGCAGAGCGGCGATCGCATCGTGGCTGAGGGCGTAGGCTTGCTGCGTGAGGGCATGCCGATCAAAGCGAAAGAATAAACGGAGGGACAAGAACGAACAAAGAAACGTAAGTAAACAATGAATCTACGAACATTTATTGAGCGTCCGGTTTTCTCGGCGGTGATCTCTATCACGATCATTATTTTGGGTGTGATTGGATTGTTCTCGCTGCCGGTGGAGCAATATCCGGACATCGCACCGCCTACGGTGATGGTGCGTACGACCTATTTCGGTGCCAGCGCGGAGACGTTGCAGAAGAGTGTGATCGCTCCGTTGGAGGAGGCGATCAATGGTGTGGAGAACATGACCTATATGACCTCCTCGGCCAGCAACTCGGGTGCCGTCTCTATCCAGATCTATTTCAAGCAGGGCACGGATCCCGATATGGCGGCGGTGAACGTGCAGAATAAGGTGGCTACGGCCACGGCCAAACTGCCGGCAGAGGTGACGCAGGTGGGTGTGACCACCATTAAGCGTCAGACCAGTATGTTGCAGGTGTTTGCCCTGTCAAGTCCCGACGATAGCTTCGATGAGGGCTTCTTGGCCAACTATATCAGTATCAACCTGAAGCCGGAGATCCTGCGTTTCCAGGGTGTGGGCGAGATGGTGGTGCTCGGTGGTGACTATTCGATGCGTGTCTGGCTGAAGCCTGACATCATGGCGCAATATGGTTTGGTCCCTTCTGACGTGAGTGCCGTGCTGGCTGAGCAGAACATCGAGGCGGCGACCGGTTCTTTCGGTGAGAACGCCAACGAGACCTATCAATATGCGATGAAGTTTCGGGGCCGTCGCATCCTGCCGGAGGAGTTCGGCGAGATCGTGGTCCGTAGTTCCGCTGATGGCGAGGTGTTGAAGTTGAAAGACATCGCCGAGATCGAGCTGGGCCGTGAGAGCTATGCCTATGTCGGTATGTTGGATCAGCATCCCTCTGTCTCCTGCATGGTGTTCCAGACGGCCGGCTCCAACGCGACGGAGGTGAACGCCCAGATTGATGCCTTCTTGGAGGAGGCGCGCAAGGATTTACCGAAGGGTGTGGAGCTGCGTCAGGTCATGTCGTCCGACGACTTCCTCTATGCCTCGATCCATGAGGTGATCAAGACCCTCTTGGAGGCGATCTTCCTGGTGATCCTCGTGGTGTATGTCTTCTTGCAGGATCTGCGCTCTACGTTGATTCCGTTGGTGGGCATCGTGGTGTCGTTGGTCGGTACCTTCGCCTTCATGTCGGTAGCCGGTTTCAGCTTGAACCTGATCACCCTGTCCGCCTTGGTGTTGGTGATCGGTACGGTGGTGGATGATGCGATCGTCGTGGTGGAGGCGGTGCAGGCCCGTTTTGATGTGGGCTATAAGTCCTCCTACATGGCCAGTATCGACGCCATGAAGGGTATCTCGAATGCCGTGATCACCTCTTCGTTGGTCTTCATGGCGGTCTTCATCCCGGTCTCTTTCATGAGTGGTACGTCGGGTACCTTCTATACCCAGTTTGGTTTGACCATGGCGGTGGCTGTCGGTATCTCGGCGATCAACGCCTTGACGTTGAGCCCGGCGTTGTGCGCCATCCTGCTGCGTCCCTACATCAATGAGGATGGCACGGAGAAAGACAATTTCGCTGCCCGCTTCCGTAAGGCCTTCAATGCCGCTTTCTCGAAGATCATCGAGAAGTATAAGAACGGTGTGCTGTTCTTTATCGACCATCGTTGGCTGACCTGGAGCTTGTTGGTTGCCTCTATCGTGCTGTTGGTCTTCTTGATGAACAGCACGAAGACCAGCTTGGTGCCCGAGGAGGATCAGGGTGTGATCTTGGTGGATGTCACGACACCCGCCGGTTGCTCTTTGGCGACTACCAACAAGATCTTGGATCAGATGAACGAGCGGCTGAAGGGCATCCCGCAGTTGCGTTTCATCTCTCGTACGGCAGGCTATGGCTTGATCAGTGGTCAGGGCAATTCTGCCGGTATGTTCATTCTCCGTTTGAAGGACTGGGACGAGCGTACGGCCAAGGAGGATCAGGTGAACGCCGTGATCGCGCAGGTTTATGCCCGCACGGCCGATGTGAAGGATGCGGTCGTCTTCGCTATGTCTCCCGGTATGATCCCCGGTTATGGTACGGGTAATGCCTTGGACGTGAACCTGCAGGATAAGACCGGTGGCGATTTCACCCAGTTCTATACTTATACACAGCAATACATCGCACAGTTGAACCAGCGGCCGGAGGTTAAGCGTGCCTACTCCTCCTTCGCGATCAACTATCCGCAGTGGATGGTGGATGTGGATGCCGCGCAATGTAAACGGGCAGGCATCTCTCCGAAAGAGGTGTTGGCGACGCTCTCCGGCTATTATGGTGGTCAATATGTGTCGGATTTCAACCGTTTCTCGAAGATCTATAAGGTGATGATCCAGTCTGATCCGAAATACCGTCTCGACGAGGAGTCGCTCGACAATGCGTTCGTGCGCATGAGCGATGGGCAGATGGCTCCGCTCAGTCAGTTTGTGAAGCTGACCCGTGTCTATGGCGCGGAGACCTTGAGCCGTTTCAACATGTACAACTCCATTGCCTTGAGCGTCATGCCGGCGGATGGATATAGTACCGGCGATGCCTTGCGTGCGGTGAAGGAGACGGCCGAGGTGTCCTTGCCGAAGGGCTATGGCTACGACTTCGGTGGTATCACCCGTGAGGAGAACCAAGAGAGCGGTACGACGGCGATCATCTTCGGTATCTGTATCTTGATGATCTATTTGATCCTGTCTGCGCTCTACGAGAGCTTCTTGATCCCCTTTGCGGTCATCTTGGCGGTGCCGGTGGGTTTGATGGGTAGCTTCCTCTTCTCAAAGCTGTTAGGTCTGGAGAACAACATCTATTTGCAGACCGGTTTGATTATGTTGATCGGTCTGTTGGCGAAGACTGCCATCCTCTTGACGGAGTATGCCGTGGAGCGTCGTAAGTCGGGCATGGGCTTGGTAGGTGCGGCGGTCAGTGCGGCGAAAGCCCGTCTGCGTCCGATCTTGATGACCGCCCTCACGATGATCTTCGGTTTGTTCCCCTTGGTGGTGGCCAATGGCGTAGGTGCGAATGGTAACCGCTCTTTGGGAACCGGTGCGGTCGGCGGTATGATTATCGGTACGTTGGCTTTGCTCTTCATCGTGCCCTGCCTCTTCATCGTCTTCCAATATTTGCAGGAGCGTCTGCGCCCCATGCAGTTCGAGCATTCGCACGACTGGCAGATCCAAGAGGAGTATGTGGTAGCTACCGAAGAGCGTCAGCAGCATTTGGAGGAGAAAAAAGCAGAGGATCAGAAAGGAGGTAAGAAATGAAAAAGTTCTATTTCATGGGCTTAGCCGCACTGGCCCTGAATAGTTGCGGCATTTATACCAGCTATCATCCAGCGGAGAGTGTGCCCAATGCCCTCTATGGTGAGGAGGTGGCTGCGATCGACTCTACGTATAACTTGGCGTTGCTGCCTTGGCAGACCTTGTTCACCGATCCACAGTTGCAACGGCTCATCGAGCAGGGGTTGAAAAACAATACCGATCTGTTGACCGCGGAGCAGCGAGTGAAGGAGGCGGAGGCCTCCCTGCTCTCCGCCAAGTTGGCCTATCTGCCTGCATTCACCTTGGCTCCCCAAGGTGGCGTGAGCAGCTTCGACGGAGCAAAGGCCACCTGGACCTATAACATCCCGGTCTCAGCCAGCTGGGAGATCGACATCTTCGGTCGCCTGCGCAACGCCAAACGACAAGCGAAGGCCCTCTTGGAGCAGAGCCAGGATTATCAGCAAGCGGTGCGTACGCAGCTGATCGCCGGCATCGCTAACAACTATTATACGTTGTTGATGCTCGATGCGCAGTTAGCCTTGGCGGAGCAAACTCGCAACTCTTGGAAGGAGACCGTGGAGGCTACCCGTGCCTTGATGGAGGCGGGCATGGCCAATGAGGCGGCAGTCTCGCAGATGGAGGCTACCTACTATGCCATTGCTACTTCGGTGCTCGATTTGAAAGATCAGATCAACACGGCAGAGAATAGCTTGTCGCTGCTATTGGCGGAGCCGGCACATGCCATTGAGCGGGGTTCGTTGGAGGGACAGACCTTCCCGACCCATTTGGCGGTGGGTGTTCCTTTGGAACTGTTGCGTAACCGTCCGGATGTGCGGAGTGCGGAGCATACGTTGGAGAGCGCTTTCTACGTCACCAATCAGGCACGAGCTGCCTTTTATCCGCAGATTGTTTTAGGGGGAAGCGCAGGATGGACCAACTCAGGAGGCGGCATGATTGTCAATCCGGGGGAGTGGTTGCTCTCGGCGGTGGGTTCACTCACGCAGCCGATCTTCCAGAAGGGAACGAATATCGCTCGCTTAAAGGTGGCGAAGGCACAGCAAGAGGAGGCTCGCTTGGGCTTCCAGCAGACCTTGCTCAATGCCGGTAGTGAGGTGAACGAGGCGTTGGTGCAATACCAGACCGCCACGGAGAAGACCGACTACTATACCCGTCAGGTGGAGTCGCTGGGGAGAGCGTTGGAAAGCACCTCCCTCTTGATGATGCACGGCAATACCACCTACTTAGAGGTGCTGACGGCCCAGCAAAGCCTGTTGAATGCGCAGCTGACGCAGGTAGCCAACCGTTTCGCCCAAATTCAAGGTTTGATCAACCTCTATCATGCTTTAGGGGGAGGAACGGTATAGCCAAAAAAGTAGAGACGCGGCACTGCCGCGTCTCTACACATTTTACCTGCGACGGCATTAAACGACATCCGGATTCTCTGGTTCCGGCTCTGGGGGAGTCGTCTCTGTCGCTTTCTTCTCATCCTGCGTACTGTCGCAGACATCAAACTCGAAAACGATCCTGTCCATCTGCATTTGAATCGCCTTACAGGGGCAGAATCTCAACCGCATTTTTTGAATGGAGTTGACATTCACCTCTTTTTCCACCAGGGAGCTTTTCGTGGAAATGGAGGGGATAAACGTCCCTAACCCTTCCAACTGAACAGAGTGTCCATTCATAAAATGGTCAATCATCTGCTCCACCACAGCATCGAGAATTGCACTGACCATCTTTTCGGTCGTACTGATGCGTTGCACCACTTTTGCGCAAATCTGCTTGTTAGTCACTACCGGTCCGCGATCGGGTACGATCACATACCGTTCCTTTTTGTTCTCGCCGAAGCCAATCATTCGCTTCGCTCTTCTAATTTTATAGGCCATATTTAACCATTTAAATAGAATAGTAAATATAGGACGGATGCGACTTCTGCTTCGGAAAAGGCATTCCATCCCGGTCTTTTCTCGCAATTGCCCATTGGCTGACTCCACGAAGAGACAGCATAGACAACCAAAAAAAATATAGGGAATGGTACTCCGAAGCAGCACCTCAATTAAAGGACCTTATGGTCTTAAACTATCCGCAATCTAACCTGTATCCATAGGAGCAGGCTGATTTCGTACTTCCTTTTCTTAACTTTCATGCACCTCAGAGGAAGTGAAGTGCACCGTCAAGATTATGAGCGCAAAGTAATAACCAATTCTTGAGATAACCTAGACTTTATGCGAAAAAAATGCACCACGGTACACTTGAGTGAATGTACCGTGGTGCACACGATTGAATGTACCACGGTGTACTTGCGCGACTACACCGTGGTACATTTTTTGGACTGTTTGGAAGCGACTCTTACCGCTTCACTACACCAACCACTTGGCTCTCCAAGCGGACGAAATAGATGCCAGCGGGATAGGCTTGCATCGGGAGGCGATTCTGTCCGGCCATGCCCTTAGCATCGTGCAGCAACTTACCGGAAGCGCTGATCACTTGGAAACGCTGTGCATGGGTCAGCTCCACGTAAAGGATGCCTCCCTGCACATAAACCTGCTCGCCCGAAAGGGTCGCTGTACCCGTAGGATCAGTGACCGTCACTACGCAGGTAGCCGTATGGTCGCCATCCTCCGTGCGCACAGTGATGGTAGCTGTACCTGCGCCTACCGCTTTGACCGTTCCTCCCTCAACAGTGGCCACTGCCTCGTCGGAACTGCGCCAAGTGATCGCCTTGTTATCCGCATGGCTCGGGTAAACCGTTGCTTTCAACGTATAACGATCACCTAAAGTAAGTGCCAACTCGCTTTGATCTAACTCCACGCTGGTCACATAAACCGGGTCGGGATCGGGCGTTGGGGTAGGATCCGGATCGGGTGTTGGGGTAGGATCAGGGGTAGATCGCACAGAAACCGTACACTCTGCCGCATAGACTCCGTTGGCAGAGACTACGGTAATGACTGCATTTCCCCTACGCTGAGCATATATACGCCCCTCTTCTACGGTCGCTACCGCCTCATTCGAACTGCTCCATTGAAGCAAGGAATTGCTCACTTCCGCAGAGTAGGTGGCCGTTAACGTTGTGTTGTCTCCTTCATAAAGCGAGAGCGATGTGCGATCGAGCGTCAACGTGATGGGTTGCCCATTGTCATTGACTTGCGATTGCTCATTGGCGGTAGAGATGGTTTCCACCAATCCATACCCCAACTGCTCCGTTTCGGCAGTTCCCACAAAGGGCTGCCCACCCACAGCCGTCACTTGCACCGCCGTAGGTGTCACCGTTTCTCCTCCCAATATCGTAAATCCTCCTTCCAAGGTCTGCGCCCTGAGCGAGGTGAGGGAGAGAAAGGTTGCTATATATATAAGGTATAGGTGTTTCATAGATCAATCATGGAACAAAAGGTTCATATTTAATTGTAAATGGATACTCTTTCAATATTTGTCCCTCCTTATCTAAAATCCTTATTGTTGAAACACATTGGCCAGCCTCATTCGTAGGGACACTCCTGCTGCTTTCATCCATAACAAAACAATAATATCTTCCGTACTCAGAAGACAAAGAACTACGTACAATTTTGAAACCTTCTATTTCTAAACTCATATCAAGATTCTCTCCTTTCAGATACAATATTTTGATATGCATTTCGCAATGGGGAATATATCCTTCTGGATCATTAAACGAACCTATTGGCATTAATTGAACAGAAACTTCCCCGGAAGATAAGGCATCATACAATCTAACTGGTGAATACGAATCAAGAGCAGCCGCTTCAAGAATATAATCTGCATTTGAAGTCTCTTGCTCAACATCTTCACTTTCTTTATCCACCACACTCCCTGCTTTCTCCGCATACAGCGCATAGGGAACAGGAAGCATTTGCGTAGTGGAAACCACCTCATAGCTACTGCCACCTTGTACATCCATACTGATGCGCAGGAAATAGGTAGCTGCACCCCAATCAATATCTGCAAAAGTACCTTCTGTTGCCGTACCTGTACCGATAAGTAAATTCACCGTACCCGTTTGGCTACTTTCGGGTGTTTGCGTTTCCGCATAAACCACTGTGCCTTCCGTTGATCCCTGTAAAATTTCCACTTTGATTCCTACGGATTGTTTGGCAATCACCTTACCTTGCGAATTACGCACTACCGCTTGATAACTGAAAGCCTTCGGCATCTGGCTCTCTTGCGCTTGCGTGAAGCAAGCTGCTAACAGGCATACACCTGCGAAAAGCATCTTTTTTGCATTCATACTGATATACATTTAAAAGTGAACAATTAAGCCTATACAAAAAAGCGCGGGATTCGTCTGTCACTTATCCCACATCTCAGGCCTTCGCATTGCCCTCACCCAAGGATAAGCAACGTCCGAAGCCCACGCAGATAGATATACAAACGAACCTCATGCGCCGAAGCGCATGAAGCCGCATGAATACAACTACGCAGGTATCTACCGTTGCCTTGTCTCCTTGGATTCAAATTGCGAAGTTTGAGATGTAGAAGACAAGACGTTTCAGTAAACGCCTTTTCGATATATGTCTGCTCTCACCCTTTATCGGGATGAGAACGGCGCAAAGGTAAAGAGTTTCGGGGAATCAAAGTTCAAATTCCCCTATCTTTTTCCTACTTTCTCGAAGCATACAAACAGAAACGCCATAGGCGTGACTGGAATATAGCCGGGGATGAAGCCACAAGGCGTAACCCCCGGCTATATTCCCATCACACCTACGGTGTTCTTTTTACTTCAAATCACAAAATGATAGCCAGTATGCCAAATATTTACCGCTTCACTACGCCGACCACTTGGCTCTCCAAGCGGACGAAGTAGATGCCAGCGGGATAGGCTTGCATCGGAAGGCTGAAAGCGTCAAAAAACATTGCCCATCGTTTTCAAAAAGATTGCCCGTAAAAATAAAAAACGTTGCCCGTAGTTTTGGAAAACCATGGGCAACGAATTTTAATCCGATGGGCAACAAATTCTGCGCCGACGGGCAACGAATTCTTGACTTGTAGGCGAGTCTTTACGCTCCCTTCTCGATCTGCTCCTGAACGATGGCATCCACCACGGCGACAGTCGTTAGGTTGAGGATGTCACGGGTAGAGCTTTCAATGTCGGTGAAGTGGATCGGCTTGTTCAATCCCATCTGGATCGGGCCGATGGTTTCGCTGATACCCAGGGCATCGAGCAGCTGATAAGCACTGTTGGCAGAGCTCAAGTTAGGGAATACCAAGGTGTTCACATCCTTGCCTTTCAAGCGGGTGAAGGGATACATCTCGTCACGCAACTTGTTGTTGAGGGCGAAGTTTACCTGCATCTCACCGTCGATCAACATATCCGGATAGTTGGCATGGAGATACTCGATGGCATCGTGCACCTTCTGCGGACTTCCCTGCTTGTCGGCTCCGAAGTTGGAGTAGGAGAGCATGGCCATCACCGGCTCATGAGCGAAGAACTTCACTGCATCATGCGTCAGGCGGGCGATGTCGATCAACACCTCCGTAGAGGGGTGGCGGTTGATCAATGTATCGGCAATGAAGAAGGTACCCTTCTTGCAGGTCAAGATGTTCATCGCACCGAAATGCTTGTAGGTCGGACGGATGCCGATGATCTGCTCAGCCAACCTCGTCACCTCCGCATAGCGGCTATAGACACCGGTCACGAAGGCATCCGCCTCGCCGGTCGCTACCATCATCATACCAAATGCATTGCGATCCACCATCTTTTCGCAAGCCTCGGAGAAGGTGATGCCCTCACGTGCCTTCTTCTTGGCGAGGATACGGGCGTAGCGATGGCGACGCTCCGTCTCCCGATCGTGGCGCAGGTTGACGATCTCGATACCCTCCAAGCTGATGCTCTCCTCTGCGGCGATCTTGTTCAGCCGCTCCTCATTGCCCAACAGGATAGGCACACAGATACCTTCAGCCTTTGCCTCGACAGCGGCCTTCAGCATATTGGCATGGTTGGCCTCGGCGAAGACCACACGTTTCGGGTTGGCCTTGGCCATATCGGTGAAGGAGCGCAACAGCTTGTTGTCGTAGCCCATCATCTCACGCAGGTGGTTGGCGTAGCCCTCCCAATCGGTGATCGTCTTGCGAGAGACACCAGACTCGATAGCGGCTTTCGCCACGGCGCAAGAGACACGAGTCAGCAGGCGAGGATCCAATGCCTTCGGCAGGATGTAGTCACGACCGAAGGTGGTGCGTTTCAGCTTGTAAGCCGCATTCACCACATCGGGCACTGGCTCTTTGGCCAGGTCGGCGATCGCCTTGACAGCCGCTAACTTCATCTCCTCGTTGATGGCCGTAGCGTGCGTGTCCAAGGCTCCACGGAAGATATAGGGGAAACCTAACACATTGTTGATCTGGTTGGGATAGTCTGAACGTCCGGTAGCGAAGATGATGTCCTCGCGAGAGGCCATGGCATCTGCATAGGAGATCTCCGGATTGGGGTTCGCCAAGGCGAAGACGATCGGGTTGCTGTTCATGCTGCGTACCATCTCTTGTGTCAAGACGTTAGCCACGGAGAGACCCAGGAATACATCCGCTCCGGCTACAGCCTCCTCCAAGGTGTGGAGGTCACGGGTGGTAGCGAACTCTCGTTTGGCGGCATTCAGGTTGGCGCGATCTGCCCGGATCACACCCTTACTGTCGCACATCACGATGTTCTCTCGGCGGGCGCCCAGCATCACATAGAGTTTAGTGCAGGAGATGGAAGCCGCTCCGGCTCCATTGACCACGATCTTCACCTCGTCGATACGCTTGCCGGCCACCTCCAAGGCATTGATCAGACCAGCACCAGAGATGATCGCTGTGCCATGTTGGTCGTCGTGCATCACGGGGATGTCGAGCTCTGCCTTCAGGCGTTGCTCAATCTCGAAGCACTCCGGTGCCTTGATGTCCTCCAAGTTGATGCCACCAAAGGTCGGGGCAATCGCCTTAACCGTTTGGATAAACTTCTCTGGATCCTTCTCGTTCACCTCAATATCAAATACATCGATGCCTGCGAAAATCTTGAAGAGCAAGCCTTTGCCCTCCATCACGGGCTTACCGGCCAACGAGCCGATGTCACCCAAACCTAAAACGGCTGTACCGTTAGAGATCACGGCCACCAAATTACCTTTGGCCGTGTATTTGTAAGCATCAAGGGGATTTTGTTCAATCTCCAAACAGGGCTCCGCTACGCCAGGCGAGTAGGCCAACGATAAATCGGTCTGTGTGCTGTGTGGCTTAGTCGGGATAACCTCAATCTTTCCAGGCTTGCCCTCGGCGTGATACCGAAGCGCATCCTCTTTCGTAATTTTTGCCATTTGTATATTAATTAATTGCTTTGTATTTTCCTTCGTTTAGAAGCGGCTGATCGAGCCACCTCCACCGGAGCTTCCGCCGCCCCAGGAGCCGCCACTGAAGCCTCCGCCTCCGCCGAAGCCTCCTCCGCCACCACCCATGATGATGGGGCCGCCTCCACTACGATGGATGCGATCGATGCGATGGGGATGTCGCTCGGTGTAGCCGCAATGTTTGCAGCGATAGACCTCTTCGCCCATTCCCTCGGAGAAATGGGTAGCCTCCCGGATGACCCGATCGCCTTGGAAGCGAAAGGCTTTCTCTCCGCATTGCGGACAGATCTTCGGGCGATACTTATAATAGGTCACGGCGATAGCCAATCCAACCATGCCTACACCTATCAATAAAAAGAGACCTAAAACGAACCACAGCTCATCGTCCTCCTCTTCACCCAACAGCTCGCCTCGCTCATAGTCGCTGCTCAGCAGGTATTGCGTGACAGCGATTACCCCTTTCAACATACCGCCGCTATAATCGCCCTCCTTCATGTCGGGGATCATGTAGCGTTGCTGCAGGCGATAGCAGATGGCATCGGGCAAGACACCCTCAATGCCATAGCCCGTCTCAAACACGACGGAGCGTTGCGAGGGCTCGGTCACCAACTGAATCAACAGGCCGTTGTCTCTGTTCTTTTGTCCTAATCCCCAATGCTTGAAGAGGTCGGTAGCGAACATGCGGGCATCGTTCTCGCCGATGCTCTCCACCGCCACGACGGCGACCTCAATGCCCAAGCTATCCTCCAGCAGGTTGAGCGCTTGGTTGATGCGAGCCTCGTCTTGTGGTTGGATCAGCTCGTCGGGGTCGCTCACATGGTTGAGGCGATTGCTGAGACGCACGTTGGGGATGGTCTCCACCGTGTAGTCGGTGGCGGCAAAAAGGCTGAGGTGGCAACAGAGACAGATCCATAGCCACCCCCACCAACATTTCTTTAATGTAAAAGGCTTTTTCATGCGATTACGCATTCCCTTTTTTCCTTAAAACTCCACCTTCGGAGCCTTCTCGGCACCCGCTTCTGCGCTGAAATAGGCCTTCTGCTGGAAACCGAACAGGCCAGAGAGGATCACGTTCGGAAATTGACGGATATAGGTGTTATACCCTTGCGCCACCTCATTGAAACGCTTACGCTCCACAGAGATACGGTTTTCCGTGCCCTCCAACTGGGCTTGCAGCTCCATGAAGTTCTGGTTGGCCTTCAGATCCGGGTAACGCTCCATCACGACCATCAAACGAGAGAGCGCATTGCTCAACTCCCCTTGAGCGGCCTGGAAACGCTTCATCGACTCCTCGGTCAGGTTGCTCGGGTCAATCGTCGTCTGTGTGGCCTGTGCTCGGGCCTGTATCACACCCTCCAAGGTCTCTTTCTCGTGCGAAGCGTAGCCCTTGACGGTATTCACTAAGTTCGGGATCAAGTCCAAGCGGCGCTGGTATTGGTTCTCCACCTGGCTCCAGGCTGTTTTCACTCCCTCATCCTGTGTTACCATATTATTATATACACCTTTCACCCAAAAGAGCAATACTGCGGCAACCGCAATGACAATCCAAATCGTTTTGTTCTTAAACATCTTCTTCTGTTTTAAATATGTCCTTATTGTTTTATGGTCACTTTTTCGTGGGCAAAGATAGGTAAAAAAAAGCACAAAACGATATTTGCTTGAGCTCCCTGAGAAAGTGGCTGCGCAGAAACCGGGAAATACAATGAAAAAAATGGCTTACATCAACTATCTTATTCGTAAAAAGTCTATATTTGCAGCGGTTTATGTCAAAATAAGTTATATGTATTATGAGTAACAAGCTTTTTGAACAAATGGCCATGCTGCCAGCCGGTTTAATAGCATTGGCTACCGCTTTCACGGTAACCTCCTGCGGTTCATCCGAGTACAAGCAGTATGCCAATGATGAGGCTAAGCAGGTGGCTTCGATCCTTCGGGCGAACGATTGCTTGGTTTGTCATGCGGAAAATGCACAGATGCCTTTCTACGGAAACTTCCCGGTGATTGGCCCGATTGTGAAGGCGGATATGGAAGGTGCGTTCCATTACGCTGATTTCACCGCTTTGGTGGAGGCTTTGGAGCAGGGACAGCCTGTTTCTGAGGTGGATTTAGCCAAAGTGGAGAATTGTGCGTTGAGTGGTTCGATGCCTCCCGCGAAGTATTCACACATGCCTATTCATTGGGGCACTAGCCTGGATGATGAGGAGAAAGCGGTGATCCTTTCGTGGGCAAAGAAGGTGCGTAAGGAGTGTTTTGCGACGGAGACCGTAGCGGAGGAGTTCGCCAATGAGCCGTTGCAACCGTTGATGAAGAGCCTGCCGACCGATTCGGCGAAGGTGGCGTTGGGGTATGACCTGTTTCATGACACGCGTCTCTCTGCTGACAACACCATCTCTTGTGCCTCTTGCCACGACTTAGGCACGGCAGGTGTGGATCGTCATCAGTTCTCGGATGGTATCAATGGACTTTTGGGCGGTGTGAACGCACCGACGGTTTACAATGCTGCTTTGAACTTTGTGCAGTTCTGGGATGGTCGTGCCGCAGACTTGAAGGAGCAGGCCGCAGGTCCTCCATTGAATCCGGTAGAGATGGGTTGTACCTCTTTTGATCAGATCTGTGAGGCTTTGGCACAGGATAAGGAGTTCACGAAGCGTTTCATGGAGGTTTATCCGGAGGGCTATTCACAATCCACGATTACGGAGGCTATCGCCGAGTTCGAGAAGACATTACTAACGCCGAGCCGTTTTGATAGCTATTTAATGGGCGATAAGAATGCTTTGACCCCCGAGGAGCAAGAGGGCTATGAACTGTTCAAGAAGAACAAATGTGCGACTTGCCATGTGGGTGTGAACATCGGTGGTCAATCGTATGAGTACATGGGTGTGACGAAGAGCTACTTCGACTATCGGAATACCGGCTTGACCGATGGCGATAACGGCCGTTTCGCCGTGACGCAGAAAGAGGCGGATCGTCATCGTTTCAAGACACCGACGTTGCGTAACGTGATGCTGACCTACCCGTACATGCACGATGGTTCGATCACGACGATCGAGGATGCCGTTCGCATCATGCACGAGTTTGAGATTGGTCATGACGTGACCGATGCAGAGATGACAAAGATTGTCGCTTTCTTGAAGAGCTTGACGGGCGAGTACAAGGGACAGCTTTTGCAATAACGCATTCGTCTAATGTATGATAAGCAAGTCCTTCCGTTTGTGTTGTTGGCTGATTATCCTCTTTTCAAGTATAGGGGGCAGCGAGATATGGGCACAAACGGAGGGACTTGCCTCTTATTACCACAGCCGTTTTCATGGGCGTGTCTCCTCCAGTGGCCGGATTCATAATAAGGAGGAGTTGGTGGCAGCCCATCGTACCTATCCCTTTGGCACGTTCCTGCGGGTGACCAATTTGAAGAACATGAAGAGCGTGATCGTCTGTGTGACCGATCGTGGCCCTCGTAGCCGCAAGCGATTGATCGATCTTTCTGAAGAAGCGGCTGAGCGGCTGGATTTCAAGCGGCATGGTGTCACCAAGGTGCGTATAGAAGAGGTGCCTGGTCCACTTGACTTGCGCTATTTAGACCTGATCTATCCGCATATTCCCTATTTGGATTTGGATTACTTACAACCGGAAATCCCTTATCGTTTTCAATAGAATCCCTACCTTTGCGCCCGAAACAGAAAAAGAACGGACGCATGGCAAAGATTTTGGTGGTAGAGGATGAGGCGAATATCGCCTCTTTCATTCAGCGCGGCTTGCGAGAGTGCGGGCATGAGGCTGTCGTGGCTACGGATGGCGAGCAGGGATGGCTGCTGGCGGAATCAGGTGGCTTCGACTGTTTGCTGCTCGACGTGATGATGCCCAAACTAAGTGGGTTGCAGCTGTGTGCGCGTTATCGGCAGCGGTTTGGCTATCTATGTCCGGTCATCATGCTGACCGCTTTGGGCACTACGGAGGATATTGTCGCTGGATTGGATGCGGGGGCGGATGATTATTTGGTGAAGCCTTTTAGTTTTCTGGAGTTGCGGGCACGTATCCAAGCGCTATTGCGTCGGGTAGGAGCGGGGGCTACTGCTGCTCCCTTACGTTGTGGCGATTTGAAACTGGATCCGAGCAACCACCGGGCCCTGCGTAAAGGGCAACCGATCGCCTTGACCGTGAAGGAATACAAACTGTTGGAATGTTTGCTGCAAAAGGTGGGAATGGCTGTCTCTCGTGGGGAGCTGCTGAAAGCGGTCTGGGAGAAGGAGTCGGATGTGCACAACACCAATGTGGTGGATGTGTATGTCAACTACCTGCGTCAGAAAGTGGATAAGCATTTTGACCAGAAACTGATCCATACCGTGACGGGTGTGGGCTATCGTATAGAGGCATGAAAGAGGGGGCACGCATTGGGGAGCAATACGCACGCCGGTTGACCTATGTGATAGTTGCCGTTTGGTTGGTGCAGGTGAGTGGCATCGGTTTGCTGGCCTGCTGGGTGCCAGCCTTGCGGGGAGGCATCTGCGTCTGGCTTCTGCTGTTGCTCTGTGTCGGACTGATAGGCAGTGTGGCTGGTTTGCGTTGGATCAGCCGTCGTTATGCCGCTCAGATGGTGGAGCGCATAGATTGGGCCTATCAGAGCGAGAAGGCGTTTATCAGTAACGCTTCGCATGAGTTGAACAATCCGTTGACCGCCATTCAAGGCGAGTGTGAGATCAGTTTGATGAGGGAGCGGACGGCGAAGGAATATCAAGACGCGTTGCGTCGCATCGCCATGGAGAATCATCGCGTCATTCAGCTTATTAAGCAGCTGCTCTTCTTGGCGAGAGGGGATCGAGAACAGTTGCAAAAGGCGATTGATACCTTCAGCTTGGCGGATTATTTGATGCCATTCACCTCGGAACGTATCTCTTTCTCGCCTGATAACTTCGCCTATCAGGTGGAGGCCAATCCCGATCTGTTGAAGATTGCGCTTCAAAACATCTTACAGAATGCCTGTAAATATTCCGGAGATAAACCGGTTGAGATGCGTCTGCGAGGCAGTGTGTTATCCATCGTCGATCAAGGCATCGGCATTCCTCCGGAGGAGATCCAGCGGGTGACACAACCTTTCTACCGGGCCAGCAATGCCCATGCATATGCTGGCCGAGGTATCGGGTTAAGTCTGAGCCTGCGCATCTTGCGCAAGTATGGTGCCGCTGTGCAAATCACCTCCCGCTTAGGAGAGGGCACCACTATCGCCATTGATTTTGACGGAGATCGCTGATCAAATTTCTTCGTTGAGCATCCGTCCAGCCAAACGAGCCGCATCGGCCACGAAGCGTGCGCAGGGACGTTTGGCGTAATACTCCGCCGTGCGAGGAGAGGGGGCAGGATCAGTAGCCGCAGCCTGTTTCGCCTCCAACAGCTCTCGGCAGATGATGGAGTGATGCTTCTCCCGGAACATGCCGGCCATTTTCTGCACCATGGCATAGTTCTTCGTGCGTGCGTCTTGGTCTTTCGGGTCTTCCACCGGATATTTGAATCCAGCCAGCATAGCCATGCCGCTGACCGTTCCGCACACCTCCCGTAACCGTCCGACTCCTCCTCCAAAAGAGACGGACATCTTCTTGGCCAGCTCCTTGTCGAGATCGAACAGATCCGCGTAGGCCAAGAAAACAGACTGGGCGCAGTTATATCCCTCCATGAAGTTGAGCACGGCCTGCTCAACCCGCTCATCTATATTAAAGGACTTCATAATCCACACACGCTCTATCCGCTTTCACGGGGCCAATAATACTTTTTGCCACAGCCACATGAGCGGGGTGGTTCGCATAGGTGTTGACATCCGCCAACGTGTCCAACTCAGTGGTGAGGATCAAGTCCCAAGTCTCAGCCGGGTTGATGTTGAAGTCCACACGGATCATGCGGAGCACGTCGATCTTGTCGATCAATGCCTCCAAATTCGTCTTGATTTCTTGCAATTTAGCCGTCTTCTCGGCCGGTGTCTCAAACGGTTTCAGTTTGAACATCACAATGTGTCGTACCATATCGTTATCATTTTGATTGTTAAGATTCGAGATAAGAGTCCTTGTACCCTAAGAAATAGAGAATGCCATCCAATCCGATGGTTGAGATAGACTGTTTGGCGGTTGCTTTCACCTTGGGCTTCGCATGGAAGGCGATACCCAATCCGGCGATACTGATCATCGGCAGATCGTTCGCTCCGTCGCCCACCGCTACGGTCTGGCGAATATCCACATTCTCCACCTGTGCGATCAGGCGCAGCAACTCCGCTTTCCGACGACCATCCACGATGTCGCCCACGTAGCGTCCTGTCAGCTTGCCGTCCTCAATCTCTAACTCATTCGCATAGACGTAGTCGATGTTGTATTTCTGCTTCAGGTAGTTGCCGAAATAGGTGAATCCTCCGGAGAGGATAGCGATCTTGAAGCCCACCTTTTTCAATACACGCATCAAGCGATCCACACCCTCCGTGATCGGCAGGTTCTCGGCAATCTCTTGCATGACAGAGACATCCAATCCCTTCAGCAGGGCGCACCGCTGCTTGAAGCTCTCGCAGAAATCAATCTCACCCCGCATGGCCGATTCGGTAATTGCTTTGACTTGGTCGCCCACACCGGCCCGGATAGCCAACTCGTCGATCACCTCCGTCTTGATCAAGGTCGAATCCATATCGAAGCAGATCAGTCGGCGCATACGGCGATACATGCTATCCTCTTGGAAGGAGATATCCATCTCTAACTCGTTAGAGAGGCGCATGAAATCCGCTTTCATCCGCTCCTTGTCGCTCGGTGTGCCACGCACGGAGAATTGCACGCTCGCCTTGGGCGTACGCTCATTCTCATCCAAAGGGATACGTCCGGTCAGACGCTTGATGTCGTCGATGTTCATGCCCTGCTCTGCCACCACGTGCGATACACCAGCTATTTGCTTGGCGGTCAGTTTGCGTCCCAAGATGGTGATGATGTAGCGATTCTTGCCCTGCATGCCTACCCATTCGCTGTATTCCGCCTCGCTGATCGGGCTGAAACGGATATTGACATCCAATTCATAGCTCTTGAACAACAGCTCTTTCAAGATGTCGCCCGAGTTCTCTTCCGTGCATTGGAACAGGATGCCCAACGAGAGTTGGTTGTGTATGTCCGCCTGACCGATGTCTAAGATGACGGCGTTGTTGTTGGCCAGGATCTCTGTCAATGCGGCGGTTACGCCGGGTCGATCCATGCCGTTGATCGTAATCAATATTATTTCGTTCGCTTTTGTCATACCGTTTGTCCTAAATAAAACGGGGCAAAAGTACATAATCTATGCTGATTTCGAATGTATTCAGCGGGGAAAGTCGTGTTGAATCGTAAAAACGTGTTGTAAAACATGCGGAATTTTACGAAAATATGCGATAAAACATATCGAAATACTTGCTTTATGTCAAGAAAATAATAATAGGCTTGGCGGGTGACGAAGTTTGCCTTTATCTTTGCGGCGTCAAAAGGGCAACGAATGGGTCTTGTGAGAAGACCATGCCCTCTATGCAGGGGATGAGAGGTGCGTAGTTAGGTTATCATGATCAACCTCTCGGCGCTGGATAGGACGTATGTTTAACGAAAACGAGAGAATATGAAGGTAAGAGCTTATGTGCTCATCGTGTCGGTAGCCCTGTTTGGCATGTCTGCCGGTTCGAAGAAGGCCACGCTCACGGAGGGTTCTAATCCGGGTGACTTGGCACCGAGCATTGAGTTTTTAGAAAAGGATGGCAAGGCCATTCGTTTTCAGAATCAAACGGGTCGTTATACCCTGGTTCATTTTTGGGCTGCTTACGATGCGGAGTCGCGGATGCGCAACGTGCTTTTAGCCAATAAGGTAGCAGCTATGGAATCGGACAAGGTTCGGTTGTGTGCGATCTCGCTCGATGAGCGGGAGTCGGTTTTCGCTGAGACGGTTAAGATTGATGGATTGGATCGTTCCTCTCAGTATTATATGGGTGCGGAAGTCGCATCCGAGGTGAGCGAGAAATATCACCTGAACAAAGGATTGCGTAATTTCTTGATCGACGATCAAGGGGTGATTGTAGCGACCAATGTAGATGCTGATCAGTTAGAACAGCGGTTCAAGTAGTGAGAAATTGGCCTCATCCTTGCGCTGTTTGGCTGAGAATCCATAACTTTGCGGACGATAATTAAATGATAATCGTTCAAAATGAGTTTATTCGTAAGGAAGAGTTTGGCGTCTCTGTTGCTGGAGGCGAATGAGTCTGGAAATAAGACGCTGAAACGAGTGTTAGGGCCTTGGAGCTTAGTGGCTTTAGGCGTAGGTGTGATTATTGGTGCGGGTCTTTTCTCCATCACGGGAGCGGTGGCGGCGGGTTATACCGGTCCGGCCATTACGCTTTCCTTTATTGTAGCGGCTTTGGGCTGTTGTTTTGCGGCGCTCTGCTATGCGGAGTTTGCTTCGATGATCCCGGTGGCGGGTAGTGCTTATACCTATTCGTATGCGACAATGGGTGAGCTGATCGCCTGGATCATTGGTTGGGACTTGGTGCTGGAGTATTGCGTGGCGGCAACCACCGTCAGCATCAGCTGGAGTCGTTATTTAGTAGTCTTTTTGGAGGGCTTTGGGGTGCAGTTGCCGCAGGCCTTGACCGCTTGCCCTTGGGATGGGGGAATCGTTAACATCCCTGCTTTCCTGATCGTGGCTTTGATGAGTATCTTTTTGATTCGAGGGACGGAAGGAAGCTCTATTTTCAATGGTATCATCGTCTTCTTGAAGGTCTCCGTGGTGTTGACGTTCGTGGCGTTGGGCTGGCAATACATCCGCATGGAGAACTACACGCCTTATATCCCTGCCAATACGGGTACGTTGGGTGAGTTTGGCTTTTCCGGCATCTTGCGTGGGGCGGCTATTGTCTTCTTTGCCTTTTTGGGATTCGATGCGGTGAGTACGGCTGCGCAGGAGACAAAGAATCCCAAGCGGGATATGCCGATCGGCATCTTGATGTCGTTGGGTATTACTACCATATTATATATGTTGTTTGCGCACGTCATGACGGGCGTGGTGCATTATTCCTCCTTCTCTGGTCAGGCGGGAATCGCTCCCGTGGCGATCGCGATCGACCACATGGGTACGATGGGAGCCGATGGCGTGATCCATCCAGATTATCCTTGGTTGAACCGGGCGATTGTCTTGGCCATCCTGATGGGTTATTGCTCGGTAATCATGGTGACACTTTTGGGACAGAGCCGTGTCTTCCTAAGCATGAGCAAGGATGGACTCTTGCCCCCGTTGTTCTCGCATATCCATGAGAAATACCGTACGCCGGCACGCAGTAATCTGCTTTTCATGGTGTTAGTGGGTCTGTTGGCGGCTTTTGTACCCGCCAGTGTAGCTGGTGAGATGTGTAGTATCGGTACGCTGTTCGCCTTCACCTTGGTATGTGCGGGCGTGTTGATCGTCCGTAAGACCATGCCCGACGCACCCCGTTCGTTCAAGACCCCTTGGGTGCCTTTCGTGCCCATTGCGGGTATCATCACTTGTTTGGTGATGATGGTATTCCTGCCTGCAGACACTTGGATTCGTCTGGTATTGTGGATGCTGATCGGATTGGATATCTATGTGCATTACGGCATGAAGCACAGTAAACTGGAGCCAATGCAGGCGCATCGCAAAGGCGAGACAACTCTCAACATGATCGGTATCGTGCTGTCTGTGCTCTGTGTCATTACAGGCCTGTGGCACCAGCAAACCGTAGGGTGGGAGGAGAACAAGGTCTTGTTGGTCATCTCTTTCCTGTTTGCATTGGTTCATTTGGCTTACTTCTTGCGCCGGATGCATGTATCTCATTCGTGATCTTAATTATCTATGTCAGAAAGAAAAACGTACGCATATATGAGAAGCTTGGTTTTAACATGGAAGTGGGGAATATGGGTTTCCCTATTCCTCTTATGTTCGGGTCTGAGTGCTGAGGCGCAAATTAAATTGCTGTATGGCCCCTATCTGCAGAACGTGAAAGAAACAGAAGCCACTTTCGTATGGGAAGCCACCGCTCCGAGTGTGGGATGGGTAGAGATCGCACCTAATGATGGAACGCATTATTATGGAGAGGTGCGTCCTCGTTATTTCGACACGGCCAATGGTGTGAAGCGTACGGACACACGCCATGTGGTGCATGTGAGCGGATTACGTCCTGGTACGACCTATCGCTACCGTGTCTATGCGCAGGAGGTGCTACAACACGAGGGTCATTATGTGGCTTACGGACGAATTACCGCTACGGATGTTTATGGACGTGAGCCGTTGCGCTTTACCACCTCTGATTGGAGTAAGCCTACCACCTCTTTCCTTATGCTCAACGATATTCATGGGCGGCAGCAACATCTGGCTGAACTATTGGCGGCAGGGCAACATGCGAAGCAGGATCTCGTGATCTTCAATGGGGATATGGTCTCTACGATGAAAGATAAACAGGGTGTTTTTGAAGGATTTATGAATGAGAGCGTGCGCCTGTTCGCTTCCGAGCAGCCGATGTATTATGCACGTGGCAACCATGAGACACGTGGGGAGTTTGCTACTGCTTTCCAGGATTATTTCTCGCCCAAAGAGCCGCATCTCTATTATGCTTTTCGGCAAGGTCCGGTTTGCTTCATTATGCTTGATAGTGGTGAGGATAAGCCCGATAGTGATTTGGAGTATTACGGCATTACGGATTATGACAGTTATCGCAGCGAGCAGGCCGCTTGGTTGGAGACGTTGGCGAATGATCCGGCTTTTGCGACAGCACGCTTCCGTGTTGCGATTTGCCACATGCCACCCTCAACACGTCCTGATGTATGGCATGGTCAGCGTGAGGTGATGGAGAAATTTGTACCTGCACTCAATCGTCTTGGCATTGACCTGATGCTCTGTGGCCATGAACATCGCTATGAGTTTGAGGCTCCTAATGAGAAGATTGCTTTCCCGGTCTTGACCAATAGCAACGAGACCGCTGTCGTGGCTACCTACGATGGCCAGGCGCTTGAGGTGCAAGTGGTGGACACCAAAGGCAACGTGGTGGAGCGCAAACGATTTGTTGGACAATGACGATTATATGATTTCTAACGTGTTAGATAGCAAATCGAGACAAAAACAGACAGATTGTTGCTAGATTGGGTTGAAAGCCTTAACTTTGCCATTTTAAGTTTATAAAATGCTTTAGATTTATCATGAAAAGACTGTTACTTGGTGACGAGGCCATTGCGTTAGGTGCTATTCATGCCGGATTGAGCGGTGTGTATGCCTATCCGGGTACTCCTTCCACCGAAATTACGGAATTTATTCAGGGTGACCCTTTGGCCCAGAAGCGTGGGGTGCATAGTCGTTGGTGTACGAATGAGAAGACGGCTATGGAGGCGGCGCTGGGCATGTCGTATGCAGGCAAACGTGCCCTGGTTTGCATGAAGCATGTGGGAATGAATGTGTGTGCGGATGCGTTTGTAAATGCAGCCATTACAGGCGTGCATGGTGGTTTGATCGTGTTGGCGGCTGATGATCCGTCGATGCACTCCAGCCAGAATGAGCAGGACAGTCGCTTCTATGCGAAATTTGCCTTGGTCCCTACCTTTGAACCCAGCAATCAACAAGAGGCTTATGATATGGTGGCCAGTGCGTTTGAGTTGTCGGAGCGATTGCGTGAGCCAGTGGTGCTACGAGTCGTAACTCGTTTAGCACACAGCCGTGCAGCCGTGGAGGTCGGTGAGCCTTTGGAGGAGAAACCTTTGGATGTGAGTACGGAGCGTTGGGTACTGCTACCTGGAATCGCCCGTAAACGTTATGATGCTTTGATCGCAAAGCAGCCGGATATGGAGCAGGCTGCTGCGGATTCTATGTATAATAAGATAGAACAGCATGCTGAGGCTCCTCGTTTGGGTATCGTGGCATGTGGTATAGCTTATAATTACGTGAAAGAGGTTGTAGGTGAGAAGGCCAATCTGTTAAAGGTCAGTCAATATCCGCTGCCTGCTGCCGCTGTGCAGGCTTTAGCTGCTGCTAATGATGCGATTCTTGTCGTGGAAGATGGCCAGCCAGTTGTTGAGGAGCAGGTGAAAGGTTTGTTGGGTGCAGGTTATCCTGTTAAGGGACGGCTCACGGGCGATTTGCCTCGCACAGGTGAGTTGACGCCTGATGCGGTGGCTAAAGCGTTGGGAGAATCTGCCGGTTCCGCTTTCGCTCCAGCGAAACATTTGGCCGCACGTCCGCCACAGCTCTGTCAAGGATGTGGACACCGGGATGTCTATACGGCATTAAATCAGGTATTGGCCGACTATCCGACGCATCGTGTTTTTGGCGATATTGGCTGTTATACTTTAGGTGCTTTACCTCCTTATCAGGCGTTAGCAAGCTGTGTGGATATGGGTGCTTCGATTACGATGGCCAAGGGAGCGGCTGATGCGGGATTATTCCCAGCTGTGGCGGTCATTGGTGACTCTACTTTTACACACAGTGGCATGACTGGTCTATTGGATGCGGTGAACGATCATAGTCCGATCACGGTAATTATCTCCGATAACTTAACTACAGGTATGACTGGTGGACAGGATTCCGCTGGCACGAATAAGTTTGAGGCGATCTGCTTAGGTTTGGGGGTGGAGCCGGAGCATCTGCATGTGGTAGTGCCCCTGCCGAAGAACATGGAGGAGATTACCCGTATCATCCGGGAAGAGATTGAATACAAAGGTGTGTCCGTGATCATCCCACGGCGTGAGTGCATCCAGACGGCGGCTCGTCATGCCCGTGAGGCGAGAAAAGCGAAGGAGGAGAAGAAATGAAAAAAGATATCATACTCTGCGGTGTGGGAGGGCAAGGCATCCTCTCCATCGCTACGGTCATTGGTGAGGCAGCTACGAAAGCCGGGCTCTATCTGAAACAGGCTGAGGTGCATGGCATGAGCCAGCGTGGGGGAGATGTGCAGAGCAACTTGCGTCTCTCAACGGAGACGATCTGGTCTGATTTGATTCCACAGGGCGGTGCTGATGTGGTGATCAGCATGGAGCCGATGGAGAGCCTGCGCTATCTGCCCTATTTAGCGAAGACGGGGGTGATCGTGACCAGTTGCAAACCTTTTATCAATATCCCCAACTATCCCGATGAGGCGGAGTTGATGGCCGAATTGGAGGCCCTGCCTGCAGTGGTGAAGATGGACATTGAGCAGGTGGCGCACGAGGCGGGTAATCCTCGTGGTGCCAATATGGTGCTGTTAGGGATGGCCGCTCCTTCGATTGAGATCTTGAGTGTGGAACAGTTACGGCAGGCTATCGCCACGATCTTCGCCCGCAAGGGGGAGGCAGTGGTAGAGGCCAACCTCCGTGCGTTCGACTGCGGAGTGGCTGTCAGTCAACAACATTAAGATGGAAAAGTTTATTCCGGAAGACTCCTCTCCCTATTTCAACCGGGAGATGGAGACCCTTTCACGGGCGGAGATTGAGGCGTTGCAGTTGAAGCGGCTTCAACAGACCGTGACGCATTGTATGCAATCGCCTTTCTATAAAAAGCGGTTTGCCGAGTTGGGCTTGAAACCAGAGGATATTCAGAGCCTGCAAGACCTGCGGAAGATACCCTTCACGACGAAGCAAGATCTGCGTGATACCTATCCTTTTGGGATGGCAAGTGTGCCTTTGCGAAAGTGTGTGCGTTTACACTCTTCCAGCGGTACGACCGGTACACCTACGGTGATCCTCCATACGCAGCGTGACTTGGATGAGTGGGCGAATCAGGTGGCACGCAACCTTTGGATGGTGGGCTTACGACCAGACGACGTGTTCCAGAACTCCAGCGGTTACGGCATGTTTACCGGTGGTTTAGGCTTTCAGTATGGTGCGGAGCGATTGGGGATGCTGACGATTCCGGCCGCTGCGGGCAATTCGTTGCGTCAGATCAAGTTCATGACCGATTTTGGCACGACGGCTGTCCATGCGGTGCCCTCCTATGTGACCCGCTTGCGAGAGGTGATGGACAGCGTGGGAGTGGATCCCCGTCGAGACACGAAGTTACGTGTGTTAGCGATAGGGGCGGAGCCGCATAGTGAGGAGCAGCGTCGGCGTATCGAGGAGATGATGGGTGTGAAAGCTTATAACTCCTTTGGAATGTCGGAGATGTGTGGACCCGGTGTCGGCTTTGAGTGTCCGGAGCAGAACGGTCTCCACTTCTGGGAGGATTACTACATCGTGGAGATTGTCGATCCGGAGACGTTAGAGCCGGTGCCCGATGGCGAGGTAGGCGAGTTGGTGCTTACGACGCTTTGCCGCGAGGCGATGCCGCTGTTGCGCTATCGGACACGAGATTTGACCCGTGTGTTAGGTCGTAGCTGTCCGTGCGGACGAAACCATGTGCGTCTGGACCGGATGCGAGGACGTTCTGACGATATGATGGTGCTGCGTGGCGTGAATATCTTCCCCATCCAGATAGAGAAGATCTTGATGCAGTTCCCGGAGTTGGCTAACAACTACTTGATCACCCTGACCACCGACGATGACAATGACAACATGTTGGTGGAGGTAGAGTTGGAGGAGCTTTTTACCGATGATTACCAGCGGTTGCAAGCCTTGCAGAAACGCATCCAGCGTGCGCTGAAGGACGAGATCCTGCTGACTCCTCACGTCAAGTTAGTGCCTAAGAACACCCTTCCGGTCAGCGAAGGAAAGGCCGTGCGAGTAATAGATAAACGTAAAGTATATCAGTAATTATGACAATCAAACAACTCTCTATATTCATTGAGAACAAGGGTGGTACACTGATCAAGGTACTGGAGCTTTTGAGTGAGGCGGGTATTCAGATCATCGCATCCACCATTGCGGATACGCAAGATTATGGCATCTATCGGGTGCTTTGCAGTCAGCCAACACAGGCTTTTCTGATGCTCCGTGAACAGGGGATTAATGTGCAGCTGGCCGATGTGTTGGCCCTGCGTATTGACGACATCCCAGGGCGTGCGGCCTCGGCGGTACGCATCCTCTCGGAGGCAGGGGTGGACATTCTCTACATGTACTCCTTCCTTTGGCGAGGCGAGGGGGTACTTGTCATGCGTACCTCTCCCGAGGAGAAGGCCCGTGAGACAGTGGTGATCAAGAAATTGGCTTTCTTGACCGAGGCTGACTTTGCGTAACGCCAACGAACGAATTGTTTAACTATAAAATAAGTATTTAGAACCATGATTCACAATCCCGCTATGGAGTGTATGCCGCGTGAGGAGATGCGCAAACTCCAAACAGAACGATTGATCAAGACCGTGAAGACCTGTTATGAGAAGGTTCCCTTTTATAAACGTAAGATGGACAAGATGGGCATTAAGCCTGAAGATATTACCTCTATCGACGATATAACGAAGTTGCCTTTCACCACGAAGTATGACCTGCGTGATGAGTATCCGTTCGGTTTGCAGGCCGTTCCGATGAGTGAGGTACGCCGAATCCATGCCTCATCCGGTACGACCGGTAAACCTGTGGTGGGCACTTATACGCAGAATGACTTGGACAACTGGGCGGAGTGTGTGGCCCGTGTTTTGGCAGTGGGTGACATAGGTCCGGGCGATGTGGTGCAGGTATCTTACGGCTACGGCCTCTTTACCGGAGGCTTAGGAGCCCATGATGGTGCGGCTAAGTTAGGAGCGATTCAGTTACCTACCTCGTCGGGCAACTCAGAGAAGCAGATCATGTTGATGCAGGATTTTGGCACGACGGCACTTTGCTGTACCCCCTCTTATGCGCTTCATTTGGCGGAGTGCATCGAGAAAAGTGACACCGTGAAGGCGGAGAACTTGAAGTTGCGTGTCGGCTTCTTCGGTGCGGAGCCTTGGACGTGGGGTATCCGTAGGGAGTTGGAGAAGAAGTTGCACATCAAGGCCATTGATATTTATGGCTTGACGGAGATGTGTGGTCCCGGTGTCGGTGGTGAGTGCCAATACCAAGATGGTACCCACGTATGGGAGGATATGTTCTATCCAGAGATCATCAATCCTGAGACGCTGGAACCGGTCGCACCGGGTGAGCAGGGTGAGTTGGTCTTCACCTCGCTCTGCAAGGAAGCGATGCCGATCCTGCGCTATCGTACCCGCGACTTGACCCATTTGATCTATGAGAAATGCCGCTGTGGACGTACGGCAGTTCGTATCGGTAAGATACTCGGCCGTTCTGACGACATGTTGATTATCCGGGGTGTGAATGTCTTCCCGAGTCAGGTGGAGGCGATCTTGACGGAGTTCCCCGCCTTCTCGCCGCAATACTTCATCACCGTGGATCGCAAGAACCACGAGGATACGTTCGATTTGGATGTGGAGTTGCGTCCGGAGTTCTTCTCGCCGAATCCCGCCAAGCAGATGCCATTCATCAAGCCGTTGTATGACCGTCTCTGTTCCGTGATGGGTATCAAACCAAACGTACATATCTTGCCTCCGAACTCGATCCAGCGCTCGACCGGTAAGGCAAAACATGTGAATGATAAACGAGATTTCTCTAACTGGAAGTAGAATTATGCGTATATTCTCAGATGAATTGGTGGCTGAGGCGGTACGTGTGAACCACGTGGCTGACCTCAGCCATGCTACGATAGGGGAGACCCTGCTCGTGGCGCAATATTTAGAGAAGAAGACAGGTATCCCCTTCATTCGTATGGATCAAGGCAGTCCTGGTCTTCCGGCCAATCGCTATGGCATTGAGGCAGAGAAACGTGCGTTGGATAGCGGCATTGGTAGCCAATATCCGGCGGCTGCGGGTATCTCAGAGTTGAAAGAGGCGGCGAGCCGCTTTGTCAAGGCCTTTATCAACATTGACATCTCTCCTCGTGCCTGTGTGCCAACGGTTGGTTCGGTGGCAGGAAGTTTTGGCGGTTTCATTGGTTGCTGCCAGCGCGATCCGATGAAGCGGAAGGTGCTTTTCATCGACCCTGGATTCCCAATCCAGAAATCGCAGCTGCGGGTGTTGGGCATTGCATGGAAGGAGTTCGACATCTTCCCTTATCGGGGTCAGGCGTTGCGGGCGAAGTTGGAGGAGGAGTTGGCAGTGGGCGACATTGCAGCAATCATCTACTCGAATCCCAACAATCCGGCATGGATCTCGTTGGAGGAGGAGGAGTTGCGGATTATCGGTGAGTTGGCGACCAAATATGATGCGATTGTCATGGAGGATTTGGCCTACTTTGCGATGGACAGCCGTCACGACCTCTCCCATCCCTTTGAACCGCCCTATGTGCGTACCGTGGCTCGTTACACGGACAATTACCTGTTGATGCTCTCCTCGTCAAAGATCTTTTCTTATGCGGGGCAGCGTATGGCGTTGCTTTGCATCAGCGATAAGCTCTTTGACAGGCAGTTCCCGGCGTTAGCCGAACGCTATCACGATACTGGCATCTTCGGCCCGACGCTCATTGCCAGCATTCTTTACATGATCACCTCCGGCTGCACGGCCACCACACAATATGGGTATGCCGAGATGCTGCGTCTCTCTACGGAGGGCAAGATCAATTTCGTGGAAGACACGAAGGCTTATGCCGAGCGTGCACAGCGGATGAAGGCTATTTTCTGTGCGAACGGTTTCACAATCACCTACCCTCGGGATGTGACGGAGGAGATTGGCGACGGTTTCTTCTTCTCGCTCTCTTATCCTGGTCTGACAGGCGGGGAATTAGTGACGGAGTTGATGCACTATGGCGTTTCCAGCATCAATCTGGATACGACCGGCTCCTTGCAACCCGGTGTACGTGCCTGCACCAGCCGTATGCGGGAGGAGCTCTATCCCGTCTTGGAGGAGCGTATGCGACAGTTCCATGCTGATCATCCCTTCTAATTGTTGTGTGCCCTTTATACCAATACAGTTCAGCGAGGCTAACCTTGCTGAACTGTACGGGATATGTTTTTCTAAAAACCTTAACGGTTATTTGGAACTAATTATCCTAAGTAGGACTTTAGTAACTTGCTACGTGATCCTTGTCTTAATCTTCTGATTGCTTTTTCTTTAATTTGGCGAACACGCTCACGGGTGAGACCGAATTTGTCGCCAATCTCTTCTAATGTCATCTCTTGACACCCAATACCGAAAAACATTTTAATAATCTCGCTTTCTCTTTCGGTTAATGTAGCAAGAGCTCTATCAATCTCTTTCGACAATGACTCGTTCATTAATGTACGATCAGCAATGGGAGCGTCATCATTAACAAGCACATCCAAAAGACTATTGTCCTCACCCTCCACGAACGGTGCATCTACTGAAATGTGACGGCCAGAAACCTTTAGGGTATCCGAAATCTTATCCACCGGGATTTCCAACTCTTCTGCCAACTCTTCTGGTGAGGGTTTACGCTCGTTCTCTTGCTCAAATTTTGAGAAGGCTTTGCTGATTTTGTTCAATGAGCCCACCTGATTGAGAGGCAAACGGACGATACGGGATTGCTCAGCCAAGGCTTGCAGGATAGATTGACGAATCCACCATACAGCATAGGAAATAAACTTGAAACCTCTCGTCTCATCGAATTTTTCAGCGGCCTTGATCAATCCCAAATTGCCTTCGTTGATTAAGTCAGGTAGGCTTAACCCTTGATTCTGATATTGTTTTGCCACGGATACGACGAAACGGAGATTCGCACGGGTTAATTTCTCTAACGCCTTACGGTCTCCTCTTCTAATAGCTTGCGCTAACTCCACTTCCTCTTCCACTGTGATCAAATCTTCGCGACCAATTTCTTGAAGATATTTATCCAGCGAAGCACTTTCGCGGTTGGTGATAGACTTTGTGATCTTTAATTGTCTCATGCTCTACTTTACGTTCAATTCATCAGAGAATTTGGGTTGCAAAGATATGATTTTATTGCAGAAAACATTGGCCGGATGTATTACCACACCCGGCCAATGTCCCAAATTTAACATTATTTATCTGCTTAGCGCAATTCTTGTTTACTCAGAGAGGTCGATCGCATAGTATTTCGTGCGTCCGTTGGGGTAGAAGCCCTTGATGAAAAGGCCTTGATCCTCGGTGCGGCCTTGTAGAATGTTGTCTACAATTTTTTCGAAATCCTCTGGAGTGGATATCTTCTGGTTGTTGACGATCATGATGATGAAGCCCTTCTTTATACCTGCGCTTTGTAGTTTGCCGTTGGTCACACCGGTCACCTCGATTCCGTAGCTGACACCTAACTTCCGTTTCTGCTCGTCAGTCAATACTTTGAAGGCACCGCCTATAATCTCTGTGCCATCGCCACTCTTCACTACCTTTGTGCTACCCTGTGCGTTGCGCAGCTCAACAGTGTATTTCTTCGTGGAGCCGTTTCGGTCGACAGTCAACTCCACTTTGTCTCCCGGTCTGTACTTGCTAATCTGCTCCTGCAAAGCACTGGCGGATTTCACTTTCACGCCATTAACAGCGGTGATCACATCACCCTTTTCCACACCTGCCTCTTTGGCTGTACTTCGCTCAGCAAAACCTCCTACGTATGCACCCTCAAGGGCCTTAACTTTTGCTTTGTCTTCGTCGGCTACGTATTGTGGGTCTTGGATCAAGACACCTAATACGGCACGTTGTACAGTGCCGTATTCCTTTAGGTCATTAACTACCTTGCCGGCAATGCTAATAGGTACGGCGAATGAATATCCCGCATAGCTTCCGGTTTCTGAGTAGATAGCCGTGTTGATGCCGACCAGCTCACCCTTTGTGTTCACCAAAGCACCACCACTGTTGCCCGGGTTCACCGCTGCGTCTGTTTGAATGAAAGACTCGATCTTGCTGCGGTCGCCTCCTGCTCCGATATTACCACGGCTCTTGGCACTGACTATACCCGCAGTAACAGTCGAGGTCAGGTTGAAGGGGTTACCCACGGCCAACACCCATTCGCCTACCTTCAGCTTTTCAGAGTCACCGAAGGGAATAGTGGGAAGGTCGTCTGCTTCAATCTTTATGAGGGCAATATCAGTGGTTGGATCTGCGCCGATCACTTTCGCCTCAAACTTGCGGTTGTCGTTTAGGGTCACTTCTAATTCGTCTGCCCCGTCAATGACATGGTTGTTGGTGATGATATAGCCATCCGTAGAGATGATCACACCTGAGCCCGCACCTACACGCGGTTGCGGTGTACGTTGCGAGCGACCGCCAAAACCGAAGAAATACTCAAACGGATCCACATATTGTTGATCGCTGTTGCCCTTGCTGTTCTGCGTCGCCTTGATGTGCACCACACCATGCACCGCTTTCTCGGCAGCATACGTGAAATCCGTGTTTTCAGCGGCCACAGCATTGTAGCCCGCTAACTTATAAGGTTGTTTAAAGGTATTTTCCACGCCGGAAGAGAAGGTTGTCGTCGCTTGGTTTTGACTCATGTAATAAGTGCTTGCACCTATGGCTACACCTGAACTGATCGCTGCTATAACGATCGCTCCCAACATGTTTTTCCAAATAGTTTTCATACGCTTCAACTTTAATTCAACTTTTAAATTTAACAATTTCTTTTCGGCAAAGAAAGTGCAAAAAATGGCTGGTTAGATGCTTTACCTCGCATTTTTGTACACTTTTAACGACGGCAATCAAGGACTTAACTGCACTTAACGAGTACTGTGTAAGGCAAAGTACCTTTTTAACAGTCAGGGCTGACACATTGGCATGACAGAAAGCTGCTACTTGAATTTCGGGGGAATGTTTTTTGTAATTCATATTTTGTCATTACCTTTGTCGTCACGCAGCCTGCTGGTTTGTCGCTCGCTTATTAAGCGTGAGGAAAGTCCGGGCAACACAGAGCACCATACTTCTTAACGGGAAGCTGTCCGTGAGGGCAGAGTAGCGTAACAGAAAATAACCGCCGGCCTTGGTCGGTAAGGGTGAAAAGGCGAGGTAAGAGCTCACCGGTCTCGTAGTGATAGGAGACGCAGTACGTCTTATGGGTTGTAAGGTCATGTATATCGGCGCAGTAGGGCGGCTCGTCCGATGCCGAGGGGTAGACCGCTAAAGCTTATCGGTGACGGTAAGACAAGATAAATGGCAGACACTTCCTTTTCCGCAAGGTCAGGAAGTACAGGACCCGGCTTATAGGCAGGCTGTTTTTATATATGTACCTTATTCATATGAGATATGCCTACACAGGATTCACAGCAAGAAAATGCATCACTCGGAGAACGAATTGGTCAGTTCCTGACATGGGTGATCCATTTTGTCACTTATGACATTTGGCGTATTACCGAGAACGAGGTGAGTGGCTTGAAAGAGCTTTATATCAACATTATCAAGACGTTGATCCTCGCTTTTCGGGGCTTCATGGAAGAAAAGCTGCAAACTAAGGCTTCGGCTCTGACATATAGTACATTGCTTTCTATCGTTCCCATGTTGGCTGTATTGTTAGGTATTGCTAAGGGCTTTGGACTGCAGGCAACAGTTAGAGAGGAACTGTATGATTATTTCCCTGGGCATGTGATGGAGTTAAGCAAGGCATTTGAGTTTGTGGAGCGTTATTTGGTGCAGGCACAAGGAGGAGTGATCTTAGGAGTTGGTTTGATTTTCTTGCTTTACACAGTGGTGAATCTGATCTCTTCCATAGAGGATACGTTTAATGAGATATGGCAGATACCTAAGTCTCGTCCATGGTATCGCAGGGTGTCTGATTACTTGGCTCTTTTCGTGATCGTACCTGTTTTGATGACTGCTTCGAGTGGTTTATCTATTTTTATGGGAACCTTGCAATCCTCTTTCTTGGGGCAATATCTTTTTTTGACACCGGTCACAGGATGGCTATTGAAACTGGCTCCTTTTGTGATTACCTCATTGGTTTTTACGGGATTGTATATTTCCCTTCCGAATACAAAGGTGCGTTTCTTGAATGGATTGATTGCCGGGTTGATTGCCGGATGTGCCTTCCAGCTTTTCCAGAATTTATACATCAGTGGACAGATATGGGTAAGCAAGTATAATGCGATTTATGGTAGCTTTGCCGCTTTACCTTTGCTGTTATTATGGCTGCAGTTGTCGTGGTTGATCTGCCTCTTTGGGGCGGAGATCGCTTTTGCCTCTCAGAATGTTCGTAAGTTCAGCTTTGAGCGTGATAGTCAGCATATCAGCCGTCGCTACAAGGATTTCTTAACGCTATTGATCGCTTCACTAATTGCGAAGCGCTTTGCGGAGCAACAGCCTCCCTTTACGGCGGATGCGCTCTCAACGACCTATCGTATCCCTATCCGATTAACCTCGCAAATCTTGTTTCAACTGAAACGGTTAGGTATCATTAATGAGGTCAACTACGGTGGGGATGAACGGGTGATTCATTATCAACCGGCAATGGATATTCATCAACTTACAGTGAGCTATCTCCTTGATAAAATGGACAGAGAGGGATCGGAAGATTTCAAGATCGACACCGCTCGGCTGTTCAGCCCAGAGTGGAAAGCGCTGCTAAAGACTCGTGAGGATATGATGCGCGCAGGTGAGCATATCTTGTTGAAGGATTTGTAGGGGGTATGGAGAAGAGGAATAAAACGGACTTGACGCAAGGAGAGGTGTGGAAAGTGATCTTGCGCTTTGCTTTACCGCTATTGGTGGGTAACCTGTTGCAGCAATGTTATAATCTGACGGACAGTGTGATTGTGGGGCAATGCTTGGGTAAAGAGGCTCTTGCGGCTGTCTCCGCCTCTTTTTTTATCTATTTCTTTGTGATCTCGTGGGTGATAGGGATTGGCAGTGGTACGTCTGTGGTGATCTCACAATTCTTTGGAGCGAAAGACTATGTCAAGGTGCAGCGAGCTTTCTCCTCTTTCTTCATCTTTATGTTGGGAGCGGGAGTACTACTCTCAATTACGGGAATGATCTTAGCGAAGCCGTTGTTTGAACTGACGCATACGCCGGAGGAGGTGATTCCCGAGGCAGTCTCTTATTTCCGCATTTATATTGGCGGAACCTTCTTGTTTGTCTGTTTTAATAGCGTGATTTCTATTCTTCGTGGAGTCGGGGAATCGGTGCGCCCCATGCTTTTTATCTTGCTGACGACGGTGCTTAACATTGCGCTTGACTTACTCTTTATCGTGGTGTTTGAGTGGGGTATTGAGGGAGCGGCAAGAGCTACTGTCGTGGCGCAAGGCATCGGCATGTGTGTAGGCTTGGCCTATGTCAATAATAAGCATCCGCTCTTCTCTATCCGAAAGCATGATTTGGTATTTGATGCGGCTCTTTTTAAGGAAGGGCTACGCATCGGTTTACCGACAAGTGCGCAGCAATGTGCGATCTCATTGGGTTTAATGGCGTTGTTGGGAATCGTGAATAGTTTTGGTACAGATACGCTCACGGCTTACGGAGCAGCGGGTAAGATCGATACGATCATCAATCAAGCCATCTTAACCCTTTCAAGCGCCTTGGCAGCCTTCACGGGCCAGAATATTGGAGCAGGTCGATTGGATCGTGTGCGTAAAGGTGTCCGTTTTGCTTTGCTGTTTAACTTACTGTTTGGTGCGACTACGTTTGTTGCGATCTACTTTCTGGGAGATAGCCTGATGCGCCTGTTCACGGATGATGCGGAGGTGATCCGCATCGGCTGGGAATACCTACTGATTATGGCCGGATTTTTCGTAGTCCATGGTGGCTTGAATATCTTTAATGGTGCTTTGCGTGGGGCGGGTGATACTCTCTTCCCGATGGTGGTTAGTATCACCTGTCTTTGGTTGATTCGTATTCCTTTGGCCTATGCCTTTAGCTCTTTGTGGGGGCGCAGTGGCATTTGGTGGGCTATTGGCTGCAGTCTCTGCATAGGTTTGATCATTATTTTTGTATATTATCGTTTAGGCTATTGGCGAGGAAGGTCTGCTGTAAGGAAAAATGTTAAATATTAACTCAAGTGGCCTTGTTTTGGGGTGATATTGGTGAATATGTGTATTTTTGAGGCCGTAAATCGGAAATATTTAAAAAACGAATAGTAGATCATGAAAAATTTGACTGGATTATTAGGTTGGGCAGTGCTTTCACTTAGTTTGTGGTTCATTGGGTGTAATCAATCGGTACCCATGGAGACATCTGCTCGTGGGGAGAAGAAATCGGATTATTATGTGGCGGCCTACATTTGGCCCTCTTGCCATGATGATTCGTTGGCGCATGTGCATTTGTGGGCTGACGGAGAAGGCGAGTGGGAGGTGATCAAGAAGGGTAATCCTCGCTTCGAAGGGCATTATCAGCCGAGGCAGCCGCTGTGGGGCTATGAGCACGACGATGACCCGAAGGTGGTGGAGCGCTGGATTGACCAAGCCTTGAAGCATGGTGTGAATACCTTTATCTATGATTGGTATTGGTTTATGGATTATCCCTACTTAGAAGAGGCGCTCGATGAGGGTTTCTTGCAGGCTAAGAACAACGAGGAGATGAATTTCTACATCATGTGGGCTAACCACACGGTGGTGCACAACTATTGGAATTATCATCGTTATGGCGACGATCGGTCTGTGTTATTCGACCCGAAGGTAAACTGGGATCAATTCAAGACGATTGTCGATCGGGTGATCGATCGCTATTTCAAGCGTCCGAACTATGTGAAGATCGATGGCTGTCCCGTGATGGCGATCTTCGACTATGGCCAGTTGGTGCAGAGCTTCGGCTCCATCGAGGAGACACGTAAGGCACTCGATTATTTCCGCGACAAAGCGAAAGAGGCGGGTTTCTCCGGCATCCATTTCCAAATGAACCCAGGTGGTGGCTATCCGTTGAATGCGGAGAATACGAAGAGTTTGAAAGAGTTGGTGGATGGCTTGGGTGTCAATAGTGTGGCTTTTTATAACATGGGCGGTTTCGACTGCGACTACTTGAAGCATGGTGCCGATGCGATCGAGATCCGCAAGGAGTGGGATGAGGCGTTGGATATTCCGGTCTTCCCGACAGTCTCGATTGGATGGGACGATACACCCCGTTTCCCGGCGAAGGGTGCACAAGACGTAACCCGTTTCCACCAGTCTCCGCAGTCGTTTGCAGCTTTCTTGCAGGTGGCGAAGGAGTATGCCGACAGCCATCCGGAGCAGCCGAAGTTTGTCATGATCAACGCTTGGAACGAGTGGGTGGAGGGTAGCTACCTGTTGCCCGACCGTAAGTATGGCTTTGGCTATTTGGAGGCCGTGAAGGAGGTGATCCTTGACGGAAAGTATGACAAGTAATGTCGAAAGTTGAGTTTTGAAGCATATGCGAAAGATTGGTTATTTGTTGGCATTTATTCTGTTTGTGGCGGTTGGCTCATGGTCGCAGAACGTGCAATTGCACTACGATTTTGGCCATTCGATCTATGATGAGTTGTCCACCCGCCCAAAGCTGACCTCCACGGTGGAGATGTTCAAGGCGGATAAATGGGGTAGTACCTTCTTCTTTATCGATATGGATTATGGCGATGGCGAGGTGAAGTCAGCCTATTGGGAGATCTCTCGGGAGTTGCGTTTCTGGGAGCCGCCTTTCTCTTGGCATATCGAGTATAACGGCGGTATCAAATATATCAAGGATGCTTACCTGACGGGTATTACCTACACCTGGAACAAGGCGGATTTCACGAAGGGATTCACCTTTACGCCGATGTATAAGTATTTGCGTGGCAATGAGTCACCCAACAGTTTTCAGCTGACGGGCACCTGGTATATCCATTTCGGGGAGGGCAAGTTCTCTTTCACGGGCTTCGCCGATTTCTGGCGTGAGAAGCATACGGATATGTATGGCGATTCACATGAGTGGGTTTTCTTGGCCGAGCCACAGTTCTGGGTTAACCTGAATAAGTTCAAGCATATTGACGACCGTTTCAACCTGAGTGTCGGCACAGAGTGGGAGGTCTCCACGAACTTCGCTGTGATGGATGGCCTCAAATGGAATCCGACGTTGGCGATGAAGTGGACGTTTTGATGTCGTAGGAGATAGCATGAAAAAAGGCGGTGTATCTTGGCGCACCGCCTTTTTTCGTTGTCGGCTTCTCTGCTTATTCCGCTACTTCACGAACCGTAATCCAAGGTTCAGCGCTTGTGCATTGGGGAGCACCTGCATCAACTGGTTGACCAAGGGTTGATAGGCTTCGGGCACCTTTTGGGAGATCAGCGGATAAAGGGCGTTGATCACCGGGAGCAAAAGGGATTTATCCGCTGTGAACAGCACTTGGTTATCGGTAACCTCCATGTTTAACGCCAAGCCATAATAGCCACCTAAGTCTGTGAAGAGCGCTAAGATTTGCTGGAAATCAATGCCTAACTCTGCCATCTTATCTCCGGCAAATTGCGTCAAAACCTGTCCCAATACCTCTACGTAATTCTTGTCGATGCAGAGGTAGTAGGCACCCTCTTTCACGCAATACTGGATGCTGAACATCTCGGTGTATTGGTTGATGCTGACTGGCTCTGTGGCGTCAATTTTTTGCCAAGCCACACCGAAGATGCCCGACTCGGCAAGCGTCAAAGTAACCGTACTGACCTTCTGGGCGATCAGGTTGCCCAACAACGGGCCTACCATAGGAGCCATCGCATCAATCTGAGGCATGCCAGTGGCGATCTCTGCCGTGACAGCTGCCGCTCCGGGGGCCAATTGCCAGATACCTGCTACGGGATGTGTCACCTTACGCTGGAAAGAGAGGGAGAGTAGGCCCCCTTTCACCGTTCCGTTGACAGTCACTGTCCCGTCTGTGGTTGTGCCTTCGCCATTGAAGGTGTAAGTGTCTCCTGTGGAGGCCAATGATGCATCTAACGTAAGACTGCTGTTCTCCGGCAGGATGTTATTTAATGTCAGCTGCGCCTTGTCGGCTGCCGCAGCGTTGAGAACGACCGATTTGCCGCTGTTAGGAAGAGTTACCTCACCCATTTTTAGCTCGATGCTTTTCCCCTCGTAGGTGCGGGAAAGGGCATTGAGGTCATTTGCATTATCCTCGTCGTCACACGCCGTGAAGGCTCCCATTAGGCAGACAGCCGCCATAAAACTTAAAAATTTCTTGCTCATATTGTTTGTTTATTGAATTAACGGCCGCTAAGGTAACGACTTTCAACGCACACCGTGCCTGTTTTTACGGAAAGATAGTCTTATCCTGCTTTTGGAACAGATTTCTCTATTAACTTCGCGGCATACATTTTAATCAGATACAAATCATGAAGAAGTTTGCTTATTTATGGGCTTGTGGCTTGATGGCCTTAGCCGCATGTACGAGTGGTACGACATCGAATCAGGAAACGGCGGGAGCTTGCGACGGAAACTGCAAGCACGGCAAGCAGCAAGCTTGCCAAGGCGATTGCGCTGATCAGAAAAGCACGATGATGGTGCAGTTGAACATCGTGCGCAAGATGAAGCCGGGTAGTGCGGCTGCTTTTATCGCCTCTTTCCAGAAGTGTAAAGCGAGCACCGTGAAGGAGCCAGGTTGCATCGACTATAGTATCTATCAGTCGGTTGAGGACAGCATGGTGCTCTTTATCGCCGAGACGTGGAAGAACGAGGGCGAGTTGGCCAAGCATGGCGAGACAGAGCATCTGAAGATTCATGCGGCAGAGACCAAGGATATGGGTGATCCGAACGGCAAGGGGAACTTCCAAAAGATCTATATCTGCCCGAAGGCCAACCAGAAGTAAAGCTTACAACAGATTGGAAGCCATTTCCGAGAGCTGGCTACGCTCCCCCTTGATCAGGTTGATGTGGGCGAACAGCTCTTGGCCTTTCATCTTGTCGATCATATAGGCCAATCCGTTGCTCTGCGCGTCGAGGTAGGGCGAGTCGATCTGCTGGATATCTCCGGTGAAGACCATCTTGGTGCCCTCTCCGGCACGGGTGATGATCGTCTTGATCTCGTGAGGCGTGAGGTTCTGCGCCTCGTCAATAATGCAGAAAGTCTCTGAGAGACTGCGCCCACGGATAAAAGCCAAGGCCTCTATCACCAACTGATTATTCTTTTGTAAATCATCAATCTTACGAGCCTCGGCATGTCCTGGTGCGCATTGCGCCTTGATGACGTTGAGGTTGTCAAACAGCGGCTGCATGTAGGGAGCCACCTTTTGTTTCTCGTCTCCCGGTAGGAAACCTAAATCCTTGTTCGCCAAGGCCACGATGGGGCGGGCGAGGAGGATCTGCTTGTAAATATTCGACTGTCGGAGGGCGGAAGCCAACGCAAGCAGCGTCTTTCCCGTACCCGCCTTGCCTGTCAGTCCGATCAGCTTGATATCCGGATCGTTGAGCACCTCGAAGGCAAAACTCTGCTCGGCGTTGCGAGGCTGGATGCCAAAGTTGGTGCTCTTCTCCACCCGTTTGATCTTGCCCGTGAAGGGATTGAAACGAGCCATGACGCTGTTGCGCTCGCTCTTCAAGATGAAACACTCGTTGGGCTCCAGCTTGGTGTGGATCTCCAACAGCTCGGTCTCAATGCCTTGCGGGGAGGCGTAGATCTTGTCGATCAACTCCGGGTCGATCCCCTCATAGGTCTCATGCGACCGCTCGAAAATATCGACATTGATCACTTTGTCGTTGATGTAATCCTCCACGGGGATGCCTAACGAGCGTGCCTTCATGCGCAGGTTGACATCCTTGCTGACCAGGATGGTTTGCATCTTCGGATGTTTCTCCGCTACTGTGAGGGCGCAAGAGAGGATGCGATGATCGGGGATGCGATTCGGGAACGTCTTGGCGATGCGCTCATGATACTCATCGCCCGTCACGATATAGAGTGTGCCTTTGTCGGGGCCTAAGGAGGCTCCTTTCAGGTGAAGATCGTTGCTGGTCAGCAGATCCAACTGGCGCACGAACTCGCGTGCGTTGTAGTTGATCTGCTCATTGCCTTTCTTGAATTTATCCAACTCCTCCAAGACTACAATCGGCAGGTAGATGTCGTTTTCTTGGAAATTCAGGATGCAGTTTGCGTCATGCAGCATCACGTTGGTGTCGAGAATGAAATTCTTCTTGTTGGATAGTTTCGTCTGTTTTGTCTTCTCACTTTTTTTCATGGCCGTCTCATTTTAAAAGTTTGTACCTAAATAACAAGTGAGAAGAGGGAAATGTTGCTTACTGATTACCCATTTGCCTCAATGCCTTAGCCATCTGATCGGGGCAGGAGGTGCCTCGTCCGTGGCAGTCGATCCCTTCGAGGCGACTGATGGCGTCGTTGACACGCATCCCTTTTAATAGGGCGCACATGCCTTGGCCGTTGCCATGGCAACCACCCACGATCTGCACTTCCTCAATCTTTCCGTCGGCTGCCTCAACAATCATTAACTTTGAGCATACGCCTTGAGGCGTATAAACGATACGTTGCTTTTCCATTTCTGCTATCTTATAAGTTTAGTCCTTTTTCTTTAACGAGGCGCGAAGATATGATTTATTTCGTTACTTTTGTCCGTCCAAAAAAGAATAGCATGACATACCAAGAGACACTTCATTATCTATATACCCGTGTCCCGATGTTCCAGCAGAGCGGCGCTTCCGCTTACAAGCCCGGGCTCGGCACGACGATCGCCCTCGACGATCATTTAAGTAATCCCCATAAAGCATATCAGACGATTCACGTGGCCGGGACGAACGGCAAAGGCTCTGTCAGCCACCTGTTGGCGGCCATCCTGCGGCAGGCGGGCTATAAGGTGGGGCTTTACACCTCTCCGCATCTGCTTGATTTCCGGGAGCGTATCCGGGTGAATGGCGAGAAGGCGAGCGAGGCCTACGTGGTGGATTTCGTGGAGCGACACCGGGCTTTCTTTGAGCCGCTGTATCCCTCTTTCTTTGAATTGACCACGGCGATGGCCTTTCAGTATTTCAAGGAGCAGGCCGTGGATATTGCCGTGATCGAGGTAGGGTTGGGCGGTCGGTTGGATTGTACCAACATCATCACGCCGCTGCTCGGCATTATCACCAATATCAGCTTCGATCATACCCAGTTCCTGGGCAATACCTTGGGACAGATCGCCGCAGAGAAGGCAGGTATCGCCAAGGCTGGCGTTCCCTTGCTGCTCGGCGAGAGCGCGGAGCCGGTCATTTATGATACGATCGCCCAAAAGGCGAAGGAGAAGGGTGCTCTTTTCCATTTCGCTCCGGAGATGGCGCTGATGGCCGACGACTATGAGCTGACTCCCGACCACACACTGTGTTTCCATTCGAAGGAGTATGGGCCGGTATATGGCGAACTGCTCGGCGATGCGCAACCTTGCAACGCGAAGACCGTGCTCTCGGCCCTGCATATCCTGCGTGAGGAGGTGGGGCTTTCCCTCTCGCCGGAGGCCGTGAAGGAGGGATTCCGCTCCGTGACCAGTTTGACCGGACTGATGGGGCGCTGGCAGCGGGTGGCAGACGAGCCTTGCGCTACCTATTGCGACACGGGGCATAACGTAGGCGGCTGGCAGCACCTGGCCAAGACGTTAGCGGATGCCCAACGAGCGGCAAGTGGTACGTTGCGGATGGTGGTCGGCATGGTGGCTGATAAGGATGTGGATAGTGTGCTGGCGCTGATGCCCAAAGAGGCAACCTATTATTTCACGCAGGCCTCGGTCAGCCGGGCAATGCCGGTGGAGACGTTCGCGGAGAAAGCCGCATCGCATGGATTGCGAGGAGCTACCTACCCGACGGTGGGCGAGGCGGTGAAGGCGGCGCGGCAGGCAGCCGATCCCCACGACACCATTTTCATCGGAGGCAGCACCTTCATTGTGGCGGATGCGCTCCCCCTGTTCCCAGAAGCAATCAAATAACTGTAAACTATAAGAATCATGACAGAAAAAATGCAACAGAAGCTGAGCGACTCGAAAGTCGCTCGTTGGAGTGTGCTGGCCTTGGTGGCCTTCACGATGCTGACCGGCTACATCCTGACCGACGTGATGTCGCCGCTGAAACCGATGCTGGAGGAGCAACTCGGCTGGAACAGTACGGAATATGGCTTTTTCACGAGTGCCTATGGCTGGTTTAACGTGTTCCTTTTCATGCTGATCATCGGCGGAATCATCCTCGACAAGATGGGCGTGCGCTTCACCGGCTTGGCCTCTTGCGTCTTGATGATCATTGGTTGTGGCATCAAGTATTGGGCCATTTCAGACGCTTTCTCGATGGAGGGCGAGCTGTTTGGCTGGAAGGCGCAAGTGATGGTGGCTGCGTTGGGCTATGCCCTGTTCGGCGTAGGCGTGGAGACAGCCGGTATCACGGTCTCGAAAATTATCGTCCGTTGGTTCAAGGGCAAGGAGATGGCCTTGGCGATGGGCTTGGAGATGGCAACAGCCCGTCTCGGTACGGCCATGGCGCTTTCGATTACGGTGCCTTTCGCTACCTATTTCCAAAGCATTGCCGCTCCGATCTTGCTCTGCCTGATCATGCTCTGCATCGGCTTGATCACCTTCTTGGTGTTCTGCGTGATGGATCGTAAGCTCGACGCTTCCGCTGGCGCAGATGAGGAGGAGGCCGAGGAGCCGTTCCGCTTGAAAGACATCTTGGTGATCGTCACCAGCAAGGGCTTCTGGTTGATCGCCTTGCTCTGCGTGCTGTTCTATTCAGCCGTCTTCCCCTTCTTGAAGTATGCGACCGACTTGATGGTCAACAAATACAATGTCGATCCGGAGTTGGCGGGCAATATCCCGGCCATCCTGCCTTTCGGTACGATCTTGCTGACCCCCTTCTTTGGCAACCTCTACGACCGCAAGGGAAAGGGCGCTACGATCATGATGTATGGCGCGTTGATGCTGATCGGCGTGCACCTGTTGTTCACCCTGCCCATCCTGAACGAGTGGTGGTTCGCCACGATCGTGATGATCGTGCTGGGCATCGCCTTCTCGTTGGTTCCCTCCGCCATGTGGCCCTCCGTACCCAAGATCATCCCGGAGAAACAGTTGGGAACGGCTTATGCTATGATCTTCTGGGTGCAGAACATCGGATTGAGCATGGTTCCGTTGTTGATCGGCTGGATCCTCGACACCTATTGCAAGGTAGATAACGGCACCGGCAAGATCGCTTACGACTATACGCTCCCGATGGCTGTCTTCACCGGTTTCGGCGTCTTGGCGCTCTTCATCGCCCTCCTGCTGAAGCGTGAGGACAAGCGCAAAGGCTATGGCTTGGAGTTGCCGAATATCAAGGGATAAAACAAATTTGAGCGGGTGCTGATGGGTTAAAAGAAGTAGAGACGCCGCGCCTGCGACGTCTCTACGTTGTTTAGAATCATTCGGTTATGCCTCCGGCGAAACGGGATTCTCCGTGGTCGGCTCCTCCGGCATGATCGGCTTCGTAACCGGCTCTTTCGCTTTGGAGGCCCGGGTCTGACGGGCTTTCAGCGTGGAGCGTTGCTCCGCGATCAACACATTCATGCGGTTGATGAAAGGCAGGTAGGCGGTATCGCCCTCCACTTTCGCCAGCAGGTTCACGACTTCTACCAAATGGGTGTAAGCGGCCTCCGCCTCGATGCGGGTACGCTTCACGGCTCCCACCTCCTTCTCAGAACGCACATCGGTACGAGAGGCGACGGCAGCTAAGTAGTTGTTCTCCGCCGTATCCAACGCATTAAACCACTCCTCGTAATGAATCTTGCTCCGATCTTGGGCCGGAATGGCCTGAATGTCTTGGATGAGGTTGTGCAGCGCGCCACTCTCCTGCACGACTGGCAGATAGGTCACGTCGCCATACTTGTCGAACTCCGCCTTCACTCGCTCCGCGATCGCTGCCAACTCCGGATTCGGGTGTGCGGTCATCGCCTTGAGATAGGCGTTGTTGCTCCGCCACAGCCTGTCGCGCAGCTCCTCGCAGGCTTTTGCCTCCGCTGAATCCGCGGTGCTATTCTCTAACGTCTCGTCGAACGCCCGAACCGCTGTCTCAAACGCATTGATGGGTGCCTCCAACATGGCGTTGATCGGCTCGCCAGAGCCAGACAGCGCACTTACACCTCCCTCGACACTGACGACATCGGGGTTCACCGGCTCTGCCTCTTTCAGCAAATGAGGTAATAAACTGATCACTAACTTGAAAAAGCCAAATGCCTCCTCGTTGCGGAGACGAATGGGATTGAAAACATAAATCTGTTCCATATCGCTTGTTGTTTTAAAGTTACGGCAATATCGCCATGCCAAAGATAGGCAAAGACAAGGGATAAAGCACTATTGACAGCTAAGAATCATGCGCGAAATGAGCAAAAATCTTTTTGAGAGACCATTGTGGATGCGCGAAACATGAAAAAAACTTTTTTAGGCCGTTTCGCGCACTCGCGAGACCTACTAAAAACTTTTTTAGGTCGTTTCGCGCACTCGCGAGACCTGCTAAAAACTTTTTTAGGTCATTTCGCGCACTCGCGAGACCTGCTAAAATCTTTTTTAGGTCGTTTCGCAAGCTATGACGGCGCAAAAAAACTTTTTTAGGCCGTTTCGCGCACTCAAGATGGTATCTCAGTAAATGCGGAGGTGAAAGGAATGGCGTTTTCAACGTATAATGAAAACCCGGAGGGAAGCCGCAATGGCAACGCTCCGGGCTTTATACGTTTTATTTGATGGGGAAATTGAAATAGGTGTCGGGGTAGGGCTCATCCTTCAACGTGAAATGCCACCATTCGGATTCAAGCGGCTTGAAGCCGTGGCGCAACATCGCCTCCCGCAAGATCAAACGATTGGCCTTCTGCTCAGCGGTGATCGCCTCGTAATCGGGATGGGAGAGTTCGCCGAACCAGTCGAACGGGCCACCCATATCCACTTCCTTCCCCGTCTGCATGTCGAAGAGCGTCAGATCGACCGTGGAGCCGCGGGTGTGGCCGGAGCGTGCCATGATATACTCCCGTTCGAACAGTTCCGACTTGGGCACTTCGGGATAGAAATAGGCTTTCATCCGGGTGTCATCAACATCTTCCGCCCAGCGCACGAAGTGATCCACGGCGCATTGCGGGCGGTAGGCATCATACACTTTCAAGCGATAGCCTTGTGCCATCACGTCGTCGCTCACCGCTTTGAGGGCTTCGGCGGCCTTGCGGGTGAGGATGGATTTCGGCTCCTCATAACCGGTGATGCGTTCGCCCACGAAGTTGTAAGTGGAGTGGTAGCGAATTTCCTGGATAATGTCCGGGATGAAATCGGCCACGACGACGAAATCATCCGGCATGGTTTCCGCGGATTGAGATTTGGGATCGTCGGAGGCGCAGGCCAAGACGACGAAGAGAGTGGCGCATACGGAGGCGCACACGGTGGAAAGATACTTCCAAGTTTTCAGTTGTTTCATTATTCTAATTTGTTATTGGGTTTTCGGGCGCAAAAATAGCCTTTTCCTTGAATAGTGCGAGCCTTGGGTGTAGATTCGTCGCTATTTTGATTACTTTTGTTTCGCAATTTTTACGGGCAGTTCGCCCTTCACGATAAATGCTATACAATGAAAAAAAGAGATTACATCTTATGTGCCGCCCTCTGTCTGTTGGCGATGGGGCAAACCCTGGCGCAACAGCTTTCGCCCTCCCAAGCGAAGGCTAAGGCGGAGGCTTTTTTGTCGGAAAAGAGCGGACTTCGCTCCACTGGTGACTTGCAGCTGCTTTTCTCGGTGACCGACACGACGCAGCTCGATGCGGATGCGACGGGTTCACTGCGAGCGGCTACTGAGGGTGATGCCTTGCTGTATGCTTTTGGCCGTGCGACGGGTGGCTACGTGATCGCGGCGGGCGACGAGCGGGCGGAGGCTGTCTTGGGCTATAGCACGACGGGCTCTTTGCGGTCGGATAACCTGCCGGAAGGTATGCGCGGCTTCCTGCGGCAATATGCGGTGGAGATCGCCCGGGCACAGGAGCAGGATTTGCGCAGCGACACCAAAAATCTCTCTTACAACCCACGGTGGAAGACGATCGATCCGCTGATCACCTCGAAGTGGAATCAAACGGATCCCTATAACCGCCAGACGCCAACGATGAACGAGCAACAATGCCTGACCGGTTGCCCGTCTGTGGTGTTGGCGCAGCTGATGGATTATTATCAGTATCAAAACTGGAAGGTAGCGAAGGAGACTTGGTACTCATCAGCAAATGATGGTTCCGCCTATATCGACCGGGATGTGACGGTGCAGTTTACCGACACGGTGGATTGGTCGCTTTTGAAACGCAGCTACAACGCAGGCGACTACACCGAGACGGAGGCCAATGAGGTGGCGAAGCTGATGAAATACGCCGGGGCGGCGATGCACATCAACTACGGTGCGAGTGGCAGTGGGCAGCAGGAGCCTTATATTCTGTGGAATATGCACCGGGTAGCGGATTACGGCCGGTATGCTTCTCAAGCACAGGCCTGGCAATATGCGTTGCGCGACTGGAGCGAGAAGCTCTATCGGCAATTGGCGGCGAAGCGCCCTGTGGCCTATGCCAGCGGAGGCGGAGGCCATATCTTCCTGCTCGATGGCTATGCCGGTGAGGGCTATTTTCACTTCAACTGGGGATGGGGTGGCTACCAGGATGGCAATTTCCTTTTGACGGCCCTGTTGCCGGAGCAAAAAATGCACTTCGGGCAATTTGCCTATTTCGATGTTTGCCCCTCCGGAATGGAGCCGCTCAACGAGGAGCCGTTGCTGCTTGAGGATGTGACGTTAGACACGACAGCTGTGGAGCCCCAAATGAAGATCCAACTCTTTACCTACAATCCAGCGCCACAAAGCGGGACACTCTGCTATGCGATTGGGCTCTCTGCGGATAGCACGTTCGTGTCTGACTCGGTGCAATTCACATTGGAGGCAGACAAACAGGTTTCCGAGTGGATCAAGCTGCCCTTCCCTCAATATCAAGCGATCGAGCCGGGTGTCTATCCATTGGCTTTCTTCCAACAGATGAGCAACGGATGGCAAGAGGTGATGCAAAGCGCATACGTGGAGTTTTATACCTATTTAGTGAAGCGACCGGAGGAGGCGTTTATTGGTTATCTTCCTTATTACGTGGAGATGAAACTGGATGAGTCGTCGAAAGCGCTCTATTATCAAGGCTGTGCCGATACGCTGTCGCTTCAGGTGACGCACTATGGCACCGGCATGACCTCCAATGCCTTTATACCTGTGCTGTTCAACGAGACCGATACTTTCCAATTGGCGAAGAGTGACCATTTGTTGGTGGAAGGAGTCAACGACCTGCGGCTGCCGATCGTGGTGTCGAACGCGGTTCCGGTCGGCGACTATCGCCTGACTGTAATCAATGATTTTGAAGATAGTTCAGATACCATCTCGGTGTTGGTCAATCCGGGTGTCGAGTTGGTGATCACGGAGGCTCCCGCCCTTGCCGATACCTTTTTTGTCAATGAAAACAATGTGTTTTCTTTCAAGGTGAAGAACGTGGGTGTGCTCGACTTCAGCGGTACGCTCTCGACCGGTGCGGTGCAGGATGGCAATCAGCTCTACCTGCGCAGTCAATCGATGCAGATCGCCGTGGGCGAGGAGCAGACCTATACGGGTGGCATCCAATCCTCCGCAAGTAGCGCAGTGGTGCTCTCTTTGCAGCAAGACAAGGCTTGGCCACTTGCCTTAGAGTCGGGTGAGTTGTTTGAGAAAAAGGTTGTTTTCATCGACAAACCGACGGCTAACGAGGCAATCGCCGTTGCCGGGATGGGTATCGCTTGGCAAGGCCAGACGCTCTGCGTAGAGTCAGCCGCTCCGTTGCGAGCTTACCATATATATAATGTAAAGGGTGGTGTGGTAGCTGCCGGCTCAGCGAGTGGCAACGAGTTGCGTCTCGATGGCTCCGCATGGCCGACAGGCATCTATTTCGTAGCGATCGAAACAGCGGATGGAAAGAGGGTGATCCAAAAGACACGCAAGTAGGGACGCAAGTCCTTTGCGTGCGGATCAGAGCATCGGGATCTCGTTCTTGATGATGGCCACACCGATCAACCGATCGTAGCGACTACCCATCGGGCGGTAATAGACATAGACGCTGTATTGGTTCTCTGTCTGGAAGAAATCGCCCTCGATGGGAGCGGTCTGCCCGGTCGTCTCCCCATTGGGCACGAAGAGGTATTGATAGTTGTATAGTCCCTGCTTCAAGAGCACCGACTTCTCGTATTGTCCCGTCTCGGGATTGAAGCCCATCCGGCTCTTCTCATCCAATACATTATTATAGATCTCGCTGCTCAAATAGACGTTTCCATCGGGAATTAGCCCCTTTTGCAGCGTGAAATGGACGATGTAATAATCGGCCTCCGTGTCCGGATCGCTGCAATTGCTACAGCGCACCAAGTAGCGTCCGTTCTGATCTTGATCGTATTCGTAAGGATGTTGGTTTCGGGCCTGGTCGGGCATCACCTCGGCGTGATAGTAGGGGTTGTGAAACGAGAAGCCCTCGATGCGCATCCCGTTGTATTTGTTGCTCAGGAACTCCATGCGGCGGTATTCGTTGCCGGCGGGGAAGATCAGCTGGCGCAGGTTGGTGTAGGCCAACTCATGCTCGCGCATGCCCATGGGTAGCAGGCCGGTCACGGCATTGTCTCGCCGGTTGTTTTGATAGACCCAGATCTTCAGGTCGCTTTGTGGGTGAGGAATGTCCAACTGCTTATGGTTGATCACGAAGCTGACCTGCTGATGTGACTGGTTGGTGTCGATGTCGGTGTTGCTGCTGACACGGGCGGCGATGCTGACCATCGGCTCATAGATGGAGAAGCAGGCGGTCAAAACGATCTGCTCCGGGTGGTCCTCCTCATACACCTGCACGGCGTAGTTGCCTGATACCTTGGGAGCCATATCCTCGTTAGGCAACAACAGGCGGTAGTTGGTGTATTGCACCGTCGTACCCATCGAAGTAGCGAAATCCTCGATGGTTGAGCCTTGAAAACCATCTAAATATTCAATCGGAGAAAGGTTCGAACGTTGCCAGTCCGCATCGCAATGGATGAGTTTGTAGGCGTAGCGGTTATAGCCGGGGTCGATGGCATCAAAATTGATCTCGATCTGTTGGGGGCTACCTAACTCGATCAACGGATCGGAGAGGGGCTCGTTGGCTATCCGCACTTGCAACGTCTTGATGTGTTTATCGCTGATGTTGGTGAAATAACGCTCCTGTGCTGTCGTAGTGATGAAAACGGCACAAAGCGATACGAAAAAGATACTAAATCGTTTCATTTTTTCAAGCTCTCTTTTAGACGGCGCAAAATTATGGAATTATTTCGCTATTTATTTGCCCAAGGCTACCGCAAAGCATGAAAAATTGTTTACATTTGCGGGAAAATTACATATAAACATTTTAGTTGTATCATGGCAAATGTGATTAAGATTAAAAAGGGTTTAGACATCAATCTGAAAGGTAAGGCTTCGGAAGTGCTGTTAAACGGCGGAAAGAGCGAGACTTATGCGATCGTTCCCGACTTTTATAGCGGCGTGCTTCCTAAGGTCGTTGCCAAAGTAGGAGACAAAGTCAAAGCCGGTTCTGTATTGATGATCGATAAGAACCGCCCCGAGATCAAGTTCGTTTCGCCGGTGAGTGGTGAGGTAACAGCCGTTAACCGAGGCGCGAAGCGTAAGGTGCTAAGCATTGTAGTGACGCCGGATGCTCAGATTGAGTATGAGGAGTTCGGAAAGAAGAACGTGGCTTCCCTGAAGGGAGACGAGGTGAAGGAGGCGATGTTGAACGCCGGTATGTGGCCGTTCGTCATGCAGCGTCCGTATGACATCGTCGCTACCCCGGGCGAGACGCCGCGCGACATTTTCGTTTCTGCTTTCTATTCGGCTCCATTGGCTCCTGATTTCAATTATCTCGTGAAGGGGCAAGAGGCCGACTTCCAGACAGGTCTGGATGCGTTGGCTAAGTTGACAACAGGTAAGGTGTATGTGGGTATCCGCAAGGGCTCTGCCGTTCAGCAAGTGAAGGGTGTTGAGCTGGTGGAGATCGAGGGTCCGCACCCAGCAGCTAACGCCAGTGTGCTGATCAACCACACGAAGCCTATCAACAAGGGTGAGACGGTTTGGACCGTAGATCCGGCTAACGTGATTATTATCGGTCGTCTGTTTAACAAGGGTATCGCTGATTTCAGCCGCAAGGTAGTGATCACTGGTTCTGAGACGAAGGAGCAGGGCTATGTGCAGGCTATTAGTGGTTGTACGATCAAGAGCCTGATAGGTGGCCGCGTAGCGACTGACGCTCATATCCGTATCATCAGCGGTAATGTATTGACCGGTACGAAGGTGGCTATGGAGGATTATTTGGGCGCTTACGATAATCAGATCACCGTGATCCCTGAGGGTGACGAGACGCACGAGTTCTTGGGTTTCGCCATGCCGCGTACGGATCAGTATAGCATGAACCACAGCTACTTTAGCTGGTTGATGGGCAAGAAGGAATATGTGCTGGATGCCCGCATCAAAGGTGGTAAGCGTGCCATGATCATGTCGAATGAATATGACAAGGTGTTCCCGTTGGATATCTATCCGGAGTATCTGTTGAAGGCGATTATCGCGTTTGACATTGATAAGATGGAGAACTTGGGTATCTATGAGGTGGCTCCGGAAGACTTCGCATTATGCGAGTTCGTGGATACCTCCAAGATCGAGTTGCAGAAGATCGTCCGCGACGGTTTGACCCTGTTGTATAAGGAAATGAATTAATAACAAATAAACTTATAATACTTTGAAAGCGTTAAGGAATTATCTCGACAAGATTAAGCCTAACTTCGAGGAAGGCGGCAAGCTGGCGATGTTCCGTTCTGTTTTTGATGGCTTCGAGACCTTCTTGTTTGTCCCGAACGAGACCTCAAAATCGGGCGTTCATATTCATGACAGTATCGACTCAAAGCGTACCATGACGGTTGTCATCATCGCTTTGTTGCCTGCGTTGCTTTTTGGTATGTACAATGTCGGTTATCAACATAACTTGGCGATCGGTAGCGATCCCGGTTTCTTGATGACCTTTATTTATGGATTCTTGGCGGTGCTGCCTAAGATCATCGTGTCTTATGTAGTGGGTTTGGGAATCGAGTTCACGGTAGCACAATGGCGTAACGAGGAGATCCAAGAGGGTTTCTTGGTTTCCGGTATCTTGATCCCGATGATCGTGCCGGTGGATACGCCACTTTGGATGATCGCGGTCGCTACGGCTTTTGCGGTAATCTTCGCGAAAGAGGTGTTCGGTGGTACGGGCTACAATATATTTAATGTAGCGTTGGTAACACGTGCGTTCCTGTTCTTCGCTTATCCGGCTGCGATGTCGGGCGATCAGGTTTGGGTACGTACGGCTGATACCTTCGGCTTGGGTGCCGGTCAGGTAGTAGATGGCTTTTCAGGTGCGACTCCGTTAGGTCAGATCGCCACGGCTTCGTTGGATTCTTTCCAGGGCGTAGTGAATACGATTGGTCAACCGATCTCCACTTGCGACTATTTCTTCGGTTTGATCCCCGGTTCTATCGGTGAAACCTCTGTCTTGGCTATCTTGATCGGTGCGGTGATCTTGTTGATCACAGGTATCGCAAGCTGGAAGACGATGGGCTCTATCTTCGTGGGTGGTGCTGTGATGGCATTGATCTTCAATGCGATTGGCTCTACGGTTTCCATGACGGTTTGCCCGATCGACCACTGGTGCTTGGGCGGTTTCGCCTTCGGTGCGGTCTTCATGGCAACGGATCCGGTCACTTCCGCTCGTACGGAGACGGGTAAGTATATCTATGGTTTCTTAGTCGGAGCAATGGCGGTTATCATCCGTGTGCTGAACCCTGGTTATCCGGAGGGTATGATGCTGGCTATCCTGCTGATGAATGTATTCGCTCCGCTGATCGATTACTATGTGGTTGAGGCTAACATCTCTCGCCGCTTGAAACGTGCAATCAAATAAGTAGTAGGAGTATGGCAAAGTTTAAATGTAAAGTATGTGGATATATCCACGAAGGGAATAAAGCGCCGGATTTTTGTCCGGTATGTCAGGCTCCCGCTTCTGAGTTTGAGGAGATCAAGGAGGAAGGGGCAGGCCAGAAGAAGGGTTTGAACCGCGATAGCAATATCTACACAGTGCTGTATGCCGCTGTGATGGTGTTGGTCGTTGCCGTTGTGTTGGCTTTCACCTCTCAATCGTTGAAGAGTGCGCAGAAGGCGAACGAGGACAACGACAAGCGTCAGCAGATCTTGCGTTCAATCAATGTCTCTGTAGCGGCTAACGAGGCAGAGGCAAAGTTCAATGAGCTGATCACGGATGGCTTCGTCAAGAAGGGTGCGGCATTTGAGCAGGTTGGAAAGGATGTCGCTTTCACGGCGGCTGAGGCCGAGGAGTTTCCTGTATTCGTAGCGAATGTGAATGGTGAGACCAAATACATCATGGCCTTGCATGGTGCAGGTTTGTGGGGTCCGATCTGGGGCTACATTTCTGTAGATGCGGATAAGAACACGGTGTATGGTACGGACTTTAGTCATGCCAGCGAGACTCCGGGCTTGGGTGCTGAGATCACGAAGCCGGCTTTCAGCGGTCAGTTCGCAGGCAAGCAGCTCTTCAAGGGCAACGAGTTCAAGTCTATCGCCGTTGTCAAGAAGGGAAAGAGCGCAGACGGACAAGACTATGTGGATGGTATCTCCGGTGGTACGATCACCAGCCAGGGTGTGAGCGCTATGTTGTATAACAGCTTGAATAGTTATGTTCAATTTTTAACTTCTAAATAAGCAAGAAGATGGGATTATTATCTGAAAAGAATAAAGACGTATTGTTCGGCCCGTTGAGCATAAACAACCCTGTGGTCGTCCAGATGCTGGGTATTTGCTCTGCATTGGCCGTGACATCAAAGTTGGAACCCGCCATTGTGATGGGTATCTCAGTGACTGCCGTTGTGGCATTTGCGAATGTGATTATTTCCTTGATTCGTAATACAATTCCTAACCGTATCCGTATCATCGTGCAGCTGGTGGTTGTCGCTGCGTTGGTAACGATCGTGAGCGAGGTATTGAAGGCTTACGCATACGACGTGAACAAGCAGCTCTCCGTGTTTGTCGGTTTGATCATCACGAACTGTATCTTGATGGGTCGTCTGGAGGCTTTTGCCTTAGGTAACGGTCCGTGGGAGTCCTTCTTGGACGGTATCGGAAATGGTGTGGGTTATGCGTTGATCCTGATTATTGTCGGTTTCTTCCGTGAGTTGTTAGGTTCCGGCACATTGCTCGGTTTCCAGGTGATTCCGCAGGCATTCTACGAGTTGGGATATGCGAATAACGGTTTGATGATTCTGCCTCCGATGGCCTTGATCACGATTGCCGTGATTATCTGGGTTCACCGCTTGAAGAACAAAGACCTTCAGGAATAATAATGCTAACGATTAAAGGAATAATAGAATGGAACAAGTATTAAGCACATTTGTACGCTCCATTTTTGTGGACAACATGATTTTCGCATACTATTTGGGTATGTGTTCTTTCGTGGCTGTTTCCAAGAATGTGAAGACTGCATTAGGATTGGGTATGGCGGTGACGTTCGTGCTTTTCTGTACGTTGCCGATTAACTATATGCTTGAGAATTATGTATTGAAAGAGGGTGCGTTGAGCTGGTTAGGACCGGAGTTTGGCGAGGTGAACTTGAGTTTCCTCTCGTTCATCATTTTCATTGCGGTCATCGCCTCTTTCGTGCAATTGGTTGAGATGGTAGTTGAGAAGTTTTCTCCGTCGTTGTATGCCTCTTTGGGTATCTTCTTGCCGTTGATCGCTGTGAACTGCGCCATCTTGGGTGGTTCTTTGTTCATGCAGCAGAAGGAGTTCGCCAATGTCGGCGTGGCAACGGTTTACGGTTTAGGTTCAGGTCTCGGCTGGATGTTGGCTATCGTAGGTATGGCGGCTATCCGTGAGAAGTTGACCTATTCCAATGTGCCCAAACCATTGAAGGGTCTTGGTATTACGTTTATCATCACTGGTTTAATGGGAATGGCATTCATGTGCTTCTCAGGTCTTAAGATTTAAGTATTAACGCATTAAAGAGTATTAGAAAATGATGATATTAATGTCGGGCGGACTTACCATCGCAGCCAGCGCCGTAGTGTTCCTCTTGATCACGTTGATCTTGGTTGGTGCGTTGTTGTTCGCCAAAGCGAAATTGGTTCCCTCTGGAAATGTGAAACTGGAGGTTAATGGGAAAAAGGAGATCCAGACACCCATTGGAGGTACGCTGTTAGGCGCTTTGCAGAGTGGCAATATTTTCCTCTCTTCCGCTTGCGGTGGTGGTGGTAAATGTGGCCAGTGTCGTGCGCAGGTACTCGAGGGTGGTGGCGAGATTCTTCCCACCGAGAAGGGCTTCTTCTCTCGTAAGCAGCAGAAAGAGCATTGGCGTTTGGCTTGCCAGACCAAGGTGAAAGAGAACATGACCGTTCAGGTGCCTGACTCTGTGTTCGGCGTGAAGGAGTGGGAGTGCGAGGTGATCAGCAACAAGAATGTGGCTACCTTCATCAAGGAGTTTATCGTGGCATTGCCGAAGGGCGAGCACATGGACTTTATCCCTGGTTCATACGCACAGATCAAGATCCCTGCATACTCTATGGATTATGACAAGGATATTGATAAGAGCTTGATCGGCGACGAGTATCTGCCGGCTTGGAAGAAGTTTGGTTTGTTTGATTTGAAGTGTAAGAATGATACGCCGACGATTCGTGCCTACTCAATGGCTAACTATCCAGCCGAGGGTGACCGTATCATGTTGACCGTGCGTATCGCTACGCCGCCGTTCAAACCGAAACCTCAAGTTGGATTCCAGGATGTGATGCCGGGTATTGCCTCTTCTTACATTTTTACCTTGAAACCGGGTGATAAGGTGACGATGAGTGGTCCTTACGGCGACTTCCATCCGATCTTTGACTCTAAGCGTGAGATGATGTGGGTAGGTGGTGGTGCCGGTATGGCTCCGTTGCGTGCGCAGATCATGCACATGATGAAGACGTTGAAGACGACAGATCGTAAGATGTCATACTTCTACGGTGCACGTGCCTTGAACGAGGTGTTCTATCTGGAGGACTTCTTGCAGCTTGAGAAGGAGTTCCCGAACTTTACTTTCCATTTGGCACTTGACCGTCCGGATCCTGCGGCTGACGCAGCGGGCGTGAAGTATGTAGCTGGTTTCGTTCACCAGGTAATCTATGAGACCTACTTGAAGGATCATGAGGCTCCTGAGGATATCGAATACTACATGTGTGGTCCGGGTCCGATGTCGAAGGCTGTCGAGAACATGTTGGATAGCTTAGGCGTTCCGATGGAGATGCTGCACTTCGATAACTTCGGTGGATAAGGCTAATCTTATTCAAATAGAGAAAAAGGAGGCGGGGAATGAATTTTCCTCGCCTTTTTTGTACGATTGTGCAGCTTTTTACGTTTTAATTACATCATAGGTATTGAATCATCTATAAAATTAGTAGGAACATGAGACTATTGATCTTATCTTTTTTTGCAGTGTTGCTGGGTTATTCGTTACTCTTTGATCAGCGAGAAGAGACGAAGCCGAAAGTGGACTCACAAGAGGTGACTACCTCCTCAAATGTGATGGCTCCTCATGATTCGGATTCAATTGCCTACTCCTATGTAAACTGGCTGAGCATAACGCCAAGTTTTCATCCGTTAGGTGAGAAAAAGCGAGTTTTTATGTACATGAAATAAGAAATCTTCAGTTTTTGTGGTAGAAAGGTTTGTGTGTTAAAGAAAAATGGCTATGTTTGCAGCCACAATAAAATCTTTTACCGCATCATCATGAATAACATATTCACATTACTTCTTTTATTGCCACATCGTTGGCTCGCTGTTTTTTTCGTCAGTTGGGTTAACTCCTTATTAGGAATGGCTGCCCAGGGTTCACGACCTAATGGCATAATGGCTGGAATAGGTCCAGAAGCTGTTTCAGCCTATGCGGTTCTACTGGCCATTCCTTTTATGAACAAGCATAGAAGGGCATATACCTTACCTCATACGGTTTGGTTGGGCTGACTGAACCCTTACCGTTGACTGCGTGAGTAGCTAACGATAAGGGTCTTAGATGATCTGACCAATTCCTTGGGCATTGGGAATCTCTTCCAAAAAGCGATAAGATTGAGTTTCGTAGTTGATTTGGCAACAGAAATGGCGTATGCCGTTACTGACGATAAGGTATTGCACATGTAGTACCATGTTGTAACGAACAATCTGGTCGAATACTTTAGGGGTAATCGAGATGGTCGGAGCCTTGTATTCTATGATTACTAAAGGATCTAATTGTTGGTTGTAGATAACGGTGTCGCATCTTTTAGCTGTACCATTTAGCTTGATAGAAACTTCATTGGCGATTAACTCCTGCCTGTATCCTTTATTGGTAACCAGGAAATGAACGAAATGTTGTCGTACCCACTCCTCTGGAGTGAGGGTGACATATTTGCGTCGTGTCACATCCCAGACAAGGAGTTGATCGGTTGTCTTTTTTACTTTGATGTCAAAATTTGGCAGATTTAATGGAAGCATTTGCTTATATTTGTCACTCATAATTGCATGAATCAGACTTCAAAGTTAGTTATTTATGAAGACAAAACAAGAAATCGTAGAGAATTGGTTGCCCCGTTATACAGAACGGCCATTATCAGACTTTACCAATCATATCTTGTTGACCAACTTCACGAAGTATGTGGAGCTGTTCGCTGAGCATTTTCAGGTGCCTGTTTTAGGGTTGAAAGGCTCCATGCCAAATGCTTCTGCTGAAGGAATTACGATTATCAATTTCGGTATGGGCAGTGCTAATGCGGCCACAATCATGGATTTGCTTACGGCTATCATGCCTCATGCGGTGTTGTTCTTGGGGAAATGTGGTGGATTAAAAGCCGATAATCAATTGGGAGATTATCTGATTCCGATTGCGGCCATTCGGGGTGAGGGCACCTCCAATGAATACCTGCCACCGGAGGTACCCTCTTTGCCTGCGTTTTCTATGTTGAGGGCCATCTCGTCGGCCATTCGTGACCATGGACGGGACTACTGGGCAGGAACCGTATATACGACCAATCGACGGGTATGGGAATATGATAATGATTTCAAAGACTACTTGGTTCGTACGCATGCGATGGGCATTGATATGGAAACAGCTACGTTGTTGACAGCTGGTTTTGCGAATCAAATTCAAACAGGAGCGCTCTTAATGATATCAGATAAACCACTCGAAGCTGATGGAATAAAGACAGAAGAAAGCGATCGGAAGGTCACAAAACTATTTGTGAATGAGCACCTGAATTTAGGAGTAGAAGCCCTTAGGCAGATCATTGACGAGAAGCGAACGGTTAAACATATTCGCTATAGTTGGTAATGTAAAGTATGTAATAAAATGGCAAAGAAAGAGTTTACTTACGAGTCGATATGTAAAGATATAGCGGATAGAAAATATGCGCCTGTATATGTATTAATGGGCGAAGAACCCTTTTTTATTGATCAGATCACCGATTTATTGGTGGATAATGTGCTCACAGAAGAGGAGCGAGACTTTAATCAATCTATTTTTTATGGAGCCGATGCGGATGCTGTTTCTGTGATTAATGCAGCGAGGCGTTTCCCCATGATGGCAGAACATCAATTAATCGTCGTAAAAGAGGCTCAATTGATGCGTGATATTGAGTTGCTCACTGCGTATGTAAAACATCCGTTAGCCTCTACTGTGTTGGTGATAAATTATAAATATAAATCATTGGATAGAAGGAAAACCTTAGCGGCTGCCGTAGAGAAAAACGGAATTTTGTTTGAGTCAAAAAAGATTCCAGACTATAAAATGCCTGGCTTTATAACAGGACTATTGCAGCAACGTTCCCTGTCTATCGATGTAAAAGCCGCTCAGATGCTTTCTGACTTCCTTGGAAACGATTTAAACCGTCTCAGCAAGGAATTGGATAAATTGGCGATTATAATGGCTGAAACGGGCTCTAAACGTGTCACACCGGAATTGATAGAACGCAACATTGGCGTTAGTAAAGAATACAATAACTTTGAGTTGATCAAAGCGCTCTCCGCAAAGGATGTGTTGAAGGCAAATCGGATAGCGCAGTATTTCGAGAAGAACCCTAAGAACAATCCACTTCAGATGACCCTTGCTGTACTTTTTAATTACTTTTCCAATCTGCTGATTGCCTATTATAGCAAAGACAAATCAGAGTCTGGCTTAATGGCAGCGATGGGATTGCGCAGTGCCTTTCAGCTGAAAGATTACCAAATGGGAATGAAGCATTACTCCGCAATGAAAGTCTTTTTGTCCATTGGTGAGATTCGGAAAACGGATGCTGCATCGAAGGGAGTGGATAATGCTTCGGCTTCCGATGCGGATTTGCTCAAGGAATTGCTCTATAAAATCATGCATTGAGCTTGCGATAGGGCAAGTGATGTAAAAGGTCTCTTTTTACCCTGTTTGTTCCAAAGGTTGAACAGTGAAAAAGAGGCCTTCTTGTTTTGTATTCAATCAATTAGTCTCATTTTTGCTTCCTGAGAATCTCATTTTTGTGCCTTTCGGTCAGTGGATCAAGAAAAATCGCCAAAATGGCGACTTGACCTTTTTGAATAGACTATTGTTTGGTTAGGATACCAAGCGTCTTTATGATCCCTGTCAGTTTGACAGTCATTGATAAAAGAAAGTTGAGTCTATTCCTATGATCGTTTATCAAACTAAACATACTTTTTGATAGTTGTATCTGTGAATAGGCAGATGCTTTCTATATCGTTTAGATATGTAACAGATAGAATATTGAACAGAACTATGATGAGAATGTGAATATGTTGTATATGTAAATGTAAACAACGAAATACTTGTAAAACAGTAGCAATTACTTATACACATATAATTTCTGAAAAGCCAATCAATAAATCCATTTCTTTTCATGCTTTACATAAAAGAGAGGATGTTTGATCTGGTTGTTTTTGTAAATTAGGAATAAATTGCCCAGTAATCTATAAGATAATAGTATTTAAATCAGTAGCATAAGCGGAATGTGCAAAGTGGCACTTTAAGCTGAGAAATGGCTTGTTTACAATTACGAATCCGTTGCTTGTTTACAATTAAGGCATTTCTATTTACGATTATAATTGTTTAGATTTATGTTTCTATATTGCATGTTTCAGAATTATAGTTTATATTTGTATCGTCTATGTTGTAGACGTAAAAATGAGTTCTAAGCTGTCATTTTGACGTAAATTTGATTTGTATGGATGAGATAAACATGAAGGAACAAGTGAAAGTACGTGTTTTAGCCGTTATGGAGCAAAAACAGCTTTCAGATGCGCAATTTGCGGAAGCGATTGGCATTTCGCGTGGTGCTGTATCACAGATAAAAAGTGGCCGTTCCTATCCCAGCTTGGATGTGGCGCTCAAGATACTTGATCGTTATCCTGATCTTAGTTCTGATTGGTTGCTTTTAGGTAAAGGTGAAATGTATCGCTCTGATGAGTTGTCTAATCCTATGATTAAACCCGTTCTCACGGCCGAAAATGCGTCCGAATGCTCGTCTGTTGCGGAAAATGGCCTGAATTATGGGGTTGGAAATCCTCAAAATGTTACTCAACCTACAGTAGTCGAGCGTATTGTTTATAAGGATGTACCCGCTAAAACTATCTCAAAAATCGTAGTATTCTATTCGGACAACACCTTTGATACCTTCGTGCTGGAAAAAAGGGAGGATTAACATTTTTGTACTATCTTTGTCCCAAAACAATTTTAGACATTATAGTATAGATGAAGAAGTACATGTTAGATCTGCGGGTAACAGAGAATGTTCGCCCTCATGCGCAGTATTGCTTGCTAAAGCTGACTTCCGAAGAGGAGTTACCCGATATGCTCCCTGGTCAGTTTGTGGAGGTTAGAGTGGATCATTCGTCTTCCACTTTCCTGCGCCGTCCGATTTCAATCAATTTTGTGGATCGGGCAAAGAATGAGTTATGGCTTTTGATTCAATTGGTTGGTGATGGTACACGCCAGTTGGCGGAGGCTCGAGTGGGAGATTTGATCAATGTTGTTCTTCCGTTGGGTAATGGATTCACGTTGCCTAATGAGGAGATTCCCACAAAACGGCTCTTGTTGGTAGGCGGTGGTGTCGGTACGGCACCTATGCTCTATTTGGGTGCTTGCCTGAAAGCCAAAGGTTATGAGCCTCTTTTCCTTTTAGGTGCTCGTTCGGCGGGAGATTTGCAACAGTTGGCTGATTTTCAACGGATCGGAGAGGTTTATGCGACTACAGAAGATGGTTCATACGGTGAGAAAGGCTATGTGACGAATCATTCGATTTTGAACCAGTTGGATTTCGATCAGATCTACACCTGCGGTCCGAAGCCGATGATGATGGCGGTTGCTAAGTTTGCCCATGCGAAGCAGATCGCCTGTGAGGTATCTTTAGAGAATCGTATGGCTTGTGGATTAGGTGCTTGCCTCTGCTGTGTAGAGAAAGACAAGACAGGGCATAACGTATGTGTTTGTAAAGAGGGTCCGGTATTTAATATTGAACAATTATCATGGCTGAGTTAAGTGTACAGATAGGGAAACTGGAGTTGAAGAATCCGGTGATGACCGCCTCCGGTACATTCGGATATGGCATTGAATATGCTGATTTGATGGATATTTCCCGCTTGGGAGGCATCTTTGTGAAGGGAACGACTGAACAACCGCGTGAGGGTAATGACTATCCCCGTATGGCGGAGACGCCTTCGGGGATGTTGAATGCGGTCGGTCTGCAGAACAAGGGAGTGGACTATTTCGTGGAGCATATCTATCCCGCTATTAAAGACATCGATACGAACATGATGGTCAATGTGAGCGGCTCCTCCATTGAGACCTATGTGGCTTGTGCGGAGAAGATCGCAGCCTTGGATAAGATTCCGGCTATCGAGTTGAACATTTCATGCCCCAATGTGAAACAGGGAGGCATGGCTTTCGGTGTGACAGCCTGTGGTGCAGCTGAGGTAGTTCGGGCTGTACGCAAGGTTTATCCGAAGACCCTTATTGTAAAACTTTCACCCAATGTGACTGATATTACAGAGATCGCACGGGCGGTGGAGGCCGAGGGAGCAGATGCTGTTTCGTTGATCAATACGATGTTGGGAATGGCGATTGACGCAGAGCGTCGTAAACCGTTATTATCTACAATAACTGGAGGCCTTTCGGGGCCTTGTGTGAAGCCGGTAGCCTTGCGTATGGTATGGCAGACCTACAAAGCGGTACGCATCCCTATCATTGGTTTGGGTGGCATCTCCAACTGGAAGGATGCGGTCGAGTTTATGTTGGCAGGTGCGACGGCCATTCAGATAGGAACCTATAATTTCGTCGATCCTACCATTGGCATTAAAGTGATAGATGGCTTGAACGAATATTGTGATCGCCATGGATTCCATTCTGTGAAAGAATTAACGGGTGCTTTGGAGGTGTAAAGAAACGCCGATTACACAACCATTAGTTGCCTATTAATGATAAATTAAACGCCGGTTCTCGATAAGAAAATCGGCGTTTAATTATTTGTGTTATCTTAGAAATTCATCTGTTTCCAAAGCCAATCATTCCAGGCATCATATGGCTCTTGATACCAGAAGTGGCCAGTCTCTAAATAGGGATGAAACTCCTTTGGTGCGGTGATGCTATTATAGGCAGAAGACATGGAGGTGGTGGGCAAACCTCGTCGTTATATCCCTAACTGAACCAACCGGCTATTAATCGGTATGATCCGGTGAGACAACCTATTAATTATAGGTCAAAACTTATCTCGGAGCCTTTCGGTAGAGATAGATGGCAATGAAGGTGTAGAGAATATTCGGGATCCAAGCCGCAACGCCTGGCGATACATATCCACTGATGGCGAAGGTGGATGTGATGGTCATGAAGAGGATATAAGAGGAGCTCAGTCCTAATCCGATACCAATGTTTAATCCCATACCTCCTTTGATTTTACGCGACGACAAAGAGGCCCCTATGGATGTCAAGATGAAGGCGGCCATAATTGTGGCGAATCGCTTGTGATACTCAATCTGGAAGGTTTGAATATTGCCTACGCCACGCTTCTTCTGTCGATTGATATAAGTGTTCAATTCTGGGGTGGTCATCGTCTCACAGTCGTTGACGGAGATCAGGAAATCGGAGGGGACTATCGTCAGTGTGGTGTCCATGCGGGAGCCGTTACGAATCTGCTCCCGCATCCCGTCGAAATCGCGGATCATGTAGTCGATCACCGTCCATTGGTAGAGCGAGTCATACTTGATCGACTTTGCCGTGAGGCGTGAGACCAGCTTCTTCTCCTCGAAATGCTCCAACGAGAAGCGATAGCCCATGTTCGAGCGGGCGTCGTAGCTGTCGAAGTAGGCGATCACGCCAGGCTCGATCTCCAACTGCGCGTTCTTCACGTAATCCACCTTCTTATTCTTGATATACTTGTTTTGAAAGTCGATACGGGTCGCTGTAGCGGGCGGGATGATGTAGGCATTGAGCACGAAGGTCACGATCGCGATCACCGCCGCCGAGATGCCGTAGGGCAGCATCAGCCGCCGGAAGCTCATGCCGCTGGCCAACATCGCGATGATCTCCGACCGATCCGCCAACTTGGAGGTGAAGAAGATCACGGCGATAAAGGTGAAGAGCGGGCTGAACAGGTTGGCGTAATAGGGGATGAAATTGAAGTAATAATCCACGATGATCGCCTTCAGCGGCACGTCGGGATTCAGAAACTTGTCGATCTTCTCGTTGATATCGAACACCACCGAGATCGAGATGATCAAGGCAATCGAGAAGATGTAGGTCCCCAAGAATTGCTTGATGATATACCAGTCTATCCGTTTCAGTTTGAAATTCATCTGCTTCTTCCGCTTATTGGGTTACAGGCGGTTTGCCATCTGGCGCACCATGCCGCTTTTCCAACTACTGAAATCCCCGGCGAGGATGTGCTTCCGCGCCTCGCGCACCAACCAGAGGTAGAACGCCAAGTTATGGATCGAGGCGATCTGCAAGCCCAGCATCTCCTTCACGTGGATCAGGTGGTGCAGGTAGGCCTTCGTGTAGCGCAGGTCGGCCGCGCAGTGGCCATCCGGGTCGATGGGCGAGAAGTCGTTCTCCCACTTCTTGTTGCGCATGTTGATCGTGCCGAAGCGGGTGAAGAGCTGCCCGTTGCGTCCGTTACGGGTCGGCATGATGCAATCGAACATATCCACGCCCCGTTCGATCGCCTCTAAGATGTTGATCGGCGTGCCGACGCCCATCAGGTAGCGGGGGCGGTCTTTCGGCAGGATCTCGTTCACCACCTCGATCATCTCATACATCTTCTCCGTCGGTTCGCCTACGGCTAAGCCGCCGATGGCGTTTCCGTCAGCTCCCTTGCTCGCCACGTGCTCCGCCGCGCGTCGCCGCAGGTCGGGATAGGTGCATCCCTGCACGATGGGGAAGAGGCTCTGCCGGTAGCCATATTTCGGCTCCGTGCTGTTGAAGCGGGCGAAGCAACGATCTAACCAGCGCTCCGTGAGGCCTAACGATTGCTTGGCATAGTCGTAATCCGCGTCGCCGGGGCAGCACTCGTCGAAGGCCATGATGATGTCCGCACCGATCGAGCGCTCGATGTCCATCACCTTCTCCGGCGTGAAGAGGTGCTTCGATCCGTCGATGTGCGAGCGGAAGAGGGCGCCCTCCTCATGCAGTTTGCGATTCTCCGAGAGGGAAAAGACCTGAAAGCCGCCGCTGTCGGTCAGGATCGGTTTGCTCCAGGTGTTGAAGCGATGCAGGCCGCCCGCCTGTTCGAGGATAGTCGTTCCGGGGCGCAGGTAGAGGTGATAGGTGTTGCCCAGGATGATTTGCGCCTGAATCTCCTCCTCCAATTCCGGGAAATGCACCCCTTTGACGGTGCCCTGCGTGCCGACCGGCATAAAAATCGGTGTCTCGATGGTGCCGTGATCGGTCGTGATCAACCCCGCCCGTGCGTTCGTGAGCGAGTCGGTATGCTGTAGTTCAAATGTCATTTTTTACCTATAAAAATTAGAATGGCGCGAAGATAATGCAAACCCGTCGCATAACCAACCTCGTCTGCCGGTTTGTTTGGCCCCGGAAGCGCCTTCCGATGGCGGGCAGTGCCTGGCGAAGGAGCGCCACGAAGCGATCTTTCCCCTTTTCTTTTTAGTTATTTCGCGTTGTTGAACTTTAAAACTGAAAGAAATGAAGACATTAACACCTAAGGAAGAGGAGATAATGACCTTTTTATGGCAAAACGGACCGATGTTCGTGCGTCAATTGATCGAGCTCTACCCCGAGCCGCGTCCGCATTTCAACACCGTCTCGACAACCATCCGTATCTTGGAGGAGAAGGGCTATGTGTCGCATCTCAAGTTTGGCAACACCTATCAATACTTCGCCGCCGTTTCCGCCGAGGAGTTCAAGCGAAAGACGTTGAAGCAGGTGATCAGCAAATATTTTAACAACTCCTATCTTGGTGCCGTCTCCTCGTTGGTCGAGGAGGAAGAGATTTCGCTCGATGAGCTGAAAGAACTGATCAGGCGTGTGGAAGAGGAACCTAAAGCTTAAGCGTATGGGAGCCTTCTTTGTCTATATCCTCAAGTCGGCGATCTGCCTTGCGCTGTTCTACTTAGGCTATCGCCTCCTGTTGAGTCGCGACACGTTTCTCCGCTTCAACCGTTTCGCCCTGTTGAGCGGTTTCGGACTGGCCGCCCTGCTGCCGTTGGCGCGGGTTGGGGTGGAGGGGGTATCGCCGTTAGGGCCTGCCCTGGAGGAGTGGGGGCGCATAGCTGCGCCTGTCGAGCCGGCAGCCACTGCCTCGCCCGCTGTTTCCTGCTATTCCATAGGGTTGGCTATTTACCTGATGGGCGTGCTCTTTTTCATCGCTCGCTTCCTCTGGGGCGTGGTGAGCCTTATCCGCTTGATTCGTGCCGGACGGCGAGAGCGATTGGCCGATGGCAGCTGGCTCGTGCTGCACCGACTGCCCTTGGCACCCTTCAGCTGGCTGCGCTACATCTTCCTCGCTGAAAAGGATTTGCTGAGCAAGCCGGAACTGATCTTGGCGCACGAGCAGGCCCATATCCGGATGCGCCACACCTGGGATCTGCTCTTCACGGAGCTGTTCCTCTGGCTCCAATGGTTCAATCCCGCCGCCTGGCTGCTCCGCCAGGAGTTGCAATCGGTGCATGAGTTCGAGGCCGACGCCGCGGTCTTGGGCATGGGCTATGACAGCAAGGAATATAAACTATTATTAATCGAAAAAGCTGTTGGCTCCAGTCGCTACACTTTGGCCAACAGCTTCAATCACAGTTCACTTATAAATCGTATCACTATGATGCAAAAAAGAAAATCCAATCCGTGGGCGAGGATGAAGTACGCTTTTGTGCTTCCCGTGGCCGCCACAGCCGTGGCCGTTTTCGCCCGTCCGGAAATCTCCCAGCAGATGTCGGAGATTTCAAGTGCCAAAATTACAGATTTGTCGCGAATGGTGCAAACCACAGCGGCGGAAAGGACTCGACCGGAGGCCATTGATACAACGACTTCTGCCAGGGAAGTCATGGTGACCGGCTACGCACAGTTCACAGACAACAAAGTCTATGAATCGGTGGAGGTGATGCCAGAGTTTCCTGGTGGGCAGGCTGAGTTGCTGAAGTTTGTTGCCAAAAGCATCAAATATCCTACCGAGGCACAGCGCAGAGGAGCGCAGGGTCGTGTGATCGTGAAATTCGTGGTGGAAACCAATGGCAGCATCTCGAATATCCACGTGGTCAAGGGCATTGATCCCCTTTTGGATGCGGAGGCTATTCGTGTCTGTACGACCATGCCCACTTGGGCACCCGCTCGGCAGGAAGGCAAGGCTGTCCGTTGCTATTACACCATTCCGGTCACCTTCGGCCTGGTGAAAGCGGAATCGTAGCCGGAGAGGGCCTATCGGGCCTGCTGTGACAATGGCTCTGGATAGCTAACGGAGCCGAAGGTGTGACGAATCCCAGATCACTCCTTCGGCTCTCTTTTTTCCTTCGCGGTGATTTTGGAGGCGTTTATCAACCAATTATAAATAGGAGAGGGAATCCTCAATTCAAATAGAATATGTATCTTTGCGGAAAAGCGGCTAAGATAGGCTGCGTCACAAATGACTCAGTATGGAACAGACATTGAAACTTTGCCCGGTGGGCATACAGACATTCTCTGAGATTCGAACAAAGAATTATCTTTATGTGGATAAGACTGCTTTAGTCTATCGGATGATACATGGCGCATCGAAATACATTTTCCTGAGTCGTCCCCGTCGGTTCGGCAAGTCGTTGCTGGTCTCCACCTTGGAAGCCTATTTCGAGGGACGGCGGGAATTGTTTGAGGGATTGGCCATCGATCAGTTGGAGCAGGAGTGGACACAATACCCCGTGCTGCGGTTCGACATGAGCACCGCCAAACACATGGAGAAGAAGGATCTGGACTTGGAGCTGAGCAGCAAGCTGACCTCCTACGAGGCGATCTATGGCAAAGGCCCGGCGGATGATGTCAATCCAAACCAACGCTTGCGAGGATTGATCGAGCGCGCCTATCGGCAGACGGGAAAGCAGGTGGTGGTCTTGATCGACGAGTATGACGCACCGCTACTCGACGTGGTGCATAAGGAGGGGGAGTTAGAGCGATTGCGCCACACGATGCGCAACTTCTATTCGCCGTTGAAAGCCTGTGATCCCTACTTGCGCTTCGTCTTCCTGACGGGCATCACCAAGTTCTCGCAATTGAGTATCTTTAGTGAGCTGAACAACATCAACAACATCAGTATGCTTAAACCCTATGCCGCTATCTGCGGCATTACGGAGGAGGAGATGCTGACGCAGATGGCTGAGCATATTGACCATCTGGCAATGGTTTTGGGTGGCACACGAGAGGAAACAATCGAGCAATTGAAGCGCAAATACGATGGTTACCATTTTACTTGGCCTTCACCGGACATCTATAATCCTTTCAGTTTGCTCAATGCATTTGCCAATGAGGAGATCAATGATTACTGGTTTGGTAGCGGCACACCCACCTACTTGATCGAGATGATGCGGAAGTTCCAGGTCTTGCCTCAAGCGATAGGTGGCCGAAAGGCTAAAGCCTCCACATTCGATGCGCCGACAGAAAGGATAGACAATATTGTCCCGTTGCTTTATCAGAGTGGCTATTTGACCATTAAGGACTACAATCCCTATGCGCAGTTGTATGATTTGGATATACCTAACAATGAGATTCGTGCGGGACTGATGGAGAGCCTGCTGCCTAATTACCTGCATCGGCAAACAGATGATGGATTTACCACTATTGGCTTAATGTATGATGCCATCCGTCAGGAAAAGATGGATGATGCCCTCCGACTTTTGCAAACGTTCCTCAGCACCGTTCCCTATACTGACCATACGAAAGATTCGGAGGGACATTATCAGCAGATGCTCTACGTGATCTTCTCGCTCTTCGGCATCTATGTGGATGTGGAGGTGCGCACACCCGAGGGACGAGTGGATATGGTCATGCGTACATCTACAGCTTTATATATCGTGGAATTGAAACTGAATCAGCGTGCTGAGGCTGCCATGAACCAAATTGATTTGAAACAATACCCGGAGCGTTTTCGCCTTGCAGGCCTCCCGATCGTCAAGGTGGGGATCAACTTCGATGCGGAGCGACATACGTTGACAGATTGGCTCATCGAAAAGGATTGAGGGAGTGATGGCGCATCTTTCAGCTCGTGCCTTGTTTTGCGGGAGTACAGCGCTATTCACGGTGTTGGCCATTGGGCTCGCTGTGTTGTGTGAGCGAGTGGATTGGTCGATCCTTTTGCCGTTGGCCATCACGTTTGGAACGATCGCCTATCATTTGCTGATGCGGGCATTGGTCTCTATTGTGGTAACACTCGTGATGCGTAACCGGGCCAATCCCTACAACGTTTGGTTTCGGGAGCGACGCTTCGAGGCTAGACTCTTTTGTTGGCTGAAGATACACCGATGGAAGTATAGGGTGCCTACCTATGCGCCGGAACTCTTTGATTTGACCAAGCATACCCCTTCCGACGTGTTAGGAGCCATGTGTCAGGCAGAGGTGGTGCATGAGGTGATCTTTCTGCTAAGTTTTGTGCCCATTGCGTTTGCCGAATGGTTTGGTGCATTGCCGGTATTTGTGCTGACCTCAGTGGGAGCCGCCGCTGGAGATGCCTTCTTAGTGTTGCTGCAAAGGTATAACCGTCCACGGGTGATGCGGTATGTAAAAACCATTGCCCATAGAGCCCAAAAACATGGCTCGTAAAATGAAAAAATATTGCCCATAGAAATAAAAAACGTTGCCGATAGTTTTTGAAAACCATGGGCAACGTTTTAGAAAAAAATGGGCAATGTTTTTCGCTGCGATGGGCAACGAAATCCCAGTTACTCGATATGCTTGCGAATCTTTGTCAGATACTCTTTCATTCGCTTTGAATCCTTGTCTTTGATGATCTCTTGGAGGATTGTTAATTCCTCCTGGATGCGTTCAATCTGATGCGGTGTGCGCGGGTTGAATAAAATCTCCGTCAAGAGGTAGTCATCCTCAGAGAGTAGGCCACGAGCGATCTTCATGTGACGCTTGAAGGTGGTACCCGGTGCGTCTTGATGCTTCATTGTGGCGGCAAAAACCATGGTGGAGGCGAAGGGGATACCCAATGAGTAAGCCACCACTTGGTCATGCTCCTCGAAGGTATATTCGCAGATGTGCAGCCGCAGGTTGGCATAGACATCCTTGAAGAAGATCTTGCCCAGATGGTCACCCTCGGAAATGATGATCGTGTTCTCGTTCTCCAACTGGCCGAGGTTGGCGAATGTGGGGCCAAACATCGGGTGTGTAGAGACGTAACGGAAACCGCTCTCCTCATAAAACTCCTTCAAATGGGTCTTCACCGAGGCGATGTCTGACAGGATACAGGTCTGCGGCAGATAGGGTAAGACTGTCTTGAAGGCCTCAATCGTATAGCTCAATGTCACGCAGTTGATCACCAACTCCGGCTTGAACGCCTCTACTTCCTCCGGCTTTTGCAAACGGAGCGCATTGTAGATGAAGCGCATCCGCTTGGGGTCGCTTTCCAAGACGGCCACCTCATGATCGAAACTGAGGAGGTCGGTGAAGAACGATCCCATTTTGCCTGCGCCTAAAATCAATATTTTCATCGATTTCTTACTTTTTTTCCTCGTTCATGACAATCATTTGCTGGCGAACGGACTCCTCGTGGATGCTCTTCAAGACCTCCTTCACGAAGTCAGGATTCAGATCCATCTGTGCGCCCATGCTGGAGCGTTTCTCCAGGATCTCACTGTAGCGCGGAGACTGCAAGATCGGCATGTTGTGCTCTTTCTTATAGACACCGATCTCTTTGGAGATGCGCATACGTTTCGCCAACAGCGTCAGGATCTGCTCGTCGATACCGTCGATCTGGCGACGCAGTGCGTTCAGGTTCTCTGTCGTCTGCGAGCTGTCGCGAATGACCAAAAGATTCAAGACATAGTCGAGCACGTCAGGAGTTACCTGCTGTGCGGCGTCACTCCATGCGCAATCGGGATTGCAGTGAGACTCCACGATCAAGCCGTCGAAGCTCAAGTCCATGGCCTGCTGGCAGAGCGGAGCCACCAACTCACGCTTACCACCGATGTGGCTCGGATCGCAGAAGATCGGCAACTCCGGCAAGCGGCGACGCAACTCGATAGGAATGTGCCAAAGCGGCAGGTTGCGGTAGATCTTCTTATCGTCAGAGCTGAATCCACGATGGATCGCACCTAAACGGTGGATGCCTGCGCCATAGAGTCGCTGGAAAGCACCAATCCACAACTCCAGGTCGGGGCTGACCGGATTCTTGATCAATACCGGTACATCTACACCCTTCAAAGCGTCAGCGATCTCCTGCACGGCGAAGGGGTTAACGGTCGTACGTGCACCGATCCACAGGATGTCGATGCCTGCTTTCAATGCCTCGAAGACATGGTCTTTGGTAGCCACCTCCGTAGCGACCAGCATACCGGTCTCCTGTTTTACGCGCTTGAGCCACGGCAAGCCCAAGGTACCGATGCCCTCAAATCCTCCCGGTTTTGTACGGGGTTTCCAGATGCCCGCACGGAAGATTTTCACGCCTTTCTCAGCCAAGCTCTTGGCTGTTTCCATTACTTGCTCTTCTGACTCTGCGCTGCACGGCCCGGCGATGACGATCGGACGCTGGGTATCAATACCCGGCAACGCTAACGGTTCAATTTTCATTTCCATATTCTTCTTAATTTTCTTGTGATTGCTATTATAAGTTCAGTGATTTTACTCGATTCAATGCCTCTTGCAACGCCTCGTTCTTGCAACAGAGAGAGATGCGGATGTAACGCTCGCCTCGGCTGCCGAAGATGAATCCTGGCGTGAGGAACACTCGTGCCTCATAGAGCACCTTGTTGGCGATAGCCTCTGCGCTCTCGGCGGAGTCAGGGATGCGTCCCCATAGGAACATGCCGACTTGTTGCTCATCGTAGGTGCAACCCAAGGCCTCCATGATCTGCCCCGCTAAGTCTCGGCGGCTGCGGTAAACCCGATTCATGCCGTCATACCAAGACTTATCCGCCTGCAAAGCCTTTGCCGCTGCGTATTGCATGGGCTTGAACTGGCCAGACTCAATGTTGCTGTTCACCTTCAAAACCCATTGCACGAACTGTGCGTTGGAGGCGAGCATTGCCATACGCCAACCCGGCATGTTGTGGGCTTTACTCATGGAGTTCAGCTCGATGCAGATCTCTTTGGCTCCGGGAACCGCCAAGATACTCAGTGGATGCTCGTTAAGGATGAAGCTGTAAGGATTGTCGTTGCAGATCAAGATGCCATGTCGACGACCGAAATCCACGATCCGTTCATACAGCTCCGGTGTAGCATTACCGCCGGTCGGCATGTTGGGATAGTTGGTCCACATCATCTTCACACCGCTTAGGTCCATTTGCTCCAAGGCATCGAAGTCGGGCTGCCAACCTTTGTCCTCCAGCAAATCGTAGTAGATTAGCTTGGCACCTACCAACTTGCTGACGGAGCTATAGGTGGGATAACCCGGGTTAGGAATCAACACCCCGTCGCCCGGATTCAAGAAAGCCAGCGAGATATGTAAGATACCCTCTTTGGAGCCAATCAATGGTTGGATCTCTGACTTGGGATCCAGCTCCACGCCGTACCATTTCTTATACCAATCGGCAAAGCCTTGGCGCAACTCGGGAATACCGACATGGGGTTGATAGCCATGCTCATTCGCTTGGTGAGCATGGGTGCATAGGGTCTCGATGGTCTCCTCGGAAGGAGGCAGATCGGGGCTGCCGATACCTAAGCTGATGACATTCTTGCCTTGGGCATTCATCTCGGCTACCTCTTTCAGTTTCTTGGAGAAATAGTATTCCTGTATGCTGCCTACACGGTCAGCGGGTGTGATCTTACACACTTTGTTTTCCTTCTGCATACTCGCCTAATATTTTTAAGTCTTTTGTCAATGGTTGAATGGCATCCAATGCCTTTTGATAACGTGCATAATCGGTGAATGTCAGATCCACATAGAAGAGATATTCCCATTCGCGGCCGATGATCGGTAAGGATTGGATCTTGGTGAGGTTCATGTCGTAGAAAGAGAGCACGGCGAGCACTTTGGAAAGACTGCCGGAGGTGTGGGGCACAGCGAAAACCAACGATGACTTGTTCTTATCCACATCCCGCATGATCTCGTCGGCCACCCAACGGTCGGCGATCGAGAGGAAACGGGTAAAGTTTCGTTTGTTGGTCTCGATCCCTTCGGCCAATACCTCCATGCCATAGATTTCTGCGGCCAACTTGCCACAGATAGCGGCGTGGCCTTCGATGTGATTCTCAGCGATCCAGCGTGCGCTCATAGCGGTATCCTCTTTCTCTACCACCTTGGCGTTAGGAAGCGTATTGAGAAATTCGGTGCATTGCATCAAGGCAATCGGGTGGGAGTTGACCTCAGTGATGTCATGGATCGAGGTGCCCGGCAAGGCCACCAATGAATGGGAGATTCGGAGTTTGTATTCACCCGTCACCTTCAACCCACTCTCACGGATCAATTCGTGGTTTTGCAACAAACTTCCGGCAATCGTATTCTCAATGGCCATTAATCCGACAACAGAGGGATCCTTCTTGATGGTTGAGATCACGTCCGGAAAGGTATTGCAGGGGATGATTTCGATCTCTTCTCCTTCGTAATAGTTCCGAGCTGCGATGTCGTGATAACATCCGGCTATGCCTTGAATGGCTACTTTCTTTTTCATCTTTCTCTGTTTTTGCTCAACGTTATTCTACGAAAAAAGTCCCACCGTTTTGCGGCAGGACTTTATATCATTACTCATTTACAAATTCAATTTTGAATGCTTTACATACAAACTCCTGCCTTCACCTTGCTAAAGTAAAAGTAATAAAAGTAATATGTAAAGCTAAATCGATGCATTTCTATTCGTTTTTAAATACGCAGCAAAAGTAACGCTTTTTTGGAAAACACAAATGATTTGTGATGTTTTTTTTATTTCAATCTCTTTTTTCTGATTAACTGTTGCGGAACTTCTGGGGTGAGACACCTACGTAGCGCTTGAAGTATTTCCCAAAAAACGAGACATTTGGGAAGTTGAGCGAGTAGGAGATCTCTTGGATGGTCAGGTCGGTGGATTTGAGTTGAGATTTGGCATCCATGATCACCATATCGGCGATGATGTCAGACACGGAGCGTCCGGTTTTCTGCTTGACGATCATGCAGAGATGCTGGGGGGAGATGCTGAGATGGCTGGCATAAAAGGAGGTTTGCCGGTTAGAGGTGTAATGTTTCATCACTAATCCCAAGAATTTCTTCTGGATCTCATCGCTGCGTGTCAACGTTTGGTTAGGCCATTGTTTACCTCTATATAGATCGCCAATGCCAATCATAAGGCCTTGCAGGATATGCTTGACGATCTCTGGGTTGATCTTACCCTCTTCCATTACGATGCGCTCCAGCAGTTTCAGAAAATCGTTCAACTGCTGGGTCTTCTTTATATCTAAGGGCAAGACCGGGTGCTCATAGATTGTGGTTACGTTGTCGGTGGTGGATTGAATCAGGTTGACTCCCTCCATGAAAGAGGAGGAGAAGCCGATGAACGAGAGTTGGACAGCATCCGTCTCCTCGCAAAACTGAATGATGCTGCCCGGGATAAGGGTCACTAAGTCGCCGGGTTGCAGGGTATATTCTTTCAGATTGATGGAGGCTTTCAGTGTGCCTGAGACGCACAGGGCAAAGATACCCGCCTTCAAACGGCAGGTCTGTTTATAGAAACCCAAGATTTGTTCCGTCACGGCGGTACTCACCACAAACCCGACGGGCAGGTCAAGCAACGGAAGGTTGTTACTGGTCATCATATCTCGCTTATTTTTCAATTGACCAACAAATGTACTAAAAAAGGCTCTCATTGCGCTATATGGTGAAAGATTGACCATTGATTTCGGGAAAAAGATGAGGATGCCTGCATGGGAGGAAAAGAAAATTGCTTACTTTTGCTACGACAATACTAATATTATTATAATGCGTAAACATTTCGTAACTGCGCTCGCTATGGTAGCTTGTGTATCTGCCGTGGCAGCGACGAAGCCGATGCCGAAACTGACATTCGATGCTTCAAAAGGCGTGGCGGGGTCTGTCACGATGCCTCAGGGCCAAATCGTGCACTATACTGCTTACACAAACCTCTATTATGTTACGCATATTGAGGATTCCACTTATCAGTACATGAACGTGTTTGTGCCTCAGGGCGCTGATCAGCACACGCCGATCTTCATGCGCAACTATGTCGGTGGCTACATGGCGTCAAAACCGCAAGACATTGATGCCACGGATGCTTCCGGGCGTGCGTTGGCAGAGGGCTATGTGGTTGTGATTCCGGGTGCCCGTGGCCGTAACTCAGCGGTGACAGATGCCAAAGGGAACAAGGTGTACACTGGACGTGCCCCTCGAGGTTTGTTAGACTTGAAGGCGGCTGTTCGTTATCTAAGGCTGTTCGACAAGGAGATGCCGGGTGATGCGGAACGTATCATTACCGATGGCACCAGTGCAGGCGGAGCGATGTCTTCCCTTTTGGGCGCGACCGGCAATCACCCGGCTTATGCGGACTATCTGAAGGAGATGGGTGCGGCGGATACCCGCGATGACATCTATGCGGCGGTTTGCTACTGTCCGATCATCGACCTTGATCATGCCGATATGGCTTATGAGTGGTTGTATGGTTGCACTAACAACGTGAGCCGTCCGCTGACGGATGCACAGGTAGCGGTCTCTAAGCAGTTAGCCGCCCTTTATCCAGATTATTTAGCCAGCTTAGATTTAAAGGATGAGGAGGGACATACGCTGAATGCGGATAACTACTTGGATTATCTGAAGAAACTATTGATTCGCTCCGCGCAGGAGGCGAAAGATGCCGGGGCGACCATTCCCGATAGCTTAGGATTCACCTTTAGTGGCACCAAACGTTTTCAAGCGCCCGTAGATGGGGTGCAGCGTCAGCCTAAACCACAACCGGAAGGTGCAGCGACTCGTCCGATGCGTATGCCGTCGAGAGAGGTAGGTGAGTATGTGCTGGATGTGGATCTGCCTCGTTATTTGAACTATGTGGTTTCTACTATTGCATTGAAGACACCTCCTGCTTTTGATAGCCAAGGTGTTGCTGGTGCACGGCCCAGTCCTGAGAATGAGGAGTTTGGTGATGCTCAGGGGAGTAGTGTGAATTTTACGGACTATTCGTTGAGCCAAGCCACGGGCAATGCCTCTGCTACCATTGATGAGGAGACTCGTGAGCGGGTACGCATCATGAATCCGATGAATTTCATTCGGGATAGCCAATCATCGGTTGCACCTCATTGGTATATCCGCCATGGTGCACGTGATAGAGACACCGCTTTTCCCGTGCCCATCAATCTTGCGTTGATGCTTCGATCTGTGGATAAGGATGTAGATTTCAAATTACCTTGGAACCGTCCGCACTCAGGAGACTATGCGTTAGACGAACTGTTCCGTTGGATCAAGCAGGTCGCTCGATAAAAAATAGTTATCATATATATTATATATAGGTAAAAGTAAAACGGGAGCCCCACAAATTGCGGTGGCTCCCGTTTCTATGTAAAAGTTAAATGACGGCTTATTCGGCTTGGCAAGCGCACAAAGTCGGGATCAGGTTACGATCGCCGTATGCGTTGTCCACACGAGCGACGTTCACCCAGAACTTGCTCTCATGCAACCAATCCAACGGGAAGGCAGCCTTGCTACGCGGGTAGGAGTGATTCCACTCATCGGCTGTTACCTCATACTCCGGGTGTGGTGCATTCTTCAAGACGTTATCGGTCTTGTCGGCCTCACCATTCTCCACCTCCTTGATCTCGTTCCAGATACATTCCATGATCTCCACGAAACGATCCAACTCCGCTTTGCTCTCGCTCTCAGTTGGCTCAACCATCAAGGTACCATGTACAGGGAAGGAGAGTGTCGGTGCGTGATAACCGAAGTCCATCAGACGTTTAGCGATGTCGCCCTCATCAATGCCTGAACGATCCTTCACGGTGCGGCATTCCAAGATCAACTCATGACCGACACGGCCAGTCGCTCCAGTATAGACAATACCATACGTATCCTTGAAGCGTGCAGCTAAGTAGTTCGCATTCAAGATTGCCAACTTCGTGACCTTCTCTAATCCCTCAGCGCCTAACATACGGATATAGCCATAAGTGATCGGCAAAATACCGGCGCTTCCGAACGGTGCTGCGGCTACGGTATTGAGGTCGCTGCCCCAAAGTACCGGATGCTGCGGTAAGAAGGGAACCAAGTGCTTTGCCACACAGATCGGACCTACGCCAGGACCACCACCTCCGTGAGGTGAAGAGAAGGTCTTATGCAGGTTCAAGTGGCATACGTCTGCGCCGATCGTACCCGGGTTAGTCAGACCTACCTGTGCGTTCATGTTGGCACCATCCATATAGAACTGACCGCCACAAGCGTGGATGATCTCGCCCATCTCCTTGATGTCTGCCTCGAAGATACCGTGGGTAGAGGGGTAGGTGATCATGCTGGCTGCCAAGTGCTCTTTGTTCTCCTCCGCTTTCTGACGGAAATCAGCCAAGTCGATATTACCTCGTTCATCGCATTTCACAGTCACGGTCTTGAAACCACACTGTACGGCTGAAGCCGGGTTGGTTCCGTGCGCAGAAGCCGGGAGCAAAACGATGTCACGATGACCCTGTCCAATGCTCTCTAAGTAAGCACGGATCACACGCAGACCGGTATACTCACCTGCCGCTCCTGAGTTGGGCTGCAACGTACAACCTGCGAAACCGGTGATGGTGCAGAGATCCTTCGAAAGGTTCTCAATCAACTCACGATAACCCTCCACCTGCTCCTCAGGTGCGTAGGGATGGATATTCATGAATTCCGGACGGCTTAAAGGCAGCATCGTAGAGGCCGGGTTCAGCTTCATCGTACAAGAGCCCAATGAGATCATGGAGTGTGCCAAGGAGACATCACGACGACCTAAACGGGTGATGTAGCGCATCAACTCCGTCTCAGTATGATATTTCTTGAATACATCCTCCTGCAAGAAATCTGAGGTGCGTGCGAACTTCGCATCGAAATAGGTCTTTGTCGGGATGGCCTCGCTCAACATGTAGTCCATGCCTGCGGCACCGGCAAAGATATAGAGCAATACGCCAATGTCAGAGGTCTGTGTGGTCTCATCCAAGCTGATACCTACCTGACCGCTCTCGAAATAGCGCAGGTTGACACGGCACTCCAAGGCGATCTCACGCAACGCCTCGATCGAGACATTAGAGGGCAACTGAATCTTCAACGTGTCGAAGAAGTCAGCGTTCAACTGCTTGTAGCCCAACTTCTCCAACTCTTTTGCCAAGAATCCGGCTTGCGCATGGATGCGTCCGGCGATGTCTCGCAAACCATCCGCACCGTGATAGACCGCATAGAAGCCGGCCATGGTTGCCAAGAGGGCCTGAGCGGTACAGATATTTGAGGTCGCTTTCTCTCGTTTGATGTGTTGCTCACGAGTTTGCAATGCCAAACGATAGGCGGGATGGCCATAAGCATCCTTTGAGATACCGATGATACGTCCGGGGATCGTACGTTTGTACTCATCCTTTGTTGCGAAGTAAGCGGCAGAAGGGCCACCGTAGAACATCGGAATACCGAAGCGCTGGCTGCTACCGAATACGACATCCGCACCCCACTCTCCCGGAGGTGTCAATAATACCAAGCTCATCAAGTCAGCGGCAACGCCCACCTTAGCTCCGGCTGCATGTGCAGTCTCGATGAATGCCTTGTAATCCTCGATCGAACCATCGCTGTTCGGGAACTGTACGATCGCACCGAATACCTCCGGCGTGAAGGTAAACTGGCGATAGTCGCCTGTCACGATCTGGATGCCTTGCGGAATCATGCGGGTGTGAATCACAGCCAATGTAGAGGGGAAAATCTTCTCATCCACGAAGATCGTGTTGGCACCTGCCTTCACCTGTTGGCGACTGCGTGCGCCATGGAACATGGTCACGGCCTCCGCTGCGGCTGTTGCCTCGTCGAGCAACGAACAGTTAGCCAAAGGCAATCCGGTGATCTCAGCGATCACGGTCTGGAAGTTCAACAACGCCTCCAAACGACCCTGTGAAACCTCTGCCTGATAAGGGGTGTAGGAGGTGTACCAGATCGGGTTCTCGAAGACGTTACGTTGGATGGGGGCGGGACATACGGTGTCGTACCAACCCATGCCAATGTAAGAGGTGAAGACCTCATTCTTTGAGGCCAACTCAGCGATATGCTCCGCAAACTCGCGCTCAGTCATTGCCTCTGGCAGGTTGAGCGGCTCCTTTAAACGGATGTTGGCCGGAATGGTCTGATCGATCAACTCGTCCAACGACTTGACGCCAATCGCTTCCAGCATGACGGGGATCTCTTCCTCTGCGATGCCGACGTGGCGGTTTACGAATTTATTTGTGTCCATATATACTATGATTATAAATAGGGATTCTCTAATTTCTCATCAATAACGCGGGTCTCCGGGCCGTGACCAGGGTAAATAATCGTCTCGTCAGGCAGGGAGAGGATCTTGTTTTGTAAAGCAGCCAACAGCACATCTTGGTTACCTCCCCACAAGTCGGTACGCCCGATGCTTCCTGCAAAGATGGAATCGCCTACGATGACGAAACCATTCTTGGCGTTGTAGAAGGCCAAGCCTCCTGGCGAATGACCGGGAACGGTCAGCACCTCCAACTCGGAGTTACCGAATTTGATGCGTTCGCCATTCACTAAATAGTGCTGCACGGGCACCTCCTTGATTTTGATAGGCACGCCGAAGGCTCTCGCCTGTTCTGCGGGTGAAGGCAGTTTCTCCTCATCCGCCTTATGCGCCTCCGGGCTCAGCCCGTAGGTCTTGAATACAAACTCATTGCCGAATACATGATCCAGATGCAGATGCGTGCAGAGATAGCGCTTGAGGGTCAATCCATTTGCGGTGACGAAGTCGCTCAATTCTTTCTGCTCTTCCATGCGTAAACAACCACAATCAATCAAAACGGCCTCCTTGGTCTCGTCATACAGCAAGTAGGTGTTTTCGGAGAAATAATTTACCTCAAAAGATTTGATTGAAATCATAATGGTACGTACACTACTTTTTTAGTTTCAAAATAAGGCTCTTTAAAATGGTCAGATAACGCTATGATTATTGACTCTTTGAGGAAGGGACCGATCTCTCGCTCCAGCTCGCCTCCTTTCAGGCAGATCAATCCGTTGGGAAGGGCATTACGCTGTTCCTTCCGGATGTTCTTGCGCACGATCTTCACTAAGTCGCTGAGTGGCATGACTGCTCGGCTCACGACAAAATCAAACTGCTGTTTCTCCTCTTCGGCACGCGCATGAAGAAAGGATACGTTGCTTAAACCAATAGCATCTGCTACGGCTTGCCCCACCTTGATCTTCTTACCGATACTATCGACCAAATGGAAATGGCACTCGGGGTATAAGATCGCTAAGGGAATGCCTGGAAATCCTCCTCCCGTGCCCAAGTCCATGATGCTTGATCCCTCCTTGAAATGCAGCATTTTGGCGATACCCAAGGAGTGCAGCACATGGTGCGGATAAAGGTTCTCGATGTCCTTGCGTGAGATCACGTTGATTTTTGCGTTCCAATCCAGATAGAGGTCATAGAGCGCATCAAACTGCTGTTGCTGCTGCGCCGTTAACTCAGGGAAATAATGTGTGATGATGTTGCTCTTTGAATCCATAAAAACAGTTCAACATTAATCAATTAGCGAAGAGATAGGGCTGTCGTCGCGCAACAGGTGGCGAATCTCCTTGTAGGGGAGTTGCACATGCGTCGCGCCTACCACATAGGCAGCGATCTCATACTCATTGAACGAGTAGGTGATGCCCGTCTCATCCACCCTAAAGTTGCCATTGGGGAAGATCTCGTCGATGCTAAAGAAGCCAATGTTTTCCAGCTCCTTATTGTTCGCTACATTGTTCTGCTTAGCGATTTGATCCACTAGGATCTGTGCCAACTTCTCCTCATAGTCATCCACGAAAATGTCTGCCTCCGTGAGTGGCTTTGCGGTCTTGAGGTCGATCACATGGTGGTTATAGGAATGTGCACCATGTGCGCCACCGGTGTAATTCTCGAAGCTGACCGTGTAGCAAAGGATGCCTTGCTCGTTGAAGTCAATCTCATTCTGCGACATCTCATAATAGGAGTACCAAGCGCCTACAGGTCGTTCGTCAGCCTTGCTCAAGTCCTCCTGGAAGTCGCTCTCCAAATCCTTGTATGCCGCAAGGTAATCCTCGGTATATCGCTTTACGGCCTCCTCAGGTGAATAGGTTTCGTAGTTCTCGCCAAAATAGGTGGAAACGAATTGTTTTTGCAATTCTGCTAACAGAGAAGGGTTTCCCAGATGGGTCGGATAGATGAACTTAATCTCTAAGTTGCAATTAGGGTTTTCCGGGTTGTTCAGCAAATGATAGGTCTCCTCTATGTCTATAGAGTCAAACGCCACGTCATTTTTTTGCCCCTTTGAATCGCCATGGCTACAGCCTGTCGTGCTCAAAAGGAACGCAAAAATTACCCAAAAGCTTACAAATAAATGAGTTCTCATTAAGATACAGATTTAATTAATTGTGTCGCAAAAGTAGGATAATATTTCTGCGTGTGCAAGTTTTACCGTATATTTGTCGGCGTAACAGTTTTCGATGTTTATTGATCAAAAAAGGAATATCATGAGAAAAGTTTTGGGCGCTATATGCGCTTCTTTATTGGTGGTGCAGGCCTATGCGCAGTGGAAGCCTGCAGGAGACAAAATCAAGACGGCTTGGGCCGAACAAGTTAATCCTCAACAAGTATTACCGGAGTACCCGCGTCCGATCATGGAGCGTGCGGATTGGCAGAACCTCAATGGGGAGTGGGACTATGCGATTCGTCCGAAAGGAGAGGTGGAGCCCGCTACGTTTGATGGCAAGATCTTGGTACCCTTTGCGGTGGAGTCGTCGCTCTCAGGCGTGCAGCAGATGGTTGGTGAGGCGAATGAGCTCTGGTATAAGCGTACCTTCCAAGTGCCTTCCGCCTGGAAAGGCAAGGAGATCCTGCTGCACTTCGGTGCCGTGGATTGGCAGGCCGACGTGTTCGTGGACGATGTGCTGATCGGTTCGCACGTGGGTGGTTATACGCCCTTCTCCTTGAATGTGACTCCCTATCTTTCCGCTAAGAGTGCCACTCACAAGTTGGTGGTTCGTGTCTGGGATCCGAGCGATAAGGGGTATCAGCCAAGAGGTAAGCAGGTCTCAAACCCGGAGGGTATTTGGTACACCCCGGTGACTGGCATCTGGCAGACCGTTTGGTTGGAGCCGGTGAACGCTTCGCACATCACGGCTATCAAGGCGATTCCCGATGTGGATAAGCAGGTGATGCACGTAACGGTTAGCACCTGTTCTCCCTCTTTTGCCAGCGACATTGTCGAGGTGGAGCTGTTAGACAAAGGGCAGGTGATCGCATCTGCCAAGGGTGTACAGGGCAAGGAGCTTCGTTTGGCGGTGAAGCAACCGACGTTGTGGGAGCCCTCAAATCCCTATCTGTACGACATGAAGGTGCGTCTGACTAAGAATGGTCGCTCCGTGGATGAGGTGAAGTCTTACACGGCTTTCCGCAAGATTTCAACGGTGCGTGATGCGCAGGGATTGATGCGTATGTGCTTGAATGATAAACCGCTCTTCCAGTATGGCCCGTTGGATCAAGGTTGGTGGCCTGACGGTCTTTACACCGCACCGACCGATGAGGCGTTGCTCTACGATATTAAGAAGACGAAGGAGTGGGGTTTCAACATGATTCGCAAGCATGTGAAGGTTGAGCCGGCACGTTGGTATTACCATTGCGACAAGGAGGGTATCTTGGTTTGGCAGGATATGCCAAGTGGCGACATGGATAACCAATGGAAACCTCGTGTATATAATGGAGGAACGGATCGTCAACGTACGGAGGCTTCCATCGCCAACTATTACCAGGAGTGGAAAGAGATCATGGATCTGTGCATCTCCAATCCCAGCGTAGTGGTATGGGTACCTTTCAACGAGGCTTGGGGTCAGTTTGAAACCGAGAAGGTGGTGGCTTGGACAAAGGCTTACGATCCCTCTCGTTTGGTCAACCCGGCCAGCGGTGGTAACCACCGTTCTTGTGGTGACATCCTTGACCTGCACAACTATCCCGGTCCGGATATGTTCCTCTTCGATCCGATTCGTGTGAATGTATTGGGCGAGTATGGCGGCATTGGCTTGGCCGCGGAGGATCACCTGTGGTGGAACAAGCGCAACTGGGGCTATATCCAGTTCAAGAATAGCGACGAGGTGACAGCCGAGTATGTGAAGTACGCCAAGCAGTTGAAAGACTTTGTGAAGAAGGGCTTCTCCGCAGCGGTCTATACGCAGACAACCGATGTGGAAGGCGAGGTCAACGGTTTGATGACCTACGATCGTAAAGTGATCAAGATCAACGAGGCACAGGTGCGTGCCATTAACCAGGAGGTCATTCGTTCCATGAACGAGTAAAAAACTTTTTTATCCATATACGGGGCAAATGTGTTTTATGTACATTTGCCCCGTTTTTTTGATACGAATGTGTTATGATGCGAGAATTACAACCTACGGATGCGGCAGCCATTACTGCTATATATAATGAATATGTATTACACAGCGTGGCCACCTTCGATACAGACCCGGTTAGTGAATCGGCTATGTGGGAAAAGGTAAGTGGGATAGCTGCGAATTACCCCTGCTGGATAGAAGAAGAGGCAGGAGAGGTGATCGGCTATTGCTACGCCCATCCTTGGAAAGAGAAAGCCGCCTATCAAACGACGTTGGAAACCACCATCTATTTATCCCCCGAACATACCGGCAAAGGCATTGGCCGACATATGATGGAACACCTGATTGCTGATTGCCGAGAGAAAGGCTTTCATGCCTTGGTGGCCTGTATCACAGCAGACAACGTGGGCAGTTGCCACCTACATGAGCAATTAGGTTTTCGCAAGGTCTCCCATTTTGAGCAAGTCGGTCAAAAGTTCCATCGCTGGCTCGATGTCGTCGATTACGAGTTGCTGCTGTAATGAAGGGTTCTCTGAGAAGATACAAGACCTTAAAATCAGATAAGAAATTCTAAATCCTGCATATATTTGGGCAAAATCCTTTTGGTATCAAAGCTCATTCGTATATAGTAAATATCACTTGTATCCAATACAAATTGGACGAGTTTAAATTTTAATCAAATAGTTTCGGTATTAACACTATTGAAAATGAACAAAAAACTAATTAAAGAACTTCTTACGAAGGTTATGCCAAATGCAGATATTCCATCTTCTTATGGATATATCTATGATAAGGAGATTAAAAACCTTACTCTTTTAGTGAAAATAAAAGGGCTAAAGGCTAATATGCAAGATGACGAGGCCTCTTTTGACAGTTGGGCTATTGCTCTTAAGTATCACCTAAGAGAATATATAGAGACTATTACAATAGATTGGGAGCGAGATTTCTCCAATGGCGAAGATGGAATTTTACATTATAATAGATTCGTTTATAGACTTGCCAAGTTTGTCCAAACATATTCCTGGGCACATTCGGCAAAACCTATTCCTGTAATCCCCACAACGCTATATTGTAACATCGGCAGAGAAAAAGCGGCTAGTATTGATAAGCATTCACCAGAGTCAGAGGGATGGCTCGAATGTAAGTATGTGATGGATCATTCCATGGAATATGATGTCATCAACCATCAGTTCCCCGTAGGAATTTTCCATGAAAAGGTAAGTCGAACTACTCATTATACCACAGGAGGTAAAAGTGCAATAGACATTTGGGCTATAAAGAATGACTGCCTATCAATTTTTGAATTAAAGGAACCCAAAAACAAACCTTTGGGAATAATCTCAGAGCTTATGTTTTACACAAACATATTGGACGATATTTTATCTCATCGCATCATGTACGAAGAAAGTAAGAATGTGGAATACGCTGTAAAACATGATATACGTGGGTTTAAGAAGTTTCATGAAGCATATGAAAAAGGAACTATTAATAAGATTGAATCCATTTTCCTGACAAATAATCTTCATCCTCTCTTATCTAATGGACTAATAGATTTTATTAACGATTCTCCCCGTTGGAAATATAAAAATATATCATATAAACACAAAGTCATTGACTAATGAAGATTACAATCCATCGTGGCACTGACCAAATTGGCGGCTGTGTCACAGAGTATGAACATAAAGGATGGAAACTCTTCGTTGATTATGGAGAGCAACTGCCTGGTTCCCAAAAGTCGAAACCTTTAGAGATTGAGGAATTGACCAAAGGCGACCTGACAAAGAGTGCGCTGCTCATCACTCATTATCATGGTGATCATATAGGTTGCATTAAGGAATTACCCAAGGAACTTCCCTTATATATAGGTAAGCTTGGAAGAGATATACAACTGGCTCTTTCTGAATATCTGTCTTACGTGGATGAGAGCCAGTATATGATTATTGAGCGATTGAACACCTCAAGGGAGTTTAGTCCTGGTCAGTCATTTTCTATTGGTCCTTTCAATGTGATGCCTGTCACCATTGATCATTCCGCCTTTGATGCCTATGCTTTCAAGATAGAAGCTGATGGGGTAAGCGTATTCCATACAGGAGATTTTCGTACCCATGGTTTTAGGAGCAAAAAATTGAGGAAAATGCTTGAACAATATGTGGGGAAAGTAGATTATGTGGTTTGCGAGGGCACCAACGTGACACGTCCTGATTCAATATCATGCTCCGAAGCGGAACTTCAAAAAGCATTTGAAAATGCGCTTGCTCAGAAGATTGGTCATATTGTCTATCTCTCGTCAACAAATATCGACCGTTTGTTTTCATTCTATCACGCTGCTTTAAGGGCTGGTATGCCGTTCATTGTGGATGCTTATCAGAAGCAGGTGATGGACATCGTGGCAAAAAGTGGTTCACTGTGGAGTAAGTCCAGACTGTATCGATATGGGGAATATGAGCCATTGACTCTTTTCAGAGAAGGAAATGACTTTACCTTTAACGACAAGTTCGTAGAAACAATAAGGGACAAAGGATATGTGCTGATAGCACGCGCTAATCCCAGGTTTGACAAACTCATCCAGGAGCTTCCCGGCGAGAAGAAAAAATATCTATCCATGTGGCAAGGGTATCTTGACGAGAGAAAAGAGGCCTACCATGCAGCGTTGGCAACAGCATTGGAAGGTGGTTATGAGTACCTACATACCAGTGGACACTGCGACATGAGCAGTATGAAAAATCTCTTTCAGTTGCTTCATCCTAAGGCCATAATCCCCATCCATACAGACAGCCCCGACAAGTTTGCAGAACGATTCTGTGAGGAATGGCCGGTAATCAGACTCCATGACGGAGAGTCTATCATGCCCATATCTTCATCGACAGCAGATTCATGCTGGTTAGAAATTTTCTGTACCAAGAAACTCGAAGAAGGAACTACCTGTGAAAGCAGAGAGGATGGAGAAGAAGCTTACGGGCTTGATGCAAAATACATCGGTCCTTTCAAGGGCTTGGAAGCTGCCAAGTTCGTCTTGGAGCATACGCTTTACAGGCAGGCTAATCTTGTTGGCTACGAGATTAAAGACGAAGAAGACCTATCTCCATCAAAGGTGCATACTTTCGATGCCAACAAGAATCTTTTAGCCACTTATACGCATGGTGGTCATCAGCCTGGCGGTGCCAAATATCAGGAAGCATGCCGTTTCGCTCAGGGTGAGAAGGTTTTGGCAGTGTTCCATGCTCCTTATTATGCTGTTGTGCCTGTAAAGGTAATAGGCCCTATGACTCCTGAGTCTGAACGAGAGAGTTGGGAGCTGAATGACCCCAAGGTCTATTATGATTCCTATGAAGACTATGTGAAGGACTGGGATGACTGGCATTGGGACTCTGTGGCTGTGCACCCACTGGCAAAACTGAAGTCATACTTGGACAGGATGGCAAATACAGAAGTTGTCCCAAGGATTTATCTATTTCCATATCAAAAGTACGAGATAAAAGATGAGGATCTTACATCTATCTGACACGCACGGACTGCATCATCAAATCCGTGACTTACCAGAGGCTGATGTCATCGTTCATAGCGGAGACATCAGCCATAGTGGTACAGAGAGCGAGGTGCTTGATTTCCTGAATTGGTTCATAGGACTACCATATCCTCACAAAATCTTCGTCACAGGCAATCATGACCTGTGTCTGTGGGACGCAGAAGCCATTGAAGACTTCCAGCCAATGTCTATTTCCTTCAGGATAGCGGATGTGATATAAGCGGAGTGAAGTTCTTCGGACTGGCCTATAACCATCCGGAAGAACTGATTCCTGATGATACAGACGTCGTTGTCACCCACGAGCCACCTGTTATGATTCTCGACAAATCGGCTGGAACCCACTGGGGGAATGCACCTTTGAGGAATCGGTTGATGGCGATAAAACCCCGATACCATCTCTTTGGCCATGCTCACGAGAGCTTCGGTACACTGAAAGAAGACTGTACGATTTTCTCTAACGGTTCCTTGTTGGACGAAAGAAACAAACTGGTCAGAAAGCCGAGACTGTTTCTGTTGAGATAACCCCGGCTAACCTATGAGATGGGTGACACTATTGCCACGCTCTTCTTGATAATGTTCTTCCATACTCATGCAAAAGTAGTGAAAAGAATTGGTGATATGAAACTAAGACGTATCTTTGCATCACGTAAAATGCGTGACGTAAAATATGTGATGGTATGAAAGACATTAGACGACCGTTCAATCCGTTTGTACTCACAGGGTATGTATCGCCGGAGTATTTTTGCGACCGAGAGAAAGAGGCGCAAAAGATGGCATCTGCTTTGCAAAATGGCAGAAACATTACTTTGATCAGTCCTCGACGTATGGGTAAGACAGGACTGATTCGTCATCTGTTTCACCAAGTGGAGGCTTCAGGCATAGCCAAGTGCTATTACGTGGATCTCTACCAAACGGATAGTCTTGCTATGTTGGTTAAGAAATTAGGAGAGACAGTGTTAGGTACGCTCGATACAGCGGAAGAGAAACTGATCAAACGCATATCCGTTTTCTTCAAATCGCTCCGTCCCACACTGGCATTTGACTCGCTGACGGGTGAACCGAACTTTTCAGTTGAGGTGCAACCAGAGTCAGCCGAACATTCGTTAGCTGAGATATTTGCCTACATGGAGCAATCAGAACAGCGTTGTTATGTGGCTTTTGATGAGTTCCAAACGGTAGCGAGTTATGCGGACAAGCAGGTGGAAGCGCTGTTACGAGCCCATATCCAGCACCTGACTAACGTCAATTTTATCTATTCGGGTAGCCAACGGCATGTGCTGGAGAACATGTTTGTAGCGGCATCCCGCCCTTTCTATCAAAGCACACAGATGCTTACGTTAGGGCCTATTGATTCAACCGCCTATTATGCCTTTGCGAGCGCGCATTTGCAAGGACATGGGCAATCCATACCCCAGGAGGTATTTGAGTGGTTATTCACAGATCTTTCTGCGCATACATGGTATGTGCAGTCTTTGCTGAATCGGTTGTATGAGACGGCACATCCCATTCTCTCCCAGCCGTTCGTGAATGAGACTTTGGAGGAGATCATTGAGGAGAATGAGGTAACCTTCCAAACCTTTCTGCGATTGATTTCGCCTTTGCAAGCGAGAGTGCTTAAAGCCATTGCGCAAGAGGGAACCGTAAAAGAGATTCAAGGAAAATCGTTCCTTTCACGTTATGGTTTGGGAGCTGCCAGTTCCGTAAAGACTGCCGTTAAGGCACTGGTCGAGAAAGAACTGCTGTTGGAATCTGAGGGTGTATACGAGATTTATGACCGTTTCTTTGCCCGATACTTGCGACAGAAAACGTCAGGCATATAGCTATAAACAGCCAATGAGATAGCTCCAAACCGCTTGACACTACATTTTCTTCCTAAAATATAGTCGCTGTTTCTATAAACACCGTCGGTGTTTATAAGAATAGCGTTGCCATTTATAAAAACAGCGCTGATGTTTTGAGAAGTTATAGAAGTCTTCATACCTTTGTTGTTGCATAGAAAAACGTTTTCTATTGCGTAAAGTCTCGTTTTAGTTACCAAGCAGGGTGGCATACGTTAAGTAAGAACAGCAACATACATTTAGTAAGGATGGCAGAGTATATCAAGCAAGAGATGAACGACCCGCAAGGCAAGGGCGAAAAGAAGGTTTACTACCGCATGCGGATCTACAGGAATGTCGGTATGGATGAGTTAGTGAAGCAAATCGCACGTCCGGGTTCGGGATTGAGCGAGGGCACGGTATGGCATGTGCTGACTACACTCGCTGAGCGGATGGCATCCGTAATGGCTGAGGGGCAGTCGGTCACCTTGGATGGCGTGGGAACATTCAAGCCGGCCTTAGGTGTCACTCCCGACAAGGAGGTCGATACCTTAGATGGCAAAAAGCCGAAGCGCAATGCCCGGAGCATCGAGGTGAAGGATGTCAATTTCAAGGTCGATAAGCAGTTGGTGCGTGCCATTGATCAACGGTGTTACCTGCACCGGGGCGGTATTAGTCGGGTGCGTCAATCACCGTATAGTGAGCAGGAGCGTTTGGCACTCGCTTTACAGTTTATTGACACCCACCGATTTCTCCGTGTGAAAGATTATGTGGAGCTTACAGGCTTAGGGCACACGAAGGCCACGCAGGAGCTGCGTCATTTCTGCAGTGATCCCCAAAGCGGCCTTGATCATACCGGCTACGGAAGTCATAAGGTCTATGTGAGGCGACTACCTCAGTAACTTATTGAGCCTCTTTTACTGTTAAACAGCAGAAAATGCCTATTTTTGCATTGGGTGTTTGAATAGAAATGGATGAGGGAGGACGATGAACGAATCAGTAAAGATATTGGATGGGATAGCACAGCAATTGGACGCGCTGTTAACGAGTCAATTGAACAATTGTGGATTGATGTTTCGCCTCTTCTCACGGGTGAAGACAACAAGTTCGTTGGCGCACAAGATGCGCATTAAGGGGGAGAAATACCGATCGGGTAAGTCGTTGATACAAGATATGATCGGTTTGCGCATCGTCGCCTATTTTCAGGATGATGTGGAAGCGTTAGCTACCTATTTCAGTTATGGAGAGGCGGTTGGCTCCTCGATTGATGAGCTCAACTCTTCCACCTTCTGCCCACAGCGATTGAACTTAACCTGTCCAATACCGGAAGCGTTTGTCTCCGATTTCAGGCAAGCATTACCAGCTGAGTATGCGCCCTACATTGATAACACCTATGAGATCCAGATCCGTACGGTCTTCTCTGAAGGATGGCATGAGGTTGAGCATGATTTGCGCTATAAATGCAAGGCGGATTGGGAGCAGTGTGAGCCCTATTCCCGTGTGTTGAATGGGCTGATCGCCACCTTGGAGACTGCAGAGTGGAACATGAAGATGCTCTTCGATCAGATGGCGCATACCAATATGCAAATGAGGAACTACCGGGCTATGTTGCGCAACAAGATGCACTTGCGTCTCCAAGGAGAGGATTTCTCTGAGGCGGTGAGCGACTTCCTGCGTCAGCATCCCGAGGTAGCCGAGCGGATTCTGAAGACCGATCGGTTAGTCATCCTGTTGGCACTTCTCAACCATACGGAGTCCATCCCCTTGACGTATGATATGTTGCTCTTCCTCATCAACCGTATCGAGCAGATCAGCAAAGAACTACAAGCCTTGGAGCCCCAAGAAACTCAATCCCTCTTGGATGCGTTTCTGAGGTCGTAGCCAAACGGCTGCAGGCTCATGCAGATGAGATTGATGCTGCAAAAATAGAATAATGCCTACCAGCATCTTTCGCTGTCAACCATGCCCGCATCGGCGGCACCATTCTCAAAGGCGGCGAAATCACCGGCATCGCCACTATAAAATGGTTGGGATGCCTGCGGAGGTGTTGAGCGATGTTGTTGCCGACGCTCATGGATGTCTTTGTAGAGCGCAAACTCCTCCGATGTAAAACCTCTGTCTGGATTGCTGCGATTTGCCCTCGGTGTTGATCGTCGAGAAGACTTCTTATGTCCTTTGTTGTCCGAACCACTGATATCGCTTATTGCAAGGCAAATAGCGAAGAAGAGCACTATGATCATGATTACTACAAATATCATAACTCACCACATTTTGATTATTTCTGGTACGAAGGTATGAAATATATTTGATTAGCACTCTCCATCGCTCCAGTTAGGGAAATATATCTCTCTAACTGGAGCGATATTTTTTGCTTACTGGAGAAAAAATGTGGATAGCAAGGCCGATTTTGCTATCTTCGCGGCTGAACAACGTTGACTGAACGATTTGCGAGAGACTGTTTTGAAATATATACGCATGTTCTTGCCGCTGCTGTTTATCACCTATTACAGCAGCGTATCGTTTTTTACACACGTTCATATTGAGCAGGGAACAACCATTGTGCATGCCCACCCCTTTGCCGCTTCGACTGGGGGAGCGGGGCATCAGCATGGTTCGTTGGCTGAGATTCAACTGTATCATGTGCTCTCAACGATTGTGGCTGCCGATGGGGCGATCCATCCGTTGCAGCTACAGTATCAGGCTATACTGATAGCCGAAATGTCTGAGTCGTTGGTCTATCCAACCCATTTACAAGCGACCGTCGGACAACTCTATCTCCGTGCACCACCTACTTGCTAATCCTAACCCTCTCAAAGGGGATTGAGTTCGTTTATTCATTTATTTTCAGTTATTTTCATCAGAGGCGGAAAGATCTGTCTCTCCATATCCTATTTTATGAACAAGACATTCATTTATATCTTGTTGTGCCTTTGCTGTGTCTTTGCGGTGGCAAACGCAGAGGAGCACAACGCCCTGAACCCTTCGGATGCGAATATCGTAGGGCATATTATCGATAAAAAAACAGGTGAACATCTACCTTTTATCAACCTTTTCTTGCAAGGGACAACTATTGGAACGACGACCGACGCAACGGGTCATTATTATTTGAAGAACTTGCCTGAAGGAGAGTTTACGTTGGTCATGAAGGCATTGGGCTATAAGACCATTGAGCAACAGGTGAAACTGAAGCGAGGCAAGACCTTGGAGATCAACTTTGAGGCAGTGGAGGATGCGGTCTCTTTGGATGGCGTGGTGGTATCTGCCAACCGTAATGAGACGACCCGACGGATGGCCCCTTCGTTGGTGAATGTGTTAGACAGTAAGACTTTTGAGACGGCACATGCCACCTCCTTGGCCGACGGGTTGAATTTCCAACCGGGTGTGCGTGTGGAGAACAACTGTCAGAATTGCGGTTTCCAGCAGGTGCGGATCAACGGTCTGGAAGGACCTTACACACAGATCTTGGTGGATAGCCGACCTATCTTCAGCGCCTTGACGGGTGTGTATGGCTTGGAGCAGATCCCTGCGAACATGATTGAGCGGGTAGAGGTGATGCGTGGTGGTGGCTCTGCGTTGTTTGGTTCCTCCGCAATAGCTGGAACGATTAATATCATCACGAAGGAACCCTTGCGCAATTCGGCACAGTTGGCTCATTCATTGACAATGGTGGGAGGGAGCAGACCGGATAACAACACGACATTCAATGCCTCGTTGGTGACAGACAACCACAAGGCGGGTGTTTACCTGTTTGGACAAGGTCGTCACCGTGCCGCATACGACGATGATGGCGATGGCTTTACCGAGTTGGGCCAACTGGAGGCGAAGACCTTGGGATTCCGTTCTTATCTGAAGACCAGCAATTATGCGAAGCTGACCTTTGAGTATCATAATATTAGCGAGTTTCGTAGAGGTGGAAACCTATTGGATCAACCACCGCATGAGACGGACATCACGGAGCAAACGGATCATCAGATCAATGGGGGTGGCTTGAAGTTTGACCTCTTTTCCAAGAACGAGCATCACAGACTGAGTGTCTATACCTCCGCACAACATACCAAGCGACAGAGTTATTATGGAGCGGGACACGACCCCAATGCCTATGGTCGTACGACAGATATGACCTTTGTGGGCGGTACGCAATATAACTATGAGGCAGATCGTTGTCTTTTCATGCCCGCTACCTTTACGGGTGGAATGGAGTACAGCTATGACGATTTGCAAGACCGCATGTTGGGCTATAACCGTACAATCGCACAAACGGTACATATCGGGAGTCTCTTCGCACAGAACGAGTGGAAGAATCACTATTGGAGTTTATTGATTGGTGGCCGTTTGGACAAACACAATCTGATGGATCATGTGATCTTTAGCCCCCGAGCCAACTTGCGCTACAACCCTACTGATGACGTAAACTTGCGTCTCTCTTATTCGAGTGGCTTCCGTGCGCCACAAGCTTTCGACGAGGATCTGCACGTTACGGCGGTGGGTGGTGATGTGGCTTTGATTCAGCTCTCACCGAATTTGAAAGAGGAAAAGTCGCAAAGCCTGAGTGCTTCCGCCGATCTGTATCACCGTTTTGGTGCGGTACAAGCCAACTTCTTGTTGGAGGGATTCTATACCGATTTGCGAGATGTCTTCTTGTTGGAGGAGATAGGTAGGGATGCGGCAGGCAATCTGTTGTTGGAACGACGCAACGGCAAAGGTGCCAGCGTGATGGGTATCAATCTGGAGGGAAAAATTGCCTACGCCTGGTTGCAACTGCAAGCGGGAGCTACCCTGCAACGAAGTCGCTACAAAGAACCGGAGCAGTGGAGTGATAACCCGAATGTCGCCCCACAAAAGAAGATGTTCCGCTCGCCGGATTGCTATGGCTATTTTACGGCTACCCTCACGCCGGTGAACCGTTTTACCGCATCCTTGACAGGCACTTACACTGGATCCATGCTTGTGCAGCACTTTGCTGGTTATGTGCCGGAGGATCGAGAGGAGAGCACCCCTCGCTTTTTTGATATGCAAATCAAGTTGGCTTATGACATTCCATTGATGCAGGCTTTTACTTTGCAAATCAATGGCGGTGTAACGAACTTGTTCAATGCATATCAATCTGATTTTGATAAGGGAGCTGATCGGGATGCTGGATATATTTACGGGCCAAGCACTCCTCGGAGCTTCTTCATGGGTTGTAAGATTAGTTATTGATCTCAAACAGGCGAGAAAAGGAGATTGGCTATTCCAATTATAATATGTATCTTCGCGGTTAAACAAATCATGAGCATGAAATATAATACAGAAGAGAAGCGATTGGCTTTGCCGGATTATGGTCGCAACATTCAAAACATGGTCGATCATTGTCTGACAATCGCTGATCGAGAGGAGCGTACACGTTGCGCCAATACGATTATTAGCATAATGGGTAACATGTTTCCGCACTTGCGGGATGTGAATCACTTCAAACATATATTGTGGGATCATTTGGCAATCATGTCTGATTTTCAGTTAGACATTGACTACCCCTATGAGGTTATCAAGAAAGAGGAGCTTTTTGTTCGTCCGCAGTGCTTGCCTTATCCGAAACACGACATTCGCTATCGCCATTATGGCAAGACCATCGAGTTGATGATCGATGAGGCCAGCAAGATGGAGGAGGGACCGATGCGTGATCGGTTGATCCAGCTGTTGGCTACTCACATGAAGTTAGATTACCTTGTATGGAATAAGGATTCAGTGGATGATGAGAAGATTCTCAAGGATTTGGCGGAGTTGTCAGGATGGAAACTTTCTGTGACCCCTGATCAGGTCAAACTGGCGGAGGGACGGGAGTTAATGCGTATTTGCAATGGTAATGCTGCTAAGAATCTCTCGCAGACGAGCAAAACTAACAATGGCAAGAAAGCGCAGGGAGGTAGTCAGAAGAACCAACCGAATGCGATGAAAAAGAATCCGAGCAATAATCCGAATAAAAAACAGGCGAAGAAGCAGTAATGAGCTCGTTTGTGATAGAGGGCGGTCACCGTATGTCCGGTGAGATTGTTCCGCAGGGAGCGAAGAATGAGGCGTTGGAGGTAATCTGCGCAACCCTATTGACGCCGGAACGGGTGACGATTCATAACATCCCAGACATCTTGGATGTGAACAATCTGATCTCGTTGCTGCGTGATATGGGAGTAAAGGTCGAGCGCCTCTCTGCGGGTAGCTATGCGTTTCAAGCGGATGCGGTCGATCTTGCCTATTTGGAAACCCCTGATTTTTTACGCCGGAGTGGAAGCCTTAGAGGTTCGGTGATGATTGTTGGGCCTTTAGTGGCCCGTTTTGGACGGGCTTTGATTCCTAAGCCGGGCGGCGATAAGATCGGCCGTCGTCGGTTGGATACCCATTTCGTTGGTATTCAAAAGTTGGGAGCCTGCTTCCATTATGATTCTGACAGACAGCTTTATGAGATTGCCTGCGACCATTTAAAGGGCACTTATATGCTCTTGGACGAGGCTTCTGTAACCGGTACTGCCAACATCTTGATGGCTTCGGTTTTAGCTGATGGCGTAACAACGATCTACAATGCGGCTTGTGAGCCTTACCTGCAACAACTCTCAGCGATGTTGAATCGCATGGGCGCTAAGATTTCCGGTGTGGGATCTAACTTGTTGACCATTGAGGGAGTAGGCTCTTTGCGGGGCACGACGCACACCATTCTGCCAGATATGATTGAGGTCGGTAGTTTTATCGGAATGGCGGCTATGACCGGCTCTGAGATTACGATCAAAGACACCGGTTATGCTAATTTGGGTATCATTCCCAATGCCTTTCGTCGGTTAGGCATCACGGTAGAGCAGCGAGGCGACGATATTTATATCCCTCACCATGACCTGTATGAGATTGATACTTTTATTGATGGCTCAATCATGACGATTGCCGATGCGCCTTGGCCGGGACTGACTCCAGACCTATTGAGTGTCTTCTTGGTGGTTGCTACGCAGGCCGTAGGTAGCGTGTTGATCCATCAAAAGATGTTTGAGAGTCGTCTGTTCTTTGTAGATAAGCTGATTGATATGGGTGCGCAGATTATCTTGTGTGACCCGCATCGCGCTACGGTGATTGGCTTAGGCCATCGCTTCAAACTGAGAGGCTCGACGATGGTCTCACCGGATATTCGTGCTGGAATCGCCCTGTTGATCGCGGCGATGAGTGCGGAGGGCAAGAGTATCATTCATAATATTGATCAGATTGATCGTGGCTATCAAGATATTGATAAGCGATTGAATCAGATAGGCGCACATATTGAGCGTATCATTCAATAAGAAATAGGAGTGCGTATGATCAGGCAAGAAGAAGTTTTTAAGATTGGGCAATTCGCCAAGCCCCATGGTATCAAGGGGGAATTGTCGTTGCTGACGCAATGCGATCTCTTTGAGGAGACGGATGAGCCCTATATTGTTTGCGAGATGGATGGCATCTTGGTGCCGTTCTTCGTGGAGGAGTATCGCTATAAGTCCGACTCGGTGATGCTGTTGAAACTGGAGGATGTGAACTCCGACGAGGAGGCGCGTCCTTTCGTGAACAAGGAGGTGTTCTACCCTCTTGATTTGGTGGATCCGGAGGCTTTGGTGGGCGAGATGACATGGGATAACTTCATTGGTTATATCGTGGTAGATGCTCATAAAGGTGAGCTGGGTGCGATCACGGCGGTAGATGAATCGACCATCAATGTCTTGTTGCAGATCAATCACAACGGGGAGGAGCTCTTGATTCCTGCGGCCGAGGAGTTGATCACGGCGGTAGATCAAGAGGCACGTCGGTTAGAGGTTGACCTTCCGGAAGGCCTGCTGGATTTATAGCTTGTTTTTCGATCATAAACAGATAAGCAGATGAGACAACGAAAGACGAAATCATTTTGGCATCGTATCCGATTCAAGTATAAGCTCTCGTTCATTAATGAGGGCACGTTGGAGGAGGTTTGGTCATTCAGGCTGAGTAAGTTGTCAGCTTTCGTGACATTGGCTCTTTTTGCTTGTTTCTTGATAGCGGTGACGGCTTTGATCATCATCACGACACCGATTCGCAACTACCTGCCCGGTTATCTGGACGTGGAGGTGCGTAAAGAGATTGTGGAGAACGCTTTGCGGGCAGACTCTTTAGAGCGTATGGTGGCTATCCATGAGCTATATTTGAGTAATGTAGCGGGTATTCTTTCTGGTACGTTACCCCTTGACTCTATTCGTCAGATTGATTCCTTGGCGACGAATGATGAGAACTATGAGATTCCCCGCAGTCCGTCTGAGGAGGCTTTCGTGAAGGAATTTGCGGAGGAGGAGAAGTATAACTTGACTGTCTTGGCTGATCCAGAGAAGGTACCTACCGACGGTGTCTTTTTCTATAAGCCTGTGAATGGTACTGTGTCTGCGCATTATGAGGCAGCCATACGCCACTACGGAGTGGATCTGGTGGCCAAGGAGAGAGAGAGCGTGTTGGCTACGCTGGATGGTACGGTGGTCTATGCTGGATTTGACTCTAATCAAGGGAATGTCATCCAGCTGCAACATAAGAATGGATTCATCTCGGTCTATAAACACAATGCCTTGTTGCTGAAAGAGGTTGGTGACATCGTGCAGGCGGGAGAGGCGATCGCTTTGGTTGGTAATACCGGTAAGCTATCCACCGGACCTCACTTGCATTTTGAGTTGTGGTATAAGGGGAATCCGGTGAACCCAGAGGAATATATAGCATTTTAGGGTTATGAAGAAAAGACAATTAGCCATATTAGGCTCAACAGGCTCGATAGGCACGCAAGCCTTAGAGGTGATTAGTGCGCATAGCGACCTGTTTGAGGTCTATGCGTTGACCTGCAACAATCAGGTGGATCTATTGATTGAGCAGGCTCGGCGATTCATGCCGGAGGTGGTGGTGATCGCCAACGAACAGAAATATCCCGAGCTGAGAGAGGCATTGGAGGATCTTCCTATCAAGGTGTGGGCCGGTTCAGAGGCCATTGCCCAGTTGGTACGGATGGAACCTATTGATATGGTGCTGACCGCAATGGTTGGTTATGCCGGTTTGCGTCCTACGATCGAGGCGATCAAGGCGGACAAAGCCATAGCGTTGGCCAATAAGGAGACCTTAGTGGTTGCCGGGGAGCTCATCATGGGATTGGCTGCCAAGCACAATGTGCCCATTCTTCCGGTTGATTCAGAGCACTCTGCTATTTTCCAATGTCTGACAGGTGCCTACGACAACCCTATTGAGAAGATCTTGCTGACCGCTTCAGGGGGGCCCTTCCGCACCAAGAGCTTGGAGGAGTTAGCTACCGTGACGAAGGCACAAGCCTTGAAGCATCCGAACTGGACAATGGGGGCTAAGATCACGATTGACTCCGCTTCGATGATGAATAAAGGCTTTGAGATGATCGAGGCAAAATGGCTTTTTGATGTCACTCCCGATCAAGTACAGGTAGTGGTACATCCTCAATCGGTTATCCATTCGGCGGTACAGTTTGAGGATGGAGCGGTTATTGCGCAGTTGGGCATTCCTGACATGAAGTTGCCGATCGCTTATGCTTTCTCTTTCCCCAAGCGCATGAAGAGCATGGCTCCTCGCTTGGATTTCAGAAGGTACGCGACGCTTACCTTTGAGGAGCCTGACATGAATCGCTTCCGTAACTTGGCCTTCGCTTTTGAGGCGGCCAAAAAGGGTGGCAACATGCCTTGCATCTTGAATGCGGCTAATGAGGTGGTAGTAGCCGCCTTTTTGCGGGATCAGATAGGCTTCCTGCGTATGAGTGAGGTGATTGAGCAGGTGATGGGCAAAGCAACCTTCAAGGCGCAGCCTACTTATGAGGATTATGTGGAGACAGATCGCGAGGCGAGACGCATTGCTTCAGATTTATTCTGACCCTAAGCAATGATGCGAAGAGAAATACGAACGATAAACAGTATAGTGATATAATTATTGATGGAAACAATCTTAATTAAGGCGTTACAGCTCATTCTGAGCTTATCGATATTGGTGATTATCCATGAGTTTGGGCATTTCATCTTTGCCCGTATCTTTAAGGTGAGAGTGGAGAAGTTCTACCTGTTCTTTGATCCTTGGTTTTCGCTTTTCAAATACAAGCCTAAGAACAGCGACACGGAATATGGTGTGGGTTGGCTCCCGTTAGGCGGCTATTGCAAGATCTCTGGTATGATCGACGAGAGCATGGACAAGGAGGCGATGGCACAACCGCCCAAGCCGTACGAGTTCCGGTCCAAACCGGCTGGTCAGCGTTTGCTGATTATGGTGGGAGGTGTGGTCTTTAACTTCATCTTGGCGCTCTTCATCTATTCCATGGTGCTCTTCACTTGGGGCGACACTTTCTTGCCTCTCAAGAATATGAAGATGGGTATGAATTATAGCGAAACCTTCCATGAAGTAGGCTTTGTGGACGGAGATATTCTGCTGCGTGCTGATGGCGTGGAGCTGGAGCGTTTCAATAGCGACTGCTTCCGTAAGGTGGTAGAGGCGAAGGAGGTAACTGTCTTGCGTCAAGGTCAGGAACGCACGATTGCGATTCCGGCAGATATGATGCAACGTTGTATGCGTGAGGGAAAGGGCTTTGCCGATCCTAACCGTTTCCCGATGGTGATCAAAGAGATACCTTCTATGGATTCTCCTGCGGCAAAAGCGGGATTGCAACCGGGCGATAGTATCGTAGGGGTCAATGGGGAAGCTACCCCTACCTTCTATGAGGTGAGTGAGGCGTTAGCGGCGCATAAGGGCGAACAGATCGCCTTGGATTTCTATCGCGCAGGGCTGCGTCAGCAGTTGACGTTGCAGACCGATACGGCGGGTAAGTTGGGGGTGATGGCTATGCTTCCCACAGAGTTGTATCAGATGGAGCATCGCACTTACGACCTCTTCTCTTGCGTGCCGTCCGGTGTCATGCTGGGCATCAACACACTGAAAGGGTATGTGGGAGATATGAAGTATGTATTCACTAAGGAAGGCGCCTCCAGCTTGGGCGGTTTTGGTACGATTGCCAACCTCTTTCCGGCTACGTGGGATTGGCGTGCCTTTTGGAAGCAAACGGCGTTCCTCTCTATCATCCTCGCCTTCATGAACATCATTCCTATTCCTGCCTTGGATGGTGGCCATGTGATGTTCTTGCTTTATGAGGTGATTACTCGTCGGAAACCCAGTGATAAGTTTTTGGAATATGCGCAGATGGCTGGTATGGGGCTCCTGCTTTTACTCTTGCTCTATGCCAATGGCAACGATCTGATCCGGGCCTTCTTCCGCTGATAAATGGGAAACTGTATTTATCTATAAACTAAGTGTAAGTCATGAAACTAAGAAATGTATGTTGCGTAGCGGTGGGAGCCTTAGCGCTTTGCTTGGGTGCCTGCCAGCAGTCGGTGGAACCGAAAAAAGCGGCGGTTGCTGAGCGTTGGAGTGAGGATCAAGCGAATGCTTGGTATGCGAAGTTGCCATGGTTGGCTGGTGTGGATTATATCAATGCCGATGCGATCAACCAGATTGAGATGTGGAGCAAAGACACCTATAATGCGGATCAGATCGACAAGGAGTTAGGTTGGGCTGAAGAGTTAGGTTTCAACACCTTGCGTGTCTATCTCAGCAGTGTGGTTTATGAGAACGATCCCGAGGGATTGAAGGAGCGTATGGACAATTTCTTGACCATCTGCCAGAAACACCAGATCAAGCCGCTCTTCACTATCTTCGACGATTGCTGGAATGCGGAGTCTGCCTATGGCAAGCAACCGGATCCGAAGCCAGGCGTGCACAACTCGGGCTGGGTGCAGGATCCTGCGGCTTCCTTGCGTCAAGATACGGTGACACTCTATCCCAAGATGGAGAAATATGTGAAAGATCTGTTGACCTCGTTTGGCCAGGATGAGCGTATCCTCTTGTGGGATCTTTGGAATGAACCAGGCAATGGCAATCACGGTGTCAGCACACTGCCTCATTTGAAGAAGGTGTTTGAATGGGCACGTGAGGTCAATCCCTCACAACCGCTGACTTGTGGCGTATGGAACTGGAACGATTCATTCGCCCCGCTGAACGCTTATCAGATTGAGCAATCAGACGTGGTTTCTTACCATAATTATAGTGATCGCGCGGATCATGAGCAGACCATCAAGTATTTCAAGATGTTCAATCGTCCGTTGGTATGTACCGAGTATATGGCACGCCGCAACAACAGTCTGTTCAGCACCATCATGCCGCTCTTGAAAGAGAACAAAGTGGTGGCGATCAACTGGGGCTTTGTCTCTGGCAAGACCAACACCATTTTTGCGTGGGATGAGCCGAAGCCGAACGAGAAAGAGCCCAAGCTCTGGTTCCACGACATCTATCGGCAGGATAAGACACCGTTTGATCCCGCCGAGGTGGCTCTCATTAAGTCGTTGACTGGTAAGGAATAATCAAGCTTTAGGGCAGTATTGAAAAATATTGCCCATGTTTTCAAAAAACATTGCCGATTGTTTTGAAAAACATTGCCCATAAAAATTTAAAACATTGCCCGTCGTTTTTTCTTTTGTTGCCCGTGGTTTTTTGGAACTACGGGCAATATTTTTTATCACTTCAAGGGAATGAGATAGGTGAGTTTAGCTGTGATAACCTGATTGGCCGATTTAGAGAAGGTATCTCCTTTGTGGCTGTTATAAATGTTACTGAGCGACAAGTTGAAGCGACCCTCCAAAAGAAAGTAGCCAATGGCAGTGCGCAGTTCGATGCCAGGACCGCCACAGAGTCCCCAATCAAACTTCTTTTGGATAGGCAGCTCATGCTGTGTGTCGGGACGATTGGGGCTGGGATTGGTGCCATTCAGGTTAGAATCCGTGGTCTCGCTCAATGCGAATCCGAGGCGTGGCCCTAAATTAAAGAAACCCCGGAAACGATTGCTTCCAAAATAGATGTGCGTGAAGAAGGGAATCTCTATGTAGTTGATGGTGCGGCTGTAATGATATTCAGGCGCTTGGTCGTACCTCTCCGTCCAACCCTGCTGAATGAAGTTGGCCTCTAATTGTAGGCCCAGGTGAGGCTCAGTGATCCAGCGAATCGTGCCTCCACCGGTGAATCCCATTTGCATCTTCGTGAGCACACGTGGCGAGAAGCTCACGCTGGAGAAACCTACGCCAAAAGAGGCTCCCGCTGCCCATTCCCGTTGAAAGGTGCTTTGTCCCCAGGTCAACAGCGGGCAGCATAGCCCTATCCAGAATAGTTTGTATATCCTTCTCATGCTCTTCCTTCTTGTTCCAGGTTATCTGATCTCGGTTCGTGTCACGGTAAAATCACTCTTATAGTGAACGATAAAGAGGTTGGTGTTGATGAAGCCACCCCAGTTGTTCACCCGATGGAAATCAAATCCACTCTGAATGCTTTTATAATGAATCTTGTCGAGATTCGCTTCGAAGTTAGAACCATATCGACGGATCGCATTCAAGAAGAACATACCGGTATCAAAACCTAAGATACCATATTTCGGGAAGGTATTGATCAAGGATTTACTATACCAATTCTTGAAATTGTGATAGAACTGGTGTACCTCCGGCGAAAGGTTGTCCGCATAGAAGTTGCTATAGATATAAGTGTTCAACGCATAGAAATCCTCCAAGCAGTCGCGGGTGTAGGTCTGCCACTCCGGATAACCGAACAGGTTAATCTGGAAGGGTATCTTCTCCTCTTCAACTAACTCGGACAACATACGCAAAGGAGCCTTGATCTTATTGATCGCATCCAGCGAAGCAGAGGTAGGTAATACGATATTTCGTTTCTCCGGCGAGAGCAACGTCTCGATGTCCGTAGCGAAGGTCTCATGATTATAGTTCAACTCTTTGTAGGCGATTTGCCGTTCTCCCATCTCTGCTTTGAATGCTTTGATGAACTCCTTTTTCTCCTCTTTGTCGGGAATGTTTACCAAGACAATGTTGTCTTCTTTAAAAAGATCGCAGCCCGACTCGGCAGCCTTCGAGTAGAGGTAGGAGTGAGGCGTGTTCACTTGATAGACCTGTGCGTTAGAGAGCACATCGTCGTTTTTAGAGGTAAAGGGAATGATGTATTTAATCTTATGCTGCTGCGCGAAATCGGCGATCAAACCAATCTGGTCATTTTGCACAGCCCCAATGATCAAGTTCGCTTCAGCCAATGCATCCTCCTTTAAGTATTGCTTCACTTTCTCAGTGCCGTTGCCTGTATCATAGACAGATAACTCTACCGATACACCTTGCTTACGCATACTGTCCACTGCCAAAAGAAGTCCCTCATAATACTCCACGAAACGGGCAGAGGCAGCTGATTGCGGTTGTTCACCCGCCATGAAGGGCAGGAGCAAAGCCATCTTGATGCGCTTCACCTCGTCAATGTTTTTCGGCGTGTTGAGCAGAGCGTTCACCTCATGTTCCGTAGGTTGCGTGACGGCTTCTATGATCGTCTCCTCACTGGTCACGGGGATACGGATGACCATACCCGCTCTCACCCCATTGCGTAACTCCGGATTCAGACGGGTTAATTCCACACTGGAAACATTGAACTTTCGGCAGATGCGATAGAGCGTCTCTTTGCGTTCCACCGTATAATTCATGGTTTTCTCTACCGTTTTTGTCTCTGTCTGCGGTAAATTCTCGATGCGTGTCTGCGGAATCCGAATGGTCCTACCTTTTTGGAAGGTAGAAACGGAAAGACCGGGATTGGCAGCAATAATATCTTTAGCAGGCACGTTGTAGCGAATAGAGAGTGCATAAAGCGTCTCCTTGCTCTGGATCGTATGATAGGTGTAAGGATCCTCCTTACCGGAAGGGGTAGTCGAGGTAGTTCTCTGTGGAATACGCAAGGTCGCACCTGCTTTGATACCCTCTTTACTGCCAGGGTTTAACCGATAAATGTCATCCACACTCACGCCATACATCGTAGCGATGGCATAGACCGTCTGTCCACGTTCGATTGTGTGGTAAAACTGCTCGTCGCCTGACTGTTGTCCGTAACTCACTCCAAAGGGAAGACCTAACAAGCAGGTCAATGCGAATATTCTAATTTTCTTCATTGCTTTGCTCAAACCATTTCTAATACGAGTTGCAAAGATAGTGTAAAATTCAAATGAAAGCCGTATCTTCGCGTTTGAATCATTCACTCGTAACGAGGTTCATGAGGTCACAGTTTTCAAAATCAGCATTTCTACAGGTTAAGGAATATACATTAGACAATGAGCTGACTATTTGGCTCAATGAGGATCATAGCCAACCCAAGATCTTTGGGGCAGTGGTGGTCAAGGCTGGTGCCAGAGATTGTCCCAATACCGGCATTGCGCATTACTTTGAGCACATGATGTTTAAGGGAACGGACAAGATCGGTACGACTGATTACAAGGCGGAGAAGATTTTGCTGGATAACATCGCTGATAAATATGATATTTTGGCGGAGACGGAAGACCCGGAACAACGTGCGCAGTTGCAAATGGTGATTAATGACTTGAGCGTGCGTGCGGCGGAGTATGTGATCCCGAATGAGTTTGATCGGTTGATTTCCCGCTATGGCGGCACCAAGTTGAATGCTGGCACCTCTTACGATTACACACTCTATTTCAATACGTTTTCCCCACAGTATATCGCACAATGGGCGGAGATCAATAGCGAGCGGTTGATGAATCCCGTGTTCCGCCTGTTCCAGAGTGAGTTGGAGACGGTGTATGAGGAGAGGAACATGTATGGCGATGCGATGGCGAGCATGGCGATAGAGAAGATCACCGAGCGCTATTTCTATCCCCATCCCTATGCCTATCCGATCATCGGTAGTGCGGAGAACCTCAAGAATCCCCGTCTTTCGGAGATGCGTCGCTTTTTCGAGAAGTATTACGTGGCCTCTAATATGGGCCTGATCCTGAGTGGCGATTTCCATTCGGAAGAGGTGATGCCTATCTTGGCATCTACCTTTGGGCGACTGCGTACGGGCAATCCACCTCGGCGGGAGGTGGTAGCTTTGCCGCCTTTCAAAGGGAAGGAGAAGGTGAAGGTACGGATTCCTATGACCTTCGTGAAAATCTTGGCGATGGGTTTCAGAGGCGTGCCGGCTAACCATCCAGATCAGGTGGCGTTGAATGTCGCTGTCTCGCTGCTGAATAATAGCAATGGTACAGGGTTTCTCGATAAGCTCACCGTAGAGCACAAGGTGATGGGGGCGATGGCCATCAACCAAAGCATGAACGAGGCGGGTATCTTGGGCCTGTTGGTGTTTCCTAAGTTTCTTTTCCAAAGCTATGGTGCGGCGGAGAAGTTGGTTTGGCAACAGATTAAACGGGTGCAACAGGGCGATTTCAGTGAGGAGACCTTTCGCAGCTTGAAATTGGAGCAGAAGCGGGAGTATGCCTCTAAGTTGGAGGACATCCATTCGCGTGCCGAGGTGATGATGCGTATCTTCTCGCAAGGGAAGAGTTGGCAAGATTATTTAGACGAGGTGAAACGAATTGATGCCTTGACCCGAGCCGATGTGATCGCTGTGGCGAAGAAATATTTCACGGAGAACTATTTGTATGTGACCAAGGAGACGGGTCGTTACCCAAAACTGGCGTTGCCGAAACCCAACTATGCGCCGATCATCCCGAAGAACGCAGATGCCTCTTCCGATTACGTGAAGCAGTTGGAGCGTATCCCGGCCCGTGAAACTACCCCGCATTTCTTGGACTTTGAGCAGGATGTGTATCGGAAACAGCTCACTCCGCTGGTTACGCTGTATGTGACTCCGAACAGTGTCAACGATATTTTCTCGTTGACGCTCTGCCACGGTGTTGGGAAATTGGAGCGAAAGGAGTTAGCGAAGTTGGCGGCCTACCTGCCCTTTGTGGCGACCGAGTCGATGTCTTTCGAGGTGTTCCGCAGCAAGCTGCAGGAGTTGGGTAGTACCCTGCTTTTTGATGTGACCGACACGGATTTCCGCATTATGCTGAATGGATTCGACTCGCATTTGACGGAGACGTTGACCCTGTTGGGCGATTTTATGCGCCATGCCAAACCTGACGAGAAGAAGTTGCGCCAGCTGATTGACGAGGAGAAAGTGGTAGAAAAGAGCCTGTTTCATTCCAGTGAGCATGTAGCGGATATGCTTTTAGAGAAGGTGATGTATGGTGATGCCTCTCGCTATCTGACCAAACTCTCGTTGGGCGAGCTAAAGAAACTGAAAGGGAAACAATTGATTCAGTGTTTCCAGGAGATTCGGCGGGTGGCCTGCGATGTGCATTATTGTGGTACTTTGCCCGAGGAAGAGGTAGCGGAAGCCATACGTCTCTGTTTGCCGATAGAGGAGGTGCAGGTGCCATCCAATTGGTTTTATAACCGATCGTTGCGACATCATGAGCGGCCAACGATCTACCTGATGGAGATGAAGGAGGTGACGCAAAGCGTGATCTATGCTTATATGTATTTGGAGCCCTTGAGTGGACAGCGGGATTACCACTTGGCTCGTCTGTTCAACAGCTATTTTGGCGGGGATATGTCGTCGCTGATGTTCCAAGAAATCCGAGAATTTCGCTCGTATGCCTATGAAGTGAGTGCTCGGTTGAAGCATCCACCCCTGAATCATGTGGAGTATCCGGCCAGCTTCGTGATGCGTCTGGCCACACAAGCGGATAAGACCGTAGATGCGATGGAAGTATTGGAGAGCTTGGTGCGCGATATGCCCCAGCGACCTGATCGGGTGGAGAGCGTGAAACGAACGATTCGTAACTGGGTGAACAATGAGTATCCCTCCAGTCGCTCACTCTCTTTGAAGATTGCTAAGTTCTTGCATGAGGGGTATCAGAGTGATCCGAACAAGGACTATGTGGAAGTAATCGAGCCGATGCGGATGGAGGAGATCATGGATTTCTACGAGCATCATGTGCAGGGAGGCCAGTTGGTGTATGCCATCGTGGGCAATAGCAAACAAATGGATTTGAGCAGACTGGCTCGTTTCGGCGAGATCATCAAAGTGAAAAAGAAAGACATTTACCGATAATGTATAGCAAAGAGGAATTGAAGAGATTGAAGCTGGAGTTTTGGGAGAGTTTCGCGGCCTTCTGCGAGGTGCAGCCGTATCTCCGTCGCCGGCGTAAGATCTGGACATTATATAATACTAAGGTAAAAGGCGTGGAGCTGAAGTTTGATGCCAATCGGCAAGGGGCTTACGTGATCTTGGAGGTCAATCATCGCAACGAGAGCGATCGCTTGGAGATGTTTGAGCGGCTCTCCTGGTATAAGGAGACACTCGAACGTGATTTTCCGGAGGGATTGATCTGGGATATCTGTTTCGTCCGTGAGAATGGGGAGCAGGTGGCTCGCATCTATACGGCTCAAGAGGGGTTAGATTTGCATCGGCGATCTGATTGGGGAGAGCTGTTCAACTTCATGGCTCGTCAGATGTACCTCTTGGAGCGCAACTTCATGGAGATCGCCGAATACCTGAGAGATTGATTAATTTACTGTTATTATGAAATGGAAAATAGGCATGGGGACCTGCCTGATGATTGGGCTGATGGCCTGTCAATCTCCCCACAACGAGCAATCCAAACTGACTGAAGAGGGGGTCAGTTTTGAATTAGCCCAATTTCGGAAAGCGCATTTCAGTGCGGTCAACTATCAACTCTTTTTCTCGATTCCCGCCGAACGACAGCAATCGGTTGTAGGAGAGGTGGAGATCCGTTTCCAGACGGAGCAGCCACAGCCTTTGATCCTCGATTTCCGGGCGGAACCGGAACAGGTTCGCTTGGTGGAACTGAATGGTCAATCGGTGGCCTATACTGTGCAAGATGAGCATATCGTGATTGCCAAAGAGCATGTCTCCGCAGGAGAGAACTGCGTGCGGGTACAGTTTACTCCAGCTGATCAATCCCTTAACCGCCGAGAGGAGTTTCTCTATACCTTGTTGGTGCCTGATCGGGCACGGACGTTATTCCCCTGTTTCGACCAACCCAACCTCAAGGCGCTCTTTACATTGACGTTAGAGGTGCCTCAGGCTTGGCAAGCGGTGGCAAATGGCGCAGTTGAGCGGGTGGATAGTCTCTCCATGCCAGGGAAGCACCTGATTCAGTTCCATCAGACAGAGCCGTTGAGCACCTATCTCTTCTCTTTCGTAGCGGGCGAATTGCAGAAGGAGCAGTTTGAACGGGAGGGGAGAACCATCGCCATCTATCACAGGGAGACCGACCCACAGAAAGTGGCGCAATGCCCGGACATCGCCGACGAGGTGTTTGATGCGTTGGCTTGGCAAGCCGAGTTCACAGGGTTGGATTATCCTTTCATGAAGTATGACCTAATTATCTTGCCCGGTTTCCAATACGGTGGTATGGAACATACGGGGGCCACGCTATATGCGGATAGACGCATGTTTTTGGATGCGCAACCGACACTCAACGAGCGTTTGGGACGCAGTGCCTTGATTGCTCATGAAACCTCACATATGTGGTTTGGAGATTATGTCACGATGGCTTGGTTTAACGACGTATGGACCAAGGAGGTCTTTGCCAACTATTTTGCCTCTCGCATCGTAGAACCGCAATATCCGGCGGTCAATCACCGACTGAATTTCATTCGCGACTACCTGCCTTCCGCCTATTCGGAAGATCGTACATTGGGAGCCAATCCCATTCAGCAATCGTTGGATAACCTGCGTAATGCCGGTTTGGTGTATGGTGCGATCATTTATAATAAATCACCGATCGTTATGGAGATGCTGGTGCGAGTCTTGGGTGAGGAGGCTTTCCGTGAGGGTATCCAGGAATATATCAAGAGCTTCCCGTATGGCAATGCGACCTGGGATGAGCTGATTGAGATCTTGGATCACTATACGGATGTTGACTTGCGCAGCTGGAGCCAGGCTTGGGTAGGAGAGAAGGGTATGCCTGAGTTGACGGCTACCATTGAGGGTGACGAGCTGGTCGTTCGTCAACGAGATTCCTGGGGACGTGGTTTGGTGTGGCCACAACAGTTGGCCTATCAGCTCTATAGCCATGGTGAGACGCAGCTGGTAGAGCTGAACAGCGATGCAGAAGAGGTGCGAGTGAAGTTGGAACACAAGGATGCGGATGCGTTGATCTTGCCGAATGTGGATGGCAGAGGCTATGGCTTTTTCCGATTGGATGAGCCGACGGCTGCCGCTTGTTGGGAGGTGTTGCGGAAGAGTTCTGATGAGGTACTACGGGGTTCATTACTCATTACTCTGTTTGAGAATCTACGTCGTCAAGCTATTGATCCAGAAGGCTTCCGAGCGTCATTGTTAGCCTATCTGCCACAGGAGCCAAATGCGTTGCTGTTCTCCATGGCGTTAGGCTATTTAGGCAATTGTCAGGCGCTGTTTCCAGCTGATGCCGCACCTTTGGAAGAGGCACTATGGCAATTAGTTACGACAGCTGAGGAGCCGTCTCGACGCTTGCAGGCGTTTCGATTATACCGTAGCATAGTTGACTCAACAGTTGGTATCGATCGCCTTTATACGATCTGGGAGCATGAGCAGGCACCTGAGGGTTGTTATCTGAGCGAAAGTGACTATATCTCATTGTCTTATCGGTTGGCCATCTTGATGCCAGAGCAAGCAGATCAGATTGTAGCCAAGCAATTGAGCCGTATTCAGAATGGAGATCGCCGCAAGGAATATAGTTTCGTCTCCCCAGCGGTATCACCAAATAAAGCCGTGCGCGACAGCGTGTTCCAAGCTCTGTTAATCGCTGAGAACCGACGTGTGGAACCATGGGCTGCGTCAGCTTTGTCGCTGCTCAACGATGCCAAACGTGAGCAGGAATCCATCGAGTACATTCGGCCGGCTATAGAGATCCTTCAGGAGGTGCAACGAACAGGTGATATTTTCTTTCCAACCAATTGGATGCGTGCGTTATTGTCAGGGCATCATTCTAAGGAAGCGCGAGACGAAGTGGATCGTTTCTTCGCTGATCATCCGGATTATTCACCAATGCTCTCCAATAAGATCAGACAACAAGCTGATCATCTCTATTTGAAATAAGGAATAGCATATTTGGACCATCTCATGTTATCGTCAATAGCGATGCATGAGATGACTTATTTATTTTTATAATCACGATTATGTTTAATAAGGTTGATATGTTCGCAATTATTTTGCTGCTTCCCAGCAACACAAATTCTTTATCCCTTGCCTTTATTGACTAAATAGATGCCCCAGGTAGCCAAAGCTCCGGCAATCAAATACTTCGTGTAGAAGGTCTCACCTAAGCAAAGACAGGAGGTGAGCGCACCAATGATTGGTATCAAGGAGTTGTAGATAGCCACCTTCCCTACGGGATTACAGCTGAGCAGCTTGTTGTAGAGCGAGAAGCCGGTGGTGGAGATACCGATCAACAGCAACAGATAGAACAATCCCAACGGCGTGATCAGTGGCAACGTGCCCCCCAGCAGCAGCCCGGGCACAATCAGCAGGAAGCCTCCCAAAGCCAAGCTGTAGCCGGTGCCCACGAAGACATTCACCCGCTGGCTCAGTCCTCGAGTCATCAAAGAGGCCACCGCTGAACTGAGCGCATTGAGGATGATCATTCCATCGCCCAACCAAGTGAACCCCGTCCCTCCCTGCTCACCGCCGAGATTGAGGGCCAGGATGCCCAAGAAACCGATCAAGCAGCCCAAGATTTTTCGCAGTGTCAGTTTATCGCTCTTGAAAAAGAGACAGGCGAGGATCACGACCGTGAAGACACTGAGCGTATTCAAGATGGCCGCCCTTGCCCCCTCGCTGTGCGACAGGCCAAAGTAGAAGAAGGCATAGTGAAACGTGGTGTTGAACAGGGCATAGAGCAAGAGGAAACCACAGTCGCTCCCCTGTCGCAACCGGAAAGAGAATCCCCTACCCTTGGCCATCGCCAAGATAATCAACCCCGAGAGACAGAAACGGACACCCGCAAAGAGCATCTTGCTGCCCGTCATTTCTGGCGTGATCGCAAATTCCTTGAATCCCAACTTGATCAACGGATAGGCCCAGCCCCAGACCACCGCCGCCGTGAGGGCGAAAATGGCCACCCAAAGTGGCCGCTGAAACAGGCTGACCGCCTGAGCTTGCTTTTCTTTCATCGCATACATCGTGTTTTAAAGACCCTCCGCATGAGCCACAAGGCCAAGATAGGGTCCGAAATAGCTAATGTCTTCGGTGTCGTCGTAGTGATCAAATCCTTGGTGGTGAGCGATTTCTTCAACCGTGCGACGTTCGCCGCTGTCCCCAGTCGGTATTTAGCCAACACGGCTGATTGCGTAAAACCGGAATTGACCCCCTCGATAATCGCCCGCAAGAAATTCATTTGATAGGAAGAGAGCTCCTCCGTCTGCTGGATAAACAACGGCTCATTCGCATCAAGCAGTCGATCAATGGCAAATTGTACATCCTCCGCATGTGCCTCCTCCTGCGTCTTCAACCAGACGAACCAAGAGAGTTGTTGGACATAAGAGGAATAGCGATCAGTTAGCCACCAAGCCGCAAACCTTGTCCACCAACGATGTCTTTCCCATACGACGAGGGGATATGAGTATGGTATTGACTCCATACAAAAAGTTCATTCTCAACCGTTCGGTTTCCTCCTTGCGGTCGGTGAAAGCATCGCCTTCCACACTCACACCAAACACAAAGGGAGCCTCTAATTGCTGTGACATAACCATTCCATTTGTTCGTTAGCGAGTGCAAAAGTAGGGCTTTTCTCCCTTTTAAACAAGGTTGTTTATAACAGGGGAGTTAAAATTCTCAGTTTTCTCAATTTTCCCATTTTTCTCACCCTTCTCATTTTTCTCAGTTGAAATGGTCATCACGACTGCAGGAACTACTGAGAAAAGCGGTACATTGGCGAAACGAAAAAAACTGATACTGCATATTTATGCACTCATCCTTGCGCTTTTTGCCCTTCGGTGGGAGAACAACAGGAAAAATTGCGAGGAAATGGATGTTAATAGACTTAAATTATTGATTATATTTCTATTACGGGTTTATCTATTGAGCAAAAGTAGCGCAAAAACAGCTTTCCGAGCCGATACCCTGTGGGAAATGGGGCAAAGATGCTCCATAAAAGGAAGCGTTTCACAGGAACGAACATCCGATGCAACACGTTGCAACTGGAGATACAACACGTTGCATCTTTTGGCTCGAACGCGGTCCATCTCTCCATACAACACGTTGCAATGCGAGATACAATGCGATGTATGCCCCTTTTGAACACTCTATCGCATCCTTTTCGCTGGCAGCTGGTTCTCCATTCCTCTCACAAGGACGCTGGTTGCCTTTTCAGCCGCCAAAAATAGACAGCCAAATCATATTAATATGTGCAAAATGTGAATAAATATACAAGATTATAGTCACGCAACGTAATCTGAATGGGTCCGGATACTTGACTATTTCGACACATTTGTCGGGCAAGCCTTTGGCGGGGTAGAAACCACAGCCTCCTTGAACCTCTCCTTTATAATCTATCACCCAATATTCTGCATTTGCATTTTCAACCGATGGACTTGAAGCAGTTTACGAGCAAGGAAGCCACGGTAAAGGCAATTCCTACCCCCACCACACCTGTCCACCCGCAATGCTGCCAAGACAGACCGGAAACGAATGTACCGGCAGAACCACCCAAAAAGTAAATGGTCATATAAACGGTATTGATACGATTGATGGCAGATGCGTCAAGGGCGACTACGCTGGTCTGATTCGACAAATGGATGCATTGCATACCGGCATCAATCAGCAAGATAGCAATTATTATCCACAAATAGCTGTCATTCCCCCAAAATGCCAGTATCCATGCAACCAACACTACGCATCCTCCGACAATAGAGAAGAACCTCGCACCATACTTTTGGACGTAGCCGCTGATGAAAACCACCGTGGATGCACCTGCCAGTCCACACAAACCGAGTGCTCCGATAATGTCGTCGCTAGCAAAAAAAGGTTCCTGTTTCATCCGAAAAGCAAGGCAACTCCACAAAGCGAAGAACGAGCCATAAGCCAATGCCGCCCTCAGCGATGCGATACGCAAGTACGGGTATTGGGAGAGCAGGCGCGACAAAGATTTCATCAACCCTGCATAACTTTCTTGAGAACAGGTAGACAGCGTGGGTAGCATCTTGTGAATCATCAGGAAGCATCCGAGCATAAACAAGCAAGCCACAAAATAGACGGAACGCCATCCCCATACGTCAGCCAGAAAGCCACTGAATACCCGTGAACCAAGAATGCCTATGAGCAGGCAAGATTGTATAATCCCTACGTTGCGCACCTTGTGCGCAGGGGGTGAATAGTAAGATACTAACGGAATGAAAAATTGCGGCATAACCGAAGATGCGCCGGCAAGCAATGATGCGCCCCACACCCAATAGATGTTCGGGGCAAGGGCTATGGCAAGCAAGGCGCACGAAGATATGATATAATTGGTCAATATCAGCTTCTTTCGTGAGACCAAATCACCAAGCGGGATGACAAACACAAGTCCGGTCACATAGCCTATCTGTGTCAATGTCGCTACCATGCTAGCAGAAAAGTCGTTTACCGCGAAATCTTTTGCCATGCTACCCAACAAAGGTTGGTTGTAGTAGCAGTTGGCAACGGAAAGTCCGGTAGCAACTGCCAGCAGAGCCAGCAGAGGTACCGGAATGCCTTGGTTCTCTCTTAATTCATACTTCATTTGTCGCTTCCTTTCAGTATGACACGACTTTCAATCCTATCAAGGATGCAATGAGCGTGAAGAGGAAGAAAAGCCGGATGGGAGTGGCAGGTTCCTTGAAAACGAATATCCCAATCAAAACCGTACCAACCGCTCCGATTCCCGTCCAAATGGCGTACGCAGTTCCCAAAGGCAAAGTCTGTGCCGCTTTGGCAAGCAAAGCCATGCTCAGTACGGTAGAGGCAAGGAAACCGCTTCCCCACAAATAAAATTCAACTCCTGATGCCGCTCTCGTTTTCCCTAAACAGAATGTGAGGCTCACCTCAAACAATCCTGCCAATAATAAGATTATCCAATTCATACCTATGATTTATTAAATGCGGGCGCAAAAATAAATAAGCAATCCCTAATAGCTTTTTTCATTTGGCAAAAACAGACTTTTCATTTGACAAAAAACATCTGTTTATTCTCGTTTCCGTATGCTATTTTATAATTTTGCACACTAACAACAGCAATGAACTATGGATATAAAGGAAATCATCAACCAAAGATATGCCATGCCGGACGCATCTTTGGACAGGTTGCAACAATGCCTGACGGAAGTCTCATATCCCAAAGGATTCCGAGTATTGGAATGTGGCAAGGTGGAGAAAGACATCTTTTTCATTAAACTAAGGCATTGTCCGTGCCTATACTTCGGTGGATGGGAAAGAAATTACTTTTTGGGTCGGCAAAGAGGGAGCGACCCTTGTTTCTATGAAAGGCTATGTAAATGACGAGCCGGGATATGAAACAATGGAATTGATGGAAGATTCCGTCTTATATGTATTGAAAAGGAAAAAACTGAAAGAGTTGTATTCGGAAGACTTGCACATCGCCAATTGGGGACGGCGTTATGCAGAGATGGAGCTGCTTGCCACTGAGGAACGGCTGATTTCTATGTTGTCCGCTATCGCTTCGGAACGGTATAAGGAGCTATTGGAGAAAGAACCAGATTTGTTACAGCGATTGCCGCTGGGAAGTATCGCCACCTATTTAGGCGTAACGCAGGCAAGTCTGAGCCGGATTAGGGCAAAAATCACACGGCCGTAATACTGGTCGATAAACTCCGGGAACGGACCTGCTGTAAATTGGAACTTTTTTCCAACTGCTGGGGATGAAATACATATTTGTCCACAATAACCACGAACAAATTCTGCTTGAACGGGAAATAATACACCAATCCGGCTCCTGACTTCATCACTTTTTTGCGCCATTATATAGCGCATATTGATAATCAATGTATTACGTAAATAAATGTGGTGACTGATGACCGCAAGGGAAAAGAAGTTGAGGAGACTAAGCGTTTTCTTAGCAATATTGACAACGTGTTGATCAACGGTACTCAGCTTCTGCTTGATCAAGTCTATGACAGCATCGGCTTCAACCAGATTCCCGATGAGATTCTGCGTCATTTGGTAATCTTTTTGACCTATTGACAGTAATTTGGGTGACGCATTGACGAAGTCAGGATCAGCCTCTTTTTTTCAGGAAATGAGGAAATGAGAAAAATGAGAAAGGTGAGAATAATGGGAATTTTGAGAATATTGAGAATTTGTGGGGAAGAATGGACGTATCAAGGCGAACGTATCTTGGCGCTCCTGAAACAAAAGAACCTGATTCGACGAGAAGGGGCCACGAAAAATGGAAGATGGATTGTGATCGGATAAAATTATCGTTATCTTTGCCGTCGCTTAGGTGATAGGCTTTGGTTTCCGCCAAAGCCTATAAAAGGGAATCCGGTGCGAATCCGGGACAGTGCCCGCTACTGTAAGCGCTTTCCAAGAAGGAGGAACTCCACACATGCCACTGCCTACGGGCGGGAAGGTCTGCCTCTTTCGGCGTAAGTCAGGAAACCTGCCAAGCGAAGTAAACATCGGCCACACTTCCGGGGTCAGAAGAGGGCTGGATAAATGAACAACAATGGATAAGATACCTCAATTCGTGATAGCCGCTCCTGCATCGGGCAGTGGAAAGACAATGGTCGCACGGGGATTGATGCGTGTGTTGGCCCGAAAAGGGCTGCGTGTGCAACCTTTCAAGTGCGGTCCCGACTATATTGACACGAAGTTTCACGCCTTGGCTTGCGGAACACCTTCCGTCAATTTGGATCTCTTTATGGCCTCAGAGGCCCATGTCAATGCGTTGTATGCCCACTACGCCCAAGCGAAGGAGGCTTGCGTGGTGGAGGGCATGATGGGACTCTTTGATGGCTATGACCGCGACAAGGGTTCGGCGGCGGCGATCGCTGAGCTGCTGGATCTACCAGTGGTGTTAGTGGTGGATGCCAAATCAGCGGCCTATTCGACAGCGGCCTTGATCTCTGGTTTCCTCCATTTCCGCCCGACGTTGCGTTTCGCCGGTGTCTTGTTCAACCGGGTAGGCTCCGCACGGCATTTTGGGATGTTGCAGGAGGTGTGTACCGATCTAAAAGTGCCCTGCTTGGGGTATCTGCCGAGAGACAAGCGATTAGAGCAGTCCTCACGCTACTTAGGTTTGGATTTCAGTCAGACAGAGGCAGAAGAGACGTTGGATTACTTGGCTGACCTGTTGGAGCAGCATGTAGCCCTCGATCGGTTGTTTGCTGAGACGATGAAGGAGCGATCTGCCGACCAAGATCCCTTCCCGCTCGCCCGTCCCTGTGGATGGCGTATCGCCGTGGCGCACGATGCCGAGTCTTTTACCTTTATATATACGCAACACCTCGACCTGCTTCGCCGGATGGGCGAGGTTCGCTTCTTCGACCCCGAACAGGATGAACCGCTGCCCTCAGACACTGACCTGCTCTACCTGCCCGGTGGCTATCCGGAGCAACGAGCGGAACGCCTCTCCGCGGCACAGCGTTCGATCAGCAGCATCCGCACCTATTTAGAAGCTGGCGGAAAGGCGTTGGCGGAGTGTGGCGGCATGATCTACCTCACCGAGGGGATTCGCCGTACGGAAGCACCTACGTTCGTACCCCTCGCCGGTGTGGTCCCTTGCGCCATCACGGCCGAGGAATCGCATAAGAAGCTGAGCTTGGGCTATCGACAGTTCATCTACAACGAGCAAACGTTGCGGGGGCATGAGTTCCATTACACTCAATTCGCCGAGGGAGCGGCCCTCCCCGCCTCTATCGCTGAGGTGCGCAACGCCAAGGGACAGCCTTCGGGCACCCCCGTTTTTCGCCTGCGTAACCTGATCGCCAGCTACGCACACCTCTATTGGGGCGAGATTGATCTATGCACACTTTTTAAAGCATCAACCCGATGAAACAGATCTATACACGCACTGGAGATGAGGGCATGACCAGCCTACGAGAGGGTGTCAGAGTGCCCAAAGAGAGCCTTCGCATCGAGGTGAACGGCTGCTTAGACGAACTGAATGCCCTGTTGGGTATCGTGCGGACGCTTCTTCCCGCAGACGGCAAGGAGGACGCTTTGTTGAAGGCAGTGCAACGGGAGTTGATGGTGGTGATGAGCCACATCGCTACTCCTCCAGGTTATACCAATCCCAAACCGTTGCGCACGGAGGAACTGATTACCACTTTCGAACAGACCATGGATCGCTGGATAGCCGATGGCCTTCCCGCCGGATTTGTCTTGCCGGGTGGTTCGCCACTATCGGCGCAGCTCCATTTCGCTCGCACCGTGGCACGCCGCGCAGAGCGTCGGTTGTGGAGCCTGCACCGAGAAGCGCCCGTAGAGAGCAGCATTTTGCGTTTCATCAACCGGCTGTCGGATGTATTGTTTTCGATGGCATTACGGTTTTAAATTATGAATTTTGAGTTTTGAATTTTGAGTTTTAGGATTATACTATGAAACATATTAGATTTTCTTATATAGGATTCTGTGGCAGTGCATTAACTGTCTGTCTGCTCCTGTCGGCTTGTAAACAAAGTACGCAAGAACAGCGTAGTAGTAGAGACGTAGCGCGCTACGTCTCTACAGATGCCACAAACGGGGCAAACGAAACGTGCCACATCTCCACAAAGTATGCAGAGGGATTCAAGGTGAAGAACGCCGAAGGCGGTGTACGCTTGGTCGATATTCAGAATCCACAAGAGCCGAAAAGCACAGTCTATCAATTCGCTTTGATCCCGAGAGGAACAAAGCCAGTCGGATTGCCGGAGGGATACACACCCATCGAGACACCGATCCAGAGCTGCATGTGCATGACCTCCCTCCAACTCTCTAACTTCATTGCCTTGGACGCATGCGACTTCGTGACAGGCATCACCAGCACACGTCATCTTTTCAACGAGCAGATGAATGAACGGATCAAGAGCGGCAAAACCGCCAAGATCGGTATTGAGGGGAGCTTCGACAGCGAGGTGATCCTCAGCATGAATCCCGACGTGATCTTCATCTCCCCCTTCAAGCGAGGCGGTTATGAGCAGATGAAGGAGGTGCATCTCCCCTTGGTGCCCCATTTAGGCTATAAAGAGATGACCTCCCTCGGCCAAGCGGAATGGGTGAAGTTGATCGGTCTCTTCGTCGGCAAGGAGCAGGAGGCGAACAGCCTGTTCGAGCAGATAGAGCAGCGTTACCTGAGCTTGAAAGTCAAGGCTGCCCAGGTCCAGAAGCGGCCCGTCGTGTTCAGTGGCGAGATACGTGGTGGCAACTGGTATGCGGTGGGCGGCAAGAGTTTCTTGGCACAACTTTTCCACGATGCGGGAGCCGACTATTTCTTGAAAGATGATCCCAACTCCGGCGGTGTGACCCTCGATTTCGAGACCGTTTATAGCCAAGCGGACGAGGCGGACTATTGGCGCATCGTCAACAGCTACGAGGGCTCCTACAGCTACGAGGCACTGAAGGCTTCCGATCCCCGCTATGCCGATTTCCGAGCTTTCAAGGAGCGGAAGGTGCTCTACTGCAACATGACGCAACGCCCCTTCTACGAGTTGATGCCGATGGAGCCAGACAAGGTGTTGGCCGACCTGATCCACGCCTTTCATCCAGAATTGCTCCCTGCTGATTATAAACCTGTTTACTACGAACTTTTAAAGTGATACTTCATGCATAGACCGATCGTTCCACTCCTCATTGGGATTAGTATTGCCTTGGGCGTTTTCTTCCTGCTGAACTTGCTGTTGGGATCCGTACCGATTCCGCTCAGAGCCATCTGCGAGATACTGTTTGGCAGTGAGGAACAGCCTGTGGTATGGCAGAACATTCTTTGGAAATCTCGAGTGCCGCAGGCACTTACCGCCTTGGTGGCCGGAGCTGCGCTTTCGGTGAGCGGTCTCCAGATGCAGACCGTCTTCCGCAATCCGTTGGCCGATCCGTCTGTGTTGGGTGTCAGTTCCGGAGCCAGCTTGGGAGTCGCTTTTGTGGTGTTGCTCTCAGGAGCGGTAGGAGGCGTGGCCTTGAGCCATCTGGGCTATCTGGGTGAGGTGGCGCTTTCCTTGGCGGCCATTTTGGGCTCGCTTTCTGTGTTGGCCTTGATTGTGTTCGTCTCCTCGAAGGTGAAGGGCAATGTAACGCTCTTAATCATCGGCGTGATGATCGGCTATGTGGCCAACGCCATCATCGGCGTATTGAAGTTCTTCAGTGTGGAAGAGGATATTCGAGCCTATGTGATCTGGGGCTTGGGCAGTTTCGCCCGTGTGTCGGGCGATCAGATGTTACTTTTCGTGACCCTCATGGCTCTCTTGATACCCCTCTCCTTCCTGTTGATCAAGACGATGAACCTTTTGCTGTTGGGCAGCAACTACGCCCGCAATCTGGGATTGAACATCCATCGTGCCCGTCTGTTGGTGATCTTGAGTGCCGGCATCTTGGTGGCGATTGTCACCGCCTACTGCGGACCAATCATGTTTATCGGTTTGGCCGTGCCCCATTTGGCCCGGACGCTCTTCCGCAGTTCAGACCATCGGGTACTGATGCCCGCTACCGTGTTGATTGGGGCAACCTTGGCATTGGCCTGCAACCTGATCGCTCGTATGCCTGGATTTGAGGGGGCTTTGCCGCTTAACTCTGTCACGGCGTTGATCGGTGCTCCGGTCGTCGCCTCTGTGTTGTTCCGTAAACGGAAAGAAGAAATGAACGAATAAAGAGAACGAGCTTTATGATACATATAGCGCATTTATCGATTGGCTATCGCTATAAGAAGCATACCCGTATAGTGGCGAGCGACATCAACGCCGAGATCTATCCGGGTGAGCTGACCTGTCTCTTGGGGGCAAACGGTGTCGGTAAATCGACCCTGCTCCGCACCCTCTCCGCTTTTCAGAAAAAGTTGGCCGGCGAGATCGTGATTGAGGACAAGGAGATTGAGCAATATACGGACAAGCAGTTGGCCCGTCTCATCAGTGTCGTACTGACCGAGAAATGCGACCTACGCAACATGTTGGTACCCGAGCTGATCGGCTTGGGACGCAGTCCCTACACCGGTTTCTGGGGAACGCTCTCCAAAGCAGACCGGGCGGTGGTTGATCAAGCCGCTGCCTTGGTAGGGATCGAGCACCTGATGAACCGCATGGTGCATACCCTGAGTGATGGCGAACGGCAAAAGGTGATGATCGCCAAGGCTCTGGCACAAGAGACACCGATTATCTTCCTCGACGAGCCAACCGCCTTCCTCGATTTTCCCAGTAAGATCGAGATGATGCAGCTGTTGCTTCGCCTGAGCCGACAGACCCAGAAGACCATCTTCCTCTCCACCCACGACTTGGAGTTAGCCTTGCAGATCGCCGATCGCATCTGGTTGATGGATAAAAACCAAGGGTTGACCGTCGGAACACCGGAAGATTTGGCATTAGACGGTAGTCTCTGTCGCTTTTTCCATCGCAAGGGGGTACATTTTAATGAAGAACGAGGTATCTTTGAGGTCGCTTACGCATATACAGAACAGATTCAGATCGAGGGTGAGGGACAACGCCGTGCGATGGTAGAAAAAGCATTGCGACGAAACGGCATCGAATGCGTGACCGATGAGACGACGGAATGGCGGGTCACGGTGGAGCCAGATAGCTTCTTGTTAGCGAAAGCAGATGGAACCGCACAACGTTTCTCAACCATTGATCAACTATTGAAAACATACATAACATATATACAAAGAATAAGAAAAGACAAGATATGAAACCAGGCAAAATCATCGTAGCAGGTATTGGGCCGGGCAGTGAGGCCGACATCACACCGGCTGTCATCGCTGCCATCCAACAAGCAGACGTCATCATTGGCTATAAATATTATTTCCAGTTCATCACGCACCTGCTGCATCCGGGAGCGGAGTGTATCGACACCGGCATGAAGCGAGAGCAAGCCCGTGCGGAGCAGGCCTTTGGCTATGCTAACGAGGGCAAAACAGTCTGTGTGATCAGTTCAGGCGATGCCGGTATTTACGGTATGGCTCCGCTCATCTATGAAATGAAGCGGGCTACCGACAGTGAGATAGCGATCGAGGTGCTACCCGGTATCAGTGCATTCCAAAAGGCAGCCGCCCTGTTGGGCGCACCCATCGGACACGATTTTTGTGTCATCTCCCTCTCCGACCTGATGACCCCTTGGGAGCGCATCGAGCGTCGCATCCAAGCCGCAGCGGAGGCCGATTTCGTGACCGCCATCTACAATCCCAAGAGTGAGGGACGCTACTGGCAGCTGCATCGCTTGAAAGAGATCTTTATGCAGGCTCGTGACCCGCAAACACCGGTGGGCTTCGTGCGTCAAGCAGGCAGAGAGGAGCAGCAAATCACCCGCACTACCTTAGCTGACTTTGATCCGGAGACGGTGGATATGTTCACAGTGATCTTGATTGGCAACTCACAGACCTACCTCTATGCCGATCGGATGATCACCCCTCGCGGTTATTACGGAGAGTTGAAGCAGGCCGATAAGGAGACCGGCTTAGGACAGGAGATCATGATCCGTAGCTTCCGTACCATCGAGAAGGAGCTGAAACAGCCCAACATCCCCTTAGATAAGAAATGGGCGTTGCTCCATGCCATCCACACGACGGCCGATTTCGAGATGGAGCAGATTCTCTATGCCGATCCGAACGCCGTTAGCCACCTTTACCAACAGGTGGCAGATGGTGCCTTACGTACGATTGTGACCGACGTGACCATGGCAGCCTCCGGCATCCGCAAAGGGGCATTGGCCCGTTTAGGCGTGGAGGTGAAATGTTACCTCTCCGATGAGCGGGTAGCCGCAATGGCCAAAGAGAAAGGGATCACCCGCACACAAGCTGGCATTCGTTTAGCGGTTGAAGAGCATCCTGATGCCCTGTTCGTCTTCGGTAATGCGCCGACAGCTTTGATCGAGCTGTGCGACCTAATGCGTAAGGGAAAGGCACATCCGACCGGTATCATCGCCGCTCCCGTTGGTTTCGTACACGTCAAGGAGTCTAAATACATGGTGAAGACCTTCACCGATGTACCCAAACTGATTGTCGAGGGGCGCAAGGGAGGCAGCAACCTGGCGGCAACGTTGGTCAATGCCATTCTTTGCTACAACGATGCGGAACAACTCAAACCGGGACGAGACGTATGAGATTCATTGTCATAGGGATCAACGACGCGGCTCAGCAAGAGGAAATCGGCTGGAGGAATGAGGAATTAGTGCGTGTCATCGCCGCTCATCGGGTCTTTTCCGGGGGCGTGCGTCATCACGAGCTAGTCGCCGCTCTCCTACCCGCCTCCTACGAATGGATTGACATCAAGGTGCCACTCGATGCCGTGTTCGCCCGTTACCGGGAGTATGAGCAAGAGGAGATCGTGGTGTTCGCTTCGGGCGATCCGCTCTTCTTCGGGTTCGCCAATACGATCCTCAACCGGATGCCGGAGGCTGAGATCCAACTCTATCCCACCTTCAACTCATTGCAACTATTGGCTCACCAGTTGGTCATGCCCTACCAAGGGATGCGTATCGTCTCCCTGACCGGACGCCCTTGGCACGGGCTGGATCGGGCGTTGATCGAACAGGCCACGCAGATCGGCGTGCTGACCGATCGTGTCCATACTCCCGCAACCATTGCCACTCGGCTTTTGGACTTCGGCTTTGACAATTATCGGATGGCCATTGGCGAGCGTCTGGGCAATCGGACATTGCAACGCATCCGGCAATGCTCCTTGGAAGAGGCGACACAGCTCGACTGTGAGCAACCAAACTGTCTGATCTTGACCTGTGAGCAACCAAAGCCTCGTCTGTTTGGCATCCCCGACAAGGCTTTTGCCCATTTGGACGGCCGGGAGAAGATGATCACGAAGATGCCCATTCGCCTCTTGAGCCTCAGCCTGCTCGACCTGCGGGAGCGAAGCCATTTCTGGGACATCGGTTTCTGCACCGGCTCCGTCTCCATCGAGGCAAAGACCCAGTTTCCCCATCTGCATATCGAGGCGTTTGAGATACGGGAGGCGGGTCGCCAGCTGATGGAAGAGAATGTCCGTCGTTTCCACACACCCGGTATCGAGACGCACATCGGCGATTTCTTGGAGGCAGACCTCACGAGCTTGGCGGCTCCCGATGCCGTCTTTATCGGCGGGCATGGGGGCAAGCTGATCGAGATCGTGGAGCGAGTCACGCAGCGAATCTCCCCGAAGGGCGTGATTGTCTTCAACTCCGTGTCTGAGGCGAGTCAAACGCTTTTCCGTGAGGCCATCCAACGGGTGGGCTGGCACATCGAGACGGAGAGCCGTATGGCACTGGATGACTTTAATCCCATTACCCTGTTTAAAGCAATCAACTAATTGACGAGTTATGATTATCATTCCGATTTCCAAGCATAGCCAAACGTTAGCGGAGCGTATTGCCTCCGCCTACCCAACGGCAACCCTCATCGCATATAAAGACTTTTCAGGAAGCACGTTCCAGACGGCTAAACAGCTTGTCTTCATTGGTGCTTTAGGCATTTGTGTGCGCACGATTGCACCTTTTGCCACCGACAAACATACCGACCCGGCTGTGGTCTGCATCGACAGCACCGGCCGCTTCGTGATCTCCGTACTCTCCGGCCATATCGGAGGAGCCAACGAGCTGGCACGTGACTTGGCGCATTATCTTGGTGCGGAGCCGGTCATCACCACGCAAAGCGACAACACCCAACTGTGGGCGCTCGACACCTTGCCCCGCCAATTCGATTGGACCTGGCAAGCGACTGACAGCAACGCAGCCATCGCTGCTTTTGTCAATCAGGAGCCGACGGCCCTGTTGCTTGACATTCGTGACCAAGGGACGGACTACTTAGAACGTACCGCCCCTGCCCATGTCAAGATCTACTATCGCTTCGAGGAGATACCCCAGAACGACTATGCCCTGCTGATCGCTGTCACGCCCTATCGCTATGAGACTACGATCAACACCTTGACCTACATTCCCAAGGTGTTGCATGTAGGGTTAGGCTGCCGTAAGGGGATGCAAGGCGATCCGGTCGCTTTTCAAGCCCAGTTGGAGGAGACGCTCCAGACCCACCGACTCTATCCAGAGGCGATCGCAGACCTCAACTCCATCGACCTGAAGAAGGAGGAGCCGATGCTCAACGCTTTGGCTACGGAGGTGATGCACCGACCGTTCCAAACCTTCTCCGCCGAGGAGCTGAAAACCATCGAGGTGCCCAACCCCTCGGCCAAGGTAGAAGCCGTGACCGATTCCCCCAGTGTCTCAGAAGCCTCCGCTATCCGTGCGGCACAAGGGGGACCGCTACTGATCGACAAGCAGAAAGGGGCGTTGGGCAAAGGCAACGAATATACCTTTGCCGTTGCCTTAGGTAGGAAAGCCGCCCGCCAAGGACATATCGAGATTGTCGGTGCCGGACCGGGTGATCCAGAGTTAATCTCTATCCGTGGGCGACAGATGCTGGAGCGTGCGGATTTGATTCTCTACGCCGGCAGTTTGGTACCCAAGGCATTGACCACCTGCGCCAAGGCGGGTGCGATGGTGCGTAGCTCCGCCGATCTGGATTTGGAGCAACAGTTTGCCTTGATGAAGGAATACTACGATAAAGGCGGCTTCATCGTCCGTCTCCACACGGGCGACCCCTGTATCTATGGGGCGATCCAAGAGCAGATGAACTACTTTGATCAGTATGGGATGGATTACCACATCACACCGGGTATCTCCTCCTTCCAGGCGGCAGCAGCGGCTTTACGCTCGCAGTTCACCATCCCGGAGAAGGTGCAAACCATCATCTTGACTCGTGGAGAGGGACGCACGCCGATGCCGGAAAAGGAGCAGCTGCATAAGCTGGCGCAAAGCCAAAGCACCATGTGTATCTATTTGAGCGCAGGCATCGTAGAGCAGGTACAAACGGAACTCTTGCAAGCCTATCCGCCTACTACCCCCGTGGCCGCTTGCTACAAGCTGACCTGGAAAGAGGAGCGGATCTATCGGGGTGAGCTGAAAGACTTGGCTAAGATTGTCAAGGAAAACCACCTGACGCTGACCACGCTGTTGGTCGTCGGGGATGCCATCGACAACCGAAAAGGCCTCTCCCGCCTCTATGCGCATGAGTTCAAACATCTATTCCGTTCATAACGTATGATCCTCATCTTAGGCGGAACTACGGAGGGGCGGGCAGCTGTGCGGGTCGCTGACGAGGCGAACCAACCCTATTTCTATTCCACAAAGGGAACGTTGCAGGAGGTTGTCTGTGCGCACGGCACCCGTCTCACGGGAGCGATGGATGTAGCGGCCATGCGCCAATTTTGTGTGGACAACGGGATTCGGTTGCTGATTGACGCGGCGCATCCTTTCGCCAGTGCCTTGCATCAGACCATCGCCGAGACAGCCGAACAGTTGCAACTCCCCGTCATTCGTTTGGAACGAAGGTATCCCCCTCGTGATCCGTCGTTGCATTGGTGTGAAAACTACGCCGATGCGATCCGGCAGATGGAGGCAGACGGGGTGGAGCGGCTGTTGGCCCTGAGCGGTGTGAATACCATCCGTCCGCTCAAACCCTTCTGGGAGAAGCACCCCAGTTGGTTCCGTATCCTCGATCGGGAGGAATCGCTGCGCATCGCCGAGCGAGAGGGATTCCCAAGCGATCATCTTTTTTTCTTTAAGGAGGAAGCAGGCACTTCGTTCATTGAGGAATTAGGAGTGAGGAGTGAGGACTTAAATAATTCCACATTCCTCAATCCTCAATCCTCAATTATAGCCCTGTTGACCAAGGAGAGTGGCTTTACAGGCGGCTTTGTCGAGAAGGTAGAGGCGGCCAAGGCGATGGGCATACCCGTCTATGTAGTGAAACGTCCGGCCCTGCCGGAAACCTTCTATTTTACGTACGGCGAGGAGGGACTGCGCAAGCTGATCGAGCGATTGTTGCCCGATTTCTTTCCGCTGAAGAGTGGCTATACCACCGGTTGTTGCGCCACAGCGGCAGCCAAGGCGGCACTCCAATCCCTACTGACTGGAGAAAAACTGACCGAAATTGAGATTGCCCTGCCCTCTGGAGAATGGATTACGCTTCCCATTGAGGAATCTGGCACTTCGTTTAGTGAGGAATTAGGCAAAGCCGAAGGTTTTGCCAGCGTCCGTAAGGAATCAGGCGATGACCCAGACGTAACGAATCATGCGCTTATCTGTGTCACGGTCTCCCTGCATCAAGAGGAGCACCCTACCGAACGCATCCGTTTTAGGGCTGGAGAGGGAGTCGGCACCGTCACCCTACCCGGGTTGGGACTCCCGATTGGTGATCCGGCCATCAACGCTACGCCTCGCCGCATGATGCAAGAGGCCCTGCTCCCTTTGCTCCCCTCCCCCGATACGGTGGCGACCGTGACGATCTCCGTACCCGGTGGTGCGGAATTAGCCAAACGCACCTTTAATCCCAAATTAGGTGTCGAGGGCGGTATATCGATCATTGGCACTTCGGGCATTGTGCGTCCCTTCTCTACCGATGCCTTTATCGCCAGCATCCGCAAAGAGGCCAACGTGGCGAAGGCCATCGGCTGTGAGACATTGGTGATTAACTCCGGGGCGAAGAGTGAGCGTGTTTTGCGTGCCCGCTTCCCCGATTTGCCTCCGCAAGCCTTTGTGCACTACGGCAATTTCATCGGCGAGACCCTACGCATCGCCAACGAGATCGGATTCCAGCAGGTCGTGATGGGTATCATGTTGGGCAAAGCGGTCAAGTTGGCAGAGGGATCGTTGGATACGCATAGCAAAAAGGTTGTGATGAACCGAGACTTCTTGAAGGCGTTAGCGACTGAGGCCGATTGTCCGGCAGAGACATTGGAGGCTATCGACCGCCTCACCTTGGCTCGTGAGCTGTGGGAGATCCTGCCTGTGGCTTGCCAACCCCGGTTCTGCCAGGCGGTATTGGATCGCTGTGCCGCTGTTTGCACGCCCCTTCTCCCCCACGCTCACCTCACCCTCCTCTTGATTCGAGAAGATGGAGCGATCATGCCATAAGTAAAAAATAGAGGCCTTCCTCTGCCCACCGATGGGTGTGATCGACAGGAATATACTTGACCAATATGCCTGAGGTTTACAGACCAAAAAGCTGCTCATAGCCCGGATTCTGGGTGAGCGCCGGATTCAGGTTGATCTGATCGAGCGGCACCATCTCTAAATAGTAGGTATCGAGCCAGCCTTTTCCCAAAGAGAGTGGTCCTGGTTTGGTGAAGATCCAACCCGCTCCTGAGTTGTTGGGATCGGCACACCCTTGCGCCTTGATCTGGTTGTAATCCACAAACTTACCGGTATAGGCACCCGTACCATAGGGGACATCGGTCGCCGTGATCCAAGCACCACAAGGTTGACGATTCACGAAGTAGGGTGCTTTGTGCCAACGCTTCACATCGTAGAAACTCCATCCCAACGACATCAATTCCACTAAACGCTCCCGACGGATCTCCCAAAGCACCGGGGGAACCTCATAGTTGGTCTTCTCGTCATAGCTTCTGGTCCATGCGGCCGTACCTTTGTCTCTGTCGGGATCGAAATCTTCCGTAATCTCGGCGACAATCATGTTGGCCACACCCGCCCGCTCTCGCAGCAGGTTGATGGTCTTATCGGCCACCGCTTGGTCGAACCGTCCCAGCTCATAAGCCGCCTCCGCATAGTTGAGCAGCACCTCATTCATGGCAAAGATTGGCTTATCTGATGTCTGGAAGCTGGAGTTGCTACCTACCTCCCAGCAGGTATATTGCCGCCAACCGTAGTAGCCCGTCCAGCAACGCATGTAGTTGTCTGTCTGGCAATAGTTGGTGATGTTAGGCGCTGAGTGGCTCATGGATCCACCCCAGTTATGACCCGGCAGACGCTTCACGCCGATAGACTCGTCGCCCGTACCATTCTCGCAGAAGGTGTTCGCCCCGAAATAGTCGATGTAGCGACGGAACTTCTCCGCATATTCCGCTGTGATCGTGAAGTTACCTTTGCCATTGAGATCCTCCCCCTCTTTCCAGAACTCCCATTTCTTGAAGGTGGTGATGTTGTCGGGATTGTTGTTCACCGCAGTCACCTTCGCCTGCACAGGCGGCTCGAAGTTGATGGGGAGACGTGGGTCACGGTTTGCGTAGTAGTCCCAGAGATCCTTGCCCTCTCCACCTTGGAAACCAGAGGTCGGGTTAGTGATCGGCTTGCCATTCTGCATGAGGAAGAGATCGACCGTCGCCTGTGGTGCATCGCAGCGGTGTGCCTCCACGTGAATCAAGTCGCTGAAACGGTGCATCAACACACCGCTCACATATTCCTTATACATGATGATGCCATCCTTGCCGGCAAGCGACTCAGAGGTCAGCTCCTCGTCATAGCCATGACCGGGATAGGTGTTGAAACTACTGCCTTGATAAAGACGTGGATACCTGTCCATCAACTCCTGTGAGACGGTCAGGCAACGGTTGAGATAGCCGATATAATCCTCATCCAAGCCGTGGTATTTCGCCCAGGTACCCTCTCGCAGGAGGAAACGGCTAAGCAACGCCCGGCAAGCGTCAGCCGTCACGGGATTGTCTCCATCCCTCTCACTACTACCGATATTGAGAATCGCATACTCCAAGCGGGAGACGATCGAATCAGCCACCTCCTGACGGGGCGTACGAGGATAGTAGGCCTCCTCCGAAGTATCGTTCAGCACCTTATTGATCCAAGGCACATCGCCATACTTGGAGATCAGCTCCATGTACCAATAGGCATGGAAGAAGTAGCCGACAGAACGCCAGTGCTCCTTCTCCGTCTCATTCAGCGTGGAACCATCGAGGTGGCTCAACATGATGTTCACCATGCGTGGGTAAGTGAAATCCCAATTGTCAGAACTATTCGTCACCGTGACGGTTTGATAGGCATAGGGATTCTGGATGTTATCACGAGTCGTCATGAGACCCGCATAGTAGTCACCATAGAAGGAGCCGTAGTAGTAGGAATTGCCACAGAAGTTAGAGGTGATCCGCTTGTCCGTAAAGAGGTTGTAGCATTGATACATGTAAGCCTTGAAGTTGTCGTAGGTCTGGAAGGCGTTCTCTTCGGTCAGTGAGGTGACGGGATTACGCTCCATGAAACTGTCGTTGCAGGCCATGAGTGTCGATGCGATTGCGAAAGCAGTTGCGATATTCTTTAATTTCATCTTGTTTGTGTTTTTTAGAATGAGACATTAGCGCCGAATGACCAAGTGCGATAGAACGGATAAGACCAGCTAATGCTTTCCGGGTCATAGCCAGCAGGGAGTGAGGTGAAGGTAGCCAGGTTCTCGCAAGAGACGTAGAGGCGCACTTTGCTAAGCATCGCCTTACGCACCCATGTCTGCGGCAACGTATAGGCCAAGGTGAGGTTCTTCACACGCAGATAGGCCGCGTGCTGGAGATATTTGTCGCTCACACGGGCGTTGGAGGCGGCGTTACCTCTTTGTCCATAAACCCTATAGAGTTCACAATTGGGGTTCTTCACCACCATATAGTCAGGACTCTCCGGGTCGTAGCTCTTGGCTTGCCAGAAGTCTGTCTGGTTGGCGTAAAGCGGGAAGAAGGCTCCACCATCCGAACTTGCCCCACCGAAGGGAAAGATGGAGGTCCCATTCAACACATAGTCACGCTTACCAACCCCCTGCAACATCACGCTGAGATCAAACCCTTTCCAGTTCACACCCAGATTGGCACCAAACAGGAGGCGAGAGGTATTGTTACCAATGATCTTCCGATCTCCCGGATTGAGATTCGTGTTCTCCCCAGCGGTGATGACACCGTCACCATCCAAGTCCTTGAACTTCACATCGCCCGGCTGCACGGTGTAACCGTTGATGCTTGTCACGCCCTCTTTGAGCACCCACTGACCGAGCTTGGCCTTCTCCAAGTTGAAATCGTCGATGGCATAGAAACCATCTGCCTCATAGCCCCAGATCTCACCGAGTCGCATACCCTCGTAATAGTAATTAAGGTTGCCTGATTCATTGTTATACTTGGTGATCTTGGAGCGGTGATCATACAGGTTGAAACCGATCTGATAGCCTACATCGCCGATGCGATCCCGCCAATTGACCGTCAGTTCCCAGCCCTTTGTCACCATGTCGGCTACGTTTTGCAAAGGGGCACTTGCACCTACCGTAGAGGGCAGTTCCACACCACTCGAAAGCATACCCTCCGTCACACGCTTATACCAGTCAAACGTAGCGGTAAGACGATTACCAAATAGATTGACATCCCAACCGATGTCAGTGGTCTTCACCTTCTCCCACGTGTAGTTCGCACGGATCAGTCCCGGTGTCGTGAAATAGGTCACCTTGCCTCCGTTGTTGATCCAAGGGGTGCCCTCTGTGATGTTCATCGTGGCCAAATAGCCGTAGGGCTGGATGTTCTGGTTACCGATCTGTCCGTATGAGCCACGCAGTTTCAGCTCGTCTAACCAGCCGTTTGTCCAATCCATGAACCGCTCATTGTCTAATCGCCACCCCACGGAGAAAGAGGGGAAAAAGGCGAAACGATTCGATTTCGGGAACTTGGAAGAGCCATCATAACGCCCATTGAAGGTGAACAGGTAGCGATTGTCGAAGTTGTAGGTCAATCGACCGAACCCACCACGGATGGCATACTCTGAATAGGTGTCGCTGATCGTCTTGAGACCTTGTGCCGCACCCAATGAGGGTACGTTAGGAGCCGCTTGTCCCTCCGCCGAGACATTGACCTTCGCCTCCGAGTAGCTCTCTTGGTTGAATCCTAGCATGGCACCTAATGTGTGTTTACCCACTGTCAGGTCGTAGTTGGTATAGAGGTTCAAGGCATTGTATTTGGTGACTGCCGTATTGATCGTGTATTTGTCCCGAGTCGGATCCAACGGACTGGTGCGAACCGCCAACTGCACATCGGCATAGGTCGTGATACCCGTATAGTCCTTGTACTTGTAGTTGGTCTCATTATAAGTGTATTCGCCCGTGATCGTCCAGCCTTCCAAGGGTTTGAGGATAGATTTCAACTGGATGCGGGGAATCGTACGATCCGTCCTCGACGTGGGTGCGCAGAGGAGGGTATTACGAGGCGAGTCGATGATCAGATCCTCGTCCCGGCCCAAGAGTTCACCCGGCATATAGCCCTCCGGGTACCAACTGATGAGACGAGTGGTGTAGGGATCACGCAGGGAGCTGGAAGCAGCGGTCTGCTTGGTGTTGGTGTAGAAAAGGGTCGCCTCCTGCGTGTACCACTTAGCCACATCAGCAGAGACGAAGGCATTGATCGCCTTGCGGATATACCTGTCCTTGTTGGTGATCATGGGGCCATCCTCCGAGGAGTAGTTGCCGGAGAGACGGAAACGAACCTTATCCGTACCGCCAGACAGGGAGATCGAATGATTGTTCAAGCAACCTGTGCCCAAGGCGTTCGCAGAGGGATTGCCCTCTTTCAGGTAATAGACCTTGTCTCCTTCGGCGAAGATACCATTTTCCCTGACCCCCTGCAGGGTGCCTGCTTGGTATTGCTGGAGCAGCTCTTTCCAACGGCTGATGTCGCCATTGCCCGCCCAATACTGGTTAGAGAAGCCGGCCTCCTCATAGGCGGCGATATAATCGGTCAAAGCGGCCTGCTCCGGGTGGTTGATGGCTCTTTCCCAACCCAGGTTGAAACCATAGTCAATATTGATTTTCGACTCCCCCTTGGGATGCTTGGTGGTGACCAAGATCACACCACAAGCGGCTCGTGCACCATAGATCGCCGCAGAGGAGGCATCCTTCAAGACAGAAACGCTTTCGATGTCATCGGGGTTCAACGCGCTGAGATCTCCCTCTACGTTGTCGATCAAGACAAGCGGAGAACCGCCATTGATGGAGAGCGTACCACGGATGTTGAACGATTTTTGCTGTCCGGGACCTGATGCACCCGATACGACTAAACCAGGCATCGCTCCCTGTAATGCGGCAGCGGCATTGATCACAGGACGATCGCCCAACACATCCGCCATCTTGACCTGTGAGACAGCCCCCGTTAAATCCACCTTCTTCTGGGTACCGAAGCCGACTACCACCACATCATCCAGCATCTGCATGTCTTCTGCGAGTGTAATACGGAGTGTCGTGCCGTCCCACACAATTTCTTGCGAAAGATAGCCTACATAAGAGATTACAAGGATGCTGCCCGGACGCACATGCTTCAAGGAGAAACGGCCATCCACATCACTGATTGTACCATTCAGGGTGCCTTTAACTAATACAGAGGCACCGATAACTGGCTCTCCTAAGTTGTCAACGATAGTTCCTAAGCAGGTGTTTTCCTGCTGGACAATGGCATTAGAAAGCGTAATATTGGCGTGCGTGACCGCATTTTCTCCCGCTAAGAGGGAGAGGAATAATAGGAAACCGACTGATGTGTCCTGTTTTTTGTTGCGTTTCATCAATAGAGTGTGCTTGTTCATGTATAAACAACTGATAATTCTTTACAACTTGTCTTAATAACTCGTTGCAAAGATAGCACAACTATTTTATTCCTCCCCTAAAAATTCTTGTCAGTTCTTTACAAAGATTGATGCTTCTTGCGGTTATCGAAGCAACACCGTGACCTGAATAGGGCCGTGCGCTCCAAAGACCAAGGCCTGCTCAATGTCCGCTGTCTTGGAGGGACCCGACATGAAGACACCATAATTATAGTCGGCTTGCGCTGTCAAGCGATAGGCCTCATTCATGGTGTTTACCAGTTGTGTTTTATCCAACAAGATCACCAAAGCATTGGAGATGAAGTAGAGCCCTTTGTGACGTACCGCACGGGGAATCCATACCGCCGCATTCTCAGCCACCCCAAACTCTCCCTTGACAACCGCTAAATCGGTGCCATTCAACGTACGGGGATCATCCACCTCATCGGGATTGAAGGTGGCACAGGTGATCTCCGGCAAGTTGGAAGCAATCCGTTTCGCTTCGGGGAACTCTCTGCGAATCACGGCATTTACCTCCTCTCCCGGTTGCAACTCAACGGCTTTTCCTCCTGCCGCAGCCAATACTTCGGCAAAGGTCTTCAACTTATCCGGATAAACTATCGTCTCCATAGCCGAAAGATCGGGCATCTCCTGACGGGCACCTGTGTTCCGGCGGATGTTGGCTAATATCGTTTCTCTACTACTCATTTCACTTCGTTTTTCTTCCACATTTCATTAAAAGAGCACTTCGCAAAAGCGGGCAACTCACGTCCCTTCCCCCAAGCATTGACGGAACTATACACCAAGAAGCGGGGCAGGTGATTCACGATGGGCGCAAACTTCAAGGCGGTGTTAAACAGCATCGGACGATCCATCACGACCTTCATGCCCCATGAGAGCCATTTCTTCTCCGGATTGGCCACGCCGTAGCGATCCAACGCTTGCCGCCAACGATAGATCTGCTCCCCTAAGTCCACCTTTGCCGGACAGACATTCGAACAGGAGAGGCAAAGGGTACAGGCTGAGACATTATCCGCATAGCGTCGCGGATCACGCAACATGCCCAAGTTGATACCGATTGGCCCGGGAATGAAATAGGTATAGGAATAGCCGCCACTTCGCCGATAGACGGGACAGGTATTCATGCACTGTCCGCAACGGATGCAGTTGAGCGTGCGCACATGATCCCGTTTGGCCAAAATTTCGCTCCTTCCATTATCCACAATGATGATGTGAAAGGCTTGTCCCTCCGCCGGACGACGATAATGCGAGGTGTAGGAGGTAATCGGCTGGCCGGTACCCGAACGAGCCAACAGACGGGTAAAGACACCCAACGACTCTAAGTTAGGCACGATCTTCTCCATGCCAAACGTGGCGATATGCACCTTCGGGAAGGAGGTACACATATCCGCATTACCCTCGTTGGTACAAACCACGATCTCACCCGTAGAGGCAACGGCGAAGTTCGCTCCCGTCAAGGCCGCATCCGCATGCAGGAATAGCTCTCTCAAGTTGCGACGAGCCGCATGTGTCAGATAGGTCGGGTCGAAATTGCCCTTCTCCGTGTGCATCTCTCGCTCCATCATCTGGCCGATTGCCTCCCGCTTGATATGGATGGCAGGCATCACGATGTGGCTCGGCTCCAGTTTCATCAACTGCAAGATACGCTCACCCAGGTCGGTCTCAACCACGTCGATCCCCTGCTCCATCAAGTAGGGATTCATGTGACACTCCTCGGTCAGCATGGATTTACTCTTCACCAACCGCTGCACCTTGTGCTCCTTCAAGATGTCGAGCAAGATGCGGTTATGCTCCTCGGCATCCTTCGCCCAGTGCACGATGGCACCATTGGCCGTGGCGTTCCGCTCGAACTCCTCCAACAACGTGTCCAAATGGCTGTTGGAATAGTTTTTGATGGCAGCGGCCATATCCCTCAACCGCTCCCACTCAGGGATCGAACGGCTCATCTTATCTCTTTTCGCACGCACCATCCAAAGCGTATTGTCGTGCCAAACCTCGTTTTCCTTGTTGGCCAAGAACTCGTTCGCAGCTAACGCATGTCGTGTACTCATAATCCAGAAGCTAAAATTTGTACGATGTGAATAGTCTTGATCGGGAGCTCCTCCCGTTTGATCACTCCCTCCATGTGCATCAAGCAGGAGCTGTCTGCCCCCGTGATGTATTCAGCGCCTGTGCTGAGATGATCCATCACCTTGTCATGCCCCATGCAGGTAGAAATAGCCGGTTCTTCCACGGCAAACATACCGCCAAAACCGCAGCACTCATCCACCCGTTTCGGTTCAAAGACCTCAATGCCTTTCACCAAGCCCAGCAGATCACGCAACTTGGAGGCGTAGGGGACGTTACGCTCGCTCGGCGTGGAAAGTCCCAACTCACGCACCCCGTGGCAACTGTTGTGAATGCTGACCTTGTGCGGGAAGAGCGCCGGCAACGCCGTGGGTTTCACCACATCATGGATAAACTCACAAATGTCATAGATCTTACGGCTATTTTGGCAAACGTGTCCCGCACGCTCCAAGATCTGCGGATGGTTCTCCTTCACGAAGGCCACACAACTGGCCGAGGGGCCCACCACATAATCGTACGTCTCGAAAAGCCGCTCCATACGAAGCGCTAAATCGGTCGCTTTGTCTTGATAGCCGGCATTCGCCATCGGTTGTCCACAACAGGTCTGATCCAATGGATAGTCCACGTCCAACCCTAAATGGCGCAATAATTTGTAAGCGGCCACCCCAACCTCGGGATAGACCGCATTGATATAACAGGGAATAAATAGTCCGATTCTCATAAACTTCATGCAATTAAAGCGAAGCACGCACACGGCTCAGCGTCTCCGGCGTCATTTGTAAATAGGAGGCAATGCAAGAGAGCGGCGCTCGCTGTACGATCTCCGGATGCTCTTTCAAAAGACGCATATATCGTTCGTTGGCCGACTCAAACCGCAAGGAGTCCGCCTTGTTCTGAGAGAGGATCAGCGAGTTCTCCAACAGGCCACGATAAACCTGCTCGATCTCGAAGCAGCTGGCACACAAAGCCAACAGCGGATCATGGGGAATCCCATAGACCACTGTCGGCTCCAATGCCTCCACCAACAGGCTGGAAGGTTGCTGCCGCAAGAAACTCTCAATGCAGATGAACACACTTCCCTCGCAGGAGAAATGCTCTGTCATCTCCTTGTTGTTCTTATAGTAGAACTGGCGCACCATGCCTTCATGCACATACCCTAGCTCGTGACAAACCTCGCCTTGGTTTAACCACAGCGCCCCCTTCTTCAATTCTCGACGGACTAAAATAGCCGCAAATCGTTCTAACGATATGTCACTCAACGGATAGGTCTGAGCCGCGAGCTGACGTGCGATTAAGATAGCATCCATACTCTTGATTGCTTTGTTTTAGGGCGCAAACTTACAATAAATTATTTATACTCCTGCCAGCTCTTGATACGAATATCGTCAATACTCAAGTTGCAGAAGGCCGTGATAAAGGCACTGGCCAACCGTGCGTTGGTAATCAACGGGATATTCAGGTCAATCGCGGCACGACGAATCTTGTAGCCGTTATCCAGCTCACCGGCAGAAAGGTCACGCGGGATATTCACCACTAAATCAATCTGCTTCTGATGCAACATGGTCAACGCCTGCGGCTCGCCCTCCTCACTTGGCCAATAGACCAAGGTGCTGGGGATGTTGTTCTCCGTGAGGAAACGGTGCGTACCGCCTGTCGCGAACAGGTTATAGCTCTTAGCGGCTAACAACTTCGCCGCATCCAGCATCGCCACCTTCTGCTTGGGCGTACCGGTAGAGAGCAGGATGTTCTTCTCGGGGATGCGCTGACCCACCGCTAACATACTGGTCAAGACCGCCTCTGAGACATCATCGCCTAAGCAACCGACCTCACCCGTAGAGGCCATATCGACACCCAATACCGGGTCGGCCTTCTGCAAACGGTTGAAGGAGAACTGCGAAGCCTTGATACCGACATAATCCAGATCAAACTCGTTCTTATGGGGTTTCTCCACCTTCAAGCCTAACATGATGCGGGTTGCCAACTCGATAAAGTTAATCTTCAACACCTTGCTCACGAAGGGGAAGGAACGGCTGGCACGTAAGTTACACTCGATCACCTTGATCTCGTTGCCCTTCGCCAAATATTGAATATTGAACGGGCCGGAGATGTTCAGCTCTTTGGCGATCTGCTTACTGATACGCTTGATGCGACGCACGGTCTCGACATACAACTTCTGCGCCGGGAACTGGATCGTCGCGTCGCCGGAGTGTACACCCGCAAACTCGATGTGCTCACTGATCGCATACATCACGATCTCGCCATGATCAGCCACAGCATCCATCTCTACCTCCTTAGCATGTTCGATGAACTGGCTAACTACCACGGGATGCTTCTGGCTGACATTCGCCGCCAGCTTCAAGAAGCGCTCCAACTCCTCCTGGTTCGAGCAGACATTCATGGCGGCACCACTCAGCACATAGCTGGGGCGAACCAAGACGGGGAAGCCCACCTCCGCCACGAAGCCATTGATGTCCTCCATCGAGGAGAGCTCCTTCCAGCGGGGTTGATCGACACCGATCCGATCCAACATAGCGGAGAACTTCTCACGATCCTCAGCGTTGTCGATGCTCTTGGCCGTCGTACCCAAGATATTGACATGCTGCTCATCCAAACGCATCGCTAAGTTATTCGGGATCTGACCACCGGTAGAGACAATCACGCCATGCGGATTCTCCAATTCCAGAATATCCATTACCCGCTCAAAGGTCAACTCATCGAAATAGAGTCGATCGCACATATCGTAATCCGTAGAGACGGTCTCCGGGTTATAGTTGATCATCACAGAGCGATAGCCCTCCTTGCGGATCGTGTTCAACGCCTGCACACCGCACCAGTCGAACTCCACGGAGCTACCGATACGATAGGCACCCGAACCTAACACCACAATCGAACGGTGGTCGCCCGTATAGGTCACGTCATGCTCCGTGCCGCTGTAGGTCAAATAGAGGTAGTTGGTCTGCGCCGGATATTCCGCTGCCAAGGTATCGATCTGCTTCACTACCGGCAGGATGCCATGCTCCTTGCGGAACTGACGCACCAACATCGAGCCACGCTCAGGATCTCCATCCAAGCCAATCGCACGAGCGATCTGGAAGTCGGAGAAACCTTGGATCTTCGCTGTCCGGATCAACTCCGGATTGATGCGCCAACGCTGAATCCCCTTCATATCGAACGCATGCAGCTCCTTGGAGGTCTGCATGATGTCATACAGTTTCTGGAGGAACCAACGGTCGATCTTCGTCAGTTCATGGATCTGATCCACCGTATAACCCGCACGGAAAGCTTTTGAGATCACGAAGATGCGGCGATCCGTAGGCTCATGCAACGCCTTGTCAATGTCAGGGATCACCAACTCCTTGTTCTCCACAAAGCCGTGCATACCCTGTCCGATCATGCGCAAGCCCTTCTGCAACGCCTCCTCGAAGGTGCGGCCGATCGCCATCACCTCGCCGACCGACTTCATGCTGGAGCCCAACTCACGGGCTACGCCGTGGAACTTACCCAAGTCCCAACGGGGAATCTTGCAGACCACATAGTCCAAGGCTGGCTCAAAGAAGGCACTGGTGGTTTTCGTCACGGAGTTCTTCAAGTCGAACAGGCCGTAGCCCAAGCCCAACTTCGCCGCCACGAAAGCCAAAGGATAGCCGGTCGCCTTGGAAGCCAAAGCCGATGAACGAGACAGGCGGGCATTCACCTCGATCACCCGATAATCCTCGCTCTCTGGGTCGTAGGCATATTGCACATTACACTCGCCCACGATACCGATATGGCGAATGATGCGGATCGCCAACTCACGCAACTTATGGTAGTCGGTATTGCTCAATGTCTGGGAGGGAGCGATCACGATCGACTCACCCGTATGGATGCCGAGTGGATCGAAGTTCTCCATGTTGCAGACCGTGATGCAGTTGTCGAAACGGTCGCGCACCACCTCATACTCCACCTCTTTCCAGCCCTTCAAGCTCTTCTCCACCAACACCTGCGGAGAGAAGGAAAACGCCTTTTCTACCAAGGTATTCAGCTCCTCCTCGTTATCGCAGAAGCCAGAGCCTAAGCCACCCAACGCATAGGCGGCACGTACGATCACCGGATAGCCTAACGCAGCGGCAGCCCGACGAGCGTCCTCGGCATTCTCCACCGCCTCGCTCTTGATTGTCTTCACGCCAATCTCATCCAGCTTGTGCACGAAGAGCTCACGATCCTCCGTGTCCATAATGGCCTGCACCGGCGTACCCAACACCTTGACATTGTATTTCTCCAAGACGCCTCCTTGGTAGAGCGCCACACCACAGTTCAACGCCGTCTGTCCACCGAAGGCCAGCAGGATGCCATCCGGACGCTCCTTCTCGATCACCTTCTCCACAAAGAAGGGAGTTACCGGAAGGAAATAGACCGCATCAGCCACGCCCTCAGAGGTCTGCACAGTCGCGATGTTAGGGTTGATCAGAATGGTCTGGATACCTTCCTCGCGGATCGCTTTCAACGCCTGGCTACCGGAATAGTCGAACTCGCCTGCCTCACCGATCTTCAAGGCACCGGATCCAAGCACCAGGACTTTCTTTATATCTTCTTTCATGATCTCTTAATTTTCTGTTTATCCAAGTAACTCCGCAAACTTATCGAACATAAACTCCGTGTCTAACGGGCCGCTGCATGCTTCCGGGTGGAACTGCGAGGAGAAGAAAGGCTTCGTCTTGTGGCGAATGCCCTCGTTCGTGTCATCGTTCATATTGACGAAGAGCGGCTCCCACTCCTCGCCCAACGTAGCGCTGTCCACCGCATAACCATGATTCTGGCTGGTGATGAAACACTTCTCCGTACCCACCATGCGCACCGGCTGGTTATGGCTGCGGTGTCCATATTTCAACTTATAGATCGTAGCGCCACCGGCCTTGGCCAGCAACTGGTTGCCCATGCAGATGCCACAGATCGGCTTGTCGCCGCCCAACGCCTGACGGATGTTCAGCACAGCCGCCTCGCAGGTATCGGGATCGCCCGGACCATTGCTCAGGAAAAGGCCATCGAAAGGAAGCACATTGAAATCGTAATTCCAGGGCACACGGATCACAAACAGATCTCGCTTCAACAGGCAACGGATGATGTTATGCTTCACGCCGCAGTCTAACAGCACCACACGCTTCTTGCCTGCAGTGTTCACGGCAGCGATCTCCTTCTCTCCGAAAGCATCGGTCGGGAAACGGCGGCTCTCTCCATCGGGCGTATAGCAGATGATCTCCTTGCAAGAGACCTTATCCACATAGTTTACCTCGCCATAGTGCGCCTCCTCCGGCTGTTCGTCGATGCCTTCCAACAGGATGCGACCCATCATCACGCCATGCTCACGCAGTTTCTTGGTCAGCGCACGGGTGTCGATGCCGGTGATACCAGGGATATGCTCCTGTTGCAGCCAGTCGCCCAAGCTACACTGCGCGTTCCAATGGCTGTACTCCGGGCTGTAGTCGCTGACAATGATCGCCTCCGCATGGATCTTCTCGCTCTCCATGAAGGTAGAGATTCCATTCGGTGCGAAATCACGTGGCGGCACGCCATAGTTGCCCACTAAGGGATAGGTCAAAACCATCAGCTGTCCGGCGTAGGAGGGATCCGTGAGGCTCTCCGGATAGCCGGTCATAGCGGTATTGAAGACGACCTCTCCCGCTACGGGACGCTCATAGCCAAAAGAGCGGCCCTCGAAACGTGTACCGTCGTCGAGGATTAAAGTTGCTTTTCTATTCATCTGCATAGCATCTATCTGTTGTGTCATTTTACTAAATAATCATCTTCCATATAATTGATAAAGGCCTGGTTGACCATGCGTGTACCGCCCGGCGTGGGATAATCACCGCTGAAATACCAGTCACCCGGGTGATCAGGGCAAGAGGCGTGCAACCCCTCCAAGGTCTGATAGACAATCTCTACCTTGGCCTTCGTGCCCTTGGGTGTAAGCAGCTCGACCATCTTCGCCGAGATCTCCTTGTCGGTGAAGGGCGCATAGATCTCCTTCACATAATTCACCAAGGTCTCCGGCTCCTCCCGTTGTTGTTGCTTCGCCTTGCGGTAGGCCTCCAACAGCACCTCCGCCATACCTCGCTCACGCAACAGAGCTACCGCCGCCTTGAAGGCGATAAACTCATTCATGCGCGACATGTCAATGCCGTAATAATCGGGATAGCGCACCTGCGGCGAGGAGCTGACAATCACGATCTTCTTTGGATGCAGGCGATCCAAGATGCTGATGATGCTCTGCCGCAAGGTCGTGCCTCGAACGATACTGTCATCAATCACCACCAGATTATCCACATAGGGCTCGATGCTGCCATAGGTAATGTCATAGACATGGGCAGCCAAGTCGTTGCGGCTGTTACCCTCGGCGATGAAGGTACGCAGCTTGATGTCTTTGATCGCCACCTTCTCGCAGCGCACCCGCATGGAGAGGATCTGCTCCAACTCCTGTTCTTGCAAGAGGTGACTCCGGTCGGCGATCCACTCTTTTTTCAGCTTGTTGAGGTAGTTGTTCAACCCCTCCTGCATACCGAAGTAGGCCACCTCGGCGGTATTGGGGATGAACGAGAAGACCGTATGGTTGAGGTCATGATCAACGGCACGAAGAATCGGCTCCACCAAGTTCTCACCCATCCGTTTTCTCTCCTTATAAATATCAACGTCGCTACCCCGAGAGAAGTAGATCCGCTCAAACGAGCAGGCGCTATTGGCTTTGGGATCCACGATCTGCTCCGTGCGCCACTCACCACGCTTATTGATAAGGATCGCCTCGCCTCGATTCAACTCATGGATATCCTCCACATGCACGTTCATGACGGTCTGGATCACGGGGCGCTCCGAAGCCAGCACAACAATCTCATCGTCGGCGTAGTAGAAAGCGGGACGAATGCCCCACGGATCACGTACGCTGAACGACTCGCCACTGCCGGTAATGCCACAAATCACGAAACCACCGTCCCAGGTCGGCACGCAACGGCGCAACACATTCGACAGATCCACATGCTGCTCGATCGCCTGCGTGATCTCCATACCTTTCAAGCCCTCGCCTTCATAGCGCTGATACAGTCGCTCCACCTCGCGATCCAAACGATGGCCGAGCTGCTCTAACATGATGTATGTGTCTGCGTATTTGCGGGGATGTTGTCCTATGGCTGTGATTTCTTCAAATATCTCATGAACGTTGGTTAAGTTGAAGTTGCCACAAACGGCGAGGTTCTTTGCGCGCCAATTATTGCGCCGTAAAAAAGGATGGATATAAGAGATACCGGATTTCCCGGTGGTACTGTATCGGAGGTGTCCCATGTAAAGCTCTCCGGCGAAAGGTAGGTTGGCTTTGGCGAAATAGGGATCGTTCAATTGTTCGGGAGGTAAATCCCGGTAGTGCTCGTGTACGTTGGCAAATATCTCGGTGATCGCCCCGGTTCCCAAGGCGCGCTCGCGGAACATGTATTCCTCTCCGGCATTTGCCTCTAACTTCACGCAGGCTAAACCTGCTCCTTCCTGCCCTCGGTTATGCTGCTTTTCCATCAGCAAATAGAGCTTATTTAAACCATACATCCAACTACCGTATTTCACGTGGTAATATTCCAGCGGTTTCAGCAATCGGACCATGGCCACGCCACATTCGTGCTTCAAGACTTCCATATGTTGAATCAACTTTTTTGATTTTGGTCGCGAAGATATAGACTATTTTGAATCGAACGGCAAAAAGATTCGTTTTTCTCAAACAAATAATCTATATTTGCGAAAAACTTCAAATACACAATCAAAAAGCAAATAATAGCATGTTAGATCTGACACACTTCACTCCCTGGACCCTCTTTACCGACCTGGGATTTGTCTCCATTTTACTATTGATCGGAAAAATCATTCGCGTGAAAGTCAAGCTCATTCAGCAGCTTTTCATACCACCCAGCCTCATCGCCGGCCTCTTGGGTTTAACCTTTGGCCCCAACGGATTGGGTTGGATTCCCCTATCGAGCGAGATCGGCACCTATGCGGCGATCCTGATCGCCTTGGTGTTTGGCGCGCTGCCCCTCTCCTCGCCCAACGTCTCCATGAAGGAGATCAGCGAGCGGGTGGGTCCCATGTGGGCATTCGCGCAAATCGGCATGTTGCTGCAATGGGGTTGTATGGGTCTGTTCGGTCTCTTCGTGATCAAATTGATCTGGCCGGATCTTAACGATGCGTTCGGCATCATGCTCTCCACCGGTTTCTATGGCGGGCATGGCACGGCGGCGGCCATCGGTGCCGCTTTTGAGCGTTTCGGGTGGGATGAGGCACGCAGCTTGGCGATGACCACGGCCACGGCGGGGGTTGTCTTCGCGATCATCGGCGGATTGCTCATGGTGAAATGGGCGGCCAAGCACAAACAGACCGCCTTCATCGCCGATTTCGACGACCTGCCCGAGGAGCTGCGCAGCGGATTGCTGCCCGAGAACAAGCGTGACTCCATCGGCGAGGCGACCACCTCCTCCATCTCCATCGACTCCCTCACCTTCCACATGTCGCTCGTCTGCATGGTCGCCTTCTTCGGCTATTTGGTGAGCCAAGGGGTGAAGCTCTATTATCCCCAGTTAGAGCTGCCGGTGTTTAGCTGCGCCTTCGTGATCGGTCTTTTGTTGAAGAAGGGATGCGACCTGACCAAGGTCTCCCGCTATATCAATCCGCAGACCACCCAACGTCTCAGCAGCTCCTTCACGGATATGTTGGTGGCTTGTGGCGTTGCCTCCATCAAGTTAGGCGTGATCGTGAAATACGCCGTTCCGTTGATCGTGCTGTTGCTGGCCGGAGCGCTGATCGTCTTCATCATCACCTTCTATTTCGGTCGTCACCTCAGCCACAACTATTGGTTTGAGCGCACCATCTTCGCGTGGGGTTGGTGGACGGGCACCATGGCGATGGGTATCGCCCTCCTGCGCATTGTCGATCCGAAACTGTTCAGCAAGGCGATGGATGATTACGCGATGGCTTACCTGCCCATTGCCCCCATCGAGATCTTGCTGATCACCTTTGTACCCATCCTCTTCGTCAACGGCTTCGGCCTCTGGCTCTCCTTGGGTTGCGTCGTGCTCTCCGCCCTCATCCTCCTGCTCGCATGGCGTATGAAATGGTGGGTAAATAAAAATTAGGAGTGAGGAATGAGGAGTTAGGAATTAGGTATCAACCAAGCATTTGACATAATCGGCCTAAGCCGGTGAACGTTAAGCGAAGCGAAAGAAGCGAGCGATCAGAAGATCCGCTGTTTGAGCGCAGCGAGTTTCGGATCTTCAGCGAGCGGAGGGAGCGGAGTAGCGAAGCGGGTTCAGCCTTGAACTTTTGGTTACTTTTCTTTCAAGAGAAAAGTAACAATAATAAGAAAAGAAATGAAACGAATCATCATCATCGGAGCCACCTCGGGCATCGGCCACGAGGTAGCCAAGCATTATATAAAGAAAGGCTATCAAGTCGGTGTAGCCGGACGACGCATAGAGCGGCTGAAAGCCCTGCAAGCGATCGCCCCCACCCAAGTACACTTCCAACAGCTTGACGTGACGACGGAAGAGGCCCCGTCGCAACTGTTGAAGCTAATCGACCAGCTGGGCGGCATGGACATTTTCCTGCTCTGCTCCGGCATCGGCCATCAAAACCGCTGCCTCCACCAGGCCATCGAGATGGACACCATCGAGACCAACGTAAAGGGATTCACCCGCATGGTGCTTGCCGCCTACCACTATTTCTCCGGCCATGGCGGCGGGCACATCGCCGTGATCAGCTCCATCGCCGGCACGAAAGGACTGGGTGTCGCCCCCTCCTATTCCGCCACCAAATGTTTCCAAAACTGCTACATCGACGCCTTGGCTCAACTCAGCCGGATAGAACAAAGGCCGATCTCCTTCACCGATATTCGTCCCGGCTTCGTGAGAACGGCCCTGCTCAATGATGGGCTTCATTACCCCATGTGTCTTTCTCCGCAGTATGCGGCCCGATTGATCGTGGAGGCGATCGACCGCCGAAAGCGCCGTGCCATCATCGACTGGCGCTATGCCCTCTTGGTCTTCTTCTGGCGGCTCATCCCCAACTGGCTTTGGGAACGACTGCCGATCGCCAACTAAGTAGGCTCCTCCACTCTTCCTCTAATACTTTCAATACCCCAAATAGGGAAATGCTTCCCGCAGACAGTGTAAGGCTCGTTCATAATCCGATTGGAGCACATGTACTTCTATCGGAAAGCATATGTGCACTGCATTCAGTATCTCGTTCTTGGTGAATGGCTCGATTCCTTCGTTGCGAAGGAGATCGCACAACATGTGTACCTGTATCGCATTGTCCATGGTTGCCAAATACTGTAATTCCATAACCGATTCCCTTTCTGTCATATATATAGTTGTGATTACAAAACAAATCAATTCTTTTCATTCTTAACGCTAATTCCTTATATTAATATAGGTTAAATGATATTCTTGACATATATTCTGGATTGAACCTTAAATACATTTCATAAGAAAAATAGTTACTTTTGCCTTGAACTATAATATTTTGATAGATCGTGAATGAAGTTATCAAATACTATCGTCATTTTAAGGGCAATAAGTATATGCTATTAGCCATCGGTCAGGACAGTGAATCCCTGAGAGAGGTGGTAGTGTATAAGGCGTTGTATGGTGATAGAAAGGTTTGGGTACGTCCAAAAGAGATGTTTTTTTCTACAGTCTTGAAAGATGGCATAGAAGTACCCAGATTTAAGGAAATTTCAAAGGAGGAGGCTTATGCGAAGGAATGAGGAACTACAGAAGTATCTTGCCAACAAGCATAGAGGGGGCGAGAACAATCTAAAAGGAGGAACGTATGAAGACTTTTATGCGGTTTATCAAATTGTGTCTTGCCTCACACGATTTAAGGATAGGTTAGATACAGTGCAGTTTCAGGCTCAATTAGAGGACGCATTCGTAGATGATTTGTTAATTGCCTATCCCGAAATAAATGTGTATCATCAATTGAAGAATACACAAGATATCTCGTGGGGAGATCCTCAGAAGAAAGGCGATATTGCTTTCGACTTTGCTCATCAAATAGAGGATTGCAAGGAGCGTAATGAGGCATTCTCACTCAAACTTGTGCATTCAGCAAATAAAGCAGAGATAGATACGAAAATGCCCGAAGAGATCAAAGATTTCTCTGCGGGTGAGTGGTTTTCATATTATGGTGATATCAATCAAATGGTCTTGCTTTGTGAGGATCTAAGAAGCACACTGAAGGCAATTTCTGGCAATTCAGCGGAAATAACAGACGATGAACTGACGAATATTGCCACAGTCTTTTTGGGTGCATGGAAAGCTCTTTCGTTCAATAGAAAGGTGAAATTAGCAGAACTGTTACATAAGGTTGAAAGTCAAACACGTGTCAACTTATCCATATACCCAGATCAGAGAATATCGGATGCCTGCCAAGAAATCCTTGATGCGATTGAGGGAATTGAATATTATGTACGAGGGAAGATGTTCTATTGCCGTTTCGGTCATTTTACAGGCTTATGCCCATGGCCTGATGAAATGGAAGAACGTATCATCAGTAATCACCCAACAACAAAAATGGAATTGTTTATGTTGATTAAATGATAGAATTATGAGACATTTCGAAAACATAAATAGTAAGAACGAGCAGGTCGTCATGTTAGCTTTGAATACATTGGCCAATAAAGACTCCAGTATTGAAGCTTATCGTTCGGCCTTTCAATCGCTCGGAATAGAACTTGGCAGACTGATCGGAGAGCATGTCTCTTCGGTCTTGCCTGATGAAGTGATGATGGTGTGTGCATCCGAAGATGCTGATTGGTTAGCCAAAGGTGTTCAATGTGGTCTTGGTAAAGGTAAGACGCCTATCTCCGTTTATTGGAATAGTCGTTCACAGGCCTATGCGGATGAGCATGAGAAGTTGGAAATTTCACCTATTGTGAAAGCCTATGAAGAACCCATATCTAAGTGCCGTTTATTGGTTGTGGTGAAATCAATCATTAGTTCATCGTGTGTGGTCAAGACTCAACTGACAAGATTAGTTGGCAAAATCAATCCAGAACAAATTGCTATCGCAGCACCTGTAATGTATAAAGATGGCATTCCTAATCTAAGAAAAGAGTTTCCTGAGACGATTGCTCAAAAGTTTGATTTCTTCACTTTCGCAGTAGATGATGAACGTTCAGAGAATAATGAAGTAATTCCTGGTATTGGCGGTATGGTATATACACGTCTTGGTTTAGGAGATATGGATTCAAAGAATAGTTACATGCCACAGATTGTATTAGATAGATTGCAATGAAAACGACATGATAACACAACGAATCATCAAACAGCGATAACCTATGCAATACCCACTTATATCTGAATATATTGAGGCGATTCGATCAGCGGAGGAAAACTTCGATCAATACAATGCCTTGCGACCGGTGTTGGACGACAAGGGGAACCCGGTGATGTCGAGCGGCAACTTTGCCGTGGTGTTCAAGATGCAGGACGAGCAGACGAAGCGGCTCTATGCCGTGAAGTGCTTCACCCGAGATCAGGAGGGACGGCAAGCGAACTACCGCAGAATTGCGGAGGAGCTGGAGTTTGTCTCTTCGCCCTACCTCGTGCACTTCCGCTTCTTGGAGAAGGAGTTGTTTGTCGATACCTCACAAGGGGATGCGAAGGAATACCCCGTGTTGGTGATGGATTGGGTGGAGGGTGAACCTTTGGATCGTTATCTGCGGGCGCATTTGCAGGACACCTATGCCTTGCAGCTGTTGGCCTATCGCTTTTGCCGTATGGGTGCATGGCTTTTGTCGCAACCCTTTGCGCATGGAGACCTGAAGCTGGAAAACATCTTGGTGAAAGTGGATGGCTCGTTGGTCTTGGTGGATTATGACGGGATGTTTGTTCCGGCTATGCAAGGGGAGCAAGCCGGTGAATTAGGAAGTCCTGACTTTCGCCATCCCTTGCGAACAGCGGCCGATTTCAACGAGCATCTCGATGATTTCTCCATTGCTTCTATCGCCCTCTCTCTGAAAGCGATCGCTTTGCGACCCTCGCTCTACAATCAGTTTGCCGCTTCCGATCGCTTGCTGTTTTCCGCTTCCGATTACCTGGACTTAGGTAAGTCTGCACTACTACCTGCCCTCTGCGCATTGACCTCTGATGCGGAACTATCTGCACTCCTCTCCATCTTCTTGTTGGCTCATGCCAAAAATAGTCTTGGCATGATTTCTTTCCGTCTGTTCTTGTTACAAGAACCGGAGAAACCAAAAGTGGAGGTATTACGGACAGATGTGACGGATGAAGATAGAGAACAAGCGATTGAAGATGAGTGTGGAGTTTTGTATAGCCCAGATGGATTGAAATTGCTTCTAGTTCCACCATCTTTTAGTTTATCATCCTATCAAGTCAAAAAAGGGACAACTATTATTTGTGATGAAGCTTTTGGAAACCCCGAGTTAATTTATGGAGGTGTTTTATTTACAGTATACAACGGACATTCTTCTTTGGTTTCGGTCGTTTTACCTAACACCGTTAAAGCTATTGGTAATAGTGCTTTCTGCAACTGTAAGTCTCTAACTACGATTAATATTCCTAATTCTGTCACAACTATTGGTAATAGTGCTTTCTGCAACTGTAAGTCTCTAACTACGATTAATATTCCTAATTCTGTCACTACAATCCGTAAATCTACCTTTAAAGGTTGTGGCTCCTTGACCTCAATCGTTATTCCCAATTCCGTTATTACGATCGGTGATAGAGCTTTTTGCAACTGTAAATCTCTGACCTTTAACCATATCCCTGAATCCATCACTACGATAGGAGATTCGGCTTTCTCGGGTTGTAAATCCTTGACATCGATTCATCTGCCAGAGTTCGTCAAGTCGATTGGGAATCACGCTTTCTGGAATTGTACATCCTTGACATCGATTCATATTACCGAGTCCATTATCACAATTGGGAAGTTGGCTTTTGGAAATTGTGAATCCTTGACCACAATCTATATTCCCAAAGGCAGCAAAGAGAAATTCAAAAGACTACTTGGTGATAAAAAGTTAATCGAAAAATTAGTGGAAGAATGATACAGATAGCCTCAAAACGATGTAGGTGGGAGAACTTGCTGAGGCGTTTTCCCGGAGCCATTATATGTTATGAAACGGCTCAAATGAAATCATTTTATACATTTCTAAGCCCAATTATTTGAAGAGTTTGGGGAATGCCCTACTTTTGCAGGAGAGCAACAGGATACACAACGAATCATCAAACAGCGATAACCTATGCAATACCCACTTATATCTGAATATATTGAGGCGATTCGATCAGCGGAGGATAACTTCGATCAATACAATGCTTTGCGTCCGGTGTTGGACGACAAGGGGAACCCCGTGATGTCGAGCGGCAACTTTGGCGTGGTGTTCAAGATGCGGGACGAGCAGACGAAGCGGCTCTATGCCGTGAAGTGCTTCAGGCTAGATCAGGAGGGACGGCAAGCGAACTACCGCAGGATTGCGGAGGAGCTGGAGTTTGTCTCTTCGCCCTACCTTGTGAACTTCCGCTTCTTGGAAAAGGAGCTATTTGTCGATACCTCACAAGGGGATGCGAAGGAATACCCCGTGTTGGTGATGGATTGGGTGGAGGGTGAACCTTTGGATCGTTATCTGCGGGCGCATTTGCAGGACACCTATGCCTTGCAGCTGTTGGCCTATCGCTTTTGCCGTATGGGTGCATGGCTTTTGTCGCAACCCTTTGCGCATGGAGACCTGAAGCTGGAAAACATCTTGGTGAAAGCGGATGGTTCGTTGGTCTTGGTGGATTATGACGGCATGTTTGTCCCTGCCATGCAAGGGGAACAAGCCGGAGAATTGGGAAGTCCAGACTTTCGCCATCCCTTGCGAACGGCTGCTGATTTCAACGAGCATATCGATGATTTCTCGATTGCCACCATCGCCCTCTCTTTGAAAGCGATTGCTTTGCAACCTTCGCTCTACGATCAGTTTGCCGCTTCCGATCGCCTCCTGTTTGCCGCTTCCGACTATTTGGATTTAGGTAAATCGGCAATCCTACCGGCTCTTTGCTCATTGACCTCCAATGCAGAACTGTCCACGCTTCTCTCCACCTTCTTGTTGGCTCATGCCAAAAATAGTCTTGGCATGATTTCTTTCCGTCTGTTCTTGTTACAAGAACCGGAGAAACCAAAAGAGGAGGTGTGGCGAACGGATGTGACGGATGAAGATAGAGAACAAGCGATTGAAGATGAGTATGGTGTTTTGTATAGCCCGGATGGGGTGAGGTTGATTAGTGCAAATAAAGACTTGACAAACTATGAAATCAAGGAGGGAACCAAGGTGATTTGTGATGAGGCTTTCTCTTGGTGTGTATCCTTGACCTCGATTCATCTGCCCCATTCCCTGACCACGATTGGGGATGGGGCTTTCTATGAGTGTGAATCCTTGACCTCGATTCATCTGCCAGAGTCCGTCAAGTCGATTGGGAATGAGGCTTTCTCCTGGTGTGAATCCTTGACCTCGATTCATCTGCCAGAGTCCGTCAAGTCGATTGGGGATCACGCTTTCCGGGGTTGTGACTCCTTGACCTCGATTCATCTGCCCAAGTCCGTCAAGTCGATTGGGGATTCGGCTTTCTGGGGTTGTAAATCCTTGACCTCGATTCATCTGCCCAAGTCCGTCAAGTCGATTGGGGATCAAGCTTTCTCGTGTTGTGAATCCTTGACCTCGATTCATCTGCCAGAATCCGTCAAGTCGATTGGGGATAATCCTTTTTCAAGGTGCAAACTACTCTCTATAACCTGTGATAGTCCCTATTTTCGGGTGGTTGATGGTTTTCTGATTTCTAAAGAGGGCAAACTGATTGCTAGTCTCTCAGACAAGACGCATATTACAATTCCCGAGTCCGTCAAGTCGATTGGGGATTCGGCTTTCTGTGCTTGTGAATCCTTAACCTCGATTCATCTGCCAGACAGCTTGACCACGATTGGGTGGAATGCTTTTGGAAATTGTGAATCCTTGACCTCGATTCATCTGCCAGAGTCCGTCAAGTCGATTGGGAATTCGGCTTTCTGGCGTTGTGAATCCTTGACCTCGATTCATCTGCCAGACAGCTTGACCACGATTGGGTGGAATGCTTTTGGAAATGGTGAATCCTTGACCACAATCTACATCCCGAAAGGCACTAAAGAACAATTCAAAGGTTTACTTAAAGATAGATATTTAATCCACAAGTTAGTAGAAGAATGATACAGATAGCTTCTAAACGATGTAAGCGGGAAAACTTATTGAAGCGGTATCCCGGAGCCATTATCGCCGATGTGACCAGTCAGGCAACGGATGGGTTGGTGAAGCTGAGCCCCTTCTATCCGCATGGAGATATACCAGTGCCCTTCAGCGAGGGCTATACCGCTGCCTCTGTGGAGGGGATTTGGCAAGGACTGAAGGTGTTTGCGCAAGAGGATGTGGATCTATCGCTCTTTGCCAACACCACCATGAAGCAGCTGAAGCGAACGGTGCGCAAGCATGGGCCGGTGTTGGGCCATCGCAAGGGAGTGCAGGGTACGGAGATCTTGGGGTATGTGGAGGCGAAACATCAGATCTATATTCCCACCTATCGCTGGATGCTGGAGCACAAGGCGATGTATATCATCGAACGGTTGCGCAAGGCCAGCCAAACACAAACCATCATTCTGTTGGATTACAACACCTGTTGCGGGGTAGATGATCCGACGAAACCGCTCTCGCACGCCTATTTGGTCAAGGCATACACAGAGGGGCTCTATCCCTACTGCGACGCGCTCGGAGGGAACCCATCAAACACTCAAATAGATCACACACCCAAACAACCCACGTTGTTTGATCAAAATATAGATAGTTATGGAGAAGAAAAGTAACTGGCAGGATTTTCAAACGATTATCGAGCGTGAAGGGATCACCAAGCTCTATCATTTCACCGATCGAGACAACTTGGCCTCGATCATCCAGCAAGGCGGTCTCTATTCTTGGGCCGACTGTGCGGACAAAGGCATCACGATCGCTAAACCGGGAGGCAGTGACGGCTCCCGCTCATTGGACAAACGAGACAACTTGCAACATTTCGTGCGGGTGAGTTTCGTAAAGCAACATCCGATGATGTATGTCGCTATGAACGATGGGCGCATCTCCAACCCCGTGCTTTTGGAGATCGACCCGGAGGTAATCCTTTGGAAAGAGTCTCGCTATGCTGATCGGAATGCCACGAAGAATGGCGCTCGGGTTGGCAGTTCCTTGGATGATTTCAAGGCGATTCATTTCCAATCGGTGAAAGCCAATAAGCATTTTGACCTACCTGATGAGGAACAGATGTTCTTTCAAGCAGAGGTGTTGGTGAACCATTTCATCCCTTTGGCCTATATCCAAAACATCGGGAACTTTGGCATTCCGATTCCCACGCAACCGCAACAGCTGCAAAGCAAAACGGCCTATACCGCCCAGATTACCCGCAATACGCCTACCGCCTTTCTCTTTTTGGTGGATCACTCCGGTAGTATGAGCTGCAAGACCCAGCTGATGGGCGAAGAGATGAGTATGGCCGAGGCTGCAGCCCGTATTGTGAACCGCCAAATCAATGGATTGGTGTTGCGTTGCATCAAGTTCAACGAGGTGCGCCACTATTACGACATTGCTGTGATTGGCTATGGCGACGAGGCTTACAGCGGATGGTGCGGGGAATTGGAGGGACGTGATTTTGTCTCCCCCGAGGAGTTGCGCGATCATCCCTTCAAGAAGATTACGGTCAAGGAGGAAAAACGCACCCGAAAGGGAACGGTGGTGAAAGAGGTAGAGAAGGTGCAGTGGGTGGAGGCCAATCATAAAGGCGGTTGTACCCATTGGCACAAAGCCTTTGCCCGTGCCAAGACTTTGTTGGATGAATGGATGGTGAAGCACCATGACAAGGATTGCTATCCACCCACCATTATTCACATCACGGATGGGGAGTTCAACGGAGCCTCCAAAGAGACGGTGATGCAACAGGCCAACGAACTGAAGTCGATGTTCACGAACGATGGCAACGTGATCCTGTTCAACATTCACTTCACCTCCAGCAAGTCAACGGACGAAGTGGTCTGCCCGATCGACAAGCAGGAGCTGCAAGGCGATCGGTATGCGGAAACACTCTTCGAGATGTCCAGTCTGTTGCCGATGCGCTACAATGCGGACATTGAGAAATACCTGAACGATGGGCGGCAAGGCCGACATGTGGCGATGGGTGTGAATGCGGATGCGACCACCTTAATCAAGTTGATGGATATAGGAACGCCTACCAATATCAGTCAGAATCCATGAAGCAGCAGGGTGCGATTACGATAGGAAAGTTCGAGCCAGGCTGCATCAACGAGGATGCGGTCTTGGCTCGTCCCGGTCTCATTGCCGTCTCAGATGGAGCCGGAGGTGGAGGCTTGTTTGCCGAGCGTTGGTCTCGTTACCTGTTAGACCATTTGCCCGATACCCCCATCGGTAGCGCAGAGGCGTTGGATGGCTGGATTGAATCCATTTGGGAACCGTTCTATAACCAGTGTGAGCAGGATGCCCAGCAGTTAGGAGGTCTCTCTTTGGATAAGTTTTACGACGAAGGCTCCTTTGCTACCTTAGTGGCGGTGTGGCAAACGGCTGTCAATCGTTGCCAGTGGATGAGTTTCGGGGATAGCGTGGCGTTCCATTATAACAGGCGAACACATCGTTTGGAACATTCATTCAGCCGATTGGCTGATTTTGACAATCCCCCTTACCTGATCAACTGCAAGGATGAGTTGCGGAAAGAGGGCTTTCGTTGCGGTACGTTTGAGACGGATGCCGATTCCATCTTGTTTGTGGCAAGTGATGCCTTGGCGCATTATCTGATGATGATGTATGAGGTGGAGCATCTGGATCTATTTGCCGCAGAATGGGAGGAGGCGATGGCTCGTCATTCCAAGAATGAGAACTACATGCGGGCGGCTCTGTCCATTCCCAAACACCTATTCGAGACAAAGGTATTGGGAAAATTACTGAATAGCATGGGGGCGCCCATTAACTTCCAGCGTCATTTGCGCAGTTTGCTTCGAAGAGGTCTGATCGCACACGATGATTATTCGGTGGCGTATATACGGCTCGCCAATCACCCTTTTCCAGCACCTAAAGGCAAAAAGAGTCGTTAGAAAGTACTAACCCCATACTTCATGCCCAGCAACCATGGGGTTGAGAACAAAAGTATGGGGTATTCCTTAAAGGATAGTGGGTTTACTTCAGCACCTCACGTAGTGTCTCGTGCAATGCCTCCTCGCGGATGTCCTTGGCGATGATCACGCCATTGGGATCAAGCAGCATGTTGGAGGGGATGGCACGCACGCCGTAGAGCGCGGGAATCTCCGAATCCCAGTATTTCAAGTCGGAGAGGTGCGTCCAGGTCAGGTGATCGTCGGCGATACCCTTCAACCATTTCTCCCGGTTGTTATCCAACGAGATACCGATGATCGTGAAGTTCTTGTCCTTGTTCTCTTCGTAGGCCTTCACCACGTTCGGGTTCTCGCGGCGGCAAGGCGGGCACCAAGAGGCCCAGAAGTCGAGCAGCACATATTTCCCTCGGAAATCAGCCAAGGAAACGGAAACACCAGCCGTGTCGGGCAAGGAGAAGTCGGGTGCTACCTGGCCGATCTGCACCTTCTCTAAGCGGGCGATGATGGCATCCAAATCCTGCACGTAGGGCGACGAAGCCAATGCCGGAGCCAGTTTCGCACGGGTGGCCTTCAGCTGATCCAACGGCAACTGATAGGTGAAGTAACGATAGAGGTAGAAGGCGGCCGCCGGATTGTCGGGGTATTGGCTCACCAAGCTGTCGATGCTGAAGCCCGGGGCGAACACCTTCTCGGCATTCCCCAAGAACAGGTCGTTCACCACGGAGCCTTTCACGCTCAACGACTCGCCCTCCTTCGTCATGGATACCTCCATCGGCACGTTCTCCAAGAAGAGCTGCGCCGGCCAATCCATCTCCTCCGTAGCCAATCCATAGAGCAACGGCTGCTCGACGGTTCCCTCGAAGGTGAACTTGCCCTCTTTCACCTCGGCGGTATCGACATCGAAAAACATTTTATTGCGAAATACCTTCAGGAAGACTTTCCCTGTCGGCATGTCGGCTACTTCGCCCTTGATCACATATCCCTTGGGTGCCTCTTGGCATCCCATCGCTAACAGCAACGATGCTAATAGCGCTACGCCTAATCCTTTCATCTTTCTTTTTGCTTTAAAGTGTTTATTGGCGGCAAAGATAGTTTTCTTTTTCTTGTTATTGTTACTTTTCTCTTGAAAGAAAAGTAACCAAAAGTTCAAGGCTGAACCTGCTTCGCTACTCCGCTCCTTCGGCTCGCTGAAGATCTGAAACTCGCTTCGCTCAAACAGCAGATCTTCTGATCGCTCGCCTCTCTCGCTTCGCTTTACGCTCACCAGCTTAGGCCGAAATTCTTCAAATGCCTGTTGATGACAGATCTTTTCACCTTGTCCATATCGTTGCTGCTAAGAAATGACTATATTTGTGGCAACTGCGAGCATCCGTGCGGAGGGAGGCGGCGGCACCGCCAAAGATCTTGCGTGAGGCGTGGCGCAGCCGGGAAATAGGCGTGGAACGGCTTCCATGGTGTCAAAAAAAACTGATCGGAGCGTTTGGACGTTTTTTCTGGGATTGCGCAACGGGTGGCAAGGGTTGAAAGTGCTTCCACGGCGCACCGACGGCCAGCGGCAAGGCAGGGAACTGCTTCCAAGGCGTCACGACGGCCGCACCGGGGCGTGGAACCGCTTCCAAGGCATCGCGACGGTCAGCGCCAAGGGTTGGAACCTCTTCCAAGGGGCATTTCCGGCCGGAGAAGGCCTAAAAAGCGGTTCCAAAGGGCGGCGACGGCCGGAGGAGGTCAAAAAACCGGTTCCAAGGCGCTTTACCCGCCGGCGGCAGTCGTCAAACCCCTTCCAAGCGGATGCGCAGCGAGATTTTTTATTCACTCTTTAAATTAAATGCTATGGCAACAACAGCGAAACAAATCCTGTCGTTCTCGTTGACACAACTGACGACCGGTGGAAGCTGCGACTTCCATGAGAAAGTGAACGCATTGATCGTGAAGTACACACCCGCGGCATTGCATGTAGAGACGTTGGCGGAGAATTACGTGAAAGAGCAGGCGCAACTGGCCTCGATCGTCAACCGTTCGACCACCTACACCGCTACGCGCTACCTGCGGGAGGATGACAAGACGCGCGACGGCTACAACAGTGTGATCAATGGCGTGGCCCGTGCGCATCAGTACAACCCTATCGAGGAGAAACGCAAGGCAGCCTTCCTGTTGCTGGATCGGCTCGCTCCTTACGCCAACATCAACAAGCATCAGTATGCCAAGCAGACCGCCGAGGTGAATGGTATGCTGAAAGTGCTGGAGGAGACGGAGATGCAAGCGGCGCTGAAAACCTTGGGCTTGGAAAGCGAGGTGGAGGGGTTGCGCACAGCCAACGAGCAGTTCAACACATCCTTAGCGGCTAAAGTGGTGGAGGCCAGCGATCGCCAAGCTCAAACCAGCGTGAAGACCGCCGATGTGGTGAATGCCGTGAACGGCACCTACCAAAGTATCGTGCAAGTGGTTAACGCATACGCGATCGCCCTGCCCTCGGAAGCGATCAACGCATTTATCGACGAGTTGAACGGTGTCGTGACGGTCTATGCCGCTACCATCAACCGTCGCGGAACGGGTGGTTCCGCCGCTGCGGGGGATGGAACGATCCCCGAGCCAGAGCCCGAGCCGGAACCTGAACCCGAGAATCCGGATGTGGTTTGATTGACGGCTTTTGTCGTCGTCCCATTTATTGTAGAGACGTAGCGCGCTACGTCTCTACTTTTTTTGGGTAGGTAAAAAAATCACTCCGTCCGGATGCTCTCGATTGGATTGCGGAGGGCGGTGCGCAGGGCTTGGCCGAAGATGGAGAGGAAGGCGACCACCAAGGAGAGCAGGGCGGCAGCGAGGAGGATCCACCAGGGGAAGGCGATGCGATAGCTGAAATCTTGCAGGTAGTATTGCATGGCCTTTACGCTGAGTGGCATGGAGATCCCGATAGCCACAAGTGTCATCAGCAAGAAACCTTTCGAGAGCTGCCAGAGCGATGCCCGCACGCTGGCCCCCATCACCCGACAGATCGCAATCCGCTTACGTTGCTGTTCGGTGTAGTAGATGGACATGGCCAAAAGGCCGAGCATCGAGATCAGCGTAGCGATCACCATGAAGCAGATAACCAACAGCATGGTGTTGCGGGTGCCGGTCAACGCATCGTTCAGCTCATCCTCGATGTAGGTGGCGGGTAGCTCCTTCGGCATCCCCAATAGCTCCTTCGTTGTTTGCAGGCAGACGGCCTTCACTGCCTGCATCGCCTCCGAGCGATCGCCACGGATCTTCACCAACTGAAGGGCTGCCTTGCCCGGCTCAAGGATGTAGATCGCATTGTGGCTATCTTCGGAAAATTCCCACAAGGCGGTTCCACTGCGGTAATTGCGCACGATGCCACACACCGGATATTCCGGCGTTGCCGCCGTGCCACCGATATAGGCGTGCTCGCGATTCACCCCATAACGCTGCTGGGTATCTTCGTCGATCCAGCATTTCCCGGCTTGCAACTCCTCGTAACGCTCCACGATCTGAAAGCCCAACAGCCGGAAGCAGGTGGTGTCCATCTGCGCATAGCGAAGATATGACATAGACTCTACCCCCTCTTCATGCACGCCGTTATGCCCCACAGCCGAAGGCAGGTTAACCCCCATGCCGACTGCCTCCACCTGCGGCAAGGCCCTGAGGCGATCCGCCAACAGCTGTTGCCACTCGTGGTTCCGATAGCCCAAGGAGAAGGTCCAGATCTTGATCAGATCAGCCGTCTGATAGCCGGTCGGCCGCATGGCCAAATGATGAAACTGTAGCCACATGGTGCCGGCCATCGCCATGAGGCAGGTACTGATCACGCACTGCACCACGATGAACACCCGGCTCAGCACCAACTTGCTCTGGAAGCGGAAGGCTCCCTTCATCACGTCGAGCGGCTTGAAGCGCAGCAGGAAGGAGACGGAGATCAACCCCGACACCAACGAGATAACGATCCAAAGCGCCACGGCCACCAACCCCACCAAGGGGTCTGTCAGCAGCTGAATCTCAGTGGATAGCATCCGGTTGAAGAAGGGAACACAAAACCATGCGACCCCTAAGCCCACCCCGAAGCAACCCAAGGTGAAGAGCAAAGCCTCGGCGATGTAGCGACCCATCACCGCCTGCGTGCTGTCGCCCAACAACCGGCGGGTAGCCATCTCCTTCATCCGTTTTCCCGTAAGGGCGACCGTCAAGTTGATGTAGTTGAACAGGGCCGAGAGCAGCAGCACCAAAGCCAATGCCAACAGCAGGTTGACCTGCGCCCGATCGCCTTGACGATAGCTATTATAAATCTGGAAATCGGAGAAATAGATCTCGTCCGTGGGGGTCAGCGTGGAGCCCCAAAGGAAGGTGTTGCCATCGCCGACCTCCCTATAATAGTCCCAATAGGTCCTATATTGCTTCAGCAACTTCTTCGCCACCACTGCCGGATCCGCCCCCTCATGCAGGGTCACGAAGGTTTGCGTACTCCCGAAGTTATCCATGCGTTGCAGCAAGGGCTCCGCAAAGCGCATGTTTACATAGAGGTCGCAGGGCAGCAGCAGATCTTTCGGTCCGCCATCGGCCACGACCGCCGCCACCGTGTAGAGCTGCTCCCCCATGCGGAGTGTCTGCCCGATCGGATCCGCTGTGCCAAACACCTTGCTGGCGAAGGAGGCGGTCAGCACCGCATTGTGTTCATCCAACAGTGCCTGTTGCGGGTCGCCACTGATCACTTCATAAGGGAAGAGCGCAAAGAAGCGGGCATCGACCGACCGGACATAGGTGGAGAAATAGTCGCCCGCAACCAGCACATCCTGATCCTCACAATCGACGAGTCGGGCCCAGCTGTCGATCTCAGCCACTGTAGGGAAAAACTCCTCTGCCGTGCCCAAGGTCATGCCATAGGAGTCGCCGCTGCCGATGGCATAGACCTGATGCGCATTGGCGAAACGAGTGCCGACCGTATATTCCGAGCGGGCATAGGAGGCCAACAACAGGATAAACCCCAAGGCCACCGAAAGCCCAAACAGCTCTATCAGCGTGTAGAGCTTGTTACGTGAAAGAAAAACCAAATAACTTTTCATCGTGCTTACAAGATTGTGTTATCGACAATAGCCCCATCCAAGAGGTTGATCACTCGGTTCGCATAGGTAGCATCGTGCTGTGAGTGCGTCACCATGACGATGGTGGTGCCCTCGGCATTCAATTGGCTCAGCAACGTCATCACCTCCTCGCTGTTCTTCGAGTCGAGGTTGCCGGTCGGCTCGTCGGCAAGGATCAGCTTCGGTCGGCCCACCACCGCCCGGGCAATGGCCACCCGCTGTTGCTGACCACCGGAGAGCTGCTGCGGATAGTGCTTCGCCCGCTGGCTGAGGCTCACCTTGCGCAGGATCTCCAATACCCGCTCCTTGCGCTCCGCCTTGGGCACGTCGAGGTATTTCAATTGCAGATCGACATTCTCCTCCACCGTCAGCTCATCAATCAGGTTGAAGCTCTGGAAGACGAAGCCAATGCGTCCCTTGCGATAGTTGGTGCGTGCCCGCTCTTTCAGGTGCCCCACCTCCTCGCCGTCTAAATAGTAGTTGCCCGATGTCGGGTTGTCCAATAGGCCGAGGATGCTCAGCAGCGTAGATTTGCCGCAACCCGAAGGCCCCATGATGGCGACGAACTCACCATCCTTCACCTCCAAACTGACCCCATTCAGGGCCGTTGTCTCTACCGCTTCCGTCCGGAAGATCTTCGTTAATTCCTCAATTTTGATCATCGTTTTTTACCTTATATATATTGTACATTCATTTTTCGTTTACCCCTTGTAATCTCGGCGGACGCACGAACCGTGCGTCCCTACATACATGGGGAATCCTAATTCCTCATTCCTAACTCCACATTCCTAATTTAAAATCAACTCCTCCCGTTCCTTGAAGGCTTCGTAGCCACTGGTGATGACCTGCTCGCCCGGCTCTAACCCCTCCTCCACCTCGAAGTATTGCGGATTCTGGCGACCGATCTTGATGGTACGGCGGTAGGCACGTCCGCTCTGCTGATCCACCACGAAGATCCATTGGCCACCTGTTGCCTGGAAGAAGGTGCCCCGCGGGATCAGCACCGCCTGCGTGGGCTGCCCCAGTTCGAGGTTCAGGTAATAGGTCTGGCCGGAGCGGATCGTCTCCGGATGGGCCGACTCGAAGGTGAAGGCCGTGCGGAACTTACCCTCGCGCACCTCCGGATAGACCTTGCGCACCCGCAAGGCATAGCGCTTACCGTCCCGCTCGAAGGTGGCAGGCAGCCCCTCCCGCACCCGGTCGATGTAGTGCTCGTCGATCTGCGCCTCGATCTTGAAATCGCTGAGATCGTTGATCTGGCCGATCTTCTGCCCGGCGCTGATGCTCTGTCCCAACTCCACGTCGAGCAGTCCCAATTCGCCGTCGATCGTGGAGCGCACCTCTAATTTCCCTTTGCGGTCACGAATGAGCAACACATTTCGGCGCATGTTGTTGAGGTTGTCCTCCATCTGCTCCATCTGCACGGAGCGGTAGAGGCTGTCCTGCCGCAGTCGCTCGGTGACCAACGCCTGTTTCCGCTGTGCCAACTCGTAATCCTCCCGGCTCTGCTCATAGGTCTCCCGGGCGATCAGCTTCTCTTGGTAAAGTCGCTCGTTCTGCTGATAGGCCCGCTGCTTACGCCGCACGTCCATCGCCAAGGTCGCACTCTCCGTCTCGTTGTTGAGCCGGTCTTGCTGCATCGCCACCTGCGTGTTGCGCAGCAGGTTCTGCTTCTCCGCTAACTCCGCCTCGGCGTTGAGGATCTGCAGATCGAGGCTGCTGTTGGCCAAGCGCAGGATCACCTCTCCCCGCTTCACCCGTTGTCCCTCCTCGACCACACGCTCTTGCACGATGCCTCCCTCCTCGGGCGAAATCTGTACCACTTGGATAGGGACAACTGTGCCGTTGAGCCGTACATAATCGTTGAACTCTCCCTGCGTGACGCTGCTGATCGTGAGTTGCTCCGCCGACACCCGCTGCACGTTCGATCCGCTGCCCGCAAATCCCCAGATCAGCAGGGCCATCAGGGCCACACCGCCCAAACCATAGAGCAGGTAACGTTGTTTCCAACGATGCTTTTGTTCGATTATTCTGTCCATAACGCTTCTCCTTTATAATAGTTTACCAATTTATCCTTGTAAAGAAAGGTCAGTCGGCTCTGCAACTGCTGTGCCTGGCTCTGCAACAGCGTGACGGTAGCCGTCTGCACGTCGATCGAGGTGGCCAACCCCTCCTCATACTGACGGATCGTGAGCCGCGCCGCCAACCGATCCGCCTCCACCTTCTTCGCCATCTTCCGGCTCTCCATCCGACTGTTCTCCCGATCGATCAACGCCTCGGCGATAAGCCGCTCCAGCTCGCTGCGTTGATAGGCTAAGTTCTCCTCCGCCCGGCGCACGGCATGGCGCTGCTTGCGAATCTGCGTGAGGGTCGTCAGCCGATTGAACAACGGAATCGAGAGCGTAGCGGAGAGATACTCGCCCACGTTGTTGCGAAACTGATCGCCGAAAGGCTTGGCGTTCGCGTTGCCGATCGTCTTATAATAAGAGGTAGAGATTCCCGCCCCCAAGGAGATGGTCGGATAGAGTCCGCTCTTCGCCACCCGGAGGCTCTGCTTCGCCGCCGACAGGCTCTGTTCCGCCTCCAACAGTTTGGGATTAATCACCTGCGCCACCTCCACGATTGCCGCCGCATCGCTATCCGTTGGCTCCTCGGTCGGCTCAGCCTCGTCGTCCGCCATCGGCTCCACGATCAAGGTCTCCTCCGCCGGGTAATTCATCTGCCGCTTCAGCACCAGCAGCGCCTGCGCCAACAACCCCTCCTGCCGGGTCACCTCATAGTCGTCTGCCGCCTGCGTCGCCTCCATCTGCGCCACATCCGCCTCGCTCTTGGTGCCCACCTCTGCCATCGTACGGGTCTGGCGGAGCAGCTGTGCGCTCTCCTCCCGTTTCTGCCGGGCCATCTCCACCGTGCCCCGATAGTAGAGCAGGTCGATGTAGGCTTGGAACACCGCCAATGCCACCTCGTCTTGCTTCGCCCGCAGTCCGTGCCGCCCCATCAACAGGTTCGCCTTGGCCAAACGCCACTCGCTCACCCGCTGAAAGCCGTCGAACAGGGGAATCGAGGCACTCACGCTGTAGCCATTATAAAAGGTACTCACGTTGGTATAGGTGTTGGTCTCCGGGTCGATCGCCCGACCAAAATTATACTGGTTGCCTACGCTGGCATGCAGCGAGGGCAGGAAAGCACCCACCGCCTGCGTCTTGTCACTCCGATAGTCTTCCACGGTCAGCCGTTGCTGCGTCACCTCGTGGTTGTGCTTCACGGCGTAGCGCATACACTGCTCCACCGTCCACGCCGTCTGGCTCCATCCGAAGAGGGGCATCAGCAGCAATCCTACCATATATATCTGTTTCTTCATTGCTTTGAGATTTGCCGCGAAAATAGGGCAAGCGGCAGAGCGCGCCATCGCTTTCCGACCCGTCGCGGGCGGATTGTCTAAAAATCATACACCCCGCTGTATGAAAATTAGACAACGAAAGGCTTACCTTTGCGCCCGGTTATGACAAAGTACAAGACAATATTGGTAGTGGATGATAATCCGGCCATCTTGACGGCCGTGAAGATCTGTTTAGAGGGGGTGTTCGAGCGTGTCCTCACGCTGACGGATCCCAATCGTATGCTCTCCACCCTGCAACAGGAGGCGGTGGAGGTCGTTTTGCTCGATATGAATTTCGGTCCGGGTGTCAACTCCGGGCAGGAGGGATTGCTCTGGCTGCGCACCCTGCGCAAGTTCCATCCGAACATCCCGGTGGTATTAGTCACCGCCTACGCCGACGTGAAACTGGCGGTGCGGGGCTTGAAGACCGGCGCAGCCGACTTCGTCACCAAACCCTGGGACAACGACGAGCTGATCCGGGTGCTGAAAGATGCCATCGACCACAGCCAAGAGGTGATTCCCCTCGATCAATTGGAGAAGGCGCATGTGCGCAAGGTGGTCGATAGCTGCCACGGCAACATGAGCAAGGCCGCCGAGTTGCTGGGCATCACCCGACAAACGTTGTACGCTAAAATGCGAAAGGAATGATGAGCGCATGGATTTGGGGAGCGGTCGCAATGATCGCGATCGTGATCGCAGGCATTGGTATCTATCGCCATCAGTGCCGTTTGCGCGACCGGGCGCACCTGATGCGAGAGGCAATCTACAACCGGGATTTCACCTTCCATCTACCTACCCGCGGACTGCTCTTTGGCGAGCGGGCGTTGCAAGAGACTCTGAACGACTTGGGGCAGGTGGTCAATCAATTGGTCGCTCAAAACGAGGTGGAATCGTGGCAGCGGCTCACCCGTGTGCTGACCCACGAGATCATGAACGTGACGACGCCCATCCAGAGCATCACGCAGGCCTATCTCAGCCATCCCATGATCAAGGGGACGCCCTACGAGGAGGGCATCCGGGTGATTCATGACACCAGCGCCGGGTTAGCGATCTTCGTCAGCAACTACCGCAAGCTGACACAATTAGAGGAGCCGCAGCCGACAGCGGTCAATCTCCGCACGTTCGCCAGCGAGCTTCAAACGCTCTATCCCGATCTCGTCTGGCACATCTCCATCCCAGCCTCTGTCACGCTCCGCACCGACAAGCACCTGCTGCGGCAAGCCCTGATCAACCTCATTAAGAACGCCATCGAGGCGGGAGCCCGCACGATTGACCTCCGCTGGCAGGAGGCACTCTATATCAGCAACGACGGCGAGCCGATCCCCGCCGCCGTTCGCCAGGAGATTTTCGTGCCCTTCTTCACCACCAAAAGCAGTGGCTCCGGCATCGGTCTCTCCCTCTCCCGCCAGATCCTGATCCGCCAAGGCATCCTCCTCTCCTTGGCCGACACACCGGTCTGCGGCTATCATGTCAGTTTTGTGTTAAAGAGCTCTTAACAACCTTCGTCAACAGGCGGGCCTATCGTTCATACGCTGATCTTATTGGAGATTTTCCCCAATTTACCTACTTTCGCGCACGCAAACAGGATAGAAACAGAAAGGAACAGACCATGATGCACCATGTACGTAAGCGATTTTTTCTGGCGGGGCTCTGCCTCCCATTCCTGCTTGCTGCCCAGAATCAGGCTTCACTCACGCCACATATCGAGTTGCAAAACGGTCGGATCGTGATCCGTCCCGCCCAAGGGGAAGCAGAGGAAAGCACCGCTTGGGATCTCCTCTTGCACTATCCCGGTATGACTATCGAGGGCTTCGATCAGGTGTTCACTAAATATCAACTGCGTATCGACGGTATTCCCATCATTTTTGACGCACGCACACTGCTCACCCATATCCCAACGGCACAGATCCGTGCCATCCAAGTATTCGAGAACCCTGGTGTAGCCAAAGGCATCACGGGTGCCAACGGGGTGATCGACATCCGACTGAAAGAGGCTAAGCCGGGTGCGACCGGATTTGCGGAGCTGCAAGCAGGCACCGACAGCTACCTCGCCCCTACCGCCCAGCTGCGCTACGGCGACACGCGGCATGACCTCTTTGCCTTCGCCTCCCACGTCAGCAGCGAAGATCCTATCGCTTCATTGCAAGCGCACAAGAATCTGCTACACCTCCAGTGGGTCAACCACTTGTCGCCCAAAGATCAACTGTATGTCATCTATTCCCACCAAGTCAAGCAGGAGGAGCTGCCTACATCGGAGAGCGACATGAAGCGTCAGCTGCTGCAAGGCTCCTACAACCACGCTATCGGTGAACGAGGAGGCTCTCTTTATGCGATGGCAAAATACCAATGGAGCCAGTCGCCAGAGGCGGAAAGCTGGACCGATGAGGAGGCCATGGACTATGAGGTCGCCCCTATCCCCATTGTCCACAGCAAGCAAACGACGGCTCGCACCAGTATGCCTGTCGGCGTGGTCACGCTCACCCTGCCACTGCCTACCAAAGGCTCCTCGTTGGTGGTCGGCTGGAAAGGGCGATTCCTGCTCAACAGCTACGAGCGCACACAGCAGAACGAGCAGCAAGCGATCGACTGGCAAGGCGACTACCAACTCTACACCAACGAGTTTCAAGGAATCCTGCAATACCCCGTGGGGAACGTCCTTTTGGGTTTTGGCGACCGTGTGATCTGTTTCCACCAACACAAGCAGAGCGATGAGCAGTCATGGGTGCGAAACCAGACCCGCAACATGTTACAGGCCACGCTCACCTGGACACCCCGACCTGCCCATCAATTGCAAGGAGGCTATTACCGGAAGTTCGCCCTCCCCAACGACCTGTACCTCATACAGCCTGCATGGCCCGACTTGTCGGGCAGTCCGCTCCGTGTGGGCAACGCAGGGTTAGATGCCACGCAGATTGAGTTGGCACAACTACTCTATGGTTTCACCGCCCCTCGCTTGTCGGCCACGGTAGAGCTGAATTATATCCACTCTACAGATTTAATCAAAAGCTGTCCACTGGCCGATGGCCTTCAATCCTGGACGAATGGCGACAAGGAGGACACCTGGAAGTTAGAGAACGCCGCTACTTATCAAGGAAAGCCATTCTCCCTAACAGTGGGAGCAAACCTCTACACCACCAACCATACCGCCGATGAGACCGGCCAACAGACCCGCACCACCTATGCCACTTTCCGGCTCACCCCTGTCGTGTCGCTGCCGCATCAGTTCCGGGCAGAGGGGCAATTCGTCTTTTTCACGACACAGACCCCTTGGCGCATCACCAACGAGAATGTCTGTGCCTACGGAGCGATCAAGTTCTCCAAAACAGTGGGCAAACACCTGCGCCTCGCCGCCGAGTGGCACGACATGTTTCAAGGCAGCCGCTCCGCTGCCCTGGGAACTATCAGCTACCAGTTTTAACTGAAATCAGTGGATAAAAAATGTCTTATTCGGAACTTGAAGTTCAATAATTATCCCTACCTTTGCCGCCAATTAGTAATTTCTAAATGAATAAAACAATGAAAAAGAATTTATTTAGCGCATTGTGCATGGCTTTTGCCATCGCTTTTACTGTAGTCAGTTGTGGTGACGATGATCCTATCCCCACACCTACCCCCACTCCTGATCCTGAACCCGAAACACCTACTGTGACCTACAACGGTTATTCATATGTGTTAGCTTTTGATTCCATTGCCGGCAGCGAAGAGGCCGCAAAGACATTCCTCACTATGCTGAACGACACGATTGCCGCTTACGGCTTGGAGATGAAGACACTGCAAGCGGATGGTTATGCGCTTGTTTATGGCGTGTCAATGACCTATAACAAGGATGACGAGAAGGAGAAGGCGGCTTACGAGACCTTGAAAGCAAAGTGCACGAGCTTAAATCATAGTGTTATGCGATACATGAGTGAGAATCGCACCGAGCCTGTAGTAACTGCTGGTTACGCATATTCGATCAACAGTGCGAGCGGCGTGAGCAAGGATTGGAACTCATTTAGCTCATCAAGCGCATCCGCTACCGGAAAAGGCGTGCTTAGCATCCCTAACTTGAAAAAGACAACCTGGAAGACAAAAGACGCTAAGGGAAGTGGCGTTGAGAGCGTTTACTTTGGCGGTTGGACCGCATACGAGACTCTGAAGGCTACGAGATCCACCTCTATCATCAGTATCAACGGTGAGGAGCTTAAGGAGATGACCGCCTTACGCCAAGGAGCGATGGTGATCGTGATGAATAAGGAGAACAAGGTGATCTATGGCTTCACGATTACGAATGGCGGCAAACAGCTTGCCCTGCTCCAGAAGGATGGACAGACCTTTGAGAAGGATGCCATAGTCTATTATGACTTGGAGTCTGCCGAAGTAACGGAGTGATCTCACATTTTATCATAGCAGATAGTTTTTGGGGAGGAGAAGCCAAATAGGCTCTCTTCCCTTTTCGTTTGTTAGAAACGATTTTCAAAACCATGGGCAATGAAAATCCAGCTTGATAACATGCCCCATATTTTTCAAATCAATCCAAGTGTTTGGGCAATTTGACAAGCTTCAATGGAGGTACGAACCTTTAGCTTGGTCAAGATATTCTGTCTGTGGCGGCTCACCGTGTGCACGCTGATGGAGCAAAGCTCAGCGATACGCTTGCTCATTTGTCCCTGCGCAATCAATCGCAACACCTGTATCTCCCTAAGAGTAAGTAGTTGAAGCGGATCTTGTTTGCCCAATAGTTGCGTCTGTCCCGTCAACGCATGCACCACCATGCCGCTCGCAGGCACATCCACCACCAATGGATTATAGAGGCAGAGAGAGAGCCACAAACTGTTATCCGTCGGAGAGGAGACATAGAAAATGCGATGGCACACCCAATTGTAAGCACCCGAGGCATCCCGCATACGTAATTTGGCCACATGGTAATAGTGCGCCCGCTGCTCTTTCGGGAGTCGCTGCATGAAATGAAAATAGCGAAGCTCCTGCAAGCATTTCTCTTGTAAATCTTCCGTAGGGATGCGCTTCAAGATCGGTTCTTCCCAAAGCGAATCCACCACCTCACTCTCGTTCGGACAGTCCATACCCAAGATGCGTGCGAAGCCTCCATAATAGATATAGCTTCGGTTGGCCCGCATATCGCTCAACACAGCCAATGCCTGTTCCACCTGCGCATAGCCTTGTGCCATACGCTGATAGAGGGATAGCTCCTCCCCGATTCGCTGTGTGGAAAAAGTCTGCCTCAACAACTCTCCATTCAATTTACGTGTTATGTCACTCATCGCAAAAATGGTTATTAATAAGCATTGCGGGAGTCGTTCTCACCCGCTACCTTCGCGAAGGTAACTAAAAACAGGAATCAACATGAAAAAAGGAATGATGAGTCTGTTCGCCCTGCTCGTGTCAGGAACGGTCAGCGCACAGACGTTGGAGAAGATGCAATGGTTCAACGAGCCGAGCCAATGGGAGATCAAAGACAAGAAACTCACGCTGTTCGCCACGCCGCAGAGCGACTATTGGCGCATCGCACACTATGGCTTCACCGTGGATGACGCTCCCTTTCTCTATACGACCTACGGCGGTGAGTTTGAGGCGAAAGTGAAGATTACGGGTGATTATCGGGAGCGTTATGACCAAGCCGGCATGATGATCCGTATCGACCATGAGAACTACATCAAGACAGGCATTGAGTATGTGGATGGGAAATACAACCTGAGTGCGGTAGTCACGCACCATACATCCGATTGGAGCGTGATCACATTGGATCGAGCCGTACCCTTCATTTGGATCAAGGCGGTCCGCCGATTGGATGCCGTGGAGATCTACTATTCGTATGATGATCAGACCTACACGCTGATGCGCATCGCCTGGCTGCAAGACAACACCCCCGTACAAGTGGGATTGATGGCAGCCAGCCCTGATGGACAGGGGTTCCAAGCCTCCTTCGAACATTTCCAGGTGAAACACCTCCCCGATCAACGCCGAGTGGAGTGGTTAGAGAAGCAAAAGAAATGAAAAATTAGAAGTTAGGAATGAGGAATTAGGACTTATTCATTCCTAACTCCTCATTTCTCATTCCTCATTGAGCTACGCTCCTCATTCATTATACTTATTTCTTCCTCCAGAAGGATTCCATCTCCTCCAAGGTCTTGCCCTTGGTCTCCGGTACTAAACGCCAGATGAATAGCGCGGCGAGGATACCCATCACCCCGTAGATCCAATAAGCGATACCATGATTGAAGGTATCGGTCAGATACTGATTCTTATCGAGCATCGGGAAGGTCCAAGATACCAAGAAATTGGCAATCCACTGTGCCGCAACTGCGATACTCATCACCGTAGAGCGGATGGAGTTCGGAAAGATCTCCGCCAAGAGCACCCAGCAAACAGGTCCCCATGACATGGCGAAACCGGCCGTATAGACCAACATACAGATCAAGGAGCCAATGCCCACGGAGTGGGTATAGAAGGTCGTGCCCAACACCAACATAGAGGCTGCCATGATCAAGGCTCCGATAATCATCAACGGACGACGGCCAAAGCGATCGACCGTGAAGATGGCCAAACAGGTGAAGGAGAGGTTCACCGCACCCACCACGATCTGCTGCAAGAGAGCTGCATCCGTAGCGGCTCCCATCGTCTTGAAGATTTCCGGCGCATAATAGAGCACTACGTTAATGCCTACAAACTGCTGGAAGGCGGAGAGCAACACGCCTACCCCAATGATCAACAGGCCAAACGAGCGAACCGGGAAGAGCAGAGCTACACAGAAGCTGAGCAGCAGAGCAATCTCCAACGCACTGCTCCAACCGAGGAGCGAGAAGAGCCCGTAACCCGCAAAGAAGAGCAAGGCCCAGGTGATCATGAAACGGAAATAGGGACGCATCGAAGGCTCCTGATGCTGGAAACTCTGTTGAATATCCTGTAACTCCCGAGCGGCGGTCGCCTTATCCATCAAACGCTCCAATACTTGAGAAGCATTCTGCAAGTGGCCACGCATCACCAAGTAGCGAGGGGTCTCCGGCACGAACAGCAAGAAGAGCAAGAAGAGCACAGCGGGGATGATCTCCGAGGCGAACATCCAACGCCAGCCAATCTGATGCAACCAAGTCGCATCGCCCTGCAAGGCAATGGAATAGTTGACAAAATAGACTACTAACATGCCGAAGATGATGGCGAACTGGTTCCATGCCACCAAGTTACCTCGACGGTCAGCGGGAGCCACCTCGGCGATATACATCGGCGAAACCATGGAAGCCAATCCCACACCGATACCACCAATGATGCGATAAGCCACGAAAGCATACATGAAGGTATGGTCTCCACTACCGGGTAGTCCGCTGAATAATTCCGGCCAAGCAGAACCGATCGCTGAGAGCAAGAAGAGAATCGCCGCCGAGATCAGCGTTGGCTTACGTCCGTAACGCTGACTGATCCAGCCGGCAAACGAGGCGCCCAAGATACAGCCGATCAAGGCACTGCTCACCACGAAGCCCTCCAAGGCGTTGGCTTGATCGAGCGGTAATCCCTGCGGCTCAATAAAAAAATGGCGCAGTGACTCCACTGTGCCCGAAATAACCGCCGTGTCATACCCGAAAAGCAGGCCGCCCAAGGTAGCCACTAAGGTCAATCCAATGATGTAATAGTTTTTCATGAATACGTTGATTAGCAAAAGCGGCTTTCGCCGCTTTGCTTTTAAATATACTGGTTGATAATCATCTCATACAACTCCTGCTTACCGCTGATCTGCTTCGGCTCGCCGTCACGCAACGCGATCGTACGCAAATCCTCCAAGGTCAGCTTGCCCTCCTCGAAAGCCTTGCCCTCGCCACTGTCGAAGGAAGCGTAACGCTCGGCACGCATCTTACGGTAGTCAGAGTGCTCCAAGATGTCGGCAGCGATCATCAAGGCACGTGCGAAGGTATCCATACCGCCGATGTGCGCAATGAAGATGTCCTCCAGATCTGTAGAGTTGCGACGAGTCTTCGCATCGAAGTTCGTACCTCCTGTGGTCAAGCCACCGCCCTCCAACATCACTAACCATGCTTGTGTCAGCTCATAGAGATCGACAGGGAACTGGTCGGTATCCCAACCGTTCTGGTAGTCGCCACGGTTCGCATCGATGCTGCACAACATACCCGCATCGGCAGCTGCCTGCAACTCATGCTCGAAAGTGTGTCCGGCCAACGTAGCGTGGTTCACCTCGATGTTCAGCGCAAAGTCCTTATCCAAGCCATAGTGACGCAAGAAGCCGATTACAGTCTCCGCATCCACGTCATACTGATGCTTCGTCGGCTCCATCGGCTTCGGCTCAATCAAGAAGGTACCCTTGAAGCCATTCTTGCGGCCATAGTCGCGTGCCATCGTCAACATCATCGCCAGGTGATCCTTCTCACGCTTCATATTGGTGTTCAACAGGCTCATATAGCCCTCACGACCACCCCAGAAGACGTAGTTCTCTCCACCCAACGCAATACAAGCATCGATGGCGTTCTTGATCTGCGTAGCGGCGCAAGCCACAGCGGGGAAATAGGGATTCGTAGCGGCACCATTCATGTAACGCTTGTTGCCGAACACGTTTGCGGTGGACCAAAGCAACTTCTTGCCCGTAGCTGCCTGATGCTCCTTGGCGTGCTCTACCATCGTGTGCAGACGCTGCTCGAACTCTGCCAATGTCGGAGCCTCCTCTACCATATCCACATCATGGAAGCAATAGTAAGGGATGTTACACTTGGTCATGAACTCAAAAGCGGCATCCATCTTGTATTTCGCCCGAGAGATCGCATCGTTCGCATCGTTCCAGGGGAAGTGCTTCGTACCTCCACCAAACTGATCGCTACCCTCTGCGCACAAGGTATGCCAATAAGCCATAGAGAAGCGCAAATGCTCCTTCAAGGTCTTGCCCAAAACCACCTTGTTCTCGTCATAGAAATGGAATGCCAACGGATTCTTTGACTCACGTCCCTCGAATTGGATCTGGCCAATACCGGGGAAAAACTCTTTCTCACCTTTGAAGTAACCCATAATTAAATCGTGTTTAAATCGTTTATAAATAATCTATTATTGAATCTTATCTCATGACTTTCTCCAAGCATTCTTTCCAGTTGTCGAACGCACCGCAGTACGCATCAGCCTTCAAGCCATCCGGCTCGATCACGTCGATCTTCTTCAACGAGGCAAAAGCCTCCTCCGCACTCTTATAGATGCCTGCGCCAATGCCTGCGCCCTTAGCGGCTCCAACGGAACCATCCGTATCATACAGCTCGATGACCGTACCGGTCACACCCGCCAAGGCCTCCCGGAAAATCGGGCTCAAGAAGAGATTGGCATTTCCCGCACGGATCACCCGGATGTCGATGCCCATCTCGTTCATGATGTCCATACCATACTTGAAGGCAAAGACAATACCCTCTTGGGCGGCACGCGCCAAATGCGCCTTTCCGTGGATGTTGAAGTTCAACCCATGCACAGAGCAACCGATCTGTCGGTTTTCCAACATACGCTCTGCCCCATTACCAAAAGGCAGGATGGAAAGTCCCTCGCAACCAATCGGAGCCGTAGCCGCCAACTCATTCAACGCAGGGTAGTTGATCCCCTCTGGAGCTACGTTCCGGCGGATCCAAGAGTTCATGATGCCTACGCCATTGATGCAGAGCAACACACCCAGACGGGTCTGCTCCGCTGTATGGTTCACATGAGCAAACGTATTCACACGAGAGAGTGTATCGTAGCTAACATGCCCGTTCACGCCATACACTACACCAGAGGTTCCACCCGTAGCTGCGATCTCACCCGGATTCAGCACATTCAGAGAGAGCGCATTGTTAGGTTGATCACCCGCACGATAGGTCACGGGAGTACCCTTTTTCAAGCCTAACTCGGCAGCGATCGCACTGTTCACCTCACCCTGCACACCAAACGTCGGACGGATGGGAGCGATCAACGATTTATCAAAACCGTAGTAGCGCATCAAGTCCTCTGACAGATCATTCTCCTTGAAATCCCAAAAGATGCCCTCTGAGAGGCCGGAGATGGTTGTCGCGATCTCGCCCGTCAATTTCATGGCGATATAGTCGCCCGGCAGCATGATCTTGTCAATGCGCTTATACAGCTCCGGCTCATACTCCTTGATCCAAGCCAACTTCGAGGCGGTGAAGTTACCCGGCGAGTTCAACAGATGCGAAAGACACTGCTTCTCACCAATGTTGCGGAAAGCTCTGTCACCATAGGTCACCGCACGGCTATCACACCAAATGATGGAGGGACGCAACACCTCCTTGTGCGCATCCACACACACCAAACCGTGCATCTGGTAAGAGATACCGATTGCACGAATGCAGCCCGCCTTTACGCCCGCCTTCTCCAAGGCACCCTGAAGGGCCAGCTTCGTATAACGCCACCAATCTTCTGGCTCCTGCTCTGCCCAACCGGGACGAAGCGCCTTGATGGGAGCCTCCTCTCTCGGAAAGCGATCCGAGCCCATTGTCAAACCTGTCTCCTCATCCACGATCGAGACCTTCACGGAAGAACTTCCTATATCACAACCCAATAAACACATAGTTTCTTCTTTTTATATGATGATTACTTATTTAATTTCGAACGATGCCTGTTGTATTTCACCTTATCAAACCGATAATAACGAGCCGCCCGGTGAGAGACGCCATCTTGCATGTCATCCGTCAAGGTGATATAGTCTAACGAGGTCATCTTCTTATGGAAATTGCGCACGTCCATCTCTCGGTTGTAGATTACCTCATAGGCATGGCGTAGCTGGAGAGCCGTGAACTTCGTAGGCAAATAACCAAAGATAATAGCGGGCTCCTTTTCCACCAACTGGCGGATCTCGCTTACGGCTGCTTCCACAATCTCGGTATGGTCGAAAGGCAACGGAGGAAGCTGGTCGATCGGACACCATCGCACAGTGGCATCCTCCTCACTTCGATGCGTCCGCTTGCAAAGTGCCAAGTAGGCCACCGTGATCAAACGTCCGATGCGCACCTGCGAGGTAGCCTCCAACCACTCTACATCCGAACGGTTGGCCGTGCGTGAGGGGGATCCAAAACAACGGAACTGTTTCAGCAGCACCTGCTTCAGACCGGTCGATTCGCTCAACACACGCTGGGCGGCATCGTCCAAATCCTCTTGCTCATAGATCAAACTACCGGGGAGTTTATAGCCAATCCGTTCACCTTGCACATCACGCCGTTCGGTCAGCAAGACCGTCAATTGATCCTCGTCGATACCTAAAAGTACACAATCGACTGAGACGTAGGGATTGAGCATTTGCCTATTTTCTGCTGTTTTCTCCATGATATCAGTAATAACTGGGGCAAATATAGTGATTTTCTCAAACACTTATTGTATTCTACACAATTTCTATTCCTGAAGCATGACCCGTGAGCGCAAATGACCAACTATACCCCATAACCATCACGATGGTATAGACGAAGAACGCATTCACACCCATGGATGGGGCCAGTGCGAACGGCAACTTGGCATACAACGCCATCAACAACGTGGCAATGGCAGCAGAGAGGATAGTGGTGGTGAACAAGGCATTGGCATCCATGCCCGTCTGACTGAGCAGCGAGGGATGGACTGCCAATATATAAGCCATCGTGAGGAAGGTGAACGCTACGCAAAGGTAAAAAAATTCTCATTCCATGATCTATAAAGAGAGATATACATTCACTTTGCGCAGCGTCAGAACTCCACCTTGCAGCCTAATTCCACGGTGAAAGGACGGATAAAGGTGCCCGCCATCACATAGTTCTCGTAGCCGGAGGCATCCTCCACCAAATCCGCGGAGTCGATCAAGCCGCTCACTCCCTTTTGATTCAAGAGGTTGATCACGTTGAGCGAGAGCTTCACCTTGGCACTGAGGTCATAATCCACACCCGCGAAGGTCTCCCAACGTCCTTTGAAGAAGAGGGAGTTGGTCTTGTTGATGTAGCGCTTCGAGATGTAGCGCACCTGTGCCCAGACACGCCAATCGCCGAAGGTATAGCTGGGATCAATGCTGAGCTCCAACTTGTGAAGGTTCGTGATGTTGTTTCCGGAGAAATCATATTGCTCAGTCACGCCATCGCTGAAGGTGGGGGCAAAACTGAAGTTGCGGTATTGCGGGTTGCGCAAGGTGAAAAGCAGATGTACGTCAAAGCCGGAGAAGGGACTGACGATGGCATCGGTGGTCCAACCCAAAGAGGCCACGCCATAGACTGCCGTACGTTGCACCGTCTCCGTATAACCTGCGGGCATGCCATGGGCAGGAGCGGTGAGCACATGGTTGAAGTTGCCACGCATATTCTTGTTGTTCTGCTGGATATAGACCATTTGCGACACAAGGTTCAACCAACTGTTTTGCAAGGATAAGCCGGCTCTCACAAGGTGCGTGTCACTGGGCTTGGTGCTGGGCATAACAGATGAGCCATAGTTGAAAAGCGTGGTGTGTTGGCGGGTCATCACATATTCCCCTATGGCGCTCAATCCGCTCAGCAGCTTGTAATTGAGGCTCAAACCCAACGATCCATTCAGGAAATCCTCTTCAAAAGGGGTGAGCTTGCCCTCTTTCAGGGAGAAGCCGCTATGCCGTTTGTTCGTCTCCTCGCCTGGCAACACAGCCGCATTGTGACCATTGAGATGCAGATATTCCAACCGGATGAATCCCTCCAGTGCCAATCGATCATGCGCACGCCAGTCACCATGCGCATAGACAGCGGCCTTATTCTCGTAACCAGTGTAGAACTCACCGCTGGTGTTGAAGTTGTAGTAGGGATCTCCCTTGTAATAGAGCAACTTCGGGTCAGCCTTTGCTTCATGCGCCAGTGCGGCTGACGAAGTAGTCGTTCCTCCATGATTGTGATGGAAGTCCAACCCGAAGCTCCAGTCGTGCACACCCGTCTGCTTGGAAAGCTCGGCATGATTCATCCATGAGGTCTCGAAGGCATCGAAGTGCATCAAATGGCGTCGTTGCAGATAGCCACTGAAAGGGGTACCATCCGCATAGGTATAACCCCGCGATGCATCGACAAGATCTGTGCTCGACAGGTTGCGGTTGCTGCGATAGCTGTGACCCACCTTCAGTCGGCTGCGCACGGTCAGCTGCATACCATTGTCAAAGGTGTAGTCCAGTCGATAGGTGGCATGGTGCGTCTTGTCCCGGTTGCCGTCGGTGAAGCTTTGCTGCTTGATCTCTCCCGTCTCCAAATCCATGTAGGTCATCTCCTTGTCGGCAGGCAAGTAGCTGTCATGCCCCAGGTTGAAACCCTCGAATGGATCGACACTGCCATCGGTGTGATAGACGAAAGGACCGAAGTTCTCCTGGATCATCAGGTAATTCACATATTGATAGACGAGGCTCATGTTTCCCTTTCCGTTGGCGAAGAGCTTGGAAAGCGCACCCTTATAGAACTGATGGCGGTCGTGATAGCGATAAAGGGCAATGTGGTTGGAGGCCCGATCGAAGTTCTGATAGGTGGAGAGGCTGTATTGCCAGCCTCGTGCGAGCGGCCCAGTGAGGTTGAGATCCACCTTGTGCTGGCCATATTGATTGAGGCTGTAACTGGCCCTTCCCTCGAATCGCTCACTGCCCGTTCGGTTCTGTCCATCCACAAAGTAGCCGATCTCGCCATAGCGCATGGCGGTTTGCATAGGAGCCATGCTGCCACTGCTGATCGCACTCACACCTCCGTGCCAACTCTTGTAGGGATAAAGCTGGAAGTTGTAGTAGGAGACGGGAAGGCCATCCTCAAAGATCGGCACAGAGCCGACAGTGTTGGTGGGGAGTCCGAGAGAGATCTCACGAGGGCGGCTGTCACTGGCGGCATCCACAAAGGCCGAACTGCTTGCTTCAGCTTTCTGTGTCTTGAGGGTATCAGAGGCAGCGGTTTGTGCCACAAGAGGAATGCTTCCGCACAACAATGCGGGTACGATTAGGTGTCTGATTTGCATAGTCTAAATTTTATCAGAAAATAAAATGCTTAATATCCCAACTTGTCAAGCCATGTGCGCATACTTTTCTCATCCGCACGATTCAGCAGACGTCCCTCTTTCCAATTCAATGCGGGATAGGATTTCTTCAATGCCGCTGCACTGCCTGTGATCGCACTACTTCCGGAGGTGGCGAATGGAATGATGGTTTTGCCCTTCAGGTCATGGCTTTCAATGAACGTGTTGATGATCCGAGGCGCAAGATTCCACCAGATAGGATAACCGATGAAAATGACATCGTAGTCAGCGATGTTTTCCTTTTTCCCTTTGAGGGCAGGACGCGACTTTGGGTCGTTCATCTCTACCGAGCTACGCGACTGGCTATTGTTCCAGTCAAGATCCGCAGGCGTATAGGATTGCGCAGGTGTGATCGCATAAAGCTCTCCGCCTGTTATTTTCGCCACCTTTTCAGCCGCACGGGCTGTCGTACCAGTAGCCGAGAAATAGGCTACCAGCGTTTTCGAATTTTGTACTTTATTCATACCTTGCTTGTTTTGTGCGCCAGTGGTAGCCACCAAGCCGACCACTGACAATACGATTAATAAGAATCTATTCATGGGATTATTCAATATAGTTATCAATTTTATTGGCGGGATTCAACGGCGTCTGGTCGCAGAGCTGGAGCGACTTGACCATGTGCAGCGTCCCTTGCTTATATTTCTGAAAATGCGCCGAAGCGACATGTGAACGGTAAGCGGCTTGGCTGACGTAAGTCTCCAAAATGGTTACAAGAGTTGGATTCTCCTTGTCCTGCACGGCATACATGGTCAGCACACCCGGCTCCGTGCGCAAAGAGATTTCTCCCACCTCCACGGCATACTGCATGTACTCGTTAAGATACTGCGGATAGACCTCAATCTTCGACAAACGGACAATGCCGTCGGCTGTCATTGGCTGCTTAGCACACATACTCGAATTATTATTCTTCTCCATTTTCGTATAGTTTTGTTTGTCCATCTCCCCTTTCTGTGGATTGTTGCACAGCAGAAAGAGGAAAAGTGACAGGATTGCTGCAATTAAAACTCTCATTTCATTATCTTTATATTTGTTTGATACATCTGAATCAAGTCACGAATGATATTCATCTCATTGACTTCCAGAAGACCTACACAAGAGATCTCTTGAGTGGTATAATCATCGAGAAGATCCTTCACCGAAATATGATGCCGATGAGCGATATATTGCACAACCTCATCAACGATTAACCCTTCCGGTATAGTTATTCCATCATCCATTGCTCTTTTATTCTTTTGACGATGCAAAATTGCAACAATAACGTCGCTTCCCTCCTACCCATATTATGGAGATAAGTACCATTTTTGTGGATGAGCTGCTTTACCTGCAAGAAAATGATTAGTTTTGTAGCGACAACAAATAAAAGCAGCATAGGTTGAATGAGCAAGATTCTCAAGGTTAGCAACGTGGGTGATTACATCCGATACGTCGGCGAGCAGGAGCAGCATCCGCTCGTAGGCATCATCGACTATGCGGCTCTTTCTCCCGTGCGCCATAGCCTGAACAACTATGGGGTCTATGGTGTGTTCATGCACGAGCATCTGTCGGTGGACCTGACGTATGGATGTGGCAAATATGACTATCGGAATGGGGGAACAGTCATTTGCGTGGCCCCCGGCCAGATTGGAGGCAAGGAGGATAATGGAGAACGCATAGACCTTGATGGCTGGGCATTGCTGTTCCACCCCGACTTTTTGCATGGCACATCCTTAGAAAAGGAGATACGCAGTTTCTCCTTCTTCGACTATAACGTGAACGAAGCCTTACACACCTCCTCCGAGGAATTTGAAATTCTTGCCTCCTTCATGCGACGGATCAAGCAGGAGCTGGAAGGCAACCGTGACGGAATGCAAGATGCGATCATCGTGGACTATATCAGCCTGCTGTTGAATTATTGCAAACGATTCTATGAGCGGCAATTCTTGACGAGAAAAATAGCAAACGCAGACACCCTGCAACGATTCCATGCGGTTCTTGAAGCCTATTATACGCAAGAGAATCCGTTCCAGTCGGGTCTGCCCACCGTTGCCTATTGCGCAGACCAGCTCTGCATGTCGGCAGGCTACTTGGGCGATCTGGTGAGAAGACACACAGGCGATACTGCCATCAACTACATCCATCGGTTTATTCTGCAAAAAGCGAAAAGCCTCCTCTCTGCTGGCAAAACCATCACCGAAGTTGCCTACGACCTTGGTTTTGCCTATCCGCAACATCTCAGCCGCCTATTCAAGAAAAAGGAGGGTCTTTCACCCTCCGAGTATGTGAATGGCATTCGATGAGAATTTCAATAATTGGGACACATAGTTCATTAAGCTAAGGTTCAGAGTAAGCATATGCTATCGACCCCAACGGAGGTCGAACCTTTCTACAGATTATATGGTTCGATCCCGTTAGGGTAGGATATAAAGGGGAAGCCATCATGCGATTAGAGTTTCACTGCGTTTGGCTTACTCCTTGCGATTTTATTTTTTCAACCAGTTATTCCCGAATGAGGTCTGATCGGTCTCCGCATGGCCACGTGTGCCATATACCGGCAATCTGTCAAGTTCGGACTCCAATCTGTTAAACTCTTCATCTGTCAGCTGAACTTCGCACGCCCGCAAATTCTCCATGATACGCCCTTTATTCTTCGAGCCAGGAATAGGCACGACATTAGGATATTTTCTGAGCATCCAAGCCAATGAGACCTGTGCCGGAGTTGCCTGTTTTTCTGCGGCAAACTTCTTGAGCATTTCAACAATGGGCATGTTACCGATTATGTTTTCCTGCTTTAATTGAGGGACCCATACTCGCACGTCATCAACCCGACCAAATTCTGTAGTCGGTGTAATTTTCCCCGATAACAATCCACTGGCAACCGGCGAGAACGGCACAAACGCAATTCCGTTTTCTACACAGAAAGGGATCACTTCCTTCTCAGAGGTACGCTCCACCATAGAGTAAATATTCTGCACTGCTCCAACAGGAGTAATGGCATTCACCATTTCAAGTTGCACCTTATCCACTGCTGAGATGCCCCATTCACGGATAAGTCCTTCTTGTATCAGCCTGCCCATCGTATGAGCAACCTCTAAATAATCCACCGCTATATTGATACGGTGCAGGTAGTATAAATCCACGTAGCTGGTCTGCAAATTCTTTAAAGAATGTTCAAGATGTTTGCGAACAACAGCATCAACAGAACCGCAATCCTCAACCATTTCAGGTGTAATAAACAGCTTTGTAGCGATCACGACCTCATTGCGAAAGCCTTTAACCGCACGACCGACAATTTCTTCGTTATGACCAGGATAATACAGTTCCTTCCCATATACTTCTGCCGTATCGAAGAAATTGCATCCGTAGTCAAACGCTTCTCGAATAGCTTCTTCTGCATAACCTGCGGCCGGTATTTGACCATACCCGTGTGAGAATCCCATGCAGCCCATTCCTATTTCACTGACACTTAGGCTACGAATCTTTCTTTTCTTCATTGTTCTATATAACTATTAAGTTTGTTTGCGAGATTTAGTGAGGTTTGATTGATTCGTCAATACGCTTGATGACTCGTGCCGGGACACCGCCGACAATTGTATTGGCTGGTACGTCTTTGGTCACAACGGCTCCGGCGGCTACAATGGCATTGTCGCCAATCGTCACCCCTTGTAGGATGGTGGCGTTGGAGCCGACCCATACCTTCTTGCCTAACACAATAGGGGCAGGACGGGTGACACCCCTTCTTTCCGGTGGTAGTTCGTGGTTAAGCGTGGCAAACACCACATTGTGTCCAATCTGACATCCATCGCCAAGGGTCACTCCTCCATGATCCTGAAAATGGCAACAGGCATTGATAAACACACCTTCACCCACAGAGATGTTCTTTCCGAAATCCGCATAAAGCGGAGGAAACACACGAAGCGACTGGGGCACTTGATAACCGAATAATTCGGAAAGCAGTTCACGCACCTCATCGGCCGTATGATAGGCGGTGTTCAGACGGAATGTGACACGACGAGCCTCTTCGCTCATCTCATGCATAAACCCATGGATCTCATCCGTATCAAGCGCCTGTCCTGTCTTTACGTAAGCTTTGAATTCTGTTATTGTCATCGTATCTATTACATTTTATGCTTTCAACGATGCAAAAATACGACACCAAACACCTCTCTCCCCTACCCTTATTATGGAAATAATTACCATTTTTGTGGATTGGAGCATAAGATGGGTTCATACGATCTGGGATTTGCCTATTCACAAATGAGCTTGTGTCATTACTGGCTTTGACCCGACAGGACCACAGGGAAAGTACATGCTACATTTTAACAGACCGCCTCTTTCAATGAAAATTGACTGGCTATCCTGTGATGGTCACACGCAATGTCTTTGATAAAGATATCTTCCCATTTGAAATATTGTTTTAGTGACACAATCTATCAGATCATCGAGTTAGTCGTCAATCAAGATTTAAGGGATACGGAACTTATTTACTTACTTCATTCACCAAACTGTTCGATGGCTGGCAGACCTACTTCTTGTCGCCATTGGTTCACATGTGATGCATCCAAAAGCGGGGCGAGATTCCCCTTGCCATCGATTTGAGTGCCATACCGCTGGGGTCTGCCCTCCCGCACGTCAATGCGGTCGCGAAGCAATGCAAGGAATACAGGAGCGATATCACCATGGGAAACAGCAACTTCCAATTGCGGTAGAAACCTTTTTTGGTAATCCAAATCTGCATGTTGGAACACAAGCCAAACTGCCTGATTGCCAAAATCTCCTACTTGCTCTTTCCGTGGGAAGCCATACTGTGAAAGAATCTCGCCGACACGAACGAGATTCAGACTGTCGGTCATGAGTGCTTGACGTGCAAGCCGTTCATTGCGTTCGGCATCGTCAGGATTGTTCTTTACGGCTTGAGACCATAGCAATCGGTAGTACTGGTCACGCTCAAAGATGCTTTCCAGCGTTTTCTTGAGTTCCAGGTTGTATTGCCACTGGCGGCTCCTTGTCTTAAATGTATCGCGTAGCTCTGTATATGGACTTGTCAACGCATCTTCATAAAAATCCTTCTCCATTGCCAGACGGTGTCGCAAATAGGTCAACGCCGCTTGTGTGTCACCTATGGCGGTCATCTTATTTGCCGTCGTAGAAAGTTGGCTTGGAAGTATATAACGGTCATCAGAGAAAGCAAGGTCATACACCTGACGGGCCTCGTCGTAGAGGCGTGTGTCAAATAACGAATCAGCATGAAAAATCATCCTCCAGTAATCGTATTGTGAGACAGGGGATGTCCATAAGACATCATTCAACTGGCGGCGTTTCAAGGCCAACTCTTTCAAGTTGTCCAGCATCGTCCCCACCATCTCGATGTTGTGAGAGTCGCTCACGTCCCAGTGGAATGTACCATATGTCGGATATTCCTTCCTTTCGCTCTGCAAAATGTAGCAATAGCCCATCGTTCGTCCTTTTCGCAGATAGCGGTCGATGCAAACGACACGCTGGTGCTTACGGGACACTAGCACGTTTCGCCAGATGTTTTCTTCTTTCTGATGAACAATCGGCTCCGCATCAAACATATTGCAAACCCAATAATCCCCATCGGGTCGGATTTCTGCATCTGGCCTGGCATCAGCGTATTCAGCATTAGCAAACCTGAATGTCGGCAAGTCACCGCAGGTAAGCCAACTCATGGAATCAACACTGAAAGGCAACTCTTTCAGAACGCTTCTCTCAAAACGTTCTCGTTCCGTTAGACGATTGGTCTTGCAGCCCGCCATTATCAATACAAGCAAGAGCAATGCGAATATCGTAGTATCATTCTTCATCCAAATTCCGATTTATCTGTCTGTATTATTAAACTTTGTTGCAAAAATAGTTACTTCTGATAAATTTCCATGAATAATGCGTCACTTTGTGCCTGATTTTAGGATGACTCAAGAGTTTCGGATTTAGGTTTTATGCAGTCTGAGCGATCAGTTGCATGGCCTTGAGCCTGCGGTTATCCCGTATAATTTGCTCCATCAATTCGTTCTCGTCAATGGTAAAAATCTCAGCCACGATTGCTATTACATCAATAATGATGACCAGATCTTTTCCACGACGGTGAGCTCGTGTACGCCTTCATATATATCGGCGAACAATCCTCCAATGGTCTCGTAGTCATCCAATCGTTTTATTAACGCCAGTATATTGTATCTGATGACAACCATCGACACATGGGCAATCTGGGATGAGAAGTCCCTTGCGGAACATCCAGCCAGATCAAGAAGTCTCTTGGCATCCGAGAAGAAGTTATGAGAAGCTTCTCATAACTTCTTCCGTATATCAAAAGGAACTCTGGAGATGCGTCCGATGTTTCACTTTACGGAACGCAGGATAGAGGCACATATCTGCATATGCTTCATCGCCTATAAGGAATCCAACTCCTCTCTCCCCTACCCTGATTATGGAAATAATTTTATTGATAAAAAGATACTTAATAGTTTTTTGGAATTGTATCCCCAAACTATGAAATCCGACAAGAAATCATACACGTGCAAGAAAATCTCCTTCCTGGATACTCGCTATAAAATAACAGCATTTTTGAATGGCCAAGCCTATTGTAAATGAAAGAGCCGTGGGGTCTTTCACCCTCGGAGTATGTGAACCGCATTCAATGACATTCACCTGCTGTTCGCCCCTTATCATGTAGAAACACACAAATCACTACAAATGGGGATTGTCGCATTTAGAGGATCATTGTTACTTTGCGCCCAAAATTAACGCACACATAACAATGAGAAGAAGCTATTTCATACTTTCCATGGCATTATCGCTTAGCTTGGAGGTTTTTGCCCAGCGACAAGAGCCTATGAAACAGGTGGTCGAGTACCTTGCTTCGGAGAAACTTTCAGGACGTTTTCCGGCAACTGCAGGCGACACATTGGCCTCGGAATACCTGGTCAGCAAACTTCGCGACCTCGGGATGAAGCCCATCCGTAAGGAGAAACAGAGTCGCTACTATCAGGATTTCACATTCAGTAAAACAGAGAAACGCACCTCGCACAATATCGTGGCCGTATTGCCGGGGCACGATGCCAAACTAAAACACGAATATATAGTGGTGGGAGCCCATTACGATCATTTGGGCATGGGTGGCCAAGCCTCCGGCTCACGTCGTCCGGACACGGTAGCTGTCCATCCAGGTGCTGACGACAATGCCAGCAGCAATGCCGTATTGCTCGAACTGGCTCGCCATTTCAAGAAAAAGGGTTCGCCACGAAGTCTCATCTTTGTCTTTTTTGGTGCAGAAGAACAGGGCATCGTGGGCTCGAAGAGTTTTGTGGAGTGGATGAAGCAGAGTGATGACAAGCGCATCAACCTGCCTGCCGATATCAAGCAAATTGTGGCGATGCTTAACCTCGACATGGTGGGACGTATGCGCGACAATTCCCTCAGTGTCTCAGGCACGGGTACCAGTTCGAGTTTTAAGGCCATGGCGGAACGTGTAGCCGAAGAGACTCAACTACATGTGACCTGTACAGCCGATGGTTATGGTCCAAGCGATCAGGCTGCCTTTGTAGCCGCCAACATCCCAGTGCTTTACTTGACGACTGGCGGTCACATGGAATATCACACCCCTGATGACAAACCGGCCACGCTCAATTATGACGGTATGCAGCAGACGCTGGATTATGCCAAAGGGTTACTCACGGAAATTTCCAACCTTCCTGTAGCCCCCGACTTCATTCATGTACCTGGCAGTGACAAGATGAGCCATGCCAAATTGAAAGTGACATTGGGGCTGATGCCAGATGTGACAGGTTCGAGCAACACACCCGGTTTGCGTGCTGACATTGTGATGCCCGGCAAGCCTGCCCATGCGGCCGGAATCCGTAGTGGCGATGTTATCCAGGAGATTGATGGTAAGTCGATCAAGGATATTGAGGAATACATGGAACGTCTTTCGGAACTGGAACCGGAGACTACGGTCAAGGTGAAGGTGCTCCGGGAGGGCGAAATCAAGGAATTTGATGTTTACTTAAAAGCTACGAAGAAATGAAGAAAAGACTCTATTGGCTCGTCGCCATACTCATGACAGTGGTGATCAGCGTCTATCAGCGAATGACTGGACCCACACACCCGAAGAGGGTGAAGATCGAAATGAATGGTGAGTTCTATCAGACCAAACTGCCACGAAGTGGCGTGCAAGAGGATGAACTTGTCCGACTCAAAGGCCTCCCAGCCGAAGCGAAGGCCGAGATTCACTACCGTCGTTATCCAACCGACGATCCTTATACAACTGCTGATTTCAGCTGGATCGAGGGCGAATGGCAGGCAGTTCTGCCGGTTCAACCCGTAGCGGGCAAACTGCAATATTACATTACGGTCAATGGCCAGGACTATCCTGCCAGCGAACCGCTTGTGATTCGTTTCCGCAACGATGTGCCGGTCGGGATCCTATTACCGCACGTGTTGTTCATGTTTGCGGCTATGCTCTTTGCCATTTATACCTTCCTGCTTGTCGTGACAGGTCAAGCCTACCAGAAATGGCTGAAGATTACGGTGGTGACCCTCTTCATCGGAGGCTTCATGCTGGGTCCGCTCATGCAGCACGTGGCATTTGGTCCATGGTGGACAGGCTTCCCATTTGGTACTGATCTGACCGACAATAAGACGCTTATCTCGTTCCTCTTTTTCCTGGGTGCGCTGGCCTCTATGCGTTGGAAGCACAACCGATGGGCAGTGGCCCTGGCTGTCTTGATCATGGTGGTTATCTTTAGTATTCCACACAGTACCAACGGTTCGGAGTACGACTACAAGACACAAACGATAGGCACAGAGAAATAGAAATTATCCATTATATATTATTTAATCACTTTATGAGAATACAAAAATTTTTGATGAGCATGGTGGTTGCAGCAACCATCGTATGCGGTGTTTGTTCGTGCAATGACGATGACGTCGTTGAGTTGGCTACCTCAGGACAGGTCGTAGGTTCGTATGCCGGCGAGGAGATTAGTACCGTCATGAACGAAGATTTTACTTCGACAACGACTTACATCTTTAAGAAAGCCTCTGAATCGGCTATCGAGATGACCATACCCGAGGTTACGGGTGGAGCTATGACCTATCCTGCACTGGCCGTGAAGAACATCACGCTCACACAAAATGGGGACATCATTACGGGTAAACTCGATGCCTATACGGGCACTGTCGTCAATGCGCAAGGGGCAGAAAAAGCCTATACGGTGAGTAATCTGACAGCCGTGTTCAGCAAGAATGCCGTGGCTGTGACCTACACCATGAAGTATGGCAACATGCCTTTTGACTTCTCGAACAAGTTTACGGGTACCAAGAAGTAAGTTATGACCATGCTCTTTTCACATCGATTCTCCTATCCGTCCCTGGTCAGTGTAGTGCTCTCTACGCTGACCAGTGGTCTTTGGGCACAATCCCGTGCTGACCTCGACACGATCCATCATACATTCGAACTGGATCAGGTGGTCGTGACCGCCTCTCATACGCCTAAGGCGCTCAAGGATGTACCAGTGGTGACACGTCTCATTACGCATCGAGAGATCAAGATGACGGATGCCACCAACATCCAGGAGATGCTGACGCAGGAGATCCCAGGCCTGGAATTCGGTTTAGCCATGAGCCAGGAGACATCGCTCAACATGAGTGGTTTCGGTGGCAATGCCGTGCTTTTTCTGGTAGATGGCGAACGGATGGCGGGCGAGACGTTAGACAATGTGGACTACACCCGCATGAACTTAGACAACGTAGGCCGCATCGAAATTGTGAAGGGAGCCTCGTCGGCACTCTATGGTTCGAATGCCGTGGGCGGTGTGATCAATATCATCAGTCGCGAGAGTTTGGAACCGTGGAGCGTAAATATCAATTCGCGCTACAATACCTTCGGCAACGAATGGAGAAATGGGGCCAGCTTTTCGGTCAATAGCGGAAAATGGAATACACAAACCCATTTCCAATATACGCAAATAGACCCTATTGACTTGCCAAAAGCCTATACACCTGAAGAGATTGCCCTCGAGTTATTGAAGAAAGAGCAGGGTCTTCCCTACGATGAATCAGTGCTCAATGACGACTCAAACTTGAGTCGCCTCTATGGTCAGAAGAGTTATCATGTCAAAGAGCGACTGACATGGCATCCGTCAGATCGGCTCACACTGGTGGGCCGTGGCAGCTATTTCCATCGCACCAGCGAACGCGACACCTATGCCTATCGCTTCAATGGCTACAGCGGTGGACTGAAAGGTACCTATACATGGAACTACGGACGCAAACTGGAATTATCGTATGCGTACGACCAATATGATAAGGCAAACTATCTGCCCGAGGGTACCCGTACGCACGACCACGACTACAGTAACAGGCAGCATGTGGCGCATGCCCTCTACAGTCACTCGTTGGGCAGAAACAACCTCTTGATGGGAACTGATATCCTACATGACTATCTCACCACCTATCAGTTTCGTGACAATGCAGCCCATGCGCAAAACAACATCGACGGCTATGTTCAATTCGACTGGAACATCAACGACCGTCTCAATGTGGTGGCGAGTGTGCGCTATGACTATTTTTCGGCTTCCGCTCAGCAAGCTTTCACGGAACGTTTGGCCGGGGTCTATAAATTCCCTTGGCTCACACTCCGAGCCAATTATGCCAGTGGGTTTCGTGCACCTTCGCTCAAAGAGATGTATATGCATTACGACATGGGCAACATGGGCGTTATGCTGATTGGCAATCCGGAGTTGAAACCCGAAAAGAGCCATAATTTCAATGTGGCCTTCGAACGGGAGCAGCGCATCCAGACAGGCCGTTTCTTCGATGGTCGATACAGCTTCACACTCATGGGCTACTGCAATCTTTTCGACAAGCGTATCACTACGGTCGGCCGTTACTGGGTGGTCGATGCAGCACACACCGATGGTGGGTATCTGGTCATGGAAGAGGATCCTCGCATCGAAAAATACAGTGTGGGCGACGAGACCAAATACAGCTTTCATGCCGATAATGGCACTACCTACCAGGCATTGAGCAGTTCGCTCTATTTCAACGAGGAGGGCATCACGGTATGGGGTACGGATGTAAGTCTGGGTTATGTGATGGACATGGGTCTCCTGATGAAGTTTAACTACTCGTGGATGCACGAGTCGGGCCAGGTGATCCAATCGCAGTTCAACCAGCCTCGCTCCCACTCGATGACCTGGAAAGTGGGATATGACCATCATTTTAGAAGACGCTATTCGCTCAATACGATCCTTTCAGGCCGCTACCAAGGTAAACCACAGTCGGGCCGCAAGGATGTCGATCAGGGCTATACGATCTGGAAACTCATGCTACAGCACAAAATAGGTCGTCGCATAAACATCAATACCGCCATCGACAACCTTTTTAACTACAAGCCGAAGCGCTACTACTACAGTTCACCGCTTACGACTGGCATCGCTTTCAGCGTGGGGCTGTCAGTCGATCTAAACTAAGTGAGAAATCAGCAATCAAAAGCGACCTAACAACGACTTGGTTGAACGGTCGTATCGCCGGCTTGCGCACCCTTTACTACACCATGAAAAAACTCTCCGCGAGTTGCGCGCTCCTTACTACACCGTGTAGTAAACCCGTCGCGGGCTTGCGCGCACCTTACTACACCATGTAGTAAACCCGTCGCAGGCTTGCGCGCACCTTTCTACACCGTGTAGTAAACCCGTCGCGGGCTTGCGCGCACCTTTCTACACCATGTAGTAAACCCGTCGCGGGCTTGCGCGCACCTTTCTACACCATGTAGTAAACCCGTCGCGGGCTTGCGCGCACCTTTCTACACCGTGTAGTAAACCCGTCGCGGGCTTGCGCGGACCTTTCTACACCGCGTAGTAAACCCGTCGCAAGCTGAAGCGAGGTTATCTTTTTAATAAAAAAGTGCGTATCACTTGTTTTTTAGAAAAAATCCTTACCTTTGCTTTTGAGTGAGAGGCTGCCGAAGGCGTAGCGCTTTTGAAAGGAGAAGCATCCAAGAGCCGAAGAGACACCTCCAACGAATCGACGATGACGAAAGAGTATAGACTTATTTGAAAGAATATACTGCTTTTGAAAAGACCGCCAGCTGGGGCGACGCTTACCGGTAAGGCGGATGTATTTGACTCCATAAATGATGGAGAGGGGAACATGAGGGAGCCTTCTAAATCGACGGGTGAACTTGTGGATAGATAATGTTTTACCAAAAATTTATTTCATGAAGGAAGTAAATAGTAATTTCAATTTCAGAGGTGCACTCAATGCAGAGCATTATCAAGTGCACAGTGATTTGTTAGATGCGATACCTACTGAGGTAGCATCAGGTTTAGGTTTAATTGGTTTGAGAAACCAGTATGTGGAGCTGTTTAAGGAAGAGAACAGCTGTTATCTATTAAATCGCTCCTACGCCCAGTCTGACGAGATCAGAGAGAAACATGCTTCCCGGGTGCAGCAGTTCAGCTACATTTTAAAGCGCATTGATAATGAATCAGAAACAGGAGGTGAGGAGACTCAGCAAGCGGCAAAAGCCCTGCTCCATCCTGTTAAGCCCTATCGAGCAGCAAAGCGAATGCGTTATGCGGCCACGACCGGTGCATTAGCCGATTTTATTAGCCGGATGCGAGAATCGGATTGCGCAACGCATATCGAGACGTTGCAGCTGACGGAGCCGTTGAGCCGATTGGAAACGCTGAACCAAGCGTTCAACGCCATCTATCAGGAGCGATCGGGACAACGGTTCACCAAGGCCACCTCGCACAACATGGCCACTATCCGCCCGTTGGTGGATAAGGCTTTCAAGGAGTTGGCTCGTGCGATCAATGCGCTCTATCAAGCGAATGCGTTGACCGAGCAATCGGAGACGAAGGAGCAGCAGTTGGTGGCCATTATTAATCGGATGAACGCGATCCTCTATCAGCTTCAGCTGACGCTCTCACGAGTGAAGGCCGGAGCGAAGCCCAATCCGAGCGAGGAATCAAAACCGACCACTCCCTCTGATCCCGAGCCTCCTGTGGAGCCGGAACCAGAGCCGGAGCCGGAAAATCCTGATGTCGTTTAGCCCAATTCGTGGCTGAATCGTTTAGAAGGAGGAGTTGGCAGAAGAGCCTACTCCTCTTTTTTTTCAAAGCGCGCAATCGTCATCAATAGGCTTCTGTATAGAAAATTCGGAAGGCAGGATGCATCCTATTTTAAATTTTTCTTTGTACTTTTGCGCCGGATTTCTTAATCAATAGTGCTTGATAGGCGGTTCACATCTTTAATGTTCCCTGATGAGACCGCTTGTAGAGTATTGTGGCAGATGTGATGCTGTCCGGACGCTTAAGTTCATTATTAGTATTTCCGAGGGAATGACCAAGATTAACTGTTAAAGGAATAATAATGAACAACCAGATATCTATTTTTATTTCATGAACAAGCTTATGGTTTATTCCACTTTGGCCATCGGTCTGATGGCTGAAGGGACTTTTTTTGTGCCTCTATGCGCACAAGACAAGGCTGTGCAGGTGATGTCGCTCACCACGCTATACGACCTTGCTGACCAACAGAGTCAAAAGGTGAGAGTGAGTGAGGCCGCACTACGGGCAGCCAATGAAGGGGTGGCAGCTGCTAAATCGGCATTGCTGCCGAGTGTGGACTTGAACCTCCAGGGCAGCTATACGGGCAATGCTTTCATGCTGTCGAGAGGTTTTTCGACCCATGGGACAACTGATTACGTTGTGCCGGGCATAGGGGCTGTTCCCGTGGCAAACGGTAAACAGGACACGCCCCACTGGGGAAACAGTTTTACGGCTCAGGTGGCTCAGGTAGTCTATGCGGGCGGTGCGATCCGTTCGGGTATCCGCATGGCGGAACTGGGGAAAGAGATGGCGGAACTGGATGTAGAGAAGAACCGCCAGGAGGTACGCTTCTTGTTGACAGGTTATTGCCTTGACCTTTGCAAACTGAACAATCAGATAGAGGTGGTTCGTCAGCATATCGCACTGACACAGAAAGAGATCGAGCAGATGAAAGCCCGCCGCAAGCAAGGCACCGTCTTACAGAACGACATCACTCGCTACGAACTGCAGTTGCAGGGACTTGAACTCACGCTGACGAAGCTCACCGATGCTTCTACGGTCATCAACCATCAGTTGGTTACGACCCTGCATTTCCTGCGCAGACGGTTATTCTACCCGATAAGCATGAACTGGATACAGAAATAAATGCGCTCTCAGCCATCGCTTCTCAAGAGCTATGGCAGCAGACAGCAGCGGACAACAACCTGGGTATTCGTCAAGCAGCAGTAGCCACCAATCTGGCGGAGCAGAAGGTGAAGCAAGCAAAAGCAGCGTCATTGCCATCAGTTGCTTTAGTGGCGGAGAATCAGCTTTTTGGTCCATATACGCAAGACCTTATTCCGAAAGATTGCAATGTCAACGTGTGGTTCGTCGGGGTAGGTGTAAAATTCAGCCTTGGCAATCTTTGGAAGAATAAACACCAGATCCGCAAAGCACGGATGGAGCATCAGCAGTCTCAGGAAGCCCTCTCCTTGGCACGTGAAGGGGTGGAGCATGGCGTACAGGCAAGCTATACCCATCTACTGACCTCCTATACCGAGGTGAAGACACAGCAGAAACAGGTGGAGCTGGCCAACCAGAACTACTCCGTGGTGCAAAACCGTTATCAGAATGACCTTGCGCTGCTTACTGATATGGTGGATGCCTCCAACATGAAACTCTCTGCCGAAATGGCACTGGTCAATGCCCGCATCGATCTGCTTTATCATTTCTATAAACTCAAATATGTAACAAATACTTTATAATCATGGAAAAGAACAAGATACACATTTATTTATATAATACACTCATCGTACTTTGCCTTTTGGGCGGAGCCGCTTATGTGATCAGCCAGTTTATGCACTTCGGCCGTGGAGAATTTACCGACAATGCCCGTGTCCGTCAAAATATCGTGCCTCAGAGCAGCCGTGTGCAAGGTTTTATCCGAGAGGTACGCTTTACCGATTTTCAGCAGGTTAAGAAGGGAGACACACTCGTCATTATTGAGGATGCTGAATTTCGCTTACGGCTGGCACAAGCCGAGGCAGACCTTCTCCGCGCGGAACAGGGTTCGAAGGGAACAGCCAGCAGTATCGTTACCACCCAGACAAGCATGACCGTTACGGAAGCAGGGATCGAATCGGCACGTGCGCAGATGGAGAATGCCCTGCGCGAGGAGAACCGTTTCAAGAACCTCCTCAGTCAGGATGCCGTCACCCCCCAACAGTATGACAAGGTGCACACGGCCTATCTGAGCGCCAAGGCAGCCTATGAGCAGGCAGTTCGTTCACGCCAGATGCAGTCAGCAGTTGTAGCCGAGCAGGGACATCATCTTTCCGCTTCGGAACAGGGTATAGAACTGGCCCGTCGTGCCGTTGACCTTGCCCGCCTGAATCTTTCGTATTGCTACATCATTGCCACGTGCGACGGTACGGTCGGCACGAAGGATATTCATGCAGGACAGCTGGTCAATCCAGGGCAGACACTGGTGAGTATCGTCGATAAAGATGAACGTTGGATTGAGGCGAACTACAAGGAAAGCCAGTTGCCTCACATCCATGTAGGCGATAAGGTGGAGATTACAGCTGATGCCGTTCCGGATGTGGAATATACGGGTACGGTGGAACGCATCTCCGATGCTACTGGCAGTGCCTTCTCACTGATTCCTATCGACAATGCTACCGGTAATTTCGTGAAGGTGGAACAGCGTGTTACTGTACGCATCAAGCTCGACACGAGCAGTGATGTCGCCAAGCTAAAGGGTGGTTATAATGTGGAATGCATCGTTAAGGAGTAATGCGCGATGGGACAATTAACCGAATTTTTCATGAAGAGTGCTGGCGGTCCTCCTCCAAGCATGGGCTTTTCCATGCCGATGATGAAGGGATGGGTGCCTCGTCGCATCCAGCCCTGGCTGTACGTGCTGACCGCCTTTTGCTTTCAGTTTAGCGGAGGTATTTACCTCGGTGCCTTAGATGGTATCCGTGGCACCACCAACTTCATGATTGAGGATGTGCTCTTCTTGCTTTATGCCACGCTTGCGGGCATGGCTGTCTATTTCCCTATGCTCTTCCGCATGAAGTTCCGTTTCACCAACCAGCAGTTGCTTTGCGGTTCGGCCATTGTGCTTGGCGTATGCAATGTGTTGACCATGTATAGCCAGTCGTTACCGCTACTCACGGTAGTCTGCTTCATTGCCGGAATGGCCAAGATACAAGGAACGTTCGAGTGTATGAGCAACATCCAGCTGTGGATCACTCCCAGACGTGATTTTGCAGTCTTCTTCCCTGTACTCCACATTATCTTGCTCACGGCCATTGAGGGTAGTGGATGGCTCGCAGCTTGGTTCGGTCATCATTTCACCTGGCAGATGATGCACGTCTTTACGATAGGTACCATGTCGTTCGTGCTGCTCACACAAGCCATCTTCTGCCGCCCGTTCTGTCCCATGCCACAGCGACTTTCACTGAAAGGAATTGACTTTCAGGGAGCATTGCTCATCTGTGGGCTGATGTTGGTGTTGTCGTACATCGTGGTGTATGGCGACTATCTCATGTGGTTAGACACGTTCCGTATTCGTCTCCTGATCGGTGTTGCCATTGTGCTTTTCGGCATCATGCTCTACCGGCTGCACTACTACCGTTACCCTTACGTCGAGCTCAGTCTTTTCACACATCGAAATGTTGTTCCCATTCTCATTGTCACCTTCTTCGCCGAACTGGCTTTCGGTGCCGAACACACCCTGGAAGAGATACTTTACAGTGAAGTCATTCGGTTGGAGGAACTGACTAAAGAGGAGCAGTATATGTGGGTACTTCCCGGCATGTATGTCGGCATCCTGCTGGATCTCTATTGGCTGAAAGTCAGGAAATGGAAGATATGGAAACTCTTCGGAATCGCTTTTATCAGTATTGCGTTCTATGGTATGTTGATGTACTTCACGCTGGATATGCCTGTCAATATCGAGCAGTACCGACTTGCCATCTTCTTGCGAGGTTTTGCGTATGCCATATTGGCCCCTGCGTTAATGTGGGCTTTAGATGAATCGGTACCCAGCCTTGAACAATTTTTCATGGGCTTGTTCGTGTTCAACATCCTACACATGTATCTGGCAGGAGCGGCAGGTTATGGCATTTATACCACCATTTTCTCGCATCTTCTAAACGAAAACATGATGAGTTACGGACAGCAGCTTACCCTAACCCACTTGGATATAGCGCACTTTGATTTCGGTGGGTACGTTGGGCATGACTTCCTGCACTCCATGATGATGGTGACAATCAAACAGGTGTATGGCTATGTCATTTGGTTCGCCTTAGCGCTTGCAGCCCTCTTCCTGCTGTGCGACATTCCCCCTGTCCGTACAAATATCCGAAAAGTTCCCCGTTGGCCGGTTTACGCCATCGAGTATCTGGCAAGAAGGAAATAAGAAACAGCGATCTCTATACCATTTTGCTAATTGTGCGCTATGGGTCGTGAAGAGGTGGCTCAGATGGCAGATGCTTCCGCATCGGCCTTGTGTGCCGATGCGGAAGTGACCGCACACCCTGAAAACTTCTACGACCGAATCATTGAGATAGACCTCGATGCGTTGGAACCCTACCTGAACGGCCCGTTCACGCCCGACGCTGCCTGCACGATCTCGGAGTTTGCCGCTAAGGTAAAGGCCAATGGCTATCCGCAGCGGATGGAGGTGGGACTCATCGGGTCTTGCACGAACTCCTCCTACCAAGACTTGAGTCGTGCGGCTTCCTTGGCGCGACAAGTCAAGGCGAAGAGACTCAAGATGGCGGCGCTGCTCATTATCAATCCGGGTTCGGAGCAGGTCTATTGCACCGCTGAGCGGGATGGCATGATGGCTGACTTGGAGAAGGCATTTGCCCGTGGGGAAGCCACCCCTGATTTGGCCCGTTTCATGCCCAACGGTAAGCCGATGGGCACCGCTGAGTTTGGCGACAAGATTGTCAGCCTGTTAGTGGAAGAGTAAACCAAATAAGAGAAGAACAACATGAAAAAAGAATATGTAGTCTATAAGTTGTCAGAGTGCGCCAAGCAGGCTTGTCGCATCGACAACGAGCTGTTTACGAGATATAACGTGAAGCGAGGACTCCGTAACGAGGATGGAACGGGCGTACTCGTCGGACTGATTAAAATCGGTAATGTAGTGGGCTATGAGCGAACCGAAGAGGGTTTGAAAGCCATTCCCGGAAAATTGTTTTACAGAGGATACGACCTGGATGATATTGCCCATGCCTTACTGAAGGAGAAACGCTTCGGATTTGAGGAGGTAGCCTACCTGTTGTTATCGGGCGAGCTGCCCGATAGCGAGCAACTCGCGGCGTTTCAGGGATTGATCAATGACAACATGCCGTTGGACAAGAAGACCACGATGAACATCATCGCCTATGCCTACAACATTTACCGGCACAGCACGCACGGACGTTCGCTGCACATCCGCCATCCGCACGAGGGCATCTCGTTAGCGGAGAACTTTCTTTACATGATGAAGAAGGATTATACACTCTTGGAGGCTCGGATGCTGGATCTGTTGTTAGTGCTACAAGCGGAGCACGGAGGTGGTAACAACTCTACGTTCACGGTGCGTGTCACCAGCTCTACCCGTACAGACACCTATTCCAGCATCGCTGCCGGCATTGGCTCACTGAAAGGCCCGCTGCATGGAGGTGCCAACATTCAGGTAGTGAAAATGTTCCATCACCTGAAGGAGGCCATCACTGACTGGACAAACGTGGATGAGATAGACACGTATCTCACCCGGATGTTGAACAAGGAGGCGTATGACCGGAGCGGACTGATCTATGGTATCGGCACGATGCTGGTAGAACATCGGGAGTGTTTCAAGTCGCAAGCGGCGGAGTGAGTCTTTTATCTGTGTGGAGCAAGACATAGATGCCCTCAATCATCTTGAGTTTCAACACATCTTTAGAGGGTTTTACGCCCGATCCGATTGTCTCGCCGCATGAAAGCACATTCACCCAGATGCAGCACCGTTATCTTGCCACGCTCCTCAATTTCAAGCTCACCGGAGCACAGATAGATTAACGTGTGCTCCCGATTCTCGTGAGCGCAGCCCTGATCATCGGTAAAAAAACTCGCTATAAGGACGTTCGAGCAGTCGAATACATTCAGTTGTTCCATATTTCTTGACCACAAAGATGCAACAAATAATCGGTATAGACGTGAAGGGATAAATTTATGCTCATCCTTTAGGGTATTTGGATAAGTAGTTTGTAACCTCATCCTCAGTCAATCCTAAAATAGAGGCTATAGTATTCATATCCATCCCTTTACTTAACATTCCCTCTATTGCGTTTGAGAGAAGTTTATCTTTCTCGATAAGTGCTTTACCCTGCTCATCAATGGTTCTACCCTGCTCGTCAATGGTTCTGCCCTGCTCGTCAATGGTTCTGCCCTGCTCGTCAATGGTTCTGCCCTGCTCGTCAATGGTCTTATCTCGAGCCATTATCGCAGTGTCACGATCTTCTATGGCCTTGAAGAACTCGTCTTCCACGTTCATCTCCTGTCGTACATCTGGATTAGAGGCAGCCGAAAGAAGGCGTTTGACAATATATTCCATCTCTGAATCCCCAGCATATTCCTCCTCGTCAACCTCAATGGTCTGTTTGTTTGACTTAGTGGCGTTACTTTGGTCAAACACGCTCAGCACTTTCTCCAATCGGTTGTTGACACGACCATGGAGTAACGGAATTTGCACAATGATGCTGTTGTGAGTTAAACTCTCAACAAATGGGTTGGGTTCCTTACTCTTCAAGAGGTTTCCATCATAGTCGTAGGTATGATGGTTCACATAAATCACAGGAGCATCGATGTCACCCACACGATGACCAAGGATATATACCGCAACCATGGGCAAGGCATGCTTGTCTTTGCTCTCCTCGACAATATTCTCTTTTCGACTGTATTGCGCCCCAAGATACTGCCTGAACCGCAGGGTCTCCGTCTCAAGCCAGGTCTTCTGCAACTCGATAAGCACCAAATGCTCATGGCCGTTGTCCTCACGTATGGTCGCACCGAAGTCGATGCGAAACATGGATATGTTATTGCGTGTTGTGTTCACATACTCGTGCGGACGTTGCTCTACCTTCACCACCTTTTTCTTCAGCAACGCAGACAGCATCGTCCGGGCTATACGCTCGTCTTCCATCAGGTATTTAAACACCGTATCGTATATCGGGTTCGCAAGATACAATTTCATGTTGAAGTCTCCTTTTCTTTTATGTGCCTATGAATTGGAGGGCAAAATACGTTTTTTTATTTGAATAGCACAAGAAATACAAGAAAATTCGCATAGTTCACAGATTTTCCGTAAGTTCGCGAACGTCCTATTACATATAAAGACATACGCATGAAAAAAGGAATCATTAGTTTACTGCTGGCTGCCGGACTGACACTCCCGGCCATGGCGCAAGAGGGCTATCAGCCGACACCTGAGAATTTACAAGCACGTCAGACATTTCAAGATAACAAGTTCGGTATCTTTCTCCATTATGGCATCTACAGCATGATGGCTGATGGCGAATGGGTGATGAACAACCGGAACCTCAACTGGGAGGAGTATGCTAAACTGGCCGGAGGCTTCTATCCCGCCAACTTCAATGCTGCCGAGTGGGTAGCGGCTTTTAAGGCTGCCGGAGCGAAATACATCTGCTTCACGACCCGTCATCATGACGGTTTCTCGATGTTCAACAGCCGCTATTCCGACTTCAACATCGTGCAGGCTACTCCCTTTAAGCGGGACATCGTGAAGGAGTTGGTGGATGAGTGCCACAAGCAGGGCATCAATGTGCATTTCTACTACTCCCTACTCGACTGGCGGCGAGAGGATTACTATCCCTTAGGTAACTCCGGACATGGCACGGGCCGAGAGGAGCATGGCGACTTCAAGACCTACCACCAGTTCATGAAGGATCAATTGGGCGAACTGCTGACCAACTATGGCAAGATAGACGCTATTTGGTTCGATGGAGAATGGGATCAGAACGTGAACCCTGATTTCGATTGGGGCCTCCCCGACATCTATAGCCACATCCACAGCCTGCAACCGGCCTGCATGATCGGAAACAATCACCACAAGGCGTTGCATCCCGGCGAGGACTTTCAGCTTTTCGAGCGTGACCTGCCCGGACAGAACACGGCTGGCTACTCCGCCGGACAGACAGTTGGCGAGTTGCCTTTGGAAACCTGCGAGACCATGAACGGTATGTGGGGCTATAAGATTACCGATCAGAACTACAAAACTACTGAGCGACTGATCCATTACCTTGTGAAAGCTGCAGGCATGAATGCCAACCTCTTGATGAACATCGGTCCGCAACCAGATGGTTCGCTTCCTAAGCTTTCCTTGGAACGCTTGAAGGAGATGGGCGATTGGATGAAGATTTATGGCGAGACCATCTACGGCACACGAGGTGGACAGATTCCTCCGCGCGACTGGGGTGTAACCACGCAGAAGGGCAACACGCTCTTCGTCCACATTCTCAACTTGAAGGATAAGGGATTGTTCCTGCCGATCACCGACAAGAAGATCAAACAGGCAACGCTCTTCAAGAATGGCGAGAAGGTGCGCTTCCAGCAAGACAAGGAGGGTGTGCTACTGCGGTTGGCGGAGGTACCGACAGACATCGACTATGTTGTACGACTTGATTTCTAAATGACGAAAAAGATAACCTATAATTTAGCATAACACATGAACAGATTGAAGAATGTATGGATGATGATCGCCCTCTTCCTCTGCCTGAGCAGCTGCAACGCCTCTGCTTCCACAGAGGGTAGTAATGATAACGGGCCAGCCAAGCAGGAAGCTCCCGCAAAGGGTGAGGTGATTGTCTTGAATAAGGCTGAGTTTTTGGAGAAGGTGTTCAACTATGAGAAACACCCCAACGAATGGGTGTATGAGGGCAGCAAACCCTGCATCGTTGATTTCTATGCTGACTGGTGCGGTCCCTGCAAGCAGGTAGCCCCCATCCTTCGAGACTTGGCTATTCTCTACAAAAAAGAGATTATCGTCTATAAAATCAATGTGGATCAAGAGAAGGAGTTGGCGGCAGCCTTTGGCATCCAGAGCATTCCTACCTTCCTCTTTATCCCGAAAGAGGGCAAGCCGATGATGTCAATGGGAGCTTTACCTCGCGAGGACTTCGTGAAGCAAATCGACGAGTATCTTTTGAAGAAGAAATAATTGTTTTTCGTTGCCCAGCGTTTCAAAAAACATTGCCGATGGTTTTGAAAAACATTGCCCGTGTTTTTTGAAAACGTTGCCCGTTGTTTTTTCAAGCGTTGCCCATCGTTTTTGAAAATTATGAGCAATGAAAATTGGACTATCCGCAAGGGCGTATAAAAACAAATAATCCGCTGGCATACACTGCTGGCGGATTATTTATTTTGTACCCTCCCGATTCTCACGAACAAGGAGAAGTGGTGTAATCTGACTTAATCTAATACCATGAAAAACACTATGTACCTATATAACACAAGTCTGTTCCAAAATGTTTTCATTTTTTCCATTTAAATGAGACGACCGCATGAGCCGGCACCTTGTAGGTGAATGGTTGCAGCCCGTCGCTGACCTCAATCTGCCGCTCTTGATCGCTGTCGTTGAGCAAGACCAACGCATGACTTCTATCGGGATTTTCGAAAGCAGCATAGGTTATCCCTGCCTGCTTCGACTCGGAGGTGGCGATACGCACAGCACCCGGTTTCACCACGGCCGAGAGATGACCAATGATGTAATAGTGAGAGTTGCGGGTGATGGTCTTATAGTCTGATCGCTCAATATCCACCGCTCCGTAGCAGGTCTGGCAGCCTCCTTTGCGATTAGGCCCACGGTCGTTGTCGAGCATCAGGTTCCAAACGATTACCGCCTTGCAACCGTTGTTCACCGTGCCCAAGGCCACTTCTGCCATATCCTCCATCAAACGCTTGGAGAGATTGCGCCCGTCGTTCCACATGCCGATGGAGGTCTCCGTGAAGATCAACTCTTTCTGCGGGAAGCGTGCGCCCACAGTCTTCAACTCTGCCCGATCACCTCCATAATTATGGTAGGCAGCACCGGTCAGGAAAGAGGCGGCATTGGGATCCTCATAGAGTTTCATTGGATAACCCTGCTGCTCCAACATATTGTCGTAGTTATAATTGTGGTCGAAAGCATAGATCTTGGTTTGCAATCCGGCAGCCTTCAGCTGAGGCCCCAATGCATCCCGCACGAAGGCCTGTTGCTCCTCCCAGCCCATAAAGAGCGAAGCGGAGTTGCCTCGGTTCAACGGCTCATTCTGTGGGGTGATCGCCTCGATGGGAATCCCCTCCGCCTCCATCGCCTGAATCCACTTCACGAAGTAGGTGGCATAATCCTGGTAATAGGCGGGGTTGAGCTGGCCGCTCGTCCACGATTCAAAGGGCTGTAAATCCTGCAAGTTGTTCACTTTCATCCAGCGAGGGCAGGTCCAAGGTGAACCCAAGATCTTCAGCTTGGGATTGATGGCCAGCATCTCCTTCAAAACGGGAATCACATAATAGATCTCCTCGCTTTGCAGGGCGAAATGCTCAATACCCTTCTCGTCGCAACAGGTGTATTCACTTAGCGAGAAGTCGGAGCAGCCGATCGAGATACGGATGTAGCTATATCCCATCCCCTCTCGCTCAGAGAAGGTCTCCGTCAAGAAACGTTTCCGATCCTCGGGAGCCATACGCAGTAGGTTATAGCAGGTGGAGCCAGTCAAAGCCGCTCCGAAACCATCCATCGTTTGGAAACGCTTCGTCGGGTCAAGCGTGATGGTCAACGGCTTCTCCGCATTCGTCTGGCCGAAAGGTACATACTCCTTGGCGAAGTCACGGCGACGATCGGTGGTCGTTACAAAGGCGGTCACCGCCTGCGAGCGGTTCATCTCGTAGAAATTATCTGGGCAGAGCTTACGCACGTAATCCAGCAAGATCTTATGTGCCGGATTCGCCATCGAGCCATGATCGTAGCCATCCAACTCATAGAGGTCACACGCAGGATGACCCACCACCTTCATCATACGCCAGAGGTAGGCGGTCTCTTCATAACGACCTAACAGCTCCTTCTCCCGATCGCCGGAGATGATCACCAATGGTGGTGCATCCGGACGCACATAATAAAGCGGTGCAAACTCGTCGATGCTGGGTTGTGTCACTTTCATGCCTTTGGCCTCTCGATAAGCGAAATGGCTGATAGCATGGCCGCTGTAAGGCACCAAGGCTGCAAGACTATCTGCATCTACCTGATACTTAGCCAACCACTTCTTATCCAAACCAATCATATTGGTCAGGTAGCCACCGGCGGAATGGCCGGAGACGAAAATCTTGTGGCGATCACCCCCGTAGAGCTCGATCTCCCGGTAAGTCCAAGCCACCGCTGCCGCCGCATCGTCGATGCAGTCGCTCAGCGAGGCCTTCGGCAACAGGCGATAATTGACCGCTACCACGGCTATTCCTTTTTCCTTCAACTCTTCCGGCACAAACTTATTGCCTGAGGTCAAGCCTCCACCGTGAAACCAAACGACTGTCGGGAAACCTGTCGCTCCCTCCGGATAATAGAGATCCAGTTGGCAACGCTCCTTGACATAAGCGTCGGTTGATGTTGAATAAGGCAGGTTGTTCACCTGCTTATAGGTCAGCTCCTGCGCCGTCAGCCAAGGGGCCAGCAGGAGCGACACTAAAATCCATAAAAACTGCTTCATAACTTTATAAATTAGGAATGAGGAATTAGAAATGAGAACTTACTAATTTTTCATTGAGCGAAATGCTTAATTCCTCATTTATCAAACACTAACGATGATTTAAAGTAATTCCAGTTCGCCTTTTCCCAAAGTGGCACCTGCCCTGCAAGACGTTGGCGATACTCCTCCCAGTTGGTCTGCTCCGCTCGGCTCCAACCCTTCTCTGCCATGCCCGCCAAGCGAGGCATCAAAAGGAATTGCAGGTCACGGAAGTTATTCACCGTCTCGCACCAGATGGCAGCCTCAATGCCCGCCACTTTCTGCGTCGGCTCCTCCACCGTCGGGTTGAAGGTCATCGGATCCCAGTCGTACATCTCGGCGACAGTCTGCTTCTCATAGGCCATCATACCCAGTCGAGCCTGCTCTGCCGCTTGCGTAGAATCGATACTCGCCTCCGCATAGGGTGTGTCTAAATAGGCATAGCGGCTTGGTGAAAGAATCACCTTTGCCCCCTTGCCAATACCCAACTCTGGATCCTTAGAGGCCTCCTTCATAAAATCGGCATAGAGCTTCATCAGTTTGCGATAAGACTCCGGTTTGTCTTTCATCGCCTCCCCGGAATTAATCGCATCGGTATTGCTCCGCTTTAAAAAGATCCAATGCTGGAAAAGGTCACCCTCACCAATATTGGCACGGGCCGTCTCTTGCCAGCCCACCATCCGCTTGCCGGTGGCCTTCACCATCTCACGGATCGAATGGATGTAGCGCACGAACTTGTCGTGAGGCAAGCCGACCGCCTCGTCTCCACCAATATGCATGTAAGCACCGGGAGCCAAGGCCGCCATTTCCTTCACTACTGCCTCCGTCAAGGCCATCGCCTTCGGATCATCCACGTCGAGGGCATTCAACGCCTGCCCTGCAAAACTGGCATCCAGTTTCAGCTTCACCGCATTGGTCAGCTCCGGATAGGCCTCGAAGACGGCCTTCGTATGGCCCGGTAGATCCACCTCTGGGATGATCGTCACCTGACGCTCCGCCGCATAGCGTACCAACTCCTTAAACTGCTCTTGTGTGTAGTATCCACCCGGCTTGCCCTCGTTGGGAATCTGTCCACCTACCTCCGCCAATTTCGGATAGGCCTTGATCTCGATACGCCAACCCTGGTTGTCGGAGAGGTGCATGTGCAGCACGTTCATCTTATAGAGAGCCAACAGGTCGATCACCTGCTTCACCTCTTCAACGGTAAAGAAACAGCGAGAGACATCCAACGAGAGACCACGCCAAGCGAACCGAGGCGCATCCTTCACCTCCAAGATCGGCAAATAGAGCTTACCGTTCTCCGCTGGTGTCGCATTCTGCGCCACGATCTGCGTCAGTGTGGCGATACCCCGATAAAGGCCTTCTATCGCCGGAGCCTTGATGTAGATATTCTCCCGCTCGATCGAGAGTGAGTAGCGCTCATCCATCGAGTCGCCTCCCTTCGGACTGTTACCATAGGTAGCGGGCAGGTTGGCAAACTCTTCCGGTTTCTGCAGCTCCATGAAGATAATGCAGTTTGACTCCTTACAAGAGGCGTAGGCCAATTTCATGCCGCTGACCCGCTCGATCTCCTCCGAGAGCCGAGCAGCCGCACCTTGCAATGCCTCGTCGTTATAGCCAATCTCCGTACGAGGACCTATCGGGAAAAGCCCCTCACCCCGCACCAGCTCCACGGGAGCTGGAATCACATTCACTTGCCGCTCGCCCACATCGGGATCTGCACAACTTACCGTCACGCAGAGGGCACACAGAGCTGTCGCCCAGCAAAAAATTCTTTTTCTCATCATATATAATATTAGGTGTATAATCAATGGTTCTATTTATTAACCCTCTACAAATGTATTTATTGTTTTTCAATCAAAATTCTGTTGTGTCTCTTTTTTCTTTTAACTTGTCCCATGAGCGTTCTCTCGTATGGTTGGACAGGAGTAGAAAGCGTTGTCTTAATAGAATTGTAACATCTATTTCATGGGGTAGAAATAGAAAATCACGATCTTTGCGCCCATAACATACAACAAGTGATATGGAAACAGTAAAGACAACACGTATATTGGTGGTTGACGATGAGGAAGATCTGTGTGAGATCCTGCGTTTCAACTTGGAAATCGAAGGCTATACCGTTGATACTGCGTTCAGTGCCGAGGATGCGCTTCAAATGGATCTGGCGGTGTATGACCTGCTTTTGCTCGATGTGATGATGGGTGAAATCTCCGGGTTTAAGATGGCACACATGTTGCAACAAGATCCGCAAACCGCTTCGATCCCCATTATTTTCCTGACAGCGAAAGATACGGAAAATGATTTGCTGACCGGTTTCAATTTGGGAGCGGATGACTATATCTCTAAGCCCTTCTCTATCCGACAAGTAATCGCTCGCATTAAGGCTGTCTTGCGACGGACACAAACGGCAGCTAAGTCGCAATCCGATGAGCAACTGTCTTATGAGACGCTCACATTGGATACACGACGCATCAAGGCAACTGTTGACGGAGAAGAAGTCCCGCTCACGAAGAAGGAGTTCGAGATCTTGCGCCTCTTATTAGAGAACCGAGGGAATGTCTTTTCACGGGAAGAGATCCTTGCCCGTGTCTGGAAAGAAGAGGTTTATGTGTTGGATCGCACCATAGATGTCAACATCACCCGCCTGCGCAAGAAGATCGGACGTTATGGTAAGAACATTGTTACCCGGTTAGGCTTTGGCTATTGTTTTGAATGCTAATTATCAGATAAATAAATGGATATGAATAGGATAAGCATAGATGACGAGAGTCGTAGTCGTATCCATTTCAGCCAGCGATTGTTTTGGACCATCTTCGCCATGTTTATGGCGTTTATCTCCTGCTTCCTGCTGTTTCAATACCAACGGGAAAAGGAATTTGTGGAAGAGAAGCTGAACAATGTGTTGAGCAGTTATAATTACCAGCTATTCCGTAAGTGCTACAAGAGCGAGAACATCGCTCTTGCGGTCAATGCGTTCATGCAAGACATACCACAGAACGACCTACGTGTGACCATCATTGATCCCTCAGGAAGTGTGCTCTTCGACAACAGCGGAGCCGATGAGTTAGATAACCATAACAACCGAAGCGAAGTGAGAAAAGCTCGTTTGCAAAACGAAGGATTTGCCATTCGCTCCTCTTCCTCCACCGGTAAACGTTATTTCTACTCCGCCTCCAACATTGGTGGTTACATCTACCGGTCAGCCCTGCAATATGATCCGTATGTGAAAGGTGCGCTCAAGATAAACATGGATTTTATCTATTTTATGGGGGTGATGACTCTGATTTTCTTCTTCGTGCTCTCCCGCTTTACCACGAGTATCGGCAAAACCATCTCTAAACTGAGGGATTTTGCCCGGACAGCTGAGAAAGAGCAGATGCCCGATTTGGATTATGTCTTCCCAAATGATGAATTGGGCGATATCGCCAAGAATATCGTTACGCTCTATCACCAGCAGCAACGGGCCAAATATGCGCTCACTATGGAGCGGGAAAAGTTGGTTAAGCATTTTCAATACTCCAAGGAGGGATTCGCCATGTTCGGAGGTGACGGTCGAGAGATTCTCTCCAATATCCTTTTTATTCAGTTCATGAATGTGATTTCCGATACGCAATTACATTATGTGGAAGAGGCAATAGATGTGCCTGAGTTGGAGCCTATCCGTTCCTTCTTGAGCAAAAACAGCCATGACCCGAATCGGGAAAAAAAGGTGTTGCGTAATGCGTTGACCATCGACAAGAACGGTAAGATCTTCTTGATCGAATGCATCCTTTTTTTGGATCGTTCCTATGAGCTTTCCATCAACGACATCAGTCGCCAAGAGGAAGAGAGCCGCATGAAGCGGCAGTTGACGCAGAATGTCTCGCACGAGCTGAAAACCCCCGTAAGCAGCATACAAGGTTATTTGGAAACTATCCTATCAAACCCCGATCTCGATCCAGAGCGATGTCGTTTCTTCCTGGAGCGGTGCTACTCACAAAGCACCCGACTGACCGGTTTATTGCGGGATATTTCCGTCTTGAATCGTTTAGACGAGGCCACGGCGATGTTTGACTTGACCGAGGTGAATATCCCAAAACTGTTGGCGGAGATTGAGAAAGAGTGTTCGCAAGAGATGGAGATTCGACACATCACGTCGGAGCTGATCTTGCCAGGCGACCCGACGATCATCGGAAACAACTCTCTCCTCTACTCTATTTTTCGCAATCTTTACGACAATGCGATTGCCTATGCAGGTGAAGGGATCAAGATTACGATCAATTGCTACAAGGAAGATCTGAAGTATTACTATTTCAGCTTCTCTGACAATGGTGTGGGTATCGCTCCAGAGCATATCAACCGCATCTTCGAACGTTTCTACCGAGTGGATAAGGGACGAAGCCGCAAAATGGGTGGCACAGGGTTAGGACTCTCTATCGTGAAAAACAGTGTCCAATTCCACAAGGGCCAGATTTCTGCCAAGAGCAGTCCTGGTCGGGGAGTCACCTTCTTCTTTACATTGAAGAAAAAGCTATAAATAAAGAACCCCACGGTACAGCAACATATACCGTGAGGTATTTCTTTCTGAACCATGGGGTCTATTCCCATGAACCGTGAGGTCTTTTCTCAACACTTGATGCTCAGTTGACGCAGCACCTCACGGATCTTCTCGTAAGTGACAATGCGTGTGGGGACCAACGGCAAACGTAACTTATTCTCGATGAAGCCCATCATGCTCAACATACTCTTCGCTCCTGCAGGATTACCATCCACAAAGAGCAGGCTGAACAACTCCGTAAAGCTATGATGGATGGTACGTGCGCTATCGTAATCGCCAGCCAAAGCCAACCGAACCATACGACTGAATTCACGTGGGAAAGCGTTACCAATCACAGAGATTACACCTATCGCTCCCAACGTCACCAAAGGAAAGGTTATGCCATCATCACCAGATATTACATTGAAACGAGCCGGTTTGTTCTTGATAATATCATCCATCTGCGTGATATTGCCAGAGGCCTCCTTCACTGCTACGACATTCTCAAACTCACGGGCTATGCGCAACGTGGTCTCAGCCGTCATGTTAACTCCTGTGCGGCCCGGCACATTGTAGAGAATAATTGGGAGCTTCGTAGCGTTTGCGATCGCCTTATAATGTTGATAGATACCCTCTTGAGAAGGTTTATTGTAGTAAGGCACAACCGACAGAATAGCGTCTATACCGGTGAAATCGCCATGCTTCAATTGCTCGACGACATTGCGTGTGCAGTTGCCGCCTACACCCAACACGATGGGAATGCGACCACGCACGTGGCTCACTACCAAATCTATGATGTTACGTTTCTCCTCTTCTGTCAGTGTAGGGGTTTCTGCCGTGGTTCCTAATACAACCAAATAGTCTGTTCCATTTTGCACTTGATAATCCACTAATCGGCCAAGCGCTTCATAATCTACACTTTCATCTTCTTTGAATGGGGTAATCAACGCAACTCCCATTCCCTTTAAATTTATATCTGCCATGGGAAAATTCTTCCGTTTTGTTATTTAGCACCGCAAAAATAGCGAAATATTGCCATTTAAGCATGGATTGCGTGTAAATAAAACAATATTTGTTCGAATAAATAGGCCATATCATTTCTTTCTGCCACGAGCAGCCCCATGTCATACCACTCTTGTCCAGGGTATTTCAACCCTACTTTGAAGGTGGATGGATGGCGCAAGGCCAAATATTGCATTGGATAACAACTCGGTCGCGTCAAGTCAATCAGTAGATCTGCAGAAACAGCCGATAACTGCTTGACTACCTCCGCACTGGGGAATCCCCACGAGGAAAGCTGTTTCTTTTCTACGATGATGGCTGACTTTTGCACTTCTTCCTCCAAGAGCTCTGCCTCCACAAACAAGCAGGTATGCAGTTGCTTATGTTCCGCTGTTATCGCCTTGAATCCCTTTTGCAGGGCTTCGTGATCAGTCGCATTATACAAGATCAAGACAGACTTGACCTGATCGAATGGCAGAGAACGACGGGAACCACGTCGGTCTTCGTCCGCCAGTTTCCTAACCTTATGCTTGATAAAAAAGTTTGTAATCATTCGTTCAGCATCGATAGAAATTCCTCTTCATGGATGATTTTCACACCTAATTTAGCCGCTTTTTCCAACTTGGCAGGACCCATGTTCTCACCCGCCAAGATATAGTTGGTTTTACCAGAGACAGAACCACTGTTTTTGCCGCCATGCTGTTCAATCATCGCTTTATACTCATCACGGGAATGCTTGGAGAAGGTTCCACTGATCACGATCGTCAGCCCTTTCAACTTGTCGGATTGGTTGGCCAATCGCTCTTCGGATAGCCTCATTTGCAATCCCTGCTCCTGCAACCGTTTCACGATCGCCTGGTTACGTCCATCCGCAAAATAGGCTCTCACGCTCTGAGCGATGCGTTCACCGATCTCATCCACGGCAATCAGTGACTCAAAAGAAGCCTGCTCCAACGCTTCTATGGAATGAAAAGAGAGCGCCAAACGCTTCGCTACAGTCTCACCCACATAGCGAATACCTAAGGCATAGAGCACCCGCTCAAACGACACTTGCTTGGAAGCAGCCAAGCTCTCCATCAGGTTCTGCGCACTTTTCTCCGCCCACCGCTCCAAACGCAGCAGATCGGCTACGCGCAAGGTATATAAGTCCGCACTGTCTCCCACCAATCCGGCCTCATACAGATCTTCAATGGTCTCTGGACCTATATTGATGTTCATGGCCTTACGGGTCACGAAGTGCTCGATGCGTCCCTTGATCTGTGGCGGACAGCCAATATCGTTGGGGCAATAGTGGGCAGCCTCCCCTTCGGGTCTCACCAAGGGGGTACCACATTCCGGGCAGGTCTTGATAAAGCTAACCTTCTCTCCTAACCCGGCTGTTCTTGCCTCCGTATTCACTCCGACAATCTTCGGGATGATCTCTCCTCCCTTCTCTACATAGACTTGATCGCCAAGGTGTAGATCCAATCCTTCAATAATATCCGCATTGTGCAGAGAGGCACGTTTCACGATGGTTCCAGCCAGGAGTACCGGTTCCAAATTGGCCACGGGGGTGATCGCTCCCGTGCGACCTACCTGAAAAGAGACGGAATTGAGTCGTGTCTCCGCACGCTCGGCTTGAAATTTATAGGCGATGGCCCAACGAGGGCTCTTGGCCGTGAATCCCAAATTGCGTTGTTGCCGCAAGGAGTTTACCTTCAAGACAATGCCATCGGTCGCTACCGGTAGGTTCTTTCGCTCGACATCCCAATAGGCGATGTAGTCGAACACATCTTGCAACGTGTGGCAGAGCTTCATCACCTGTGGAATCTTGAAACCCCATCGGCGGGCAGCCTCTAAGTTGTCCCAATGGGTCTCCGCTGGCAACTGCTCTCCCAACAGATAATAGAGGTAGGCATCCAATTTGCGAGCGGCCACGATCGCCGGATTCTGCTGTTTCAAGGTACCAGAAGCCGCATTACGTGGATTGGCAAACAGGGGTTCCTCCTGCTCCTCTCGCTCCTTGTTCAACCGATCGAACTCGGCCCAAGGCAGCAACACCTCGCCTCTGATCTCGAATCTCGCCGGATAATCCGCTCCCTGCAAACGCAAGGGGATGGATCGTATCGTTTTGACATTGGCCGTCACATCATCTCCTTGTACCCCATCGCCCCGAGTCACGGCCTTAACCAGCCGACCCTGCTCATAGATTAAGGAGATTGAAGTTCCATCGTATTTCAACTCGGCTACCAACTCGAACGGCTCGTTCAACGCCCGACTGACCTGCTCATAGAAATCGCGCACCTCCGCTTGGGAATAGGTGTTGCCCAACGAGAGCATCGGGTATTGATGCACAACCTTGGCGAACTCCTTGGAGAGATCACTGCCTACACGATGCGTGGGAGAATCGGGATCGTCGTAAGCAGGATAGGCCTGCTCTAACTCCTGCAACTCACGCATCTTCTCGTCGAACTCAAAATCTGAGATCGTAGGAGCCGACAGCACATAATAGTTGTAGTTGTGTTGCTCCAGCTCCTTTCGGAGCGCTTGTATTCTTGCTTCAAAAATATCCATGATTGGCTCAATAGATTAACGCTACATTATCTATCCAAAACGTATTACCCGGTGTGCCCACATAGGCCCCTCCGTGGCTGGAGACGAACTGCAAGATCAAGTGCGTCGGTTGCTCGTCCGCTTCCGCCCAACCGATCTCTTGAATGGGCACGCTCGCACCTTGGCTATTCACCGTATAGCGGGTCTCCACCTGCAGGCGCATATAGGGCTGATAATCGGTATGCGAGCGCATATCGCCATAATGGATCGGGAAGGTAGCTTCGTTCACCCAATCGGTGGATTTCGTGAAGCGTTGTACCATCGTCCCTACCCGTTTAGCATAGACATTGCCCTGCTTATCCTCCCATCGTTTTTGCAAATAGAGGATGACAGCCATCGAGTCTTGCCCGGACACGGTGCTCTTCCGGCTGAATCCTGTGCTACGCACACGGTTCTTCTCCGGCATGGCCTTGATCTTGTAATCAAAGCGAACCGCTGCCGGCCGTTTGGTGAAAGGGATGCCCGATTGAATGTTCGCCTCGGCGTTCTTCGTGCCCGTGATGGGCTCACGCACACTGCCTAAGAAAACGGATCCTGCGGCGATGACCTCAATATTGACCAAACCAAACACCTTCACGCTCTCGTAGTGTGTCTCTAAGCGGGCGCATTGCCCTGCACCTCTGGCTTCTGCATACACGGAGTTATTGGTCTTCACAATGCCGGCTACCTTAGCCAGTACATTCGAGTTACCCCACGGCGAACCACCCCGATTGCTGTATGGCTCGTTGCCTACGATCGTCTCTTTGGGTCCCAATTCATACAGCTTCTTGGTCTGCCCTCCGATGATCCCTGATTCATGGATCTCACGAACCACCCATTGATCCATGTCTCCAAATGCGATCGGCTCTACGGTACCCTTCTTAGGCTGCTCTTCGGCCCACAGAAACCCAAGTGGCAGGCAGCAAAGCGCTGCCACACGTAGCCATTGTGAAAACCCTGTTCTCATAAGTGATAACCCCATTTCTCCAGTGCCATGCCCCAGTGTTTCTCCACTAACTGCACGGTACGGTCCTCATACTTATATTGGTTCTTCTTGTAGCCCTTTTTCTTGCCTAAGTATTGCTCAATGGCGGCTTTCGACTCCGGGAAGCCGGGAAGTTGCAACTGCTGATAGATCTGCTCCGTCAGGGCAAAAGCGTCGTGCTCGAAATCCTCAAACTTCACCTCCACCAAGTTGCCTTCGGGAATCAAGTGCTTCTCCTCCTCAAACTTATAGAAGAGCCGACGATAGACCTCCAGCACGTTGGCCTCGATCTGCTCGTTGGAAATCTCCTGCAAACGCAACGGTTGGATGGTGTTCGTGAAGAAGCTACGTGTGCTTTCGAACACGGTGTAGGGATTGCGTTTCAAGTAGATAAACTTGGCATTGGGGAACATCTCCAAAAGGGTCTTCACACGACCTGTATGCGGCGGGTTCTTGCTCAAATACTGCGAACCCTTCGTGTTCCACAAAGAGATCTTAACCAAACGCAAGAAGGTGTCTTTAAACACTTGACGCTCCTCTTCCGTGATGTCGTTGAACAACAAATACTTGTCACAATACTCCATCCAACGCTTCGGGAAGAACCAGAAGTTGTAATAGGTATAGGGCATCATGTTGGAGAGCGCAAACTCCTCCTCCTGAGGCAGGTCCACCTTCAACTCCATGTTGTCAGTCGGACGCTTATCCGGCATCAGGAACGCCATGTTCTTCTTGAAGAAGGGTTGTCCCCACAGCATCAGGTGCGGGAAGACGGTCTGATAGGTCGTCGTGAATCCGAAATGCTTGTCGCATGCGAACACGTTGTGCACGAAAGTCGTGCCGCTCCGCCAATGGCCCAAGATAAAGAGCGGATCCATCTCCAACGGTTTATCGGCCAATTTCTTGTAACGGCTATCCTCCAACGGCTTCAAGCTGCTCAGTAAACGACCGACAGCGGTTGTCAACCGATACTTACCCTTGAATCGAGGGTCGATCTGCTGTCCGGCGGTCACCTTACGGAAGGTATCCCAATCCGCACCTACCAATGTATTGATTGGTAACTTGTTAAATTCCAGTAATCCCATGTCGTTTATTTAGTGGTTATACATTTGATGGGTAACCCCTGTTTGTTCAATGCCTCACAGACTTGGCGGATGACCTCGTAGTGAATCGGGTCAATACCCATTTCCGGCAGGTTGAGCACAGCCAAGGCCTCCTCACTCACCATATCCTTCGCATCCACCCGGTCGATAATCATACCGACAGCGGATGTGTTGTTCGTGATCGGATCGATCAAGATGAAGGCACCGGTCTGCTTGTTGCGGGCATAGGGATCGAAAAAGAGCTCCTTACCCGTCGTGAAGACCACCCGTCCGATCTCATTCAGCTGCAGTTTGTCCACAGAAGAGTGCTCCATCGTGTTGACATCCACCTTGTAGCGAATGCTATCCACCCGTGCACGGGTCGTATTGGTGGTCTGCTTGATGTAGAACGACTTGTTGACATCCATCTCCTCCTCGTCCATCCAGACCAACATCGCCTCGAAATTACGGTCCGAGATGGGCAGGTTATCGGGATGCACCAACATCTCGCCACGGGAAATGTCGATCTCATCCTCCAAGGTCAAGGTCACGCAGAGCGGCGGATAGGCACACTCCAGTTCACCGTCGTAGGTGACGATACTTTTCACCTTCGAGGTTTTCCCGGAAGGCAAGGCCATCACCGTGTCTCCCTTACGCACAACACCACTGGCCACCTTGCCACAGAAGCCACGGAAGTTCTGGTTCGGACGCAACACATACTGCACCGGGTAACGGAAATCGGTATAATTGCGATCCAAGTCAATAGGCACGGTCTCCAAGAAATCGAGCAACGCAGGTCCCTCATACCAGGGTGTGCGTGCGCTCTTCTCCACCACATTGTCGCCATCCAACGCCGAGAGGGGGATGCAGGTGATGTCAGGAATACCGAGCGGTTCGACGAAATGCTTGTAGTCATTCACGATGCGATCGAACGTCTCCTTGTCGAAATCCACCAAGTCCATCTTGTTCACAGCCAGTACGACATGCTTGATACCCAACAGGGAGACCAAGAAGGTGTGCCTACGGGTCTGCGTGATCACGCCCGTACGGGCATCCACTAAGATAATCGCTAAGTTCGCCGTGGAGCCACCCGTGATCATGTTGCGGGTATATTGCTCATGCCCCGGTGTGTCGGCAATGATAAACTTACGGTTGTTGGTGCTGAAATAGCGATAGGCCACGTCGATGGTGATGCCCTGCTCCCGCTCCGCCTTCAAGCCATCTAATAACAGCGCGTAGTCGATGTGCTCACCGGCGTTGCCAACCCGTTTGCTGTCTCGCTCCAACGCATCGAGTTGATCCTCGTAAATCTTCTTGCTATCAAACAGCAACCGACCGATCAAGGTCGATTTGCCATCATCCACGGAACCTGCGGTCAAAAAGCGAAGGAGATCCTTCTGCTCGTCCTTATCTAGAAATTCCTTGATATTTAATGCTGATTCTGCCATGTTGTCTCCTCCCGCTTAAAAATAACCTTCCCGTTTCTTTTGCTCCATGCTCGCGTCTTGATCGAAGTCGATCACACGTGTGGTGCGCTCACTCTTCGTCGTGGTCATCATCTCCTCCACGATCTTCTCAATCGTGTCCGCGTCACTCTCCACGGCTCCAGTCAATGGCCAACAACCCAACGTACGGAAACGCACCTTCCGCATGCGGATCTGATCCCGGTATTTCTCCGGCAGGCGGTCATCATCCGCCATGATCAAGTTGCCATCAATCTCCACGATCGGACGCTCTTTCGCATAATAAAGCGGCACGATCGGGATCTGCTCCAAGCGGATATATTGCCAGATGTCTAACTCCGTCCAGTTAGAGAGCGGGAAGACACGGATGCTCTCCCCCTTGTGCACACGGGCGTTATAGATGTCCCACAGCTCCGGGCGTTGGTTTTTCGGATCCCATTGGTGGAACTTGTCACGGAAAGAGAAGATACGCTCTTTCGCACGGCTCTTCTCCTCGTCACGACGAGCGCCTCCAAAGGCTGCGTCAAACTTATACTTATCCAAGGCCTGCAATAAGGCTTGTGTTTTCATCAAGTCCGTATGCACCTTGCTCCCGTGCGTGAAGGGACCCACACCGGCCTTGAAAGCCTCCCTATTCGACTCGACGATCAAGTTCCAACCATGCTCCTTCGCATAGCTGTCACGGAAAGAGATCATCTCCTTGAATTTCCATTTCGAATCAATGTGCATCAACGGGAAAGGCACCTTTCCCGGGGCAAAAGCCTTCTCTGCCAAGCGAACCATCACCGAGGAATCCTTGCCGATCGAATAGAGCATGACCGGATTCTCAAACTCTGCGGCTACCTCGCGGATGATATGAATGCTCTCCGCTTCCAGCTCTTGCAGGTGGCTCAATTTGTAGTCTGACATAGTTATTCTTTGTTTTTTAATTGCACTTTAGGTAATATCAACGCTAACAACCGCTCGACGGATTGCTGCACGTCTAACTGCGTGGTGTCGAGCGTAAGCGCTGGATGCGCCGGTTCCTCAAACGGGGCGGAGATGCCGGTGAACGCCTTGATCTCGCCCTTCCGGGCCTTCGCGTACAGCCCCTTCACGTCTCGCCGCTCGCATTCGCTCAACGGGGTGCTGACATAGATCTCCAAGAAATCATCCGGTCCGATAATACGGGCAGCCATCTGCCGCAGGTCGTTGTTGGGGCTGATGAAAGCGGCCAACGTGATGATGCCGGTATCGACAAACAACTTGCCCACCTCAGCGATGCGACGGATATTCTCGACCCGATCCTCCGGAGAGAAACCCAGGTTGTTGTTGATGCCACTCCGGATGTTGTCACCATCCAAGATGCGACAGAGCAAACCGCGCTGTTGCAACGCGCGCTCCAAGGCAATGGCCAAGGTGCTCTTTCCCGAGCCACTCAAGCCGGTGAACCAGACCATCAAGCCCCGCTGTCCCAACAACTGCTCTTTCGACGACCGATCGAGCATACGGTCAAAAATCGGATAAATGTGATTCGGTGTCAAAACTTCCATATCAATGGGATTACAAACACGGAGATCAAGAACGTGATCAAGTTGAGCGGAAGCCCTACCTTGACAAAATCGGTGAACTTATAGCCTCCCACACCCTGCACGATCAAGTTGGTTTGATAACCAATCGGTGTTGCGAAGCTGGCCGAAGCAGCCATACAGATCACGACAAAGAAAGGTGTAGGATCTACCCCTAACTGAGTCGCTACCGAAAGGGCGATCGGGAAGCTCAAAGCGGCTGCCGCATTGTTGGTGATCAACTCCGTGAATATATTAGTAATGATAAATATGATTGCTAAAAGAGCATATGGGCCAAAACTATCCGCCATGCTGATGATATGGCGGGCAATCAAAGCCGCAAAGCCGGAATTTTCCATGGCCTTACTGATCGCAAACGCACAGGCAATTGTAATCAAGATGTCCCATGAAATGTATTTGGTGTATTTCTTCGGCGGGAAAATCTTGGTCCATGCCATGATGATAGTCGTGATGGAGACAAAGAAGAACATGTCTAACCGAATGCTCGTGATACGCTCTTTCACGAAAGGCAACTCCCCTACCGTCGCTCCCACGATCATGAAGATTAGCAAGCTCAAAGCCAACCACCTTTTTTTCTTGGAGATAGGCTCATCCGGATCGCTTCCGTTGGCCAACAAGAGGAAGACACTGGACTCACCCCAGGTCGGGATGAAGGATTCGTCTGCCCAAAGCACCAAGGTGTCGCCCTCATGGAGCACCACCTTATCTAAATCGTGGGTGAAACGCTGACCACCGCTCTTTACCTCTTTCACGATCGCTCCATAATGGCGGGTGAAGTTGAACTCGCCCAGCGTCTTATTGATACCCGGGAAACGAGCGCCCAGCACGGCTTCCACCCGATGCAGGTGGCCTCTGTCACCCTCCTCGCTCTCCTCCTCTGCCTGTTGCTCCCGCTGGTCAGGCAGCAACCGATTGGAGAAAAGGAAGAGATAGAGCATACCCGCCAGTGCCACGAAGATACCTACTTGCCCCAGCTCAAACATGGAGAAACCCTCATAGCCAGCCTCTAACACCATGCCGTGCACCACCAAGTTGGTGGAGGTGCCGATCAAAGTGCAGATACCGCCTAAAATCGTCACGTAGGATAGCGGGATCAAGAATTTAGTGGCGGGCAAGCCAACAGATTCCGCCCAACGCTTGATGATCGGGGCGAAGATTACCACCACGGGCGTGTTATTCAAGAAAGCGGAGACAAACGCCACAGGTGGCAACATCCGAATCTGTGCTTTCAAGACCGTTGTCCGATTCTCCGGCAACAACCGCTTGATCAGCTGTCCCAACGCACCACTCTGACGCACACCTTCGCTCACGAGAAACAGCATACCGACCGTGATCATGCCCTTATTGCTGAATCCCTCCAACATCTCTTTTGGAGACAAGATGCCGATACATAAGAAGAAGACCACCACCGTCAGCAAAACCATGCCGGGGCGCATCTTGTCCCAAATGAGGGCCGCAAGCATTCCGATTAAGGCCAGTAAGACCAGGATGATTTCCGTTGTCATTTTACGATAAACCAGGGGTTATGCAAATCCTCTTTGTTGTATTGCAAAGGGGTTTTCTCGTCAATCTGATAAACTTGGCAACCAGATGCCCGGGCAATGGCATGACCAGCAGCCGTATCCCACTCCATCGTTGGGGCGAAACGGGGATAAACATCCGCTGAACCTTCTGCTACCAAACAGATCTTCAAGCTACTACCACTGCTGATCAGTGTCACGGGGACTCCCTGTTTCCGTAAATTGTCGATATACAGACGAGTCTCCTCATTCATGTGCGAGCGAGAAGCTACAACCACCAAACCTTGGTGAAGTGGATTAACCGGCATCCGTTTCGCTTTTGCACAAATCTCAATAAACGACGGCTGTTGGTTATAATCTATATCGGAAGCCTTGAAAGCACCCGCATCGAACGAGCCATAATAGAGCTCTTTACGCACAGGCACGTAGATCACACCTGCCATGGGAACGCCTTTCTCAATCAAAGCGATATTTACCGTAAACTCCCCATTTCGTTTGATAAACTCCTTGGTACCATCCAGCGGATCAACCAACCAGAACGTATGCCATTTCTTTCGCTCCTTATAGGGTATGTCAGCTCCTTCTTCACTTAAAATGGGGAAAGGGGTAACAGACAACACATTTGTTAGTATTCCGTGGGCAGCCTTGTCAGCCTTCGTCAGCGGAGAGTTATCCGCCTTTTGTTCAATACAAAAATCAGCATTCGGATCATTATAAATATCCATGATTGCTTTCCCCGCATCAACTGCAGCACGGATAGCTAAATATAAATAGTTGCTATTGCACATATTCAGTATAACATATATTGTATTTAGCAGGCAAAAATACGAAATTCTCGCTAACACACCAATCGTACTCTGCTCTTTTGTCGTATTCTTCGCACATAAATTGGTCTGTTTTTCTTCTATTTCGCCTCAAAATAGATAAATCCACCTATTTGTTTACAAAAACAGCAAACAAACAGGCTTAGAGGTATGTATATCCTGCTCCGTATCGTGTAAGAAGCCGGTTTGCCTGTCTCTTTTGAATACCTGAATAACGTTGCTGTCTCGGCAAGCGCATAATAACAGTTTGCCATTGGACGTAATGTTGAAATTGCGCGGGTGAATGCCAGTTAAGCGATACCCTAATTTCTCCAATTTTCCGGATTGTGAATCAATTTCGAAAATGGCGATACCATCTCCCTTTAACCGATTAGAAGCATAAAGGAAACGCCCATCCGGAGAGATATGAATATCCGCACTACCAGCAGCATTGAAGGGATCAGCCTCGATAAACTGGAAGGGGATCAAGTTGCCATCTTCATAGCGCATGGCCGCTATACGTCCTGATAACTCACTAATCAAATAGGCCCATTTTCCATTCGGATGGAAGGTGGTATGACGAGGTCCCTCTCCTGCTGGCAATGTGAAGTACGCAGGAGTACCAGGGTAAGCGACTAATTGATTTTGCTCAGCTCGTAAGTTATACTTATAGATGCGATCGCAACCCAAGTCATTGCCATACAAGAAACGCTCATCCATTGAGGCATAGATGCAATGCAAATGTGGTTTATCCTGCCGTGCGGAACCAGGTGTCCCTCCTTGGAAGCCGGAAACCTTCGCTGGAGATAAAGAGCCATCCTCAGCAATGGGGAAAAAACTGATATTACCACCTGTGTAGTTTGCAGTCACCGCCAATCGTCGCTGACTATCCACCCACACAAAACAGGGATCGCTACCCTCTGTAGGTTGCACATTGAGCAGTGTCAATGTCTGTTTCTCTTTGTCAAAACGGTAGGCGACCAATTGGGCCTCTGGTGTAGCGGTTTCACTGACCGCATACAAGAAACCTCCATCCCGGCTCAATGCCAAATAAGAGGGATTGAGAATCCCGGAGAACGTTTGGAGAAGATGACTCTCGCCCGTTTCGCTATTCAATCGGTAAAGAGAGATGCCGGGAGCCGTAGCCTCGGCGTACGACCCCACGAAGAGATATAAATCGTTTGTATGCAATGTATCCATGTCCATTTTTTCTTTTGTGTCGCCAAATGTATGGATAAACTTTGATTCCAACAAATTATATCAGAAAGAGAAATCGATGCCTGCCATAACGGTTGCTTTAGGCATGGGGAACCCTTCGTTAATCGTGTAACGAGTAGCCGTTAAGTTCTCGCCTTTAACAAAGATACTTAACCCTTTATCCCGTGTGCCAAAACGATAGGCAGCCTTGGCATTAAGCAAGGTATAATCCTCTTGATCTTCATTTTCCGTGTTCACATACAAATCAAAAATGGATTGTACATGCACGTTGAACGTGAAACGGCCGGGTGCGTATGTCACGCCGGCGAATAGTTTATGCGCCGGAGCCGCTAAGATCGGCTTACTGGTGTGCAAGTAGCTGTAGTTCATATCCCAACTAAGGTTCGAGAGGATCCGATAACGGGCCTCAAACTCAATACCCTTGTTAGTAAAAGTACCTACATTCACATTCTTGGGACGTCCATCCACACGGGTCGTTTGAATCAAGTTGGAGCCATCAATGAAGAAAGCTGTCGCCTCCAAAGAGAGGTTCCCATCCAGCAGGGTCTGCCCAATCGACACCTCGTAATTGAGCATATGCTCAGGCTTCAGATCAGGATTCTGAGGTGGATACATGTACATCTCACGAATGTTGGGGCTACGGAACCCTTTTGAGAAAGAGAACTTGATTGCGTTCCCCTCAAACGGGCGGAATGCTAACCCGGCTTGGGGAACCCACTCCCCTCCAAAAACACTGTTGTGTTCATAACGCACACCGGCATTTAAACTCAGTTTCTCAAACAATTCTTGCTGCATTACCACATAACCGGCCACCTCATGCACGCTTTTTTGGACGATCTCTGCTTGCCGACCGTCAATGCTATCATTCCACGCATGACCACCCCAATTCTTATAATCGATACCTGCTGTCAGGTTGCCACCCGGCAAAAGGCGAAAAGACTGATACAATAAGAATCCGGCGTTATGATCATTTGAGAAAAACAGGTATTCCCTTGGCGTAGAGCCAGCACTATAACCGTCATTAATCTTGTGATGTCCCCAATTGAAAAAGACACGCAATGCACCGCTGGTTCGCTCAAAATGGTTCTCTAATGCCGCTGAGGTAGTTCCACGCAAGATATGCATGATATTATCAAGAATTGGCGCATCCACCTTACCGGGATTCTGATTCTTATATTTCGCTAAGCTCAAGTCGCCCGTCAAATTGAGATGTTCGTTAAAGCGGTAGCCTAACTTCAAAAATCCATTCGTAATGTTGAATGCAGAGTTGGGGCGGTGGCCATCTGTCCGATCATGGTTTATTGAGAGGTAACTACTGAACTTTCCGACGTTATACCCATTATTCAACATATACTTTTGCGTATTGTAGGAGCCGAACATTAAGCGTCCGTTGGTGCGTCGTCCTGGCTGGTCATGTTTACGCGTGATGATATTAATCACACCTCCCATCGCATTGGAACCATACAGCAATGAGCCCGGACCACGGATCACCTCTACTCGCTCCACGTCAGAGGCAACATAAGTATCTGGCAAGGCATGACCAAACACACCTGCCCATTGCGGCTGACCGTCGAACAACATCAGCACCTTATTGCCTTGGCCTACTCCACGCACATTCACCGTGCCTGCTGCACCCTCTGAGACACCAAAACCTGTGATACCCTTCTCCGTCACGAATAGACCTGGTACACGCTCAGAGAGTACGGGTAACAGGGCCGACTCACTGCTGGCCTCAATCTCCTCCCGCTCGATAACAGAGATAGAAAGTGGCACACTTCCTCGGTTCACTTGAATTTTGTTTGCCGTAACCACCACCCCGTTCAAATTGATCAAACTATCAGTCGGAATTACATCTGATGCAAAAACCGATGTTGCCATCAACAGGCTGGATAACACTAAAATCTGCTTTTTCATATTCTTTCTGTTTTTATTTCATTCGTGTTACGATTAAATGAAAACGTGCTACGCTATACGCAAAAAAAAGAGCGTCAATCCGCTCTGCTCATGACCAACTTACCATGCTTCAACCCCTTGATTGTTGTCAGTTTATCTGCCAATTCAGTCAGTCGATGCGCCTCACCCATGATGGTCACCGTATGCAAGCAACAAGAGCGATTCAAGTAATACTGCGAAGAGGAAAGGATTACCTCCTTAAATTCCTGCTGGATCAACGTGATCTTCGCTGGGATCTCTCGCTTAGCCTGATCAAAAAGCAATACCACCGTACCTGCCACAATGTGGTTACATTGCCATTTCCGCTCTGCCAGGTTTTTCTCAATCAAGAAACGGATCGCCTGTGACCGGTTGGCATACCCATTCTCCAGCACATATTGATCCAGTTGCTCCAACAACTCATCCTCCAACGAAACTCCGAATCGCTTCAATGTCATAGTTCGTTTCCTTTTTCGGGCACAAATATAATGCAACAAAAACATTCTTACGTTTTAGGGAAGGCATAAATTTCTCGAAATGTAGTTTTCTTACACATGCGTGTCCGTGTGATTAAGCATACCTATGTGATACACATAACCTTTTCCTAACGGAATCATAACCAAACTCAAGGCACAGTCAATCTCAATGACCGAACACAAGCATTAGTAATGACTAAGCATCGCCATTAGTAATAACCAAGCTCAGCCATTGGTAATGATCAAACTTATCCATTGGTAGTGACTAATCCTGTTTCTGTCTTATTCTCTCTTTTTGTAAGCAACTATTTGGATTCATCATGAAAAGATAGTATTTTTGCCCAATAAAGTTTAAAAAGAAAAAGTAGTTATGAAACAAATCTTACAAGAGTTTAAGCAATTTGCCATGCGAGGTAATGTAGTCGATATGGCAGTCGGTATTATCATTGGTGGTGCATTCGGGAAAATCGTCACTTCGATTGTTGGTGATGTGATTATGCCTGCTGTAGGTGTGCTGGTGGGAGGTGTAAATTTCACTGATTTAAAGATTACGCTGAAAGATGCCGTTATGGAGGGTGGAGAGGTTGTCGCTCCCGCTGTCACGATTAACTACGGCAACTTCATTCAAGTTACTTTTGACTTTTTGATCATTGCTTTCGCTGTCTTTATGTTGGTTAAAGGCGTGAATGCGCTCAGCCGTAAGAAGAAAGAGGAAAAGCCCGCTACGCCTCCGGCTCCTCCCGCAGACATCCAGTTGCTTACGGAGATTCGCGATTTGCTGAAAACACAGAAATAATCTTTGGCAACGCAACAAAAAAACGGGTGTGCTCATTTCGAGGGCACACCCATTTTTATACCTTAAAATTGCGAATTACCTTATGCCTCTTCTGGCTTCTTCAAAAGAGCATGGAGGAAACAGTAACCAACTACACCTGATACAAATGTGCCGGTGAATACACCTAATTTCGCTTGATTCAAGAAATCAATACCCTCCTGTGTAGAGGCGTCAAAAGAGAGGTTGGCAATGAAGAGCGCTACCGTGAAACCAATACCACCCAACATAGAGACACCGAAGAGGCTTCGCTTCGTCATACCCTCCGGCATAGACACCAACGGTGTGTGTGCAAACAACCAAGAGAAACTGAAGATACCGATAGACTTACCCAAGAAAAGACCCAAAAAGACGGCCAATGGAACTTGTGCTAATGTCTCTGGCTGAATATCACCAAATGTCACACCGGCATTCACGAATGCAAACAACGGCAAGATCACGTAATTCACCATCGGATGCAGCTTGTCGGCAATGATCTGCAATGGGCTAATTGTGCGATCCGCCAAGATATGGATGTTGTTGAGCACCTGAATATGCTTCGGAGTCAATACTTCTGCCTTGTCTGTCTGCACGACGTCTTTCGGATCGAGCATCTTCAAATAGCTACCCATCTCATCCGTAAACTTCTCCAACTGGATATCTGGGCTGGCCGGTACAGTGAACGCTACCAGCACACCCGCAATTGTCGGATGGATGCCCGACTGCATAAAAAGCAACCAAATGATGAAGCCACCTATATAAAAGAACCAACGGTTATGAATGCCATATTTACCACCTAAATAGAGCGCAGCCAAGAAAATAAGCGAGATTAACAACGGCTCAAACGCAATGTGAGAGCTATAGAAAAGCGCAATGATGATGATGCCACCAATATCATCCACTACGGCCAACGCAGTCAAGAAGATACGCATACTCAACGGGACACGGTTGCCTAACAGACCTAAAACAGCCAAGGCAAACGCAATGTCCGTAGCCATCGGGATAGCTGCACCATTTGCTGCAGGACCCTCATGGCACACTAAGAAATAGAACAGGACAGGCATGATCATGCCACCACAAGCAGCAATAATAGGCAACAGCGCCTTGCGGATGGAACTTAACTCACCCACCAACACCTCCTGCTTGATTTCCAAGCCTATGATAAAGAAGAAAACTGCCATCAACGCATCGTTGACGAAGGCTAACATAGACATAGGTTCACCATGATGCGCAAAGAAAGTAAACGATCCCATTTGCAGATCGATGGGGAAAGCCAACAATTGATGATACCACGACGCCCAAGGAGAGTTCGCTAAAAACATGGCAATAATGGTTGCCGTAAAAAGCAATGCGCTGGCGTTCGGCTTCATGATCGCAAAACGTCTCAGCGGCTTCAGGATTACATTAAATGTCTTGTCCATACTTTACAGGTTTTTCAAATGATATTTGATTTGAGTGCAAATATAATTAATTCATGTCAATGAAACACTATTTTGAACGATCTTTCAGATAAGCCGTCTCTACTTTAGCTAACCGATTTTTCAATTTCTCAGCCTCTCCCTTACGAATACGCAGCGTCATCTCGCAATCCATCTCAAAACGTTGCGCAATAATTTGCGGTCCATCCTCCTTGACGATACGCATGATACCATTTAGATAGGGATACTCAAATACCACGGTGATATCCTCGTCCACGGTTCGCTCCTCGATCTCTGCCGCAGCGATAGCTTCAGCTGCAGCCGTGCGATAAGCAACGATTAGTCCACTTGTGCCTAACTCGATACCTCCAAAATAGCGGATCACGACTATCAAGATGTCAGTCAGCTCATTGGAATTGATCTGCCCCAAGATGGGTTTGCCAGCCGTAGAAGAAGGCTCTCCATCGTCATTCGCCCGAAAGGTTTGGCGGTCAGGACCTAACATATAGGCCCAGCAGACGTGGCGTGCATCATAATACTGTTTTCGATAGGCAGCCACTCGCTCTTTCACCTCCTCAACTGTACGCACAGGGATGGCATACGAGATAAAGCGACTGCGTTTCTCCGTGTAATACCCCTCGGAAATGGCTTTAATCGTCTTGTAACTGTCATCGGCCATATTTAATCTGGAATTTTTGTGTTAGCAATCTCCTCCCGATAGGCACGGAAGTCTTTCATTATCTCCTCGATCTCCTCTATAAAATAGGGATCTCTGACCTGTTGGCGTACCGCCTCATAGTAGGCCTCTACAGCAGCCAACGCACAGCGGTCTTGTCCACGTAGCACGAAATAGGGTTCCTCCTTCTCGACGCATTGCTTAATCATTTGTATGGGATTCTTCATGATTTATTGGGGGTTAATGAAGCGTTTATCTCCTCCTTCAAAAAAGTTGCTGTAAATCCTACACCACTCTCAGCCAAGGCCTCTGGTGTACCTGTAAAGAGCACATTACCTCCTCGCTTACCTCCTTCAGGCCCCATGTCAATCAAGTAGTCAGCGCTTTTAATCACATCCAAGTTATGCTCAATGACGATGACCGTATTGCCTTTGTCCACCAAGCGATTCAACACGCCCAACAAGACTCGAATATCCTCAAAGTGCAATCCTGTAGTCGGTTCATCGAGCACATAAAGCGTCTTGCCTGTATCTCGTTTAGCCAATTCAGTCGCCAACTTCACCCGCTGGCTCTCTCCGCCAGAAAGCGTAGTCGAAGGCTGGCCTAACTTAATATATCCCAAACCCACATCCTGCAAGACCTTGATCTTACTGAGGATTGTCGGCACGTTCTCGAAAAACTCCACCGCCATGTTGATGGTCATATCGAGCACATCTGCGATAGACTTGCCACGAAAACGCACCTCCAAGGTCTCCCGGTTGTAACGCTTGCCTTGGCAATCCTCGCAAGGGACCAATACATCGGGTAGGAAATTCATCTCGATCGTCTTATAGCCATTGCCCTTACAAGTCTCGCAACGTCCGCCCGACACATTGAAAGAGAAACGTCCCGGTTTATACCCTCTCAGTTTAGCCTCAGGTAACTCCACAAACAGGTTGCGAATATCCGAAAACACACCGGTATAGGTAGCAGGATTGCTACGGGGTGAACGTCCGATCGGCGATTGATCGACATTGACAATCTTATCAATGAACTCAATACCATCTAATGCATCGTAAGGAAGTGGATCCTCTAAGGAACGATAGAAATGCTGGCTCAAAATGGGTTGTAAGGTACGATTGATCAATGAAGATTTGCCACTTCCCGATACACCGGTCACGCAGATAAAGGTACCTAACGGAAATTGCACATCCACTTTCTTCAAATTGTTACCTCGTGCCCCACGCAAAGTCAAGCAATGGCCATTACCCACCCTACGCATCGCAGGCAACGCGATCTCCCGCTCGCCATTCAAGTAGGAAGAGGTCAGTGTGTGTGCTTGCAACATCTCCTGAGGTGTACCCGCAAAGACCACCTCACCGCCCAGTCGGCCCGCTTTCGGCCCCATGTCAATGACATAATCAGCATTGAGCATCATGTCTTTATCATGCTCCACCACAATAACGGAGTTACCTGTATCACGCAACTGCTTCAAAGATTGAATCAGACGCACGTTGTCTCGTTGGTGCAACCCGATGCTGGGCTCATCCAAAATATAGAGTACATTGACCAATTGGCTACCGATTTGCGTTGCCAACCGGATACGCTGGCTCTCTCCACCTGACAAAGAGGAGGATGCACGGTTAAGAGCCAAATAGTCCAAACCGACATCCAACAGGAAGTGCAAGCGAGAACGGATCTCCTTCAAGATTTCAGTAGCGATGACCCGTTGTTTAGGATCGAGCCGATCCTCCAAATCCGCTAACCAACTGTTCAACTCAGAGATGTCTATCGCAGACAGCTCTGCGATGTTCTTGCCATCCAGCCGATAGCTCAATGCCTCTCGGTTCAATCGCTGTCCGTTACACTCCGGACAGGTAGCTGTCTTGATAAATTGGCCTGCCCATTTTTGTGCGGTTGCGCTGGCATCCATCTCCTGCTGCATCAAGATATATTTGGCCACTCCCTCGTAACTCATGAAATAGTTTGAGGTGCCCAATGACTCATGTTTCACCGGCACACGCTCATCGGTACCGTTCATGATCTCATCCATCGCCTCCTCTGGGATGTCACGAATCGGCGTTTTGATCGTGACGCCATGCTTCTCGCAAAGCGATTCGATTTGCCAGAAGATCATGGATTGCTTGTATTTCCCCAAAGCAACGATTCCTCCTTGATAAATGCTCAACGAGGGATCCGGCACAATCTTCGTCATATCCAAGAGGTTTACTTGCCCCAATCCCTTGCACTTGGGACAGGCTCCCTGGGGCGAGTTGAACGAAAAATTATGCGGAGCAGGTTCACTATACGAAAGTCCTGTTACCGGATCCATCAAACGGCGGCTATAATGACGTACCTCTCCTGTCCCGGCATCTAACAACAGTACCAAACCATCGCCCTGCTTCATCGCTACCTTCAAGCTCTCCTTGAGACGTCGCTCATCAGATTCGCTGACCACCAACTTGTCAATCACCACCTCGATGCTGTGCATCTTGTAGCGATCCAGTTTCATACCATGCGTGATCTCACGCAACTCGCCATCCACCCGCACATTGAGGTAGCCTTTCTTGCGCACCTGCTCAAATAGCTCTTTGTAATGTCCTTTACGGTTCCGCACCAACGGAGCCAAGAGGTAGGTTTTCTTTCCCTTGTAGGCATCCAAGATCAACTGAAGCACCTGCTCTTCCGTATATTTCACCATCTTCTCTCCGCTCAAATAGGAATAGGCATTACCGGCCCGTGCGTAGAGCAAACGCAGAAAGTCATAGATCTCCGTGGTCGTTCCTACGGTTGAACGAGGATTCTTGTTGGTCGTCTTTTGCTCGATAGAGATGACCGGGCTCAATCCCGTAATCTTATCCACATCAGGCCGCTCCATATTCCCCAAAAAGTTACGGGCATAGGCAGAGAAGGTCTCGACGTAGCGGCGTTGCCCCTCCGCAAAGAGGGTATCAAACGCCAACGAAGACTTACCACTTCCGCTCATACCGGTGATAACCGTCAGCTTACCACGTGGAATATCTACGTCAATATTCTTCAAATTGTGTACACGGGCACCCCATACCGAGATCTGCCCCTCCTCCAATGCCGCTTTATCGTTTGTCATTTTATTGCTTTTTGTGCGACCTATCTTCGCTTTTTTGGAGCAAAGGTACAGAAAAACTTAATTGGAGGCAACCACCCACGCTGGATTATGCACCACCGTGTTGGGGGTTTGATAATACAACTCGCTCTTTTTTGGCAGGCTCAACTTGAAAGTTCGTCCACCCGTCAACAGTTTTCGATCACGCAACCACGGATTGAAGCGCTTCAAGTCAGCGTATGTAAGTCCTTTATCTTTCGCAAAGGCAGCTAAATTCTGAATATCCTGCTTCACCTCGATCTCATCCGTTGCGATCGGTTTATACAGATCTCTGGCCCGCATGACAAAACCATACTTTGAAGGATGCTCAAAGATCTGCTTGATGGCCATGATGCGATAGACATAGCGTGTAGTCTCCTCCACAAGCCACAGGTCGAACGAACTCTCCCCCTCCTGTTTGGTCAGCTCGCCGGAGATACGCCCCATGCCACCGTTGTAGCTGGCCGCCACTGTCGCCCAATCGCCATACTTTCCATAAGCCTGTTTCAAGTAACGGCAAGCCGCCTCCGTCGCTTTTGCCACATGGCAACGCTCATCCACCGTCGGCGTAATCACTAATCCGAAATCACGAGCCGTCCCTTCTAACAGTTGCCACATGCCAACAGCCCTTGCTGGAGAGGTGACACGTGGATCCAAACTGCTCTCGATCACTGCCAAATACTTAAAATCATCGGGAATGCCATTCGCTTTCAAGATTGGTTCAATCACCGGGAAATAGCGATTCGCCCGCTTGATCAACAACATGGTTGTCGAATGGAAATAGGTAAAACTACTCAACTCGCGGTCGAACGCCTCACGCCGGTCATAACGAGTGATGTCCACCAATTGCCCACAAAAAGGTACTGACTCCGGAATCTCCGGCGAGACCGTCAACGAAGCGACTACAGGATCACGCTCCGCCATCCGCTTCACATCGTCAGATCCCATAGAAATACAAGCGGTCAGGCAAGCAGCCCCACCGCATAAGAAACTGATTAGATTACTCTTAGAAACTTTCATTATCACTGTTTACTTCTTGTTCCTCTTGAATGGTTTTAGGACGTAGGATATTTATATCGCCTTTCTCTTTATACTTGATGCCATCAGAACCCTCAGCCTCTATCACATAAAAATAGACACCCGGCACCACATACTTACCCCCTTTCTTTCCATCCCAACCTTGTGAAGGATCGGTCCACTCGTAGAGCTTCAACCCCCATCGGTTAAAAATGGTCGCCTTAAAACGAATCAATGACTTATAAGCCACCTTGAACTCATCATTCACGCCGGGAGTCGTACCCGGAGAAAAGGCGTTAGGAATCTTCAGATAAGACTCAGAGATGTCGATTTGCACCTCATCCTCCACCGTGCAGGTGGTCTGTTGATCGCTAACTGTCAGCTTTATCACAAACGAACCGGCCTGACTAAACGTATAATCAATCGTCTCACCCGTAAAACGTAATAATACATTCTCTTCCTCTCCCTGTGGGTAAATTACCCAGTTGAAAAGGGCCGCAGTCGGTTGGTTAGCCACTGCCGTGAACTCCACCTCTGCAGGTGCGCAATAACCCACTTTGGAAGTATTCATGTTCTCTGCAGCCTGCTCCACCAAAAATGTGTCGATATGAGCTTCTACAGCCGCCGCTTGGTAGTTGTCCACACACCATGTACCCTCCTTGCCAAAATGACGAGCGAATGCATCGCCATGCACACAAATCTCCGTGTCGCACAAAGGAGCTGGAATGGATTGCTCAAACAGATTACCCTCTAATGTAGCCGTTTCTGTTTGTTCCGTAAACCGTTTCTCCTCCGCATCATACACCATCGTCTGATAGTTGATCTCAAATTGTCGTTTCAACTCTCGGCGTGTACCTGTGTTGGGCCAATAATAATAAATAGGTGCGATTGTTCCTGAACCGGTCAACAGAATACCGCTACAGGGATCACTGTTCGCAGAAACACCCAAATCGGAAATCTGCAATCCATAACGGCTATAATCAACAATCCAGATATAATTAGAGACTGCTCCCTCTTCCACAAAGTAGCCATATTCCGGTTCAACATTGACTACGGTCGAGGTCTGTCCCGTCTGTGTGCAAGGCACCGCCTCTGCCTCCAGGCGCTTTGTCTTGTAGCGGTACCATTGATGCGTAGCCGTTGAGGAAGAGGTGTAGCTGATAGAAAGGTCTTTTGTTCCATTGACGACATAAACCGTAATGCGTTCAGCTTTATCAGCTGTGCTCTGCTCGACAGCCAAAGGAGTTCCCTCTCCACCTCGCACCGTGTACTGTGCGGATAGCTTTCCTGCTCCCCAAAAAAGGAAACAACTAAAGAGAAGTAACCGATAGAATAGTGAAGACATATACGTTATTTACTTGCCACCTCGATCACCTGTTTCAAATGGTTCTCATCACCTAACGGACAGATCATCAAGACATCCTCGGTATCTGCCACCAAGAAACCAGAAAGGCCGTCGATCACCACCTTCTTATTGGGGTTGGTTTCTTTCACCAAGTTTCCGTCAGAAGCCATCATACGAATCTGCTCCGTACCGGATGCTGCATTAAGCTGCTCATCTTTCGTCAGCAATCCGTAGAGCGCACCCCATGAGCCCACGTCACTCCAAGCCAGATCATTGGTACAGCATACATATACCTTGTTTGAACGCTCCATCACACCATAGTCAATTGAGATAGAAGGACTGGCCGTGAATGCCGCATTCACAGCTACCTGTTCCTGCGGGGTGTCATACGCTTCACCTACTCCCTCAAAGAGCGAAGTCACCTCGGGCAGATAAAGACGCAACGCCTCCACAATGGCTTTTGCCGACCATACAAACATACCGGAGTTCCAATAATAATTACCCTCGTTTAGATAGCTCATCGCTGTTCGAAGATCCGGTTTCTCCTTGAAACGCTGCACCGGCGTGAAACGAGCCCCTTCTTGGCTTTGTGTCTGGATATAGCCATAGCCAGTAGCCGGATAGGTAGGCGTAATGCCCACCGTCAGCAAAGCGGGATGTTGACGAGCGAAAACCAAGCTCTCTGCCATGATGGTTTCAAAAGCCTGCTCATTACCAATGTATTGATCAGAAGGAGTCACCACCGCTACTGCCTCCGGATCACGCTGGAAGAGCTTGCACATGGCGTAAGCAATACAGGGAGCGGTGTTTCTCCGACAGGGCTCTGTCAGTACCTGCTCCGGACGGAGCATCGGCAACTGCTCCAATACCAAGTCCTTGTATCCCTCACCAGTCATCACGAGAAAGTTCTCCGTCGGGATCAAGCGGGCGAAACGCTCGTATGTGAGCTGGATAAAGGTTTTACCTACGCCCAAGGCATCCACAAACTGCTTCGGCAGCTCCACGCGGCTCAACGGCCAAAAACGGGAACCGATGCCTCCCGCCATGATCACACAGTAGTTATTTTGATTCATCTTGTTTTATGCTTAATGTTGTAAATACCATTGATACAGACGTGCTACACCCTCTTCAATCTCAATCTGATGGTGCCACCCTAAGGCGTGTAATTTCGATACGTCAGTTAGCTTTCGCATCGTGCCGTCAGGCTTAGAAGCATCAAACTGAATCGTACCCTCATAACCCACCGTTTGCTTAATTAAATCAGCCAACTCAGCAATGGTCAACTCTTTTCCCGTACCTATATTAATATGGCAATTCCGAATAGCTCGTACTCCCGCGTCGTAAGTATCCTTGAAATCTACCCGCTCCAAAATATAGACACTGGCATCAGCCATCTCCTCGCTCCACAAGAACTCACGGAGTGGCTTGCCCGTACCCCAAAGCTCCACTCGGTCGGCGAAGATACCATATTTACCCAATATGCGCAAAATTTCCTCCTCAGCCGCTGAGCCATTCACGCCCTCTACCGGTCGGCGATCCAAATCAAGGCGCACAGCCTCCCAATCACCCTGTTTCAGACATTGTCCTAAACGGATCTTGCGCAGCATGGCGGGCAACACATGGCTGTTCTCTAAATGGAAATTGTCATTCGGGCCATAGAGATTGGTCGGCATCACCGCTATGTAATTGGTGCCATATTGCAAATTAAAACTCTCACAAAGCTTCAAACCTGCAATCTTAGCGATCGCATACGGCTCATTGGTATATTCCAAGGGAGAGGTCAACAATGCCTCCTCCTTCATCGGTTGCTCCGCATCCCTGGGATAAATACAGGTACTTCCCAAGAAGAGCAGCTTCTTCACGCCATGACGGTAACTCTCACCAATCACATTTTGCTGAATCTGCAAGTTCTGGTAGATGAAATCAGCCCGATAACGGCTATTCGCCATGATACCACCCACATGGGCAGCGGCTAAGATCACATACTCCGGACGCTCTTCATCGAAGAATGTACGAACCGCTACGCCGTCCAGCAGGTCCGACTCCGCATGAGTACGCCCCACCAAGTTAGTATAGCCTTTCGCTTGTAGGTTTTTCCAAATAGCGGAACCCACCAAGCCTCGGTGGCCAGCCACATAGATTTTCGCTGTCTTATCCATCGACTAATCCTCCATGTGCGATTTCAGATAGAGCTTCTTGACAAAGCGCATATCATGCTGCACCATGATGCGCACCAACTCCTGGAAGGAGGTCTTACGCGGATTCCATCCCAATAGCGTTTTCGCCTTTGTCGGATCGCCTAAGAGCTGCTCCACTTCTGCCGGACGGAAATATTTCGGATCCACCTCTACCAAGACACGTCCGGTAGCAGTGTCGATACCCTTCTCTGCGACACCCTCGCCTTCCCAACGCAACGTGATACCCACCTCTTGGAAAGCCAACGTACAGAATTCACGCACCGTATGATACTCGCCCGTCGCGATCACGAAATCCTCCGGTGTGGGATGCTGCAAAATCATCCACATACACTCCACGTAATCCTTGGCATAGCCCCAGTCGCGCAAAGCATTGAGATTACCCAAATATAATTTATCTTGATAGCCTTGTGCGATACGTGCGGCCGCAAGGGTGATCTTGCGGGTCACGAAAGTCTCTCCACGGCGCTCACTCTCATGATTAAACAAAATGCCGTTCACAGCAAACATGCCGTAGCTCTCACGGTAATTCTTAGTGATCCAAAAGCCATACTGCTTCGCCACACCATACGGAGAACGTGGATAGAAGGGGGTTGTCTCTCGCTGCGGTACCTCTTGCACCAATCCAAACAGCTCGGAGGTAGAGGCTTGATAAATCTTCGTCCGCTGCTCATAACCCAACAAACGAACCGCCTCCAATAGGCGCAGCGTTCCCACCGCATCCGCCTCAGCCGTATATTCTGGCACATCAAAGCTGACCTTCACATGACTTTGAGCCGCCAAGTTATAGATCTCATCCGGCTTCGTCTCCCGTATAATACGCACCAGCGAGCTGGAATCTGTCATATCGCCCCAATGCAGGTTTACCAATCGTTTATTTTTCATATCGCGCACCCATTCATCCAAATAAAGATGCTCGATACGTCCTGTATTGAAAGAGGAGGAACGACGCATAATGCCATGCACCTCATATCCTTTCTCTATTAGAAACTCAGCCAAAAACGAGCCGTCTTGTCCCGTGATACCCGTAATCAACGCTACTTTTGCCATAATTCGGAATTTCTTATTTCTTGATTAAGAACGGGCAAAGTTACAATTTATTCTCCAAAAAGTTGCACAACTGACGGAGAACACATACTTTTACGCACAAATACAGAAATTAATAAGGTATGCTATGAAGAAAGGATTCTTATTTTTAGTCGTGTTTATAGGACTGATGCAGGTGCAGTTACTATGGGGACAAACAGCTCCCGAACTAATGCAAGACGCACAAAACAATTTGGAGAGTAAAAACTATGTACGTGCGAGAGCGCTCTTTTTACTTGCTTATCAGGGATTCGCCAACCGTGGTGATTACAAACAAGCTGTAGAAGCCGGCTCGGCGGTTACCTCGCTCTATTATCGTGAAAATTTATATGATTTAGCCTTTGAATTTTGCCGACGAATGAGTGAATACGTGGGCGCTGAGGAACAAAAACAGCAACGTCAGCTCTACGCACAACGTTTTCAAATTAGCCGTGAACGATTGCGGATGTATATCAAGTTGCGCAACCAACCACAGGCAGAGGGGCAACTTAACATCTTGGAGGCCCTCAAGAATCAAGCTGGAGACGGCAGCCTCACAAATGATTGGCTCACCGCACAAGCAGAGTTATACTATACCTTCGGGCGAAACCAAGAGGGAGATGCGGCTTTCCAGAAGCTCATTGAGGCCGCAAAAAGCCAGAAAAACTATGCCGCTGTCAGTGAGCGTTACGAGGACTTGATTGAGGTGGCTCGCTTTGGTAATAACACGGCCTTGATGGAACAGGCCTGCAAGGGATTGATGAATTGGAATGACTCCGTGAAGCAACTGACCGCCAAGGATGAGTTAGGCGCTTTACAGCAGAAATACGATGAGAGCCTCCAGTTGATCGAAGAAAAAGAGAGTAGCCTTTCTACTCGACAGTATATTATCTTTGCGCTGTTAGTTGTCGTGGCCGGATTGGCTATCGTGCTTGTTTTAGGCGGATTGATGTTGGCACGCCTCACGTTAGGTAATCGTAAGCTCAAACAGATTATAGAGACCACTAAAGCACACAGCGAGCAACAAGCGGCTTTCATCCAGCATATTGCGGAACAGATGGAGCCTACCTTAGAGAAAGTAGCTACCCTTTCCCACCAGGCCCAGCCGGAAGTGCGTGAGCCCATCGAGGGACGTGTTGAGGCTTTGCGCACATTCGCAGCGCATATTCAAGAACTCTCTTCCTTAGAAAGTTCATTAACAACTCCTTTTGAATGCAAGCCATTAAACGTATCTAAATTAGGCAAGAAACTTGTTGAAAGCTTCAAAAACGATCTCAAACCAGGTGTGGAGTTGTTAACTGATCTTCCTTCTATCGAGATCAAAAGCAATGCGGAACAGCTTGAAAGCCTCCTCTCCTATCTGTTGTATGGGGCGGCTCAGCACACGGAAGAGGGACATATCCGCTTAGAGTTCAAACGTAAAGGTGCACATGTTTGCCACTTCATCATCACCGATACGGGCTGCGGTATTCCCGAAGAGTTGAAAGCTAACATCTTCACTCCTTTTGCCTCCGCACATGACCTGTTGGAAGGTGACGGATTAGGTTTGCCAATCTGCGCATTGGTAGCCAACAAGTTGAATGGGGAACTCTCGCTCGACACCGCCTATAAGAAGGGCTGTCGCTTCATCTTGGTTTTGCATATTTAAAGGGAGGAGCGTGTGGGAAGATCACTATTGCGTTTATTGAGTATTTGGGAACAAATAGAAGAAACTGCTCAAAAAACGTCGCCCATCGCTCCACTTTTCGTTGCTCATCGTTTTGAAAAACGTTGCCCATGGTTTTTTATTTCGTTGCCCATGGTTTTTGAAAACATTGCCCATCATTTTGGAGAACGATGGGCAACGTTTTTCTTCACTATCGGCAATAAGACAGGTTATTGCGTGCGCTGATCTCCTTCGCCTTAGCCTGCGCCAAGGCAGCCTCTGCGACAGCCAACTCGTTTTTGGCCGTGTTGAGGACATAATCCTGTACGACATTCTTTTCGCGTAACGCTTTAGAGCTCTCCAGATTAAGCTGAGCGGTCGCCAGGCTTGCCTCCGCACTCTTCACATTCGCCGTAGCCTCGGCCAAGGCCGCCTGATAGGGCACTTGATCAATGACAAACAGGAGCTGCCCCTTTCTCACCTGTTGCCCCTCGTCGATACAAATATGGGTGATCAGCCCACTTACCTGCGGTCGTACCTCCACCACTTGCTGTCCATCCAATCGGGCGCTGTACTCTTGCATCAACATGCGGTTTTCCAATTTCACGGTCAGCGTCTTATAATCAGACGTTTCTTCTTCTATCGTCCCCCTCTTGCAGGCAGCCATCGACAAGCCTACGAGGACAATAAGCAAGGTCTTATAATACATCATGTTCCGATTATGATTAATGATTTACATGGCCACAAAAGTAACCATCCCTCCTAATAAGCATCTCCCTTTTCATCGGAGCGTAGGCTAACAGCAGTTTTTTGGGGACAAACGAATGGAACGGAATTTTGTCAGCAAGCTAAAAGAACGTATTTTTGCATTATCCATCAAAGAGATAGATGCACATTATTCAAAGCATACATTTATGAAAAGAAGAGTAATTATCACCATGGTTCTGGCAGGAATCCTCGGCTTTGCACAAGCCCAAAACAACTCCACAAGTGATCAACATGTGCAGTCGGCCACTGCGATCAGCCGTGTAGTAGGCGATGGACGAAAAGTGGAAACCGTTATACTGCAATATGATACACCTATTCGAAACAAGAGCCTTTCTACCGAAAGTTTTCGTGTGGAGGGGAAAGAGGTGACACGTACCTATGCCAATAGCGCACCCGAGCGGGCTGAGAAAGGCAAAGATGGTCAGTATGTCATCATCGAAGTGAAAGCAGAAGTGGATCTGAACGCGAAACCTCAAATGCCTACTGAGGAGGACAAGAAGAAGAAAGAGGAGCGTGATCGTATGCAGGGCGGTCCGGGATTGCGCGCGGGATGGAGCACGGGTGGCAACGACAAATATCCCGGCAATGCCGTAGTGATACAGACCGCTGACATGAAGACCGCTGCCGGAAAGAGCTACAAAGCAAACGACCAAGTGATTGAAAGCACGGCTGAGCGGTGTCTCGTAGCGGATGACTTCAAACAGGAAGAATTTGTAAGTCCCTATTCCGGACAGGTGTTGCCCTACAATATCTTTTTACCGAAAGACTATAACCCAGCCGAAAAATATCCATTGGTACTTTTCATCCACGATGCGGGAGTGGCCAGCGGACCGGTCACACACACCTTGCATCAAGGCATCGGAGCGACTTCATGGGCAGAGCCAGAAGCGCAAGCCCGTCATAAGTGCATCGTGGTAGCCCCGGAATATCCGTTCGTTACGGTAGATGACAACTGGAACTACAGCCACCATTTGGATGCTACGATCGCCCTGTTGAAAGAGCTCCAGACCAAGTACTCGATTGATTCAAAGCGCATCTACACCACTGGTCAGTCGATGGGATGTATGTCTTCCATCGTGATGATGCTGAAAGAGCCGGATCTGTTTGCTGGCGCATTATTGGTGGCAGGCAAGTGGAACCCATCCTTAATGGGGCCGTTGGACAGGCAGAACATCTGGATCATTTCGTGCGAGGGTGATGTCTCGTCGAGCACACTGCAGGGACAGGCTGTCGCTTTGTGGCGCAATCAAGGTAGCAAGGTGACGGAAGCTACATGGGATATGACGTTGCCCCAAGAGCAACTCTCCCAGGAAGCTGACAAGATGCGTGCGGAAGGCAACCATCTGCTTTTCACCCATTTTACAGGTGGTAATCACCGAGCCACTTGGTTCGTGGCCTACGGCATTGAGAGCGTACAAGATTGGTTATTCGAGCAGCATAAGTAAAGTATGAGGCATATAACCGTTTACATGGATATGGCGTTCTGCTTCATCCTTCTACCGTTGGTGATCTACGCATTCCCGGTGGAGAGATGGTGGGGCACCTATCCATTGTTTTTCTGTTCGTTTGTCGGCTGGTTGTATGTCACCTATTTCTTGTATAAATACTTCATCGTTCCCCGCCTGTTCATCAAAGGTAAAAAGCGAACGATGGCCGTGGTGGCGATATTGCTCTCTTTGGCGGTCACTTTTCTCTTCTCAGCCTACGAGATCACCTCTCCGCTTTACCATATCCATCAGCAACAGCGTCAGCTCTATCCCTATCCCATCTGGGGCATCCGACAGAACCAGCAAGCGATATGGTTGCACTACATCTTAGTCGTTATCTTCTGCTTTGCCGTAGGCATGTTGAAAGAGGTGTATCGGCAGAAACTGGCGCGGGCAGAGATGGAATATGAACGCAACAAGGCCGAACTGGCCCTGTACAAAGCGCAGATCAATCCGCATTTCCTTTTCAACACACTCAACACACTCTATGGCTTGCTAATCACCCAATCTGACAAGATGGAGATCACCCTCGAACGTTTTATCAATCTGACCAAATATATGTATAACAATGCCAATCGGGAATTCATCGCTTTGGCAGAAGAGGTGGATTATATCGGACAATACATCGCCCTGCAGCAGCTACGACTGAACGAACTGGCAGACATCCGTTTCACACACGAAGTGGAGCGGGAAGAAATGCCTATTCCTCCTATGATGCTGATCACCTTCGTGGAGAACGCCTTCAAATACGGCATCTCTTCCGATGACCCTTGTTTCATCCATATCCAACTGAACCAACGGGCGGAGAAACTCTGTTTTGAAGTCGTCAATTCCACCTTTGGGCGTGAAGCAGGACATTCCGCCCGTATGGGTATCACGAATTGTCGTCGAAGGTTAGAGCTGTTGTACCCCGAACACCATCGGTTGGAGATTGAACAGGAGCATGGCCTATTCCGTGTCCGACTGGAACTACTAACAGAAGAAACAATATGAAAATAATCGCTATAGATGACGAACCCATCGCACTGAGCATCATCGAACGCTACTGTGCGCGTCGTGGAGGTATCACATTAGAGACATTCAGCACACCCCGCTTGGGCATGCAACGCATCCGTGAATGGCTGCCCGATGTCGTACTGCTCGACATCGAGATGAATGGTACGTCGGGAATCGAGTTAGCTAAGCAGTTACCTCCCTCTTGCTGCCTGATCTTTACCACAGCGTATGCGCACTATGCCTTGGACGGCTTTGAGGTGAATGCCGTGGATTTCCTGCACAAGCCCTATTTTTATGAGCGTTTCGATCGGGCCATGCAGAAAGCCGAGCAATGGTTGCGCATGCACGACCTGCTCCGTGTGTCTGAATCGGCTGTACGCCAGCTGATCTTGAAGTCAGACTACAAGAATGTGACAGTTTCCATCGATACGATACTCTATGTCGAGTCCATCGATAACTACGTCAAGGTACATTTCGCCGACGGCACCTCCCTACTTTCCAAGATACCACTACGGATCATAGAAGAGCAATTGCCACAAGGTGAATTTGTCCGCATCCATCGCTCATTTTTAGTCTCCCGTCGCTGCATAGCCAGTTACTCACGTTCGGAGGTGACATTGGTGAAAAATGGGAAGGTGCTTCCCATCGGTAAGAAATACTTGGAGCAGGTGATCCAGCAGTTAGCAGGTGATTAAGGCCTTACCTGCTCCGTAACCGCCTCTCCCCCATCCACTGTCACGCCCCGAAGCTCGACATACTCCACGCTCATGGGATTGCCGGGCTTTGTCTTGACATACAAGGATTGCAACACGGCCTGCTTGCCGCTGATCGTCACATAACACTGATAGCCTTTCGCCGCACTGCCGGTCAAGGTCATTTGCCGCTTGGGATAGGCTGTCAAGGTGAAAACCACCCGATCCTCCCCCTTCTCCACCTGCTTGTAGCCATAGGCCATCTTGCGTTGGAAGAAGTTGATATCCTCTTTCTCGCCCACCTTCTCCTCACGATTGACCCAATAGACATGGATCGGATCTTTCTTGTCGAGCTTGCCATCCGTCAGCCGATAGTCATAGCAGACCAGATTCTTGTTCAAGCTGCGGGTGATGTAGAAGAGTCGCTCCGGCGTGGTGTAGGTGTTTCCATCCGAAGCAGCCTGCGCTGCCACCCCCAAGGAGAACAGCAACAGGCCACATAACATACTGATGATTCGAGAGTGATTCATACGCATCGAGCCCATTATTTGAGGGTGATCGGACGTGCCTCCACGCCCTCAAAGGTAATCTTCACCGGATTGATGCGGCCATTCGCATCAAAGGTCATGCGGTCGATGCAGGTCACCCGATGATCACGCCCGGTGTCACCCAACGGACGACGGTGATAAACGATGTAATAATCCTCCGTGTTCGGCACATGCAAGACCGAATGATGACCCGCACCGGTAGCTACCGTAGAGTCCTGTTGCAGGATCTTGTCGATGCGCTCAAAGGGACCGAACGGCGAATCGGCAATCGCATAGGCCACGGAGTAATTCGGACCCGTCCAGCCACCCTCGCTCCACATGAAATAATACTTGCCATGCTTCTTGAACATAAAGGGCCCCTCCACATAGCTATCAGGTGTCACCTCCTTGTAGATCGTTCCATCCTCAAACGGCACCAACCCAGTGAAATCAGCATTCAACTTCACTATGTTGCAATGCCCCCAGCCACCGTAATACATATAATAGGTGCCGTCGTCATCCTTGAAGACAAACTGGTCGATGGGTTGCGCCCCATTTACAATCTCGTTGATCAACGGTTTGCCCAACAGATCCTTGTAGGGACCCTCCGGACGGTCGCTCACCGCTACACCGATGCCCCCAATCTCGCCCTCATGCACATCGTTCGCACCGAAAAACAAGTAATACTTACCCTCCTTGCGAATCACAGCCGGTGCCCACATGGCTCGTTTTGCCCATTTCACCTCCGTCGTGTCAATGATGTTGGCATGCTTCGTCCAAGTAACCAAATCCTTGGAAGAGAAACAATCGAAATGAGTCTGCTTCTCATACACATCGCTCCACGTGGGATAGATCCAATAGGTATCGTCATAGATGATGCCCTCAGGATCGGCATACCAACCCTCAAATACCGGGTTACCGCTCAGCACCACCTCCTCTGCGGCAGGCTGCTTCGGCTGCCCACACGCCACCAAGGCCAAGGCTAACGCCGCTTTCAAATACGTTTTTACATTCATACTGTATTCAATTTATGTAGATGTCAAGAATTAAGAGGGATGATTGATATTCTTCGCCAAGCCACCCTCCGAAGTCTCCTTATAGAGGCTGGGCAGGTCGTGTCCGGTCTCTCGCATCACCTGCACCACCTGATCGAAGCTCACCCGATGCTTACCATCAGAGAAGTTGGAATAGGTGTTGGCATCCAAGGCGCGGGCAGCCGCAAAGGCATTTCGCTCGATACAGGGGATCTGCACCAAGCCACATACCGGGTCGCAGGTCAAGCCTAAGTGATGCTCCAAGCCCATCTCCGCCGAATACTCGATCTGTGCGGGCGTACCACCAAACAGCTGGCTGGCCGCAGCCGCCGCCATCGCACAAGCTACGCCTACCTCTCCTTGGCAACCTACCTCAGCACCTGACACAGAAGCGTTCGTACGCACCACGTTACCAAACAGACCGGCCGTTGCCAACGCACGCAGGATGCGTGAATCACGAAACTCACGGGTCTCTTTCAAATGGAACAGAACAGCTGGTAGCACACCACAAGAGCCACACGTGGGAGCCGTCACGATCTGACCACCACAAGCATTCTCCTCAGAGACCGCCAACGCATAGGCATAGACCAATCCGCGGCTCTTGATGCTACTGCCATACCCTTTTGCCCGTATCATGTAATCGGAGGCTTTTCGACGGATTCCTAACCCACCGGGAAGGATACCCTCTGTCTCCAAACCACGACGCACAGCCGCCTGCATCACCTCCCACACTTCGGCGAGATAGTCCCAGATCTCCTTACCTTCACATTGCTCCACATACTCCCAGAAGGAATAACCCGTGCGATCGCACCATGCCTGTATATCCTGTATTTTCTGAAACCCATAGACCTCAGCGGTGGTCAACTCGTTGAACGCCTCATTCGCCAAGGCTCCACCACCAATGCTATACACCGTCCAAGCCTCCATGCGTTCGCCATTCTCGGCAAACGACTCGAACAGCATGCCATTCGGATGGAAAGGCAAGAACAGCTTCGGCTCCCAGATAATCTCCGTAAGAGCCACCGGCTGCAATACCTCCAAGATCGCGGCATCGGTCATGTGGCCTTTTCCCGTAGCGGCTAAGCTGCCGTATAATGTCACCTGAAAACGTTTTGCCTCGCCATTCCGAGCCAAGAACATCTGTGCGGCACGCATCGGTGCCATCGTATGACTACTCGACGGACCATGTCCTATTCGATAGATTTGTTTGATTGATTCCATAGCCATTATACTTTCAAGAATATCTTTTGTCTATACAGGAAATAAAGAAATGCCCAACATACGGCGATATATCCGATCGCCAGCACCAAAGGTTGGGCGGACTCCGGCATCAACTTCGCCAACCCGCCAAACAGCGCCTCATTCGTGTAGGAGAAGCGGATGAAACGTTGTGCCAAATAAATCGTGATGGAGTTCATTCCGATCACCCGGAAGAAGAGCGTCCAACCACGATGGTTCTTCACGTCGATGATGTAGTAAAACAGGGCGAAAAGCAGTGTGGAGATACCACCCACGAAGCAAACGAAAGAGCTGCTCCAGATCTGCTTGTTGATCGGGAAGAAGAGGTTCCAAATCAAACCGATCGCCATCAGTGAAAGGCCAGCCATCAACAGATAAAGCACCTTGCGGGTCTCCGTCAGTCCCTCTTTCTGCTGCTTGATAAACTCTCCCGTGAACATACCGAGCATCGCCGTCACCACAGCCGGCAACGTAGAGAGCAAGCCCTCTGGGTCATGAATGGTCAGGTGCAACCGTCCCGGCAACAACAGCCGATCCACATAGCCTACCAAGCAACCCTCCATCGTCAGGCTGTCCGCTCCATTCGCATCGGGAGCCGGCACGAAAGCCAACAGCAACCAATAGCCAATCAAGAGGGCGGCGGCGATCCATGCCCGACTCTTCGTCTGCACATAAACGAACAGGAGAGCGGCACACATCCAAGCCAAACCGATGCGTCCCAAGACACTGGCGTAGCGTTGCGTGGAGAAATCAAAATTCAGCAAGCCATTATAGACAATGCCCAACAACACCAAAGTCAGACCTCTGCGAATGATCTTGCGCAAGATCGCTCCCTCATCCTTGCCACTCAGCCGCTGCTTCTCCAACGAGAAGGGAAAAGAGATACCCGCAATAAAGAGGAAAGTCGGGAAGATCATATCCTCCATGTGGCACCCATTCCAGTCCACATGTTGGGTTTGCTCGGCGATCGCCTCAAAAAAGGGGGTTGGAAACAGGGTAGCCAAAGCTACCAAGAGCGTGCCACCGCCCATGATAAAGAGCATGTCGAAGCCTCGAAGGGCATCCAAAGATTGCAACCGCACCGGCTGCTGATTTACTTTCTCCATGAGATCGAAATATTTAAAAGTCTACATTTTTTATAGATTCGCAAATGTACGCAAAATATCCATACTTATCTCACCCTTCATAGAAGCTTTTTGCTTTTCAAGATATATCCCTTGGAGGAGGACAAATACAACTATTTCGCAGCGAGAGAGATGAATATGCAGGGGTATTATCAGCAGTAATACCCCTACTCTATGCTGGTGATCGTCACCTCGTCGAACTCATCCAGATAGCCGAGCAGTTGCTCCGTATGGCCACGCTGCATACGCATCTCCACGCTAACCTCGAAAAGCTCACCCTTCGAGGAGCGCCGGTCTTTCAATTCATAGGAATGAAGTTCCACACAGTCCTTCTTGAGTTGTTCAATGACTCGCCTTACACTCTCCTTTGAGGTGGAAGTGAATGTCAAATAAACCGTTGACATACTGCTATGGGGCATTAACAAGTTCACTCCCTCCAAACTGACCAACACAAAGGCTGTCGATATGGCTGCCGCTACATACATGCCCGTTCCACAAGCTAAGCCTATCGCCGCAGTTACCCAAAGACCAGCTGCGGTGGTCAATCCTCTCACTACATTTTTATCTTTTTGAAAGATAATTGTGCCGGCTCCCAAGAAACCGATGCCTGATACAACCTGCGCCGCCACACGAGAGGAATCTTTCAGATCCACACCAAACCCAAATTGCGAGACGACACAAAACAAAGCGCTGCCTAAAGCCACCAAAAAGTGGGTACGAATACCAGCGTCTTTCGAACGATAATCACGCTCTACGCCAATCAATCCACCGAGCAACAGCGCTACAAACAACCGAATAGTTATCTCTATCAACATGTGTATAAGCTATTTAAGAAAATTCATGCTCACAAAGATAAGAAAATCCCCGCAAAAACGTACTTTTGCGTCCGGTTCCTAAATAATATATATGGTATAAAATGAAACAACAGCTTCGTCCCATTATGTTTGTCGGCACCTGTTCCGACGCTGGCAAGAGCGTGATCAACGCTGCCTTCTGCCGTATCTTCAAGCAAGATGGTTATCAACCCGCTCCGTTCAAGGCACAGAACATGTCGCTTAACTCCTACTCGACACCAGAGGGGGGCGAGATGGGACGGGCACAAGTGGTGCAGGCCGAAGCGTGCGGTATCGCTCCGCATACCGACATGAACCCTGTGTTACTGAAACCGACTGGCGACCAAACCTCGCAAGTGGTGCTCTGTGGCAAACCAATCGGCAACCTTTCCGCCAAGGATTACTTCGGGCGGCACCAACAGAAAGAACGACTCTTCGACGCCGCAACAGCCGCTTTCCAACGATTGGCCGCTCGCTATAACCCGATCGTGTTGGAGGGAGCCGGCAGCATCTCGGAGCTGAACCTGCGGGATCGCGACATCACCAATATGCGCATGGCCCTCCGTGCGGAAGCCGCTACCTACTTGGTGGCAGACATTGACCGAGGCGGCGTGTTTGGATCGGTCTATGGCACGATCGCCCTGTTGCGTCCGGAGGAAAAAGCGCTTATGAAGGGAATCATCATTAATAAGTTCCGGGGGGATGCCTCCTTGTTCGACGAGGGACGCAAGCTGTTGCATGAGCTGACAGGTGTGCCTGTGGTCGGTGTGATCCCTTGGTTCAAGGATATTCAGATTGAGCAGGAAGATTCGGTTGTGCTCGACCGGAAACAGGGTGGTTTCCGAGAGGGAAAGATCAACGTGGCCATCATCCAAGTGGCACGCATGTCCAACTTCACTGATTTCGACGTATTAGAGATGGATCCCCGCTTCAATCCCTACTATACCAACAACGTGAAAGAGATCGAACGGGCAGACATCATCCTCTTACCTGGTTCGAAGAACACCTTGGGAGATCTCCTTCAGCTGCATAACAACGGCATCGCCGAGGCGATCGTGCGGGCATACAAAGCCGGCAAGAAGGTAATCGGTATCTGTGGTGGTTACCAGATGATGGGCGCACGCATCGAGGATCCCACGGGCATCGAAGGAAGCATCCCTGCTCTCCCTGGTTTGGGTTTGCTGCCCCAACGCACCATCTTGGAAGCGGAGAAGGTAACCCGTCAGAGTCGTTTCGCCTTCCTGCCCACCGCTGAAGAGACGCCCTGCGAGGGCTACGAGATTCACATGGGGCGCACCGAACCGTTAGCGGAGGCGAACTACTCCCCCGTCGCCCGCTTAGAAGATGGCCGATTAGATGGTTGTTACCTCAATGAGCATTGCTGGGGGAGCTATCTGCATGGCATCTTAGACAACCCCACCGTGCTCGATCACTTAGCCGCAGGTTTCGACACCGCCACCTCCGCTGCTCCCTTCGACTACAAAGCCTTCAAGGAGACGCAATACGACAAACTCGCTGCCCTCGTCCGCCAGCATGTCGATATGGACTATATCTATCAGACGATGGAGAGGAAGTAGCATTCGACTGCCTTTTTGTCACTCATTGACCGACATTATCTGTTTTGGCATTGCTTTTGCTATAGTGTAGGTGAATGCCCGATGGGCACGAAACAGGATAGTAAAAACAAAACAAGTAAAGTATATGAGCAAACAAGGTAACATCGGAGTGACCTCCGAGAACATTTTTCCGGTAATCAAGAAATTCTTGTATAGCGATCATGAGATCTTCTTGCGTGAGTTGGTGTCTAACGCCGTCGATGCGACACAGAAACTGAAGACGTTAGCCTCTGTAGGTGAGTTCAAGGGCGAGTTGGGCGACTTGACCGTACAGGTGAAGTTCGACGAGAACACCATCACTATCTCCGACCGTGGTATCGGTATGACGGCTGAGGAAATTGACAAATACATCAACCAGATCGCCTTCTCCGGTGCGGAGGAGTTCGTGGAGAAATATAAGAATGACGCAGCTGCCATTATCGGACATTTTGGCTTGGGCTTCTACTCTTCATTCATGGTATCTAAGAAGGTTGAGATCGTCACCAAGTCTTACAAGGATGCTCCGGCCATGAAGTGGAGCTGCGACGGTACACCGGAGTACACCATGGAGGAGACCGAGAAGGCCGACCGAGGCACCGACATCATCCTCTACATCGACGATGAGAACAAGGACTTCCTGAACAAGGAGAAGCTGGAGGGGCTGTTGAAGAAGTATTGCCGCTTCCTCCCCGTTGCGATTGCTTTCGGTAAGAAACAGGAGTGGAAGGATGGTAAATATGTGGATACTGATGAGGACAACATCATCAACGACACCACCCCGGCCTGGATCCGCAAACCGTCTGAGCTGAAGGAAGAGGACTACAAGAAGTTCTACCAAGATCTCTATCCGATGAGTGAGGAGCCGCTCTTCTGGATCCACCTGAATGTGGATTATCCCTTCAAATTGACGGGTATCCTCTATTTCCCCCGCATCAAGAGCAACCTCGACCTGCACCGCAACAAGATCCAGCTCTATTGCAACCAGGTATTCGTGACCGACTCCGTGGAGGGCATCGTGCCGGAGTTCTTGACGCTGCTGCATGGTGTGTTAGATTCGCCGGACATCCCCTTGAACGTTTCTCGTTCCTACTTGCAGAGCGACCAGAACGTGAAGAAGATTTCCGGTCACATCACGAAGAAGGTGGCCGACCGCTTGGAGGAGATCTTCAAGAACGATCGAGCACAGTTCGAGGAGAAGTGGGACAGCCTGAAGCTCTTCATCCAATATGGTATGCTGACCGACGAGAAGTTCTACGACCGTGCGGCTAAGTTCGCCCTGTTGAAGGACATCGAGGGTAAGTATTTCACCTTCGAGGAGTACAAGAACCTGATCAAGGATGCACAGACCGACAAGGACGGCAACCTGATCTACCTCTATACGACCAATCAGGACGAGCAATACAGCTACATCCAAGCTGCCAAGGACAAGGGCTACAGCGTATTGGAGATGAAGGGACAACTCGATGTGCACGCCATCGGCCAGATGGAGCAGAAGTTCGAGAAGAGCAGTTTCGTCCGTGTGGATAGCGACACGATCGACAACTTGATCCGCAAGGAGGAGGCTGGCAAGGTGAACCTCGATGAGGAGCAGAAGGTGGCCTTGGTAGAGACTTTCAAGAGCCAGCTGCCGAAAATGGAGAAGACGAACTTCTACGTCACGATGGAGGCCTTAGGCACGCAGGCAAATCCTGTCATCTTGACACAAGGCGAGTATATGCGCCGTATGCGTGAGATGTCAGCCATGCAGCCAGGTATGTCTTTCTATGGTGACATGCCAGACAGCTTCAACTTCGTGCTGAACACCGATCACCCGTTGATCCAGCAGGTATTGAGCGACGAGGCTGCCGCTTGCGACGAGCAGTTGAAGGACGTTCGTGGTGAGATCAAGGGCTGGGAGGCTCGTCAGAATGACCTACGTGAGGCCCAAAACAAAAAGAAGCCGGAGGAGATCACAGAGGCTGAGAAGGAGGATATGACCAACACCAACAAGCAGCTCGACACCCTGCGTGAGCAGCGCAACAAGGTGATCGCCGACTATGCCGCAGGAAACAAGATGGTCAGCCAATTGATCGACCTCGCACTCTTGGGCAACGGTATGCTGAAGGGTGAGGCACTGAGCAATTTCATCAAGCGCAGCGTAGAGCTGATCGGCTAATCCCTCTTTGGATTAATCACATAGTAGAGCCTACCTCGAAGCCGCAAGGTGGACAGGCAGGCTCTTTTTTTGCGACGGCACATACGATCACCACAGTTTGATCCACATCGCCCAGAATAGGATAACATTGTTCCATTCATCTTCTTTGACCCACTATTTGAAATTCCTCAGGTTCCAATCAGCCAATTGACAAAGCATCAATGACGCTTTTCACATCATGTAGTGTCCTCCCACCCATGGTAGCACTCTCTACCATTCCCGACCGTTACCGAGCTCCTGCTATCCTCTCAACAGTCCAGTCCATTTTACAAAGAATGGATAGACCTTATCTCCCGCTGCAACGCCTCCAAGAAGCGAGCGGCATGGGCACCATCCATCTGCACATGGTGGAACTGGAAAGAGATTGGCAGAGTCGTGCGCCAAAAGCCTGGCCGGTACTTTCCCCATAATACCATCGGATTGCAAAACAGGTCGGTGTATTGGTTGACGATGCTGTCTAACTCCGTCTGGATCATGGCTGAGGTACCAACCACCATTGCCTCCTCCCGAAACTCGCTCTTGCAAGCCTCAGCCACTTGTGCCGTCAATCGCACATAGGCGGCATTGAATTGCCGCAAATCCTCCGTGAACAGGATGTCACAGGAGTTGATGCCCCCTTGCCGATTCGGCACGATCACGTTGATCGCCAATCGGTCGTAACGCATCAGTTTACCGCCCTCGGGCAGCAGGTAAAACTCGTCGATACGGCTGGCCGCCCTACCAATACACCAACACAGCAGCATGTTAAACTTCATCCCGTTTCGTTTGGCACAACGCACCAACCGACTCACGTCCATCGTCTTGGTCAAGGTCACCATCGGCATCGGCGACTTCATCCATAGCGCAAAAGCCGCTCCCCGTGAAGTCTTTGCAGGATCCATTTCTGTTTTCATAAGCATCACTCCTTTTTCGTGCGGCGAAGATACGGCTTTTTCCCATAATCAGCTACCCGATTGGCTGTGCAACCAGTATAAATATCCCGCTCAATGTTTTCTAAAACCACGGGCAACGTTTTTTATTTCTACGGGCAATGTTTTTTATTTCTACGGGCAATGTTTTATGAAACTATGAGCCATATTTTTTGTATGTTTGTGCAGCATTCGGAAAAGTGCTGAGAAACAGTGGTAAAACATAAACCAAGCAAAATATAGCTCATGAAACGAATCCTTTCAGTCTTGACTTTGTGCGCCATGGCCATAGCTGCTAAGGCCCAACCTATTACCGAGAAATACGCACGTTTTCTGACGATGCCCAACCATTATGTCTGTTACCGGGCGACCGATCCTATCAAGGTGGATGGCAAGCTCAACGAGTCGTCGTGGAAACACGTCGAGACCTCCAACGCCTTTGTCGATATCAGCGGTGAGGGATTCCCCGCACCACGCTATGAGACCCAAGTGAAGATGCTCTGGGGTGAGGAGTACCTCTACGTGGGTGCGGAGCTTTCCGATCCACACGTCTGGGCTGACATCAAGCAGCACGACGAGGTGGTCTATTACAACAACGATTTTGAGATCTTTATCGACCCCGACGGCGATGCGCACAACTATTTCGAGATTGAGGTGAATGCCTTAGGTACCCTCTTCGATTTGGCCATCGAGAAACCCTATCGTGCCCCAACGCCTACGTTCGTGCAGTTCCAATGGGATTGCCCCGGTATGAAAGTGGCAACCCAAGTGCATGGTACGCTCAACAACCCTAAGGACGAAGACCAGGGTTGGACAGCCGAGTTTGCCATCCCCCGCAAGGCCATCGCACAGAGTTTCGAGAATTACTTGCAAGCGGGCAACTACCTGCGTGTAGGCTTCTCAAGGGTGGAGTGGCATTTCGATTTGGTGAATGGGAAATATCAACGCAAGAAAGGGACGGATGGCAAGTATCTGCCCGAGGACAACTGGACGTGGGGCTCCACGGGTCAGATCGCCATGCACATGCCGGAGCGGTGGGGCTTTGTCTATCTGAGCGACAAGACGGTAGGCACAAGCGAAGCCCAAGTGCCGTTTGCTTACCCAGCTGATTTTGAGATTGAGCGCCTGCTTTGGGCGATGTTCTATGCGCAAGAGGAGCAGTTCCGGAAGACGGGTCGCTACTATTCCACCGTATGGCACTTCGGATTAACCGATAAGGAGTGGTCGATGCTGCCAGAAGGTGCCCAACTAAGCGTGGAAGCGATCAGTCGCAACTATGAGATCACCGTGACGAAGGCCGATGGCAAACAGATCTATATCAATGCGGATGGTTACCTGCGTCGTCGATGACCGTGAATCAATGACTAATCACAAATAATTATCACTAAATACATTATTGATCATGAAAAAATTTGTATTCGGAGTGTTGGCATTGCTCACCTTTGCAGCGTGCCAGCCAAGTATTGACGTGAAGGATGTACCCGTCTATGCCTGGGAGGGTTATGGTGGCTCGGCTCAACTGCGTGAACATTTCGCCCAATACAAGGAATATGGCTTGAAGGGTGTTTGTATCAATGTGGGATTCAACGTGGCTAATGCGGACACGGCTGCCCGCTTGGCGAAGGAATATGGTCTTGAGTTCCATGCTTGGTGCCCCATGATGGTGCAGAACCCAAAGCAAGAGGGGGTTGACTCTACGATGTACACCGTGAACCGTTTGGGTGAATCGGCCTACGACAAACCGCCTTACGTCCCCTACTACACCACGTTAGACCCTCGCAATCCCAAGGTGGCGGAGTTCCTTACCAAGAAAGTGCAACAGATCGCGGCCATCCCGGAAGTGGATTATGTGCAGCTCGACTACATTCGTTATGCCGACGTGATCCTCAGCCGTGGCTTGTGGGACAAGTATGGCTTAGTGATGGACAAGGAATATCCGAAGGCCGATTTCTGTTATTGCGACCAGTGCGTAGCGGATTTCAAGGCGGAGACAGGCATAGACATCCGTGCGACAGCAGAGCCCGATACGGTCCAGGCGTGGGCGAAGTGGCGTTGCGACAATGTCACCCGGTTAGTCAACCACATCTGTGACGCTGTGCACGCCATGGGTAAAAAAGTAAGTGCCGACGTGTTCCCCGGCCCTGATAGCCATGCCGTTTGGATGGTGCGCCAACAATGGAACGAGTGGAATGTCGATGCCGTTTTCCCCATGAACTACAACGACTTCTATTTGGCCTCACCCGCTTGGGTCGGCGAGATGGCCGCTGAGGAGGCACAAAGCGTATCCACTAAGGGAACGCCGGTATATAGCGGTCTCTTTATCTGCCACGACTGGAGAAACAAGGATAAGATCACCGATCCGGAAGGTTCAGGCTTGCTCCCCTCTGAGATTGCGGAAGCCACGGTGACCTCACTCGAAGGCGGTGCAGCCGGTATCTGTCTGTTCACGGGCAACGGCATGACCGAAGAGCATTGGATAGCGCTCTCCAAGGCAATCAAAGATTATGTGGCCAAGGGGAAATAACAGTCGTGCAAAATGGCATAGATACCAATAAAAAAGGCCATCCATCACGGACAGCCAATTTCAATTGTTAACCTTAAATCTAATACCATGAAAAACACGTTGCAAATATAGAGACTTTATGTTATACAACATACTTTCACGGCATAAATCTTCATCGTTTTAATGTTTTTTAGGGGATATGGGGCTTATCCCACCTTCCGATAACTCCCGATGGCCCAAATCCAAGCGAGAATAGCGTAGAGGGAGAGCGCGTGGAAGTTGGGCAGGAGGTCGTGGAAGGTACTACCTTTGAGGTAGAGGGAGCGCATCACCTCAATGAAATAGCGGAGGGGATTCAGAAAGGTGATGGTTTGCGCCCACCTCGGCATACTGGCGATGGGAGTCAGCAAACCACTCAATAGGATGAAGATGACCAGAAAGAAGAACATCACCAAGGCGGCTTGCTGAGCCGTATCGGAATAGTTGGAGACGATCAACCCAAGGCTCGACACGACAAGAATAAAGAGCGTGGCGAACAGATAGATCAACCCGATATTGCCCGCAGGCACATAGCCGTAGATCAACCGAGTCAACAACATGGAATAGGACAAAATGAAGAGGCCCACTACCCAGTAAGGAATCAGCTTCGAGAAGATAAACGCAAAACGACCAATGGGAGTCACGTTGATTTGCTCAATGGTGCCCCTCTCCTTCTCGCCTACGATGTTGAGCGCAGGTAGGAATCCGACGATGAGCACCAAAAGCATGGCGATCAACCCGGGAATCATGAAACATTTATAATCTAATGTGGGGTTGTAGAGATAACGGGGAGCTACGGTCAACCCTGGCTGACTGACAGCCGAAGCCACCCCACCCTGCTCCTCCCGCAACTCCGTCGCATAGTCGGTGATAATCTGCGAGAGATAAGAAGATCCTAACCCTGCCTTCACGCCATTGACCGCATTGGCGGAGATCAGCACACGACTCACTCCCTCTCGCACCAAATTCCGCTCGAAATCGGGCTCAATCTCCACGATGAAATCGGCTTCGCCAGCCTCCACCCGATGCAAGGCAGCGTCGTAAGTCGATGAGACATCCGTCAATGAAAAAGAGGTGGAGGCCGACAGCTTTTGGATCAAACGATGTGACCAGGTGCTATGGTCGTTGTCGATCACGCTGATGGTCAAATTCTTTACCTCCTGCGTAGCCGCCCGAGGCATCAAATTGATCATACCAATCGGCAGGACGATAAAGACGATCGGCAGGATGATGTTTCGCATCATCTGTTTGAACTCTTTTTCGATGAGATAAGGAAGGATCATATTCGGAGAGATTATAAGCGGGTTTTAAACAATTTCCAGGAAACCAACAACAGCACTACCGCCATCAATGCCAACACGGTGGTCTCGTGCAAGACATAACGCATCTCCACCCCTTGGATCATCAGCTTTCGCACGACTGCAATATACCAACGAGCAGGGACAATGTTTGAGATGCGTTGTAACACCTCCGGCATACTCTCGATCGGGAAGGCCAACCCGGAGAGATAAACCGCTGGCACGATGAGCAACAGCGAGAGCAACATGGCCGCCAGCTGGCTGTTCACCAAGGTAGAGATGAACAGTCCAAGCAACAAAGCCACCAAAATATAGAGCAGCGTGATCGCCACCAACCCGATCAGACTTCCCGCAATGGGGATATGAAGCAGGAAGGTGGAGAGCAGCAAGATGGTCGTGAGGTTGAGACAGGAAATCACGAAATAGGGTACTAACTTCGCCAACACAATGACGATAGGTGGCAATGGGGAGGCCAAGAGCACCTCCATCGTACCCATCTCCTTCTCACGCACAATAGAGATACTGGTCATCATGGCACAAATCAGCATCAGGATCAAGCCAATAACGCCGGGCACGAAGTTGTATTCGCTCTTGCTCTGTGGATTATAGAGCATACGGGGGATCGGTACAATCTGGAAGGTCGGTTCCATACCCATCTCCTCCGCATAGCGTTGCGCAAAGGTGGCTAAGATCTGGCTGGCATACCCCGTGCGCATCGCCGCTTGATTAGGTTCGGAGCCATCGGTCAGCAACTGTACGGAGGCTTGTCCGGAGTGGCGTAACTCTCCCTCAAAATGATCATTGAAGACCAACACCACATCAATCTTATTCTCTCGGAAAAGGCGATCAATAGCTGCATCGTCGAACAGCTCAGCCTCCAACGTGAAGTAGCGGTTCTGTGCGAAGTGTTCCCGAATGCGGGTAGTCACGGCATCTTGCGAATAGTCGAGAATGGCCAATCGGGCATTCTTTACCTCCGTGGTGATCGCAAAACCGAAAAGCACAATCATCACGATCGGCATCACCAACAGGATCAGCATCGTGCGCTTATCGCGGAAGATATGATAGAACTCTTTTCTGACAAATGAAAAAAATCGCTTCATCGTATTCTTAATTTACTAACCCTCGCTCCTCTTCGCCGCTCGTGCCAATTGCAGGAAGACCTCATAGAGCGTCGGCGCATTAAACTGTTGCTTCAAAGCGGCGGGTGTGTCGAGTGCTTTGATCTCGCCATCCACCATGATGCTGATGCGGTCGCAATACTCCGCCTCGTCCATGTAGTGCGTGGTGACGAACACCGTGATACCCCGATCGGCCGCCCGATAGATCAACTCCCAGAATTGGCGACGAGTAGCCGGATCCACACCCCCGGTTGGCTCATCGAGGAAGACGATCTGGGGATCGTGGAAGATGCTTTGCGAGAAAGCGAGCCGCTGTTTCCAACCTAAGGGTAAGGAGCGCACCAACGTATCCCGTTCAGCTGCCAATCCCAACTCCTCCAACAGCAGCCGGGCTTTCTCCCGGATCGCTTTACCGCTTAACCCGTAGATGCCTCCAAACAGTCGCAGGTTCTCATAGACGGTCAGATCGTCGTAGAGCGAGAAGCGCTGGCTCATGTAGCCGATGTGCCGCTTGATCTGCTCTGTCTGCCGATAGACATCGAAGCCGGCTACCGTGGCCTCGCCCGCCGACGGACGGCTTAACCCACAGAGCATCCGCATGGCCGTGGTCTTGCCCGCTCCGTTCGCCCCTAAGAAGCCGAAAATCTCCCCTCGCTTCACACTGAAAGAGATGTCGTTCACCGCCCGAAAATCGCCGAAGGTCTTGACCAAATGGCTGACCTCGATCGCCGTCTCCGCCTCCGCTTGCGTCGTGGTATGGTTCAACGACGCGGGACAGAAGATGTCCGCGAAGCGTTGCAGGATCTCCTCCGGTGTGCCGATCCCACGAATCTCTCCCTCATGCAGGAAAGCGATGCGGTCGCATTGCCGCACCTCGTCCAAATAGGGCGTAGAGACCACGATCGTGATCCCCTGCTCCCGCTGCAGCTTCTTCAACATCGCCCAAAACTCCTTGCGAGAGACGGGATCCACCCCGGTTGTGGGTTCATCGAGGAACAGTACCCGTGGCGCATGGATCAAGGCGCACGACAGGGCCAACTTCTGTTTCATACCCCCCGAGAGCTTGCCCGCCTTGCGATCCTTGAAAGGCTCGATCTGCCGATAGATGTCGGCCACCAAAGCGTAGTTCGCTTGAATGGTCGTGCCGAAGATGGTCGCGAAAAACTGGAGGTTCTCCTCTACCGATAGGTCTTGATAGAGCGAGAAACGACCGGGCATGTAGCCGATCCGTTGGCGAATCTCCTTGTATTGCGTCACGACATCCAAACCATCCACGGTTGCTGTTCCTCCATCGGCCAACAGCAGCGTGGTCAGAATCCGAAACAGCGTGGTCTTGCCCGCTCCATCCGGTCCGATCAACCCGTAGATCTCTCCCTCTTCCACCTCGAAAGAGATCCCCCGCAACGCTTCCACCTTGCCGTAACGCTTCTTCAGCTCCTTTACCGAAAGAATCATCTCCTTTGAATGATGAATGATGAGTTCTGCGTTTTACATGAACCCCTCACCCCAATTTGTAATCTGTAATTTGTAATTTTGTAATGCCTCATTCCTCCTCAAAGCGTACCTCCCCATACATGCCTCGCTTGATGAAGCCATCGTTCTCGACAGCGATCTTCACGGCATACACCAAATTGGCTCGCTCGTTGCGTGTCTGTATGGTTTTCGGGGTGAACTCCGCCTTGTCGGCAATCCAAACCACCCGTCCCACATAACGCTTTCGATCGGTTGTGCCACGATCCGCATAAACCGCTACTGCTTGACCGATCTGCAACTGCGTTAATTGATCAGCGGTGATATAAGCACGGAGCTTCATCTGGCTCAAGTCGGCCACTTTGAACAGCGCCTTGCCCGGAACCGCAAACTCCCCTTGCTCCGCATACTTGGTCAAGACCGTTCCCGTGATAGGACTGGAGATCATGGCATTGCGTATTTGATCCTCCATCTGCGCCCGTTGCGCTTGGATGCTCTCGCTTTGGCGGGAAAGACTGCTGTTGGAACTGTTGATCTGCTCTTGTGTCGCCACTAATTGATTCTGTAGCACCTTGATCTGGTAGTCAATGTCATCCACCTGCTTGGCGGTCGTCGCTTTAGCGTTCAGCAAGGCGGTGAAGCGCTCTTTCTCCCGTTGCAGGTTCTCGATTTGCTGACGCAGGTGCGCCACTTGGCGCTTCTCATCGAGCTGCTTGCTCTCAGTAGCCAACAGGGAGGCCGCCAGCTGCCGATCTTTCAACGAGAGTTGCAGGGTGTCGATCCATCCCAACACCTCCCCTTGTCGCACCGCTTGCCCCTCCTCCACTTGGAACGATTGCAACTCACCCGTCCCTTTGGCTGACACGATCACCTCGGTGGTCTCGAATATCCCGGAGGCATCATACTCCTCCTCCTGCGACGTACATGCGCCCAGCACCAACCAGAGGGCCACACTGCAGATGTATTGATGTATTTTCATGATTTAAAAACCCGTTGATTATCCATTGCAAAATTAGCATAAATAAAGCAGAACCCAAGTTTAAAAGAAAAAACAACCCTAAGGGTGCGAACCTTTGCACAGGGAAGTTCGCCTCCTTAGGGTCAACATGTGACAGCGATCACTTATTCAAATTCTACCAAGGGAGCATCCGCACCTACGCTCTCGCCATCGCCAACAAGCACCTGCTTGATCACACCCGGCTTATCCGCCATGATGCTATTCTCCATCTTCATCGCCTCCAAGACCAACAGCTCCTGGTTGCGTTTCACGGTGTCGCCCGGTTTCACCCTGACGCTCAAGACACGTCCCGGCATCGGAGCGGCGATCACATGACCAGTGATGGGTTGCTTTTTCGCCACTGGAGCGGCCTCTTCCGGCTGTTTAACCGCTTGCGTAGCTTGATAACGCTCCCTCTTCAAGTTGGTCAGGAAGGTCTTCGCCACCAAGGGGAAGAGCTCTAACAGCAGCAACTCCTTCTCGTTCTCCGCCAGCTTCACGCCACCGCAATCCTCCAGAACAGGGTTGGGTTGCATCTGATAGCGGGAGGTGTCATAAGGGGTCTCCTCACGCACGCCGGCGATCTTCAGCCGAAACTCCGGATCTACGGGGACAGGGGTCTTGCCATACTCACCCTTCACCAAATTCACGAACTGGTTGGAGACGTTGGTGTACATCGCCTTCCCCGCCCGTTGATCCAGCGCACAGTTGACGGCTTGCGCACCCACGATCTGGCTGGTCGGTGTCACCAAGGGAGGCAAACCGGCAGCCAAACGCACCGTAGGAATCAGCGTCATCGCTTTCTCCAAAATATCCTCTGCTTTGAGCTGCTTGAGCTGCGCCACCATGTTGGTGTACATACCACCCGGAATCTCCGCATTCTTCACCAACTCATTCGGCTTCGGGAAATTGAAATATTGCTCGATCTTGTGACAAACGGCCAGCAATTCCTCCTCTTGTTCCGACTTCGCCAAGGCGATCGCCCGATCAAGTGCCTGGTCGATCTCAGCCGGCAGTTTGTCTTTCAACGGATCAAAAGCGTTCGGGAACTGTTTCACGGCATCAAACGGCTCCAGCTCCTTGCGAATACTTTTCAGCTCCTCCCGGATCTTCGCCACGGCCTCCATCTGGACACCGCAGTCAATCTGCATCTTCTGGCAGAAGAGATAGATCAACTCGATGGCGGGAGCCGCCGGACCTCCAGCGAAATACCAGATATTCGTATCGACAATATCCACCCCGTTCACGATGGCAGACAAGACCGAAGCCAAGCCATAACCCGGCGTGCAATGGGTGTGGAAGTCAATCGGTACATGCAGGTTCTTCTTGAAAAGTCGGATCAAGCCAGCCACCCGTTTCGGTGGGATCAGGCCGCTCATATCCTTGATGGTGATCATATCCGCTCCAAGCGCCTCCATCTGCTTCGCCTTGTCGAGGAAGTAAGCATCCGTAAAGACCGCTTTCGGCAGGGGTTTCCCCTTGAGGAAGGCTTTGAGACGCTCCATCGTCGTGAAGTGCGGATCGATGGTGTAGCAGACGGCACAATCCGCTATTCCACCAAACTTCTTGACATACTTAATAGTCGATTTCACATTGTCCACATCGTTGAGCGCATCGAAGATTCGCATGATACCCAACCCCGAAGCGATGGAGTTGCGACAGAAACCTTCGATGATCTCGTCGGTGTAGGGACTGTAACCAAACAAATTTCGTCCACGAGACAAGGCGGTCAATTTGGAGGTGTCGCCAACGGCCGCCTTAATCTTCTCCAAACGGTCCCACGGACTCTCGTTGAGGTAGCGCATCACGGAGTCGGGGACGGCACCTCCCCATACCTCCATGGCATAAAATCCGGCATCTTTGTAATAGGGCAAGACACGGTCAATCTGTGATTGTTTCATACGTGTCGCGAACGACGATTGCTGACCGTCTCTCAAGGTCAAGTCCCTAATGAATAATTTCTGTACCATAGCACTAACATTTAAGATCAATAAAACCTTTCAGCTTTGCACACACTTGTCTGGTTTTTTCCATGTCTTCTGAAAAGTGCGGCAATTTAGAAATTATTTCGCATTCGGCAACGACTTTTCAAACAATTATTTTTTTCTCGATTTCTTGCCTACTTGATGGTGAACATCACCCCTTTTCGCCTCCTATTTTACCTCCTATTTTACCTCCAATTTATCCGTAGAGACGTAGCGTGCTACGTCTCAAAATACCATCAAACAATCTCATTGAGACGTTGCACGCAACGTCTCTACGTCTCTACTTGCAACGCAAGGCGAAATAGAGGATATAGAGGAAGGCGCACAGCGGCACCACAAAGCCCACCGCCATGGTCGTCTCGCCGATATACCCCATCAGCATCGGGCTGAACGCACCACCGGCCACTCCCATCACGATGAACGAGGAGGCTTTCTTGGTGTTGTCAGCTCCCACACCCTCCAAACCTAAGGCGAAGATGGTCGGGAACATGATCGACATGAAGAAGAAGCTCAGATAGAGCGCATAGAGCGAGAGCGTACCCCAAGAGGCGATCACCAACCCCATGCAGAGGACACTCAAGAGCGAGTAGGTCGCCAACAGCCGACGAGGAGCCAACCAACGCATCGTCACGCTACCGGTCAACCGCCCGATCATGAAGAGTGCCATGCCGCCGAACGCCAAGATGCGAGAGGCTTGCAGGTTGCTGATCGAGGCATCGGCCTCCGTCACGTAGTTGATGAAGAAGCTGAAAATACCCGTCTGCGCCGCGCAGTAGCAGAACTGTGCCACCACGGATCGCACAAATTGTCCGTGACGCCATAGCGAAGTGCTCATGGCTGGGGCAGCCTGTGCGGTCGCTTCCGGCTCCACCTCTTCGCTTTTCACCTCCGGCAAGCGAGTGAAAAAGAAGAGCAAAGCCACCACCAACACCACGCTACCCACCAAGATATAGGGTTTAGCCAATGCCAACGCATCCCCTTCCGGCGCACCAAAAATCAGCAAGCCACCCACGAAAGGACCTAAGATCCACCCTAAGCCGTTGAACGACTGCGACAGGTTCAGACGCTGAGCCGCCCCCTCAGAAGGTCCCAGCACCGTGACATAGGGGTTAGCCGCTGTCTCTAAGATGCAAAGGCCGCAAGCGATCACGAACAAAGCGATCAGGAAAGGTGTGGAGGCCTGCAAGAAAGCCGCCGGGATGAACCCGAAGGCACCCGCCGCGAAAAGTGACAGCCCCAAGATGATCCCTCGCCGATAGCCGTAGCGACGCATGAAGGCACCCGCCGGCAATGCCATCAGGAAGTAGGCGATATAGGTCGAAAACTGCACCAAGCCGCTCTCAGCCTTCGTCATCGTGAACACCCCTTGGAAATGCTTGTTCAGCACATCCAACAGGCCATGTGCGAAACCCCATAAAAGGAACAGGCTCGTGATCAGCACGAAAGGAAGCAGATAGGAGCCACCCCCCGGAGCGGCCACCAACGAACGTTTACGCATTTTCTCCATCGCTTATTCCTCCTGCGCTTTCCCTTGAGGGAGCTTGAAGATTCGTTCCATCAACTGCCACTTCTCCGCCGAACTGCTGCCTGGAGCCGCCTGCTGGAATTGGCTGACGAAAGCCTCCCACTCCGCCTGCCTGTCTAATGTGGCCAAGCGCGCGAAAGCCGCCTCCCAGTCAAAGTCATCAGGCGTCTCCACAATCATGAAGAGCCTCGTCCCCAAGCGATAGATCTCCATATTCAAGATACCCACTGACCGGATCCCCTCCGGTATCTCCGGCCAGATATGCTCCGGCGAGTGCCAATGGCAATACGCCCGGATCAGCTCCTCATCCGCTTTCAAATCCAATGTCTGACAATAACGTTTCATACGATTGTTTAAGTTTGTTTTCCCGCGAAGATAGCATCTCCGCACGGTAAACGGAAACTACACGGTCGATTTTTCCAGCTGTTCGGAAAAAATCGCTACCTTTGCCGACGGCTAAATAGGTAGCTTCACAAGAAAAAAGTACATAGCGAGCAGAAAAGTCATGAATAAAGCGTTACATAGCATGGGGGAATATACGATGCTGATGATGAAAAGCATCACCGTCCCCGACCGTTGGAGCATGTTCTTCAAGCAGCTCATCAAAGAGATCTATAAACTGGGAGTCGATTCGCTCTGGATCGTGATCATCATCTCCATCTTTATCGGAACGGTTATCGCCATCCAGATCTCCTTGAACATCAGCTCTCCACTGATCCCGAAGTTCACGATTGGTTATACGACTCGTGAGATCATCCTCCTGGAGTTCTCCAGCTCCATCATGGCCCTCATCCTCGCCGGAAAGGTGGGCAGCAACATCGCCTCCGAGATCGGCACCATGCGGGTGACGGAGCAGATCGACGCCATGGAGATCATGGGTGTCAACTCCGCCAACTTCCTGATCCTCCCGAAGATGGTCGGGCTGATGATCTTTATCCCCGTCTTGGTGATATTCAGTATGTTCACCGGCATCTGTGGCGGTATCTTCGCCAGCTACAACTCCACGACCGGCATGACACCCGCCTCCTTCGAGTATGGCTTGCAATTCTATTTCACGGAGTTCTACATCTGGTACTCCATCATCAAGTCCGTTGTCTATGCCTTCATCATCTCCTCCATCGCCTCCTATTTCGGCTACAACGTGAAGGGAGGCGCCTTAGAGGTGGGTAAGGCCAGCACCAACGCCGTGGTGATGAGCAGCATCATGATCCTGCTCGCCGACGTGATTTTGACCCAATTGATGTTGACTTAAAAGCGGAAAAGAAGTATGATCGAAGTAAAGCACATTATCAAATCGTTCGACGGGCGCACCGTCTTGAAAGACATCAGCACGCTGTTTGAAGATGGCAAGACCAATTTGATTATCGGTCGAAGCGGATCGGGTAAGACCGTCATGATCAAGAACATCATCGGCTTGATTCGCCCCGATTCCGGCCAGATCCTCTACGACGGTCGTGACCTGCTGACCATGAACAAGCATGAGCTCAACATGCTGCGGCGTGAGATGGGTATGCTGTTTCAAGGCTCCGCCCTGTTTGATAGCATGACCGTGCTTGAGAATGTCATGTTCCCGCTCGATATGTTCTCGAAAGACTCCGCCAAGCAGCGGCGTGAGCGAGCCGAGTTCTGCTTAGAGCGTGTCAACCTGGCCGATGCGGGCCACCTCTACCCCTCTGAGATCAGTGGCGGTATGATGAAGCGTGCGGCCATCGCACGAGCCATCGCGCTCAACCCGAAGTACCTTTTCTGCGACGAACCCAACTCCGGCCTCGACCCGAAGACCTCCCTCTTGATCGACGACCTGATTCACGACATCACGGTGGAGTATCAGATGACCACCGTGATCAACACCCACGACATGAACTCCGTGATGAACATCGGCGACAACATCGTCTTCATCAAGGAGGGCGTGAAGGAGTGGCAAGGCACGAAAGACCAGGTCATCACCTCCAACAACCAAGCGCTCAACGACTTCATCTTCGCCTCCGACCTCTTCCGCAAGGTGAAGGAGGTAGAGATGCAGCAAGAGGAGGGATAACAGGCACGAAATTATCAGTTTTTTTCAAAAAAAAATTGGAGATTACAGATTTATATACTAATCCTTGACGAGATTGGGAGAGCGTTTCTTCGAGGGTTGTGCCGCGCTCCGCTCCATCGACATTCCGGAATCGATAGTCACTTTGGGAAGACGCTGCTTCGAGGGCTGCGCCTCGCTCTCGTCCATCACCATCCCATCATCCGTGACCGAATTTGGCGCCGGCTGTTTCCATGGCTGCACCGCGCTCACCTCCATCGACATTCCGTCATCCGTTACTTTGCTGGGAGCGGGCTGTTTCGAGGGCTGCACTGCGCTCACCTCTGTCACCCTTCCGACTGAGGTGATTTATTTGAAAAGCGACTGCTTTAACAACTGCAGCGCACTCAGCTCCATCGTCATTCCCTCATCGGTGACCAGTGTGGGAGAGACCTGCTTCAGCAACTGTTTAGCGCTCACGTCCGTCTCCATCCCGTCATCGGTGACCATTCTGGGAAATGACTGCTTCATGAATTGTCCGTCTTTCACCAAGGTGATCTGTGAAATTCCAACAGCGATCAATAAATCCTCTTTGTTCCGTGCTACTCCTATCGAAGAGGCCACACTCTATGTGCCTGAGGCTTCGCTCGCTTCCTACAAAACGACATCTTCGTGGAGCGACTTCGGTGCCATCCTGCCTATCTCTGGAGCCGGCATAGAAAGCATTACCGTCGGCGAGCCTACCATCGAAGCGATCTATAACCTCGAAGGAAAGCGAATGAACAACATGAGTCGCGGTCTGAACATCCTCCGCATGAGCGACGGCACCACAAAGAAAGTGCTGAACCTCAGAGAGAAGTAGAGAGACAGCCAGAGGAGGGAGAGGGCTCGCCTCGTCCCTCCCTCACCCTCCCCGAAAACCATGGGCAACGATTTCCAAAACCTTCGGCTTCTTTTCTAAAAACCATCGGCAATCTTTTTTGAAACTATCGGCAACGTTTTCCATTTCCATGGGCAATGTTTTCCGAAATCATCGGCAATGATTTTTGAGATCATGGGCAATAATTTTCCAACAGTAGTGCCACCTCGGCTTACGAGTCGCTCAACGACAACGGCGGTGTGGAATTGATCTTCGAGACGGAGGGCGACACCTTGGCAGACACGTTGAAGACGAACTATGGCATGAGGTTCAGAGGCAACGGAGGCCTTCCTTCACATAACAGCGTTGCAAGTCGGCAGGCTTCAGCACCTCGTCATTCCATTGGAGCAGGTCGATGTCAATCGGCATCCGGCCAGAGGCCTTGTCGGTAGGACGGCGGCCGATCTCCCACTCCATCCGTTTCAAGGCGGCTTGCACCTCGCTCAACGGCTCCTCACAGCCACAGACGGCCACCTGATTCAGGTAACGTTCCGCCTCAGGGCAACCGATCGCCTGCGTCTCCATCAACGGGGAGAAACGGATCGTGGCGAAATAGGCTCGGAGCATCGCCTCTGCCCGCTTCATGTTCACCGCTTTGTCTCGATTGGAGCCGATGCTCAGATAGGCGCAGTTCATGGTCAGGAGGCGTAGGAGCTATTTCAGTTTCTCGTCGTTGAACCGGGTGATCTCTCGCACCAACTCGACGAACGCATCGGAGTAACGTTGTCCCTCGACACTACGGATGGAGATGTATTTCTCCTCCCCCCCACTGGTGTAAGAAAGCTGATAGACGATGTCACTCAAGCCTCCGGTCGGGGCCTTGTCGAAGCCATACGAATCCTCCATCGAGAGGAGATCGGCCTCATTCACCAACGTCGCCAGACGGTCATACTCCTCGTCGGTCAGCACGCCCTCCACGATTTTCGGATCCCGTTTGTGGGCAAAATTATCCATGAAGTAGTTATAACGCTCGACCCGGTACTTCTTATCGCTATCGAACGACAACATGACCTTGAAATTATTCACGCTCTCCATGCTATAACTGAAAGTGAACGGTTTGTCGGCTCGTTTACAGCTTGTAGCGCAGAGCATTAAAAATAGGCCGACCATGACGAGCCAAGTCTTTTGCATTTTCATCTGTTTGCTATTGAAATTTTTATCGGCGCAAACATACACAAAAAAGACGAGAAAACCTTACCTTTGTTTCGAAAAGCAAGAAGAGAAATGAGATTATCAGAGCTTCGCACAGGCGAAAAAGGTATTATCGTCAAGGTTATGGGACGTGGCGCTTTCCGTAAGCGCATCATTGAGATGGGATTTATCCGAGGCAAGGAGGTAATCGTGATCCAGAACGCCCCATTGAAGGACCCGATCCATTATCGGGTGATGGGATATGACGTGTCTTTAAGGCGATCAGACGCCGCTTTGATCGAGGTGGTTAGCGCGGCGGAGTTTGAGGAGGAGAAACACTTGAGCGCAGCGGGGAGCGTACCCACAGCCGGTGAGTATGTCCTCCCCTCCGACGAGGAGTGGCGCGCCATGGCACTCAACAAGGGAAAAACCATCAACGTGGCGTTAGTGGGCAACCCCAACTGCGGCAAGACCTCGTTGTTCAACTTCGCCTCAGGTGCCCACGAGCATGTGGGGAACTACAGCGGCGTGACCGTCGATGCCAAGGAGGGTCTCTTCCATCAGGATGGGTACACCTTCAAGATCGTGGATCTGCCGGGTACCTACTCCCTCTCCGCCTACACGCCGGAGGAGCTGTATGTGCGCAAGCACCTCAACGAGGAGCAACCCGACGTGGTGATCAACGTGGTGGATGGCTCAAACCTGGAGCGCAACCTCTACCTGACCACGCAGTTGATCGACATGGACGAGCGGATGGTGATCGCCCTGAATATGTATGACGAATTGGAGCGACAAGGGAATAAGCTCGACTATGACTCGCTGGGGAAGATGATCGGAACACCCATCATCCCGACGATCAGTAAGACCGGTTTTGGCATTGACACGCTTTTTAAACGGGTGATCCAAGTCTATGAGGAGCAAGACCCCGTGATTCGCCATATCCATATTAATTATGGTGACTGCTTGGAGCGAGGGATCGCCACCTTAAAGAAGCGATTGGAGAAGGATGGGGAGATCCCGAAGAGCCTCTCCCGCCGATACCTCTCCATCAAGCTATTAGAGAACGACAAGGAGATTGAGCAGGAGGTACGCCAGTTGCCGGGTGGCGAGCAGATCCTACAGGATCGGGATCATACGGCCCAGCAAATCGAGAACCTGCTGCAGGTGGATTGCGAGACCGCCTTCACCGACGCACGCTATGGTTTCATATCGGGAGCCTTGCGGGAGACCTTTGAGCAGAACAAGATCAAGGAGGCGACCAGCACCCAGCTGATCGACCTCTTCGTGACACATAAGGTGCTGGGATTCCCGATTTTCCTCCTCTTCATGTGGATCATGTTCGAGGCCACCTTCCGGCTGGGTAGCTACCCGATGGAGTGGATCGAGGCATTGGTGGAGTGGATCGGTGGACTCATCCGTGAGCACATGGCCGAAGGGGCGTTGAAAGACCTCTTGGTGGATGGCATCATCGGTGGCGTGGGCGGTGTGATCGTCTTCCTGCCGAATATCTTGATCCTATACATGTTCATCTCGTTCATGGAAGACTCCGGCTATATGGCACGAGCCGCCTTCATCATGGATAAGATCATGCACAAGATGGGGTTGCACGGTAAATCGTTCATCCCCTTGGTGATGGGATTCGGTTGCAACGTGCCGGCGGTCATGGCCACCCGCACGATCGAGAGCCGCAATAGCCGCATGATCACGATGTTGATCCTGCCGTTGATGAGTTGCAGTGCCCGTCTGCCGGTCTATGTGCTCCTGACGGGAGCCTTCTTCCCGAAGAACGGTGGGGTTGTCATGCTGTTGATGTATGTGATCGGTGTTTGCTTGGCGGTCATCGCCGCCCGGCTCTTCCGTCGATTCCTGTTCAAGGGCGAAGACGTGCCGTTCGTGATGGAGCTTCCCCCCTATCGTATGCCGACGGGCAAATCCATCCTGATTCACATGTGGGAGAAGGCGAAGCAGTATCTCCATAAGATGGGTGGCATTATCTTAGTCGCCTCCATCTTGATCTGGTTCTTGGGGTATTTCCCGCGGCAGACTCCCAACAGCGAGCGTTTCGAACGGGAGATCGCTACTTGGGAACAGGCGGCTGACTCGCCTGAGAAAACGGAGGCGTTGGAGCGGTTATCCCTCGAACAGCACATCGACCACCAGCAAAACTCTTATATCGGGCAGATCGGACAGGCGGTGGAGCCGTTGCTGGAGCCGTTGGGATTCAACTGGAAAATCAGTGTCAGCCTGCTGAGTGGTATGGCCGCAAAGGAGGTTGTGGTCAGCACATTGAGCGTGCTCTATACGGGATCGGCCGACGAGGATGGACAAGCCTTGGGCGATCGGTTGATAGCGGATCAAGACGCGGCGGGCAATCACCTCTTCACGCCACTGATCGCACTGAGCTTGATGATCTTCGTGCTGATCTACTTCCCCTGTGTCGCCACCATCACAGCCATCGTCAATGAATCGGGCTCCTGGCGATGGGGCCTGTTCGTGATCGTTTACACCTGCTTGTTGGCATGGGTGGCCTCCTTTATCGTGTATCAGACCGGCAGTTTCTTGGTCGGTCTGATCAGTTGAACAAATCAGGGCCTCATTGTGTTATTTACATAGAACAAAAGGAAAACAACGCATGTGGCAAGATGTCGTAGTATATGGGATCGGCGTGGCAACCTTCGGGTACGTGGGTTATCGGATGTACAACCTATTGAGGAAACCCACCAAGGGAGGTTGCTGCTGCCAAGGATGTAAGCGATGCGACTTGGGGAATCAGAAAAAATGATTACTTTCGCAGCACAGAAACACAAAATAGCAGTAAACAACATGAATAAATCAATCGGAACAATGATGATGGCCACCTCCCTCCTATTGGGCGCATGTGCCACTTCTGAGCAAGCCGATCAAGCGACAGGCGAATTGATTGGCAAGTCCGACATTCAGATCCAAGATGGACGAATGACGGCGGAAGCGTTGTGGGCTTTCGGGCGCATCGGCGATTACCAGGTCTCCCCCGACGGTAAACAGATCGCTTACACGGTAGGCTATTACAGCGTGCCACAGAACAAGAGCAACCGGGAGATCTTCGTGATGAACGCGGATGGCTCCGGCAACCAGCAGATCACGCACACCCCGAAATCGGAGAGCAACGTGGTCTGGATCAAGGGAGGAACGAAGATCGCCTTCCTCAGTAGCGAAAGTGACAGTAGCCAAGTGTGGGAGATGAACCCGGATGGTTCGGGCCGTCAGCAGCTCACCCATTTCGACAAGGATATCGAGGGGTTCGCCTTCTCGCCGGATGAGCGTCACCTCCTCTTCATCGCGCAGGTCAAGACCGTGCCCAGCACACAAGACAAATACCCTGACCTGGACAAGACGACGGGTATCATCGTGACCGACTTGATGTACAAGCATTGGGATGAATGGGTGACTACCGCTCCCCATCCCTTCGTGGCCGATTTCGACGGCAACCAGTTTGGTGAGGCCAAAGATCTGCTCGAAGGTCAACCCTATGAAAGCCCGATGAAGCCATTTGGTGGCATTGAGCAGTTGGCATGGAGTCCCGCATCTGACAAGGTGGCTTACACTTGCCGGGCAAAGACGGGATTGGCGTATGCCATCTCGACCGATTCCGATATTTATGAGTATGACTTAGCAAGCGGATCCACCACCAACCTCTGCAAGGCGACAGCTAACAGCACGGAGATGGGTGGCTACGATACCAACCCGCAATACTCTCCCGATGGGAAGTACATCGCTTGGCAGAGCATGGCACGGGATGGATATGAGGCTGACTGGAACCGCTTGTGCGTGATGGATCGTGCCACGGGCGAGAAGCAGTTTGTCAGCAAGGCGTTCGCCTCCAACGTGGATGCCTTCTTGTGGAGCCCGGATGCCCGTCAGATCTACTTCACCGGCGTATGGAATGGCACCACGCAGGTGTATAGCATCCACCTCGACCAGCATGAAGAGAACGATGCCACCGCTTGCCGGGTAGAGTTAGTCACCTCCGACGTGGCTGATTACGCCTCCTTAGCCCTCTGTGGCGACCGCTTGATCGTGAAGCGTCACTCCATGAGCGCAGCGGATGAGATCTACTCCATCGAGACAAACGGCGAGGTGAAGCAGCTGACCTTCGAGAACAAGCACCTCTACGATCAACTGGAGATGGGTCGTGTGGAGGAGCGCTGGATGACCACGACAGACGGCAAACAGATGCTGACCTGGGTGATCTATCCGCCTCACTTCGATCCGAACAAGAAGTACCCGACCCTCCTCTTCTGTGAGGGTGGTCCGCAGAGCCCCGTCAGCCAGTTCTGGTCATACCGCTGGAACTTCCAGATCATGGCGGCACACGACTACATCATCGTAGCCCCCAACCGCCGAGGTCTCCCAGGCTTCGGTATCGAGTGGAACGAGGCGGTCAGCGGTGATTACGGTGGACAATGTATGCGTGATTACTTCACGGCGATTGACGAGGTAGCGAAGGAGCCGTTCGTGGATAAGGATCGGCTGGGTTGTGTAGGTGCCAGCTTCGGCGGTTTCTCCGTCTATTGGTTGGCTGGTCATCACGACAAGCGTTTCAAGGCGTTCATCGCACACGATGGTATCTTCAACATGGAGATGCAGTATTTGGAGACTGAGGAGATGTGGTTCGCCAACTGGGATATGGGTGGCGCTTACTGGGATCGTCAGAATGCGACCGCTCAGCGTACGTTTGCCAATTCCCCGCACCGTTTCGTGGACAAATGGGATACTCCCATCCTCTGTATTCATGGCGAGAAGGACTACCGCATCTTGGCTAACCAAGGTATGGCCGCATTCAATGCCGCCGTGCTTAGGGGGGTTCCCGCAGAGCTGTTGATCTATCCCGACGAGAATCACTGGGTATTGAAACCCCAGAATGGTGTCTTGTGGCAACGAACCTTCTTCGAGTGGTTGGATAAATGGCTCAAATAGATCAACACAAAGGATCCTCATCAATAGAATTGATGAAACGATAGAAGAAATTTATCAATGATACGTACCAAAGATAGAACGGAAACGTTATATTTGCGGTAGAAATTTAATTATTTACCTTTTTAATAATTGCGATAGTATGAAAAAGAAATGGATTTGCACAGTATGTGGTTATGTACATGAAGGAGATGAGGCACCTGAAAGATGCCCGCAATGTAAGCAACCGAAAGAGAAGTTCAAAGAACTCGTTGAGACAGAAGGCGCTTTGAAATTCGTTGACGAGCATGTGATCGGCGTAGCTAAGGGTTGCGACAAAGAGGTATGGGATGGCTTGCAGGCTCATTTCATGGGTGAGTGTACTGAGGTAGGTATGTACTTGGCGATGAGCCGTCAAGCTGACCGTGAGGGTTATCCAGAGGTAGCTGAGGCTTTCAAGCGTTACGCTTGGGAAGAGGCTGAGCACGCTGCTAAGTTCGCTGAGTTGATCGGTGAGGTTGTTTGGGACACGAAGACCAACTTGAAGAAGCGTATGGAGGCCGAGGCTGGTGCATGCGAGGACAAGAAGCGTATCGCTACTTTGGCTAAGAAGTTGAATCTCGATGCTATCCACGACACAGTTCATGAGATGTGCAAGGATGAGGCTCGCCACGGTAAAGGCTTCGAAGGCTTGTATAACCGCTATTTCAAATAAAATAGAATAGGCAGTCTTATAGGCAAAAAGAGTAAGGTGCATCCTTTGAAAGGATGCACCTTTTTTATCATACAATAGAGCCATTTACTGCAAAAAACAGGCTTCCATTAGCATAAGGAACCAGATTTTTTTTCTACTTTTGTGCCGCAATAATAAGGAAAGATGCCGGAGTGGTCGATCGGGCCGCACTCGAAATGCGGTGAACGGGCAACTGTTCCCAGGGTTCGAATCCCTGTCTTTCCGCTATAAAAAGGAGATTCTTCGAAAGAGGAACCTCCTTTTTTGTCATAAACCACTGAAAGAAAGCGGAATAAGAATCGAATCCCAAAAGGAGGTCATTTCCCGTTTGAAGGCTTATGACCCCTTCTGGCGGTCAACTTTCGGTCAAAGTTATGCTACAATTTTGCTACAGAAACCTCTGACAAAAAAATTGTAGCAAAAACGCTCGGTTTGCATCTTCTAAATATCTCATCCATAAAAATTTATGTTGAACCTTGCGATGGAAACATCGCAGCAAATTTTTAAATGTATGAGACAGTTCTTCAACGTGACATTCTATGTCAGGACAAACTATCAGAACAAACAAGGGCAATCCTC